>NZ_FNEM01000001.1 GCF_900100175.1 Ferrimonas sediminum
GATGGAAAGCCCGTCGCCCTTGCGAATGCGAGGGCCCAGTGTCTTCGGTTGTGCTGCTTTAAAGCCGCTGGGTACCCGCGTGCGCGGGCACGACGGAGGAAAGCCCGCCGCCCTTGCGAATGCGAGGGCCCAGTGTCTTCGGTTGTGCTGCTTTAAAGCCGCTGGCTACCCGCGTCCGCGGGCACGACGGATGGAAAGCCCGTCGCCCTTGCGAATGCGAGGGCCCAGTGTCTTTGGTTTTTGTTGGGTGCTGGAAAGCCGCTGGCTACGCGCGTGCGCGGGCACGACGGAGGGATGAGCTGGGTTTCGGCGGTCGCGATCAGCGCCGTCTGCCGCTTCCCATTCGTTGATTAGTTACTGCTACGCCATCCCGTTCGCACCGTCGTCCTTGCCAGCGCGAGGGCCGAAAATGGAGGCTTTCACTGCTTCTGAGCCGGCCAGTTTACTGGACTATTCTTGCTAGAGGCGCGAAAGGTATAACCATTTAGCCTTACTTGTGTTCGCTGAAAAGTTAAAATGTAATCATTTGGAATGCTGAATCCCTTCTTAACTGCTCGGATCAGTTGGTGCTTATTGTGCGGTAACGCACAAATTAAGTGGAATTGACCTTAACTGGGAGGCGTTAGTTGGGTAAGATTCGTGCCAATCAGTGTACATATGTACGCTAACTTTCCTGTTGTGGTGGGAGTAAGTAGTGACCCAACTATTAGAAGATCTGCATCTGGTTGATCTGGTTCGTGCACGTATCGATGAGATGCCGGAAAAGGCAGCGTTGTCCTATCGCGAGAAAGGACAGTGGCACGACATCAGCTGGAAACAGTTGGGCACGACCATCACTCAGTTGGCTCGGGTGCTTCTTCACCTTGGCCTGGAGCCTCAGGATAAGGTAGCGCTGTTTGGCCAAAACTCTGAAAAGTGGACCATGGCGGATCTGGCATGCATGCAGGCCAGGGCTGTGGTTGTGCCAATCTATCCCACCAATACCGCTGAACAGGCGGGTTACATCCTCAACGACGCCGCCGCTAAAGTAGTGTTTGTTGGCGATCAGGAGCAGTACGACAAGGCGTTGGAGGCACTGCCTCATTGCCCTAGCGTAGCTCACCTGGTGTTGATGAACAGCACCATTGCCAAGCGTGATGCGGCGGTGATTCAGCACAGCTATGAAGAGCTGCTGAGATACAACGTTGAATACTGCCGGCAAGCGCTAGAGCAGCGTATTGAAGAGTCCAACCTCGACGACCTGCTGACGCTGATCTACACCTCCGGTACCACAGGAGAACCCAAAGGGGTGATGCTGGATTACCGTAACTTTGCCAGTACTACCCGTCAGCACTCAAGGGTACTGGACTACGGAAAAGGTGATCGCAGCCTGGCATTCCTGCCGCTGTCCCACGTATTTGAACGCGGATGGACCCTGTACTCCCTGGGACTGGGTGCCCATGTGGGTCTGCTGGACAACCCTGCCGACGTGCAGCAGGCGATGGTGGAGTTTAAACCCAACGTCATGTGCGCGGTGCCGCGATTCTACGAGAAGGTCTACAGTGCCGTCGCCGATAAGGTATCCAAAGCGCCGGCACACCGTCGTGCCCTGTTTTACTGGGCGCTGCGTCAGGGCCAAAAACGCTTCCAGGCCGACAACGGTGGTCAGCCGCTGGGTAAAGTCTCTCAGGCGTTCTACCGGCTGGCCGACAAGCTGGTGCTGACGAAATTGAGAGCAGTACTTGGCGGTGAGATGCGGTTTATGCCCTGTGGGGGGGCCAAGCTCGATGATGTGGTTCATGAATTCTTCCAATCCATCGGCATTACCCTGTTGTGCGGCTATGGCCTGACAGAAACCACGGCCACGGTAACCTGCGGGTTGCCGGGGAGCATCAAGTTGCAAGGTAATGGGCGTCCGTTGCCCGAAGCACAGGTGAAGATCGGTGCCGAGAACGAGATCCTGGTTAAGGGCGATACCGTGATGCGGGGCTACTACAACCGGCCGGAAGACACCGAGGCGGTATTTGAGGATGGCTGGTTTAAGACCGGTGATGCCGGTTATCTGGATGAGCAGGGTATGCTGCACATTACCGACCGCATCAAAGAGCTGATGAAGACCTCTAATGGCAAGTACATCGCCCCTCAGCGGGTTGAGGGCATGGTAGGCCGCGATCCGCTGATCGAACAGGTTGCCATCATCGCCGAAGCGCGTAACTACGTGTCGGCCCTGATTGTACCGGCGTTCGAGTCGTTGGAGGCCTGGGCCAAAGAGAAGGGCATCAAGTACAAAGATCAGCTGGAGCTGATTCAACACTCTGCGGTTGTCGAGCACTTTGAGCAGCGTTTGAAAGAGGTGCAGGGGGAGCTGGCTAAATTTGAACAGGTGAAAAAATTCACCCTGCTGCCGCGGGAGTTCTGCATGAAGCGGGGTGAGCTGACGCCGACGCTGAAACTGCGCCGTAAGGTGATCAACGAGCGCTTCGAAGCTGAAATTGATGCCATGTACGCCAAAGCCAAGAAGCTGGTGGGGCGGAAGAAAGCCTCGGCAAAGTAAGCTAAGGGTTGACGAGAAGGGTGCCGGAAGGGCACCCTTTTTTTGTTCATACTAAAAAGGATTTGTGATGTACAGAACGTTGATTACACCTCGGTTCTCAGAAACCGATGCTTTGGGACACATCAATAACACCGTAGTACCGGTGTGGTTTGAAGAGGCCCGCACGCCGATCTTCCGCTGTTTTATTCCCACTCTGGATCATCGCCAGTGGAATTTGATTCTGGCGGGCTTCAATGTGGACTATCTGCTGCCCACTTACTATGGTGAAGACGTTGAGATTCGCTCCGGCATTCACCATATCGGCAACAGCTCTCTGAAGATCTGGCACCAGGCGCTGCAGGGGGGCAAGGTGGTGGCTCAGGCCGAAGTGGCGATGGTGCATTACGATTACGAGGCGGAAAGCTCTACGGCCATCGGTGAAGAGGTGCGGTTGCTGTTGGCGGAGCTGCAGGATCCGCGCCCCTGGTAGGCAAGAACAGCAATAAAAAAAAGCGGCCATAGGCCGCTTTTTTTAGAACTGGCTGAGTTCCAGCTGACTGAAGTCGTCGATGACGTGGTGCTTGCCCCGACGGGTGTCCTTGGAGCGCACCACCTGGCAGGTCTTGAGGCCGGCGGCTTTGGCTGCGTTTAATTCGTCCAGGTTGTCAGAGACAAACAGGATGAGGTTAGGCCACATGCTGATGGTGTTGATGATGTTGCGGTATGCCTGTGGATCCACCTTCTGACCGACGTGGGTGTCGAAGTGACCGTGGAACAGATCGCGCAAATCGCCAAACTGGCTGTGCTGGAACAGCAACTCCTGAGCTTCGGTTGAGCTGGAGGAGTAGCTGTAGATTCGTCTGCCATCCTGTTTCAGAGACTTCAGGCCTTCGGCGGCATCCGGAAAGATGTGGCCTTCCAGTTCACCATTTTGGTAGCCCTGACGCCAGATCATCCCTTGCAGGGTTTTCAATGGGGTGGCTTTCTTGTCCTGTTCGATCCACTCCAGCAGAATGGCAACAACACGGTTAAGGTCTGCCTCTGGCTCTGCAGCCATCTCCTTAACGTCATCGATACAGTGGGATACGACCACGTGATCCTGGTGGGTCTCAATAAACTTAGCCATCTCTTTGGCTGAGTAAGAGAACAACACGGTCTGAATGAAGTCGTAATCCGTGGTGGTACCTGCGGTATCTACGATAACGGCTTGAATTCCCATAATCCCTACAATTATTAATCTCGCTTCTGGGCAAATAGTAGCGCCGAGCCGGGTTCATTGCCAGCATTTACTACGGCATTCGCACCGGTTGGCCCTGTTTATAAACCGCTGAACAGGGGTTGGATCCGTATTGCCATGCCAGCTCGGCAGGGTGGCCGATTCGCCATTGGCTGATGTCGGCGTCGAAGCCGACTTTCAACTGCCCGCAGCGGGCCTGAACCCCCAGTGCCCGTGCGGCGTGGCGGGTAACGCCGGCCAGGGCTTCTGCCGGTGTCAGGCTGAACAGGGTGCAGCCCATATTGAGCATCAGCAGGGTTGAGCATAGGGGCGAACTGCCGGGGTTAAAGTCCGACGCCAATGCCATAGGAACCTGGTGCTGCCTGAGCAGATCCACCGGCGGCTTGCGGGTCTCTTTCAGAAAGTAGAAGGCACCGGGAAGCAGCACTGCGACGGTGCCGGATTGGGCAATGGCTTTGACACCCTCTTCATCCAGGCACTCGATGTGATCCACCGACAGCGCCTGATGCCGTGCCGCCAACTGGCTGCCGCCCATGTTGGACAGTTGCTCGGCGTGCAGTTTGACCGGCAGACCATGGGCCTTGGCGGCCTTGAACACCGCTTCGGTCTGGTCGAGGTCAAAGGCGATGTTCTCACAGAACACATCCACGGCGTCCATCAGTCCATCGGCAGCCAGTGCCGGCATCATGTCGTTGCAGACGTGTTCGACGTAGTCGTTATCGCGTCCCTGATACTCGCTGGGAATGGCGTGCGCCCCCAGAAAGGTGGTGTGAATATCGATGGGATGCAACTGCCCCAGATGGCGTGCCAGCTCCAGCATCTTGCGCTCCGTGTCCAGGTCGAGGCCGTAGCCGGACTTGATCTCGACCCGGGTTACCCCCTCTTTCAGCAGGCTGTTGAGTCGAAGCCGGGCGTCGTGGAACAGGGACTCGGTGTCGGCGGCGCGGGTCGCATTGACCGTCGATTGAATGCCGCCGCCCTGGCGGGCGATCTCTTCATAGGTGGCGCCATTCAACCGGGCTTCAAATTCGTTGGCGCGGCTGCCAGCGAAAATCAGGTGGGTGTGGCAGTCGATCAACCCCGGGGTCAGCCACTGGCCATTGCCCTTGAGCACCGGTACCGAAAAGGGGTCGAACTCAGGCAGGTCAGAACGACGCCCCAGCCAGGCGATTTTGCCGTCTTTCACCGCCAGGGCGGCGTCTTCGATCTCACCGTAACTGCCCGGTTGTTCAGGATCCATGGTGGCCAGATTGACTTCAATCCACAGTTGGTCCCAGTCCATTGTTCGCTCCTTCGGCGCTGATTGTCTGACCTCATTCTGGCAATCTTTGCTTGTATATACAAGTTGCCTGTGTCATTTTGTGGCCAGTTATCTTCAGGAGAGTGGACCCTTGGCCGCACCAAAGTTTGTCGAAATTAAGCAGCATTTGATCGCCAATATCGAGCGGGGAGTGTGGCGTGAGCATGCCAAGGTGCCGTCGGAAAATGCGCTGGCTGGCGAGTTTGGCTGCAGCAGAATGACCGCCAGGCGGGCATTGACCGAGCTGGTGGAGCAGGGGGTGCTGGTGCGCAGTCAGGGGCAGGGCACCTTTGTGGCTTCGCTGAAATCCCAGGGGTCGATGCTCAACATTCGCAACATTGCCGATGAGGTGCGGGGTCGGGGCCATGATTATCAGGTGCAGGTGCTGGAGCAGCTCAGGCTACCGGCCGACGCCTCGGTAGCGATCGCCCTCGGAGTGGCGGTAGGAGCCGAAGTGGGGCAGACCCGGCTGCTGCACAGTGAGGATGGTCGGCCAGTACAGCTGGAACTGCGTTTCGTCAATCTGGCGCTGGTGCCCGACTACCTGGAGCAGGACTTTTATCGCCAGACGCCCCATGAGTATTTGAGTCAGGTGGCGCCGTTGACGGAAGCCCACCATGAAGTGGAAGCGGTGGTGGTGGATGCCAAGACCGCCTCGTTGCTGGAGATCGACCAGGGCGAGCCCTGTTTACGGATTCATCGTCGTACCTGGAGTCGATCCGGTACGGTGAGTTTTGCACGATTGACCCACCCAGGCAGTCGATATCGTCTGGGCGGTCATCTGGTTATGGACTGATGCTGGTGCTCCTGCGGGAGCGATAACCCAGCCAACGACAACAGTGAGGAAATCACGATGAGCATTAAGAAGGACACTGCAACGCGCATCGATGAGAGTCGCGTCATTCGCGCTCCACGGGGCACCGAGTTAACGGCCAAAAGCTGGCAGACGGAAGCGCCGCTGCGGATGCTGATGAATAACCTGGACCCGGAAGTGGCTGAACACCCGCAAGGGCTGGTGGTGTATGGCGGCATCGGCCGCGCAGCCCGGAACTGGGAGTGTTTCGATCAGATTGTGTCGACCCTCAAGCGTCTGGAAACCGACGAGACCCTTCTGGTGCAGTCCGGCAAGCCGGTGGGCGTGTTTAAGACCCACGATAACGCGCCGCGGGTGCTGATCGCCAACTCTAACCTGGTACCTCACTGGGCCAACTGGGAACACTTTAACGAACTGGATAAGAAAGGCCTGGCGATGTATGGCCAGATGACCGCCGGTTCCTGGATTTACATTGGTACCCAGGGCATTGTCCAGGGTACCTACGAGACCTTCGTCTCCGTTGCCAAGAAGCACTTCGGTGGTGACGCGAGCGGCCGCTGGATCCTGACCGGTGGCCTGGGTGGCATGGGCGGTGCCCAGCCACTGGCGGCCACCATGGCCGGTTTCTCGATGATTGCGGTGGAGTGCGACGAGACTCGCATCGACTTCCGTCTGCGCACCGGTTATGTGGATAAGAAGGCCACATCGCTGGGTGAGGCGATGGCGATGCTTGAGCAAGCCAAGGCCGAAGGCAAGCCGGTGTCTGTGGGGCTGCTGGGCAACGCTGCCGATCTGTTCTCCGAGCTGGTGGACAAGGGCATTACTCCGGACGTGGTGACCGACCAGACTTCGGCCCACGACCCGCTCAATGGCTACCTGCCCCAGGGCTGGACGATGGCGCATGCCGCCGAGATGCGTCTTAAGGACGAGGCGGCGGTGGTGAAAGCCGCTAAGGCGTCCATGGCGGTTCAGGTTCGGGCGATGCTGACCCTGCAGAGTCGCGGTGCCGCGACTTTGGATTATGGCAACAACATTCGCCAGATGGCACTGGAAGAGGGCGTCAGCAATGCCTTTGACTTCCCCGGCTTTGTTCCGGCTTACATTCGGCCGCTGTTCTGTGAAGGCATCGGGCCGTTCCGCTGGGTGGCACTGTCCGGCGATCCCGAAGACATCTACAAGACCGATCAGAAAGTCAAAGAGCTGATTCCGGATGACAAGCATCTGCACAACTGGCTGGACATGGCCCGTGAGCGGATTCAGTTCCAGGGGCTGCCGGCGCGCATCTGCTGGGTGGGCCTGAAAGATCGGGCTCGCCTGGGTAAGGCGTTTAACGAGATGGTGAAAAACGGCGAACTGAAGGCGCCGGTTGTCATCGGTCGTGACCACCTGGATTCCGGCTCGGTGGCCTCGCCCAACCGCGAAACCGAAGGGATGATGGACGGCTCCGATGCGGTCTCCGACTGGCCACTGCTCAACGCCATGCTGAATACCGCCGGCGGCGCCACCTGGGTCAGCCTGCACCACGGTGGTGGCGTGGGCATGGGCTTCTCCCAGCACTCCGGCATTGTGATTCTGTGTGACGGCAGCGACGACGCCGACGCCCGCATCGGTCGGGTGCTGTGGAACGATCCGGCCACCGGGGTGATGCGTCATGCCGACGCCGGTTACGACATCGCCCGTGACTGTGCCAAACAGCAGGGCCTGGACCTGCCGATGCTGGAGGAGAAGTGATGTTTGAGCTGACTCTCAAGCCCGGTGAACTGACCCTGACCCAGCTGCGTCATGTGGATCTGCACGGGGTTCGGTTGACCCTGGATGCGGGCGCCTACGGCGCCATTGATCGCAGCGCCGCCATGGTGCAGCAGGTGATTGATGAAGATCGGGTGGTGTACGGCATCAACACCGGCTTTGGCCTGCTGGCCAACACCCGCATCGAAAAAGACGACCTGGCGTTGTTGCAACGCTCCATCGTGCTGTCCCACGCCGCCGGTACCGGCGAACCCATGAGCGACAGTGCCGTGCGCCTGATGATGGTGCTGAAAATCAACTCTCTGGCCCGGGGCTTTTCCGGCATTCGCCGCGAGGTGATTGACGCCCTGATCGCCCTGGTGAATGCCGAGGTGTACCCCATTGTGCCGGAGAAGGGCTCGGTCGGTGCTTCCGGGGACCTGGCGCCGCTGTCGCACATGGTGCTGCCGCTGTTGGGTGAAGGCGAGGTGCGTTATCACGGGGAAGTGATCGATGCCAAAACTGGCCTGATTAAGGCGGGATTGTCGCCGATGTCGCTGGCGCCGAAAGAGGGGCTGGCATTACTGAACGGCACCCAGGCCTCCACCGCATTGGCCCTGCAGGGGCTGTTCCGCGCCGAAGATCTGTGGGCCGGAGCCAGTGTGGTGGGTGCCATGAGCGTCGAAGCCGCCCTGGGCAGTCGTCGCCCCTTCGATGCCCGCATTCACGAAGTGCGTGGCCAGAAAGGTCAGATCGATTCGGCGGCGGTATTCCGCTTCCTGCTGGAGGACAACTCCGAGCTGGGAGACAGCCATGCCGGTTGTGAGAAGGTGCAGGATCCCTACTCCCTGCGCTGCCAGCCTCAGGTGATGGGCGCCTGCCTGACCCAGATTCGCCAGGCGGCCGAGGTGTTGCTGGTGGAGTCCAACGGCGTTACCGATAACCCACTGGTGTTTGCCGCCGAAGGCGACATCATCTCCGGCGGGAACTTCCATGCCGAGCCGGTGGCCATGGCGGCCGATAACCTGGCCATCGCCATCAGTGAGATTGGTGCATTGGCGGAGCGCCGCATCGCCTTGCTGATCGATCGCAACCTGTCCGGGCTGCCGCCGTTTTTGGTGGACAACGGTGGGGTCAACTCCGGCTTTATGATTGCCCAGGTAACGGCGGCGGCCCTGGCCAGCGAGAACAAATCCCTGGCGCATCCGGCCTCGGTGGACAGCTTGCCCACCTCTGCCAATCAGGAGGATCATGTCTCCATGGCCACCTTTGCGGCACGGCGATTGCGGGAGATGGCCGACAACAGCCGAGGCGTCCTGGCGGTGGAGCTGCTGGCTGCCGCCCAGGGACTGGATTTTCGTAAGCCCCTTCGGGCCAGTAAGCCGGTGGAGAGTGCCAAGGAGCAACTGCGCCAGCGGGTGAGCTTCTACGATAAAGACCGCTATTTTGCTCCGGATATCACCGAAGCAACGGCACTATTGCATCGTGCAAGCTACAATAGCTTATTGCCGGGCGGCATCCTGCCAAGCTTGTAATAGTTAATTAGCTCAATGCGATACATCAAGCCCTGCGTATGCAGGGCTTTTTTATGTGCGGGCTTGCCAGTATCCTGAGTCCCTATAACGGGCGGCGCCTACCTTTCGCAGACTGGAATTATTGTGGAACAAGAGATTAAGAACGAGATGCGCCACTGGCTGGCCGAGTGGATGACCAAGATGGACATTCCCACCAAAGGGGACGACCTGCTGGCGGTGGGCATTATTGCCGTGGTGGCGCTGATCACCGCCTTTGTGGTGTACAGCTTGTTTATCCGGGTTTTAGTGCGTGGTACCCGCCGGATTATCGAGCGTAGCAACACCACCTGGGCGTTGCCGATAAAGCAGCACCGGGTGCTGGAGAAGCTGGCTCAGATTGCCCCTCTGGTGGTGCTGGATCTGTTTACCCCCATGATGCTGAATCTCTGGCCCTTCTGGGAGGACATGGTGTCCAGGTTGCTGGAGTTGACGATGTTGGTGATGTCGATTCGGGTGTTGTATGCCTGTATGGACACCGTCAGGATGGTGGCGTCTATGCGGCCCGAGGGGCGACGGTTGCCGGTGCAGAGCATTGTCCAGCTGATCAAGCTGTTCCTGTTCATCGTTGCCTTGATCCTGTTTATCGGCATCATGCTGGACAAGTCGCCGTTGTATCTGCTGTCCGGTTTGGGTGTCGCCACCGGTCTGGTGATGTTGGTGTTCCGTGACACCATTTTGGGGTTTGTGGCTGGCATTCAGCTGGCGGCGAACCGCATGGTCAGCCCCGGAGACTGGATTGAGATGTCCAAGTACGGCGCCGATGGCGAAGTGATGGAGGTTACCCTGACCACGGTTAAGGTGCAGAACTGGGATAAAACCATCACCATGATTCCCGCGTATGCGCTGACCACCGATGCCTTTCGTAACTGGCGTGGTATGCAGGAGTCAGGGGGGCGGCGCATCAAACGAGCAGTGAACCTGGACGTGAATTCAGTGCGTTTCGTGGATGAGGCTCTGTTGGCCGAGTTGCAGCGTATAGAACTGCTGCAGCCCTATCTGGAGCAGAAGTTGGCGGAATTGAAGCAGGTGAACCTGGCCCACCAGGACATGGCGATGCCGGTTAACGGCCGCCGTATGACTAACCTGGGGTGTTTGCGCGCTTATCTGGACGCCTACCTGAATGCCAACCCTCACCTCACTGCTGAGATGACCATGATGGTTCGTCAACTGGCACCCTCAGAGTTAGGGCTGCCGCTGGAGCTGTATTGCTTCAGCAACGACACCCGATGGGAGGTCTATGAAGGCATTCAGGCGGACATCTTTGACCACCTGTTTGCCATCCTGCCCGAGTTTGATCTGCGGCCGATGCAGCGCCCCAGTGGCTTGGACCTTGCGGCACTGGTGCCGGCTCAACCCGAATAACGCGGTACCGGCTGCGGGTATTTGCCCGGGATGGCGCGGAAAAAGTCGAGTATGGTGTTCATGTCGGAGGCCATGTCGTTGCCGGGAACCAGAGGCGCACGAATGATCACCGTCTTGGACTTAAAGTCCAGACCGGCGCAGTAGATGGGAACCCGGGCCTGTTTGGCGATGTGGTAGAAGCCGGTCTTCCAACGGTTGACCGGTTTACGGGTGCCTTCCGGCGCCAGGGCAAGAATGAAGTTCTCCTGGCTGGCGAACAGTTCGATGGCGGTATTCACCAGGTTGTTCTGTTTGCCCCGGTTGACCGGAAAGCCCCCTAATGCCCGGAAAAACCACCCCAGCGGCCAGCGGAACAGCTGGTGTTTGCCGATGAAATTGGCGTTCATTCCCAAGGCCCACTGGGCCAGAATGCCGATGGGGAAATCCCAGTTGCTGGTGTGGGGGCCAACAATGATGATGTAACGGCCGGTGGCGGGAATCTGGCCTTGAATGGACCAGCCCAGGCGCTTGAGCAGCCAGGCCGAGATGCGGTGTGTCATAGTGGTTGGTCTGTGTGTAACGAGCAATGGATTAAGTATACCAACCCCGGCGTTTCAGAGTGACAATCGCTGCTGTTAAAGCCAGCAGTTAAACGGAATCAATAATTCCAATGACTAAGGAAGGTGATTATGACGAGGCTTTTGCTCCTGACCTGGCTGCTGTTCAGCCCGCTGTCTCTGGCCTCAGAGGCGGACATTCGGGCAGTCTTGGCGCAGCAGCAGGCGGCCTGGAATCGGGCCGACATCGAAGGCTACATGCAGGGGTACTGGAACAATGAGCAGTTGCGCTTTGTCTCCAGCGGCAAGATCAAGTATGGCTGGCACAATACCCTGAAAGGCTATCAGAAGCGTTATCCCGACGCGGAAACCATGGGGCAGCTGCATTTTGAACTGGAAACGGTACAGATGTTGTCCGACGATGCGGCCCTGGTGGTGGGCCGCTGGCAGTTACTGCGCAAAAAAGATCGACCAGCAGGTGAGTTTACCCTGATCTTCCAAAAGATAGGGGGTCAGTGGCGCATCGTCCACGACCATACCAGTTAGTGGTCGTGGCTCATCTCTGCCGGCGCTGACTCCTGATCGTGGTCGAGGTGTAACTCCGCTGCGTCGTGCAGGTGATCGCCGGCTTCACTGTGGCCATGATCCGGGTGGGCCGCCATCAGCAGCACCAGAAACAACAACCCCAGGCCGCCGCCGATCCAGTGGCTGGAGTGCAGCTTGGGCAGGCCGCTGTGCTGATGGTCATGGTGGTGCCCATGGCCGTGATGTTCATGGGGACGGTGCCACAATACGTGCAAAATGGAGCCGGTTACGAATGCCTGCAGGTAAACCACATGGCTGGCGGTCATGGTCAGCAGTAACTCTGGTCCCAGAACATAGCCGACGATGGTGGTCACCATCATCAGCCCCAATACCGATGCGGCGATAAGACGGCCGTAGGCCGGACGCAGCAGCCACCAGACCGCCAGGCCTGCGGGCATGCGGTGCAGTATGATACCGAACGCCAGCAACAATGGCCCTTGCGCGTTGGCTGCCATAAACAGCGCGCTGCCATCGGTGATCGAATGCAGCAGCAGGCCGCCGATTCCCAGGGTGACCGTCAGGTTGTGGGCAAAGGTCGAGTGGCGCTTAAACAACTTCTCCGACAACGTTGGGCCAAATAGCCCCAAGGTGATGAAAGCCAATGCTGCGCCGCCGCCCAGGCGCACGACCTGAGGTAAAATATCAAACAACACCAACCCGCCCAGGGAAACCATCACGAAGGCGCCAATGGCGGTGATGATGCCCCGTTGTTTACGCAGGCCGTGATGGAGGATGGGGCCGACTGCCAAGATCAGCAGGCTGGCGATTAAATAGTTCATAATGATAATTGTTCTCAATTGGGGGGCGTACGTTACCTCGTCGTCCCCACGCTGTCCAGCGAGGATTGCGGAAAATTATACCCGCATTCGCATTCAGATGCAGATGGAGTGGCTTGGATCCCCTTGGGGCAGTGAACCCTACAGGTAGTTGGTCAGTTCCAGTTTATGGTCCCGGGGATCAATCGCTTTCAGAATGTGGTCGTTATGGCGTTCCAGCTCAATCTCATTGGGCATGATGTGCGTGTGAGTCTTGAGGTTGTAGACCACCTTTACCATCGGCTTGGTGGGCTTACGGTTTTCCGTTTCCATCACAATGCCTACCCGGCCACTGGCGAGTTCAACCATGCAGCCATTGGGGTAGACGCCCAAACACTGAATGAATTTTACTACCAGGTTTTTGTCCAGTCCGTTGGGGGTCATCCCCAACAGCCGTTTGAGCGCCAGGGTGGGCGCCATGCCTTTGTGGTAGACCCGGTCGGCGGTCATGGCGTCATAAATATCACAAATGGCCACCATGCGACCGGCCATGGTGATCTGCTCCCCTTTGAGCCCCTGCGGGTAGCCGGTGCCATCGAGCTTTTCGTGATGCATGGCGGCAACGTCCAGGCTGACCTTGCTGATGCCGGGGGTGGACGAGATGATTTGGCGGCTGTGCCCGGCGTGGGTCTTCATCACTTCAAACTCTTCCGGGGTCAGCTTGCCGGGTTTGTTGAGGATCGCTTCCGGAATCCGAATTTTGCCGATATCGTGCAGCAGGGAACCGACACACAACTGGTGCAGGGTGGTGCCGCTGATACCCAGCGCCCGGGCAAACAGGGTCATCAGAATGGTGACCCCAAGAGAGTGCTCCAGCAGGTAGTCGTCCTTATCCTTAATCAGCCGCAAGCAGGCCAGTGCGCTTTGGTTGCGAAATACACTACCGATAAATTCGTCGGCCATGACGTTGACCGGTTGCAGATCCAGTTGCTGCCCCAACTTTACGTCAGACATCAATCGTGATTGCAGCTGTTTGGCTTGTGATAGCAGCTTCTTGGCTCTGGGCAGCTCACTTTTGAGGCTTTCTTTGGCCGGAGTTTTGGGAGTGACGGGTTGGGGTTTGGCGGCTGAAGGGGCACGCTTGGACTTGCTCGGGTCGATGACGATCCGCTCGACGCCCAAGTTGCGCAACATACCCAGGATGGACGGGTCATTGATGTAACCCTTTTGAACCATTGACAACTTTGGGTGGTCGGGAATGCTATCGACGTACATCCCTAACGCAAGCTGGTCAATCGAAATGATCTTCATCGTTGTGATAGTTGTCTTCTTTAGTTGTTCGGGAGTGTGATCTGCGCCACCTTCTTTCGGCTAACCTTAACTACTTGGCTATGAATATCAACACTCACATGATTGTTTAATATGTGTTTGTAATATCACTAAGTTACCAGAACAGAAACTAGGCTCATTATTATCCATTGGCGTAACGAAAAAAATGGGCAGAAGCTCATATTTTGCCGACAATTCCGAACAATCATCGATTTTAACTTTTTAGCAAGGTGCTGTGTTATGGCGCATTTTTAATGAATGTTAGCGTCGGGGTTGTTGGGGTTACCCAACTGGCAACAGTGAGGTTGGCACCGGACTTTCGGCAATCGGGGACGGGAGCCTGAGTATATCTGTCCCGCTGCAGTGGCAAGCAGGTGACGTCTAACTATAATCCCTGTCCGCCGGCCACCACCGGCGGTGAGCCATTCACCCATCTCTGAGCGCTACTGCAAACGGGTGACGGCCTCTTTAGCGGGTTCGGCCACATCGTTGGGTCGAAACCGCGGTTACGGCCTATCTTTGCTTGGCTGAGGGCGGAAAAACTCGAACACCCCAAACAGCAATACCCGGCCGACGGCGATCAGGCCCTGGCGCTTGTAGAACAGGCTGGCCATGGCCAGCGTCAGGTGGGCGGTCACGGTGACCAGCAGCAGCAGGGTGATGAATTCGCTGAGTGGCAACGGCCAGATCAGGTTGAGGATCATTACGCCCCAGGCAATGGCGGTGGCGCGGCGACCCCAAAAACACAGCAGTTCCATCAGGCCTCCTGTCGTTGATACAGACGATAACAGACCTGACCGGCCTGCTTTTCCTTCAGTGGCTTCCAGTTGGCAGGTATCGCCAGTGAGGCCAGAGCGGTTTCGGTTTCCAGATAGATCAGCGCGTGGTCATTCAGCCAACCGTGCTGTTCAAGCTGGTCGATCACCGGTTGAGCCAGGCCCTTATGGAAGGGGGGATCGATAAACACCAGGTCATAGGCCTCGGTGGCAGTGGTCGACAGCCGCTTTATGCTGTCACCGCAGATCACCGTGGCGTTGTCAGCACCCAGGGTGGTGAGGTTGCGTTGTAGCTGGTTGGCGGCGCCTTTGTCCAGTTCACACAGGGTCACGGATGCGGCATGGCGGGACAGGGCTTCCAGCCCCAGCGCACCACTGCCGGCAAAGCAGTCCAGTACCCGAGCATTGAGGGTATCGCCCTGCAGCCAGTTAAACAGAGTTTCACGCACTCGATCGGTGGTGGGACGCAGACCCTGCAGATCCGCAACCGGCAGTTTTCGGCCTCGATATTTGCCACTGATGATGCGGACCTGACCGCCGTTGCCAGCCGCCGATGTGCGGGATTTGGGGTTTCGTGAGCCTCTGGCCATGGATTCCTCGGTTTTTGCTGCGTTTCTGGTTAAACTATGGCGCTTGAAAAACTCGCTATTGTAACAGGGGCCAGGCCCCAAGTATCTAGGGCGAGCCCCAATGATCAGTAAAGGTTTTGAAGATGGCGAAAGGCATTTTTTCCTGGTTTAGCCGCAATAAAGATGAGCAGACCGAAGAGGTCGAGCAGGAGCTGCCTGAACAGGCGGAATCCCAGTCTCCCTCTGAACCTGAGTCCAGTGCTCAGGACCCGCAACCCACACCGACCGATAAGGCGGAGTCCGAGCCTGCCCCGATCGAAGAGGCGGTCGAAGACCCTAAGCCGGAGGTTGTTGAACCGCAGCCGACTCGGGTGGATGTGGCCCCCGACAGTAATCTTGACGCAGAACCGGTTGCGGTCGAGTCCTCTGCAGAGCCAGAGCCAGAGCCAGAGCCAGAGCCAGAGCCAGAGCCAGAGCCAGAGCCAGAGCCAGAGCCAGAGCCAGAGCCAGAGCCAGAGCCAGAGCCAGAGGGCGGCTTCTTTGCCCGATTGAAAGCGGGCCTGAAAAAGACCCGCGAGAACATCGGCGGCGGCTTTATGGCGCTGTTCCGGGGCAAGAAAATCGACGATGAGTTATTTGAAGAGTTGGAAACCCAGCTGCTGCTGGCGGACGTGGGCATCGAAACCACCACCCGTATCATCGATAACCTGACCGAACGTGCCGGCTTTGGTGAGCTGAAAGACAGCGATGCCCTGTTTACCCATCTGAGGGGCGAGCTGAAAACCTCACTGGACAAGGTGAATGAGCCGCTGTGCATCGACAATCCCGATGGCCCCATGGTGATCCTGATGGTGGGTGTGAACGGTGTCGGTAAGACCACCACCATCGGTAAGCTGGCCAAGCAGTTCCAGGCTCAGGGGAAATCGGTGATGCTGGCCGCCGGCGATACCTTCCGTGCCGCCGCAGTGGAGCAACTGCAGGTGTGGGGCGAGCGCAACGCCATTCCGGTGGTGGCTCAGCATACCGGTGCCGACAGTGCCTCGGTGATCTTCGATGCCCTGCAGGCCGCGACGGCTCGTAAGGTGGATGTGCTGATTGCCGATACCGCCGGCCGGTTGCAGAATAAAGCGCACCTGATGGAGGAGCTGAAGAAGATCGTCCGGGTGATGAAGAAGCTGGATCTCAAGGCGCCGCACGAAGTGATGCTGACCCTGGACGCCAGCACCGGACAGAACGCCATCAGCCAGGCGCAGCTGTTTAACGAAGTGGTGCCGTTAACCGGATTGACCCTGACCAAACTGGATGGCACAGCAAAGGGTGGCGTTATCTTCGCATTAGCTGATAAATTCAGCATTCCAGTACGTTACATTGGCGTGGGTGAGGGCATCGATGATTTGCGTCCGTTCGACAGCGACGCCTTTATCGAAGCCCTGTTTACCGAGGAAACAGGATAATCCATGATTCGCTTCGAGCAGGTCAGCAAGGTCTACAGCGGTGGTTTCCAGGCTCTGAACCGGGTCAACTTCAGCGTAGAACCCGGTGAGATGGCATTTTTGACCGGCCACAGTGGCGCCGGCAAAAGTACTCTGCTGAAGCTGATCACTGCCATTGAGAAGCCTACTACCGGCAAGGTGTGGGTTCATGGCCATGACATCGGAAAGCTGGCCCGCTCGAAAGTACCATTTCTGCGTCGTCAGATCGGCATCATCTTTCAGGATCACAACCTGTTGATGGACAAGTCGGTGAAGGACAACGTGGCCCTGCCGTTGTTGATTGAAGGCTTTAGTGCCGGTGAGATCGACAAGCGGGTCGGGGCGGCCCTGGACTTGGTGGGTCTGGGTGACAAGCTCAACTACTACCCCATGCATCTGTCTGGCGGGGAGCAGCAGCGGGTCGGTATCGCCCGTGCCATCGTCACCAAGCCGAAACTGCTGCTGGCGGATGAGCCGACCGGTAACCTGGATCCCAAGTTATCGATGGAGATCATGCGTCTGTTCGAGACCTTTAATCGAGCCGGCACCTCGGTGCTGATCGCCACCCACGATCTCGGCCTGATTGCCAGAATGCGCTACCGCACCCTGACCCTGCGCGACGGCGCCATGATCAGCGAAGCCTATCAGGGAGCCGAGTTATGAGTCTGTCCGGCCGTAAGATGACCCTGGGTCGTCGCATCAGCGTCTATTGCCAGGGGCACCTGCGCCATGCTCTGGGCAGTCTCGGTGAACTGTGGCGACTGCCGCTGACGTCGCTGCTGACCATGGCGGTGCTGGGGATCAGTCTCAGCCTGCCGACGGTGCTGGCGGTGCTGGTTAAAAACAGTGCCCAGTTGCAGCAGCAGTGGACCGATCCTACCGAAATCAGCCTGTTTCTTCGCGACGACCTCAGTGATGCCCGGTTGCAGGGTCTGCAGTCCCGGCTCAAGGGGATGGCGGAGATCGATCGTTTCGAGTACCTGTCGGCAGAGCAGTCGCTGCAGGACTTTAAAGCGATGTCTCAGTATGGCGATGCCCTGCAGTACCTGGACAACAATCCGCTGCCGGCGGTGATTCGGGTGATCCCCAGCCTGCGGCATCGCGAGCTGGAGCCGCTGCAGCAGCTGAAGCTGAAGCTGGAGGCGTTGTCGGACGTGGACATCGCCCGCCTGGATCTCGACTGGCTGATGCAGTTAAAGACGCTGATGAACAGCCTGGCCAAGATGGCTTGGGGACTGGCAGCGTTGCTGGTGGGAACCGTGGTACTGGTGACCGCCAATACCATTCGCATGGCCATTACTCAGCGCCAGGATGAGATTCGGGTGATGAAGCTGGTGGGGGCCACCAACGGCTTTGTCCGCCGCCCCTTCCTCTACGCCGGCGTCTGGTACGGCGTCATCGCTGCCGTGATCGCCTGGACCCTGGTCAGCGCCACCCTGGTGTGGTTTGACCGGGCACTGGGTGAGTTCATCAGCAGCTATCAGTCCGGTTTTCAGTTAGCGGGCCTCAGCGGGGCCGAACTCGGCACCATGATGTTGGCGTCGGTGTTGCTGTGCTGGCTCGGCGCCTGGCTGTCGGTGCAACGCCATCTCACTGCCATTGAACCTCAATAGCCATTACGGGTCATAAAGACAGCGTGTGAAGCGGATCCCGTTTCGTGCTAGACTCCCAAGCCAAGCGTTTTTCAGAGGTATCAATGAGCGACAAAACTAATGCCATGGGCTTGATGGTCGTCCCCCAGGGCGGCGGCAGTCTGGAGTCTTACATCCAGGCGGTTAACAGCATCCCCATGCTTGCTGCAGAAGAGGAATACCAACTGGCCGTACGTCTGCGCCAGAGCGGTGATATTGATTCGGCGAAAGCCATGATCATGTCTCATCTGCGTTTTGTTGTTCATGTGGCCAAAAGTTATTCCGGTTACGGCCTGCCTCAGGCCGATCTGATCCAGGAAGGTAACATCGGCCTGATGAAGGCGGTGAAGCGTTTCGACCCCGAAGTCGGAGTACGGCTGGTGTCCTTTGCGGTACATTGGATTAAAGCCGAGATCCACGAATACGTGCTGAAAAACTGGCGCATTGTTAAAGTGGCCACCACTAAGGCACAGCGCAAGCTGTTCTTTAACCTGCGTAAAGCCAAGCAACGCCTGGGCTGGTTTACCGCCGATGAGGTGTCCACCGTCGCCGAGACCCTGGGGGTCAGCGAATCCGAAGTGCTGGAGATGGAGTCTCGTCTGGCGGCTCAGGATGCGGCCTTCGACATCCCCAACGAGCCGGACGATCCGGACACCAGCTACGCCCCGGCCTACTATCTGGAAGATCAGGGCTCCAACCACGCCGACGACATTGAACAGGAAGATCATGAGGCTCAGGCCCGTGAGCGCCTGTATGCCGCCATGCGTACTCTGGACGAGCGCAGCCAGGAGATTCTGCGAAACCGCTGGCTGGAAGAGGACAAGGTGACCCTGCAGGAGCTGGCAGACCGCTATCAGGTGTCGGCCGAGCGCATTCGCCAGCTGGAAAAGAACGCCATTAAGAAGCTGCAGAACCTGATGGATGACTGACCGGGTGTTCGCGGGTCTGATTACCGGGTCGGCACTGCCGGCCCGTTTCGTTTGTGGAGGTGTGTGATGGAATGCCGTTTAGGCTGTGGTGCCTGCTGCATCGCGCCGTCCATCAGCTCGCCCATTCCGGGGATGCCAGAGGGCAAGCCCGCCGGGGTACGCTGCGTGCAGCTTAACGACGACAACCTGTGCAAGCTGTTTGGTCAGCCGTCACGGCCGGTGGTGTGTGGCGCTTTCAAGCCGGATGCCGACCTGTGCGGCGGCACCGATCAGCAGGCTATGGCGACGCTGATGGTACTGGAGCAGGCAACTTATGAAGATATGCGGTCGGGGGCTGCACTGGCCTTATCCACTGGCGCTGGCGGTCGCTGAGCAGCTTCGACGCCGGTACCAGCCGTATGCCCATCTCTGGCAATCGTGACAGATTGCGTTCCAGATAGTTGAGCGTTTCCGGGTAGGGGTGGCCGATGAGCACCGCCTGGCCGTATTTTCTGGCGATGGTCAGCGCTTGCTCAAACTGCCGATTCAGATCCACGTCCTGGGTTTCGTTATCGAGGAACACATGCCGCTTCAGGGTTGGAATGCCGTGGGCAGCGGCGCTGTCGTAGGCCACTGAGTCCGGGGTGGTCAGGCTGTCGACAAAAAACAGCTTCCGCTCGGCCAATTCGGTCATCACCTTATCCATCATCGGTCGCTGCCGAGTCAGTTCACTGCCCATGTGGTTATTGACGCCACAGACAAAGGGCACGTCGGCCAGGGCCCGCTTGATGGTCAGTTGTACCTGCCATTGGCTCATGCCCGGCAGCAGGGCGCTGGGGCCCAGGGCGTTGCCAGCCTCGGCCAGCATCGGCAGGTGCAGCATGATTTCGTGTCCCTGGCGCCAGCCGGACACGGCCAGCTGCCGGCCCCACGGCGTGTGGGGCAGTACACTGAGGGTGGTGCCTGGGGGCAGATCCAGCACGCGGTGATCGGTCTGCCGATAGCCTACGTCATCGATGATCAGGCTCAATTCGGCGGCCGTTGCCAGAGTGCTGCAACACAGCAGCACGGCGGCGACAATCTGTTTTATGGTGACTCCTGATCCGGTTGTAACAACCACTCATAGGCTGCAGCCAGCTGGCTATCCTGTTGCCAGCGCCCGCTGATGTCGGTGTTTTCCATTATAGGAGTTTCTTTCTCATTCTCCAGTAACACACTGACATCCGGGGAGATCCCCTGCTTATCGATGAAGGTGCCATTGGGAGTGGCGTAGCGGGCTGTGGTGAGTTTGATGGCACCCTGCTGGCCCATCAAGGGGATCAGACTCTGCACCGTGCCTTTGCCAAACGAGGTTTGGCCAAACACCGTGGCCCGGCGGTGATCCTGCAGGGCACCGGCCAGAATCTCCGCCGCCGAGGCGCTGCCTTCATTGATCAATACCCCCACTTTCATCTTGTTAAACAGGCTGTTTTCCGAGGCGTAGTAATCGTTATTGGCGTCCAGAAAGCGGCCGTGAGTGGAGACGATGAGGCCGCTCTGCAGAAACATGTCGGCCACCTGTACTGCCGCATCAAACATGCCGCCAGGGTTGTTGCGCAGGTCCAGAATCAGTTGCTGATAGCCCTGTTGCTGCATGCGGTCTGCCACCGTGGCCACCTCTTCGGCGGTCTGGCGGTTGAAGCTGGTGATCTGCAGATAACCCACCCGCTGTGGCAGTTCGAAAAACAGGGCGCTGTCGATGCTGATGTTGCTGGGCTGCAGCAACACGGTCACCGGCTCGGCCAGATTGCGGCGACTCAGCACCAGTGACAGCGAGCGATCCTCTTTGCTGGCGGTTTTAATGTAGCGGATCAGGGTATCGATGGTGTCGGGTGAGGCGGTCAGATCGTCGACCTTTATCAGAATGTCGCCGGGTTTTACGCCAGCGTAATCGGCGGCGCTGTGGGCCAGTGGAGCGATGACCTGAATTTGATCCTCTTCGATACTGACCTCGATACCATAGCCGTAGTAGTGACCGTTATTGGCTTCACGCAGCAGTTGCAGGGTTTGCGCTGTCAGGTAGGTGGAGTGGGGATCCAGGGATTCGAAGATCCCCTTGAGCGCAGCCTCGAGCATCGCCTGGCGATCCACCGAGTCCACGTAATAGTAATCGACGATGTCCTGCACCGTGATCAGGAGTTGCTGAGCTTCCTCTAAAGTCGGCGGCGCCACCTCCTTGTGTTCCTGTGCGTTGACGGAAAACGCGAACAGGATGCCGACCAGTAAGGCACCAATACGCGACATGGCGTACCCCTCTGGTCACTGATTTTGGGGAGGATTTAGCGTCTTCTCAGGTAAGGCGCCGGATCAACTGCAAGTCCCCGATGGCGAATTTCAAAGTATAGTCCGCTATCGAGTTGTCCGCCTGATCTTCCACTCAGGGCGATCACTTCGCCACTCTCGACCCGTTCGCCCACCTCTTTGAGCAGACTCTGGGCGTGGCCGTACAGGCTCAGGTAGTCGTCACCGTGATCCAGTACCACCACCAGCCCGTAGCCGCGCAGCCAGTCGGCAAATACCACCTGACCGGGGGCCACGGCTTCGACGTTACGGCCCTCTTTGGCATCAATGAGCATGCCGTTCCAGCGCAGTTGTCCCTGGCGGTGGTTGCCAAAACCCTGCTTTACCCGGCCACTGATGGGCCAGGGCAGTTTGCGCTTCAGCTTGCTGAGGCCGTCAAGAGACACCGGTTGTGCCGCCAGAGCGGCCAGGGCCTGTTCGATGGCCTGAGTCAGCACCTCGCTGTCGACCTCGAGCCGGTTCAGTCGGTTGCTCTCTTTTTGCAGTTGCTGGTCGAGTTTAGCCAGGGTTTGTTTGCGCCGCTGTTGCTGCTTTTTCAGCCGTTGCTGCTGTTCATCCAGCCGCTGCTGGGTCTGCTCCAGCTGTTGCTTGCGAGCCAGTTGCTGGCTGTGGTTGTCCATCAGCGCCTGCTTGGTGGTGGCGATGGCTTCCATCGCCTCGACCCGGGCCTGATTCAGGTAGTGGTAGTAGGTCAGCAGCCGCTGCTTATCGGCGCTGTTTTGATTCAGCAGCAACTGCCCGACTTCGCCTTGCCCGGCGATCCAGGAGGCTTTGATTTGATCGGCAAGTTGTTGCTGCTGTTCGGAATATTGCGTCTCCAGCTGGCGTTGTTCGCTGCCAAGGACGGTCAGTTGTCGGTTCAGTTTGGTCAGTTTTGCCTGATTGGCATTAATGGCCGCCGCCTGTTTGTTGATCGCCAGTTCATCTTCACGCAGAGCCTGGCTGGCCTTATCGCGGCCGGCCTTGCTCTTGATCAGTGCGGATTGGCTGGATTTGATCTGCTTCTGCAGTTGCTGCAACTGCAGCTGCTGTTGATCGATCTCCTCCTGGCTGGCGCCAGCGGAAACACTGATCAGGCCCGCCATTACTATGGCGGGCCACAAACGGGTGCGGCCACTCATCATCAGTTCTTCAGGGTCATGATCGGCGTGCCGGACATCTCTTCCGGAATCTCCATCCCCATCAGGTGCAGCATGGTGGGGGCGACATCGGACAGGCGGCCACCTTCACGGGCATCGGCGTTGCGGCCCACGTAGATGAACGGCACCGGCTCACTGGTGTGGGCGGTATGGGCCTGACCGGTGGCGGCATTCTGCATCTGCTCGGCGTTGCCATGGTCAGCGGTGATCAGGCACTCGCCGCCCACTTTCTGCAGGGCTGCTACGACTCGGGCAATGCTGGCGTCGACGGCTTCGCAGGCCTTGACCGCGGCGTCGAAGTCACCGGTGTGACCGACCATGTCGCCATTGGGGTAGTTGCAGATGATGGCATCGAAGTCGCCGTTTTCAATGGCATTGACCAGCTTGTCGGTCAGTTCGGTGCTGCTCATCTCCGGTTGCAGGTCGTAGGTGGCGACGTTGGGAGATTTGATCAGAATTCGCTCTTCGCCTTCAAACGGCTGCTCGATGCCGCCGTTAAAGAAGAAGGTGACGTGGGCGTATTTCTCGGTTTCCGAGATCCGCAGCTGACGCTTGCCGTTGTTGGCCATCAGTTCGCCGAAGGTGTTTTTCAGCGAGGCTGGCGGGAAGGCGCAGGCGGTGTCGATGTCGGCGGCGTACTCAGTCAGCATCACAAACTCGGCCAGCTTGGGCTGCTTGCTGCGCTGGAAGCCGTCGAAATCGGCGTCGGTGAAGGTGCGGGTCAGTTGACGGGCACGGTCGGCGCGGAAGTTCATGAACACCACCGCATCGCCATCGTTGAAGGTGGCGTCGGCGTTGAGACTGCTGGCGGCGACAAATTCATCGTTTTCATCGCGATCGTAGGCGGCCTGCAGGGCGTCGGTGGCGGACTCGAACCGATACTCGGCTTTACCTTGAGTCAGCAGTTCGTAGGCACTCTGCACCCGCTCCCAGCGCTGGTCACGATCCATGGCGTAGTAGCGGCCGACGATGGAGCCGATGGCGCCACAGCCCAGTTCGGTAAACAGGGCATCGAAGCGGGCCAGGGAGTCGTGGGCGCTGCGCGGCGGCGTATCGCGGCCGTCGAGGAAGGCGTGCAGGTAGACCTTGTTGGCACCGCGGGCGGCAGCCATACGAATGGCGGCTTCCAGATGGTCTTCGTGGCTGTGGACGCCACCGGGAGACAGCAGCCCCATGATGTGGACGGCGCCGTCGTTGGCCAGTGCCTTGTCGATGGCCTGGCACAGCGCCGGGTTGTGTTCGAACTCGCCGTCGTCGATGGACTTGCCGATGCGGGTCAGGTCCTGGTAGACGATGCGGCCGGCACCCAGGTTGATGTGGCCCACTTCGGAGTTGCCCATCTGGCCATCGGGCAGGCCGACGTCGATGCCTGACCCGGAGATCAGGGTGGAGGGATAATCATTGAACAGGCGGTCAATGTTTGGCGTGTTCGCCTTGCTGATGGCGTTGTCATCAGCGTCTTGACGGTGGCCCCAGCCGTCGAGGATCAGCAGGGCAAGGGGAGTAGTACGCTTGGTCATCTACGGTCCTTTTTGCCGCGTAGGCAATTTAAAAATACTGCCATCAGTGTACAACGTAACCAGCGGTCGTCACCACTTCCAACGCCCAATCCTGTAATTTTATTACAGCTGGGCTTTTTCGTCGCCGCCGTGATCTGGGGCAGGGCCCTTTGTGGTGTCAGCACTTCACAAGTGGGGTAATCGGGTTATACTGGCGATTTTCAGCCCTCCGAAGATAACCTAATTAGGCAACGACATGCAGGAATACATCGATTTTCTAAGCCGCCATCCAATGCTCAGTGCAGCCTGGGTTGGTTTGCTGGGCGCCTGGGTGTTTACCATGGCCAAATCCAGCTTCTCTAAGGTGAAAAACGTCGCCGCTCAGGAAGCGGTACGTATGATCAACAAAGAGGACGCTGTGGTGGTAGACGTGCGCGGTGAAGATGAGTTCCGCAAGGGCCACATCGCCAACGCCATCCATCTGCCACTGGCAGAAATTAAAAATAATCAGCTTTCAACCCTTGAAAAGCACAAGGACGCACCCATTATAGTTGTGTGTAACGCTGGCGTTAGCTCCGTTCAGGCGGCGCAAATGTTGGTATCCGCGGGCTTTGGACAGGTTTTCAGCCTGCAGGGCGGCATGACCGATTGGAAGTCAGCTAACTTGCTGGTAGTGCGTAAGAAGCGCTAAACCCAGGATTCAGGTCGCGCGATCACTATTAATTACGGCGAATGGACCCTGTCACAGGCATGCACGGCGCGACCGCCAGGAGTGCAGCCGACCATGACGGGACGCCCAGAACGATTACAACAATTTTAGGATTAGACACATGGCAGAAGCAGCTAACAACGCAGCGACCAACGAGCAAGCGGCACCTCAGTTCCAGATTCAGCGCGTTTACACCAAAGACATCTCTTTCGAGACCCCTAACTCGCCAGCCATCTTCCAGAAAGAGTGGAAGCCAGAAGTCAAACTGGACCTGGACACTCGCAGCAACAAGCTGGCCGATGACGTTTACGAAGTGGTTCTGAACATCACCGTAACCACCAAGGTTGAAGACGAAGTGGCCTTCCTGTGTGAAGTTCAGCAAGCGGGTATCTTCTCCATCGCCAACCTGCCTGAGCCACAGCTGGCCCACGCTCTGGGTGCCGGTTGCCCGAACATCCTGTTCCCATACGCTCGTGAAGCCGTAGCCAGCCAGGTTAACCGTGGTACTTTCCCTCCACTGAACCTGGCCCCAGTGAACTTTGATGCCCTGTTTGCTCAGTACATGCAGAAGCGTCAACAGGAAGCTGCTGGCGAACAAGCCGAAGCGTAAGCGGGAGCTGTCAGTTGACTGAACCAGCCGCAGTAACGGTATTGGGGGCGGGGTCGTACGGCACCGCCCTCGCTATTTCCCTGGCGCGTAATGGTCATCGAACCATTATCTGGGGACATTTGCCGGATCATATGGCCCAGCTGCAGGCGGATCGCCGCAACGAGGAGTTTCTCCCCGGTGTCGATTTTCCTGATGAGCTGATTGTCGAAGCCGACCTGGAAAAGGCCCTGGCTGCCAGCCGCAATGTGCTGGTGGTGGTGCCGAGTCACGTCTTTGGTGTGGTGCTGAAACAAGCCCAGCCATTGTTGCGTGATGATGCCCGGGTCGTGTGGGCAACCAAAGGGTTGGAGCCGGAAAGCGGCCGCCTGCTGCAGGATGTGGCCCGGGAGATTCTCGGCGACGGCATTCCGCTGGCGGTGATGTCTGGCCCCACCTTTGCTAAAGAGATGGCGGCGGGCCTGCCGACGGCCATCTCCCTGGCGTCCACCGACGACGAGTTCGCCGAGGACATGGCCAGCCTGATGCACTGCGGCACCTGGTTGCGGGTGTACCGTAACTCCGATTTCATCGGCATGCAGCTGGGCGGGGCGGTGAAAAACGTCATCGCCATTGGCGCCGGCATGTCCGACGGCATCGGCTTCGGTGCCAATGCCCGTACCGCCCTGATCACTCGGGGCCTGGTGGAATTGTGTCGTCTGGGCTGTGCCCTGGGCGCCGAGAAAGACACCTTTATGGGCATGGCCGGCCTGGGGGATCTGGTGCTGACCTGCACCGACAACCAGTCCCGGAACCGCCGTTTTGGTCTGGCCCTAGGTCAGGGTAAAGACGTCGATACCGCCATGGCCGAGATTGGCCAGGTGGTGGAAGGCTATCGCAACACCAAAGAGGTGTTCATGCTGGCTCAGCGGGTGGGCGTAGAGATGCCCATTACCGAGCAGTTGTACCAGGTGTTGTACCAGGACAAGCCGGTGCGTGAAGTGGCGAAACAATTGCTGTCTCGGGACCCCAAGTCCGAGTAAGATAGCCACCGCGATGACCAGAATAAAGGGATGCCAGGCGCATCCCTTTTTGCTTTTTGACTGAGTGAAACGAGATGACTGTACAGACAGACGTACTGGTGATTGGTGCCGGCGCCGCCGGCCTGATGTGTGCCGCTACCGCCGCCGCCCGTGGCCGCCGGGTGATGGTGATCGACCACGCCAAGCAGGCGGGCAAGAAGATCCTCATCAGTGGCGGCGGCCGTTGCAACTTCACCAACCTGTACCTGGAGCCCGCCAACTATCTGTGCGGCAACCGCCATTTCGTCAAGTCGGCGCTGGCTCAGTACACTCAGTGGGACTTTATCGACATGGTGGTGCGCCACGGCATCGCCTATCACGAGCGGGATCATGGCCAGCTGTTCTGCGATGATAGCGCCAAGGAGATCGTCAAGATGCTGCTGGCGGAGTGCGACAACGGCGGCGTGCAGCTGCGGCTACGCACCGAGGTGGAATCGGTCAGCAAGCTGGATCAGGGCTTTGCGGTTGCCACCAGCATCGGCCGGATTCAGTGCCAGTCTCTGGTGGTGGCCACCGGCGGCCTGTCGATGCCCAAGCTGGGGGCCAGCGCCTACGGTTACCGGCTGGCGGAGCAGTTTGGTCTGATGGTACTGCCGACCCGGGCCGGACTGGTGCCTTTCACCCTGCAGCCCCAGGACAAGCTGCATTTTGAACCGCTGTCGGGCATCAGCCTGACCGCCACGGTGGCGGCCCGGCGTGGGCCGGCATTCACCGAACAACTGCTGATTACCCACCGCGGCGTCTCTGGTCCGTCGGTGCTGCAGGCTTCCAACTATCGCCAGCCCGGCGAAGCGGTCAGCGTCGATCTGCTGCCGTCAGTGGACGTGGCCGAGGCGCTGGCCCAGGCCCGTCAGGCCCATCCGAAACGACAGCTGCAAACCTGGCTGTCGGAGCATTTCCCCGCCAGGCTGGCGGAAACCCTGATCGCCTACCATGGCTGGCAAAACCTGCCGCTGGGACAGCTCAACAAGGCCACGCTGGAGGCGATTCCGGCGCAACTGAACCGCTGGCAGCTTAAGCCGGGGGGAGACGAAGGCTACCGCACCGCCGAGGTAACCCTGGGCGGCGTGGATACCGACCAGCTCAGCTCCAAGACCATGGAGTGCAAGACGGTGCCCGGGCTGTTCTTTGTCGGTGAGGTGATGGACGTCACCGGCTGGCTCGGCGGGTTTAACTTCCAGTGGGCCTGGAGCTCCGGCTACGTGGCGGGGCAGAATGCCTGATTAGTTTTCGGAAACTATAACGAAGACACTAGGAAATTCGCCGAAGACAAAGATTTAAGCTTTTGCGCCTAACTCATTGATTTATTGCATATGGTGAGCGAGTGGATTGTCTTCGTTTTTTTCGAAGACAAAGTGGGGTATCCAGCTGCAAAGGTTGATGTCAGTGGGCACTGAGAGCGTTCTCAGTGCCTTCCGTATTCGCACAGTTCCAGTTGGGTCATGGTTACAAGCTAGCCCTCAACCCAGGGCGGCGTCAAACGCAGGCCAGTGCTCTTGGGCGACTGCGTACTTGGGGTGTTATGGTCAATGCTGGCTGATACAGAATCTCAAGAAGCCTAGGGGCTAACAGAGTGCCTATGAAATTGGGGATATTCACAGTAACTCGGTAGCTATTTAGTGTACCATCCTCCACAACAGCCCCTTTAGCTTGACAAAAATGTATTCAATATGAAGAACAAACTGCTGCATTTGGACCTCCTTACCCTCAGTGTATTTGTTAAATTGGTGGAGGAAAAACATGGTTTGACTGTGGCACGGCAGCTGGGACTGTCTCAATCAAAAGTCAGCCGATGCGTGAAGCAGTTAAAAGAGGCCTTTAAGGATGAACTGTTCCATAGATCTGGCGACGGGTTAATACCAAGCTCTGTAGCTATGGATCTCTACGAACATGCCAAAATTATCGTTAGTCAGCAGCTAACGATGCAGGATAAAATCAACACTAGCAGTTGCAAATCTTTGCACCTGAAAGTGCTCGCCAATGAACACTTCTACAATGCTTTTATGAAAGCAACTGAAGAGGTTTCAAGAAAACAAAAAATTAATCTGAGTGTCGAGTTTCTTTCCTGGGACCAGGATTCGACGAGTAAAGTTTCACAACGTGAGGTGGATATCGAAATTTGCCCAGGGCCGCGAGATAGTAGTTCAATCGTTAGTTTTCCTTTTGCCACATCCGTGGAGCCGTTTTTTATCGTCGCTCGCAGCAATCACCCAATCTTTACACGTCCTTTCACCATGAAACGGTTATTTGAATACCCGTTTGTCCTGACGAGGCACCCGAAAGAAGAGAAATCTAAAAACAACCTGGGCATGTATATTCAAAAGAACAATTTGTCTATTGTTTCTTGCTCAATATCGCCAAGTATCAAGTTCACTATGGATCGCGTTAAAAGCAGCGATGCCATAGGATTATTCGGCAATCTTTTTGCTTATCAGGAATGCCAAAATATTGAGGGGGTGCAAGCTCTCGATATAACGGATACCTTCGTTCCCATTGCATGGCCCAATCCGTCCGACAAACCTGAATCCATTAGTCTCCACTGCCGTAAGGCGGGCCCAGTTGCCTTAACAGAAGCTCTATCTTTGAGTTTAATGAAACAATTTCAGACTATGCAGAGGGAGTATTGGGGACCCAATCCTGAGAATCGCAGGCAAGTTAACAGGAATTTGCAAACACCCCCTAAACTCGGGGTCATTCCGAATTAGAGTTCTCCGGCTTACACTGAGCCAAGGGGAGGGCGCATGATGAAAAAATTACGCTATACAGAAACTCAGGTCGTTAAGATCCAGAAGGAAGTTGAATGTGGCCGCCTAGTCAAAGAGGTCTGCCGTGACTATGGCATATCCGGCGCGACCTATTATAACTGGAAGTCCAAGTACGGCGGCATGGAAGCCTCGGACGTAAAACTCCTGAAAGAACTGTAGTGCCAGTAATGCGACGACAGTTGGTTGATAACACAAAGCAGTCATTTGGCGTCAGCCTTCGCAGAGCTTGTCGGGTTGCTGACGGAGCCACCACAAACTGATTTCAGTTTCTACAATTCGTTATTCAGTTAATATTCTCAGTTTTGAACTTGAGTACTTTAAACCAACTCCGCTTTGAGCTTGGTCACAGAATAAGATGTGTTTAACAATATGATCACCCTGCTTTTTAAGCGAGCACGCTTCATAAAACAATTGAAAGCAGGGAATAGATATGATGAGAAAAGCGATACTCTGTCTGGCCATGACAGCAAGCTTAAGCCTGGTTGGCTGTGGCGATGGTAAAGACGGCTCACCAGGAGAGCCCGGTCAGCCAGGAGATCCGACGATACCAGTTGCAACCTATGTCAACCGGATCCAAATCAACACAGAAAGCGTCGATTATAGCGAAGGCTCAATTGCCCTGATCTTTAATGCCGAAAATGAGCAGGGTCTCGCCATCAGCGGCTTGAGCAAAATCCGCCTTTATGCAACCAAGAACGGTCCAGAAGGGCTCTATGGCGTTGACAAGGAGAAAGGCATTGCCGAATACCCCACCACCGAGGGCTCGGCTTTAGAAGAATTAGAAGCCGGTCGATATCGACTGACGGTACCGATCAGCAGCGTCACCGAGACCGATGACTCTCAACTTGTTCTGCTTACCCTGTCCCACACCACCGATGCTGGTGTTGCTATTCCCAAACAATATGCGATGGGTAAATACAGCGATAAAACCTACTCCGTGTCTACCGAGAAGTGTGCGACTTGTCACGTGAGTCTGGAAGAGCTAAAAATGGGCTGGCACTCTCCGGTTAACGATATCGCCAACTGCAATACCTGCCATGGCGACCACTATCCCGACGGTGGCCATTTCAAGTCGGAAACCCCATTGCATAAGCTGGGGCATACTATTCATAGGGACAACTTTGACGTCGGCTTCGACACACTTAATTGCAGCAGTTGCCATGCTAACGAAGTAGTCACTACCAGTCGGGGCTGTAATGACTGTCATGACAACCAGCAGCAAAGCAAAATTGGAAAGCAAATTGCCTATAGTGCTTCAGCATCCGACACTGACTGGCGGCTGGTTCACACTCGCGTGCAGCAACGTCGACAGCTTATTGAAAATCACGACATCGATATCATCGTGACTCCTTTTGATACATCTACACGGCAATACTGCACTGAGGTGACCATTGCTAACCTGGCCCCATCATTGGAACAACAGGTTGTTGACGGAACTATCAAACAGCAGGTGTATTTTGTAGATTCAGATCCTAATACCAAGCAGGTTCTGAACTCTTTTGGTGGTTACGGTGGAACCGAAGCTCCAACTTATTCCGGGAACACCATGTCTTTGTGCACTAAGCCGGTAGTTGAAGAGGCTCGTTATCCCTTAGTATCGGCGCGATTTACCCTTTTGGACCCGCTTGGAGATGGCAAAAACGTACTACTTTCCAAATTCTCTGAGGCTCCTCGCAACACTATGTCCGTCGAAAGTTGTAGTGGCTGCCACAATAGCGATCATACGGCACAGGCCATTTTTGTTCGTACCCGCAAAGGTGGGGTAGACAAAGATCACTCAACCTTTGGTGATTACAACGATGGGGGTTCTTCCTGCCTGGCTTGTCACAATGCCGGGGCTCACTACGGTGAAAATGGCAGCTTAATGGGTGCCATCCACAGCTACCATTTCGGTATAAATGCTGACGCACGCAACGAGCGGGAGCGGAGTGAACTCGGAAACCCTAAACATCGTGGTTCAACAGAGAAGCTAACTCCTAGCCAGTGCGTAGTATGTCACCAAAAAGGGATTGATCTGAACGCCGTTGAGCCCACTTATCTAGCTATGAAAGAGCATACCAATAGTGATGGTGTAGTATCTGGCGGCGGCAAAAACTCTCCCATCAGCGAGGCATGTCGTAGTTGCCACAGCGATGAAAAAGCCAAGATGCACATGCAAAGCCAAGGTGGCGAATTTAATGTCATAGGTACTGATTCAGGTTTTGAAAGCTGCGCCGTATGCCACGCCACTGGTAGCAGTGTTGGTATAGAAAAGTTCCACAAAATTTCTTTATAATCTTACTCAGGCAGCGCTAATTAGGCGCTGCCTGCTTCAATTCAATATGTAATCCCGTTGTGACCATCAATCTGGGAGTAACGTAACGGGTGAACCGCCACCAATTTCCTAGACACTCTGGGCAGTCCAGACTTGTTTTTTGCAATAAGCGCTTGTTTTCAGGCGCTTGGGTTTGTCTTCGGTGGGATTCCTTAAAAGGGGTGGAATGGAGGCGTCAAGAACGCGGCTTGTAGAGCAGGTTTGTCGTCGTTATTTTTCCATAAAGCTATGATCGCACCTGGAAAAGGTGTGGGTGAATCAGGAAGACCGCCAATGAGGCGTCAGAGTGTGCTGGCGGTGGGAAACAGCACCGTGAATTTGGCCCCGCCCAACGAACTGTCACTGACCTGAATCCTTGCCCCCATTCGACTGGCGGCCGCCTGGGCGATGGCCAGGCCTAACCCCAATCCGCCGGTGGCCTGAGTCCGGCTGGCATCCAGACGGGAAAACGGCAGGAAGATCAATTCGTGGTCTTCGGCGCTGATGCCCTGACCGTCCTCCTCAACCGAAATCTGAATGCCGTCCGGCATCGCCTCGGCGGTAACCTGCACCTGGCTGTGGCCATAGCGCTGGGCGTTGCTGACCAGGTTGTCGAACAGCAGCCGAAAGCAGCTGCCGTCGACGGCGTGTTGTGGCAGCTGTTTTACAAAGCAGCGCAGCGGCAGGGCATCGAGCTTTTTAAACCAGCTGAGTCGTTGCTCCAGCAGTAGAGACAGCTCCTGAAGCTGTCGTTCCGGCTGGCGGTCGAGGGCGTTCAGCCTGACCAGGGTCAGCACCTGATTGGTGAGCTGATCCATGTCTTCCACATAGGCGTCGATGTTGTCCAGCAGGGCGATCTGGTCGGCGCTGGAGCACTGTTTGCGCAGCAAGCCATTGGCCAGTTGAATGCGGCTGAGAGGGGTGCGCAGTTCGTGCGGTACCGCCTGGGCAAATACCCGGCTTTCATGAACCGAGGTGCTGATGGCCGAGGCCATGGTATTGAAGCTGTTGGCCAATTGGCGCACCGGCTCTGCGTCAGGCACGTCGGCTCGGACATCCAGTTGGCCCTGGCCAAAGCGATGCTGGGTGTCGGTGAGGGCCTGAATCTGCCTTTGTAGCTGCCTTGCCGGTACATACAGGGCCGCACCCATGGCCAAAATAGCCATCATAAACAACAGGTAAGGGAAAAACTCTTCCGGATCTTCCTCCCAGGCCGCTTCCAGGTCGACGGGCATGCCCGAGGCGCCGAGGTGGTCGATCAACAGCAACCGACCCTGGCTGCCCTCCATGCTGAAGCTGGCGAGCAGATCGTCGCTGTCGTGAAAGCGGTAGACATCGGCCAGATCGAACTTGGCCACCAGGTCGCACTGGGTGCAGGGCGCTGCCGGCACCACCTGCCAACGCACCTCGAAGGGGAAGTTCCACAGGTCCAGAGTGTCAAAGAACTCCGCCGGTGGCAGCGGTTGCAGGCGCCAGCTGTTGTAGAGAAACGAATAGGCGGCGTGGGTATCGGCGTAGAAGTCCTTGGTGTCGCTGTCATCCAGCACCAGCTCGGCGAAGTTCAGCGTCAGGGCGATGCTGCCCACCAGAGCCATAATCATGCTCAGGTACAGTCGGGTGAACAGCGGCGGAATCAGTTTAGTCATGGACCAGCATGTACCCGCGGTTACGGACGGTGAGAATCATCTTGTAGGGCGCCCGGTCGTCGTTGAGCTTTTTGCGTAGACCACTGATGCGCATATCGACAGAGCGATCGTGGCCGTCGTAGTGAATGCCTCTGAGCGCTTTGCAGCAGGCCTCTCGAGTCACCACCTGGCCGGCGTGCTCGGCCAGAAGCAGTAACATTCGGTACTCTGACTCGGTGAGGTCGACATGATGGCCGTCGAACTGCACCCGCTGCTGGCGAGGGTGAATCACTATATTGCCGCAGTTGATGCTATCGAAATTGACCGGACGCCAACGGCGCAGTAACGCTTCGATGCGGGCAGCCATGATGTGGGGTTTGACCGGTTTGGTCAGGTAATCGTCGGCGCCCATCTTCAGCAGACTGATCTCACTGAACTCATCGTCACAGGCGGTCATCACCATGATCGGCTTCTGATAGAAGGTGCGAGCCTGCTGGCAGACCTCGATGCCGCTCAGCCCCGGCAGCATCAGATCCAGTACCACCAGATCCGGGTCAACGTTCTTGATTGCCGTCAGCGCGTCGGCGCCATTGTCGACGATCTGGGGCTGGTACTGCTCCGCCTGCAGGTACATGGCGGTCAGGCGGGCGATCTCGGCGTCGTCTTCGACGATCAGGATGCGGGCTTTGGTCACGGCGGCGTCACTGGTGAATCGTTAGGGATACCGCCTATTGTAACGGGCTGGAACGGAATGCCCAGCCCGCTTACACCGGCTTACATCGACACTATTCCGGCTGGCAGATCTCATCGCGCCACACGGCGGCAAAGGTTTTTATCAGTAACACCAGGATCACCAGCGAAGCCAGTGACAGCAGGGCAAACGACAGGTAGCCGAACAGAGGCTTTGAGGTGGCGCTGTACATCACCTGGGCGGCGATGCTGGCGGCGGCCAACGGGAACGAGTAGGCCCACCAGGAGACATAGAAGCGGATTTTGGAGAAGCGGGCAAACTGGGTCAGCAGCAACAGCACCAGGAACATGGCAACGTTGAACAGTACCTGGGCCAGGGTATCGATGGTGCCCGTGAGTTTCAGGTAGGCGGTAAAGCCCACCGCTGGCGGGGCGATGAAGATGAACAGGGTTGGCAGCAGCTTTTCCGGCAGCGGGTCATGGAAGATAACCCGGTTCAAAATTAGTGCTTTTAGTATTATCCAGAACAGCAGGCCGATGGAGAAGAAGAACCAGCTGATCTCCATATAGCCATGTTCGACCCCGGCGATGGGAACGATGATGTTGCCGACGATGGGGATAAACCAGGCCGGGGTGCTGTGGGCAATCTTGAATTTTGGGTGGTGAATCCACTGGGTCAGTACGTACAGGGTAAACAGCAGGTGCAACACCGCCCCGATGCTCCAGAAGGCCAGCGAAAGTGGCTTGGACAGCGGTAGCATCGCGGCGCTCAGCAGCAGCAGGCTGATGGAAAACGTGGGAAAGAAGCTGAGTTTAATGGGATGGTTGAGTTCGGCGCGTACCGCCTCGGTCTGGGTGAACAACTTCATCAGATAACTGCCGCACAGGGCGGTAAACAGCACCAGGGTCAGGATCAGCAGCAGTTGGCTAATGATGGTTGGCGCAGCTAACACCTGGGCGGCTTTGCCCCAGGCCAGGGTTAAACCGCTCATGCCCATGATCATGGCAAAGAACGATACCGGAAAATACGCCAGTTGCGAGGAGCGAGACAGTTCCGCCTGCTGATTCATAAACTCATCCCTAATTTAGACTATTCTAATACGCTATGCTGAACGGGTATCCAAGTCCAGTGCTCGAACGGGGTTTTTATCTTTAGGCAGACAAATCTGTGAACTGACGACGGTTGACCCGGATTCATAAAAAAGCCGCCCCGAGGGGCGGCTTGCAGGTTTGACGTATGATGAGTCTTACTTGTGGATCTTGCCGCCGTAGTTGTCGGTCAGGCTCTGCAGTTTGCTGCCAGCTTCGTGGCAACTGCCGCAGGCGAAGCCATCCTTCAGGTAAGGGTACATAAACTTACCGTCTTCGGTGAACTGGCCCTTCTCATTGAACAGGTCAATCTTAAAGGTGTGAATCATCTCGTCACCGAACAGGTTACCGTTTTTCTCTGTTGAGGTGGCGTTCTTCACCGCTTCCGGCATGTGACAGTCGGTACAGGCAAAGTTCTTATGCAGGTTTACCACTCCGTCGTTAAAGTCCTGGGTCTGGTGACAGGTGGAACAGCTCTTCACTGCGCCTTCGTGGATGCTGTCGTTGTCCATATTGACGGTGGACTTGTGCGGATTGTGGCAGCTATCGCAGCTCATACCAGCGTTGTAATGCGGGTTGGTGGCGAGGCCGGTATCGGGGTCGATACCCATCAGCTCGTCATGGCCCTGGTGGTGACGTGGCAGGCCACCTTTAACGGCGATACGACCACCGAACTCTTCTCCGTCAGGGAAGGCTGTCTTATAGCCATTGACGTAGTTGTTGCCTGCGTCACCGCCTGAGCGGTTACCGTCACGGGTGTGACACTCGGCGCAGTGCATCGCCTCGCCATACCCCATGGTTTCGCTCTGCAGGCTCGCGGTGGTGCGAGGCTCGGCTTTTCTGGTGATGTTGTCTTTGCTTGGGCTGTTGATGTGCTCAGAAGCGGCACCGTGGCAGGCCTCACATTGAACACCAGCCATGGCAAAGGTGCCACCGAAACCAGCCAGATCGTCTTGACGTTGTTCGTATTCACCGGTGGTGAACGGTTTCCAGCCGGTATTGTGGCAGTTACCGCAGTTGTAGATCATATCGACATCAGTGGCGTGGTAGCTGCTCATCTGGTTGCCGGTGGCGTCGGATCCATACAGGTTATACTGCACACTGGTACCGGTCACAATGTGGCCATTGGCGTCAAACCAGCGGATCTTTTTCCAATAGCCGCCGGAGGTGTAGGTGACGTCGGCGTAGCTGGTCGGGGCGCCCAGGGTGTTCATGGTGGGCACTTCATTACCATCGGCATCGACGTTGGTGATCAGCGCCATGGCGCCATCAATGCTCACGCCATTCTCTTCATAGTAAGGGAATACTGGCTGCTCGCCGTCGATCTTGGTGATCTTGAAGTTGTGACCGCTCTTCTGGTGGGCGGCGTACGCTTCTGCGTGACAGCTTTGGCAAGACTCGGAGCCAACATATTCCAGTACCACGACTTCTTTGGTCACGGTTACCAGAATTTGTGCGGCAGTAGCATCGGTGCCGTCGCTGACGCTGTAATCGATGACGTCATTGCCGAAGAACCCGGCTGGGTCATACTCGATCTGGCCATCTTTAATGGTGGCGGTGCCGTGAGTGGCGGTGGCGGTGGCCAGAGTCAGAGTATCGCCATCGGCATCGCTGGCCTGAGTCAGCGCATCGATCATGATGGCGGTGTTACTGGTGGTTTCGGCGGTAATCTCTACCGCAACTGGCGGTGTATTTGGATCGGTGATAACTGCGTTGTTGTCATCGTCGCTACAGGCTGTCAATAGACTGGCGGCAATCAGTGTCGCGAGTAATTTTGTTTGGGTTTTCATCATCATTCTCCTGCAGTGGTGGTCCACTGTCTGTATCCCACTTGCAGTATCGAATGTGTGAATTGGTGTTGCCAGATTAGGGGAGTTGTCACCCTGAACCCGGTTGATAAGTTCTCTTATCAGAAGTGATTCAGGATGATGTTTTATAAGGAATTATTCATCGGACGAGGCGGCGATAAACTGCACCATTTGTTGGCCGTGAGTTGTTAAAAAGTAGATCTTGTTCGCATTTTGTTCCACCAGCCCGCTTTGCTTTAGCTGGCGCAGGTGGAAGTTGAATTGGGTGTGGTTGTCTACCCCTGCCAACCGGCACAGATCCATAAAGCGTAACTTCTTGTGCAGGGCCAGCTGTTGCAATACTGCCCGGCGCATGGGGTTGGACAGCGCCGAAAACACCTTGTTGGCTTCCTCCTCCGGCAGTGTCAATGCCGGTTGCCGCTGAGCCTGGACCCGTCTGAGGGTGGTAGCCAGAGTCGTCAGGTTAAAGGGTTTGGTGACAAAGTCATCGGCGCCCCGCTTCATGGCATCGACGGCGGTATCGACAGTGGCAAAGGCGGTGGTGATGACGATGCCGATGCCTGGCTGCAGACGCCTTAGGGCGGCGATGGCGTCGACCCCGGTCATGCCCGGCATCACCAGGTCAAGCAGGGCGATGTCGAATTTCTGTTGCTCGGCCTCGTCCAGCGCTTGTTCTGCGCTGTGACAGCAGGTGACGGTGAAACCTTCGCATTGCAGCGCCTCTTCGATGGCACTGTTGAGTTCGATGTCGTCTTCGGCAAGCAGAATCGACAGGGTCATGAGGCGCTCCTTGGCAGGGTAAACTGAGCCACCAATCCGGTGTCTCCATTGCTCAGGGTCAGTTCACCCTGATGTTGCTGAATAATTTGCTGGCAGATTGGCAGGCCCAGCCCGGTACCCTGCCCCTGGGGTTTGGTCGTGAAAAAGGGGCTCATGGCCTGGGTCAGCTGAGAGGGCTCCATGCCGCTGCCGCAGTCACTGACCCGCACCTCGATGCCGTTGGCACAGACTCTGGCGGAGATGGTCAGCCTCAGGGTATCGCTGCTGGCATCGATGGCATTGCTGACCAGGTTGATGATCACCTCCTCCAGTTTGATCTCGTCGCCCATGACTATCAACTCCGGATCAAGATCCAGCTGGACGCGGAACGGCTTGAGTCGATGCTGCATCAGGTCCAGTGCCGAGTGAATGACCTGTCCCAGCTCTACCGGTTGGGCTTCGGTAGTGCTGTTGCGGGCAAAGTGCAGCACCTCCTGGCTGATGTGGCTGGCCCGGTTCAGCCCGTGGCGAATTCGCTGCAGTTGTTTTTTCTGGGCCTCATTGGGATCCAGCTGGCGCTCCAGCAGATCGCAGCCCAAGGTCGCGTAGCTCAGTGGGGTCTTGATCTCATGGGCGATGCCGGAGGCTAACTCGCCGATGGCCCGCAGTTTTTCGCCACGCATTACCCGCCGTTGTTGCTCCTCAATCTGCTGCTGGTATTCCAGATCGAACAATTTCAGTGCCTGCAACAGCCCCAGCAGCAAGCCAAAGGCGCTGAGCATGCGGACAATGGGTACCCAGATGCCCCAATTGGAGGACAACAAGCCGGCGGCAATGGCGTAGCACAGCAGCGCCACACCACAGTAGCCAAACCATTGGGCGCCCTGATGGTGGCTGGCGGCCAGTTCTCGGGCGTAATAGATCATGGCGACCCCGGCCAGGCTGCCCCCCGCCAGGCCAAAGATCCAGCGGGTCAATTGCACCGATAGCAGCAGTGACTGCTCAACGGGAAAGATCAGCAGGTGCATCAGGGTGGCAGACAAGTAGAGTACCAGTAGTGTGGGCACCAGATAGCTCACCCAGCGCCGGTGGGGCGCTGTGAGAATATCCAGCATCTGCCAGGCAAACCACACCAGCGCCAGAAACGAGATCAGCAACTTGGCGATGCGCAGCAGCTTCACCTGAATCCACCACTGCTGGGACAGCTCACCGCCCACCAGCTTCAGGTAGAGTTCAGACCATTCATGGAAGGCGTGGGTAAAGCCAAACAGCGCCAGCGCCGGCAGCGCCGAGGCGATGGCCAGCTTACTGAATTTGAGATTGCGAAAGCTGATGACGCAGCCGATGGTGAAGAACACCAGACCGTAAAATAGGTAGACGTTGAACAGGATAAGCTCATTCATCGGCTAAAGGCTAGCCAATTCCTCGGTCATCTGCTGTGACCGCAAGAGGGTTCCTGAAGTAAAAGTGGCGGGAAGGGTCACAAAAAAGCCTCCACAAGTGGAGGCTTTTCAACTGGATAAGAGGTTTTCGATTTACTTCTGGGTGGCCAGATAGTTCATCAGATCGGTCAGTTGCCCCAGAGTTTCGATGTTGCGCATGTTGATCATGTACTTATCGTTGATGATAAAGGTGGGCACACTCTGAATGCGGAACTTCTGCTGCTCCATCATCCAGGTCATCACCTTGCTCTGGACCGCTTTACTGGCGGCGATGTTGTCGTAATCGCTGACGTCGACACCGTTATCGGTAAACACCTTTTTGATGTCGTCGCGGGTTTTGATCTTATCCTCTTTCTCGGCGTCATGGGCGCCTGGAGCATGATCATGGGCGCCACCGGCAAGGATGTCGAACATCGGAATCTTGACCTTGTCGGTCACACCCATCTCCTGCATAACAGCCAGGGACAGGATCACTTCGTTGCCGATGTCGCTGTTCATGAAGTCAACATGGGCCTGCTGGAAGTCGATGCTTTTGTCCAGGCCGGGCTTGATCAGCGGCAGGTAGCGCTTCTCCATGGTGATGCAGTTGTGGCAGTACAGGGAGAAAAACTCCTTGATGGTTGGTTGCTCAGTCGCTGGACCCTGGCTCACTACGCTGTAGTGGGTGCCTTCGGTAAATTGGGCTGCCCAGGTCGCCAGGGGGGCGATCATCAGGGCGACGGCTAGGGCGATACGCTTGCTCACAATGTGTGTCCTCGTTGTCTCTACAGGAGAAATAAGTGGGGGAAACAGTACAGGGGCTTAAGCTAACCTATGGAGCCACTCCAAGGTCAATAAATATCGCGTTAAACCTGCACTAATGTTGAACTGGTTCGCCTTTTACCAACTCTTCGGAGTCAGGCGGAACTTTTCGGTATTTTAACGAGTGAGCGGTGCAGGTCGGGGCGATGGAGTTGTATTAGTTGCCGTGGCCGGGTAATGGGGTCAATGCCCCTGGGCCGACAGTGTAGGTGGGCGTCGGCCAGCATCAGTCACCGCAGGCAGCTCAAACCATCGGCGAGCCTCCCGCGGTGCAGGTAGTGGCGGATAAGCGGGCGAAACAACCGGCAGCGGTCAGTGCTGACCCGGTAGTCGCCTAGCGGCCAGTGGTGGATGCCATCAGGCTTGTGGCTGATCGTCGCCCTGATCAACGGCCGGTTCGCCTTCCAGAACCGCCAGGCGCGCTTCCAGCGTTTCGACCATCTGACGGGTTTTTGCCAGCACGGCAGTCTGACGATCGAACTCTTCGCGGCTGACCATGTCCAGCTTGGACAGCTGGCTTTGCAGAATGGTTTTGGCCTTGGCTTCGAAGTCGTCCGCGGCGGCTTTGAGGCCGGAGGGCAGGGCGTCGTTCATCTGCTTGGCGATTTGTTCCAGTTTTTCCGTATTGATCATGGTTTCATTACTCCGTAACGCTTGCATTTATGGTAACAAAGTTTGCCCGGGGATTCCCCCTTTGTTCGGTTGCGGCGCTGAGCGGTCGTTTTAGGTAGAATGGCGCAGTATTTTGGTTTGGAGCAGCAATGAGACTTAATCCTGGTCAGCAGGCGGCTGTGGAGTTTGTATCCGGCCCCTGTCTGGTGTTGGCGGGTGCCGGCAGTGGCAAAACCCGGGTGATCACCAATAAGATCGCCCACCTGGTGCAGCAGTGCGGTTATCAGGCTCGGCACATCGCTGCGGTGACCTTTACCAACAAGGCGTCCCGCGAGATGCGGGAGCGGGTGGCGCAGACTCTGGGCAAGAAAGAGGCTCGCGGTTTGTGGGTGTCGACCTTCCATACCCTGGGGCTGGAGATCATTCGTCGTGAGCACAAGTCGCTGGGACTCAAGCCCAACTTCACCCTGTTTGACGACCAGGACAGCCTGGCTCTGCTCAAGGAGCTGACCGCTGATGAGCTGGAGGAAGACAAAGACCTGCTCAACCAGCTGATCAGCACCATCAGCAACTGGAAGAACGATCTGATTTTGCCAGCCAAGGCCACCGAACTGGCCCAGGATGCGCAAACGGCGTTGTTCGCTCAGCTGTATCAGCGCTACCGGGATCACCTTCAGGCCTATAACGCCCTCGATTTCGACGATCTGATCATGGTGCCGACCTTGCTGCTGGCCAGCAACGAAGAGGTGCGCGATCGCTGGCAAAACCGAATCCGCTACCTGCTGGTGGATGAATATCAGGACACCAACACCAGCCAGTACCAGCTGGTGAAGCTGTTGGTGGGCAATCGGGCCCGGTTTACCGTGGTGGGGGACGACGATCAGTCAATCTACTCCTGGCGTGGCGCCAAGCCGCAGAATCTGGTGTTGTTGCAGAAGGATTTCCCCAAGCTGAACCTGATTAAGCTGGAGCAGAACTACCGCTCCAGCCAGCGAATACTGAAATCGGCCAACATTCTGATTGCCAACAACCCGCACGTGTACGAGAAAACCCTGTTCTCGGAGTTGGGCTATGGCGATACCCTCAAGGTGCTCACCGCCAACAACGAGGATCATGAAGCGGAACGGGTGGTGGCCGAACTGATTCGGCATAAGTTTGTCAACCGCACCGACTACAAGGAGTACGCGGTGTTGTATCGGGGTAATCACCAGGCGCGGCTGTTTGAAAAGGCGATGATGACCAACCGCATCCCCTACAAGCTGTCTGGTGGCACCTCGTTTTTCTCCCGGGCAGAGATCAAGGACATCATGGGCTACCTGCGGTTGCTGGTAAATGCCGATGACGACAATGCGTTTTTGAGGATCTGCAACGTGCCCAAGCGGGGGTTGGGGCCGGCGACACTGGAGAAGCTGGGTCGACTGGCCAACAAGCGTCAGATCAGCCTGTTTGCGGCGGCGTTCGAACCGGATATGGAGCAGCACCTGCCCAAGGGGGCGGCCGAGTCGGTGATGGTGTTTACCCGTTGGGTGGTGGAGCTGGCGGATCGGGCCCAGCGTGGTGATACCCTGGCGGCGCTGAAGGATCTGGTGCGCGAGATCAACTACGAAGACTTTCTGTACGACACCTCGCCCAGCCCCAAAGCGGCGGAGATGCGGATGAAGAACGTCTCAGAGCTGTACCGCTGGATCACCGACATGCTGGAGGGCGATGAGCTGGAAGAGCCGATGACCCTGCCCCAGGTGGTGACCCGACTGACCCTGAGAGACATGATGGAACGGAACCAGGAGGAGGAGGCGGCGGATCAGGTGCAACTGATGACCCTGCACGCCTCCAAGGGGTTGGAGTTCCACTATGTGTTCATGGTGGGCATGGAGGAGGGACTGTTGCCGCACCAGAGCAGCCTCGATGAGGGCAACGTCGAGGAGGAGCGGCGGTTGGCCTACGTGGGCATTACTCGGGCCCAGAAAGAGCTGATCTTTACCCTGTGCCGGGAGCGGCGCCAGTATGGTGAACAGATTCGCTGTGAGCCAAGCCGGTTTCTGGCGGAGCTGCCTCAGGATGACCTGGAGTGGGATCGGGGCAAAAAGCGTCAGAGTGAACAGCAGCGGCAGCAGGCGGGCAAGGCCAATATTGCTGCGTTGCGGGCGATGTTGAAGGGAAAATAGGGTTCTGGGCGATTAGTCAGTGACAAAAAGCGTCGGGTTAGCTATTTTTTGCTCGGTTGAACGGTTTTTCTTGAAAAACTGTTGGACGTTGGCGGGCGTTCACCGTAAGATGGCCGCCGTCAAAAGGAAGCGCCCATAGCTCAGCTGGATAGAGCGCACCCCTCCGGAGGGTGAGGCCGGGGGTTCGAATCCTCCTGGGCGCGCCATGTTTTTGCGCGTGGCATGACGAAAGAAATCTCTATGGTGGCTGTAGCTCAGTTGGTAGAGTCCCGGATTGTGATTCCGGTTGTCGTGGGTTCAATCCCCATCAGCCACCCCATATTCAAGATTAAAGCCCTGTTTTTACAGGGCTTTTTTCGTTTCTGGAAGTGTTCTCGCTCTGTCTGGTGGCACATTTGGTTCCATTTTTGGTGGAACCAAAACGAGTGCGGAAATCTTAGGTAACGCAGAATTCTTGCTTGGACTACGGTTGTCGTGGGCTCAATCCCCGGAAGCCACCCCATATTCAGAAAGCCAGTCGAAAGACTGGCTTTTTTGGTTTTCGGCTTCGGAAGCCCGAGTGCTCAGTCCGCGCACTGCAAATCCCATTTGCCACCGACTAGCCCAGAATAGCCGCCGCTAAGCGGACTGGTTGTTTGCCGGGCCGGAGCAATAAAAAACCCCGTCGGGCAAGGCCACAACGGGGTTGATGGTGGTCACCGATGTCGGTTAGCCGCCGGTCAGGCTCATAAAGCGCAGAATCTGAGAGCCGTCGTCGTGGCCAAACAGGTGCTTTTCCGGTTTGACCTTCATGGCGGTGATGATGGCGGCCTTCACCGCTTCCACGTCGCCGTCGTTGTCCCGCAGCACCCGCTTCAGATCCACCGAGTTCTCGTTGCCCAGACACAGCAGTAATTCCCCTTTCACGGTGACCCGGACCCGGTTGCACTCATGACAGAAGTTGTGGCTGTGGGGAGAGATGAAGCCGATGCGGGACTCACTGCCTTCCATGCGGAAGTAGCGCGCCGGACCGCCGGTGCGCTCACTGCTGGGGATCAGTGGGTAGGTCGGCTCAATCAGGCCCCGCACCTCTTCACTGGTACACAGAGTCTGCTCTCGGCGATCGGTGTCAAAGGCCCCCAGCGGCATCTCTTCGATGAAGCTGATGTCGATGTTGCGCTCTCGGGCGAAGTTCACCAGATCCAGCACTTCGTGATCGTTCTTGCCCTTCATCACCACGGCGTTGAGCTTAACCCGTTCGAAATCGGCGTCACAGGCGGCATCGATGCCGGCCAGAACCCGCTCCAGGTTGCCCTTACGGGTCACTTGGGCAAACCGTTCCGGCTCCAGGGTATCGAGGCTGATATTGAGGCGCTGCAGGCCGCTGCCGGCCAGCACATGGGCGAACTTGGTCAGTCGTGACCCGTTGGTGGTCATCGACAGATCTTTGAGCCCGGGCAGTTTTCCGAGTTTGCGCACCAGAACCGGCAGGTCGGTGCGCACCAGTGGCTCGCCACCGGTCAGGCGGATGCGTTCAACACCGAGTTCGGTGAAGGCGCGGGCGATGGTGCCCAGCTCCTCCAGGGTCAGGACGTCGTCCCGGCGCAGGAAGGTGGGGTTCTCGTCCATGCAGTAGACGCAGCGGAAGTCACAGCGATCGGTGACCGACAGCCGCAGGTAATCGATTTTGCGTCCAAAGCCGTCTATCAGGCTCATTCTGTGTTCCTCGCTCTACAACAGATCCGCGAAGGGTTGTACCCAAACGCTGTCGCCGGCGGCGACGTTACCCTGACATTCTTCGACCACGATCAGGCAGTTGCCTTCGACCATAGAGCTGAGCATGCCGGAGCCTTGAGCGCCGGTGGTGGTCACCGTCAGTTCGCCCAGGGCGTTGAGCTGCATTATGCCACGCTGGAATTCGGTTCGACCGACTTTGCTGCGAAGCGGTTCGCAAGTTGTGGCCCGCATCATCTGTGGCTTCCAGTCTGGCTCGCCCATCATCTTGCGCAGTGCCGGTTGGACAAACTGCATGAAGGACACCATCACTGCCACCGGGTTGCCCGGCAGGCCGAACAGCAGGGTGTCATTGATCTTGCCAAACGCCAGCGGTCGGCCGGGACGCATGGCGATCTTCCAGAAATCGATGCTGCCCAGACGTTCCATCACCGGTTTGATGAAGTCGGCATCGCCGACGGAGACACCGCCGGAGGTCAGCACCACGTCGGCGGTTTCACTGGCTTGCTGCAGGGCACTGGCCATCGCATCTTCGGTATCTTCGAGGATACCGAGATCGATCACCTCACAGCCCAGTTTGGCCAGCATGCCCTGAATGGTGAAACGGTTGGAGTCGAAAATGCAGTTGGGTTTCAACGGTTCGCCGGGCTGGCAGACTTCGTCGCCGGTGGAGAATACCGCCACTTTGGGGCGGCGCAATACCGGCAACTGCCCCAGGCCCAGGGAGCCCAGCAGGCCCAGCTCGGCAGGGCCGATGCGTTTGCCGGCGGTCAGGGCACAGGCGCCTTCGGCGATGTCTTCGCCAGCGTTGCGGATGTTCTGTCCCAGTTCGATCTCGCCCTGGAAGCACACCTGATCCCCTTGCTGGTCGGCCACTTCGCGCATGATCACCGCGTCGGTGCCTGCGGGTACCGGTGCACCGGTCATGATCTTCACCGCCTGGCCCGGCAGCAGGGTGCCGTCGTAGCCGTAACCGGCCAGCACTTCCGCCACTACGGTGTAATGGCTGGTTTCAGGGGCGTGGCAGATGGCGTAGCCATCCATGGCGGAGTTGGTGTGCTGCGGCACATTGATCGGTGAGGCCATATCCTCAGCCAATACCCGGTTTTGAGCGTCCAGCAGAGGCAGGGTTTCGGTACTCGAGACCGGCTTGACCTCGTTCAGGATGCGGGCGATGCCCTGGGCAACCGACAGTTGCTTGCGCTCGACGTCGTCGCAACCACAGGTGCCCAGTGGCGCGTAGCCCACCGGCTTCCAGTCGGCGACGAAGGTTTCGATGAAATCGGCGATGGCGTCGACGTCGTTGATGTCCATCACCGGCAGGCTCAGATCCGCAGGCAGCTGGGTGTCGGCGTCCACCGCCAGGGCCTGAATGGCATCATCCTGGGTGTAGACGAACGGCTTGCCGACTTCGGCGCGGTGCAGCTCCAGCTTCGGCAGTGGCAGCTTTTTAAAGCCCTCCACCAGAATCATGTCGACCCGGCTCTGGTCGATCATTGCCAGCAGCTCTTTCAGGTCCGGATCGCCGTCGGTGACTTTCTCCGCCATCAGGCAGCGGCGTACGTGCGAGGCCACCAGCATCTGTTCGGCGCCAGCCTTGCGCAGCTCGTAGGAGTCTTTGCCGGGAATGTCGACATCAAAGTTGTGGTGAGCGTGCTTAACTACCGCCAGGCGCTTACCGCGACGGTTGAGTTCAGGAATCAGTTTCTTCAGTAGAGTGGTTTTACCGGTGCCGCTGTAGGCACAGATCCCCAGAACCGGAACCCGGCAATCCGCCAGGATTTGATCCACATTCATAGTTACGAATCCTTATCTGCCAGCAGCAGCTGCTCTAGCTGGTCTCGCTGCTCGGCTGTATTGATATTGGCAAAGGCCTGCGCTTGGCCTGCAAAGGTCACTTTGGTGACTCGGTGCTGGTTGTACCAAAGTAAAATCTTGCGATCGCCATTGGCCAAAAAGGCGTCAATGGAGTCCGTCAGGTTTGCTTTCATCAGCAGGATGACGGAGTGCTCGCGCTCATCGTCGCAGGCTACGGCGATCTCTGCATCGGTGGCTTGCAATTGCTCGAACAGTTTGTGAACCAAGTCACGGGGGGCCATGGGCACATCACAGGGAAGTACCACTAAATAGGGGGTGGTGCAGTGGGCCAGGGCGGTGCGTATGCCCGCCATTGGCCCCTGAAATCCTTGCAGGTCATCGGCATGAACCGGGTAGCCCAGTTGCCGGTATTGATCCTGATTGCGGTTGGCGATGATCTGTACCTGGGCCGCGTCAGCGGCGAAACGATCCAGAACATGGCTGACCATGGGTTTTCCGGCGACGGTGATCAGACCTTTGTCTTCGCCGTCCATGCGACGGGCCTGGCCACCGGCCAGTACCGCCAGGGTAATGAGTTGATCTATTGCTGACACGCGGTGGGTTCCTCGCTGACAGATTGGAGCAGGTGACCATTATGCAGCTGCCAGCGTTGCCGGCACAGCTTAGTGACCTCGGTGGTTTGATGGCTGGTGACCAGGATGCCGCACCCCTGTTGTTGCAGCTGGGTCACCATCTTGGCGACCACCTTGATGGAGTGGTCGTCCAGATTGGCGGTGGGTTCGTCCAGCATCAGGATCTCCGGCCGCACTACCCAGGCCCGGGCCAGTGCCAGCCGCTGGCGTTCACCTCCGGACAGCACCTGAGCGGGACGGTCGATCAGGTGGGTCAGTTCGGCAATTTCCAGTGCTTGCCCAATACGCCGCTGCTGCTCCTCTTTGCTGAGAGACTGCAGGCTGAGGCTGTAGGCCAGGTTCTGCTGAACGCTGCCGTCAAACAGGTAGGGGGTCTGGTGTAGGTAGACGATCTGACCGGCGCCGATGCGCAGTCGCCACCAGGGGCCGCTGGCACCGTCCACCTGACGGCTGCCGCGGTCGGGCTTACGCAGTCCGGCCAGGGTTTTCAGCAGGGTGGTTTTGCCGACGCCGTTGGCGCCCCGCAGCCAGACGCTCTGGCCGCTGCCGATGCTGATGTGGTCGATCTTGAGCAGCGGCCGGCCATCGATACTAATCAGCAGATCCGACAGCGAAACTTTAACCATGTTGTCGGTGCTCCTGTTTGCCGCGCAGTGCGCTCAGTGAAAAGTTCAGTAACAGCGCCAAAAACACCAGTACCATCCCCAGCGCCGCCGCCTGTGCGAACTCGCCCTTGCTGGTTTCCAGGGCGATGGCAGTGGGCATGTTTCGGGTCAGGTTCTGAATGTTGCCACCCACCAGCATGGAGCTGCCCACTTCGGTAATGATGCGGCTGAAGGCGGCAATGATAGCCACCATCAAGGGTACCCGCAATTCATGACACAGGGTGATAAAGGCGCGTAGCTTGGTGGCGCCCAGGGTGCGGGCGGTCTCCCAGGCCCGCCAGTCGCCGGCACTGAAGGCGGCGTAACTGGTGGACACCAACACCGGCGTGGCCAGAAAAATCTGGCCCAGCATCATGGCATTCTGGGTAAACAGCCAACGTAGATCGCCCAGCGGTCCTTGACGGAACAGCAACAGGTAGACCATCAGACCCACCACCACCGTTGGAATGGCTTGCAGGGTCTGAAACAGGGCGATGAGGGTCTCGCGGCCAAAAAAGCGCCCCTGCGCAAGCACGAAACCCGCCAGGATGGCGGGTATCAGGCACAGGGCCATGGCTTTGACGGACACCGAAAAGGACACCAGAATGATGCTCCAGACTTTCGGGTCAAAGCTAAGCAGCAGGCCTATGGCCTGCTGTAGGGTTTCGAGAGTACTACTCATTTACTCTACTTATTGTAGGTTGCTCTAAACAGAGGCTGATCCTGAACGCGGAAGGCGTCGATCAGTTTTTGACCTTTGTCACTGGCCAGCCAGTCGCTGAACGCCTTGGCTCCTTCGTGGTTCAGATCAGGGTACTTCTTATCGTTGATCAGAATCACCTGGTAAGGGTTCATCAGGGACGCATCGCCTTCAAACAGGACCTTCAGTTTCAGCTTGTGCATGAACGCCAGGTAGGTGCCACGATCGGCCAGCAGGTAACCTTGCATTTCGTTGGCGGTCAGCAGCGCCGGGCCCATGCCCTGGCCGATGGCGCGATAGCCGGCGTAGTCGGTGGTGACACCGGCTTTTTTCCATAGGTTCAGCTCTTTCATGTGGGTGCCGGACTCGTCGCCGCGGGACACGAAGATGGCGTTGCTGTCGTGGATGCGCGTCATGGCATCGACGATGCCTTTGGCGTCAGCCAGCTTGGCTGGATCGCTGTCCGGACCGAGAATGATGAAGTCGTTGGCCATAATCTGGCGAGGCACGCGGCCAAAGCCTTCTTCGACAAACTTGGCTTCGGCGCCCGGGGCGTGGGTCATCACCACATCCACGTCGCCGTTACGGCCGTGGCGCAGGGCTTTACCGGTACCGGTGGCGATCACCTGAACGTGGTAGCCGCTGTCCTTTTCAAAAGTAGGCAGCAGGTAAGCCAGCAGACCTGAGTTGTCAGTGCTGGTGGTGGTGGCCAGTTTAATGTCCTGCGCTGCGAAAACCGCAAAGCTAAGGGTAAAGGCCAGCAAGCCAGTCAGTATGCGCTTCATCAATTTCTCCGTCATTTGAATAGATGTTGCTGTGTTCTACTCAAATACGTAGCAAGGAGGGTGCCAACCTGTATGGGCTAGAAACTATGACCCAGATCACAGGATTTGGCTGGTCAACTAGGTCAAAATGACGCACCCTTTGTGGTGCCTTAGCCAAAATGCCCTAGCTTGCGACATATTGGCTCCATTTGCCTCGAGAAAAGAATAGATTATGACTCAAGAATCGTTTCAGGCTCCGGCGTTATCGGTGTTGATTGTGGACGATGAGCCGGGCATGCGCTCATTCCTGAAAAAAGCGTTGTCCAAGCGGTTTGCCCTGGTGGAAGCCGCAGGCAGTGTCGAGGACGCCGAGCGTCTGCGTAGCCGCTGTCATTTTGATTTGCTGATCGTCGACATCCGCCTGCCTGGCCGCGATGGCATCGAGTGGAACGAGGCACTGGATCCGGGCAGCAGGCGCTCGGACATCATCTTTATGACGGGCTATGCCGATATGGAAACCGCCATCCGTGCCCTGCGGGCTGGTGCTGCCGACTTCATTCTTAAGCCGTTCCACCTGGAGCAGATGATGCAGGCGGTGGACCGTTGCCTGGAACGGCGGCTGCTACGCCGGGAAAACCTGCTGTTGAAGCGGGAGGTGGAGCAGAGCCACGTCGGCCACAACACCCTGATCGGCATCAGTGATGCCATGGCGCAGGTGAAGGACGTCATCAGCCGGGTGGCGCCCACCAATTCGGTGGTGCTTATCGAGGGCGAATCGGGTACCGGCAAGGAACTGGTGGCGCGGATGCTGCACCAGAAGTCCGGTCGTAGCGGTCCTTTCGTGCCGGTGAACTGCGGCGCCATCGCCCCGGAATTGCTGGAGAGTGAGCTGTTTGGCCATGTGGCCGGGGCCTTTACCGGCGCCCGCAGCGCTCGGGAGGGGCTGTTCAGTTTTGCCAGCGGCGGCACCATCTTCCTCGATGAGATTGGCGAGATGCCCCTGCAGATGCAGACCGCGCTGCTGCGGGTGTTGGAGCAGCGTGCGATTCGGCCGGTGGGGTCGGAGAAGGAGACACCGGTGGACGTGCGGGTGATTGCCGCCACCAACCGTGAGCTGATGGATGAAGTGAACGAAAACCGCTTCCGCCGCGATCTGTATTACCGCCTCAATGTACTCAATGTGCGTATTCCGGCCCTGCGGGAGCGCCAGGACGACATTGTCGAACTGGTGCACCACTTCACCCGCCAGTTGTCGTCGGAGTTGGGTCTGAAAGAGGTCAGCTGGAGTCACGAAGACCTGGATCTGATGACCCGCCACGACTGGCCGGGCAACATTCGTGAACTGCGGAATCTGGTTGAACGCTGTCTATTGCTGGGTAAGCCGCCGGCGGAGTATTGGCGCCAGCAGCAGAACGTGCCGGTGGCGTCGGCCGAGGCCATCGAAAGCGGCTACCCCAACGAGATGCCGCTGAAAGAGGTGGAGCGGATGCACGTGATGCAGGTGGTGGAGAGCCAGCAGGGCAACAAGTCCGCTGCCGCCCGGGTGTTGGGCGTGTCCCGCAAGACGCTGGATCGTAAATTTAAAGAGTGGGGCCTGCAGGAGTGATGTTGTCCTCCTGGCGTGATCGAATTGAAGGGGATGTGCGGCTGCTGACCAGCACCGTGCGTTACCGCCTGCTGGTACTGATGCTGCTGCCGGTGCTGCTGACTCTGGCCAGCCTGGTGTTCATCACCATCTACTGGAACGTCTCTTACACCGGCAGTCAGCTGTTCATGAAAGTACGGGCGGATCTTGGGGTGGCTCAGGGGGTGATCCTGGAGCAGCTCAACGATCAGGAGCAGGTGATCTCTCAGGTTCAGAGCGCTTGGCGCCTGAAAAGCCTGTTGGGTGCCAAAGACTCCCACGGCGTGGCCATCAACCAGTTGCTGGAGCGAAATCGCGAACTGCTGGGGTTGGATTTCCTGCGGCTGATTTCGTTGCCGCAGGCGTCGGTGGATCCGCGTCTTCAAAAGCTAATACCGGCAGAACACGAGCGTGCTCGCTCTGGCATTCAGGTGCTCAATAAGCCGGAATTGGCGGATCTGGGGCCGGTTCTGGCCCGGCAGGCGCAGATGCCGATTCAGTCGACGCCGATGGCTGCCGACAGCGTTCAGGGGATGGAGAGCCGAGGCATGGTGATGCGCACCCTGCTGAAGGTCAAGGACACCGATGGTACCGTGGTGGGCTACCTCGATGGCGGTGTGCTGCTGAACCGCAACCGCGACATGGTGGATAACATTCGCGACTTGCTGTATGCCCCGGGTACCCTGCCCAACGGGGCGGTGGGAACCGTGACGCTGTTTCTGGATAACGTACGAATCAGTACCAACGTTCCCGGTGGCAACAGCGGTGAACAGCGGGCCATTGGCTCGCTGGTGTCGGATCAGGTGAAGATGAAGGTGCTGGAGCGGGGTCAGGTGTGGATTGACCGTGCCTTTGTGTTCCATGACTGGTATATCTCGGCCTACGCGCCGTTGTACGACATCGATGGCCGCCGCATCGGCATGCTCTACACCGGCTTTACCGAAGCGCCGTTCATCCATAACTATCTGCTCAATATCCTGGAGCTGGGCTTCATCCTGATGGTGGTGCTGTTCCTATCGGGTCTGGCGGTGTACAAGGGGGCCACCGGACTGCTGAAGCCACTGGATCGCATTCATACCGTGGTGCAGGCGATGCAGGAGGGCAAGGAGCGACGCATTGGTAACCTGGGTCTGGATCCAGACAACGAACTGTCGCAGCTGGCCCGTCAGTTTGACCGCATGCTGGATCTGCTGCAGCAACGAAACCGTGAGATTAAGGCGGCCGCCGAGCAGCTGGAGTTCAAAGTGGATGAGCGGACCCGCAGCCTCAAACAGCGCACCAAGGAGCTGAAAGAGAACCTCAAGTTGCTGGAGGAAACCCGGGCGCAGATGGTCACCAACGAGAAACTGGTGGCACTGGGTGAGCTCACTGCTGGCATTGCCCATGAGATCAACAACCCGACGGCGGTAATCCTCGGCAATATGGAACTGATGAAGTTTGAGCTCGGCGATCGGGCCGACGATGTCGAGGAGGAGATCGAGCTGGTGCTGCAGCAGGTGCAGCGCATCAAGGCGATCATCCAATCGCTGCTGCAGTACGCCCGCCCCGGTGACTTCGATGCACCGCTGGAGCGGCAGCAGATCAACCCCATTGTCGAAGAGATGCGGGTACTGGTGCGCCACTCCATCGAGAAACAGGCCATCGATGTGGCCCTGGACCTCAAGGCCGATGCCCGGGTGGTGGTGAACTCTCAGCAGTTGCTGCAGGTCTTGATCAACCTGGTGATCAACGCCAGCCATGCCATGGAGGATCGGGGCCAGATTCGGGTCAGCAGTGACAACTGGCTCGATGACGAGGGCAAGGTCAAAGGGGTGACACTGGCGGTGGCAGACACCGGCGTCGGTATTGAACCCGAGCTGCTGTCGCGGATTTTTGATCCCTTCTTTACCACCCGCAAAACCGGTACCGGTCTGGGGCTGGCTCTGAGTTACGGCATTATTCGCCGTTTCGGAGGCCACATCGACGTCGATTCGGTGCTGGGTGAAGGCACCACCTTCACCATCCGCCTGCCGTCGGATGTGTTACTGAAAGAGGACGCCCTGTCCGTCAATCTGCGCGGACTCGAGGGGTAACACAGGGCGCCGCAAGGCGCCCTTTTTTTGTCGGCCGATTTCTGTCAGTCGCTGGCGTAGTCGACGATGGCTTCGATTCCGGGGTGATTGTTGTCATACCCGTCGGCGATCACAGGATGGGAGTCGTCCACCACTTCAATGAAGATCAGCTTTTCGTCACTTTTCATCGCCAGGTGCCGGATCACCCGCCCGCTGCCATCGGGCCGCGGTTCAATCTGCAGGACTTCAGGGGAGAGTGAACTCTTCCAGTTCGACGCGATACTTCATGCAGCCTGCTTAGAATGGCAGGATAGGCATAAGGAGGCTGTTGAAGAAAATAGCTGATGTCGTTGAAAAAGGCGGGCAACTGCCCGCCCTGTGCCGGTTAGCTCGGGCTCCAGATAATGCGTCCGCAGTCGGACAGATCGTAGCCTCCCAGGCGTTGGGCGAAGGCCAGGGTGTCCGGTGTCTGCATCAGCTCAAACATCTGTTGCAGCAGGTAGCGGAAGTACACCCCCTGTGGCATCACCAGATCGAACGACTCTTTTCCCAGTGGCACGAAAGCCAGGCCGAACTCACCGGCGATGCCCTGGCAGCCCATGCCAAACTCGGCTTCCCCACGGGCGATCATGCCGGCCATCTCGCGCTCGCTGTAGGCGGTGCTGGTCACATTCAGGTCGGTACTGGTGCGGTGCATTCGGGTCAGCCAGTTGTCGAAATGGTGACGGGCGCCGGCACCCTCCTGCCGAGTGACCCAGCGGTAGCGCAGGGCCAGGGTTTCGTTCAGATCGTGGCACAGGTGCTGGTGTTCGCTGCGCAGCATGATGCCGTATTCGCGGCTGCAGGCGTGCACCATCACCCACTGTTTAAACTGCGGGTGACGCTTCAGCAAGGCGGTGTGGCGTAGATCCCGCTCGGCCTCGTCGCCCCAGTGCAGGGCACAGACGTCGGCGTGGCCCCGGGCCAGCTGGTTCAGGCCCAGGCGGGAACCGGTGGAGCAGTAGTTCACCAGGCCGGCAGACTCGATGCGACGGCCGAGACGGTTGATGACCCATTGCAACAGCGGATCGTCGCTGCCGGTGATGATCAGACGGTCGCTGAGCATGCCAAAATGGCAGGATTCCATCACCCAGCGGTCGATCATCGGTTTGGGGAACAACCATTTTCCGGTGACCTTGGTGCCAGGCAGTTGCTGCTCGTTGGCCATGGCGTAGACCTTTTTCTCGTTCAAGTCGAGATACTCGGCCACTTCCTTGGCATTCATAAACAGGTTATCGCGTTCCGTCGTCATGCTTGGACCTCATCAAAATCAATGGTATCGGCGCCGTTGTACACCAGGAAGTGGCGGCCCTTGGCGCGGGAGACCAGGGTAATGCCCATTTTTTGTGCCAGTTCCAGCCCCATCTCGGTAATACCGGAGCGGGACACCAGTACCGGAATCCCCATTTTGGCCACCTTGATCACCATCTCCGACGTCAGTCGACCGGTGGTGTAAAAGATCAGGTCGTCACCGTTCTGGCGTCCCAGAAACAGCTCACCGGCCAGGGTGTCTACGGCGTTGTGGCGGCCGATGTCTTCCACGAATGACAGGATCTCTGCGTTGCGGCAGACACCACAGCCGTGCACGGCACCGGCGTTCTTATAGGTTTCGTTGTATTCTCCGAGGTTTTTCAACAAGCCGTAGATGGTGGACTGCCTGATGGCGGGCACCGGCAGTTGGATCTCGTCCAGTCCGGCCATAAAGCTGCCAAACACCGAACCCTGGCCACAGCCAGAGGTAACGGTTTTCTCACTGAGCTTCTCTTTCAGTCCGTCGGTGGACTCACTGGTGATCACCGCGGCGGAGTTTACATCCCAATCGACAATGACCGACTCGACTTTGTCGATGTCGCTGATAAAGCCTTGGTTCTTCAAATAGCCCAGGGCCAGTTTTTCGGGCCGTGCACCCAGAGTCATCAGGGTGACGATGGGCTGCCAGTTGAGGTAAAGGGTCAACGGGCGTTCGCAGGCGATTTGACGTTCCTGTGGCTGGCCACTGGCGTCGATGGCAACCACGGACTTGGTCAGTGGAGCGTCGGTGTCGGTGCGACTGAACTGGGGCATAAGGGCTCTCAATTACGCGAGTAAGGGAATAAACAACGAATCAATGCATTAGACTAGCAAAATCCGTTCCAGCCCTAACCCGGCTGTTTGCCGGTTCTGGTGTGATCTGGATCACGGGATTAGGAACACAATGACCCACTGCGGGTAGGGGCTTGGGACAAAATGTCCTTGCCGCGGCCGAAGGTGTGACACGACTCACAAAAAACGGGCTATTTTTATTGGAACGCTTTTTGCTTTGCTATTGCGAGTTTCCCAATCTAGGGCACAAAATCGATGCAACGAACCGACAATATCTGGCCTCTGCAGGTCAAGCTGAAATCAAAACAGGTCACCATGGGCCGCTGGAGTCAGACCACCTGGGAGGTGGACCAGTTGCTGCCGGCGTCGGCGGATCCCATCGAGGGCGCCACCATCGTCGGCCTGGAGCTGTTTAAAGATGAGCGGTCCAACTACCGGCTGAACCTGGATCTGGATAACCCGTTGCTGTTTGTGGTGTGCGATGAAACTGAACAGGGGGAGCCGATCCCCATGTTGGTTACCGCCAACCAGAACATCGCCGCTGGCTGCCTGGAGAGCGATCAGCCGGTGTTTACCTGCCCCATTCCTCAAGCCATCGGCTGTTGGATTGAAGCCTACATTACCCGCCATGGCGAACAGCCGATCTGTGCCCATCGACGCAAACACATCGATGTGCGCGGCGAGATGAAGGCCAAGCGGGAGAAGCGCGATGAGCGATACTAAATCCGGCTTGTTGTCCCGCTGGCAACAGCGCCTGACCAAGGTCAAGGAGGAGGAGCAGGCGCTGGAGTCGTCGTTGGAACCGGCCTCGCCCGCCGAGGCTGAGCTTCCTGTCAGTCAGGAGGGCGAGCCTGTCGCCGAGGTGGAGGCCGAGTCGGCAGAAGTTGGTGCCGCTGCTGAAGCCGGTGAGCCTGACGCCCTGCCGGATCCCGATGCCATTGAGGAGGGGGGCAGCTTTGCCCAGTTCCTGGCGGAGGGGATTGACCCGGACAAGAAGAAGAGTGCCCTGCAGGCGTTGTGGCGCCAGCCTCAGTACAATGTAACCGACGGTATGGCTGAGTACGCCCTGGATTACAGCAATCAGCCGAAACTGAGCGCTCAGGTGGCCAAAGAGGTGGCGAAAAAGGTGTTCCGTCATCTGGATGCCAAGCTGGAGGAGGAGCGCCGTCAGGAGGCGCTGGCGAAGGCGCAGGCCGAGGCACCTGCCCTGGATGAAAAGCCGCCAGAATTACCCAGAGTGGCCCGGGAGGATGGACAAAATGACCCATCCGATCCGGACACCGGCAAAGAACAGCAGAGCTGACCGGCATTACCGTCAGCCACAGGCGCCGGGCTTTGGTACAGGCCTTGCAACTTACCGACCACCAGCCACGACCCCGTCCGCTGCATGAGACGTTGGCGATGGCGACAGAAAACAGGAACGCACAGTGAACAACCCTCAACACGCCGTAGCCGAACAGGCGCTGGCTCAGGTTCAGATGTTGGAGAACCTGATTCCGCAAACGGTCACCTATACCACCGCCGGTCACCTGTTGATCATCGGTGCTGAAGACGCCATTCGATTGGCCGCGGCCAGCCTCGATGGCATGGCCAGCATTACCCTGGTGGCCACCGACCCCATTACCAGCCAGGATGAGGAACATCTGGCCGAGGTGATGCGGGCGGTTGAACAAACCGAAGCACTGCCCAGCTACTACAGCAAACAGGTCATGGTAAAAGGCTTCCTGGGTCAGTACCAGGCGTTCATTAAAGACGACAGCGGTAAAGAGTTGGAGTTGGCGCCGGCGGCGGTACGCCGTCCCCACTACGATCTGGTGCTGGACTTGGGTCAACAGCCGAGCCTGACGCTGGAGTTGCTGCCACCCGGGTATTTTCATGTCGCCGACGATGCCCACAAGCTGGCGGGTGCGGTGGCGCAACTGCCTGAACTGGTCGGGGAGTTCTCCAAGCCCAGGTACGTGAAGATCAACGCCGATATCTGTGCTCACCATGGCAGCGGTATCGACGGCTGTAACCGCTGTCTGAACTTCTGTCCGGCGGACGCCATCGCCAGCGTGAACCACAAGATTGAGGTGGATCATAACCTGTGCCACGGTGCCGGCAGCTGCTCCAACGCCTGCCCCACAGGAGCCATCAGTTATGATCAGCCGTCCCCCACGGTGTTGCAGGACTATCTGAAACGCCTGGTTACCCGCTACATCGAGCTGGCCGACAGCCGTCCGGTGGTGCTGTTTCACGATATGACCGCCGGTGACGAGGCATTGAAAGCGCTGCAGGGTCTGCATGGTGCGGTGCTGCCGGTGGCGCTGGAAGAGATTGCGGTTGCCGCTACCGACAGTTGGATGTCGGCACTGGCCTGGGGAGCGCGCCAGGTGGTGGTGTTGACCACCGAAGTAACGCCACCGACGCTGATGGCCCTATTACAACGGGAACACAAACTGGCGTCGGATCTGCTGCAGGCCATCGGTCTGGAAGATCGGATTCAGATGCTGGCCACAACCGAACTGGACAGTCTGACCGGCTTGGTGGAGCAAAGTGCCGGTTGGCCGGAACTGGCCATCGCCGCCTATCCGTCCAACCTGCCCAAGCGGGACGCCTTCTACAACGGCCTGGATCACCTCAATGGCTGCGCGGCCGCCAATGATGAAAGCCTGTCGATACCGCACCTGCCTTACGGTGAGGTGGTGGTGGACGCCGACAAGTGCACCCTGTGCCAGAGCTGTTCCGCCCTGTGTCCGACTCGGGCCCTGATGGATGGCGGTGACACGCCGGCGCTAAACTTTACCGAGCAGGCCTGCGTACAGTGTGGCTTGTGTGAAAAGGCCTGTCCGGAAAAGGCGATCACCCTGATCAGTCAGGTGACCCTGGACCGGGATCGTCGTCAGCAGTCCAGAGTGCTGCATGAAGAGGAGCCTTTCGAGTGCATTCGCTGTAACAAGCCGTTTGCCACCAAGGCGGTGATCACCAAGATCACCGCTCAGATGGAGAGCCACAGCGCCTTCGCCGGCGATGCCCTTAAGCGGATTCAGATGTGTGAAGACTGTCGCGTCAAAGACATGTTCGAAGGCATCATGAACGATCCAGAAAAACAGTTGCGCGTCTAAACAGAGGTAATCATGACAGAACAACAACACCATCGAGTGGTTTCCGAAATTCAACAGTTTCGCGCCGACATCTATCAATTGCTGGCGGGCCTGTTGCGGGACGCTCCCTCTCAGGATCTGCTGGATTTTCTGGGTAACCTTGAGGTCAACAGCGACGACGACGGCGAGATGGTCAAAGCCTGGAGCAGCCTCAAACTGGCGGCGCAAACCTACAGCGTTGAGACTGTGACTCAGGAGTACACCGACCTGTTTATCGGTCTGGGCCATGGCGAAGTGATCCCCTACGCCAGCTGGTACATGACGGGCACCTTGATGGACACCCAGCTGGTACAGCTGCGGCAGGATCTGGTGCGTCTGGGCTTTGCCCGGGAAGACGCCGTTAAGGAGCCGGAAGATCACATCGCCGCCCTGTGTGAAGTGATGTCGGTACTGCTGCTGGAAAACCCTCAGCACGTGCAGCTGAGCTTCTGGCAGAAGCACCTTAAGCCATGGGCTGACCGGCTGTGGAGTGACCTGGCCAATGCCCAGGGAGCCGCCTTCTACGCCGCCGTGGCCCATCTGGCCGAGCAGTTCTTTATTCAGGAGAAGGATGAGTTTGCCGCCCTGACCCTGGAGACCCCGGTGCAGGAGGGCACCCTGTAAAGGAGTGAAGTGTGCTGGCTGTTCTACACTGAATAGCCAGTACCAGCGATTCCGTAAGACCGGAAACACCCGGCGGTGGGGCAGCCTGCAGTAGCCCCACCTTAATCCACTAACACCATGGAGGTGTTATGAAAGACAGGCAGCAACAACAGCGACGCAGTCTGCTCAAGGCGTTTGGCCTGGGAGCAGGGGCCCTGGCTCTGGCCAGTGGCAGCGTCCGGGCCCAGGCCAGTTCCCCGGCTGAGGCTTCTCCCCCCGATGCGCAGTCCGATACCCGCTTCAAGGTAACGGCTCATGTTCAATCCTACTACCAGACCTTAAAGGACTGACGGAGGGCGAGTATGAAACTCATGCGCAATTCACACGCCACTGCATCCGCTCGTGAGGCTATCTCACTTGGGTTGAATCGGCGTCAGTTTCTGCGGCGGGCGGGCGTGACCACCGGCGGCATTGCGGCGGCGTCCATGCTGGGCACCGGCATGATTCGCAAGGCCGAAGCCGCAGGCGGCAGTGCATCCGGTACCGTGGAAACCAAACGAACCATCTGCTCCCACTGTTCGGTGGGCTGCGGGGTGTACGCCGAGGTCAGCAACGACGTCTGGGTCGGTCATGAACCGGCGTTTGATCACCCCATCAACCGCGGCGCCCACTGTGCCAAGGGCGCGTCGCTGATTCATCACACTCACAGTGAAAAACGGGTCAAGTATCCGATGAAACTGGAGGGAGGCAAATGGAAGAAGCTCAGTTGGGAGGAGGCGATCGATCAGGTCGGTGAGCTGATGCTGAAGATTCGTAAGGAGTCCGGCCCCGACGGCCTGTTCTTTATGGGGTCCGCCAAGTTCTCCAACGAAGGCTGTTATCTGTACCGCAAATTCGCCGCCATGTGGGGCTCCAACAACATCGACCACTCGGCTCGGATCTGTCACTCCACCACGGTCGCCGGGGTCGCCAATACCTGGGGCTACGGTGCCATGACCAACTCTTACAACGATATGCGTAACTGTAAGAGTATGATTTTCATTGGTGCTAACCCGGCCGAGGCCCACCCAGTTTCTCTGCAGCACATCCTGATTGGTAAAGAGCGCGGTGCCAAGATGATCGTGGTCGACCCGAGGTTCACCCGTACTGCGGCGCATGCCGATGAGTACGTGCACATTCGCCCCGGTACCGACATTCCATACATCTACGGTTTGCTGTGGCACATCTTCGCCAACAATTGGCATGATCAGGATTTCATCGACCGTCGCGTCTGGGCCATGGAAGCGATTCAGGCCGAAGTGCAGAACTACCCGCCAGCGGAGGTGGAAAACATCACCGGGGTACCGGAAGCACAGATGTACAAGGTGGCGAAGATGCTGGCGGACAACCGCCCTGGCACCATTGTCTGGTGCATGGGGGGAACCCAGCATACCGTCGGAAACGCCAATACCCGTGCCTACTGCATTTTGCAGCTGGCGCTGGGTAACATGGGGACCTCCGGTGGCGGTGCCAACATCTTCCGCGGCCACGATAACGTTCAGGGCGCCACCGACCTGGGACTGCTGTTCGACAACCTTCCTGGGTATTACGGCCTGTCGGACGGTGCCTGGAAGCACTGGTCGCGGGTATGGGAGCTGGATTACAACTGGGTCAAGGGACGCTTTGATCAGGGCACCTATCTGGGCAAGCAACCCATGAATACTCCGGGCATCCCCTGTTCACGCTGGCACGATGGTGTGATGGAGGACCCCACCAAGCTGGGCCAGAAAGACAACGTCCGCATGGCGTTTTATTGGGGGCAGTCGGTGAACACCGAAACCCGCGGCCGGGATGTGCGCAAGGCCCTCGATAAGATGGATGCGGTGGTGGTGGTAGACCCCTACCCAACCATGGCGGCGGTGATGCACACCCGTAAGGACAACGTGTTTATTCTGCCGGCCTGTTCCCAGTTTGAGACCTCTGGCTCGGTGACCGCTTCCAACCGCTCCATCCAGTGGCGGGATCGGGTGGTGGCGCCGCTGTTTGAGTCCAAGCCTGACCACGAGATCATGTATTTGCTGGCCAAGAAACTCGGCTTTGCCGACCAGTTGTGTAAGAACATCAAGGTCAACGGCAATGAGCCCCTGGTGGAAGACATTACCCGCGAGTGGAACCGAGGCATGTGGACCATCGGCATGACCGGTCAGTCGCCGGAACGGCTGAAGATGCACCAGCAGAACTGGGGCACCTTTGAGTTTGAAGATCTGGAGGCCAAAGGCGGTCCCGCCAAAGGTGACACCTATGGTCTGCCCTGGCCCTGCTGGGGTACTCCGGAGCTCAATCACCCCGGGACTCACATCCTGTACGACACTTCGAAGCACATTATGAAGGGCGGCGGTAACTTCCGGGCCCGCTTTGGGGTCGAGTTCGAAGGCCAGGATCTGCTGGCGGCGGATCCCGGCTCCAAGGGCAACGAACTGGGCGCCGGTCATCCGGAATTCACCGCCGACATGCTCAAGCAGTTGGGGTGGTGGGACGATCTGACCGCCGAGGAGAAACAGGCAGCCGAAGGCCGCAACTGGAAGACCGATCTGTCTGGCGGCATTCAGCGGGTGGCCATGAAACATGGCTGTATCCCGTACGGCAACGCCCGTGCCCGTTGCCGGGTCTGGACCTTCCCCGATCAGGTGCCGGTGCACCGGGAGCCTCTGTATACCCCAAGGCGGGATCTGGTGCTGAAATACCCCAACCTGGATGATCGCCAGGTGCATCGACTGCCGACCCTGTACAAATCGATTCAGGACAAGGTGATTGCCGAGAATCTGGATAAGAAGTTCCCGATGATCGTCACCACCGGCCGATTGGTGGAGTATGAAGGTGGCGGTGAAGAGACCCGATCCAACCCCTGGTTGGCGGAGTTGCAGCAGCAGATGTTTGTGGAGATCAATCCGGCAGACGCTGCCGATCGCGGCATTCGCGACGGTGATAACGTCACCCTGCATTCACCGGAGGGGCCGGTGCTGTACATTACGGCGTTGGTGACCGAGCGGGTGATTCCCGGCGAGTGTTTCATGCCGTACCACTTTGCCGGCATTTTCGAGGGCGAAAGTCTGGTGCCTCGCTATCCGGACGGAACCGTGCCGTACATCCAGGGGGAGTCGGCCAATACGGCCATGACCTATGGTTACGACCCGGTGACCCAGATGCAGGAAACCAAGGTGTCCATCTGCCAGATTAATCGAGCTTAAGGAGGAAGTCTGATGGCTACGATGAAATTCTTGTGTGACACCAAACGCTGCATCGAATGTAACGGTTGCGTGGTCGCGTGTAAGAGTAAAAACGACTCCGCCCTGGAGTGGGGTATTCAGCGCCGCCGGGTGGTGACCCTCAACGACGGTCAGGTGGGGAAGGAAGCCTCGATCTCGGTGGCGTGCATGCACTGCTCCGATGCGCCCTGTATGGCGGTGTGTCCGGCGGACTGCTTCGAACGGACCGCCGACGGCATTATCCGTCACTCCAAGGACAAGTGCATCGGTTGCGGTTACTGTTTCTACGCCTGCCCGTTCGGCGCGCCGCAGTTCCCGAAACAGTCGGTGTTCGGCTCCAAAGGCAAGATGGACAAGTGCACCTATTGTGCCGGTGGTCCGGATGCCGAGCCGGGATCGGAGAAGGAGCGCGAGCTCTATGGGGCCAATCGCATCGCCGAAGGCAAACTGCCATTTTGCGCCGAAGTCTGCTCCACCAAATCGCTGCTGGCCGGTGACGCCGAAACGGTGTCGCAGGTGTTCCGTCAGCGGGTGGCGCAACGGGGTGCTGCGGAAGGCGGCTGGGACGGCTAAGGAGATCATTATGCGCAGTTGCAATATGAGCCGTTGGTGGCGATTGCCCCTGTTGGCACTGCTGTTCAGCGTCGGAGCGGTGCAGGCCACCACTCCGGACGCCGATGAGCAGGCGGGCAAGGCGTTGATGGCGGCCCAGGCGGCGGAGCTACAGGCGGCGCCTGCGGCACAAGCCACTAATGAGCCGGATCCTCTGTGGACCTCGGTGCGCGCCGGAGAATCCGGCCGCACCAGTGCTCAGGGGCCCTTTGCCGGGCAGTTGATCAATGCCTATGACCCGGCGCTGGTGTCGACCCGAAGTGATACCACCGCGCCGGTTCTCGCCTTGGCTCTGTTTGGCATGATCGTGGTGCTTGCCCTGTTTGTGCTGGTCAACGGTCCAGCCAAGCTGTCTGCCGGATTTTCCAATACCCTGGTGAAGCGGTGGCCGAAGACCGACGTGCTGATCCACTGGTTGATGGCGATTCCCTGTCTGTTGCTGATCATTACCGGGCTGATGCTGCTGGCCGGCCGGTTTGTGTTCGGCGACTGGTTGGGGCCGGATGCGGTGGGCGCCATGGCGGCCATGGCCAAGCCGATACACGACTACATGGCGATCCCCTTCGCCATCGCTGCGGTGTTGGCAATGATCCGGTGGATGAAGCACAACGTTCCCGCCGGCTATGACCTGAAATGGTTTGCGTCGGTGGGGGGCTACATCAACTTCGGGCCGTTCAAAGGCAAGCACCCGGATGCCGGCTTCTCCAATGCCGGTGAAAAGCTGTGGTTCTGGAGTTTTACCCTCTTTGGGCTGATTGTCATCGGCTCCGGGGTGATCATGCTGTTCCCCAACTTGATGGAGCCGACCCGGACCACCAGCCTGATCGCCATCACCCTGCATGGCCTCAGTGCCATTATTCTCACCGGCTTTACCGTGGTGCACATCTTTATGGCTACGGTGCTGTCTGAAGGGGGCATGGAGTGCATGGTGTCGGGTTACTGCGATGAGAACTGGGCCAAGCAGCACCACAATGTGTGGTACGACGAAATCAAAGCCGACGGCTCGATTGAGTACCGAACCTGATCGGTTGTGTATTGTTGGTGTGAAGCAGCACCAGCAATACGTTCCGGTACGACGAGATCAAAGCCGACGGCTCGATTGAGTACCGAACCTGATTGAATCCAGCCATTACCAACAGGGCCCCGACGGGGTCCTTTTTTTGAGCCTCAATGGCGAGTCGATCATGAACCGTCTGGCTTGCATTCTCGCCATCGTTTTTGTGAACCCGATCGGTTTGGTGGATTTTTGAACCGGCCGGGGGGTTGGAAAAACCCCGAAAAAGCCGTTTCAGGTCAAAAAAATCACATATTTTCGAAAACTATTTTTCAGGATGATTGAGAAATAGTCTGACCCATATGCCGCTGTTATGACCTTCGACCACTGTGGTTATAAGGGCATTTGTCCCACTCTGTCCACTTGATCACAATTTGGTTACAACTGTGGCCAATATGTCCCATATCTGTTTGTTTTTCTCGGAAAACCAGACTGAAACAAAGTTGATTTGAATCACGTTTTCTCGCCCTTTTGTTGGCATAATCGCCCATGCCAATGTGAGCAAAATCAAAGAATGGATCGTGGTGTGATGGTTGTTGGGGTGGCGCTGTGCGCTGTTTCCTGATTGCACATTCGGTCCCGCTACCACGAAAGAGGTAACAAATGACCAACAAGACCCAGCAGACGCGACGCGCGTTTCTGAAAAATCTGGGATTGGGCACCGCTGCTGCCACTGCCGCCGCGGCCGTGACCAGTACCCAGGCGGTTGCTGCCACCCCTGCCCACAGTGATGAGAAGCCCAGCGGTTACCGCGAGTCTGATCATGTCCGCAGCTACTACGCGTCTCTGCGTGGCCAATAAGCGAGGTTTTAGATGAAACTGGAACGTCAATCCAAGGTTGTCACGGCAGAGAAAAAGGTCGGGTTAGGCCTTAACCGTCGTCAATTCCTGAAAAATGCCGGTGTGACTACCGGTGGCATTGCCGCTGCCTCCATGTTGGGTGCCGGTATGATTCGCAAGGCCGAGGCTTCTCAGGCTGTCGATCCCAATGCACCGACTGAAGTGAAGCGTACCATCTGTTCCCACTGTTCTGTGGGTTGTGGTATCTACGCCGAAGTACAGAATGGTGTCTGGACTGGCCAGGAGCCGGCTTTCGATCACCCTATCAACCGTGGCGGCCACTGCGCCAAGGGTGCCTCTATCCGTCACCACGGCCACAGCGAAAAGCGGGTGAAGTACCCGATGAAGCTGGAAGGTGGTAAGTGGAAGAAGCTGTCCTGGGATACCGCCATCGAAGAGATTGGCGATCTGATGCTGAAGATTCGTGAAGAGTCCGGTCCAGATTCCCTGTTCTTCATGGGCAGTGCTAAGTTCTCCAACGAGCAATGTTATCTGTACCGTAAGTTTGCGGCCATGTGGGGCACCAACAACGTTGACCACTCGGCTCGTATCTGTCACTCCACCACAGTAGCCGGTGTAGCCAACACCTGGGGCTACGGTGCGATGACTAACTCTTACAACGACATGCATAACAGCAAGAGCATGATCTTCATCGGCTCCAACCCTGCCGAAGCTCACCCTGTCGCGATGCAACACATCCTGACCGGTAAAGAGCGTGGCGCCAAGATGATCGTTGTCGACCCTAGATTCACCCGTACTGCAGCGCACGCTGACGAGTACGTGCACATCCGTCCAGGTACCGACATCCCCTTCATCTACGGCCTGCTGTGGCACATCTTCGAAAACGGCTGGGAAGATCCTGATTTCATCCGTCGCCGCGTGTACGGCATGGAGATGATCCGTGACGAGGTGAAGAACTACCACCCTGCGGAAGTGGAAAACATCACCGGTGTGACCGGTGAGCAGATGAAGCGTGTGGCCAAGACTCTGGCCGAGCACCGTCCTGGCACCATCGTTTGGTGTATGGGTGGTACCCAGCACTCTGTGGGTAACGCCAACACCCGTGCCTACTGTATCCTGCAGCTGGCCCTGGGTAACATGGGCACCTCCGGCGGCGGCGCCAACATCTTCCGTGGCCACGATAACGTTCAGGGCGCGACCGACATCGGTCTGCTGTTCGACACCCTGCCAGGCTACTACGGTCTGAAGACCGGCTCCTGGAAGCACTGGGCCAACGTATGGGATCTGGATTACGACTGGGTTAAGAGCCGCTTTGACCAGGGCCAGTACCTGGGCAAGACGCCGATGAACACCCCCGGAATCCCGTGTTCTCGCTGGCACGATGGTGTGATGGAAGATCCGAAGAAACTGGGTCAGAAAGACAACATCCGCATGGCCTTCTTCTGGGGTCAGTCGGTGAACACCGAAACCCGTGGCCGTGAAGTGCGTGAAGCACTGAACAAGATGGACGCCATTGTGGTGGTGGATCCTTACCCAACCATGGCCGGTGTGATGCACCAGCGCAAAGACGGTGTGTACCTGCTGCCTGCGGCGACTCAGTTCGAAACCTACGGTTCCGTGACTGCGTCCAACCGCTCCATTCAGTGGCGCACCCAGGTGATTGAACCTGCCTTTGAAGCCAAGCCTGACCACGAGATCATGTATCTTCTGGCCAAGAAGCTGGGCTTTGCCGAGCAGTTCACCAAGCGCATCAAGGTTCAGAACAACCAGCCTAACGTGGAAGATACCACTCGTGAGTGGAACCGCGGTATGTGGACCATCGGCATGACCGGCCAGTCTCCAGAGCGTCTGAAGACCCACCAGGAAAACTGGGGCACCTTCTCCTGGGAAGACCTGGCTGCACCGGGTGGCCCGGCTAAGGGCGAAACCTACGGTCTGCCTTGGCCATGTTGGGGTACGCCTGAGGTGAAACACCCAGGTACTCATATTCTGTATGACACCTCCAAGCACATCATGAAAGGCGGCGGTAACTTCCGTGCCCGCTTTGGTGTCGAGCATGAAGGTAACAACATTCTGGCCGAAGACCCGGGTTCCAAGGGTAACGAGCTGGGTGATGGCCATCCGGAATTCACTGCCGACATGCTCAAGCAGCTGGGTTGGTGGGATGAACTGACTGCCGAAGAGAAGAAGCACGCCGATGGCAAGAACTGGAAGACCGACATCTCCGGTGGTATCCAGCGCGTGGCCATGAAGCATGGTTGTATCCCTTACGGTAACGCCAAGGCCCGTGTCCGTGTATGGACCTTCCCGGATGAGATTCCTCTGCACCGTGAGCCGCTGTACACCCCACGTCGTGACCTGATTGCCAAGTACCCGACTTACGATGACCGTCAGGTTCACCGTCTGCCGACTCTGTACAAGTCCATTCAGCAGAAGGTCATCAAAGAGGATCTGGATAAGAAGTTCCCTCTGGTGGTTACAACCGGTCGTCTGGTTGAGTATGAGGGTGGTGGTGAAGAGACTCGCTCCAACCCATGGCTGGCGGAACTGCAGCAGGAGATGTTCGTTGAGATCAACCCTGCCGATGCGGCCGACCGCGGCATTCGCGACGGCGATACCGTTAAGCTGCAATCTCCTGAAGGGGCAGTACTGACCATTCAGGCGATGGTAACCGAGCGCGTCATCGAAGGTGAGACCTTCATGCCATACCACTTCGCTGGTGTGTTTGAAGGTGAAGAGCTGAAGTACCCAGAAAGTGGCGGTGTCAGCACCAAGCCATACGTTGTGGGTGAGTCCGCCAACACCGCCATGACCTACGGTTATGACCCGGTAACTCAGATGCAGGAAACCAAAGTGTCCCTGTGTCAGATTGTTAAAGCTTAAGGCCGTTAAAGGAGATTAGCCTAATGGCGACCATGAAATTCATGTGTGATACCAAGCGCTGCATCGAATGTAACGGCTGTGTCACTGCTTGTAAGAACGAAAACGACAGCGCACTGGAGTGGGGTATCTCCCGCCGCCGCGTTGTGACCATCAATGATGGTCAGGTTGGTAAAGAAGCCTCTCTGTCTGTAGCGTGCATGCACTGTGCCGACGCCCCTTGTATGGCGGTGTGCCCGGTCAATGTGTTCTCCAAGACCGACGATGGCATCGTACTGCACGACAAAGAGCGTTGCATCGGTTGCGGTTACTGCCTGTACGCCTGCCCGTTTGGTGCCCCTCAATTCCCGAAACAGTCGACCTTCGGCTCCAAGGGTAAGATGGACAAGTGCACCTTCTGTGCCGGTGGCCCCAACACCGAAGCCGGCAGTGCCAAGGAGCGTGAGCTCTACGGTGCCAACCGTCTGGCTGAAGGCAAGCTGCCTATGTGTGCCGAGCTGTGCGCCACCAAGGCGCTGCTGGCCGGTGATGCCAACACCGTATCGGAGATCTTCCGTGAGCGTGTGGTAAACCGTGGCGGCAACCAGGCCTTCGTGTTTAACACCAAGACAGGTGCTTAAGTAGCATCGGCCAAGGGGCACGAACCGGTTTTCCGGCCCGTGCCCCTTTCCTCGTTTGGAGCAACCTATGTTGAAAACTCTGTTACGTCCTCTGTTGATGCTGGTCGCTCTGGCACTGCCCCTGGTTGGCGTTGCTGCCGACGATCCAGGCACCGTTGCCCAACAGGCCGGTAACCAGACCGAGTTGGTGTGGCAGGCGCTGCAGCAGGGCCAGGAGGGGTACACCACCTCTCAGAGCCCGTTCCATGCTCAGGCCATCAACACCTACGATGAGCGCATTATTCCGTTGCGGGAGCAGATTCTGGCCCCGGGACTGATGCTGGCGCTGTTCGGTATGATCGGCATCTTCGTGCTGTTTGTGCTGGTTAACGGCATCTCGAAGCTGCACGACGGCTACTCCGGTAAGATGGTGCTGCGCTGGTCCAAAGCCGACGTGGCGATTCACTGGCTGGGAGCCATCCCTTGTCTGACGCTTATCCTGACCGGATTGATGCTGATGGCAGGCCGTCATTTCTTCGAGCCAACCCTGGGGCAGGGCACCTTCGCCACCCTGATGGCGGCGATGAAACCGATCCACGACTACATGGCGATTCCGTTCATTCTTGGATGGGCGCTGATGACCGTGAAGTGGGCCAAAAATCAGATTCCGGCCAAGTACGACCTGGACTGGTTCCTGGTAGTCGGCGGCTACATCAACTTCGGTCCGTTTAAGGGCAAGCACCCGGATGCTGGCTTTGCCAACGCCGGTGAAAAGATGTGGTTCTGGACCTTCGTGCTGTTCGGCGCGGTGATCGTGGCTTCCGGCCTGGTTCTGCTGTTCCCGACCATCTTCGAGCCAAGCCGTACCCTGAGCCTGTTGGCGATCATCGCCCACGGCGCGTCGGCCATCATCATCTGTGCCTTCTCCATCGTGCACATCTTCATGGCCACCGTGATGTCTGAAGGCGGCATGGAGTGCATGAAGTCCGGTTACTGTGATGAGAACTGGGCCAAGCAGCACCACAATGTCTGGTACGACGAAATCAAAGCCGACGGCACCCTGGAGTACAAGTCGTAACCGGTTGTGTATTGTTGGTGCCGAGCAGCACCAGCAATGCATCCGGTACGACGACATCAACGCCGACGGCACTCTGGAATACAACTCCTGAACGGACGAGTATTGCGGGGTCGGTGATCGACAAATCGAAGTCCGAACTTCAGGTGGCAGCGACAGCTGTCGCCTGAGGTCAGGGCCAACGACCCGGATTGGACTGCCGCCGCGAAACGGCGACGGAGGAGCAGGTCAGGAGGCTCCGCCCACTGCCCGCTTCGGCAGTCCCCCATTTCCTCGGAAGGGAAACCCAAAGCCCCGATTTGCATCGCGCACGGGGCTTTTTTTTTGTTGCCGGCGTCGGTCGCCTACTCAGACGAGCCGGCGTTGTTGCGCAAGGCCGCGCCGGTGAAAAATGCCGCTAGGGTGTCATCGGTACAGTCGCGGTAGTGCTTGTTGCCGGGTTTACGGAACAGGGCGCTGACTTCGTGTTTGCTGAGCTCCAATCCGGCCAGGGCAAAGAGCTCCATCAGATCTTCGGCCTTTAGGTTAAGGGCGATGCGCAGCTTCATCAACACGATGTTGTTGGTGAGCGTCTGTTCAGGCTCGGGCTGGGGCCCCTCTTTCTTGCCTCTCAGGGTATTGATCAGGCCGTTCAGAAAGCTGGCCAGCTCCACGTCCTGCATGGTTTGGTAGTCCGGATGGCCGGTGGACTCGAGCCAGGCGTTGATCTGCAATTTGCCGACCTCCACCCCGGCCTGGGTGAAAATGGCCGCCAGTTGGGAGGGGGCGTAATCGAGGAGGTCGCGGACTGAGGTCAGAACGGTATTGTTGAGCATGGTATTTTCCTGATGAAGGTCCGCCGGAGACGGCCCGATGGCATACCCGAGTGTAATGTAAAATTCGGGTACGGCGCCGAATAATGGCTAATGCGGAAGTTTATACACCCAATCTGCGGCAGACAGAACCGTTTTTCTATTTGCGCAGGATCAGCCTCTGCGGCGCGGTGTTATGCCTCAACGACGCTGTGGCCCCGATTCAGAACTGGTAGTTGAGGCCCATGGAGTACTCCAGCCCGTCGTTGGGGTTGGCACCCAGGCTCTTATACCCCACCAGCTTTCCCTGAACACTCCAGTCCGGCCACAGTTGCCGCCGTGCCAGTAGGGTCAGTTGCTGGCCGCTGCCGGTGTAGCCAAAGGTAGAGGCGTGGGCATCACTGCGGAAAAAGTGCCCCATCCAATTCAGGCTCAGCCGGGTTGAACTGTGAGCCCAGTTCAGTTGAATGTTGGTGACCATGCCGCTCCAGTCGGCGTAATGCTGATCGGTAAAGTCCGATCGCCCGAAGGAGTAGTGGGCGCCGGCGCCTATACCCAACCCCAGCCCCTGCCAGTGGCCATCCCGTCGCAGCCCCATAAACAGATTGTTCTCAATGATGGCGTCGCTGAGCATAGAGAAGTGCTGCAGCCACAACTGTGCCAGCACCGGGGGCAGACTGCCCTGATAGCGTGCCGACACCTTGGCGGCCTGGCGGCCGGCCTGGTGCTGCTGGTTGTGGGCGGTCGCCCCCGGGTTCTCCAGCTTTAGTGAGGCGGACAGGCGTTGTTGGTCGTGGGCATTCAGGTAGCTCAGAAGCAGGTAGGGTTGGTCAAAGGCGCCGGGGTTCAGATTCAGGGTAGCCTGGGTAAAGCCCATATAGCCCACCTCGGCGGCGGTGATGCCACTGGCGGCCAGGTTGCCGGAAACGCCCAGTGTTGCCACCAGCATTGCCCATCCACTTCGTATGCGTGTCATTGATTGTCCCGTTGTTATTGATCGTGAGGCCGGACAGGGCAAGTTGTATACCAAGAGCAAGAGTGTTGAATTAAGCGCCTAAATCACCGTATTTCGTGGTTTGGTGGCGGCTGGCCGTCGAGAGATTTCGTGATTGACGATATTTGGTGTTTTTGCCTCCTTTCAATGGTTTGCTTTGAGTCATGGCAATTTGATTGCTGCTGGCCTACCCTGACCCGTTCGCCAACTAAGGGAGACAACCATGAAGCCAACCGCCGATGCTTTGATTCAGTCGTTACAGCTGCAGCCCCACGTGGAGGGCGGTTACTACGCCTCCAGTTTTGCCTCTGATCGCGGCTTCGATGAGCAGCGCGCACTGTGGACCAGCATCTATTTTCTGCTTAAGTGTGGCGAGGTGTCCCACTTCCATCGGCTGACCGCCGACGAGATGTGGTATTTCCATGGTGGCGAGTCGATGACCATCAGCATGATCCATCCTGACGGCCGGCTCGAGCAGGTGCAACTGGGGATGGATCTGGCGGCGGGAGAGCGGCCTCAGGTGTTGGTGCCCCGAGGCGTGATTTTTGGATCGGCCATGAACAATCCGGGCTACTCCCTGGTGGGCTGCATGGTATCCCCCGGGTTTACCTTTGGTGACTTCGAGCTGTTTGAGCGGGCGGAGTTACTGGCGCAATACCCCCAGCACCAGGAGATCATTCACACGCTTACTCGTTGATCAGGCGTCGAACCCGGGCACCTGTTTGCCAGTGTTTCGGCGGGGCGGGGCTGCGTCGATCGAGAGCCATCGGTCGGCTCCCGGGCACACTCAGCTCCGCACTACGCGGAGCTGAGTCGGGCCGTGCCGCTGCCGGCCTTACCAGAGACCGATCCTAGGCGGGTAACTGAGTCAGGCTGGCGCCGTCCCAGCTGAACCTGTGGGTACGAACCTGCGCCAGGAACCTGACGCGATCGTCGTAGAAGGGGGTTTTGGCCCAGTCGACGCCATCCCACACCGTGGGGATGTTGTGGTAGTCCACCTTGAAGGCACCGGCACCCGCGGTGGCCACCCCCACGCCGTGCTCCCACATTCTGGAGAACACCATCTTGGAGCTGACGTCGTCACGCTTGCTGGCGGTCAGGGCGATGGTGTCGAAGAAATACTTCAACTGGCTGACCTCCGGCGGCACGTCCCCCAGTTGGGCCAGCAGGCCATTGAGGCCATTGTCGAGGAAACTGCCAAAGGTGCCTGAGCTGACCGAAGAGACGGTGAAATCCACCGAGGCCAGTCCGGAGTTGGCGTTGGCCGGGTGCTGGGTGACAAAGCTGGCGTGGATGTCGCCGGACAGGGTGACGGTCCCGGTGGCGCTGAGCAGGTCGTTGATCAGCTCGGCTTTAAACTGCGGCAAGCCGTCCCAGTGATCGACGTTGAGGTAGAAGCGCTGCTTCAGGGCCGCGGGCACCAGATCTGAGTCCAGTACCGCTTCCAGGTCGGCGATACCGCTGTCCTCCCTGCTGGCGGACAGATCCGCCAGCAGTGGTGCAAACGAGACCGAACTGCCCATCACCTTGTGGGTGGCGCTGGATTGGTTCAGTACCCCCTGCAGCCAGCTGAGCTGGGCGGCGTCGTAGGGAGTTTGCACACTGCTGCCCTGCTGCTGGGCCATGAACTCCAGGAAGCCGGCGTACAGATCGAAGCTGTCTTTGATCACCAGGTAGCGGGCACCAAGATCCGAGAACAGGGTGGTTTTGCCCAGAGTATAGAAGGCCAGCCCGGTATCGACGCCGGTTTCCGGCAGCGGTGGCAGTGCCTTCAGCGGATGGCCGTCCGGCAGGGATGCCTGCGCCTGGGCCAGCACCAGATTCAGGTAGCTGCTGGTGAGCAGCCCCTGAATGGCAGCGGAGGCCCGCTCGCCGGCCTGAGCCACCGCCGTGGCCTGATCCAGGCCTAGCCGGGTCATCAGCTCCTCGGTGTAGAGACCGGTGAAGATCTCCGCAAACGCGGCTTTGTAGGGAGCAAACGGGGCGGCGTCGATGTCCACCACCGGGCTCATCTGTGCCAGGGTGGCGTCGATGCCAGCCTGGGGCATGCCCTGGCCCGCCAGGAACGCGGTCAGCGTTGTGCTGTCGATGGCGACGCTGGCGGGGAACGCGTCTTCGGGAATCAGGTGATCCGGGCGGTAGGTGCGGTAGTCGGTCAGGGCCAGATGCAGGTGTTTACCGAACTGCAGGTCGCGGTAGATCTTGGTGTTGGGGAATAGCTGATCTTCCAGCACTTCGAGGGCGCCGCTGCCACTGTCGCCGTGAGGGGCGCTGTGGTCGATGGGCATAAACTCGAAGTACACCTGTTCGGCGTTGCGCTTGCGGCTGGTCTGCTCCTCATCGGCGGCACCGGACTGATAGGTGGCGTTGGTCTGCCAGCTGTCATCGGAGAATTCGTGATCGTCCCAGATGGCCACCAGCGGAAAGCGCTCGTGCAGCTCCTGCAATACTGCGTCGCTGCGGTAGGTTTCATACAGCTGCCGGTAGTTGTCGACACTGTTGGCTGCCTGAAACGCGGCCTCACCGGTGCCGATGATCAGGGTGCCATCGGCGTCTCGGAACTCAATGCTGCGCTCGCCGTCGGTGTCCTGGAAGCTGGCGTCGCCGGTGGTTTCGTAGATGTAGTCACCCAGGTGCAGCACGAAGTCCAGGTCGTCGCGGGCCAGCAGCGACAGGTAGGTGTTGTAGTAGCGGCCCAGATAGTCCTGGCAGGACGCGAAGCCAAATTTCACCTCCACATCGGCATCGTTGGCCGGGGCGGTCTTGGTGCGGCCGGTTTTGGAGCTGTGCAGGGCGCCGTCCTTGCTGTACAGGAAGCGATAATAGTAATGCTGGTACGGTTCCAGATCGGTCACCCGCACCTTAATACAGTGGCCATTGGCGGCGGCTGCGATAAAGGCTTGTTCCACCACCACGGTGGCAAACTCCGGATCGCTGGATACCTGCAGAGTCAGGGATAGATCGCCGTCGCCGTCGACGGCGCGGGTCCACAGAATCACCGAATCGGGGCGCGGGTCGCCGGACATCACCGATTGGGGGAAATACTGCGGCGATACTACAGGCAGGTTTTCCGGTGCCGGGGTGCTGCTGTTGTCGTCGTTGGAGCAGCCGGTGAGGCTGGACAGGGTTACGGCCCCGGCGGAAACCACCAGGGTGTGTAGAAATCGGCGGCGGGTATAGCTCATTGAGTCATCCTTGTTCATTGTCGTTATCTTTGCCTCATATACCGGTCGGTATTACATCCTTATAGGCAGTCGGCTCAGAGAGGGTTTCATGAGCGCCCTATGTTGATAACAGATTATTACAGAAGTGTGAACAGGTATGGCCTGAAATTCTTCGCCACAAGAGTGGAGAGAGGGTTAGGTACAGCAACAGAAAGCGTTGAGGAGGCCAGAGAACCCAAGGCTTTTGGTCAGCAGAGGGAGCGAGGCCATCAGAGCTACCGGGGAATGGGTTTCATGGTGGTTGTACGAAAAGAGATGGCCGAATTAAGACAGCTAATTACGTTGAATCTGTACCTAGTTATCTCAGGCACCCAAGGCAGGTTTAGTTCACTTGGGCACCTGTGCTTTGGGTTTATCTAAAGTGCGTATCGGACTGAGAACTGCCCATAGAAGGCGTCTTTGTCTTCGTGGTCGATGGAGTAGTTACCCACTTCCGCGCCCACTGACAGCTCTGGAGTCAGGTTCGTAAACAGGTTCACCCCCCACTGGCTGGTCTCGTTTCCGGATACATCACCTTCAATGTGTCCGTAGAGCAGAGTAGATCGCAGAGACTCGGTCCAGAAGTGACGGTAAGCCACATTGTAAGCGGTGGTATCTTCTACCTGTTCACCCACCAGATCCTTGACCGCTGCGGTACCGACGTAGCGGCCCAGCTCACCTTGGTGATATTGGATACGTAGGTCGTCTTTACCGAAGGTGTAAATGCGACCGGCAATGGAGCCACCGACGGCAGTTTCGGTGTTACCACCGGTGGTATTCAATTGACGACCGACCGCAGCAATGGAGACGTTACCCCAGTCACCCTTGAAGGTGTACTTGACGATCACATCCGGCAGTTTATCGTTGGCGGTATCGCCACCGAAGCTTTCTGGATTCTCCAAAGCCAGCTGCAGACCGCCGTTGGTGTAACGAATCTGGCCCTGACGGACAAAGGAGATGCCCATCATGCTGCCGCCAAAGTCAGCGCTCTCACCAATGGCGCTGGTGTTCATGAAGGTGGTCCAGGTCTGACCGGCCAACACGTTCTGGTACTGGATAAAGGCGTGACGAAGACGGGGTTGGGTGGAGTTGGAGATAATCTGGTTTCCACCGTCACCAAAAAAGTCCATTTCGATGAAACCGACCAGGTCACCATGGATGTATTTGGTGTTGAAACGGGTTTCGTTGGCAAAGATCCGGAATTGAGAGGCGCTCTGATCCAGAGGGGTGCCAGCACCGGTCCACTGGTCTTTGTAGGCAACGTTGCCATCTACATATCGAACATCAGCCTTGATATAGCCGCCAAAAATCAGCGTATCTTGCTCGCCAATTTGAACTTCGTAGGAGGCGTCTGCTGGTAGGGATATCGAAGTCACTAAGCCGAAAAATAACGCGGGTTTCAGCTTATTATTAATACGCATGGTTTCAGTCCATTTTTTACAAAAAATATGTTCAACATCCCAGCCATGGTCACCGCCTTGAGGGAGAGGCTGGAACCATGGCTGGATGCCGAACATCATCTTTTCCTTGGAAGGGAGGTGTTGTTATTTAAACTTCGGGTAGCTGAAGTTGTGGCATTCCTGACACAGCGCTTTCTTTGGCGTGTGCTCGCCGTGACACTCCTGACACGGGGCTTCTTTGCCGTAGTGCATGCTGTTGTGTGGGTTTTGCTTGACCTCGTCGCCTTCACGGGCGGTCATCTCGGCCACATCATCAACGTCATGACACTGCAGACAGGCTTCATCAGACGGGAACTTGCCCATGCCCTGATCGTGGCAGGTGTCGCAGCCGGCTTCGTACACGGTGGCGTGGTGCTCACGCTTGTTCATGGCCTGAGTGTTGAAGCTGGCGGCCAGAATCACGGCAGCGGCGGTAAGCAGTACTTTTGAGCGGGTCATGGCGATTAGGCCTCCATAATTGAACGAGCGGCAGTCACGCCGAATGCCAGGCATTCCGGGGTGGAGCAGCCACCCAGTCGGCTGACGCCATGAATACCACCGGTCACTTCACCGGCGGCGAACAGGCCTGGAATCGGCTTGCCGGTCTTGGCGGCCAGCACTTCGGCCTTGGTGTTGATCTGGATGCCGCCCTGGCAGTAGTGCACCTTGGGCCACAGACGCTGAACGATGAAGGGGGCAGTCAGTTTGATGCCGCGACCGGCGTTCATGCGCTTGCCAAACTGTGGGTCTTCACCCTTGTCGACGTAGCTGTTCCAGTCGGCGATCTGTTGCTTCAGCGGTTGCAGCGGCACATCGAAGTGCTTGGCGATGGCTTCCACGGAATCAAACTCCCACGCCACGTTGTACTTCAGCACCTTGGCCATGGAGGGATCGTTCTTGGCTTCGTGCTTAGGGGCGATCAGCAGGGCCGGGTTGGGGTTGCCGTTCTGGTCGCGACGCTGCAGCTCCAGGTCGGCCCGGGTCTTACGGTCGGCGATTTCGTTCATGAAACGCTGGCCGGTGTTGCGGTCGATGGCAATGGAGTGGGGGAAGTTGTACAGCGAGAAACCGGCACCGTAGCCGAAACCGCCTTCATCGGGTGACGCCCAGGGGCCGGATTGAATGTGGGCCAGGTGCACCGGAGTCGCACCGGCGGCCAGCATCTCGATCAGGCCGTCGCCGGTGGCGCCTTTGGCGTTGGTGCAGCCCACTTCGGCGGTCAGGGTCGGATCCTGGGCCTGCCGCAGGCTGATGTTGTAGCCAAAGCCGCCGGTAGCGATGATGACGCCGCGCTTGGCTTTGATGTTGATCAGCTCACCACTGTCCTCAAAACCGAAGTGGTAGCCTTTACGAATGTTGACGCCAATGACCCGGCCTTTCTTGTCGTGAATCAGGTGCTCGAACTTGTGGCGGATCTGAGTCTCTACCCCCATCTTGCGGGCGGTCTTGAGCATGGGCTGAATGAAGCCGGATCCGGAGCGTTCCACCACCTGATGGCTGCGGGTGGCGCTGGTGCCGCCGGTGGTGATGATGAAGTCACGGTAGACACAGCCGCAGTCTTTGGTCATCTGGTATACGTAAGGGCCGAGTTCGGCGCTGTGGCGCAGCAGAGATTCGCTGGCGACACCGCGGCCGGATTTCAGCTGGTCTTTGACCATCAGGTCGGCACTGTCTTTGATGCCCAGTTTCTTCTGCAGATCGGTGCCGGCAAAGCAGGCCTGACCGGCGTTAAGGGTGCTGTTGCCGCCGTAAACGCCCATCTTCTCGAAGATGACGACGTCTTTGGCGCCTTTGTGCTTGGCCTCCACTGCCGCAGCCAGGCCGGCAAAACCGGAACCGATGATCACCACTTCGTACTCACCGTCCCAGCTGACGTCATCTTCGGCGCATTTGGCGGAGGCGGTCAGGGGTAACATGGCTCCGGCGGCGGCCACACCGGCGCCGAGCTTCATAAACGAACGTCTGTCATGCATAGTTTTTATCTCATGCTGTGAATGTGAAATTACTGTAGCGCTGTTACTGCGGGGTAAAATAAGCGCTGGATCACAGTGAGATCCGGTTGAAAAAAGTTTTCGCGAAGGGGTCTCAAAAAAAGATTCTGGCGGGATTCAGCAAATAATTTTTGTGGCCTTAACACCGAATTTTTTTCTGGCGCTGTGCGAAAGTAGCGGCAACGTAATTACCGACAGGTCCTTCTCATGCATTGCCCGAAAACCAAACTGGACAGCCTTCGCTGTAATCAGTTATTGGACGTTGCCGAAGAGTTAGTGGATGAACACGGAGTGATGTCATTCCGGTTTGCCCAGATCGCGAAAGAGGCGGAGTGCTCCAATCACACCCTGTATAAATTCTTTCAATCCAAGGAAGATGTGCTGGTGTGCCTGTTCCTACGTAATTGCACTTCCAACTACATTCCGCTGTTTTTGGAGTGCCATCCGGAACTGACCGAGCTGGAGCGGGCGGCGCTGCCGGCGGTATTCTCTCTGGTAGCGGTGGAGAAGAGCCCGACCTTCAATATTCTGCGGGTGGTGTCGATCAACAGCATGTTCTGGCAGATGGCCAGCGATGAGAAAGTGAACCTGCTCAGGGCCCGGGTCAATATGTTCTGGAGCCGGGTACATCTGCATATTGAGGAGGCGCAGCAGAGTGGAGCGTTGCAAGCCTCTGAGACTCAGGTGATGGAGTTAACTCAGGCCATCTATTTCTTTATGGCCGGTTGTTTATCCTCTTATGAAAGTCAGTTGATGGAGCCTAAGTACCTGACCGAGAAAAATCCGACTTACTTCCGCCATCTGGCCGAGATGATGAATCGGTATCAATGGAATGAGATCGCCACTGCCAGCAAATTTGAATCCCTGTCGACTAAAGTGGATGGGTTTTTTACTCAACACTACCAACCCAATAAGAACTGCCAGCGCTGCCGGCAGCTCAATGGGGTCAATGACTGCCGTCAATTAGCCTCAGAGTAGAGGCGTCCGCGGTGTCTGGGTACCGCGGAGCGGCGCTCAGCGGCGAACCTTGATGCTGTCGGAGTTCAGCATCGCCAGCACCGGGTTGGTGCGCATTACCGACGGTTTCAGCCACCAGCCCAGCCCCAGTCCGGCGGCGAAACCACCGATGTGGGCCCAGTAGGCAACGCTGCCCTGGCCTTGCCAGGCGCCGACCAGGTTCAGGGCCAGCCAGATGGCGAAAAAGACCATCGGTGACAGCTTCTTCTGGTAGATAAAGAACATGAACGTCAGGCTGGCGTTTCTAAACCACAGCAGGTACATGCCGAACAGGCCGGCGATGGCACCGCTGGCGCCCACCATGGCGGTGGTGGAACCGGGGTCGGACAGAATCTGTGCGGCAGCGGCGGCGAAGCCGCACAGCAGGTACAGCATCAGGAAGCGCAGCGATCCCAGCGCATCCTCGATGTTGTCGCCGACCACGTACAAAAAATACATGTTGCCCAGCAGGTGCATCAGCCCCCCGTGCAGGAACATGTGGCTGAGCAGGGTGCCGAAATGGTGCCCCTGCAGCAGGTAGTCGGAACGCAGGGCAAAGGCATCGAACACCTGCTCGGCCAGCTGAATATCGCTGTTGTAGCCAAAGAAGATCAGGATATTGAGCGCCAGCAACAGGTAGGTCACCCAGGGGGTGGTGCGCGCCTTGACGTTGTACTCCACCGGCATTTTCAGTAGAAACTGGAACAGCCAGGTTTTGGTACTGGTGGGTTGATTCATCTGCTCCAGCGCCGACTGAACTCGCGGTGACTGGACCACTTTTTCCCGCTCGCTGTCATTGATCCAGATGCCGGTGCAACTGTGGCAGACCTCCACCTCAACTCTGAAATCCTGCAGCAGTTGGTAGTACTGCAGACCGTCGTCGCATCGGCAGCATTGTCGTGGCGAGGCACCCAGGTGGTTGCCCAGGTTGTGTTCGACGCCGACGTCGTCGTTGCCGTTGTCGGCCCGGGACAGGGCGCCGTTGAGTTCGCCGTGATCAAACCAGATGCCGCCGCACAGGGTGCAGCGATCCACTCTCTGGCCGTGGAAATGCAGCTCGCGCATCTGGCGGGTCCGGCAGTTGGGGCAGGTGATGGTCATGGTGTCTGTTACTCCACGATGATGTCGGCGGCTTTCAGCTCCGTCGCCAGCGTCTGGTAGTTGTGCTGCAACGCGGGCAGAGTACGGCTACTGATGCCGGCGGTCAGTTCCTTAAGCTTGTTGGCGCCATAGTGGGAGCCGTAGGTACGGCTTTCCATCTTTTGAATGATGTCGGCGGCCGCCATATAAAAACGGCGGGTTTCGGTCAGAATTTGAGAGGGGGTTTCCAGTGTCTGGCTGGAGTAACGCATGTTGTTCCAGACAAACTGGGCCATCTGCGGGTGGATGGTCTTGAGGTTGCTGTGTGATTCGGTTAGCACGGTATCGGCATAGGCATTGATGATGGCGACGTTGTCGTTGACTTCGTCGTACAGGGCGTGGCGCAGGTAATAGTTGTTCTGCTTGCTGGTCAGGGCATCGAAGGCGATGGCCTGGGACAGCCCCTGCTGGGCCGCCAGGTAGACCCCGACAACAGTGGCGATAAGCATAAACACCTGGCTGATCCAGAAGCTGGTTTTGACCAGGTCTTGGTTGTCCAGCTTGGGGCGGCGTTTGCCGACCTTGGCCGAGGCTTGTGCTTTCGAGTCGATTTTCATATAGTCCCTGATTCCTAAAAAACTGAAAAAAATTCGTTCGCAAGAGCGAAAAAATGCACAGCATATATAAAAAAATATTCAGTATCTACAATAACTTACGCCAAGGATTTGATTGGGCGGGAAAATAATATTCATAAGTAGAAACAGGGGTCAAAAAATGGATTTACCAGTAACACGCCTGGAAGCCGTGGATTTTCAAAGTGACGGTGCGGCAGAGCAGTTTGTGCAGTCGCTGCGGGAGACCGGCTTCGGCGTGCTCAAGAACCACCCGTTGTCACAACAGGCGGTGCAGAGCATCTACGACAACTGGCTGGGCTTCTTCGGCGGTGATCAGAAACATCAGTTTGCCTTTAATGCCGAAGCCCAGGATGGCTTTTTTGCCGCCAACGTCGCCGAAACCGCCAAGGGATCAGACAAACGCGACATCAAAGAGTATTACCACTACTACCCTTGGGGTCAGTGTCCGTCGCACCTGAAAACCGAGTTGCAGGCCTACTACGACACCACACTGGCGTTTTCGGCGACGCTGCTGGAGTGGATTGAACGCTACACTCCGGCGGACGTGGCCAAGCGCTACCGTGAGCCATTACCGAACATGATCAGTGGCAGTGATCAATCCCTGCTGAGGGTGTTGCACTACCCGCCGATGCAGGGCGATGAGGAGCCTGGGGCCATACGTGCCGCCGCCCACGAAGACATCAACCTGATCACCATCTTGCCGGCGTCCAATGAACCGGGGTTGCAGGTGAAAGGCAAAGATGGCCAGTGGCTGGATGTGCCATGCGACTTTGGCAACCTGATCATCAACATCGGCGACATGCTGCAGGAAGCGTCCGGTGGTTATTTTCCCTCGACCACCCACCGCGTAATCAATCCTGAAGGCATGGATCACAACCGTTCCCGGGTGTCACTGCCGCTGTTTATCCATCCGCGCCCTGAAGTGGTGCTGTCTGAGCGCCATAGCGCCCATAGCTATCTGATGGAGCGGCTGCGGGAGCTGGGTGTCATCTGATAGCCACCCGCTCGACCCACGAACGCCGCTGCCGAGCCAGCGGCGTTTGTGGTTCTGGGCCAAAATCGGGACTCCTTCTGTTACCTGCCCAGACTGAATGTCATTATCCACCGGCCCGGCTACAACGAGGTGGAAACCGGACTGAGTACCAGTCCGGCGAAGAGTTACTTACCATCGGCACCGATGCCGGCAGCACGATGGCCGTTGTTGCCCTGCGACGTCATCTCCCTCAGCCATTATTGGAGATGGTGGTTGAGGAAAACCATGCACCGTCGGGGGGAGCCTGTAAGGGAAGCGTTAGAATCGGTAACCGAGATCGAAGAACAGGTTGCCGCCATCGTTTTTGGCGCCGCCCCAGCTCTTGCGGTGGCGGTAAGAGGCTCCGGCCCACAGCTTTTCAGCGAAATAGTAGTTAGCGCCGACTACCAGCATGTGGCCATAGCTGTTGTAGATCAGTGTCTGCTTCATCTCCTCGGAGCGGCCAAACTGGGTTTCGTAATAGATTTTGCCGCTCAGTCGGTTGGCCAGCGGGTAGACCAGCAGCAGGTGTGCCGCGCCGCCGTTCATGCCGTTGTAGCTTTTTCCGGTAGGGTTGAAAGTGCCCCAGCCGTAGTGACCGCCCAGGCCCACCGTTCCCTTCAGCTTGCCATAGGCGAGGTCGTAGGAGGCACCGAAGTAAAAATCCTCCTCGGTACAGGTCTTGTTGCCCATGGTGTAGGACTGGGCCCACAGGTTAAACGGGCTTTTACCCAGGTTGAAGTCCAGCTTGAGCCAGGTCTTGGTGGTGGCCCCGGCGTCTTTTCCCTGTTGGTTTTCGGCGCTGTCAGTGGGATTTTCCAGCCGCAACCAGCCGGCGATGCTGCCCCAGTCCGCCAGGGTGAAATGCTGGAAGGAGAGATAGGGCTGGTCGTACAGGTTGGGGTTGTTGTCCTCGGCGTCCAGCAGCAGTTCATAGCCGACCTTAACACTGTTGACCTGGTTAAAGACCTGGGCATGACTGGCTGGGGTGGAGAGTAATCCAGATAAAACAATCATGGATAGGGTGGTTTTGTTTTTCATCAACATCTTCCTTTAGGTTAGGCCGTGTATTCGGCCTTTGGTTTTTTATATATAAAGAAGGAAACGGGTAGCGGTTTTTATAAAAGTCGATTATGGCTTCCGATTAATACCAGGTGGGCGGTATTTTTGGCTTTAAGAAGTTCTTTTAGTACGCCAATATGATAATCCACGCCCCGCTTGGTTAATCGCATCTCTTTTGCAATCTCAGAACGTTGGTTACCATGGGCCAGTCGCTTTAATATGTGGTGCGATACGCTGCTGATAATCTGATAATCCACCAGAGGATTAACTTGCGCCGCCGTTGGCTGGGCGTACTGGTACTGCCATGCCTGCAACCGTTGAAGCAGCGCCTGTGGGTCGTCCTCCAGGGTTTGCCACTGTTGGCGGCTTTCCGCCATTAGGATAAAGCGCCCCGCCAGTCCGGATGCCCCCCGGCAGGGAACCAGCAGGCTCTGGATGGCGAACAGCCGCTGAGCCTCGCGGCAGCGGGGATTTAACTGGGGCCTGTGCCAACTGCTGCGGTTGCTGAAGTACTCCTGCAGGAAAGCTGGCCGCTGTTGCAGGTGGCGAATCTGTCGCTCCCACAGGCGGGTGCCGGAGTCGTCGCAAGAGTACAGGCCGCGCCGCTTGTACAGGGCGTTGAGCACTTTGTGTTCGGCTGCAAAATATTTAAAGCAGTTATCCAGGTTATCGATATCCAGACAGTAGACAATATCGGATAGGGACAACTCATCCCGGAGCCGAATTAATTCCTGGCGCAATTTCGATTTCATAATAGTGATTTTCTTAACTGGTTGTTATCATGAAGTTGTCTGGGTTAATTCACGAAGCACTGTAGATATATGTGCATCATTTATAATTTCCATGGCCGTTGTCGCTAAGTAGGTGCTGAGCAGAAAATAGAGCCCTACGATAAACAGGCTTGTTCCCCACTCTTTGGCTCGTTTATTATTTATTGGCATGACGTTTTCTCCTGCTCTTTGGTATTACCGGCCTATACCGAGTTTTTGGCTGATTTTGCGTCTTACTCTTACCGCTTCGTTGATTGACAGGCCGACCGGGCAGAAGAACCGGCACCAGAAGTCGCCGATAAAGAAGGCACCGATCAGCGACAGTGGCAGTACGTACCATTGGATCCCCATCCCCTCGAGGGCAAACATCATCGAGAACGGCTCATAGGAACCGAGAGCGGGATGACGGGACAGCAGCACCAGCATCAGCGAGGCCCACATTAGGGTCAGGATCAGCGCTCTCGCTCCCTTGGCGAAGCGCGATGGAACCCTCAGGTTGAGGCCGCTGATTTTGGTCAGTTGGGCCTGGATGGCGCCGAAAGGGCACAGCTTATTGCAGTAGATATTGCGGCCCATTAATGCAACGCCGGCGACAATGCCCAACATCAGGATCCACCAGATGGGGTGCTGCTTGGGGCTGGGAAGGTAGCCGAGCAGCACGGTGTACAGGCTGCTGACGCTGATGGAGGCGTTAACGTAGAAGCCGACGTACAGCAACGATGCCAGGGGCAACGCCACCTTGAGCTGTCTTGCCACTTTTCCACGGCTGCCACGCTTGCTGCTGATGAACAGCGCGGCGGCCACCAGCAGCAGCGTCAGGAGCTCGTCCAGGCCCAGAGTCCAGGGTTGTTGCTGCCAGCTGGGTGTGAGCCCGAGATGCTCAACGGCACTGAAGTGTGCCGCCTTGGCAACGGCGCTGCTGACGCCCCGGGCGGTGATGGTCGCCCCGGAGTAGCTGTCGATGTCGTTGTCGACGATGAAATCGTCGGTGATCCTCTTGTTGGCAAACTGGTTGAAGAAGTTTTTCTTCAGCAATCGCTCCACATAGGGCGGCGTTTCCCGGTTGTCCAGTAGGGCCACCTCATCAATTCGGGCGCCGTCCTCGGATTTACGGGCCTTGATGGCCACCGACAGCGGGCCGCCATAGCCGTTTCCGTCCACCAGCAACACGACGCCGGTCTTGTCCGGCTGCGATGATTCGATGCGGTAGATGCTGAGATCGCTGCCGCGATCCATCAGCGACAGTTTGGCTCCCGGCAGGTAGTTTGCCAGCTGGGATTGGTAATTCGTTTGGGCTGCCATCTGGCCCACCACAAAGGCGGCGATCAGGCTCAGCCAGGCCAACAGCCTGAGCAGGGGCTGGCCGTATTTGCGTAGTGTCTTCAATGTTGAGTCCCTAATTCTGCAATCGGGTAGGGCGTTCCTAAGGTGGCCGAAGGAGGGGGAGCCTTAGATGGGCTCCGGCTTCGGCCACCATCGAGGGTTATCGGCCTATCTACGGCTTGAGGCGATAAACTGACGCCAGGTAACGGCGCTGACCACCAGGCCGCTGAGACCAAAGATCAGCAGTCCCATGGCTCCGGACTGGGACTCGCCTTCGGCGAAGGAGGCCCAGGACCAGCCGAAGGTGAGCCAGAACAGGACAAAGGCGCCGAATAGGCCAAGGTTCGCCTTCCAGTCCAGGATGAAGTGGCGCTCGAGTTTGCGATAAGCCAGTAGTGAGACGATGGTGAGCATGCCCAACAGGTACCATTGCAACCAGATCATGATCAGACCTCCTTATTCCAGAACAGTAGATTTGCCTTTTCGATCTCCATATTTCCGTAGCCGAACAGGCTGTCCATCTCCCGCATGAAGGAGTGGATCTCGCCGCCGGTGAAGGTGTTGGAGGCATCGATAATGCGGTGGTGCCAGAAGTCCGGCTTGTTCCAGGGGCAGGTTTTGATGCACTGGGCACAGCCAATGCCGTTATCGGCCCAGAATTTGAAGCACTTCTTGGCGTCGTTGTGGAACTTGTAGATCCCCTTGTGACCATGCCAGTTCAGTGCCGGGTCATCGGCGCCCTCGAAGGTGGGGGTAAAGCTGGGCTTGTCATCATGGGTGATCGCCTTGCCCGGGCAGGCATCGGCACACAGCTTGCAGTGTTCACAGAACTCCTGGATACCGAAGCGGCGTGGCACGTCGTACTCGACAAAATCCAGTTCGGTAATCACCGCCGAGATCCGCACCCGTGGCCCGAGGCCGGGGGCGACCAGTGCACCGTTGCGGGCGGCTTCGCCCAGGCCGGCCTTCATGCCGTAGGCAACCTTGTTGATCATGTCGTTGTGGGAGGCCACCGCCTTGTAGCCCAGGCGACGGATAAAGTCGGCCAGCTGACCGGCCTGAACCGCCATATCGACGTAGGCCTTGTTGACCGTACCGATGGAGGGCAGGGAGGGGGCGGTACGGATGGCGTCATAATCCATTTCGTGCAGCAGTACGATCACCGTTTTCGGTTTGAACCCCAGCCCATCCCAGCTGATCTCCTGGTCTCTCATGATGTCGTACATGGGGTCGTAGTTGAACCTGTGGTCGTTGTAGGTGATGCCACAGCGGTCGGCACCGAACAGCTTGGCGGCACGCTTGATGTATTGCGCCGCTTGTTGTTTGGACTCGAACTGCCACTGGTTTTCCATCAGGTTCTTCTGTTCCCAGCTCATCATGCCCGGAGCGTTGGGCTGGCCATATTTGGCCGCCTTACCCAGCACATCCAGCGGCCGTTGGGCCGCCAGGCCCAGGGCCCAGTCCAGCTGGGTATAGCCGGGTTTGTTTTCGATCCAGGTCTGGGGGGTTCCGGCGCTGAAGATCTTCTTCAAGCCGTCGCGGAAGGACCAATTCTCACCAATCAGCTTGGCAAAGGCTTGGTCACGCTCGGGAAAGTCGGCCCAGTTCTTCTTGGAGCCAGCCTGGGCGAAGATCCAGTTACGCTGGTTAAAGGGCTTGAGCACCGCATCGTCTACCGGAACAGGGTAGTCACCTGCCACAGGTATGCCTTCGATGCGCTTCTTGATCCAGCTGCCGGCGCCGACGGCGACGGCAACGCCGGCGGCCGCGGCGGAGTACTTGAACAGACGCCGGCGGGAGGGATCGCTCGGAAGGTCTGTTGTCATATCGGTGTGATCGGTCATGGGGTTTCCTTGCAGCAATACTGAATTTCACTGCAAGGATAGTGAACCGCCTCCAGGGTAATAAGGCGGGCAGATGGAAAGCGTTATTGCCCTATTGGCAATAATGTTTGGCCAGGTATCGTGAAAGTTCTTCGATAAAAACCTCAATCTTAGGTGGAATCAGCTTTTGCGACTTGTAGTAGGCTTTCAGCTCGAAGCATGAACCATATTTACCGTCAAAAAGACGGACCAATTTGTCTTTATATTCTGTGGTTTCGATCAAAACTTCCGGGCAAAACACCACTCCGATTCCATTACTGGCCCATTCGAGAGCGATTTCAAAGTTATCCAGTACCCCGTAGCTGTTGACCGGAACCCACTTGCGCATCCCCTTCTCGTCGGTCCATGGCCATGCCTGCTCGGAAAAGTAGGGGTTGCGGATCCAGATTCCCGGGTGGGAGGAGAGTTGCAGCGGATGGGTGAGAGGGGGGGAGGCGGCCAGATACTCGGCGCTGGCATAAAAGTTGGTTTTTAGTGGCATCAGCACCTTACCGGTCCACTTTTTACTCGGCGGCTCAAAAACGTGCAGATAGACATCGATATCCACGTTCTCATTTAACCGCGAGGCGAGTATGTCGTAGATGGAGAAGCGGATCCCCGGGTAGGTTTTGCCAAACTCCTGAATAAACTCGGAGGCGAACAGCCTCAGCATCCAGTGGGGCAAGCCGATGGTCAGTACCCCTTCGGGCGCCGACTTGTGGTGCTGAAGGAAGTGGTGGGTGTTGGCGATCTCCGCCAGTACCCGTTTGCTGTGGGCGAAGAACTGATGGCCAAACTCGGTCAGGGCAACCCGGCGGGTGGAACGCTCGAACAGCGGTTCCCCCAGCCTTTCCTCCAGGCGGCGGATGTTCTTGCTGGCGGTGGGCACCGTCATATTCAGCGCCTTGGCGGCGCGACTGAAGTTGCCCGCATCCACCACCGCATGGAACAGCACCAACTCATCCACGCGGATGCTGCGCATCAGTTCCAGTTGTGAGCTGAGGTGGGCGGTATCGCTATCGGTACAGGCTTTCATGCCGGGCCTCCCGGTGTCGTTTCAGGGTGATTGGACCGCAGATTTCCGGCCGAGTCTTTACTGAACGATATTAGGCAAGGGGGCGGCAGGAAAGAACCCCGATAACTGTCGTTAGTTGCAGAGATTTGCTCCAATACTGAAAAATTGGCGTTGGTTCACGCTCTTTGGGGGCCACTCTGCGTTGTATGGCAGCTCGAGGTGTGAAGTCAGAACGGTAACGGCTTAATCGTCTTACAGCCGCTATCAGGCATAATAAGAGCAAAACCGTCACTGTTCCCGACTCTTACTAGGAAAGCCTCTGTGCCAGGCCCAGAGGCGGATTGAAAAGTGGGCGCTCTCGGGGAGCGCCACTTGGGAGTTAATGGTTAGGGTGGCAGGTCATGCAAGAGTATGGATCCGGGAAGTTTTTGCTCATATTCCAGTCGGAGTTGATGGTGCTCAGAATGTTGGTGTAGGGAGCGTGGTTGCCTGCCGCATCCCGGGGAAGAGTGGAGGCAGGAATTAGGTAGTTGAACCGGTTGCCTTCCAGGTTCTCCTGGCCGTTGATCCAGCGTTTGGTGGATGCCTCACCGTGATTTTTGGGGAGCTGATCTTCAGAGTGACACCAGAAGCACCGTGCGGTTTCGCCATGGCCCTTGGGGGCTCCATTGCTGCCGTGACAACTGGCACAATAATAAGGCTGTTGTTGATCGAATCCATCCACGCTGTTGATTGGCCAATGGTAGCCGCCGTGTCCTTTGGGGCTTTGATTGTTGTGGCAGCTTTCGCAGTCCGCGATTCCCCAGCCGAAATGTGACGCATCCAGAAGGGGGGATGACGAAGCATCGTCTGGCAGGGGGAAGGTTCGCAGTGTCACCAGGTCACTGCCATCCTGATGCTGGCTGAAATCCCGCTCTTTTGGTTCGTTGCCGTTAAACTCCTCCATGCCGAAGATATCGTAGTGACTCTTATAGATGAGATGGACTTGCTCTACGGGCTGGTTCATTACCCAGACGTCTGTCATCAAGTGCAACATGTTGCCACCGAAGTAGGTGTTCCAGTCTTTCCAGCAGGATTCATGCGGCACTTTGGGGGCCCCTGTTGGAGTGCCGTCGGCACCGAAATCACACTGTGCAAAGGGGGCAAAGTCCTTCAGGGTGGCCTTTTCTCCGAAACGGGTAGTCCAGCCGGCGCCTACCCTGGAGGCCAGGCCTTTTAGCCGAAACAGGGCGAAGTGGCCTACCGGCGCCTTACTGGCCACAGTGGGCCAGTAGTTAAGCGCCACATCTACGCCTTGGTCAAAGGCCGACAGGAAACTGTCGGCGGCGGTGATCACTCCGGGTTGAAAAATGTCGGCCCTGAGATTGTGGGCGGTGACTTCGAAATCGTTGAGCAGTGTTTGGTAGCTTTTACCGCCGTCGAAGGAGGCCACCAGCTCGGGAACGATAACCCGGTTACCATTGCTTCGGAATCGCTCCATCTCCTGCTGTTGGACCCAAGTTCGGCGTGCCGTCATCTCCGGAGTAAAGGGTTGGAACCGCAGGTTCATGCCGGGCTGGACCCAGAATTGATCCATACGTAGATAGAGTGCCTCGCCTTCGGGACCGACACCATCGAGACTACCGGTGATGCGGCGCTTCTCGCCGCCATCCAGCTTGAAGCGGAAATGCCAGTCCGGACTCTGAAAGCTCTGTTGATCCTGCGGATCCAGGATGCCGTCACCGTTTTGATCCCAAGACACCCGGAAACGGTAGGTATCCAGCCCGGTTTCACGGTGGGAAGCGATGCCATCCACCTTCAGTTCGGGGCGTGTTAATGCCAGATAACGCAGCACATCGAAGGCGGAGTAGTGACCTTGGACAAAAATGTCGGGTCGGGCGCTACCGGATCCCAGACCGTCGGGGTTGCTGCGCAACAGGGCGTCCATCTCTGATGCGTCGATAACGATGGCGGTATCCAGTTGATTGCGAATGCCAAGGCTTTGGGCATCCCGTTCGTCGATATGCCCATCGGAGTTGACGTCTCGAGCCTCCGGGCTGAGTCGCCAATTTTTATAGTGGTCGGTGAACCGTCCCAGATTGACACGAATGGTTCCGGAAAATTCCGCGTTGGGGGTGACATCCAGGGTTATTGGCAGCTCTGGTGCTGGTTTGGGCGAGGGCTGGGGGGCATTATCGGAGCTGTCGGAACATGCCGATAACAGCAGGGAGCAGGCGGCAGTTAACCACAAAGAGTGTTTCATCATCAGTGTCCTTTATTGAGTTACCGAAACTATTGTTGTTTTTCTCGGCGGGCTGGCACTGGTATTTCTGACACCCAATTCCGCTGCCGCCGGGGGAGTGTGAATTGGGTCATGCTGCCGTGCGATGAGCGTCTTACAATGAGAGAAGACTAAGGAAATCTTGGAGCATCATGACTGAGAACTGTCCGTTGCCTGACGGTGTGGTGGGGGATCTCCTGGAGCTGCTGGCGCCTTTGGGGGTGCAAGGGTTCTTTTACGGCATCACCACCGATGTCACCAACACCCAGATCCACTCTTTTCGCAAACTGCACAAACGGTTGCCGCTGGAGATGGCGCGGGCGCGCTACGCGGTGTTTTCCGATGAGCGCACCCGGTTGTACCGGGATACCTACCTGAGGGTATTTGCCCGGCACGATCCCTGCTATTTCGAGCGCAAGCGGATGGGGCCCAATCTGTGGCGTCAACCGGCCGAGGATCAGCAGCAGCTGAAGCGGCTGCTGGAGGAGTTTAATATTCGCGGCCGTGTTGCCTGGCTGCTGCCCTGCCGCTACCACCCGGGGTGGATCAGTGTGTTCCTGTTGCACTCCTCGCTGCCAGAGGGGGAGTTGAAGGCGGCACTGTCTGCCCATCAGGTGAGTCTGGAGAGGGGGCTGAGGGTATTCAGCGACAGCCTGGCCAGTCAATGGATCCAGCGGCTGAACCCCATCTATAATTTTCGCTGCATCACCGACAAGGGGCTGGAGGTGTTGCGCCTGGCCGCTGAGGGGATGGCCAGCCAGCGCATCGCCCGGAAACTGTGCCTGACCGAGCGGGGGGTGAACTACCACATTGACCGGATGAAGGCCCTGTTTGGTGCTAAAAACCGGGCACAGCTGATCAGCCGGGGGTTCCAGATGGGAATCTTAAACTCTCCCCCACCAGAGGGCGTCTGCTACGCGACTGATGGGGGCGAGAGCCCTTAAAACAGAGCGATCTCCTCCTCGGTCAGCGGCCGCCACTGGCCCGGCGCCAGACCAGCATCCAGCTCCAGGGCACCGATCTGCTGGCGGTGCAGGCCCACGACCTTGTTGCCGACGGCGGCGCACATCCGTTTGACCTGGTGGTACTTGCCCTCCTCAATGGTCAGCCAGATCTGGCGTTCGTCAATGCGCTCCACCTGGCCGCGCACCGGGCTGTCCTCGCCGTGCAGCAGCACGCCGTCGCCCAGTTGAGTCAGCGCCTCGTCGCTGATGGCGGCCTCAAGGATCACCCGATAGCGTTTGCCGCAACGGGCATTGGGAGAGGTGATGCGATGGGACCACTGGCCGTCGCTGGTCAGCAGCAGCAGGCCGGTGGTGTCGGCATCCAGGCGGCCGACGATTTTCAACTGTTCCCGTTTGGGCAGATCCAGCAGAGTCAGTACCGAAGCGTAGCCGTCATCGACGCTGGAGCAGACGGTATCCACCGGCTTGTGCAGCATCAGGTAACGCTGGCCTCGCACTTCGGTGGGTTCGCCGTTGATGCAGATGGTGTGTTCCGGCTTTACCTTGAAGCCCGAATCTTTGACTACCTCACCGTCACAGGTCACTTCGCCGCGATGCAGCATTTTCTTGGCCAGGGAACGGGTCAGTTCGGTGGCATTGCATAGGTATTTATCCAGTCTCATTGGGAACTCGGTGGGGGGATTCTGGTGCCATTATCCTTCATCTGCGGATCCTTGACCATGGGCAGTGGAGCCGGGCGGGGTTGCACAGGTGCGAATCTTGCCTCAGGCTGGGGGCCTTGTTCTCCCTGTGGTGACTGCCGGCATGGCTACGGATTACCTGCAACGTCTTCAACCTGTGATTCGCTATCTGGAGCGTCATTACAACCAACCTTTGAACCTGAGCAAGGTGGCCGCCCTGGCGCACCTGTCGCCCTATCATTTTCATCGCATCTTTAAGGCCGTCACCGGTGAGACCCTCAATGACTACCTGCGTCGGCTGCGTCTGGAGGGGGCGGCGGGCGACCTGTTCTATACCAAGGCGCCGGTGGTCAATGTGGCCATGGAGTACGGGTTCTCCAGTTCACAGAGCCTGGCCAAGGCGTTTCGACAGTATTTCGGATTGACGCCGACCCAGATTCGCGACTGTCAGGTATTGGAGGAGCTGTCCCAGGTTCTGAGAAGCAGCAAGATTGGACACCGGCTTCGCAAGCCGGGACACGATTCGGCGGCGGCGGTTCCCTACACTGGAACGGTGTTTAATTCGTGGAGTACAGAGATGAACCATCACCATTTTGAAGCCGGCACCATGGCCTTCATTCGCGTCACCGGTCCCTATGGGCAGGGCTATGAAGCGCCCTGCACCCGATTACACCAGTGGGCGCAGGCTAGTGGTCTGGGCCAGTGCAAGTGTCTGTTTATTTACCATGACAATCCGGAGATCACCCCGGCGGAACATTGTCGCACCGACATCGGCTTGCTGGTGCCCCAGGGAACCCGGGTGCCCCAGGGCGTGGAGTTACAACCCTTTGATGGCGGAGACTATGCCACCATCCGTAAGACCGTGTCCGAGCATGATCAGTATGTCTCCAGCTGGAACGATCTGCTGGGGCAGGTCGTGGCCGCCGGACTGGAGTGTGACGACCGGTTCTGTTTCGAGTGGTACCACGACGTCGACCTTGCCACCGGCGTAGCCGACGTCAGTTTTTGTACCGCCATCCGGGCCGGTTAGGCGGCAATTTGGGTTAGAGCTCCGGCACCGGCTGACCCAGGTTGCGGTACCACTCTGCCCTCAGGGTATCCAGCAGTTGCTGTTTAACCCAGTTGTGGGTCGGCGATTGGTTGATCTGTGAGTACACCAGGTAGTTGCCGACGGTGCGACCGACGTCGATCAGGTCGATCAGTTGCCGGGTGACCTCCTTGGGCAGGGTGCAGGTACGCAGGTTGCGCACCAGCTTCAGGTACTCCCGAGTAAAGGCGTTGCAGCTCAGGGCGATGGCGTTGGTGTCCATCAGGTGGCGACTCAGGGCTGCCAGGTTGTCGGTATAGCCGGCGACCTTGAGCTCCAGTCCATGCTGACGGGCGACCTGAGACAGCAACGGGCAGGGAATATCATCGAAGTTGTCCAGTTCGAAATAGGGATGACGGCACAGGTTCTCCAGCGTCGGCTCGGCATTGAATACCGAATGCCCCTCCTTGGCAATCAGGTACATCTCTTCGGTCGGAGAGATCAGCTCACCAATCAACTTATCGCCGCCAAAGTTCTCGTACACCACCGCAAAGTCGATATCGCCGTTCTCGATGGCCCGGCTGCAATCGGAGGACAGCGTCCGCACCTCAAAGCTCAGGTTAGGGGCTTTGGGCAGAATCACTTCATTGACCGCCTTGTTGGTGATGTAGGTGAATTCGTTGTAGGCATAGATGGTGAAATGTTCCCTTGCGGTGCTGGGATCAAACTGGGTGTGGCTGCTTTTCAGTTCCTGGTAATCCATCAGGATCCGGTTGATGATCGGCAGAATTTGAGTGGCCTTATCGGTGGGCACAAAGCCGTGGCAGCGGCGAATGAACAGCACATCCTGAAACACCTCACGCAGGTTGGCCATGTGGCGGCTGACGGTGGAGCTGCTCATGCCCAGTTCATTGGCGGCCAGCCCCGCGTTCAGGTGGCGGGAGACGGACTCAAAGACCGTCAGTGAGCGGTAATCCAGGTGTTCGATGTCCACGACAGTTCCTTAACAAGTATCAAGGTGCCCATTTTTCATGGCTGCAGAGGCTGGCGCGGTGCGTTGGATCACAGCCACCCGGATTCAATTGTTAAAACTGTTAAGCCGCACCGAATTTGCATGAACCGCAAAATGCGTTTTGCCAGCACTGAAAATGGTCGCAGCAGTGCGGAGTTTGAAGATGGGCAGATTTCGCGGCATTTTGAGAGCTGTCCCCGGAAACGACTTACTGGTACTAATGTGCGCCTTAAGTTGACAGCAGTGAGGTGAATGCGATTTCACCCGGTTTCAGAGTGAGGCAAGTCACATCTGAATTGCCGATGGAAAAATAAGGAAATATCGAATAGTGAAACTTAGGTGAGATCTCATGTTCTTCGAATTTAGCCCCCCCATAATGTGATCTGTGTAATAGTCAGCCAATCCGTAAAGTTAGACCATCTGCGCACACCAATTATTTCGCGAATAAGAGTGTCATGAAGCTGGATCAATTAAATTACAACCAACTGAAAGTGTTACTTGCGGTTTACAAGCATGGCCAAGGACATCAGGCCGCAAATGAGTTGGGAATGACCGCTTCTGCTGTCAGCCGGACCCTGAAGGGATTACGTGACATCTTTAAGGATTCACTGTTTGTGCGTCGCTCCTGTGGACTGATCCCCACAGAGAAGACTAACCAGTTGATTCCTTTGGCCAAAAAGCTGGTAGATCAGTACCAGCAAATTGAGCAGCACTACTCGGTCTTTACTCCGGAAGAGTCTGGAGGCCAGTTCATCATTCTGGCGTACGATGAGTTTGTGTATGCGGTACAGAAAGTCGTCAATCAGCACATCATGCCGGAGGCGCCGAACCTCAAGTTTGAAATTCGGACCCTGAGCCATGATTGCACCGCCGAAGTGGCCAACGGTGACATTGACTTCATGGTGGTCTACGAAGGCTTTGAGGGGAAGAACCTGAATTGGGACATGTTTGCTGAAACCGCCGATCTTTATATTCTGGCGAACAGCAGACACTCGATATTCAATAAGGAACTGACCCTGGATATGCTGAGTCGTTACCCCTTATTGGAACTGGATAACTATAACGACCTGGCTTGTCCTCTGCTGGTGAACTTATGCCGTGAAATTGGCTGCGAAATGGAGGTGGCTGGATATACCGACAGTGTGGCCACAGCCATGAGGTTACTGGCGGAATCTAACAGCATTACCCTTAGTTGCAATCAGTTCACCCGTGAATTTGTGGATATGGTTCCCGGGGTTGATTACGTAAGGTTGCCCGATGAGTTGGCGCGTAAAATTCGCGAACGTCGTCGAACCGAAAGAGATATTGGAAACTATATCCTGTATGGGGATATTAATAACTCGGCCTCATTTAACTGGGTGAAGTCGAAACTGATTTACGGATTAGAGAAGGAATGGCGTAAAGCTTCCGAGCGCTAATTCAAACAATTTGAAATAACATTTTTATTTAGGGTGGCTTCTTATTCTGAGAAGCCATCGAGGACCCTTTTTGCCTAATCGAGGTGGCAGGTGGAATTTACTAACTTTTGCATTATGGCTTTTGCGGCCTATTTGGTGCTGAAAAAGCCTGAAAAAGAAAAGCTGGCAGACCGGCTTTTATTTGGCTCTATCGGATTGAGCTTCTTTATCTGGATCATGATGTCTTGGGGCACTTTGATGCCCATCGGTAACTATTAAGGAAGCATGATGAACAGTCGTGGAGATATATTTAACAAGCTGGCGTCACTGGCTTCCATCGTAATCATGGCCCTGCCGGTGGGCATCGCCTGTTTCGTGTTCGGCTTCATTATGAAGGACAACCCTTGTGCCTTCTGCTGGGAAGAGCGGACCGCCATGGTACTGGTGGCATTGACGGCCATCTACATCGTCCGTTATGGCCTCAAGCCTAAGTACATTGCGGCCCTGGTGTTCCTGGGCATCTACGGTGCCTACATGGCGTCGGTGCACACCGGCTTTAACTTTGCCAGCGACATCGGTCAGGGCTTCTCGGTCAAGATCATGGGTGCCCACACCTATTCCTGGGCCCTGTTTGTGTTCCTGGTGGTATTGGTGGTGGTTGCGGCTCTGCTGATGTTCCTGGGCAATAAATTCCCCGAGCACAGCCCCCGCAGCAGCAAGAATGACGGGTTGGTAAAAGTGGCCAGCTACGTGTTCCTGTTTGTGATTGCCGGCAACATCGTTCAGGCCTTTACCCAAACCGGTCCCGCGCCGTTTGTGGGTCAGGACAGCCCGGGGCGGGTGTCGTTCAATCCCAAGTACATGAGCTGGGAACTGGACCATTGGCCAAGCTACTCCCCGGATGCCCGCGGTCCTTACGCCGTGTCGGATCCTGACTACGATGCCATCATCGCCACTGCGCCCATCTACAAAGGTGCCGCACAGCAGCCGATGAGCACCCTGTCTCTGCCTGCAGAGATCGCGACCCGGGTTACCGGCATCGATTATCAGCCGGAAGCCAAGCTGTACGCCGTGACCACCAGCGACATGTGGGTCTACATCCTGGACGCCACCATGACCAAGGTGATCACCAAGGCCGACATCGATGGCATGTACATGCTGCACATCTCGCCGCTGGTGGGCGTGGGCTTCGTGTCCCCGACTGAGCTGGTTGTGATGGGTGACAATAAGGCGTTTGCCAAGCTGGTTCTCAGTAATGATCAGACTTGGGAAGTAAACTATCGTCGTTTCAATGAAAGCAGCGACGGCATCGGTGAAACCGAGCGTGGCCAGTTTGCCACCGTGCGTGCGAAGCACAGCTACTCCGTTGCCTTCGGCTTTGACAGCGACAAACAGCAGTTCGTCAGTGTAACCGCCAAGAACGAACAAACCGAAAACCTGGTGGCTTCCCGCTTTGCGCTGGAAGACATGACTCTGTCAGCCGAACAGCCGTTGTCCGTGGCTGCGAAGCAGGGGCAGTGGTTGCAGAACCTGCCACTGGTCACAGGTATCAGCGTCGATAACGGCGTCAGCTACCTGCTGAGCAACTCCGGTTCTGAAGTACTGGTGATGGATAACGAATCCGGAGAGATTGAAAGAGGCATCAAACTGGCGGCGCCGGTTAATCCTTACGGTCTGGTTAAGACCGGAGACTCTCTGTTGGTGACCGGATTCGAAAATGGAATTAATAAGGTTTATCAGTACGCACTTTAAATCGTAACTCGTTTATTTTCGACCTGCTATTTCAGGCTTATTTGTTGGTGCAGTTTCAGGCTCGGTGGTGAGGTTAATCTCTCTCATTCCCTGCTCAAGAATGACCCTTAGTTGTCCTCAAGCAAAATTAGCTTTGCCATTGAGCCTGACTTTTTAAGTTACTGAAAATAGCCGGTTAAAAACGTAGCGATATTTTGACCTTGAATTCATAGATTATAAAAGGTTGGTAGTAAGATGATGAAAATCGATAGACGTAAGTTCTTGCAAGGGGTCGGTGCTACATCGGTATTTACCTCCTTGTCCGGACTGGCTCCTGGTGTCGCGAACGCCAAGCCTCGGGGCGGTAATGACAGCCTGCTCGACAAACGCAATGGTGAAATTAAATACCACACCTGTGCCCGTAACTGTGCTGACCGTTGTCTGCTGAAGTTCCGTGTTCAGGACGGTCGTATGACCTACGTCAGTGGTGCCGAAGAGCAGGAGAAGACCGGCACGTCTCCCTGTGTCAAAGGCCACACTTACGTGCAGTACACCTACGCCGCAGACCGCATCCTGCACCCTATGAAGCGTGTGGGCAAGAAAGGCGAAGGCAAGTGGAAGCGCATCAGCTGGGATGAGGCTTACGCCGAAATCAGTACCAAGCTGAAGAGCATCGTAGAAGAGCATGGCCCGGAAGCGGTCCTGCCTTACTCCTACTCCGGCCACGAAGGCATGATCGGCAAGTACGGCGGCCCATGTCGCTTCTTCCATAAGTTGGGTGCCACTCAGCTGGACCGTCTTGTGTGTGTATTCGCCGCCTATGAAGGCCTGAAGTCTGTGACCGGCACCTGGCGTGGTCCCGATCCGGAAGATACGCCGAAGACCAACTGTTACATCGCTTGGGGTCAGAACGAGACCGCCACCAACGTTCACGGCATCAAGTACATCAACCGTGCCCGTGACAATGGTGCCAAGCTGCTGGTTGTGAACCCTATCCGTACTCCGATTGCGTCTCAGGCCGACATCTGGCTGCAGCCTCGGCCGAGTACCGATACCCACCTTGCCGCCGGCATCATGAAGTACCTGGTGGAGAAGGATTTGGTGGACCATGAGTTCATCAAGAAGAGCACCCTGGGTTACGACGAGCTGGTGAAGCGTCTGAATGAGATCAGCTACGACGAAGTCGAGCAGGTCACCGGTGTGCCTCGGGCCAAGATGTTTGAGTTTGCCAAGGTCTATGGCGAGTCCAAGCTGTCGGTATTGCGTCTGGGTTACGGCATGCAGCGTAACTATAACGGTGCCCGCATGACCCGTGCCATCGCCATGATGCACGCCATCGGCGGTAACTTCGGTCAGATCGGTAACGGTTTCATCTATGACAACGTTCAGGCCGATGATGGCATGAACTACGCCAAGGGCACCGCGTCCCACCTGCGTACCAACTCCGACACCGTTCAGCACGTCAACATGACCGAGATCGCCAAGGCGATTCATCCGACCAACCCGACTGCCTATGGTAAGCCGATCAAGCCGATTCACGCGCTGATCAACTACAACGGTAACTTCGTTGCGGTGGCACCGGATTCAAACGCCTGCCGACTGGGCGCCATGCGCGACGACCTGTTCCTGGTGGTGCATGACTTTATCATGACCGATACTGCCGAGCTGGCCGACATCATCGTACCGGCGGCGACTCAGTTTGAGTCTGATGACTACTGCCCGGACTACAACTGCTACTACCAGCAGATCTGTGAGAAGGTGATCGAGCCTGTGGGCGAGTCCAAGGACAACTGGACCTTCTTCAAAGAGCTGGCGCACCACATGGGCTTCGATGATCCGGAGTTCCAGGTTGACCACGAAGGCATTCTGCGTGACTTCATGGATACCGATGACTACGCCTATGAAGGCATCACCTACGAGCAGATCGCCCGTGAGAAGTTCGTTAAGGTGAACGTGCCACGTCCATTCTTCGGTGACGGCAAGTACCACACCGAAAGCGGCAAGATCGAGCTGTTCTCCGACTACATGGCCAATGCCGGCTTCGATCCGGTTATCGACCTGGGTCTGCCGGAAGATGAGATGATCAAAGAGGAGCGTGAACTGCCGTTCCGCCTGTTGTCTCCTGCGATTCCTCAGCGTGCCAACAGCTCCTTCTACAACGTGAAGTACATGCGTACCTTCCCGGCTTACTTCGCCAAGATCCACCCTCAGGATGCAGAGAAGTACGGCATTAAGCACAACGATCGGGTGCGTCTGAGCAACCATCGCGGTGAAGCCCACTTCGTGGCCATGGTGACCAGTCAGGTGGTTCCAGGAACCATCATGGCGCCAAAGAACAACTGGCGTCGCATGGACCCTCAGGGCAAGGCCAGCTGTACCAACAACCTCACCACCGACAAGTTGACCGATATGGGCGGTTGCTCGGCCTATCACTCAACCCGTGTCGGCCTGGAAAAGGCTTAAGGAGTAACCGATGGAAAACAAACACCAACTTGGATTTGTATTCAGACAAGAGAACTGCGTCGGTTGCGGTGCCTGTACCGTGGCCTGTCAGATTCACAATGAACTGCCAGAGAACGTTCGCTTCCGTAAGGTCGATCGTTACGAAGTCGAAAAGGGCGATGGCATTGTCGATGTGTGGCTGAGCCACTCCTGCATGCATTGTGGTAACCCTGCCTGTCTGATGGTGTGCCCGGCTCAGGCCTACACCATCCGTCACGACGGCCTGGTGGTTCTGGACCGTGAAAAATGCACCGGCTGTGGCCTGTGTGTGTCCGCCTGTCCTTACGACGCGGTGGCCATGGTGGATACCGACGGCAAAGCGGCCAAGTGCAACATGTGCATCGAGCTGATTGACCAGGGTAAGAAACCTGCCTGTGTGGATGGCTGCCCGGTACAGTGCCTGGATCAGGACAAGATCCACCAGGTTCTGGAGCAGAAGGCATCGGCCAGCAAACAGGGCGTCGGTTACTCAGACTGCGTGACCAAGCCAAACATGGTGATTATCAAGGAGCGTGCGTGATGAATTGCGACTATGGACCGATCGCCTCCGCGTACCACGCCCTGAAAGGGATGGTGTTTGCCCCCTCCAATCCGGAGTCTGTGGCCAATCTCATCGCCTATCTGGAGGCCAGCGGCAGCAATCCCGAATTGTTGGCTGAAGCGCAGCGGCACGCCGACGCGCCAGAGGATTTGGAGTGTGACTTCAACCGCATGTGCATCGGCCCATACCGCTTACTGGTGCCGCCCTATGAGTCTGTCTACTGCGCCAGCGGCCGTCAGATCAACACCGATGACACCGTAAAGGTGGCTGATTTCTATCAGAACATCGGTCTGGTTATCGACGAAAAGCTGAACGAGCCGGCGGACTACATCGGCAACGAACTGGAGTTCCTCTACTGCGTGGAGGCTCTGGTGAGTGAGCACCAGAAACAGGAAAACAGCGACACGGCGACCGCCCTGGAGGAGCTGGCTCAGGAGTTTCTGAGCCTGCACCTGGGAACCTGGTATCAGAAGTTTACCGAAGGCATGGAGAAGCATGCCCAGACCGACTTCTGGCGCCTGTACGCCGGTGAACTGCGTCGCTTCCTGTCATCCCGAATGACTCATTAATTCTGGTGGGGTAACCACTCCCCGCCTGTACGGGAGCCTGTTTGGCACCTAAGGATTAAAAATGAAACGTTTGATTGCTTTATTTCAGCTGGTGTTGGTGTCGGCATTTGCCAGCCAAGCCGTCGCGGCCCCTAAGGCCGAACTTCAGCCTCAGCAGTGGCAGCCGATCCAGGAGATCAGCATTCAGGGCGATATCCCTGAACTGCGTGGTATGCCCATGCAGCCTGAGCTGCCTGTGGTGAACACCGCCGTTAACCAGGGCTACCTGGAGACCCTGTCTCCGGCCAGCTACTGGGCCGATCTGCTGATCTACTCCTTCTTCGGCATGATTGTGCTGCTGGCCGCGTTCGTGGTCATCAACGGTAAGTCTAAGCTGACCGACGGCTTCTCCGGCAACAAGATCGATCGCTGGAGTGGTATGGATGTGTTCGTTCACTGGGTAGGCGGCATCGCCTGCCTGTTCCTGATTGGTACCGGTCTGGTGATCGGCGCCGGCCGCTTCCTGCTGGAGCCGAACATGGGCGCCAGCCACTGGGTTGGCGTGATCAACACCTCGGTGTCGCTGCACGACATGATGGCTTTCCCCTTCATTCTTGGTTGGGCGGTGATGGTGCTGAAATGGGCACCGAAGCAGATGCCAGAAGCCTGTGACCTGGGCTGGTTCAAAGCCGCCGGCGGCTACCTGAACTTCGGTCCTTTCAAGGGCAAGCACCCGGACGCTGGCTTTGCCAATGCCGGTGAGAAGCTGTGGTTCTGGTGTTTTGCCATCTTCGGTCTGGTGATGATCGGTTCCGGCCTGGTGATGATGTTCCCCAGCCTGGCAGAGACCAAAGACGGCGCCAATCTGGCCCTGATTCTTCACCTGATCGGTGCCGTGGTACTGGGCGCCTTTGCCGTGGTGCACATCTTCATGGCCACCATCATGTCTGAAGGTGGTATGGAGTGCATGGTTTCCGGTAAGTGTGATGAAAACTGGGCCAAGCAACACCACAACCTGTGGCTGAAACAGGTACGCAAGTCCTAAGCATCGTTTGATGCATTAATGGCCCCACATTCGTGGGGCCATCTCATTGATACCCATGCTGCACGCCTCTCCTATCAGGAGCAGGTGCAGCCCCGTAGTGCTTAATGGAATGAGTTTGTAACAATGAATACCAAAATGACTTTGATGGCCGCCGCCATCGCCGCAGTATCCGTGAACGCCGTTGCCGCCGATTCTCTGGAAGAGCAGGTTCGTGTCCTGTCCGAGCGCGTTCAGCAACTGGAACAGCAGACCCCGACCCTGGCCGAAGGCACCAGCTTCAACCTGTATGGCAGCCTGCGTCCGACCTTCAACTACCTGGACGATGGTGACAACGGCAAGTGGGACGTGCGCGATGCCCTGTCCCGGGTCGGCATTAAGGCCCAGACCGAGCTGAGCAATGGCTGGGTGGCCATCGCCCAGGGCGAGTGGAGCGTCGACATCTCCAACAACGGTGACTTCGGTAAGGCCCGTCAGGCGTATGTGGCCCTGGCGACTCCTTACGGTCAGTTGGGTGTGGGCAAGCAACGCCCGGCGCAATACACCCTGGTGGCGGAGTACGTGGACATCTTTAACCACGGTAACAGCCCGTTTGCCTACGACGCCGAAAGCCCGTTCTTTGTGGACAACTTTGTCACCTATAAGCTGCAGAAGCAGGGCTTCACCCTGATGGCCGGCGCGCAGATCAACGGTGACAAAGGTGACGACAACGCCGATATGGTTAACGTCGGTGTCGGCTATGATCTGGCCGGCCTGCACCTGGGTCTGGGTTACGTGACCCAGGATCGTCTCGGTGACAGCAACCAGGTGGTCGGCGACGACCAGACCATCGGTGGCGTGGTGGCGTACAGCTTTGACAACGGTCTGTACCTGGCTGCCGCCTATCAGGACAAAGACTACAACCTGGACAACGGCGTCGACCGCAGTGGCAGCACTTTGGACACTGCGTTGGCTTACCCCTTTGCCGATCAGTACAAGGTGAAACTGGGTTACTTCATCTTTGAAGATGGCGTCAAGGACAACAGCAGCAAGGATTACGACGGCTACAACACCACTCTGGAGTGGAACGCCGCCGACAACCTGCGTTTCCACGTCGAGTACCTGGTGAAAGACTTTGACTACAGCGACAAGGACACCTCCATCGCTGTGGGCATGCGTTACGACTTCGATCTGGGTTGGAACTTCTAACCGGATTGAAATGCTGCGATGGTTCGAGTTAGCCCCAGACCATCCTGTTGACTTATCTCCTCACCTTCAAGGCAGCCGCAAGGCTGCCTTTTTTGTCAGCAACCGCCGAATTCCAGCTGATAGTTGGGGCTGGCATTTGGGGCGTCGCGATCGCAACTTTGCGGGTTGGTGTTGCCGTAGGCCTGCTGATACAGAAAGTAACACTGGCTGGCCTTGATGTTGCTGTCGCCGCTGAGATCGCCGCGGCCACCACCGTCAGGGTGCCCGGAGGCACCAGAACCACGGTCAGTTCAATCAGGGGATGCAGTTTGAAGTGGGGATTTTGAGCAGAATGTCGAACTGTCCAAATTCCGGTGGTATTTGGCGGGCCGGGAAGGGGCAAACTGTGAGCCCGGCAGGGCCGGGCTCGGAGGTTACCGCATCAGGGTGTCGGCGGGCAGTCGCACCCAGCCCTCCATCAGCACCCGGGCGCTGCGGCTCATGGTGGCGGCACTGATGTGCCACTGCTGCTGATGCTGGTGGGCACTGGCGCCGACCTTGAGGGTGCCGGAGGGGTGGCCGAAGCGCACCGATTGCCGTTCACCGCCACCGGCCGCGAGATTGACCAGGGTGCCGGGTATCGCCGCGGCCGCGCCAATGGCCACTGCCGCGGTGCCCATCATGGCGTGATGCAACTTGCCCATGGACAGTGCCCGTACCGACAGGTCGATCGTTTCGGCCTCGACGTGTTTGCCGCTGGAGGCCTGGTAGCTGGTGGCGGGGGCCACGAAGGCGATTTTCGGGGTGTGCTGGCGCTGGGCGGCCTCGTCGATGTGGCTGATGAGGCCCATCCTGACGGCACCGTAGGCGCGGATGGTTTCAAACCGGGCCAGCGCTTCGGCGTCGTTGTTGATGGCGTCCTGCAGTTCGGTGCCGAGGTAGCCGAGATCCTCGGCCCGCAGAAACAGGGTCGGGATGCCGGCATTGATCAGGGTGGCGTCGAACTCGCCGACACCGGGTACCTCGAGGCGATCGACCACCCGACCGGTGGGAAACAGGTCGCCGTCGCCCGGATCGGCAAAGGCGACCTCTACTTCGGCGGCGGGAAAGGTGACGCCGTCCAGTTCAAAGTCTCCGCTCTCCTGCACCTGGCCGTCGCGGACGGGAACCCGGGCGATGATGGTTTTTTCGATGTTGGCCTGCCAGATACGAACGGTGGCGATGCCGTTGTCGGGGATTCGGTCGGCCGCCACCAGACCGTTGCTGATGGCGAAGGCACCGACAGCGGCGGTCAGGTTGCCACAGTTGCCGCTCCAGTCCACAAACGGCTGGTCGATGGCTACCTGGCCAAACAGGTAGTCGACGTCGTGATCGCTCCGTTCGCTGGCGGACAGGATCACCGTCTTGCTGGTGCTTGAGGTGGCACCGCCCATGCCGTCGATCTGTTTGCCGTAGGGATCCGGGCTGCCGATGACCCGCAGCAGCAGGGCATCCCGGGCCGGGCCGGGGACCCGGGCCGCCTCGGGCAGATCATTGAGAGAGAAAAACACCCCTTTGCTGGTGCCGCCGCGCATGTAGGTGGCGGGTACGCGCAGTTGAGGAAGATAAGCCATGGGAATGGGGTTCCTTATTCGGTGCGGCGGCACCCAGGGTGCCGCCGTCACGGTTAGCGGTTGGCTTCGGCGTTGAGGAAATCCTTGGCAAAGCGTTGTAGCACGCCGCCGGCCTCATACACCGATACCTCTTCGGCGGTATCCAGCCGGCAGGTCATCGGTACCTGCAGTTGTGCACCGTTGGCCCGGTGCACCACCAGAATCAGGTCCGTGCCCGGTGCGGGACTGCCGAGAACGTCGTAGGTTTCGCTGCCATCCAGTCCCAGAGTCAGACGGGTGGTGCCGGGTTTGAACTCCAGTGGCAGTACCCCCATGCCGATGAGGTTGGTGCGGTGAATGCGCTCAAACCCTTCGGCGGCGATGGCTTCCACTCCGGCCAGACGCACCCCTTTGGCGGCCCAGTCACGGGAGGAACCCTGGCCGTAGTCGGCGCCGGCAACGATGATCAGCGGCTGTTTGCGCGCCATGTAGGTCTCGATGGCTTCCCACATGCGGGTAATGGTGCCGTCCGGCTCAATGCGGGCCAGCGACCCCTGAGTGATGACACCGTTATCCTGCACCATCTCATTCAACAGCTTGGGGTTGGCAAAGGTGGCCCGCTGTGCCGTCAGATGATCGCCACGGTGGGTGGCGTAGGAGTTGAAGTCCTCCTCCGGCAGGCCCATTTTGGCCAGGTATTCTCCGGCGGCACTGTTGGCCAGAATGGCGTTGGAGGGCGACAGGTGATCGGTGGTGATGTTGTCCCCCAGCATCGCCAGCGGTCGCATGCCGGTGAGATTGCGGGCCCCCGCCAGGGCACCTTCCCAGTAGGGCGGGCGGCGAATGTAGGTGCTGGTGGGGCGCCAGTCGTACAGTGGGTCGATGTCATCACCATAGTCGACGTCGAGATCAAACATCGGCTCGTACACCTGACGGAACTGTTCCGGTTTCACTGCGGCGGCGACGATGGCATCGATCTCGTCGTCACTGGGCCAGATGGACTTCAGCGTTATCGGGTTGCCTTCGGCATCGTGACCCAGTACGTCCTTCTCGATGTCGAACCGCACGGTACCGGCAATGGCATAAGCCACAACCAGAGGGGGCGATGCCAGAAAGGCCTGCTTGGCGTAGGGGTGAATGCGGCCGTCGAAGTTGCGGTTGCCGGACAGCACGGCGGTGCTGTACAGATCGCGTTCGATAACCTCCTTTTCGATGGCCGGGTCCAGGGCGCCGCTCATGCCGTTACAGGTGGTGCAGGCATAGGCGACGATGCCGAATCCGAGTTTTTCCAGTTCCGGCAGCAATCCGGCCTCTTCCAGGTACAGGCGGGCCACTTTGGAGCCGGGGGCAAAGGAGGTCTTGACCCAGGGTTTACGCACCAGTCCCAGGGCATTGGCTTTTTTGGCCACCAGGCCGGCCGCCACCACATTCCTGGGGTTAGAGGTGTTGGTGCAGCTGGTGATGGCGGCAATGATCACCGCGCCGTCGGGCATCAGCCCCTGGGCTTCCTGGCTCTGGGCCTGGGCCAGATCGGTGGCGATCCCCCTTTCCGCCAGGGCGCTGGTGGGAAGGCGTCGGTGCGGGTTTGACGGCCCGGCCATGTTGCGGCCGACACTGGACAGATCAAAGGTCAGCACCCGTTCATAGCGGGCATCGGTCATGGCGTCGGCCCACAGTCCGGTGGTTTTGGCATACTGCTCCACCAGCGCCACCTGCTCGGGTTCGCGGCCGGTCAACTTGAGGTAGTCGATGGTTTGCTCATCGATGTAGAACATGCCGGCCGAGGCACCGTACTCCGGGGTCATGTTGGCGATGGTGGCGCGATCACCTATGGTCAGGCTGCGGGCGCCGTCGCCGAAAAACTCCAGATAGGCCGAGACCACCCGCTGGTTGCGCAGGAACTCGGCCAGGGCCAACACGATGTCGGTGGCGGTGATGCCGGGCTGGCGCTGACCGGTCAGCTCCACGCCGACGATGTCAGGCAGGCGCATCATCGACGGGCGCCCCAGCATCACGGTTTCCGCTTCCAGGCCACCGACGCCGAGGGCGATTACTCCCAGGGCATCGACGTGGGGTGTATGAGAGTCGGTGCCGACACAGGTATCGGGAAAAGCCACCCCGTCGCGAGCCTGAATCACCGGTGACATCTTTTCCAGGTTGATCTGGTGCATGATGCCGTTGCCGGCGGGAATCACATCGACATTTTTAAAGGCGGTCTTGCACCAGTCAATAAAGTGAAATCGATCGGCGTTGCGGCGCTCTTCAATGGCGCGGTTTTTTTCAAAGGCATCGGCGTCAAAGCCGGGGTGCTCCACCGCCAGTGAGTGGTCGACAATCAACTGGGTCGGCACCACTGGGTTGACTCGGGCCGGATCCCCCCCTTGGTCGGCGATGGCGTCCCGTAGGCCGGCCAGATCCACCAGAGCGGTCTGCCCCAGAATGTCGTGGCAGACGACCCGGGCCGGGAACCAGGGAAAATCCCGCTCCCGCTTGCGTTCGATGATCTGGCTCAGGCTGGCGGACAGGGTAGCGGCGTCGCAGCGACGGACCAGGTTTTCGGCCAATACCTTGGCGGTGTAGGGCAGGGTATCGTAGGCGCCGGGTTGGATCGCCTCGACGGCGGCACGGGTGTCAAAATAGTCCAGTCCGGTGCCGGTTAAGGTGGTGCGGTAGGCAGTGTTCATAACATCAGAAACCCAAAAAGTGATCGTCAACCAGGCGGGCCGGAGCCCGCCCTATTCTGCGATTATCGGCGCTCGTTCAGAGCCGGTACGTCCCGAGGTTCGGGACCGGTGTAATCGGCGCTGGGGCGGATAATGCGGTTGTTGGCCCGCTGCTCCATGACGTGGGCCGCCCAGCCGGTGAGGCGGGAGCAGACGAAGATCGGCGTGAACAACTTGGTGGGAATGCCCATGAAATGATAGGCCGAGGCATGGAAGAAATCGGCATTGCAAAACAGCTTCTTCTCTTCCCACATGGTTTGCTCACAGGCCACCGACACCCGGTACAGGCGATCGTCACCGAACTCCTCGGCCAGCTTGGCGGACCAGCCTTTGATGATGGCGTTACGGGGATCCGACTCTCGGTAGATGGCGTGACCAAAGCCCATGATCTTCTCTTTGTCGGCCAGCTTCTGCTTTAGGGTGGCGATGGCGTCCTGCTCATCCTGCATCCCTTCAATCAGCTCCATGGCCGCTTCGTTGGCGCCGCCATGCAAAGGCCCCCGCAGGGAACCGATGGCGCCGGTGATGCAGGAGTGCATGTCTGACAGGGTCGAGGCACAGACGCGGGCGGTGAAGGTGGAGGCATTGAACTCATGCTCGGCATACAGAATCAGCGATACATCCATCACCTTGGCATGCAGTTCGCTGGGGGCTTTGCCGTGCAACAGCCGCAGGAAATGGGCGCCGATCTGCTCATCTTCGGTCTCGGTGACGATGCGAACGCCATCGTGGCTGTAGCGGTACCAGTAACAGATGATGGAGGGAAAGGCCGCCAGCAGACGATCGGCAATGTCGGCCTGATCCTGAAAACCGGCCTCGGTTTCCAGATTGCCCAGCATGGAACAGCCGGTGCGCATGACGTCCATGGGATGGGCATCGGCGGGGATCTGCTCCAGCACGGTTTTCAGCGGCTGGGGCAGGCCGCGCAGGTTTTTCAGTTTGCTGCGGTAGGCATCCAACTGCTCGGCGTCGGGCAGTTCGCCCTTGAGCAGCAGATAGGCCACCTCTTCGAAACTGACCTTATCGGCCAACTCGGCAATGTCGTAGCCGCGATAGGTGAGTCCGGTGCCGGACTTGCCCACTGTGCACAATGCGGTTTCACCGGCGCTCTGCCCACGAAGGCCTGCGCCTCCCAATGCTTTATCTACCATGATCCATTCCTTCTGTCCGTAAATGTCTTGGCCGCCACGGCGGCCGCGTCCGTTAGCTACTGCTGCCTTTAAATAGCTGATCCAATTTGTTTTCGTAGTCGTGATACCCCAGGAACTTGTACAGATCCATGCGGGTTTGCATCCGATCCAGCTGGCTGCGCTGATGGCCGTCCTGCTTCAAAGCCTGATACACATTGAGGGCGGCGGCGTTGGCGGCGCGAAACGCCGACAGCGGGTATAGCACCATGTCGGCACCGGCCTCGAACAGCTCCTGTTTGCCAAACAGTTCGGTCTTGCCGAACTCGGTCATGTTGGCCAGGATCGGAGCCTTCACCTTGGCCTTGAACTGACGATAGTGATCCAGCTCGGTCAGGGCTTCGGCGAAGATCATGTCGGCGCCGGCCTCGAGATAGGCCTGGGCACGTTCGATGCCGCACTCCAGCCCCTCGACGGCGACGGCATCGGTGCGAGCCATGATGACAAAGCTGTCATCGCGGCGGGCATCGACGGCGGCCTTGATGCGGTCGCACATCTCATCAATGCTGACTACGGCTTTGTTGGGGCGGTGACCGCAACGCTTCTGAGCGACCTGGTCTTCCATGTGCACCGCTGCCACACCGGCCCGTTCGAACTCCCGAATGGTGCGGGCGATATTGAAGGCGCCGCCCCAGCCAGTATCGATGTCCACCAGCAGTGGCAAGTCGGTGGCGGCGGTGATGCGGCTGGCATCGGTGACCACGTCGTTCATGGAGGTCATGCCCAGATCCGGCAGGCCAAAGGAGGCGTTGGCCACCCCGGCGCCGGACAGATACAGGGCCTGGTGGCCGCTCTGTTCAGCCATCAGGGCCATGTAAGCGTTGATGGTGCCGACAATCTGCAGCGGTTTAGCGGTGGCAACGGCGTCGCGAAAGCGCTGGCCTGGGGTAGGTGTAGTCATCCTAAATGTTCCTCCATTTGGTTGCGCAGCACCTGCTCGGTATTGGCGCGGCCGGATTCGATGTGGCGGCGCATCAGCAGGGCGGCGAGTTCGCCATCTCCGTCGGAGAGGGCGCCTAAAATACGTCGATGTTGCTTCAGGGCTTCCGTGGGGCGCCGACCGGCACTGCACTGGTTGCGGTACATCTGCAGCAGGTGGTACAGGTCGTCGGTGAGGGTGTGGATCAGCGTCTGGTTGCCACTGGCGTGAATGATGCCCAGATGAAAATCGATGTCGTCGTGAACGGCGTAGTCTCCTGGCTGGTTATTGAAGACCCGCTGCTGACGTTCCAGCAGTTGATGCAACTGTGCCAGTTGGTGGCCGCTGATGCGGGCCGCAGCAAGGCGGCAGGCCATGGCTTCCAGTTCGGCCCGGACCTGATACAGGTCATTGAGCTCCTCCGGGGTCAGGCGGGCGATGCGGGCACCGATATGCGGCGCCCGCACCACCAGGCGTCGTCGCTCCAGTTTCTGCAGGGCTTCCCTCAGTGGCCCCCGGCTGACGCCGTAGTGGGCGGCCAGATCCTGTTCACTGATTTTACTTCCGGCGCGCAGCTCCCCCTGAACGATGGCGATTTGCAGCTTGTCTGCCAGTTGGTCGGCCAGAGTCGGTTGGCGTTGGGTGTCGGGCATGATTAAAAAGTGGTCAAGTGGGACGTGGATCACAGTGTGTAATCTGACCGAACGATTGTCAACAATATGTTAACTTAGACGTTAGTGGTAGCTGTGGCGGAATCTTTGGCGGCGATCTCTACTTAATTAATTGTTTTTATTGTTTATTTTTCTTGATTGTACCTGTATCCATACTGTTTTTTTGCCAGCCTTACCTGAGTAATTCAGTGGGTGACTCTTCAGATTGTTGACAATCCAGGGTTTAATGCTCGTGGTGTAGGCATAAAAAAAGCGACCTGGGGCCGCTTTTCTGGATGGGGTGCGCTACTTGGATGCCAGTGCCTCGTAGAAGCCTGGCTTATGTTGATGCTGCTTCAGCAGGGCATCGATGGTGGTGTCCTTGTGCTCCCACACCTGGTTGAGCCAGCGTTGGAATACCACCCGGTGTGCCTTGTCCTGATCGTAGTTGCCCTGGGGGACCTCGGTCATGGGGATAACCCGGACATCGACGGCGATGGTGTCCAGGCGGCCGCTGAGCAGGGCGGCCATGATGTTCTCCGGCGCGCCGGGGTAGACGATGGTCAGATCCAGCACATGTTCAAACTGATTGCCGAGGGTGGCCATAGCAAAGGCGATGCCACCGGCTTTGGGTTTCAGTAGGTAGCGGTAGGGGCTGCGCTGGCGGCGATGTTTCGATGGCGTCAGTCGTGAGCCCTCGATGAAGTTGATCACCGTGGTGGGGATCTCCTTGAACTTGCTGCAGGAGCGCCGGGTGGTTTCAATGTCCTTGCCCTTAAGTTTAGGGTTTTTGGTCAGTTCTGACTTGGAGTAGCGGCGCATGAAGGGCATGTCCAGCGCCCAGCAGGCCACACCCATAATCGGAATGTAGATCAGCTGGTGCTTTAGGAAGAACTTCAGCATCGGCACCTTGTCCCGCAACACGATGGAGACCACAAAGATGTCGGCCCAGCTCATGTGATTGGAGATCACCAGGTACCAGCCCTGGGTGGACAGCGTGTCCGACAGGCCGGTGATGTTCCATTGAGTCTTGGTGGTGAGCCGGAACACCAGCGCATTGGTGATGACCCAGCCGCGCATCATATGATTCAGTAACCAGGACAGCTTCAGCCGGATCCCCTTAACGGGAATCACCATCTTCACAATGGCCACCACCAGGATGACCGAGCTCCAGAACAGAATACTCAAAGCGGCCAATGAGGCATTGAGAACAAACAGCACTGGGGCGGGTAAAAAATTCAACATAGTTTTCTATTGCTTATCTTCGTAACTGCGCTGAGCAAGGAGTCGCTCTTTCTCCTGCCACAAGGTATTGAGCCAATCCTGAAAGGCGGCTTTGTCCTCCGGGGTATCGTAACCCAGCCGATGCAACGGCTCCATGGAGCGGGCTTCGACGGAGATTTCGACCTGGCGGACTCTGCCGCACATAAAATCCCAGAATGAGGGGGCGCCGTCCGGGTAGTAGATGGTGACATCCAGCATCTTATCCAGGCGGGTTCCCATGGCGTCTAGGGTAAAGGCTAAGCCGCCGGCCTTTGGTCTGAGCAGTTGGTCAAACGGCGACTCTTGTCGCTGATGTTTGGCCCGGGTATAGCGGGTACCCTCGACAAAATTCATGATGGTGACCGGCGAGTGCTTGTACTTTTCGCAAGCCTTACGGGTTGTTTCTACGTCTTTCCCCTTCATATGGGGATATTTTTCCAAATATTGTCGATTGAAGCGACGCATAAAGGGGAAGTCCAGTGCCCACCAGCACAGGCCGATAAATGGCACGAAAATCAGTTCCGCCTTCAGAAAAAATTTTATGAAGGGGATTTTGCCGATAAACAGACGCTGCAGCATCAGGATGTCCACCCAGGACTGATGGTTGGCGATCACCATGTACCACTCTCTGTCGGACAGTTCCGGCAAGGGATGCACCACCACCTGGGTACCGCTAAGCAGGCGTTGATTCAGGTTGTTGATGGCTATCCAGGTGGTGGCGCAGCGATCGGCTCCCCAGCTGCACAGGCGCTTCAGCGGCGCGATGGGCAACAGTTTCAGCAACCCCAGGCCAAACACCATAGGAAACCAGAGCAGGGTATTGATGATGTAGCCCAGAAAGGCCAGCACGCCGCGTAAAGTGGTCAACAGATCTATCCATAACAAGAACTTAATATGCTGATATGTTAAACAGCTCCGACCAGAGCCTCAAGCAAAAAACCCGGTCCATGACTCAGCCATTCAGCTGAGTCAGCAGCTTGTCCATGGCCCGATAGCCAAATGCCTGAGCCACATGGCGCTGCTCGACCCGGTCGCAGTCGTCCAGATCGGCGATGCTACGGCTGACCCTCAGCAGACGATGAAAGGCGCGAATGGAGAGTTTGAGTCGGGTTACGCCGCGCTCGGTGAAGTCCGCTATTTCGCTGCTGATGCCGACGTATTGGTTTAATTTCGACGACGATAGCTCGGCGTTGAGGCAGCCTTGTCGGGTCAGGGCCCGCTGGCGTGCCAGTAATACCTGTTGGCGGGCCTCGGTGCTGGTGAGGGTGCCGCGCTGGCTATCGTCGGTCAGTTGTCCCGGGGGCAGGCGGCTGACCTCCACGGTCAGGTCGAAGCGATCCAGGAACGGTCCGGACAGGCGGGCCAGATAGCGGCGAATCTGCTCCGGAGTCGAGCGAGACTGGGCCCCGGTCTCGCCACAGGGGCTGGGGTTCATGGCGGCAATCAGCTGAAAACGGGCGGGGAAGGTCAGCTTGGCGGCGGCGCGGGAGATCACCACTTCGCCGGATTCCAACGGTTCCCGCAGGCTGTCGAGCACCGTGCGGGGGAACTCGGGCAGCTCATCCAGAAACAGGACTCCGTGGTGGGACAGGGAGATCTCTCCCGGCCGGGGAATGCCACCGCCGCCCACCAGAGAGGCGGCAGAGCTGGAGTGGTGGGGAGCCCGAAAGGGCCGCTGCAGCAGTTGTGCCGGCCGTCTCGGGCGACCGGCAATGGAGTGGATGGCTGCCACCGACAACGCCGCCTCGATGGTCAGGGGCGGCAGCAGATCGCAGAAGCGGCTCGCCAGCATGGTTTTCCCCGTGCCCGGCGGGCCGAGAAACAGCAGATTATGGCCCCCGCTGGCGGCGATCATCAGTGCCTGTTTGCCCTGTTGCTGACCGATGATGTCGGTGAGGCAACCATGGACTGGCGATGGCGTGGATTGATTCAAGGGGGTCAGGCCGGGCAATTGCTGTTGCCCCATCAGTGTTGCCACCAGCGGACGCAATTGGCAGGCCTGAATCGCCCGGATTCCGGGAATCAGCTGCAACTCGTCGCTGCCACTGGCGGGGACCACCATCACCCGTTGTTGTTTCTGAGCCGCCAGACCCGCAGGCAGCAGGCCGGTGCAGGATTTGACCGCGCCCGACAGCGATAGCTCGCCGTAGAACTCGTAATTGTTAACAGCCTCTGCCGGCAGTTGACCGGTGGCCACCAGGATTCCCAGGGCGATGGCGAGATCGAATCGGCCTCCCTGTTTGGGCAGATCCGCCGGGGCCAGGTTGACGGTAATGCGGCGGGCGGGGAACTCGAATCCTTCGTTTTGCAGCGCGGCCCGAACCCGCTCCCTGGCCTCGCGTACCGAGGCTTCCGGCAGTCCTACCAGGGTGAATGAGGGCAGGCCGCCGGCGATGTGCACCTCCACCTGAATCTGCGGCGCATCAATGCCCACCTGGGCCCGGGTCAGAACCTGTGCTAACGCCATACCTGCCTCCCTGCAATGGCGATTTTGTTTCAAGTTTAGATGTTTTTACTCTGGGTCGGCCCAATTAACAAAATGTTACAATTCTGTTTTCCTGACAAATGGAAAATAATCTTTGCATAGTGAAATTGCCTATGCTAAATCTAAATAAGCTTAATTTTCGAACGTCCGCAGAATCTGTCTGCGGGCCGAACCAAAGGAAAAATTTTCACATGTTGCCTGTATCTTTCAACCTACTGCTAGTCGTGGTCCTAACCGTGGTGATTATTATCACCGGCGGGGGAGCGCGTTTGGGAGAGGCACAGGCAGCCTAGAAAATACACCAGACAGCAACCCCCCGCACCGAAAGGTCCGGGGGGTTTTTTTTAGCCCTAAGGAAAGTCCACGGAGAGAAGCACCATGACCCAGATGTATCACCAAGCAGACGCTAACCCGAGTTTGTTGCAAGGTAAGACCGTCGCCGTACTTGGTTACGGAAGCCAAGGCCGAGGCCAGTCACTGAACCTGCGGGACAGTGGTGTCAACGTCGTTATCGGCCTGCGCCCCGGCGGTGCCAGCTGGAAACAGGCGGAAGAGGAGGGCTGGCAGCCCGTGCCTTTCGCCGATGCGGTGCGTGATGCCGACATTGTGATGGTGCTGATCCCCGACATGGCTCAGGCAGACAACTACAAGGAGTTCATCGAGCCCAACATCAAAGACGGCGCCATGCTGATGTTTAGCCACGGTCTGAACGTGCATTACGGCATGATCGAACCGGCCAGCAACATCGATGTGGCCATGGTGGCACCGAAGGGACCGGGTTATCTGGTTCGGACCGAGTATGAGAAAGGCGCTGGCGTTCCCTGCTTGATGGCGGTCCATCAGGATGCCAGTGGTTATGCCCACGCCCGTGCACTGGCTTACGCCGATGCCATTGGCGGAACCCGGGGCGGTGTGCTGACCACCAATTTCAAAGAGGAAACCGAAACCGATCTGTTCGGTGAGCAGGCGGTATTGTGCGGCGGAGCGGTAGCCATGGTGCGCAAGGGCTGGGAAACCCTGGTGGAAGCCGGTTATCAGCCGGAATTGGCTTACTTCGAGTGCTTGCACGAACTGAAGCTGATTGTCGACCTGTTGTATGAGGGCGGCATCTCCAGAATGCATGAATTCGTGTCCGATACCGCGGCTTACGGCGCCTTGACCCGAGGGGACCGCATCGTCGACGACCGCGCTAAGGAGACCATGAAGCAGGTGCTGGCCGAGATTCAGAGCGGCGAGTTCACCCGTCAGTGGGTTGAGGAATATAAGGCGGGCAGCCACAACTACCGGGCGGCTCAGGAAGCGGAGTGCAATCATCCCATCGAGAAAGTGGGTGCCGATTTGCGCAGTCGCATGAGCTGGTTGAACCGGGGAGAGTAAGCCAATGATCAGCGGAGCGGAAGCAGTCGTTCGAACCATAGAGGGATTTGGGGTAGAGACGGTCTTTGGGTATCCCGGTGGCGCCATTATGCCGGTATACGATGCCATGCTCGACTCGCCCGTGAATCACATGTTGTGCCGTCATGAGCAGGGTGCCGCATTTGCGGCCATCGGCTTCGCCCGGGCCTCGGGCAAGGTGGGGGTGTGCATCGCCACCTCCGGCCCAGGGGCCACTAACCTGCTGACCTCGTTGGCGGACGCCTACATGGATTCCATTCCGCTGGTTGCCATTACTGGCCAGGTGCCCACCGCCGCCATCGGTACCGATGCCTTTCAGGAGATCGACGTACTGGGGTTGTCGCTGGCCTGCACCAAACACAGCTTTTTGGTGCAGCGCCCGGAGGATCTGTGCGACACCCTGCAACAGGCATTCGCACTGGCGAAAGAGGGGCGTCCCGGTCCGGTGTTGGTGGACATCCCGAAAGATGTGCAGCAGGCGATGGTGGAGTTTCATCCGCCACTGACCGCCCACAGCAACGGCGACGGCATCGGTGATTTCCCGTTGGCGGAGGCGCACCAGATGCTGCATGACGCCAAACGACCGGTGCTTTACGTCGGTGGCGGCGTGGGGATGGCGGGGGCGGTGCCGCAGTTGCGCCAGTTTATCGACACCACAGGTATGCCGTCGGTGGCCACCCTCAAGGGGCTGGGCGCGGTAGCGCCGGGAACCCCGGGCTTCATGGGCATGCTCGGCATGCACGGCACCAAGGCGGCCAACCTGGCGGTGCAGGAGTCGGATCTGTTGATCGCCGTTGGTGCCCGTTTCGATGATCGGGTGACCGGCAAGCTGGATCAGTTTGCGCCCAATGCCAAGGTGATTCACCTGGACATCGATCCGGCGGAGTTGTCGAAGCGGCGGCCGGCTCACCTGAGCCACAGTGCCGACCTGAAGCTGGTGTTGCCGGCCATGGCCATGGCTCTGGAGCTGGATGACTGGCGCCAGCTGTGCGATCAGCGTGCTCAGGATTGGGCCTATGATTACCGTTGTCCTGGAGAGGGGGTGTTTGCCCCGGCGCTGCTGAAAAGCTTGTCGGAGCGGCTGCCGAAAGGCACGGCCGTGGCCTGTGACGTGGGCCAGCACCAGATGTGGGTGGCCCAGCACATGAGCTTTGACGGCCCGCAAAACCACATCTCCAGCTCCGGCCTCGGCACCATGGGGTTTGGTATTCCGGCGGGGATCGGCGCCCAGTTTGCCCGGCCCGACGAAACCGTATTGGTGGTGTCCGGCGACGGCTCATTCATGATGAATGTGCAGGAGTTGGCCACCATCAAACGGGCCAAGTTGCCGCTGAAACTGTTGTTGCTGGACAACCAGCGCCTGGGGATGGTGAAGCAGTGGCAGGAGTTGTTCTTCGAGGAGCGTTACAGCGAAACCGACCTGTCCGATAACCCCGATTTTGTGTCACTGGCGGCGGCCTTTGACATTCCCGGCAGCCACATCTGGCGCCACGACCAGGTTGAGGAAGGCCTCAACCAGTTACTGAACAGCGATGGACCGTTTTTGTTACACGTGTCCATCTCCGAAAAAGAGAACGTCTGGCCTTTGGTTCCACCCGGGGCGTCCAATAGCGATATGATGGAGAAGCAGTCATGAGTCAGCACACCTTGTATATCGAAATGAATCCGGCGCCTGAAGTGTTGGAGCGGGTATTGAGAGTCACCCGCCACCGTGGCTTTACCGTGTGCCATATGCACATGAGCAGCATGGATCGCAAAGCCAACATCGCGGTGACCGTGGACAGTGAACGTCCGATTGAGCATCTGACCAAGCAGTTGGACAAGTTGTTCGATGTACAGAATTGCCGCCTGGAGATCTCCCAGGCACGTATCGCGAACGGTTAGACAAGGAGTAGATTGTGAGCCAAGCGGACTTTATCTGGTTTAACGGCAAAATGATGCCCTGGCAAGACGCCCAGGTGCACGTATTAAGCCATGCCCTGCATTACGGATCCTCGGTGTTTGAGGGGATTCGAGCCTATCACACCCCGAAAGGGCCGGCGGTGTTCCGCCTGAAGGAGCACATTCAACGTCTGTATGACTCTGCCAAGATCTACCGCATGCCGATCCCCTTTGCCCCGGCGGAACTCGAGCAGGCCTGCCGCGACACCATCAACGACAATGGCCTCGACAGTGCCTACATTCGGCCGCTGGCCTTCTATGGCAATGTCGGCCTCGGCGTCAATGTACCGCCGGGATCCCAGGCCGAGGTGATCGTCGCTTCCTTCCCCTGGGGTGCCTACCTCGGTGAGGAAGCCAGTCAGGAAGGAGTGGATGTGTGCGTCTCCTCCTGGAGCCGATTGGCGCCGAACACCATGCCAACGGCGGCGAAAGCAGGGGGGAATTACCTGTCTTCCCAGTTAATCTCCGGCGAGGCCAAGCGCCACGGTTACGCCGAGGGCATCGCCCTGGACGTCAATGGCCAGATCTCCGAAGGTGCCGGTGAGAACCTGTTCGTGGTGAAAAACGGTGTGCTGATCACTCCACCGGTGACCGCCGCCATTCTGCCGGGTATTACCCGGGACACCATCATGACCCTGGCCCGGGATGCCGGCTACCAGGTGAAAGAGGAAGCGCTGGCGCGGGAAGCCCTGTACCTGGCCGATGAGGTGTTTATGACCGGTACCGCCGCCGAGATCGTGCCGGTGCGCTCCGTCGATGGCATTCAGGTAGGGGAAGGCAAGCGCGGCCCGGTGACCGCCGATCTGCAGGCCGCCTTCTTTGGTCTGTTCTCCGGCATTACCGAAGATAAGTGGGGCTGGCTGGATTACGTCAGCGAAGAAGCGGAAAACAAGCAGGAATTTGCCGCCTGCACCACGGCCAAAGTGCTGTAATACCAAATAGTTGTAAGGGTTAGAGATGCCAAAATTGCGATCGGCGACCTCCACTGCGGGGCGAAATATGGCGGGCGCGCGCGCCCTGTGGCGGGCCACCGGGATGACGGATCAGGATTTTGGCAAGCCGATTATTGCGGTCGCCAACTCCTTTACCCAGTTCGTTCCCGGGCATGTGCACCTGAAAGATATGGGGCAGCTGGTGGCCGGTGCCATCGAAGCCGCCGGTGGTGTGGCCAAAGAGTTTAATACCATTGCCGTGGACGATGGCATCGCCATGGGCCACGGCGGCATGCTGTATTCACTGCCGAGCCGTGAGCTGATTGCCGACAGCGTCGAATACATGGTTAATGCCCACTGCGCCGACGCGCTGGTGTGCATCTCCAACTGCGATAAGATCACCCCCGGCATGCTGATGGCTTCGTTACGCCTCAATATTCCGGTCATCTTTGTCTCCGGCGGACCGATGGAGGCCGGCAAGACCAAGCTGTCGGATCAGATCATCAAACTGGATTTGGTGGACGCCATGGTGCAGGCCGCCGATCCCAATGTGTCCGACGAGCAGGCGGAGCAGGTTGAGCGCAGTGCCTGTCCGACTTGTGGCTCCTGTTCCGGCATGTTTACTGCCAACTCGATGAACTGCCTGGTGGAGGCGCTGGGACTGGCGTTGCCCGGTAACGGCTCGATGCTGGCCACCCACGCCGACCGTAAACAGCTGTTTCTTGACGCCGGTTCCCGCATCGTCGAGTTGGCCAATCGCTGGTATCAGCATGATGACGCCACCGCCCTGCCTCGGGGCATCGCCACCAAGACCGCCTTCGCCAATGCCATGGCCCTGGACATCGCCATGGGCGGGTCTACCAATACGGTCTTACACCTGTTGGCGGCGGCGCAGGAGGCGGAGGTGGACTTTACCATGGCCGATATGGATGCCCTGTCCAGACGGGTGCCGCAGCTGTGTAAGGTGGCGCCTTCGACTCCGGAATACCACATGGAAGACGTGCATCGCGCTGGTGGGGTGATGGGGCTGCTGGCCGAGCTGGCTCGTGGCGATCTCATCGACACCCAGGTGCCCCATGTGGCCGGCGACAGCCTGGCGGAGGTGCTGCAGCGATTTGATATCGCCTTGGCACCGTCGTCTCAGGTGGCCGACTTTTATCGCGCCGGTCCGGCGGGCATTCGTACCACCCAGGCGTTTTCACAGCAGTGTCGCTGGCCGACGCTGGACGCCGACCGGGAAGGTGGCTGCATTCGCGACGTCGACCATGCTTATTCCGAAGAGGGCGGACTGGCGGTGCTCAGTGGCAACATGGCGCCGAAAGGCTGCATCGTAAAGACCGCCGGCGTGCCGGACAACTGCCTGACCTTCCGGGGCCCGGCCCGAGTGTTTGAAAGCCAGGACGCGGCGGTGGCCGGCATCCTCGACGGTGAGGTTCAGGCCGGCGAGGTGGTGGTGATCCGCTATGAGGGTCCAAAAGGGGGCCCGGGGATGCAGGAGATGCTGTACCCCACCAGTTACCTGAAATCCATGGGGCTCGGTCAACAGTGTGCCCTGATCACCGACGGTCGTTTCTCCGGTGGAACGTCCGGGCTGTCCATCGGCCACGTGTCGCCGGAGGCCGCCAGTGGCGGCGTCATCGCTTTGATTGAAAATGGCGACACCATCGACATCGACATCCCTAACCGCCGCATCGAGCTGCTGGTGGAGTCGACGCAACTGGCCACCCGCGCCGAAGGGTGCGCGTATCAGCCCGAGGGCCGCACCCGAGCGGTCAGTCCGGCCCTGAAAGCCTATGCCATGCTGGCCACCAGCGCCGATCAGGGTGCGGTTCGGGATCTGGCCAAACTGGAGTCACTGTAATGGTGGCCCTGGTGAAGCCGCAGCCGCAGGATCTGGCCCAGTTCTACCTGAGGCAGATCCTGATGGCACCGGTTTACGACGTCGCCCGGGTCACCAGTCTGGATCCCCTGGCCAAGTTGTCGCAGCGTCTGGGGGCCGAGGTGTGGCTGAAGCGGGAAGATCAGCAACCGGTGCACTCGTTTAAGCTGCGGGGCGCCTACAACTGCATCAGCCAGCTGTCGGCGTCGCAACGTCAGGCTGGGGTGGTGGCCGCTTCGGCGGGCAACCACGCCCAGGGGGTGGCACTGTCGGCCAGTCAGCTGGGGATTCGGGCGGTGATCGTGATGCCGGCCACGACCCCGGACATCAAGGTGGACGCCGTGCGTCGCCATGGCGGTGATGTGGTGCTGCATGGCGACAATTTTGACAGCGCCTATCACCATGCCCGTCAGTTGGCGGAGCAGCAGGGGTTGACCCTGATTCCACCGTTTGACGATGCGGCGGTGATCGCCGGCCAGGGCACCATTGGCCAGGAGTTGCTGCAGCAGCAGCGGCACCTGGACGCCATCTTTGTGCCGGTGGGCGGCGGCGGCCTGATTGCCGGCGTGGCGGCCTACATCAAGGCGCTGGCGCCACAGATCAAGGTGATCGGCGTCGAGCCGGAAGACGCGGCCTGCCTGAAGGCCGCGTTGGAGGCGGATCGGCCGGTGACCCTGGATCGGGTTGGGCTGTTCGCCGACGGGGTGGCGGTGAAGCGTATCGGAGAGGCGCCGTTTGCGGTTGCCCGCCAATGTGTGGATGAGGTGATCACCGTATCGTCCGATGAGATCTGCGCCGCGGTGAAGGACATCTTCGAGGATACCCGTGCCATTGCCGAACCGGCCGGTGCCCTGGCGCTGGCGGGATTGAAGCGCTACCGCGACGGCCGTCGCGACCAACAGAAGCTGGCGGCCATCCTGTCCGGTGCCAATGTGAATTTTCACAGCCTGCGCTATGTGTCGGAGCGGTGTGAATTGGGTGAAGGCAAGGAGGCGGTGTTGGCCGTGACCATTGCGGAACAGAAAGGCAGCTTCCTGCGTTTCTGCCAGTTGCTGGGTCAACGCTCCATTACCGAATTCAACTACCGCCTCGCCAGCCGGGACAGTGCCAACATCTTTGTTGGTTTGCGGCTGAAGCAGCAGAGTGAGCTGGAGACCATCAGCGCCTTGCTGACTGAGAACGGCTACCCCCATGAGGATCTGTCGGCAGACGAAACCGCCAAACTGCATGTGCGTTACATGGTGGGAGGGCAGCCGATTCCGCCGGTGAAAGAGCGCTTGTTTCATGTCACCTTTCCCGAGCACCCCGGTGCCTTGCTGCAGTTTCTGATTCGTCTGGGTCAGCGTTGGAACATCTCCCTGTTCCATTACCGCAACCACGGAGCCGCCTACGGTCGGGTGTTGATGGGGCTGGAGTGTCCTGTTGGTGCAGAAATCGAAATGCAGCAGTTCGTAGCCCAGTTACCGCTGGAGTGCCGCGATGTGACAGATAGCCCCTCTTACCGCTACTTCCTCAGCAGTCGCCACGATTGATCCACAGCACTTACTCACCGCGGCCGCCCGGCCGCGGTTGCCGCCGCCCCTGTGCGGCGGAATGTCGATGCTCGACTCAGGCTGTCAATGGCCGCCAATCGAACCGAAATTCCACCGCGTTTCCATTCGGTTTGCTCTACCTTTAGTGGAGCAAACCCGGACTAACTGACTTCAAAACAGAGGTTTCTTTACAGTAAACACCAAAACTTACATTTTGCACAGTAGACATACATGCACGTATGTCTGTAAACTGCCGGCAATAAAATTGGGGTCTCTCTAATCGAGACTGGGTTTAGTCACCCTCTAAGAATCAAGCTTCTGCAGCGCCTTTTCCCAGGGCCTGCAGATGGGGAGAGCGGGAATGTTCAAACGTTTTGCAGTGGTACTCGGAGGCCTGCTGGTGATTCTGGCGGTCATCGGTGGAATTAAATTCAAGCAGGTTCAGGAAGGTATGGCCAAGTTGGCCAACTTTGCGCCACCGCCGGCGACGGTGTCGGTGGTGGAGGCCAAGGCGGTCCAGTGGCGGCCTCAGGTGGCCAGTGTCGGCACCCTGAACGCCATTGAGGGCATCGAGCTGGCGACAGAGGTGTCCGGCCTGATCGACGGCATCTTCTTTAAGAGTGGCCAGCAGGTCAAAGCAGGACAGTTGCTGTTGACTCTGAACGATGATGTGGAAGTGGCCAGCCTGGCCGCCTATCAGGCCCAGGCAGAGTTGGCGCAGATCAAATTCAAGCGTAACGAAGGGTTGTTCCGCGACAACAACATCTCGGAGACCGACTTCGATCAGTCCAGTGCCGACCTCAAGGTCGCCAACGCCAATGTCGAGCAGACCAAGGCCAGCATCGCCAAGAAAAACATCAAGGCGCCGTTCAGTGGGGTGCTGGGGATTCGCAAGTTCAGCTTGGGTCAGTACATCAGTAGCGGCGATGCCCTGGTGACTCTGCAGGACACCCGCTCCCTGTACGCGGATTTTTCCGTGCCGGAGCAGTACCTGCCTAAGCTCTACACCGGTCAGGACGTGATTTTCCATGCCAGCTCGGCGCCGGAGACGGAGTTTCACGGCAAGGTGATTGCCGTCGAAGCCAAGGTGGATGAGAACACCCGTAACATCGCCATTCGCGCCGAAGTGCCCAACGACAGCGGTGAGCTGCATCCGGGCATGTACGCCGACATCCGTTTGCTGATGAAAGAGACCATCAGCCCCATCGTGTTGCCCAGTACTGCCATCTCCTACAGCCCGTTTGGTGATGCGGTCTTCGTGGTGGAGAAAGATGACCAGGGGAACGATGTCGCCCGTCGTATCTATGTGCAGGTGGGTGAGCAGCGCGGTGACGGTGTCGCCATTCTCAGTGGCCTGGAACAGGGCATGATGGTGGTGAATGCCGGCATCACCAAACTGGAAAACGGTACTCAGGTAATCATCTCTGATGCCGTCCAGCTGTAAGGGTTTTCAATGAAATTTACTGACGTATTTATTCGGCGTCCGGTACTGGCCATTGTCCTCAACTTGCTGTTGTTGGTCTTTGGTGCCCGGGCGTACATGGATCTGCAGGTTCGGCAATACCCGGACATGGAGATTGGCCAGATCGATGTCACCACCGTGTATCCCGGTGCCAACGCCGAACTGGTGCAAGGGTTTGTGACCCAGCCGATTCAGGAGGCGATCTCTTCGGCCGAGGGCATCGACTATGTCACCGCCAGCTCCAGTGCCGGCGTGTCCACCATCTCGGTGTTCCTCAACCTGGGTTATGATGCCAACACCGCCATGGCGGAGATGCTGACCAAGCTGAATGAGGTGTCCGGACGCTTGCCCGAGAGCATTGACGACCCGGTACTGGCCAAGAGCACCGCCGGTGGCGGCGCCATCATGTACCTGGCCTATTTCAGTGAGACGATGTCCGGTGTGGAGATCACCGACTACCTGAAGCGCGTGGTGCAGCCAAAGCTGACCGAAGTGGAAGGGGTGGCTGAAGCCCAGCTTTATGGGGAGAAAGAGTTTTCCATGCGCATCTGGCTGGATCCGGTACGGATGCAGGCTAACGGTGTCACCAGCGGTGACATTAACAGTGCGCTGAATCAGAACAACTTCCAGTCCGCGGCCGGTGAGGTGCGCGACAGCTACACCGTAACCTCGGTGCGGGCGTCGACCTCGCTGCAGGATGAGGCCTCTTTCGGCAACATCACCGTCAAGAGCGACGGCAATGCGGTGGTGCGATTGCGGGATGTGGCCCGGGTCGAGCTGGCGCCGAAATCCGATAAGGTGTACGGCATGTATAAAGGCACGCCAGCCATCTTTGTGGGCATCACCACCACCCCGGACGCCAACTCCCTGGATGTGGCCAAAGGGGTGCATGCGGTATTGCCGGAGATCGAGCGCAACCTGCCCGATGGCCTGAGCCAGGTGATGAATCACGATTCCACCGAGTTCATTCAGGAGTCCATCGACGAGGTGTTGGTGACCCTGGTGGAAGCCGTGGTGATCGTGGTACTGGTGGTGTTCCTGTTCCTGGGGTCTCTGCGCAGTGTGATGATTCCCATCATTACCGTCCCGTTGTCGTTGATCGGCGTCGGTCTGTTTATGATGGGCCTGGGTTTCTCGATTAACCTGCTGACTTTGCTGGCATTGGTAATGGCCATCTCCCTGGTGGTGGATGACGCCATCGTCGTGGTGGAGAACGTCCACCGTCACATCGAAGAGGGGCTGTCCCCGGTTCGGGCGGCGGTAGTTGGTGCCCGCGAGATTGCCATGCCGGTGATCGCCATGACCATTACCCTGGCGGCGGTGTACGCCCCCATCGGCTTCATGGGCGGACTGACCGGCTCGCTGTTTACCGAGTTTGCCTTTACCCTGGCCGGCGCGGTGTTGATCTCCGGATTCATCGCCCTGACCCTGTCTCCGATGATGAGCAGCAAGTTGCTGAATAAAGAGGATTTGCATAAGCCGTTTCCTCAGTACCTGGATCGCCTGTTTGCCAGGGTGAAAGACAAGTACCAGGCAATCCTGGTGCAGGTGGTAGGCCACTACAAGGCCGCCATTGCCACCGGTGCGGTGCTGCTGTTTGCCGCCATTGGGGTGATGTTCATGATGACCCAGTCAGAGCTGGCCCCGGACGAGGATCAGGGCTACATCTTCAACATCGCCAACGGCCCAGATAACGGCAGCGTGCACTACAGCGCCGCCTATGGACGTCAGTTCACCGATATGGTGTCGCAGTACCCTGAATACCGGATGGCGCTGGTGTTTGCCGGTTACCCCAGTGAAAGTGGCTTTATGTCGGTGGTGGCGCTCAAGCCCTGGAGTCAGCGGGTTCGCAGCCAGATGGAGATTCAGCCTCAGATGCAGCAGGATGCCAAGCGCATCGCTGGCCTCGAGGTGTTCAGCATCAACCCGCCGGCTTTGCCCGGGGTGGCCTCCGGACTGCCGGTGAACTTTGTGGTGACCACCACGGCGGATCACGCCACCTTGTATGAGGTGATGAACAAGCTGAAGCAGGAGGCGGAAGCCAGCGGCCTGTTTATGGTGGTCAACAATACACTGAAGATCAGCAAGCCCCAGGTGCACATTCAGATCGACCGTGAAAAAGCCGGCCAGCTCGGCATCTCGATGCAGACCATCGGCAGTGTGCTGTCCACCCAGTTGGGGGACTTCCGTACCAACTATTTCGACATTCAGGGCCGCAGCTATGAGGTGATTCCTCAGGCGGATGCGCCGTTCCGCTCGACCGCCGACCGCATCGCCGATCTGTATGTATCCAGCAGCACCGGTGAGTCGATTCCGCTGTCCACCGTGGTGAAGGTCAGCAATGAGGTGATCCCCAATGCCCTGACCCAGTTCCAGCAGTTGAACTCCGCCACCCTGGAGGCGATGCCGATGCCAGGGGCGGCGACCATTGCCGATGCCCACGTATTCCTCAAGGCCAAACTGCAGGAGATTGCGCCCAAGGGGTACGCCTATGACTTTGGCGGTCAGAGCCGTCAGTTTGAGACTGAAGGCAGCGCCCTGTACGTGACCTTCGCCTTGGCCCTGCTGGTGATTTTCCTGGTGCTGGCGGCGCAGTTTGAAAGCTGGCGAGACCCAGTGGTGGTGCTGGTGACCGTGCCGCTGTCGATCTTCGGCGCCATGATTCCGCTGTTTCTGGGGGCCGCCACCCTGAACATCTACACCCAGGTGGGTTTGATCACTCTGGTGGGGCTGATCTCCAAGCACGGCATCCTGATTGTGGAGTTTGCCAACCAACTGCAGCGGGAAGGACGGGATAAGGCCCAGGCGGTGATCGAATCTGCTGCCCTGCGTCTGCGACCTATCCTGATGACCACCGCCGCCATGGTCTTGGGCGTCATGCCCCTGGTATTGGCGACCGGAGCCGGCGCGGTATCCCGGTTTAACATTGGCCTGGTGATCACCGTCGGATTGTCGGTGGGCACCCTGTTTACCCTGTTTGTGGTGCCGGTGATGTACGCCCTGCTGGCCAAACGCATTGATGTCGGCGAAGAGGCGGCCCTGATGCAGGAGACCCGCGCCTGAGCTGACCGACAACGAACCTGACTTTGACGAGTCCAAGCCACCCTTCGGGGTGGCTTTTTTGTGTTCGAGTGTAAATATCTGAATTTATTCCTTGATCAAATCTAAATTATAATTATTATCATTCGCATTCAAATGAATGGATGTGTCACTATTTAGGGGATTGGGAAATGTTGTTTACTCCAACGCGTTTGGCCGTAGCCGTGATGGCGGCGATCAGCACCTGTGGGGCGGTTGCCGAAGAGAGCAAGGCCACGCTGTTTGATGACGTGGTGGTCTCCGCCAGCCGTACCGGCGCTCAGAAAGCCGAAAAGGTGCCAGCCGCCATGGCGGTGGTCGATGCCGAACAGATTGAAAATCAACAGATGACCACCATCTCCGATCTGGTGCGCTACGAGCCCGGTGTCGACGTTTCCGGCAGTGGCCGCTTTGGTCTGCAGGACTTCACCATTCGCGGCATCGGTGGCAACCGGGTCAAGATCATGGTGGACGGGGTGGATCAGAGCAATGGCTACGATTCCGGCACTGAGTTTATGCGGGCCGGCCGCAACTTTGTCGACATGGATACCCTCAAGCAGGTGGAGATCACCAAGAGTCCGGCGTCGACCCTGTACGGCAGTGATGCCATCGGCGGGGTGGTGGCCTTTACCACTAAGGATCCGGCCGACTATCTGGAGGCCGGTGACGACACGACCCTGTCGCTGAAAGCGGGCTATACCGGTCGTGATCAGAGCTTTGCCGAAACCGTGACCCTGGCCAACCGCAGTGGCTCCTGGGAATCGCTGTTGCTGTACACCCGCCGGGACGGCAAAGAGACCGAAACCCAGGGCAGTGTCGGTGGCATCGGAGACGACCGCACCGAGGCCGATCCCATGGACATTACTTCCAACAACGTGCTGGCCAAACTGATCTATGCCGGCAGTGAGGCTCACCGGGTGGGGATGGTGGCAGAGCGTTACGATTCCAGCACCGAAGGGGAGTTGTTGTCCCTGAACGACGGTAACCCCGGCGAACCCGGCGTCACCTACGCCAACCAGATGGCGGACGACAGCAGCACACGAACCCGCGTCGGTCTGTTCCATGACTGGGACGCCAATCTGAGCGCGTTCGATACCCTGAAATGGACCCTGGATTATCAGGACAGTGAATCGGATCAGGTGACCAGTAACTGGTATTCCTATTACCAGACCGATCGCCGCATGTCCCGTCAGTACCAGGAAACCAGTTGGCAGTTTTCTCTGGACATGGCCAAGGACCTGACCCTGGGCAGCAGCCGGCACGCCATCAGCTATGGCATGGATCTGAATCGGGAAGATCTGGAAAACCTCAATGTGACCAGCTACGCCAGCGATAAGCCGACCGACGTCAGCCGCTATGCGCCAAAGGCGGAGGCGACCACCTATGGCCTGTATCTGCAGGATGAGATTACCCTGGGCGCACTGACGCTGATTCCGGGCCTGCGTTACGACAACACCGAGATGAAACCGAATATCGACGAGTATTATCATGGTGGGGATGAGTTTAAAGATCACAACAGCGACAAGCTGACCTGGCGCCTGGGTACCCTGTATCAGCTGACGGACAAGCTGACCGGGTTCTTCAACTACGCTCAGGGCTTCCGCTCTCCGGATCTGAAAGAGATGTATTATGCAGAGGACAGCGGTCGCGGTTACGCCCTGCTGGCTAACCCGAACCTGGAAGCGGAAGAGAGCGATGCCTTTGAGCTGGGACTGCGTGGCACGTCCGAGTACGGTTCAGCGGAGCTGGTGGTGTTCTACAACCAGTACGACAACTTCATTCAACAGACTGCAGATTACAGTAATCCCGCTTACCCTTATGGCCAGTTGCAGTACAACAACGTCGATGAAGCCACCATCAAGGGGGCGGAGTTTAAGTCCCAGCTGTGGCTGGACAGCCTGCTTGGGGCCCCCGAGGGCCTGAGTCTGAATCTGTCGGTGGCTTACGCCGACGGCACCAACGATACCGAGAACCAACCACTGAACGAGGTTGCACCGCTTAATGGGGTCATCGGTCTCGCCTTCGATCAGGCCGACGGCATCTGGGGCGGGACCCTGAACTGGACTCTGGTCCAGGGCAAGGATGAGTCCGACATCGCCGAGGCTACCGATGGCTTTGGTCGGCCGACGGACTCTTACGCCACCGCCGGCTACGGTGTGGTGGACGTGACCGGTTACTATAACGTCAGCGAGGCGTTCGTCATTCGTGGTGGGGTGTTCAACCTGCTGGATAAGAAGTACATCCAGTGGAGTGATGTCGGTGGCATGGAGGCGGGGCGGACCTACATGGATCGCTTCTCCCAGCCGGGCATCAATGTGGGCATCAGCGCCACTTACGCGTTCTGATCCGGTTTGCATCATCGCTGATCAGATCCCAAGGCTGCCTGCGGGCAGCCTTTTTTGCGTTTAAAACGGCCAATTGCCTTGGTCGTATACCTTGGAAAAATAAAGCGTGCTAACGTGGGACTTTCGATATCTTTAAGGGCAACAAGCAGGAAGGTCGCCATGTCGTTTAAGCCGTTTAACCCGCCGTCACGTACTTTGATGGGCCCGGGTCCGTCCGATGTTCACCCCCAGGTGCTGCAGGCCCTGGCCAAACCCACTGTGGGTCACCTGGATCCGACCTTCATCGCCATGATGGATGAGGTCAAGGCGCTGCTGCAGTATGCGTTCCAGACCGACAACCCCTTTACCATCGCCGTGTCTGCACCGGGCAGCGCCGGCATGGAAACCTGCTTCGTCAACCTGGTGGAGCCTGGTGAAAAAGTGATCGTATGTCGCAACGGCGTGTTTGGCGAACGGATGCGTCAGAACGTCGAGCGACTGGGCGGTGAAGCGGTGGTGGTGGACGACGCCTGGGGCACCCCGGTCAGCGTGGATAAAGTGGCGGCGGCGCTGCAGCAGCATCCGGATGCCAAGTTCCTGGCGTTCGTGCACGCAGAAACCTCCACCGGGGCGCTGTCGGACGCCAAAGCCTTGTGTGACCTGGCGCAGCAGCACGATTGTTTGTCCATTGTCGATGCGGTGACCTCCTTGGGGGGGGTTGAACTCAGGGTCGATGACTGGGGCATCGACGCCATCTATTCCGGCAGCCAGAAATGCCTCTCCTGCGTCCCGGGGATCTCCCCCGTGTCCTTTTCGCCCAAGGCGGTGGCCAAGCTGGAGGCCCGGCAGACACCGGTGCCCAGCTGGTTCCTGGATCAGACGCTGGTGATGGGGTACTGGAGCGGCACCGGTAAGCGCAGTTATCACCATACGGCCCCGGTCAACAGCCTGTACGCCCTGCATGAATCCCTGCGCCTGCTCCATGAGGAGGGGCTGGAAAATGCCTGGGCCCGCCATGACCGCATGCATCAGAAGCTCAAGACTGGCCTGGAGGGCTTGGGGTTGCGCTTTGTGGTGGAGGAAGCCCACCGTCTGCCTCAGCTCAATGCGGTCTATCTGCCGGAGGGGGTCGACGATGCCGAGGTTCGTGGCCAGCTGCTGAATCGCTTCAATCTGGAGATTGGCGCCGGTCTTGGGGACCTGGCCGGTAAGGCCTGGCGCATCGGCCTGATGGGTTATGCCGCCAGAGAGGAGAACGTGACTCTGTGCCTGGGGGCATTGGAAGAGGTGCTGAATTAAGATTGATGCGCCCCACAAAAAATCCGCAGCCAGGCTGCGGATTTTTTCTTTTGGGCATCAGAAGCGTTGCAGCCAGTCAGTCAAGGCCGATAACACCCGGCGGCGGATGGTGGGGGTCTCGATCAGCAGTTCGTGACGGGCATTGGGAAGTCGCAGCAGGCTGGTGTTGGTGCTGGCGTTGACCACTGACTCCATCACCTGATTGTCGACGATGGCGTCATTACCGGCCTGCATGACCAGGGTCGGAGTGGTGATCCGCTGGGCCTGGGACCGGATGCGATCCATGGCATTAAAGGACTCCAGCATCCAATGATTGGTGGGATCCCCCAATTGAAGCTCCGGTATCTGCTGGTACAGGTCCAGAAAGTCCTGGTAGGCGTCGGCATCCTGGGTGAGCAGGTTACGCTCAAAGGGCTTGGGCTCGTAGTCGGTGCCGCCTGGAATGTAGCCGGGCTCTCCGAACAGGCGGTTCCAGCGCGCCATCATCGCCAGCACCGGTTCCAGTGCCCATCGGGGGCCGGGTAGCTGGATGCCATACATGGGGGCTGAAAATACCGCCGCATCAAAGGTATCAGGATAATGCTGAAGGTACAGACTGCCGATGGCGCCGCCCATGGAGTGGCCCACCAGGTACAGTTTTTTGGGTTTCCGTGGCAGTACCTTAGTGTCGATGAAGGTGGTCATGTCGGCGACATAATCATCGAAGCGCTCCACATGCCCCATATCGGGGTTGCGGGTCAGGCGCTCCGACAGGCCCTGGCCACGGTGATCCCAGATGTAGACATCCAGTTCCTGCTCTAACAGCGCCTTAGCCAGGCCATGGTACTTGAGGTAGCCTTCGGAACGCCCGCTGGCGATCACCACGGCTCCCCGGGCATTGGCCTGGGTCAGGGTGGCGTAGTTCAGGCGCATGCCGTCGACGCCGATAAAGTGCCCCTGGTGAGCCTGTTGCCATAACTGCGGGGAGGCCAGTGCGAGCTGAGTCATCGTCAATCCCATAAATAAAATCAGAAGGGTACGCAGCATAGCGGCCAAAATGATTACTGAGAAGCTTTGGCTTGCTGGCGTGCTTCAAATGCGGCCAACTGCTCTGGAGTGGCCTTTTGCTGGTATTTGGTTTTCCAGCTGTCATAGGACTCGCCGTAGACGATCTCCCTGGCTTGATCATAGTTGACCTCTTCGCCACGGGAGGCGGCCTCGGCCATGTACCACTTGGCCAGACAGTTGCGGCAGAAGTCCGCCAGAATCATCAGGTCGATGTTCTGCACCTCTTTGTGGTTGTCCAGGTGGCTGAGCAGGCGGCGGAAGGTGGCCGCCTCGATCTCGGTTTGGGTCTGCTTGTCCATGGGGGAAATCTCCTTGTGATGGCACTGATGGGGATCAGTGTTGCGGTTTGTGCCCCTGTCCGTCAAGGCGCGCCCGTCAGTTTAGACCTGACTTGGCTCCGAGCGCCGGGGGTAAGCGGTAGTATCCGGGGTAAGTTGTTGCTAGTCTGAATCAAACGAGTGTTTAAACCAAAAGTGGACGAGGGAGAGCAGAGGGTGCAGTTTGAACAGTTTGGCCAGGGGTCGACCCGACTGGTGTTTTGTCATGCCAATGGGTTTCCTCCGGCGACCTACCGACGGTTGTTTGCCGCCCTCGGTGGCGGCGTTGAGGCGGCGCTGCTGGCCCCGCTGACGATGCCGGTGACCGAGGCCAAACAAGGTGCGTGGTGGTTGATGGCCGAGGATCTGGCGGCCTGGTTGTCGCGACAGCCAGAGCCGGTGGTGTTGGCTGGTCACTCCATGGGAGCGGTGGTGGCCTGCCTGGCCTCCATGCAGTGTCCGGATAGGGTGGCGGGCCTGGTGATGCTGGATCCGGTGTTCCTGCCGACCCGCTGGGTGGCGCCGATGCGTCTGATGCCGAAGCGATTCAAGTTGAAGCAGCCGATGGTGGCGCGAACCCTGAGGCGGCCCTACCGGTTTGAGGACCACGCCGGGGCGTTCGAATTTCATCGCGGCAAACGGGCCTTCGCCGGCATGGATGATCAAGCGCTTGAAGATTACATCCATGCGGCTTTTGTTGCCGATGAGCAGGGGGTGTGTCTGCGTTACTCCCGTGAATGGGAAGCGCACATCTACCAGACCGCCCCCTGGATCTGGCCGCGTCTGAGCCGGCTCAAGGTGCCGACTCTGGCGATTCGGGGGGGGCGCAGCGATACGGTGACCCCGGCCAGTTGGGCCAGAATGCGGCGGTTGATGCCCGATGCCACCTTGGTGCAACTGCCGGACTGCGGTCACCTGTTGCCCATGGAGCGGCCCGATGCCGTTGCCGAGGCCATCAATGCCTGGCTCGAACGACGGTGCTGAGGCAACGGCGTTTCGATCATGCCGCCCTCGGGCGGCGTGTTGGGGTTAAAGCGACCGTTGCGCCTCTATCCACTGGTTGATCTGAATCTCCAGTTGCGCCAGCGGTAGCGAGCCATTGGCCAGCACCGCATCGTGGAACGCTCGAAGATCGAAGCGGTCTCCGAGGTTGCGTTCGGCCTGATGGCGCAGCCGCAAGATCGTCAGCTCGCCCATCTTGTACGACAGTGCCTGCCCGGGCCAGGAGATGTAACGGTCAATCTCGGTGGTGACGTTGTGCAGGGACAGGGCGGTGTTGGTGGCCATGTAATCGATGGCCTGTTGCCGGCTCCAGCCTTTGGCGTGAATGCCGGTATCCACCACCAACCGGCAGGCTCGCCACATCTCGTAGCTGAGACGACCAAAATCGGCATAGTCGTCCTCATAAAAGCCCCCTTCGACCCCCAGTTTCTCCGAATACAACCCCCAGCCTTCGCCAAAGGCACTGATGTAATGAAAGCGCCGCAGCGGATGCACCTCGCCCAGCTCCTGGTTGAGGGCGATTTGAAGGTGGTGGCCGGGGACGGCCTCATGCAGGGTCAGGGCGGGCAGGGCATACAGGGGGCGCTTGTCCAGCGCATAGGTGTTGACCCAGTAGTACCCGGGCTGATGATCGCCGCTGGGACCGGAGTAGCGGCCGGTGGTGTACTTTGGGGCGATCTCCGTCGGCACCGCCTGCACGCCATAGGGCGTGCGGGGCAGGGTGTTGAAAAATTGCGGCAGCATGGCATCGGCCCGCTTGGCCAGCCAGGCGGCTTCCCGTAGCAACTGCTCCGGGGTGTTGGCGTAGAAGCGGGGATCGGTGCGCAGGAAGTGCAGGAAGTCGGAGAAGCTGCCGTCAAACTCCAGCCTGGCGATGATGGCGTCCATCTCGGCACGAATGCGTCGCACCTCGCTCAACCCCAGTTGATGCACCTGCTCCGGGCTCATCTCCAGGGTAACAAAGTGGCGCACCCGGTTGGCGTAGTACGCCCGGCCGTCGGGCAGGTCACTGGCGCCGATGCTGCTGCGGGCGCCGGGGCGGTACTCGTTCACAAAGAACGCCAGATAGGCCCGGTAGGCGGGCAGCACCTGGTTGGCCACCGCCTCCAGACCCTGTTGCCGCAGTAAGGTGAGCTGCGTCGGGCTAAAGTCGGCTTCGCTGAGCTGTGCAAAAGGGGCGTAATAGAGGCTGTCGGTGGCGGCGTCGGGCAGGTAGGCCTGAATCGACTCTTCAAAGCCCTGCAGTACTACCTGTGGCTGGGTATAGCCCTGAGCCAGCCCGCGTCGCATCCACTGCATCTGCTGTTCAAACAGCCGTGGCAGCTCATGGAGCCGGCTCAGATAGTGTTCGGCCTCGGTGGTCGTGGTCAGTGTGGTGCCCTGGGCGATGCTGGCGATGTAGTTGTGGAAGCCGCCTTCGGCATTCAGCGGCATGGTGTGTTCGTTGAAGCGGTAGCTGTCGATGCGGTTGTGCAGAATCTCCAGGGCGATGGCCAGGTTGATGCGATTGTCGTCGGACAGCCGTTGGCGATCGATGGCATTGGCCCGCTGCAGCAGGACCAGGTTGGCCCGATAGTCCGCTTCCAGGGCGACGGCGGAGCGATCCTGCAGATGGGCGGCGGCTTGGGCATCGCCGAAGCGTTCCGCTTGTTGGGGGTCGCGACTGAGTTGCTGCTGCCAGATGTCGTCCATCAGCGGTGTGATGCGCTGATTGGCGTCCATGGGGGAGGTGGCGGCACAGCCGGTCAGCATCAGGGCGGCGCTCAAAAGCCAAATTTTCATCCGATAATCCCTATTTCCATCTTGGTTTTTTAATTATTCTTAATCCGTCAGGGACGGCGACTTCATACTAAAACCAATTTCGGCGTTTGTTAATGGGTCGGTTTGGCCGGTTAACATCCCTTTACTAAAAAGCAGACTGATGACAGACAATAGCCTTATTCTCACCGACCTGCATCGCCACCTCGATGGCTCCATGCGCCCCCACACCGTGCTTGAGCTGGCACAGAAATTCAATGTCCCTCTGCCCGCTTATGAGATGGAGACCCTGCGCCCCTACCTGCAGGTGATCGGCCGCTGTCCATCGGTGGAGGCACTGTTGGCCAAGCTGGATTACCAGGTGGCAGTGCTGGGGGATCTCGATGCCGTGCACCGCCTGGCCTATGAGAATGCCCTGGATCTGGCGGACAACGGGGTCGACTATGGGGAGTTGCGTTTTTCACCGGCCTACATGGCCGGCCCCCATGGACTGCCGATGCAGGGCGTGGTGGAAGCGGTGATTGATGGTGTGCAGGCCGGTGCCCGCGAGCGCAACATCATGATTAATCTGATCGGGATTTTGTGCCGCGGTGATGGCCCGCAGGCGTGCCAGCGTGAGCTGGAGGCGATTTTGGCCCATAAAGAACAGTTTGTGGCCTGCGATCTGGCCGGTGACGAAGAGGGCTTCCCCGGGGATCTGTTTGTGGATCACTTTAAACGGGTTCGGGATGCCTATCTGAATGTCACCATCCATGCCGGTGAGCCGGGGCCACCGTCCTCCATCTGGCAGGCGATTCGAGAGCTGGGCGCCACCCGCCTTGGCCATGCCACTACCGCGCCCCAGGACCCGGTGCTGCTGGATTACATTCGCGATCACGGCATTGGTATCGAATCCTGCCCTACGTCGAACATCCACGCCAACTCCGTCGCCGATTACGATGTTCACCCCATCCGCACTTTTGTGGAGCACGGGATCTGCGTCTGCCTGAATACCGATGATCCCGGGGTGTCCGCCAACTCGATCCCGTTTGAGTACCGAATGGCCAAGGAGCGCATCGGCCTCAGCGACGCCCAGTTGCGCCAGATTCAGATCAACGGCGCCAGGCTGGCGTTTCTCTCTGACAGCGATCGCCAGGCGTTGCTGGCAAAGAAAGCCACCCGGCAGTAGCGGCACCGCATCAAAAAAGGGGTTGCCAATGGCAACCCCTTTTTCTGTCCGGCGTCGAATCAGATGACGCGGGAGAACTGCTGCTGGCGGGCTTTGTCGCGCAGGTAGCGGTCGAAGCACATGCAGATATTGCGGATCAGCAGACGGCCCTGGCCGGTGACTTCGATGCTGGTGTCGGTCAGGCGTACCAGATCGTCCTCGATGAACGGCTTCAGCAGCTTTTCATCTTCGGCGAAGTAGTCATTGAAGTTGATGTTCCACTGGGCTTCGATGGCGGATTTGTCCAGCTTGAAGTGGCAGATCAGTTGCTTGATCACTTCGCGGCGGATGAAATCGTCGGTCTCCAGCCCACAGCCTTTGATCATGGCGTGCTCATGGGCGTCCATGGATTCGTAGTAGGCTTTCAGATCCACGGCGTTCTGGGCGTAGGCCTTGCCGATGTTGGAGATGGCCGAAGCACCCAGGCCCAGCAGATCCGCGTCCGGTTGGGTGGTGTAACCCTGGAAGTTACGGTGCAGCTGGCCCTCGTTTTGCAGGCGGGACAGTTCGTCGTCGGGCTTGGCAAAGTGGTCCATGCCGATGAACTGGTAACCGTAGCTCATCAGGGTGTTGATGCTGCTTTCCAGGATCTTCAGCTTCTGAGGTGCGGTTGGCAGATCCTCATCCTTGATCTTGCGCTGGGCGGCAAAACGATGCGGCAAGTGGGCGTAGTTAAAGACACTGAGGCGATCCGGATCCAGATCCTTGACCCGCTCCAGCGTCTTGGCAAAGCTTTCCGGAGTCTGGAATGGCAGGCCATAGATCAGGTCGATGTTGGTGGACTCAAAGCCCAGCTCGCGGGCGTGGTTGATCAGGTCGAAGATGAACTGCTCGTCCTGCTCACGGTTTACTGCTTGCTGCACCTGTTTATTGAAGTCCTGTACGCCCACGGAGATGCGGTTGAAGCCGACCTCTTTAAGTACGTCCAGGGTCTCCAGTTCGATCTCGCGGGGATCCACCTCAATGGCGAATTCACCCTCGTCGGCGAAATTGAACTTAGACTTCAGCAGTGCCGTCAGGCGGCGGATCTGTTCGTGGGTCAGGTAGGTCGGAGTACCACCGCCCCAGTGCATCTGGGTAACGGTGTAACCTTTAAACAGTTCGGCACGGGCGTTGATTTCACGCTCCAGATACTCGAGATATTGCTCCGCCTTGTGGGCGTGGCGGGTAATGATCTTGTTGCAGCCGCAGTAGTAGCACAGCTTGTGGCAAAACGGTACGTGGATGTAGAGCGACAGGTTGCTCTTGTCCGACGTAGCGATGGCTTCCCGCAGGTTCTGGTCGGTGTACCCTTCGTGGAACTCAATGGCGGTTGGGTAAGACGTGTATCGTGGGCCACTGTAGTTATATTTTTCGATTAGGGCCTGGTTCCAGCTGATTTTGTCCTGCACTGCAATCTTCTCCTGCGGTGGTAGAGTTAGGGCCTTTGCTGCGTGAACCGTCGTCACTGGCCGGAATGTTTGCGTTCCATCGGCGGTAACGTCGGGCTAGGTTTCACACCCAAGGTATGTGCATTATGCACACTTTGTAGCATCTTGCCTTTGATCCGTGACCCAAATTCAAGGATGTTGGGAAACAAAAGCTACCCACCTTAATGGTGTTGTGGTGGGCGGTTCTGTAAAGAAAAGCACATAATGAAAACAACAACGATCCCGATTGGTTCCCTGCCACTGGGCGGGAACGTGACCGCTGCCACACTGTTTTATGTTTAAACCCTTATTTAGGGGACTCTGATAAGCCTAAGCCAAAGAGGATCATAGTGGTAGTGCCGGGGAGATTACCGTCTTACACCGGAATGTGACTCTTCGATGGCCGGGACGCAGGGGGGATAGGGCGTGTTGCTGCAAAGCGTGCGTCGGCATAGGCTGTGTGGGGAGGAGCTGGTTTTCCGTCGGCAGCGCCGGGCGGGCTCACCCGTGGGGTGGGTGAGCCGCAAGGGAGACGCTCAGTCTTTGTACTGATCCAGCAGGTCGCTGCCGGATTCAAACTGATCCATCAGGTCCTCTTCGCTGTTCAGCCCCTGATCGACCTCGATGCCCAGCTGTTTCATCAGCGCTTCGATGCGATCCAGTTTGCCGTCCAGCCATTGCTGGTCATCCTGGCTCAGGGTCTCGCCCTGCTCCATGCGGTCCAGCAGCGCCAGCAGGCGCGGGTTGCTTTCCAGTTGCTCCAGCTCCTGCTCGGCTGTCAGCTTGGGCCGTACCGGAGCCGGTTGTTCCGGTTTAACGGGCTTGGTCACCGCCTTGGGCGCCGGGGCGACCAGGGAGATGGGGGTCTTGCTGCCCAGGCGTGGGTCTTTGACCACCTTAGGTTGGCCGGCCAGTGGCTTTTTCTTGCTGGCTTCATTCTGGCGAGAGCCGGCAGACTTGCCCTTACTGGACTTACGCTTGCCCTCAACGCCCGATCCTTTCTCGGATCGTGGTTGCAGTCGTGGACCGTTTACATTGGATTTTCGGGATTTCTTTTGTCGCGTCATGGGTGGTGCCTCCAGATAGGGCGGCAGGTTATACCAAATTATGCCGGTTTTTGCAGCAAGATAACGTCATTGCCGATAAATTCTATCTGCAGGTTGTCCTGTTCTGCCAGATAGCGGAAGGTCAGGCGGCTGAAAAAGCTGACGTGAGTGGGGTCATTTTTGTAGTGCCAGTTGGCAAAGGCGTCCGCATCCCGAACCAACTTGGTCATGATGCCTAAGGTGCCGCCAGGCTTCACCAGACTCAGCAGCAGTTGCCATTCGCGGCCGGGGCGGTAGAAGTGTTCGATGGCCTCGGTGCAGGTGACAAAGTCGTACTCCCGTCGCAGCGGGGCGCGATCGGGAAAGAAGTACGGGTCGTACACCGCCATCGGGTGCCCCGCCTCTTCAAACATCAGTGACAGCGTCGGGCCGGGGCCACAACCGAAATCCAGCCCCTGACTGGCCGGTGCCATCCGCTGTACCACAGGTGCCGCCAGGCGGTTGAGGAAGCGGCGATAACCCGGATCCTGCGGGGTGTTCTGATGCTGGTCGTATTGGTGCTTTTCGGCATTGGGAGGCAGCAGAGAAGCAGGATCGGCAAACACCAAGTGGCAGCGCTGACACTGGAAATAATGGCGTTTCTTGTCTTGGTGGTAATGCTGGGTGTCATTGAAATGGCAAAGCGGACAAGGCATATCGGATCCTGCGGACTGGTCTTGGCCCTAGTATATGTGCAATTGCCGTTTCAATGCATCTGCGATAAATGCGGAGCAAATAAAAAAGGCAACAGAGTCCTCTCTGTTGCCTTGAATCAGGGTGTCTGGTGACACTCTTTCATTCGGGTATTCAGGTGTTCCTTACCTGCGATGTGACTATCCCGGTCTAGATCCGTCTTCTTTTTACTGCTTCCATGCGGCTTTTTTAGTTGTTGGTCATTCCTGACGCTTTATTGGTCTTCCTGAGGTCATCCTTAACAATCATTAATGTCGACGTCCTGACGACAAACATCTTCCTGATGCGAGGTAACCATCCTTGTAAACCCTAAAGGCTTTTCCGTTTACTCAGGTTCTCCGACCTGTCTCGTCCCAGAGAGTTTCCGTTCTTTCACCCTGTCCATCGGGTGCTTTCCCATTTTTTTACAACCGACATCCTGTTGGTTGAGGTCCTCTCCTTTGGATGCCCCATACTTTACGGAGTTTGAGCTGGATCGCAACTTTTTTTTACCAAAGTGTTATGACCGCTTGTGATTGTTAACAAAGCAAAACACTGTTTTTTCTTAAGAGGGCCCCGATTATGCAGGGGATTATTCGACTTTTTAGGGTAGGCACTATGGCGAATGTCTCACAAGCGGCAGGGCAAAAGGCGCGATATCCTGACTGTGATCTGGATCCGCAATAAGCAGATGTTAAAAAGGCGAGCCCGAGCTCGCCTTGATTTCTGGTTGTGTCACCGACGGGGTTTGCGCCGCCTTGAAGGTTATTTCAGGCTGGAAACGTACTGCGACAGCAGCGCGATGTCCTCATCCTTCAGGTTTTTAGCGACACCGGACATCATGCCATTGAGATCATTATGGCGAACGCCGCTGCGGAATTTCTCCAGCTGGGCCTTGATGTAATCCGGATGCTGGCCTGCCAGACTGGGGTATCCCGCCAGGTTCATGCCTTCGCCGTTGGGGCCGTGGCAGGCGGCACAGGCGGTGATCTGACGATTGGCATCGCCGGCCATGTACAGCTGCTTGCCCGCGGAGGCGGTTTTGGCATCGACGGTGACACCGGCGGTGGAGGTCTGTGAGGCATAAAATGCCGCCACGTCTGCCATCTGCTCTTCGGTCAGCGTCATGGCCATGCCGCTCATAATGGGATCATGGCGCCCCTCTTTACCACCGGTCATGGCCGCTTGCTTTAGCTCTTGCAGCTGCTTGACCAGATAGCCTTCATGCTGACCGGCCACCTTGGGGTAGAGGCTGATCAGACTGTTGCCATCCATGCCGTGGCAGGCGATACAAGTGGTTGAGGCGACTTGCTGGCCTTTGGTGGCGTCTCCCTGGGCCTGAACAGTACCGCTGAAGACGGCGAGCACAGAAAGTGTTAGTGCTAATTTTTTCATTGTGTTCCAACTTATATTTGCGTGGCTCGTTCTTTCCCTGTCCAGCCTCGCCACGTGATAGAATGATGGAGAGGCTCGCGGTTTGTATTTTACACTAATTTGTCGATAGATCTAAAAAATCGGCACTTTGTGACCGCGAGCAAGTTTTTAACCCGCTTGTGGAGAGTGTACGTGACCGACACCGCCATCGATTTTCGTCGCGCTAAGTATATGCTCAGCGCCCCCGATATTAGTTTTTTGCCGCCGGATACCGGTGTCGAGGTGGCATTTGCCGGCCGCTCCAATGCGGGCAAGTCCAGTGCCCTGAATACCATGACCGACCAACGGGGCCTGGCGAAGACCTCCAAAACTCCGGGTCGTACTCAGATGATCAACCTGTTTGAACTGGCGGAAGATCGTCGTCTGGTGGATCTTCCGGGCTACGGCTTTGCCCAGGTGCCGTTGGAGATGAAGAAGAAGTGGCAGCACGCCTTGGCCGAGTACCTAGAGAAGCGCAACTGTCTGAAAGGGCTGGTGGTGCTGATGGATTGTCGGCATCCCCTCAAGGATCTGGATGTTAATATGATTCGCTGGGGCGTGGCGGCGGAGTTGCCGGTGCTGGTGTTGCTGACCAAGGCCGATAAGCTGAAGCAGGCCGTTAAGCAGAAGACTCTGCGGGATGTGAAGGCCAGCCTGGAGGCGATGGAGCTGGACGGCGATATCAAGGTGCAGCTGTTCTCTTCACTGAAAGGAACCGGACGTACCGAGGCGATTAAGACGGTGACGGCCTGGTTGGAACAGCCGGTGTGATGACAGAGCCACGAATGAAGAGGTGACCACGGGTCGCCTTTTTTTTCGCCCTGAAAAAGAAAAAGCCGATGATGAAATCCACCACCGGCGTGTAAAAAGCTCAATTTTGGGGAGAAGCTTTTTCAACGATAACAAGACGAGAATCAAACTGGATTGGGGCCCAATTTGACCCTTCACCGTCATAATACTCCGGTCTGAGCAAAACTTAAAGCATTTACTCTATTTCAACGGCGTAACGAATTGGTAACTTTGGTTCGAACCGGATGAAAATTTCAGAAGCAGAAAAGAAAAAACCCCGGTGACCTAAGTCACCGGGGCGCCATAAAAATTTGGCTGACCACGCGAAGTGATCGAATAAGGTTTGTTAAGATAGAACATCTTACCTCTGTACCCTACGAGCGAAAGCATAGCCAACCAGTTTCGTCAGTAAAAGATAAATTGGATTCTGGAGCAATGTTTTGTGATCCCGATCGACAAAACCCACCACTTTTTGCTGTTTTTGATCCAATAACTACATAAACAGTCATTATCTTTTTGTTCACCTTGGTGACATGTTGTCGTCATTTTTAGGGTGTTTTGTGATCTCGATTGGTTCCTGCTGCTGAAACCGCGTTTGTATCTCAAAAAAATGGCCCGTCGCTGGGAGCGACGGGCCATTTTTCGTCGGTGAAGGATCAGTGGGCCTGATCCCAATTGTCACCCACCCCGGCTTCGGCGATCAAAGGCACGTCCAGTTCGGCGGCGGTGGACATCAGATCGCACAGGGCGTTCCGGTGGGCGTCGGCAACCGACTCTTTGACTTCGAACACCAGTTCATCGTGCACCTGCATCAGCATGCGAATCTCATCATTGCACTGGGCATCCAGATAGCCGGCGACGTCGATCATCGCCCGCTTAATGATGTCGGCGGCGGTGCCCTGCATCGGCGCATTGATGGCGGTGCGCTCGGCAGCCTGTTGTCGCATCTTATTGCGGGCGTTGATGTCCGGCAGATGCAGACGACGGCCAAACAGGGTCTCGACGTACTGCTGTTCGTGGGCCTGCTTGCGGGTTTTCTCCATATAGGCCTTCACACCGGGGTAGCGGTCGAAGTAGACGTCGATGTAGCGCTGGGCTTCGCCGCGGGCAATACCCAGCTGCTTGGCCAGACCAAAAGCGGACATGCCGTAGATCAGGCCGAAATTGACGGCCTTGGCCCGGCGGCGCTGCTCACTGCTGACCTCGTCGAAGGCGACGCCAAATACCTCGGCGGCGGTGGCGCGGTGAACGTCTTTGCCGTGGGCGAAGGCGTCCAGCAGGCCGCTGTCCTGGGACAGATGCGCCATGATTCTCAGCTCAATCTGGGAGTAGTCAATGGCCAGCAGCTTATAGCCCTTAGGGGCGATGAAGGCCTGGCGAATGCGCCGTCCCTGTTCACTGCGAATCGGAATGTTCTGCAGGTTGGGATCGGAGCTGGACAGGCGGCCGGTGGCCGTGACAGCCTGGTGATAGGAGGTGTGTACCCGGCCACTGTTCTGGACCATCAACGGCAGTTTGTCGGTATAGGTGCTTTTCAGCTTGGCCAGGCTACGATGCTCCAGGATCAGCTTGGGCAGCTCATAGTCCTGGGCCAGATCCTGCAGCACCTCTTCGGCAGTGGAAGGGGCCCCTTTTGGGGTCTTCTTTAATACCGGGTAGCCGAGTTTTTCAAACAGTATCCGTTGCAGTTGCTTGGTAGAGGAGAGGTTGAAACTCTCGCCGGCCAGCTCATGGGCCTGCTGTTCCAGTGAATCCAGCAGGTTGCCGATTTCGCTGCTTTGTTGGTGCAGCAGGTCGCTGTCCAACAGGACGCCCTGGCGCTCGATGGCAGACAGAATCGGCACCAGAGGCATCTCGATGTCGCGGAATACCCGGTAACAGTCGGGCTGCTGTTGCAGCCGGGGCAGTAGGTGCCGATGCAATTGCAGGGTAATGACCGCATCCTCGGCGGCATAGGGGGCGGCCTGCTCCAACTCAATCTGGTTGAAGGTTTTTTGCTTGGCGCCTTTACCGGCAATCTCTTCGAAGTGAACGGTTTTGTGGCTCAGGTATTTGAGTGCCAGGTCGTCCATATTGTGTTTGCTGGCGGTACTGTTGAAGCAGTAAGACTCCAGCATGGTGTCAAACTCGATCCCCTTCAACTCGATGCCATAACGGGCCAGAACCGACATGTCGTATTTGAGGTTCTGACCGACTTTGTGTTTGTCCGGGTTTTCCAGCAAGGGTTTGAGACGGCTCAGTACCTGATCCCGGTCCAGCTGTTGTGGTGCTCCGTCGTAGTCATGGGTCAGCGGCAGGTAGGCGCCCCGGTCGACGTCGACGGCGAAGCTGATGCCCACCAGCTCCGCTTCCATGTAGTTGAGGCTGGTGGTCTCGGTGTCAAAGGCGAACAGTTCTGCCTGGCTGAGTTTGTCAAACCACAGGTCCCACTGTGCCTGGGTCAGGATGGTGTCGTGCTCAAAGGCGGTCGCTTCTGTGGCACGATTGTCACCACTGTTGCCGGTGGAGGCATTGGCTCCGCCATCCAGCAACTCAGCCAGCCAACGCTTGAACTCCATTTCGCCAAACAACTTGATCAGGGCATCTTTATCGGCCGAGATCACCTTCAGGTCATCGATGGTTTCGGTCAGTGACACATCCAGTTTGATGGTCGCCAACAGATAGGAGAGCCTGGCGGCTTCTTCATTTTCCCGTAGTTTTTTCGGCATGGTTTTGGCGCCGCGAAAGCCCAGTTCCGCCACCGCATCCGGGTCGCCATAGATGGCGTCCAGGCCGCCGATGCCCTGCAGCATTGCCAGGGCGGTTTTCTCTCCGACGCCGGGCAGGCCGGGAATGTTATCCACTTTATCGCCCATCATCGCCAGTAGGTCGATGATCAGCTCCGGGCCGACCCCGAATTTGTCGATTACACCCTGGGGATCCATGACGGTATCGGTCATGGTATTAATCAGGGTGATGTTGTCGGTGACCAGCTGGGCCATGTCCTTGTCGCCGGTGCTGATCACCACTTTATGTCCTGCGCGCTCAGCCTGTCTGGCCAGGGTGCCGATGACGTCGTCTGCCTCCACACCTTCGATCATGATCAGCGGCAATCCCATAGCCCGGATGATGTCGTGTACCGGCTGTATCTGACAACGCAGATCGTCAGGCATAGAGGGGCGTTGCGCCTTATATTCCGGATAGATATCGTCCCGGAAAGTCTTGCCCTTGGCATCGAACACCACCGCCAGATGACCGGGGTTAAATTGGCGGATCAGGCTGCGCAACATGTTGATGACCCCATACACGGCACCGGTGGGTTCGCCTTTGGAGTTGGTCAGGTGCGGTGGCGCATGGAAGGCGCGATACAGATAGGAGGAGCCGTCGACGAGGACTAAAGGATTTTCAGGTAGCTGAGCCATGGGGATACTGAGTAATAGAAGAGTTGGCTAAGGATGCCATGAGCGTGCCAATTTCGCCAGTCGTCGCGCATTTTCCACAGAGTTATCAACAGCCGAGACAAAAAGTTCATTCTGTGGATAAATCTGTGTGTTACTGGGTAAATAGAGGGATCCAACGAAAACGCGATCGAGATCAACGAATTCACTGTTCTTTATGTTTTTCAATTGGTTATAAAGTTGATCTGCGGCGATCTTGCGCACCGATCCGCTCCATCCCGTTTTGTGGATATTGCTATTTGCGTCTAAGTTGGCAGAGGGTGCCTTGTAAGGCTTGAAAACTGCTGGAATGCCATCCGACATCTGGCGAAATAAGTTAGCATAAAAAATCGCCATGTATAGAGATCGGTGTTAACAAATTAGCAATATTTGGCTATATAATTATTACTTTTTAGTCTCTAATGGAATAAGAGGAGAAGCTGATGAAACGGATCGCAGTGGTACTCAGTGGTTGCGGGGTGTTTGACGGATCGGAGATCCATGAGTCGGTACTGACGATGCTGGCCATAGAACGTAATGGAGCGGAATATCAGTGCTTTGCTCCGGACGTTGAGCAACTGCATGTGGTCAACCACCTCAGCGGTGAAGTGGTCGAGGGCGAGGTGCGAAACTGCCTGGTGGAGGCCGCCCGCATTGCCCGCGGCCAGATTCGGCCACTGTCGGAGTTGCATGTGGGGGAGTTTGACGCGCTGGTGGTGCCAGGCGGCTTCGGTGCGGCCAAAAACTTGTGTGATTTTGCCCTGGCCGGTACCGAGTGCCAGTTGAGCGAGGCGATGATGGTGGCGGCAACAGGATTTGCACAGGCGGGTAAGCCCGCCGGTTATCTGTGCATCAGTCCGGTGATGCTGCCACGGATCTATGGTGACGGGGTCGAGGGGACCATAGGCACGGATCATCAAACCGCGGCGGCGTTCAATGCCATGGGCGGACAGCACCACCCCTGTGCGGTGGAGGCGATCCATGTCGACCGGCGGCATAAGGTGGTAACAACGCCGGCCTACATGCTGGCCGATAGCTTGTCCCAGGCGGCGGAAGGGATCGATGCCTTGGTGGTGAAGCTGCTGGCTCTGTGTGAGTGAAGGGCAAAAAAAATGGCCAGCGATCGATGCTGGCCAAACCGTGTGAGCAATGCTGTGAGCTAAAACACCACCGACGTCTATTTGGTGGATAAGAGTTGGAACGCAGTTAAATAATAACTGTTCTCATTCTCATTGCAACCCTTTGTTGTCGTTTTTTTGAGGCTTTTTTTGTTGCCCCGACGGCGATGAACGGTGCATCTGAGGGAAGGGGCGTTTGCGGCGCAAAAAAATGGCCAGCGATCGATGCTGGCCAAACCGTGTGGGTAATGCGGTGCGCTAAGGACCAACAGGGGCGCTCAGGTGGTGAAGTATTGGAGTTTACTCAAGTGGTCGCTCCTTTCATCCTCACTGCGTCCGCTATCGGTTATTTTTTACAAACTCTTTTCCAGAAGGATGCGGTAATCCAATGGCGTGTCACTGGCTCGCTCCATGTCCACCAGATGGTAGCCCTTGCCCAGCAGCATCCGCAGCATGGCCGGGTAGCGGTTGCGGCTCTTCACCTTGATCAGGCTGTAGCCCTGTTCGGCCACCCATTGTTCCTGGCCTTGCAACAGCGCTTTGGCGATCCCCAGGCCACGAAAGTCCGGCAATACGGCCCCAAGCCAGGAGTAAAAATCGGTCTCATTGAGGGCGTAACCCACTTTGAACGCCGCCGCTTCGCCTTCGACTTCGGCAATCTGAATCAGGTGCGGTACGTCATTCAGCCGTTGTTGATAGGTTTCCAGCGGGTAGGGGCGATCCAACTCCGGCACCTGTTCGACCAGAGCCATTACTTCTTCAATACTGCCTGTACGCCAGTTCATGTGGTACATCTCCTACTCCGGAAGTTCAGATTTTAGTTGATCAATAAAGCTTTCCATCCAGCGCCAACGACGTTCGCCCTCCTGGCGACCGGCGACGGTTTTCAGTTGCCCCGGCAGGTGTTGCAGCTTAACGAAAAAATGGTCCAGGCTGTAGCGGTTGTCGTCATACTCCCGCTGTTCGGCGAAGGGATCCTGGCCGTGATACAGCTCGCTCTGCCATTGTCCCCCCAGCATCAGACACCGTGCGGTGCCGATGGCACCCAGGGCATCGAGGCGATCGGCATCTTGCAGCACCCGGGCTTCCAGGGTGGTGGTTTCCAGGCCCGCAGACCAGCTGTGGCTGGCGATGGCGTGGTGGATGGGTGGCAGCAGGGACTCGGGGTAGCCCTGTTGGCTTAACCATTGAATGGCGGCATCGGCACTGAGGGTTGAGGCCTGACTGCGGCGGGGATCCCGCTTGTCTACGGAGACGCAATCGTGAAGGTAGGCCGCCGGCAGCAACACATCCAGTTGGGCGGCCTCGGCCCGTCCCAGCTTGTCGGCGGTGGCCACGACCCTCAGGACATGATCCAGGTCGTGAGCGGCATCGCTTTGGTTCTCGGACAGCCAGGCCAGGCTGGCTGTGATCAGTGAATCATTGAAATGCCGCAGGCTCATTAGGCGAGGGTCCTTTGTATTGAGTTGTCTGACAGCAAGATACGGTCCGACAGAAATTTCAGTAAAACGCCATAAGCTGGCAGAAACAGTCCCAGACTGATCAGCAACTTAAAGCCATAGTCGACGCAGGCGATCTCCGGCCAGTGGCTGGCCATAAAGGGATCCGAGCTGGCATAGAATGCCACTGAAAAGAACACCAGGGTATCGATCAGGTTCCCAAAAATGGTGGATGCCGCGGGCGCAACCCACCATTGTCTGGTCTGGCGCAGTCGAGCGAACACCTTGATGTCCATTAACTGGCCGAACAGGTAGGCGGCGAAGCTGGCGAAGGCGATGCGGGCGACGAAGGTATTGAAGCTCATCAGCCCCTCGCTGCCCTGGAACTGGCCCTCAAAGAACAAAACGGAGATGACGTAGCTGGCCAGCAGTGCCGGCATCATGGCCCCAAAGATGATTTTACGGGCCGATGAGGCACCAAAAATCCGCACCGTCAGATCCGTGGCCAGATAGACAAAGGGAAAACTGAAGGCGCCCCAGGTGGTATGCAGACCAAAGATCTGGAACGGGAGTTGCACCAGATAGTTGCTGGCGGTAATAACAATAATGTGAAAGCTGACCAGAATGATCAGGGCGCGTTTCACCTGCGCCGCGGTAAGTTGCAACATAATGTCACCTTTTTGGTAAGCGGGGTGAGGGAACCCGAAAGACTGAATGCCTGACCGTTGTCAGGGGGCGCAAATTATAGCCAGCCAAAACCAAAAAACAAGAGGGGAAGGGGGAGTCGATCAATAGGCTTATGTGCGGTGCAGTGGCATAATGAGCGCCATTATGGCTCGAGAGGCGAAGAGATGGCACAGCAGGATTGTTGCAGCCAGCCGGGACTGATGCTCCCGGCGGCCGCGTTGGAAAAGATGTACGGCGCCTGTGAACCCCTGATTCAGGTTGAAGAGGTGGCCCTGGAGGAAGCGGTAGGCCGGGTATTGGCTCAGGACGTGTGTTCTGCCATCGACCTGCCTGGGTTTGATAACTCCTCCATGGACGGTTACGCCGTGCGGGCGGCCGAGGTAGTGCAGGGGCAGCCGCTGGCCATCGCCGGCAAGGCGTTTGCCGGGTTACCCTTTGACGATGACGTGCCAGCCGGTGCCTGTGTCCGCATCATGACCGGTGCCCCGTTGCCGCCGCAGATGGACGCCATCATCATGCAGGAAGAAGCCGACGCCGAGGGGGATCAGGTTCGATTCCGGGTTGAGGTGGAACCGGGCTTCTTCGTTCGTCATCGCGGCAGCGAGCTTAAGCAGGGGCAGCAGGTGCTGGCACGCGGTACCCGCATCGGTGCCGCCGAGATCGGGGTTCTGGCCACGGTGGGCCATGGCCGGGTCCAGGTGCTGAAGCCGTTGACGGTGGCCCTGTTCTCCACCGGTGATGAGCTGGTGCCTCCCGGGCAACCGCTGCAGGCCGGTCAGATTTATGACTCCAACCGCCATGCCCTGAGAACCATGTTGCAGGCCATGGGCGCCCAGGTGATCGACCTTGGGGTGATTGCCGATGATCTCGAGCAGGTTCGCGATGCCTTCCGCCGCGCCGATGAGCTGGCCGATGTGGTGGTGACCTCCGGCGGTGTCTCTGTCGGTGAAGCCGACTACATCAAGGTGGTGTTGGATGAGATGGGCAAGATTAACTTCTGGAAGCTGGCCATCAAGCCCGGCAAGCCGTTTGCCTTTGGCAAGCTGCCGAACTCCTGGTTCTGTGGTCTGCCGGGCAACCCGGTCTCCTCGATGGTGACCTGTTACCAGTTGGTGCAGCCGTTCCTGCAGCATCTGGGCGGCGAGCAGCGCCAGCAGGCGCTGACCCTGACCGCCACCCTGACCGACCGCATTCGCAAGAAGCCCGGGCGGCAGGAGTACCAGCGAGGGGTGTTGTCCCGTGACAGCGACGGCCAGCTGCGGGTGGAGACCACCGGCGCGCAGGGATCGGACATGACCACCTCCATGAGCCGGGCCAACTGCTTTATCGTGCTGGCTCGGGATGAGGGCGGCCTGGAGCCCGGTGCTCAGGTGTCGGTAGAGCCCTTCAATCAGGTTCTGGGGGGCTTGTGATGGAGATTTTGTCTGATCAGGAGATGATGCGTTACAACCGTCAGATCGTGATTCCCGCGTTCGACCTCGACGGTCAGGAAGCCCTCAAGCAGGCCCGCATCCTGGTAATTGGTGTCGGCGGTCTGGGCTGCGGGGCGGCTCAGTATCTGGCGGCGGCCGGGGCGGGTCGGTTGACCCTGGTGGATTTTGATCATGTGGAGACCCACAACCTGCAGCGTCAGATTCTGCATACCGATGCCCGGGTCGGCATGAACAAGGCCCAGTCCGCCCGCAGTGCCATTGCCGAACTCAACCCCCACGTCGAGGTGGCGGTGATCGAGCATAAGCTCGATGCCGAGCAGTTGGCGCAGCAGGTGGCAGAACACAGCATCGTCCTGGATTGCACCGACAACCTGGATACCCGCAATCAATTAAACCAGGCGTGTTTCAATGCCAAAGTGCCACTGGTGTCCGGGGCGGCGATCCGCATGGAGGGGCTGGTGACGGTGTTGAATTACGCCGACGATCAGCCGTGTTATCACTGTTTTTCCGCTATGTTTGGCAACCAGCAGCTGTCCTGTGTCGAAAGTGGCATCCTGGCGCCGGTGGTGGGACTGGTCGCCTGCATTCAGGCCACCGAAGCGATCAAGCAGTTGTCCGGCATGGGCAAGCCGCTGCATGGCCGTATGTTGATGATCGACGCCATGACTATGCAATTTCGGGAGATGAAGGTGCCTAAGGCGCCGGGCTGCAAGGTGTGCGGCCAGGATTAATCGCTCTATCGAGACAATAAGGCGCCAATGGCGCCTTTTTTTGTGTCTGAGTCAGGGGCTCCGGCGGTGGACGACCCACAGGGCGTGAAGAATGCCGGGGACAAAGAACAGCAGGCAGGCCAGCAGGTTCACCAGCAGGTCCCGTCCCAGCCCCCGGTGCAGGAACACCGCCACAGGGGGCAGAAGGATGGCAATCAGCGTCAGCAACAGGGTATCAGTGTCCATGGGTACGCCCTCCGGTTCTCTTAAGTATAGCGCTGAAAGGTCGAGCTATTTGGGCCACAGGGGCGGTGTCTGTTGCCACTGTTGCAGCTGCGTCAGCAGCGCCGGAGCCTGAAACTCCGCGCCCTGTTTTGGCAGGGCATAGAAGTGGTGCTCTTGTCCGCCAAGATCAAAGGTCAGGCTGAGCGCGTGCAGGTAGGTGCGTTCGGCTTCGCTGCCACCGTACAGCGCGTCGCCGAGAATGGGGGCACCCAGACTCTTGAGAGTGACGCGGATCTGGTGGGTTTTTCCGGACAGCGGCCGCAGCAGGTAGGCGCGTTGCCCCTGCCCCAGACCGTGGCTGACAAACTGGGTGTGGGCCGGATTGCCTTCGCCCTCCCTGGCCAGTTTCCAGGCACCGCGGCGGGCCTTGACGATGTGGCCTTTGATGCTGCCCTGCTTCTTTTTGGGCTTGCGATCCGACAACGCCAGGTAGCGCTTCTCCATTCGGTGGCCGCTGAACGCCTCGGTGAGCGCGGCGGCCGTGGCCGGATTGGTGGCCAGCACCAGCACGCCGGAGGTGACGGTGTCGAGCCGGTGTACCGGGTAGAGTTTCAATGACAGCTGTCGCTCCAGTTGCACCACCAGGCCCGGTTGGCCATCCTGGCTGTGGAAATGGATGCCAGCGGGTTTGTTGATCACCACGAAGTCGGGGTGTTGGTGCAGAATTGGAATCATCATGAACTCAAGGGAAAACGACTAAAGTGCCTGACCACAGGCGCCGAAAGGCACCAGTGTAGCAGATGCGACGGGCAGGTTGATAAAGCCTGGGGAGGGTTAGGGTACCTCGATGATGCCCGGCGGCCGTTTGCCTGGCCCGGCGTCGGTCTGATAGCGTGGATACCCAATTGTCGACACAAGGATCTGGCCCATGAGTCCCATCCCCTCCATCGCCCGCTGCAGTTGCGGCCAACTTCAGGCCGAAGTGACAGGTGCGCCGCTGCGGGTGTCGGTGTGCCACTGCCGGGCCTGCCAGCGCCGCAGTGGCAATGTGTTTGCCACTCAGGCCCGCTTTGCGGAGCAGCAGGTGCAGGTAAGCGGCGAGTCGAGCCGGTACCGGCGGCAGGCGGACAGCGGCAATGAAGTCGAGTTTCATTTCTGCCCCCAATGTGGTGCCACGGTGTATTTTCGTCTGCTGGCCCTGCCCGGTGCCATCGCCATTCCGGTGGGCGCCTTTGCCGACAATGGCTTTGCTGCTCCCGAGCTGTCCATTTACGAGGTGCGCCAACACCCCTGGGTGCGGATGCCGGACGACATCGATCACCATCCATAACAGAAAAAAGCCAGGCACAGGCCTGGCTTGGTCACGAGGGCGCGGCGTCAGAAGTGGGCACCGACCCACAGCCACAGCTTGTCGGTATCCACCTTATCGCTGGCGGCGTCGCCGGCGGAGTAGGTGGCGTACTTAATGCCGCCGTTGTAGTGCTTGGCGAACTTGGTGGTGTACTGCAGATTCCACTCATCGCCGAGATCGCTGACCCCCGGGGTGGACTGTTCGGCATCGAAGTCGTGGTAGGCCAGGGTCCAGGTGCCCAGCGGCAGTTGACCCGTCAGGGTCAGGTAGAGATCCTCCAGCCCCTGGCTGGGGGTGGTCAGGAACTGATCGGCCCAGCCGTTGAACTTATGCAGGGTGGCCAGCGGGGTGGCAAAGCCGTAGTTGCCGCTGTCAGACCCCAGCACTTCGTAGCCCAGGGTGGCCTTCAGGCCAAACAGGCCGACACCCCCCTCCAGCAGCCAGTAATCGGCGTCGAAACTGGTGCCGGCGCTGTCCGACTCCTGGGTGGCCCATTCGGCGGCGTAGGATACCGTGGTGCCTCTCAGGTCGGTGTTGCCGGCAAAGCGTACGCCCCAGGTGTCTAGGTCGTTGTCGGTGTTGTCGTCGACTTCCAGCAGATAGCCATAGCCCACCAGGGTGCCGAAATCGGTCTTGTAGCTGGCGTTCAGCAGATGGTCATCGGCGTTGACGTCGCGCTCCTCGGCGAAGATGCGGTTGCGCTGGCTGAGATAGCCGTAGTTGAGGCTCAGGTTCTTCATCGGTGTGTAGCCGATGGTGGCACCGTCGAAGGTCTGCCGATCCTGGCGCCAGCCTACGTGACCGACGAAGCGCTGATTGTCCCAGGCGATCACCTGGCGGCCGAGTTTGATGGTCATCATACGGTTTTTGTACTGCAGCAGTGCCTGATCCAGTTCGGTCGTTTCCGGATCGGCGATCACCGAATAGTCCGGCCGGGATTCCAGTCCGTCGTCGTAGTCATCGACACCGAATACCTGGCGGGAGTCTTCAAACTCTACCAGGGCAGAGAAGCCGTAGGCGGCACCGGTCTCATAGGTCAGTCGGGTTCTCAGGGTAAGGGCATCGGCGTCCTTAAGGGGGTTGTCCTGCTGCACATTCTCATAGCGCATTCGCAGATCCAGGGTGGCCTTGCCGGAGGTGATGGCGTTGGCCACCGGGTCGGTGGCGGCGAACAGCCAGCCGGGGGTAAGAGCCAGCGCCAGTGACGCGGCCAGAGTCATCAGTTTCATCATCCATTCCTTAGTTATTGCGAGTCACTCCGTTCCGGGCGCCTCGATCCTTGGCCCGGTGGTGTTACCGAATCCTCCTGTCGGTTTCCTTAAGTGATAACTCTAATTTAGCCGTTTACGTCACTTTTGCAGTAATAATCATCATTTTCTGTGTAACGCCAGCGACATGGTTGTGAATGGATTTCAGTTGTTGGGGCTGGACGCCAGGCTGAATAGCTTGTCGTTATCGGACTGTGCCGGACCGCCCGGGAGGAGGGGCCCTTCCCGGGGGTAATTCAGGACTGAGTCTTGCTCTTCAGCCAGCGGGGCTCGGACACCAGGCCCACCACCTGACCGGGACGCAACTCCGGCCCGTGCTCTGCCAGCTTCAGGGTCAGTTCACCGGTGTCGGCATTGTAGTGGCTCACCTCGGCATGGCCTCGGCGCTTGGGCAGGTGATCGCCGACATCGCTGGTGGGGCCGATGGCGTCGATCTTGCCGTGACCCATCAGAATCAGCGGATCACACAGGTTGAGGGTTTCCGACACCGAATGGCTGATGTAGACCATGGGGAACGGAGTGGCGGTGTCGTTAAGAAAGCCCATCAGGTGCTGGCGGCTGGCAAAATCCAGTGCCGCCAGGGGCTCATCCAGCAGCAGGATTTTCGGTGCCGCCATCAGCGCCCGGGCGATGGCGACCCGTTGCCGCTGGCCAGCGGACAGTGACGGTGCCGGCTTCTCCATCAGCGGCCGAATGTCGCAGCCGTCGATCACTTTCTGCAGGGGAATGAATTTGTCTTTGGCCTGGCGCCGGGCCAGATCCAGGTTGCCTCGAACCGTCAGGTGCGGAAACAGTCGGCTGTCCTGAAATACCATGCCGATGCGGCGCTGCTCCGGTGGCACAAACAGCCCCTTGGCGCTGTCCTGCAACACCACCCCATCCAGTTCGATGGTGCCTTCCAGCTCCCGGTTGAGTCCGGCAATGGCCCGCAGCAGCGAGGTCTTGCCAGCCCCGGACGGGCCAAACAGACCGGTGATGCCGCGCATCTCCAGATCGCACTTGGCTTCCAGATTAAACTGGCCCAGTTGCCCCTTCAGGTCGAATTTCAGTTGCATGCTTACCAGTATCCCCAGCGGCGTTCATTTTGTTGCAGGAAACCGTAGATGAACACCAGCAGCGACATGGACAGGACCAGCAGGCCGCCCGCCAGGGTGTGGGCCTGGTCATAGGCCAGGGCCTCTACGTGTTCAAACAGGGCGATGGAGATCACCTGGGTTTCTCCGGGAATGTTGCCGCCAATCATCAATACCACCCCGAACTCCCCCAGGGTGTGGGCGAATCCCAGCATCGACGCCAGCAGAAAACTGCGCTTGGTCATGGGGAACACCACATAATGGAAGCGTTGCCAGCGGCCCATGCCCAGGGTGGCGGCCGCCTCCAGTTCGCCGGTGCCCATGGTGACAAAGCCGGATTGCAGTGGCTGTACCACAAACGGCAGAGAATAGATCATCGAGCCGATCACCAGCCCGGTGAAGGAGAACGCCAGTGACTGGCCAAACAGCTCCTGAAAGGTCGAGCCCATGGCGTACTGGGGGGAGAACGCCAGTAGCAGGTAGAAGCCCAGCACCGTCGGCGGCAGCACCAGCGGCAGGGCCACCACGGCTTCCACCATGGGCCGCAACCGGGAGCGGCTGTGGGCCAGCCACCAGGCCAGTGGCGGGCACACCAGAATCAGGGCGATGGTGGTGATGGTGGCCAGTTTGAAGGTGACCCACAGGGCCTCGATATCAGCGGACAGCAACATAGCTGCTGACCTGGTATCCGGCGTCGGAAATCAATTGGTGTTGTTCGGCCATAAAGGTCAGCAGTTGCTGGGCCACCTCAGGGTATTGGCTGCGGCTCAGAACCACGGCCTGCTGCTCCAGTGGGCTGTAGTAGCTGTCCGGAATGATCCAGTAGCGATCCGGGCTGACGTTGGCGGAGCGCAGTTGCGACAGCGCCACCAGGCCGGCCTGGACGTTACCGCTGTCCACATACTGGTAGGCCTGCAGGATGTTGGCACCGGTGACGATGCGGCCATGGAGTCGTTCCTTGGCGTTGAGTCGAATCAGTACCTGGTTGGCGGCGGCCCCGTACGGTGCCAGTCTGGGGTTGGCAATGGACAGCTTATCCTGCCATTGGCTCAGGCTGGCTTCACTGGGGTGCCCCTGGCGTTGCCAGTAGGCCAGTTGGCCGATGGCGTAGGTGGTGCGGCTGCCGGAAACCGCTTTGCCATCGGCTTCCAACAGGGCAGGGCGCTCTTTATCGGCAGCCAGGAACAGGTCGAAGGGGGCACCGTGCTGGATCTGGGTGTAGAGGCCTCCGGTGGAACCGGAGGAGATCCGAATTCGGTGGCCGGTTTCGGCCTCGAAACGCTGGGCGACCTCGGAGAAAGTGTGGGCAAAATTGGCTGCCACGGCCACCTTCAGTTCCTGTGCGTGTGCGCTACAGCCGACGATCACCAGCAGGCTGGCGATAAAGAGACGCATCATAACGGTTATTCCTCGTGCCACATCTCGGCGGCTTGTTGGTCTGAGTCCTTGGCTTCCACCCAGTGGGCTTCGGCGTCGGTTTGCTCTTTTTTCCAGAACGGGGCCCGGGTCTTGAGGAAGTCGATCAGATACTCGCCGGCGGCGAAAGCCGCTTTGCGGTGGGCGCTGGAGACGCCGATAAACACAATCTGATCGCTCAGGCTCAGGGGGCCGACGCGGTGGATGATGGTCACTTCATCCAGTGGCCAGCGCTGGCGGGCCTCCTGCTCGATCTGGGTCAGTACCGCTTCGGTCATGCCGGGGTAGTGCTCCAACACCATGTTGGTGACCCCCTGGTTGTCACCGAAATCGCGGACCTTACCAACAAAGGTCACCACGGCACCGCAGGCGGGGTTGTCGGCCAGCCTGGCGTACTCGTCGGCGACGCAGAAATCTTGGGTTTGTACCCGGTTCATCATTAGCCTCCGGTTACTGGTGGGAAGAAGGCAACCTCATCACCGTCTTCCAGTTCGACCTGCCATTGGCTCAGCGTCTGGTTAACGGCCACTAACAGGTTGTCAGTTCCCAGGGCCTGTTCCCATTTGTCTCCCTGGGCAGCCAGGAAGGTGCGTAGGCTGTTGGTGGTCATGCAGTGCTGGTACTCCAGCTCAATCTGGTCAACACCAATCACTTCCCGCACCTGAGCGAAAAACAGAACCTTAATCATTTTATGCCTCGTCAATCTTAAAGTGGCCGGATTTGCCGCCACGCTTCTCGAGAAGCTTAACACCGTCGATGACCATATCCTTTTGCACCGCTTTACACATGTCGTAAATGGTGAGCGCCGCCACAGATGCGGCGGTCAGGGCTTCCATTTCGACGCCGGTTTGCCCGGACAGCTTGCACAGGCTGCGGATGCGAACCTGGCTGAGTTCGGGCTCCGGAATCAGATCCAGCTCCACCTTGGTCAGCATCAGCGGGTGGCACAGGGGAATCAGGTTGGAGGTCTGCTTGGCGGCCATGATGCCGGCGACGCGGGCGGTGGCAAACACATCCCCTTTGTGGTGACGTCCTTCAACGATCATTGCCAGCGTGTCCGGCGCCATCTTGACGATCGCTTCGGCACGGGCTTCACGCTCGGTCGCCTGCTTCTCGGTAACGTCCACCATGTGGGCTTCGCCCTTGGGGTTGATGTGGGTAAATCCGCTCATGTTCAGGCCTCAACCGGTTTCAGGTGGGTAACGAAGTTGCACGGCTTGTGGGTGCTGTCCAGCTGCTCCACCAGAATCTTGTTCCAGCCGGTGCGGCAGGCGCCGGTGGAGCCGGGCAGGCAGAAGATGGCGGTACGGTTGGCCATGCCGCCAATGGCGCGGCTCTGGACGGTGCTGGTGCCCAGTTCGGTAAAGGTGATGTGGCGGAACAGCTCGCCAAAGCCTTCGATCTGCTTGTCGAACAGTACTGCCACAGACTCCGGGGTGGAGTCGCGCTCGGTGAAGCCGGTACCGCCGGTGGTGATCACCACCTGCACGTTGTCGGAGGCGATCCACTCGGACAGGACGGCGCGAATCTGGTACTTGTCGTCCTTGATGATGCGGCGATCCGCCAGCTTGTGGCCGGCAGCCAGCAACGAGTCTTCCAGAAACTGGCCGGATTTGTCGGTGTCGAAATCGCGGGTATCGGACAGGGTCAGAACGGCGATGTTCAGAGGTACAAAATTAGCTTGTGACAGGTGTCCCATAATGGTGTCTCTTTGTTGGTTTAGCGCCCTAGTATATGGACGACTGAATTCGGTTAGTTGCGCTGGATCAGTTAGCCGCCTATCGACGCCAGATGCTGGGTGACGCCGGTCAGGCCCTGATGCAGCTGGTGAGTCTCGGTTTTCTGTTTCAGCTGTTGATGCAGGCGGGCGACCAGCGCCGCCTGATGATCATCGTGCCCCAGCAGGTCCCGCAGTTCCACGCCACATTCGGTGAACAGACACAGGTGCAGTTTGCCGATGGCGGAGACCCGTAAACGGTTGCAGGTGGCACAGAAATCTTTGGCGTAGGGCATGATCAGGCCGATGCGGCCCTGATAATCCGGGTGACTGAAGTTTTGTGCCGGGCCGTCAACCGGTCCCCGAGGGTCTTCGGTCCACCCCTGTGCCAACAGCTGCTGCTTGATCACCATGCCGGAGACGTGGTGACGCTGGAAATACTCCTGCCCCAGTCCGGTTTCCATCAGTTCGATAAAGCGGATGTCCACCGGGCGCCGGCGAATGTATTCCAGGAAGTTCGGCAGCTGGTGAGCGTTGAGTTCGTTCAGCAGTACCACATTGATTTTGACCTTGTGGTAGTCGGCGTCCAGCGCCGCCTCAATGCCATCGAGCACTTTTTGCTGGCGGCCATCGCCGGTGATCTGTCGAAACAGCTTTTCATCCAGGCTGTCGAGGGAGACGTTGATCTGACTCAGCCCCAGTTGACGCCAGCGATGAGCGTTCTCCGGCAGCCGGTAGCCATTGGTGGTGGTGGCGACGGTGTCGATGCCCGGGGTGTTGGCAGCCAGTTCAATGACCTGATCGAAGTCTTTGCGCAGGGTGGGTTCCCCGCCGGTGATGCGAATCTTGCGGGTGCCGACAGTGGCGAACGCCCGGATAACCCGGCCGATCTCGTCCACGGACAAAAAGCGGGATTTGCCACTGCGCTGATAGCCATCGGGCAGGCAGTATTGGCATTTGAAATTACAGGCGTCGGTAATGGAGAGACGCAGGTAATGAAATTCTCGACCATAGCGGTCTTGGAGTTCTGTCATGTGTCACCTTTCCAAACACGGGAGGTAGCGAGATTTCTCTGCGTTACCCTGGTGGCGGTATGCCACGGCTTGAAGACCATATATTCACTTAGGTCGGTCAAGCTCGGTTCACAACTTCCGCTAAGTTTAATCCATTATGTTCAACAACAACAATGTGGCTGGATCACAGAATTGATGCTGTTGTGAATCCTGTTTTGCTATAACGGTGAAAAATGAAACAACTGGTAGGAACAGCTAACGGTGGCTTTTCAACCAAACGCGCGTTTAATTTTTGTCGTTATGCAGTAAGCTAGGAGGCATTAGGGAGATAAGAACGACAAAGGAATAACAAGATGGAACGCGAATCAATGGAATTTGACGTGGTCGTTGTCGGCGCCGGCCCTGCCGGGCTTGCCAGTGCGATCCGCCTGAAACAACTCAATGCCGACCTGAACCTCTGTGTGGTCGAGAAGGGCGCTGAGGTCGGGGCCCACATTCTGTCCGGTGCGGTGTTTGAACCCCGGGCCCTGGATGAACTGCTGCCCGACTGGCAGGCTCTGGGGGCTCCGCTGAATACGCCGGTTACCGGCGATGACATCTACCTGCTCAAGGCAGACTCTGCCAAGCACTTCCCCAATGCCCTGGTGCCTAAAACCATGCACAACCACGGCAACTACATCACCAGTATCGGTAATCTGTGCCGCTGGCTGGCGGAGCAGGCCGAAGCACTGGGGGTGGAGATCTATCCGGGTTTTGCTGCATCTGAGCTGATCATCGAGCAGGGCGTGGTCAAAGGGATCACCACCGGTGACATGGGGGTGGGCGCCGATGGCGAGCACAAAGACAGCTACATGCCGGGGATGGAACTGCGGGGCAAATACACCCTGTTGTCGGAAGGGTGTCGAGGCCATCTGGGCAAGCAGGTGATCAGCCAGTACCGGCTGAGTCAGGGTGCCGATCCCCAGCATTATGGCATCGGTTTTAAGGAGATCTGGAAGGTACCTGCCGACCAGCACCGTCCTGGCCAGGTGGTGCACACCGCCGGTTGGCCGCTGGATGGCGAGGGCAGCGGCGGTGGTTATCTCTATCACGCCGATAACCATGAGGTGTGGGTGGGGCTGATCATTGATCTGAACTACAGCAACCCCCACCTGTCGCCGTTTGACGAGTTTCAGCGCTACAAGACCCATGGCGTAATTGCTCAACACCTGCAGGGCGGAGAGCGGGTTGCCTATGGCGCCAGGGCCATCACCAAGGGGGGGCTCAATGCCCTGCCGAAACAGCATTTCCCTGGTGGACTGTTGCTGGGGTGTGACGCCGGTACCCTGAACTTCGCCAAAATCAAGGGCACCCATACCGCCATGAAGTCGGGCATGGTGGCCGCCGAGGTGCTGGCCGGGGTGCTGACCGACTCCCACGCCGGTGGCGATGATCTGGCGCAGTACGCCGAGGCCGTTCAGCAATCCTGGCTCTATGATGAGCTGTATCGAGCCCGTAACTTTGGGCCGGCCATGCACAAGTTCGGCTCGCTGGCGGGCGGGGCATTCAACTATCTGGATCAGAACTGGTTCGGCGGTAAGCTGCCGTTTACTCTGCATGACACCAGTGACGATTACGACGGCATGCAGCCGTTGTCCCAGGCCAGGGTGATTGAGTATCCCAAGCCGGATGGCAAACTCAGTTTTGATCGGCTCAGTTCGGTGTATCTGTCCAACACCTTCCACGAAGAGGATCAGCCCTGCCACCTGAAACTGGCGGACGCCAGCATTCCCATTAAGGTGAATCTGGCCCGTTACGGTGAGCCAGCGCAGCGTTACTGCCCTGCCGGCGTGTACGAGGTGGTCTCGGAAGGGGGAGAGGATCAGTTTGTCATCAATGGCCAGAACTGCATCCATTGTAAAACCTGTGACATCAAGGACCCCAGTCAGAACATCACCTGGGTCGTTCCGGAGGGCGGCTCAGGTCCCAACTACCCGAATATGTAACCGGCCCTGTTCGGTTTCAAGCCCGCTTCGGCGGGCTTGTTGTTTCAGGCGATTACATAGCGGTTGCGCCCTTCAAGTTTTGCCTGGTTCAGGGCTTTTCCCGCTTGCTCTACCAGAGCGTCGGCGCCCTGCCCCGGAGTCCACTGGGCCACGCCGGCGCTGAGGGTGATGGTGTTGCTGATGGGGGAGTGGTTGTGAGCCACTGCGGCTTCTGCCACCTCGGTGCGCAGTTGTCTGAGCAGACGTTCGGCGCCGCCTTTATCGGTGGCGGGCAACAAAATGGCGAACTCTTCTCCGCCGTAGCGGGCAATGACGTCTGTCTGTCGGCGGCTGCAGTGCACCATCAGCTTGGCCAGGCCTTTCAGGCAGCGGTCGCCGGCCTTATGGCCATAATGGTCGTTGTAGCTGCGGAAGTAATCCACATCCAGCATTACCAGGGTCAGAGGGTTATGGGTACGGCGATTTTCTGCCACCAGTTGTCGAAGGCGCTGGTCAAAGCGGTTGCGGTTGGTGATGCCGGTGAGCCCATCCTGATCCGACTTTTGATTCATCAGTTGTTGCAGCTTGCGATAGCGTTCTTGCTGGCGCCGGCTGAGGTGGCTCCAGCGCCACAGGGTGTGCTGCACCTGCTGGGCCACCACCATGCTGATGGCCAGCAGGGTCAGGGCATACCAGGGGAAGGGGGATGTAGTGGTCAGGGCGTTCACCAGTGGCAGCAGCAGTGGCGTCAACAGTGCCATAATCGCCACAGGCCGGGTGTACAGGGTGATGGCACTGGTGAGAATGATCACGGCATCGGTGAGGATCAGGGTAGTGAGGTTGCCAGTGCCGATGCTCACTTGATGCAGGGCGATGAACGCCCCGGCGGCCAGCGTTTGCACCGGCAGTTGCCAGCCGGGGCCCCTTAGGGTGGCCAGTGGCTTTGCCAGCAGAGCCGATAAGCCCAGAAGAATCAGCATTGGCACCCAGCTCATCAGCTCACCGGAAGGGGGGTGCAGCAGCGCATTAACCGCTACCAGCAGCAGCAGCAAGCCGATTAGCCGCTGATAGCCGTGACGGGCGATCCTCCGAAGGTGAAATGCCATAAGCTCATCCTTGAGTGTGTTTGAGGAAACTCCTTAGCTTTTCGGAAGGGATAGAGCTGGCACTCTGAAGGGCAAAGGAAGCCCAACGGGCGCCCTGCTCCATGGCGTGCTGCAGATCCTGTTGCCTCAGCAGGCCGTCGATAAGTCCAGCTGCGTAGGCATCACCGGCCCCTGTGGTGTCCACCACCTCAGTCGCCATCGCTGCCACCGAAAAACTGCCATCTTGAGTATAGGCGATGGCACCGTTTTCGCCCTGGGTGACGATAAAGGCCTGTAAACTGCCACCGGCGATCTGCTGGCCAAATTGCCAGGGATCCTCGATGTGATGTTGCCCCAGGTCGTCCACCGAGGTGATCAGGTAGTGGCAGGGGCGGCGGCTGAGATCCTTGGGTAACTGGGCAATGACGGTAGCCTGTTGCAGCGCCGATTGCATCAGCTGGGGCAGACCTTCGGCGGTCAGGTTGACGTACAGAGCGTCCATCGGCTGATGGCTGAGGCTGGCGGGCAGCAGCAGTCGTGGCCGGTTCGGGCGTAAAATGGTGCGCTCGCCATCCGGTTCCATCAATAGCTGCAATGCCTGGGTCGGGCCAGGATGGCGGTGTACCTGCTGGCAGTCCAGTCCCAGTTGTTCGGCTTGTTGAAGCAGCCAGTCACCGAGATCATCTGAGCCGACCTGGCTTAGCAGGGCGACCTGATGGCCGGCCCAGGCCAGGGCGGTACCGGTGTTGGCAGCGCCGCCGCCAATCCGTTTACCCAGGTCTTCATAATGAATTCTGGCGCCGGTGGTCAAGGGACGGCTCAGTCGCAGAATGTGATCGCAGTTGAGGTTGGCGATGGTCAGTATTCGGGCCATGAGTGAGTTACTGTCGGCAAATGTTGACCCCGAGTATATCAACGACCCGGACAGGTTGCGCTAGTGCCAGGATCAACAAAGGGCGATGAAGTCGCCCTTTGTCTGCTGCGGCAATGGCCCGGTTTACATGTCACCGGCCTTCAGTGGCCGCCGCAGTTCGGCACGGACGTTGTCCATACCGGCGTAGAAGTTCTTCATCATCAGCACGCCCATCATCAGGCCGTTCGGGGTGGCTTGCAGCTTATCCGGGTCGCTGGGATCCTGAATCAGTCCGCCGGTGGCTTTCATAAAGGCCATCTCCTTGGTCAGCCCGCCCCACAGGCTTTTACCAAAGTTGTCCTTGAAGTAGGACTTGGACAGGCGGCCTCCGAACAGGTTCAGCAGGAAGCGGTACTGCATGACGGCTTTCTCGTTGTAGTACTTGGAGGACTCCACCCCCATCTTGCCGGCGGCGATCTTCTCCTGGTACTTGCGCAGCGAGAAGCTGTTCACGTACAGGGTGTCGTGCAGGAAACTGAAGCTGCCTGAGCCGACGCCCAGATAGTCGTCGTAGTTGACCACGTACTCGTCGAAGCTCTGATCTGCTTTCTTGCCAAAGGACCAGGCGGTCATCTGGTCGTAGTGGCCGTTGAGGGTGTTGAGGATCAGCTCGTAGTCGCGGGCGATGTCCTGATCGTTGTTGGCCAGGGTCCCCTTGGCACTCTTGCGGGTCTGGTGGGTGACCATCAGCGGATAGGTGGTGATCTGGGTCGGTGCCAGCCGCACCAGAGTCTCCATGTCCTTGCGAATCACATCCTGGGTCTGACCGGCGAAGCCAAAGATCATATCCACGCTGAGGATGGGAAAGTTCTCTTTGGCCCGGGCCAGTTTTTCGTAGATCACTTCCGGCTCGCCGAACTTCTCCAGCCGATCGGTTCTGGCCAGAATATCCCGATCAAAGCTTTGTACCCCCACAGAAAGACGGTCCACCAAACCGTGCAGTTGGGTGAACTCCATAGAGGTCAGGTGCAGAGGATCCGACTCACAGGAGACCTGCTTGATGGAGGGGAACAGCTTGCGGGCGTGCTCAATGGTTTTGGCTAATTCATCAACTAGTACCGTGGTGGTACCGCCACCGATGTACAGCTCCTCGAAGTCGTATCCCAGCGCCTTAGCCATGTCCATCTCGGCGCGCAGGGAGTGGAAGTAGGCCCGGGCCTTGTCTTCCTTAAACAGGAAACGGTGGAAGGTACAGAAGCTGCACAGGGTATGGCAGAACGGTACATGGGCATACAGCATGTATTTGCGTCCCGGCATGGGGGCCGGCATGGTGTCGCACGCCTGGGTATCGAGACACAGGTGCCGCTCGGTGTAGTACTCCATCACCCGCTCCAGACTGTTTAGCATCCAGGTAGGGGTGGTGATCTTGGCCGTTTCTCGAATAGCGGCGTTGTTTAGGGCACGTTCTGCGAGCGACATCGTGGACTCTCTGGCTTCAAGGAATTAACCGCAGTCTAGTGTACCCGGGCAATGGCAATCTGTGAGCGGTTTCCGAAACTTTGTACCGTTAAGATAAAAATGGTCAGATCTGTGATCCATTTGGCTTCACTTTGTGGTCAGCGCTGTGATGGTGAGCAGGGTTTTGCTGTGGCAAACCACACAAAACATAGGGTTAAAGCTGTATCTGTAGCCTGTCATGTCGAAATGCTTACAGGATTTTCATCCAGGGAAGGCCTGTCGGCGTCTAAGATTGAGAGAGCAGATCAGTGGTTGCGGAGGTCCAAGGATGGACGAACGAGTGTTGGTGAGCGGTGACTACGCCTTTTGGGTTCGTCAGGCCTGCGTCCTCGGGCCGGATCGGCGACGTTATCGACTCAGCCCCAAAGCGGCATTGCTGCTGGAATACTTTCTGACCCACCCCAACCAGGCGCTCTCCCATCAATCTCTGCTGCATCATGGCTGGCCTGGTCGGGTGGTCAGTGATTCGGCATTGCGGCGGGTGGTGGCGGACATTCGTCGTGCCTTCGATGACGATTATCGGGCGCCGTTGTATTTGAAGACCTGCCAGACCCAGGGTTACCAATGGTTGCAACTGCCCCATGAGGAGTACCATGCCCCTTTGGGCCGCGACCGGGGGCGGTGGCGGTTGGCGCTGGGTGCGGTGACGGTGGCCATGGTGTCGGCCGCGGCGCTGTGGAGCCTGGAGCTGGATGAGTCGGGTCAGTCCGTTGGCTCTGGTGGTCGTGGGGCTAGGGCTGGCTTGGTGCCCAAGGCAGTGGACAACGGTTATTGGTTACCGGGACAGTGGCGGCAGCAGGTTGAGGCCGAGTACAGCTATCGAATCGATACGCCGCTGCGCTCTGGTGAGTGCATCGATGGCCGGGTGGCTCCCAATTCGGTGGTTATTCCGCTGCGTCACCGGTTTTGACCATTTCTTGTCGACCGGTAACTCTTTGTACTTCAGGGTGCCGTTGGCGTTGATCTCGTCAAACCGGAAGGCGTTGCGGGTGCGGTTAAGCACCACCGGCTCGCTGTCATAAAAAAGCCCCGACCGGAGTTGGGGCTTATTCGAGTTCAGAGTTCTGAAGTGAAGAGGTTAGTCTTCTTTGTACTTCAGGGTGCCGTTGGCTTTGATCTCGTCGAACCACAGGTTGTGGTGCTGCTTGGCCCAGTTCTCATCACAGTAACCGGACACCATGCAGTCCATGCCACCTTCGGACATGACGGTCGCCATGAAGATGTGAACGATGGAGAAGGCGCAGAGGACGATCGCCGACAGGCCGTGGGCGATGATCGCCAGCAGGCTCAGGGTACGGCTTGGCTCAACATACTGAGGGAACATCAGCACCACACCGGAGATGGAGATCACCAGGCCGAACAGGGCGAAGGCCCAGAACCACAGTTTCTCACCGGCGTTGGCAAAGCCCGCATCCGGGTGCTTACCCTTAAACGGACCAAAGTTGATGTAACCGCCCACCACCATAAACCAGGCGATGTCGTACTTGGCCGGAATCTGGTTCTTGGCCCACAGCAGGGTCATCAGCAACCAGCCCGCCATGAACGGGAAGGCCATGTAGTCGTGAACCGGCTTGGCAACGGCCATCATGGAGGCGAAGGCCGCCTGACCCAGGATAGGCTCAACGAAGAACTTACCGGCAATCAGCATCAGACCGGTGAGGATCAGCAGAATGCAGGGGATGGCGCCCAGCCAGTGGATCGCCACATCGCGCTTGGACCAGCGGTGTACCATCTTGCCGGAAAAGCCGCCATGCAGTTTGGAGATGCCATTGACCATGATAAACAGCACGAAGATGGCGATCATGCCGAACAGCGCCGCCATCAGGCCCGGGGCCATCAGGACATTGCGCAGCGGAATGATGCGTTCGTCGTAGACGTTGATCGGCTGGTTATGGAACTCACTCTGGGAAGTGGTGTAACCGGTCGCGCCCTCTTTCATCGCTTGCCACAGAACTTCCGACTGACTGGCGGTGGCGGCGGCGGTGTCCGCCGTTTCTGCCATGGCCAGCCCGGGAAGCATGACGGCAACCATCAGCAACAGGGCTTTGATCATTTGTTTCATTTCAGTGCTCCGAAAAGCGCGGGAAGCCTGGGCTTCCCGCCATTTCATTACTTGTTCCAGGTGCCACGCTTCATGCCACGTTCGGCAACACGCTGACGGTAGATGTCGGACACAACGGCCGCATCACCGGCCAGCAGGGCCTTGGTGGAGCACATTTCGGCGCACATGGGCAGTTTGCCTTCGGACAGACGGTTGGCACCGTACAGTTCCTGCTCTTTGGCAGAGCCCGCTTCGGTGTCTGGACCACCGGCGCAGAAGGTGCACTTGTCCATCTTGCCCTTGGAGCCGAATACGGCCTTTTTCGGGAACTGGGGCGCACCAAATGGGCAGGCGTACAGGCAGTAACCACAACCGATGCAACGCTCTTTGTCGTGCAGTACGATGCCGTCTTCGGTCTTGGTGAACACGTTCACCGGGCAGACCGCCATGCACGGTGCGTCGGCACAGTGCATGCAGGCTACGGACAGAGACGCTTCGTCACGTTGACCGTCGTTGATGGTTACTACGCGACGACGGGTAATGCCCCATTCCAGCGCGTTGTCGTTTTCGTTCTTACAAGCGGTGACACAGCCGTTACATTCGATGCAGCGCTTGGTGTCACACATAAACTTCATAGTTGCCATAGTGGCTATCTCCTACCCTAAACCTTACGCTTTCTCGATCTGACACAGGGAAGACTTGGTTTCCTGCATCTGAGTGATCGGGTCATAACCATAGGTCAGCGCGGTGTTCGCGGACTCACCTACTACGTATGGCTTGGTGCCATCTGGGTACACCAGGTCAACGTCGTGCATGACACCGGCAAAGTGGTAAGGCATCCAGGTTACGCCTAGCTTCACCCGTGGGGTGACCAGGGCTTTCACCTTGATGCGCGCGCCTTCGGCGCCCTCTACCCAGACATCATCCCCGTTGCGGATACCACGATCGGCGGCATCGGCAGGGTTGATCTCGATGAACATCTCCTGCTGCAGTTCGGCCAGCCATGGGTTGGAACGGGACTCTTCACCACCACCTTCGAACTCCACCAGACGACCGGAGGTCATGGCTAGTGGGTACTTCTTATCCAGGTTGTCGGTAATCACCTTGTCCTGAATGGTCTTGTACAGGGTTGGCAGACGATGAACCTGCATGTCGTTGTAGGTTGGGTACTTGGCAATCAGGTCGCGACGGGGAGTGTACAGCGGCTCACGGTGCACCGGCATTGGGTCTGGGAAGGTCCAGACTTTACAGCGGGCCTTGGCGTTACCAAACGGCACACAACCGTGCTTCATGGCGACGCGATGGATACCACCGGACAGATCGGTCTTCCAGTTACGGCCTTCCGCTTCGGCTTTTTCCTCTGCGGTCAGCTCGTCCCACCAGCCCAGCTGCTTCAGCATGTCGGCGGTGAACTCCGGATGGCCGTCACCCAGCTCGTTGCCCTTAGGTGCGGAGCCTTCGGCCAGCAGGTTTTCGCCGTCGTGTTCGACGCCGAAACGGGCACGGAAGTTACCGCCGCCCTGCAGGACGTGCTTGGAGGTATCGTACAGGATGTGGGTACCCGGGTGCTTCTGCTCCGGGGTGCCCCAACATGGCCAAGGCAGACCGTAGGTTTCGCCTTTGGCGGGGCCGCCGACGGCTTGCAGGTTCTCATGCGAGAAGGTGCCCCAGTTCTCGGTGTGCATCTTGATGCGCTCCGGAGACTGGCCGGACATACCGATGGTCAGCATGCCGCGGTTGATCTCGCGGGTTACGTCTTCGATAACCGGCATGTTGTTCTTGACCTGCATGCGCTTGGTGAACTGCTGAGCGAAGCCCAGTTTGGTCGCCAGGCGGTACATGATTTCCAGGTCCGGCTTGGATTCAAACAGAGGCTCAACCACCTGCTGACGCCACTGTACGGAGCGACCGGAGTTGGACAGAGAACCTTCGGTTTCGAACTGGGAACAGGCTGGCAGCAGGTAGACGCCGTCTTTACGACGGTGCATCACGCCGGCCATGGTTGGGTAAGGGTCCACCACTACAACGGTGTCCATCTTATCCAGTGCGTTACGCACTTCCATCTGACGGGTTTCGGTGTTCACCGACTGGCCCCAGAAGAACGCCATGCGGATGTTGTCTTTCTGGCCCAGCTTGGTCTTGTCTTCCAGAACGCCGTCGTGCCAGCGGGAACACGGCATACCAGGAGTGGTCATTGGCTTCTTGCCCAGGTACTCGCCCTGGTCGAAACGGCCTTGAACCCAGTCAAAGTCCAGATCCCATACGTGGCTCCAGTGCTTCCAGGCACCGGTAGACAGACCGTAGTAGCCTGGCAGGGTGTCAAACAGCAGACCCAGATCGGTCGCGCCCTGAACGTTATCGTGGCCACGGAAGATGTTGGTACCACCACCGGACTGCCCCATGTTGCCCAGCGCCAGCTGTAGCAGACAGTAGGCACGGGTGTTGGCGTTACCGACGGTGTGCTGGGTACCACCCATACACCAAACGACGGAACCCGGACGGTTCTCCGCCATCAATTTCGCCGCCTGGTACACCTGATCTTCTTCGATGCCACACACTTCGGCCACTTCGCTCAGAGGCCACTTGGCGGCTTCCTTGCGGATGTCGTCCATGCCCCAGACGCGTTGGTCGATGAAAGTCTGGTCCTGCCAGTTGTTTTCAAAGATGACGTTGAGCATGCCGTAGATAAACGGAATGTCGGTACCTGGGCGAATGCCAACGTGCAGATCAGAGTGAGCAGCCGTACGGGAGAAACGTGGGTCAATAACGATGATTTTGGCGTTATTGCGTTCTTTAGCGGTGAGGATGTGCTGCATGGAAACCGGGTGGGCTTCGGCAGGGTTGGCACCGATAAAGAAGATGGCGTTTGCGTGACGGATGTCGTTGAACGAGTTGGTCATTGCACCGTAGCCCCAGGTGTTGGCAACACCGGCTACTGTGGTGGAGTGACAGATACGGGCAGAGTGGTCAACGTTGTTGGTGCCCCACATGGCCGCGAACTTGCGGTACATGTAACAGCCTTCGTTGGAGAACTTGGCGCTGCCCATGAAGTACACGGAATCCGGACCGGACTGCTCGCGAATCTTCAGCATCTGGTTGCCAACTTCTTCGATGGCCTGATCCCAGGTCAGCTTCTTCCACTTGCCGCCTTCCAGCTTCATTGGGTATTTGACCCGCAGCTTGGAGTGGCCGTGCTCGCGCAGGGCGGCGCCTTTGGCACAGTGACCGCCGCGGTTGAACGGGTGATCAAAGGCGGGTTCCTGGCCGACCCAAACGCCGTTCTGTACTTCGGCGTACACACCACAGCCCACAGCACAGGCCGAGCAAACGGTGCGCTTTACTTCGATGGGCGCGTTGTGATCCACATGATGGCCCGAGGCTTGTGCCTTACGGATCATGCCGGTGCCCAGCATGGAAGCGGCGGCAATGCCCCCGGTAGTGACACCGGCGTTTTTCAGGAACTGACGACGGTTGAGGCCCAGTCCTTTTTTGGTTTCTACCTTAACTTCGGTAGAGGTACGTTTGAGTTGCATCGCAATTCTCTCCTGGATTACTGGCCGCGCAAGCTGGCGTAGTAGCTGCGTACGTGGTCGGTTTCTTTGTAGCCAGAGTGCTTGGCTTCGGCTTTGGCCGAGGTGGCTGCGGCTGGGGTGGCAATGGCAGCCACGCCGGCGGCAGCTGGAGCCATGGCCAGGGCTTTCAGTAAACCGCGGCGCTCCAGGTTGGTGTTGTTATGTTTCATCATCTTTCCTCGGAAGTAGGGGCGACGAGTGCTTTGGCCCCAACCGAATGACCGGCATTGGTCAGGGCAGTAAAACGAGCCAAAAATGGCAGGCAGAATTGTCTATGTACCCAGAAGGGAAAAATGTGAAGTTCGACAAGGTTCGCCGACCCCGAAGTGATAAATAGGAGTGATATTTGACCTACATCTCCTTGTTAAGCGCTTATTAACCCATGGTTCACTTAAATGTGACTTGTGGTTGAATAAAAAAGGTTTTTTTTACGATATTCATAGAGGATTGTCACACATTGATACCTTTATCGCCGGGGTTGAGACAGTTTGGCCCGCATTTTGGTTCACATACTCGTCGGCTGTTCTTTTAGGGTTAGTTTAAGTGACCTTGGGGATTTAACCTTTGTTTAACCTATGGATTATCTGCGTTCGGCGAGAGTTGTTGGTGTAACTCACAAAAGTTCGACTTTTGGGTGTCCTGGTAGTGAGCTGTCTGGCAATTAGTGAAAAACTGTGACGAATTTCAACTAACCGGTTTTTCATTGATCTCGATCAAAGGCTGCTTTCGGGAATCCGCTACAGTGCTCACACTGAAATTGTGTGTTTTGAATCTGATTCTTTTTAGAGTCCCCTCCGGAGCCTGTTATGCGCCAGCCCTGCTTGCCACATCTGTATATTCTGATCGTCGGTGTGTTCCTGGCCCTGACTCCGTTTGTCATCAATGCGGTGCTGATGCTGTCCGACGGCCTGGTGTAAACCGCTTCATTTTGCTTCTGATTCCTGGGTCGGATACTCTCAAAGTAACTGCTTTCCAGGGATTTCGTATCATGCCAGCTATTCTTCTGCTTCTGTCGCTGTTTTCTCCTATCGCCATGGCGGTCACCGATCCGGTTTTGATCACCCAACCTACCCAGATTCAGCCAGTGTGCTGGTATCAGGGGCACCAGTACTCTCAGGGCGCGCTGCTGGAGATGTCCGGTCGTACTCTGGTGTGTGCCCAGAAAACCGAACACGAAACCAATGGCAGCCTGATCTGGTTGCCGCTGGATGAGCAGGGCCGTCCCCTCTGGCCGGAGCCGGTGCGTCACAGCAAGATTCGCATTAACTGAGGAGTCAGGAGCGCTTTTTGGCTCTGGGGTGGGCCTGGTCGTAGACGTCGGCCAGATGCTGGAAGTCCAGGTGGGTATAGACCTGGGTGGTGCTGAGGTTGGCGTGTCCGAGTAACTCCTGGACCGCACGCAGATCCTGCGACGACTCCAGCATATGGGTGGCGAAGGCGTGACGCAGTTTATGGGGGTGCACCCGGGCGCCGACGGCCTGTTGCTGCCCCCATTTTGCCAGGCGGGCCTGCACCGAGCGTGGGCTGATGCGGGTGCCACGGTTGGAAACAAACAGGGCCCCGTCGGCCTCTGTCGTCAGCGCGGAGCGCAGCGCCAGCCAGCGGTTTATCCACTCAATGGCCACCGCAGTCACCGGCAGTAGCCGGGTTTTGCCTCCTTTTCCCGTGACTCTCACCTGTTTTTCCTGGGGATCCAGCTGATCGATGTCGATGGCCACCAGTTCCGCCAGTCGAAGGCCGCTGGAGTAAAACAGCTCCATCATCGCCCGATCGCGCACGGCGATGGGATCATCGCTGTCGATGCTGAGCAGCTGTTCCATCTGGTCCACATCCAGATTCTTCGGCAGTGGTTTGCCCTGCTTGGGAGCACTGAGGTGACGGGCGGGGTTGTGGTCCATGATCTCGGTATGAACCAGAAAATCAAAAAACTGGCGCAGGGCCGACAGGGTCAGAGCCAGCGAGCGGGGCGACAGTCCCTGGCGGTGCAGTTTGCTGATCAGCTGCTGCAGCTGGGGGTGGCTGACGCTCTGCCAGTGCTGCACTTCCTGCTGTTGCAGCAGAGGCGCACATCGGTTCAGTTCTCTGAGGTAGTTGCGGCAGGTATGAGGCGAATATTGACGTTCGCTGCGCAGGTAGCGTTCGAACTGACGCAGCGGTTCATCCATGCAACAGTTGCGGAATCTTGTAGGCCAACAGCTGGCGCACCTGATCCAGCATCATGGTGTCCATGTCCGGGGAGAAGTGGCTGGGGTCGTTGGAGGCGATGGCCAGCAGCGCTACCGGTTGGCTGCGATCGCCGATGCACACCAGAGCCACCGAGCCGTTGTCCTGAGCCACCAGCGGGTTCTGCTCCTGTGCCGGTAGGCGGCCGAGGTAGTAGCCCTGTTCGTTGAGGCGACGGCGCAGAATCAGGTTGAGCTCAGGCTGTTCGAACTGCCCCTGCAGATCGGTGATGGCCAGCCTGACTTTGGCAAACCGGAAGCGGCTCTTGAAACTGTCCACCAGTACCCGGTTGATCTCGTCGAGGCTGTGGGTATTGAGCAGGTCAAAGAACAGCTGATTGTAGAATCGGTAGATGTCTTCGTTGCGGGAGGCCACCGACAACAGTGAGGTGATCTCCTCCTCCAGTTGCTGAACGCGGGATCGCAGGTTCAACTGCTGGTGCTCAATCAGGGAGACGGTGCCCCGTTCGGTATGGGGAATCCGCAGGCTCAGCAATAGCTCCGGGTGGCGAATGAAAAAATCCGAGTTCTCCAGCAGGTACTCTTTAACCATGCTGGCGCTCAGATCGTTAAGGCTGTCGGTGAGTTCGTGTTTCATAATCCAATTTGACCATCGTAAACGTGTACGGCTGGCCCGGTCATCTCTACAGCCTTTCCATGGCCTGGCCACTCAATGTGTAAGGTACCACCTGGCAGATCAACGCGCACCTTTTGCGACAGAATTCCCTGATGCTGGCCGATCACGGCGGCGGCGCAGGCGCCAGTGCCACAGGCCAGGGTTTCGCCGGCGCCCCGCTCAAACACTCTCAATCTGATGTGGGAGTCGGACAGCACCTGCATAAAGCCGACGTTCACCCCTTTGGCAAAGCGCTCATGCTTACTCAGTTTTGCGCCGATGCCGGCGACGTCGGTGCTGTCGATATCGTCCACTTGCAGCACACAGTGAGGGTTGCCCATGGAGACGGCGCCGCAGAGGTGAATCTGATCATCGGTTTGCAGCAGGTAGGTTTTCTCTACCTTATTGGCTCGAAACGGCAATTGACCCGGTTCAAACTTCGGTTGACCCATGTTGACGGTCACCTGATCGTCGTGCACCAGCCGCAGTTTAAGGGTGCCGGCCTGGGTGCTGACGCCGATGTGATTCTTGTTGGTCAGCCCTTTCATTCGCACGAAGCGGGCAAAGCAGCGGGCGCCATTGCCGCAATTTTCCACTTCGCTGCCGTCGGCATTGAAGATGCGGTAATGAAAATCCAGATCGGGATCGTAGGGGGGCTCCACCAGCAGCAGTTGATCGAAGCCCACGCCAAAATGCCGATCGCCGAGGCGACGGATCTGTTCCGGAGACAGATAGAGGTTCTGAGTGACGGCATCGACGACCATGAAGTCGTTGCCTAACCCCTGCATTTTGGAGAACTGGATCAAGACACTGTCCTACTTTTGAATTTAAGTTTTTGATTAGTTTACGGCAGTAAGTGCTCACCTTGCCACAATTGATTGATGGTTTCTCGTTCCCGTATCAGTTGGGCCTGGTCGCCGTCGGCCATAATCTCGGCGATCCTGGGGCGGCTGTTGTAGTTGGAAGCCATGGCAAAGCCGTAAGCCCCGGCGCTGCGAACTGCCAGCAGGTCGCCGGGCTCGAGCACCAGAGACCTGTCCTTGCCGAGAAAATCTCCGGTTTCGCAGACCGGCCCGACCACGTCGTAGGGGCGCGGCGTTCCCTGGCGGGGGGTGACCGCAATGATCGCCTGCCAGGCACTGTAGAGGCTGGGACGCAGCAGATCATTCATGGCGGCATCCACCACCGCGAAGTCCCGGTCTTCCCCCTGCTTCAGGTACTCGACCCGGGTCACCAGCAGGCCGGCATTGGCCATAATGGCCCGTCCGGGTTCGAAGATCAGGGTCAATGCTCGGCCCTTTAGCTGTTTCAGCAGCGCGGCGGCGTACTGATCCGGGTGGGGCGGGTTTTCGTCACCATAGTTGACTCCCAGACCGCCGCCGACATCCAGGTGCTGAATCTGAATTCCCCGTTGCTCGAGCCGATCGATCAGTGCCAGCAACCGCTCCAGCGCCGCCAGGAACGGCGGCAGGGTGGTGAGTTGTGAGCCGATGTGGCAATCCACCCCCTTGATGTCGATGTGGGGCAGCTGGCGGGCCATCTCAAAGGCGGCTTCGGCCCGGGCCATGGGGATGCCAAACTTGTTTTGTTTCAGGCCGGTAGAGATGTAGGGGTGGGTTCCAGCGTCCACATCGGGATTGATGCGAAGCGACACCGGCGCCATCAGGCCGAGCTCTTTGGCTACCTCATTGAGGCGCTCCAGCTCCGGCTCGGACTCCACATTGAAGCAGTGAATGCCGGCCGACAGGGCCTGTCGCATCTCGTCGGCGCTCTTACCGACACCGGAGAACACCACTTTGGCGGGGTCGCCCCCCGCTTCCAGCACCCGAGCCAGTTCGCCACCGGAAACGATGTCGAAGCCGCTGCCCATACGGGCCAGTAGATTAAGGATCGCCAGGTTGCTGTTGGCTTTGACCGCATAGCAGATGAGGTGGGGGTGATCGCCGACGGCACGATCAAAAGCGCGCCAGTGGCGCTCGATGGTAGCCCGGGAGTAGATGTAGCAGGGAGTGCCATAGCGGTCAGCCAGTTCGGCAACACTGACCTGTTCAGCCATCAGGCGTCCTTGGTGATAACTGAAATGGTCCATGGCGGTGTCCTATTGCTGAGGGTCGCTTTCCTGTTTGGGTTCGGGGGCGACAGGGTGTTCCGTGACTGGCGGATTGACGGCTTCAGGCTCGGGCAGCACAAGTGGCCCTTTCTGGCCACAACCGGCCAGTAGCCAGCAGCAAAAAAATGCAGTAAACAGTCGTAACATGGGAAAAGCGATGACCTTAGGAATCTAGCCCTCTATAATCGCATTCCAACCGCTAATTGCAAACAAAGAGAATAGATCATGTCGATGGATACAAGCCGCTTTCACCAACTGGCCGACGACACGCTGGAGGGCATCGTCGATGCCATCGATGACAGTGAGCTGGAGCTGGATTATGAGCAGTCCGGCAATGTACTGGATCTGGAATGCATCGATGGTAGCCACATTGTGCTGAATAAGCAGGAAGCGATGTGTCAGTTGTGGTTGGCAACCAAGTTTGGTGGTTACCGTTTTAGCCAGGTTGAGGGCCAGTGGATTGAGGAGCGGGAAGGCGTTGAGCTGTTAGCGTTTTTATCCGAATCGGTAGCCAAGCAAGGCGGAGAGCAGATTCAATTCTAATGCTTGCCAGGCGAATCCCTCCGTGGATTCGCTGGCGGAGTTACCCCAGCTGCAGCAGTTCCGATTCCGCCAGTGGCATCACGGTCAGTTCGCCGTTGCAGCGCTTGAGCCGATAGAACTGCGGCAGATTAAAGCTGCCACCGCCAAACTTCCCTTCCTGCTTAAATACATAGAGATCGCTGATGTTGTCGATCAGGGCGCTCAGCTGAGTGACGGAGTGGAAAAACCGCTGCATGACGTTGTTCTCATCCAGCAGGTAGATGTCCAGCCCCTGCTGGCGCTCGCGCACAAAGTACTGTCGCATCCCCTTGCGGGCGTGCAGCCTCAGGATTGCCGGAGCGCTGGCGTAGGGGTCATCGCCCAGGTGGGGTTGGGGCAGTGTCTGCAGGGTGCCCTCTCTGAGCGGCGCCGGCAGCGGTGGCAGTTCAGCGGCGGGCCGCCAGTGCATGCCCTGACTGGAAAACAGCAGTCCGTACTGATGCTCGCCGATGGTCAGCGGCAGAACCTGCAACTGCTCAGCCCGACTCTGTTGCCGTAAGCGTCCACACTGTTCGATCAGAAACTGCAGCTTATCGGTGATTTGACGGTTGGCTCTGTGGCCGACCGACACCACCCTGACTCGAGGCAGGTGTTCATTGGTGATGCCGGACATCAGCTGTTCCAGCATCTCCAGAATGCCATGCTCGCCGTCGAAGCTGTGGTAGTGCAGCTCTCCCCAACTGTTGCGACACAGCAGCTCCAGCGAGCCGATCAGCGGCCGCTTCGGCCGTCCGGTGGACAGCACCTTGTTGCCCCTCAGATCCAGCATCGCCTCGGATCCGTGCCAGTGGCGGGAGGGATCCTGCTCCAGATTGACCACCACCGTAATTTCGTCCAGATGCCAGGGTTGCTGCAAGGCCTCCAGATCGCTTATTTCCGGCTGCGGCAACTGCTGGCTAAACTGGCGCGCCAACCGGGTCAGTGAGCGACTGCTTCGCCCCTGGCCGGCATTGAAGCAGTGAATCTGGGTGTGGAAGTCCACCAAGCCGTTGGCGGCGGCCCAGGCGATGCATGCCAGACGGCTGCGGTGGTGGAACAACGGGCTTTCACCAAACAGCAGCCGTTTGTCCGGTTGTTGGCGATACAGGTACCAGTTGCCGCCGTGGCTGTCGCTGGCATCCACCTGCAGCAGGGTCAGGTGCGGCTCCACCAGCCCGTGGCTCCATAGCGGGTTGAGTCGCACCAGCTTGTCCGGCTCCGACTCAAACTGGGTGTAGAGTTTGCGGGTCAGAATGCCCATGTCCTGAATCTGCAACTGTCTCGGCAGGCGCTGGCCGCTGGCGAAATTGGTCAGTCTCTGGTAGCTGGCCAGCATCAATTGTTGCAGCTGTTGATTGAACCAGCGCACCTGGCCCGCATGCCAGTTTTGCGCCTGATCCAGTGAGTCGATCAACAGCGGCGTCCATTGCCATTGTTTGGCCAGTTTGGTCAGTGTGCGCCGGCGCCAGTCGTCTAGATCCACCGGGGCACTGTTACTGTGGCATTTCAAGTAGAAGCAGCGCTGTACCATCGACAGCCGGCTCGGCTCCTGCTGCCGGCTCAGATAGTGTTCGAGGCGCTGGTACAGCATCAGATAGTGATCGGTCTCCTGAACCGACTTGCCGGCCTTAAGCCCATACCATAACTGATCCCGCAGGATGCGCTGATCCGGATAGTCGGCCACGTAGGCCTCCAGCAGCAGCACTTTTAGGGCGGATTTATGGGGCCGATCGATGCCCTTGAACAGCTGCCACAGGGCGGCACCAAAAAACTCACTGGCGGGCAGGTGTTGGATCTGTCCCAGAGACAGCAGCGCGGGGTGGTCGGTTGGTGCGCCGGGCCACCAGGCCAGGGCCTTGCCGGCCAGGCGGGTCTGAGTGCGGTAGAACTCCTCCAGCAGCAGCCAGTGCTGGGCGCTGCCGCTGTGCTCCTTGTCCAGGCATCGCTGGCAGGGCTGGCCGAATTGGCAGGGGTTAATCAGGAACAGGTGGGTTTCCAACCCCTGTTCGGTGGCCCAGCGGCTGAGCCATTGCATCTTCTGTTGCAGGGCTTCCAGGGTGTCGCTGTCGAGACCGTCTTCGTGAACCAGCCACAGATCCACGTCGGAGCTTCGGGTCTGTCCCAATGAACCGCTACTGCCCATGGCATAGAGCCCCAGCAGTGGACCGTCATGGCGAAGGTCATCATCGGAAGGGCGGAACAGCGGTGGCGAAACGAAGCCGCTGATGGCGGTCGGGCAGCCGGGTAGCGCCCGAGATTCCGGGCAATGCAGGGCGCCGATCACCGTCGATAACACGGCAATCTGGTGCGGGCTCAGTAGTTGCTGGAATTGCTTAAGCCGAACCTGATTCAGGGTGTTACTCAGAGCAATGTCGGCCGAAACCTGGTTCAATGCAATCTCACAAAATGGAAGGGAAGTGTGATCATGATAACATTATTCCCGCATCGACGAGAAATCGTGAAAAGGATCAATTTTCCGAGATTTAGGGCGATAAAAGCGTGGCTAACCGCCGTGCCTGCTTTAACGCAATACGAAATGCTGGCAACATGAGCGCTAATTGTTGTTGGTAACGGCGCAAATCAGTGCCGATATTAGTTAAGGAAACCGAGACTTATGGCGCGTAAAGAGATTCGAATCGCAACCCGCAAGAGCCCGCTGGCCATGTGGCAGGCGGAGTTTGTTAAGGCCGAGCTGGAGAAAGCGCATCCCGGCCTGGAGGTGATTCTGCTGCCGATGTCCACCAAGGGTGACATCATTCTCGATACGCCGCTGGCCAAAGTCGGTGGCAAGGGCTTGTTCGTAAAAGAGCTGGAAGTGGCCATGCTGGAAGGGCGGGCTGACATCGCGGTGCATTCCATGAAGGACGTGCCGGTGGACTTTCCGGAAGGGCTGGGCCTGACCACGATTTGTGAGCGTGAAGATCCCCGTGATGCCTTCGTGTCAAATAACTACAAGACACTGGATGAGCTGCCACAGGGCGCCATCGTCGGCACCTCGAGCCTGCGTCGTCAATGTCAATTGCGTGAACTGCGCCCGGATCTGAAGATTCACGATCTGCGTGGTAACGTCAACACCCGCCTGCGTAAGCTGGATGACGGCGAGTACGATGCCATCATTCTGGCGGCAGCGGGCCTGAAACGACTGGAATTTGATCACCGCATTACCAGCTTTATCGAAAGCGAGCAGTCCCTGCCAGCCAATGGTCAGGGGGCGGTCGGCATCGAAGCCCGTCTGGACGACGCCGAGTTGCTGGAGCTGCTGAGCGTTCTGGAGCACCAGGAGACCCGTGCCCGGGTGATTGCCGAGCGCGCCATGAACACCCATTTGGAAGGGGGCTGCCAGGTGCCAATCGGTGCCTACGCCGAACTGGAAGGCGATCAGTTGTGGTTGCGTGGCCTGGTGGGCAAGCCGGATGGCAGCGTGCTGCTGCGCAACGAAGTGCGCGGCAACAAGGCCGACGCCGAAAAGCTGGGCATTGAACTGGCTGAAATGCTGCTCAGTGCCGGTGCCGGTGAGATTCTCAAAGAGGTGTACGGGGAGGCCTGATGCACGTCTTGCTGACCCGCCCGGCGGGTCGCAACCGGTCTCTGGCCGCCCGGCTGGAGGCCATGGGGGAGCAGGTAAGCTGCTGCCCCATGATGGAGATCGTCGCTGAACCGCAGCCGTGTCCCTCCCCACTGGCTGGGGCTGATGCGGCTTTTTTTGTGTCTGCTAATGCGGTTGACTACGCCGCCCGCCTGTTGCCTTCTTGGCCTCCCATTCGCTATCTGGCCGTTGGTGGTGCCACCGCCAGGGCGTTGCGCACCCACGGTGTTTCTCCCTTGACCGCACCGGTCGACAACGAAACCACCGAAGGGGTGTGGTCACTGCCGCAGATGGCGGATGTGGCCCGGCAGCGTTTTGTCATTGTCCGTGGTAATGGCGGTCGTGAGACCATGGCCGAGCGCCTGGTAGCGGCGGGTGCATCGGTGCAGTACTGGTCGGTTTATCGTCGCCAGTTACCCAAAATAAATGGTTCAGATCAAGTACAAAGCTGGCAACGGGACGGCGTTAACGCCATACTGGCTACCAGTGTCGAGATCCTGCACAACCTATTTCAAGTGGTGCCCGAGCCTCAGCGACCCTGGCTTCAGCAGCAATTGTTGTTGGTGCCGGTGGAGCGGGTGGCTGCGGCGGCCCGAAAATTGGGGTGCCAGCACATCTGCGTGACCCAGGGAGCAGGAGATGACGCTATCATTGAATCGATAGCAAACTGGAAGAATCGTTAGTAATGGATAAGAAGCCGGAACATCCCAACTCTCCCAGCCCCGATGAGTCAAAACTGGAGTCGCCAGACTCCGCTGATCACAATGCCACGCCGCCGCAGCCTGAGGCCGACGTCCATCAAGCGGCTCGGCAAAGTGAGGCTGTGCCCGATGGTGCCGAGCCGGCAACCGGAACGGGTGACACCCCAACTCCAGAGGCCGAGACGGCCATCAGCCAGCCAGTGACCGCTGCCCAGCCCCCTCTGTCTCAATCGGTGAAAGGTGAGAGCAAGGGCGCCAGCGTCGCCATTCTGGTTGCCATCGTCGCCCTGCTGCTGGCAGCGGCGTCCACCGCCTTTACGGTGTGGCAGTGGCAGCAACGTCAACAACAACAACTGCAGTCGCAGGCCCTGACCGGCAAGCTGGACGAGATGCGCACTCAGATGTTGTCCGAGCGCAACATGCTGGAGCAACGCATCGGTGAGCAGGCCCGCCAGCAACAGGGGATGATTAAGCAGGTGGCCGAGTTGCAGTCGGCACTGACCAAGGCCCGCAACCTGCGGCCACAGGACTGGTTACTGGCCGAAGCCGACTATCTGGTGCAGATGGCCGGTCGCAAGCTGTGGCTGGAGCAGGACGTGCAAACCGCCATCGCCCTGCTGCAGGATGCAGATCGGCGTTTGAATCTGGTGAATGACAATGCTTTGACGTCGATTCGGGCGGCGTTGAATGATGATATTGCCACCCTCAAAGCCCTGCCCAGACAGGATCTGGCCGGGTTGGCCCTGTCCATCGAGGCCTTGATCGCCAAGGTGGATCAGTGGCCGTTGAACCGGGTGGAGTTGCCGGACTTGGCACAAGCGGAGACCAGCAACGCACCCTCGGAGTCGGTGGATGACTGGCGTACCAATCTGGCCAAAACCTGGAGCGCGCTGATGGACGATTTCATCACCGTCCGTCGCCGTCAGGGAGATCTGCAGCCATTGCTGGCCCCGGAGCAGGAGTGGTATCTGAGAGAGCACCTCAAAGGCAAGATGATGCAGGCCCAGTTGGCGCTGTACCACGGCCATACCCAGGCCTACCGTAAGGCACTGGGAACCGCTTCTGAGTGGATCGATACCTATTTCAAACGGGACGCGGCCGAGATCGATGCGGCCCTGGCAACCTTGTCGGATCTGAAATCGGCGGAGTTGGCCAGTCGTCTGCCAACGGAGTTAAGCAGCCAACCGCTGCTGGAACGGATAGTGGCGGATCGCCTGGGTAGTGCCAGGGAGAATCGCTGATGATTAGGCTGCTGATTTATACCCTGATTGTATTGGCCGGTGCCATTGTTGGTCCCAAACTGGTCGAGAACAAAGGTTATCTGTTGCTGGCCATCGGCGATTACACCATCGAAACGTCGGTGGTGGCGGCGGTGGTGATGTTGCTGGTGGGCTTTGCCCTGCTGCAGTTGCTGGAGTGGCTGTTGGTTAAGGGCATGCAGGGTATCGGCCTGACCTGGTCGCTGCCCAGGCGCTGGCGGCTGCGCAGCTCGCGCAAATTCACGTTGCAGGGGGCGCTGGCGCTGGCGGAAGAGAACTGGTCTCTGGCGCAGAAGGCGATGTCGAAAGGCGCCGGAGCCGGTGAGTTGCCACTGGTGAACTACCTGGCGGCGGCCCGTGCAGCCCATCATCAGGGCGATGCCGAGCAGACCGAGGCCTTCCTTAAACAGGCGGAAGCCCTGCCCGGCAGCGACGCGGCGGTTAACATTGCCCGCATCCGCTACCTGATTCAGGACGGTGAGCTGGCGTCCGCCCGTCAGTGCCTGGAGGCACTTCCAGCGTCACTGAGAGCCCGTCCGACGGTGTTGAAGCTGGCCCATGAGCTGTATCAGCGTCAGCAGGACTGGGACGCTATCTCCCGCATTGCCCCGGCATTGACCAAGCATAAGGTTTTGCCCCAGGAGCAGTTGCAGGCGTTGCCGGTGGAGATTGAGCGCGGTGCCCTGCAAGCCTGTCCCACCCTGGAGGCGGTTCAGGAGCGTTGGCAACAGTTGCCGCGGCGAACCCGCAAACTGGACTCCATTGCCCTGGCGTACATCGAGGCGCTGATTCGATTTCAGCAGGCCACCGAAGCCCGCAAGATGCTGATGGCACAGCTGACGAAATCGGCGCCGCAGGCGCTGCTGCTGGAGGTGCTGCCTCTGTGCAGTGAGGATGCCGGTGAATCGCTGATTCATCAATTGCAGCGTCATTATGCGGCGCCGGAATCGGCGGAGTATTATGATTGCCTGGCCAACCTCAGTCGTCAGATACGTCAGTATCGGGAAGCGAAGAAGTACCAGCGTAAAGCTATCGAGCTGGCTCCGACCCGATACCGGTACTCACAGTTGGCGGAGTTACAGGAGCAACTGGGTGAGCACAGTGGTGCCCTGGAGAGCTATCGAAAGTTGTTGGATCGGCAACTGGCTTAGTCGCCGCTCTGGTCAGACACAGCCCCGCTTTTGCGGGGCTGTTTGGTTTTCAGGCGCGGCGTTTTTTTCTCGACTGGCGCCACATGTCAAAGGTGAACAACACCAGCGCCGCCCAGATAAAGCAGAAGGTCGTTAGCTGGGCCGGATCCAGCTGCTCGTCGTACAGGGTGATGGCCAGGCCAAACATCAGGCTGGGGCCGATGTACTGGAATACTCCCAGCATGTAAAACGGGATTCGCACTGCGGCGGCGGCGAAGCAGAGCAGCGGCAGGGTGGTGATCACCCCGGCGGCGGCGATCAGCAGATTGAGCTGTAGCGGGTTGTTGCCGAAGTTCGAGGTGGGGGAGTCCAGTTGAGCCCAGAACAGCAGCGCCACCGGCAGCATCATCGCGGTTTCCACAAACAGGCCGGTAATGGACTGCAATGCCACTTTCTTGCGCAGCAGGCCGTATAAGCCGAAGCTGCTGGCCAGTGCCAGGGAGATCCAGGGCAGGGAGCCAAAGTGCACCAGCTCCACCACCACCCCGGTGGCCGCCAGCCCCACCGCCATCAACTGCATTCTCGGCAGTCGTTCACCCAGGAAAAGCATCCCCAGCGCGACGTTGAACAGAGGGTTGATGAAATAGCCCAGGCTGGCATCGAGCATGCGACCTGAGTTGACGGCCCAGATGAAAATCAACCAGTTACCAGCGACCAGGGTGGCGGTGGCGGTCAGGGTGAGCAGCTGTCTGGGTTGGCGAAGCAGTCGGCGTACCGCGCTGAACTGCCCGGTTACGGCCACCAGCAACAGCATCATCACGAAAGACCAGATCACCCGGTGCATCAGGATCTCCGTTGCCGGTACTTCGGCAATGGATTTGAAGTACAGGGGGGCGAAGCCCCACATGCAGTAGGCCATGATGGCGTAGATCACGCCGTGGCGGAATTCCTGATTTTGCATGGGTCACACTGGTCGAAGTCGGGGGCAATAGCCGTAAAAGGAGCGACAGTATGCCCCTGCGGTGGCCATGGATGCAATGACGGCGTTAACCCACCATGTAAGTGCCGGTGCCAAAGGCGATGTGGCTGCCCCGTTCGTTGTGCAGCTCCATGCGGGAGACCGCCACTTTGTTACCGGCTCGGATGACGGTACCGGTGGCCACAAACAGTTCGCCCCGGCCGGGGCGCAGGTAATCCACCCGTAAGTCGATGGTTCCGAGCGTCTTCAGGCGCCGGACCAGTACCGCTTCGGGCCAGAGGTCGCGACTCTGGATCACGCCGGTAAAGGCGGTGAGTCCGCCCACCACGTCCAGTAGGGTGGCGGTGACGCCGCCGTGGAGAATCTGCTGGGCCGGATTGCCGACCAGTTGCGGCCGCATCGGCACTCTTAATTCAAGCTGATCCAGGCTGAGCTGTTTTAACTCAATGCCGACCAGCTGATTAAACGGGATGCGTTCGGCAAAGAGTCCGCGTACGTACTCCAGCGCTTGTGGCTGGGTCAGGGTGGTCATTGGCGCTCGCCCTCGCTCGGGTTGATTGTTTTTCAATCACTTATCAAAGCACTTCGGGGATCGGGGCACAACCTTTTTGTGGTGGCAGACAGCGGCGGTCAGTTGAATTACAATAACGGGCCTTTTGCGACCCTGTATTGAGATTCATGGACTCCACCGCTGCTGCCACGCCCCTATCCGACTGCACTGACCCTGCGCTGGCCCTGCTTCAGCAGGTGTTTGGGTACCGTCAGTTCCGTCCCGGCCAGGAACAGGTGGTGGCCTCGGCTTGCCAGGGGCGGGATGGGTTGGTGATCATGCCGACCGGCGGTGGTAAGAGCCTGTGTTATCAATTGCCGGCGCTGCTGCTCGAGGGGGTCACCGTGGTGGTGTCGCCTCTGCTGTCGCTGATGAAGGATCAGGTGGACGCCGTTCGTCAGCTGGGGATCGGAGCGGTGGCGTTGAACTCCAGTTTGAGCCGGGAGGAGTGGCTGGCCAGCCTGGCCGCCATCCGCGATGGTCAAATCAAGCTGATCTACCTCTCGCCGGAGCGTCTGCTGGCACCGGATATGATGGCCAGGTTGGCGGAGTGGCCGTTGGCGTTGATCGCCGTGGACGAGGCCCATTGCATCAGTCAGTGGGGCCACGATTTCCGTCCCCAGTACGCCCGTCTCGGCGAGGTTAAACAGGCGTTTCCCCACATTCCGATGATGGCCCTCACCGCCACCGCCGATCAGGCCACCCGGGTCGACATCGTTCAGCGCCTTGGGTTGCACCAGCCCCACGAGCACCTGTCCAGCTTCGATCGACCCAACATCCGCTACAGCGTGATGGACAAGCTCAGCCCCTTCACTCAGCTGAAGACCTTCCTGCAGCAGCAGAAAGGCAACGCCGGCATTATCTACTGCGGCAGCCGCCGTCGGGTCGAAGAGGTGGCCGAAAAGCTGCGTAAAGAGGGGTTTGCTGCCGAAGCTTATCATGCCGGTCTGGAGTCGGATCTGCGTAATCAGGTGCAGGAGGCGTTTCTGCGTGAGCAGGTGGACATTGTGGTGGCTACGGTAGCCTTTGGCATGGGCATCAACAAGTCCAATGTCCGCTTTGTGGTGCACTGGGACCTGCCAAAATCCATCGAGAGCTACTATCAGGAAACTGGCCGTGCCGGCCGCGACGGCCTGGACGCCGAAGCGCTGATGCTGTTTGACCCCGGTGACATTGCCCGGGTGAGGCAGTTGCTGGAGAGCGGCGATCGCGAGCCCAACCCGGTGGACATCCATAAGCTTAATGCCATGGCCGCGTTTGCCGAGGCCCAGACTTGTCGGCGTCAGGTGTTGCTGAACTATTTCGATGAACCCGCCCACGAGTCTTGCGGCAACTGCGACATCTGCCTGGATCCGCCGAAACGCTTCGACGCCACCGAACAGGCGCGCAAGGCCCTCAGCTGCATCTACCGGGTGAAGCAGCGGTTTGGCATGGGTCACGTCATCGAGGTGTTGCGTGGCAGTAAGAATCACGCCGTGGTGGAGCGGGGCCACGACAAGCTGACCACCTGGGGCATTGGTAGCGAGCACTCCAGTGACCACTGGCTGTCGGTATTGCGACAGTTGGTACACCATGGCCTAGTGAATCAGGACATTACCCGCTCCATGGCACTGACGCTGAATCCGGCGGCCCGATCGGTGTTGCAGGGGAATCAAAAGCTGGAGCTGGCGGAGCCCCGCATTGTGCTGGCCAAGCCCAGCCGTGGCCGCAGCCGGTTATTGCCGCAAAACTACGACCGGCGTCTGTTTGCCCTGTTGAAGCAGTTGCGTCGCACCCTGGCCGACGAGGCGGGAATTCCGCCCTACCAGGTGTTCTCCGATGCCAGCCTGGCTGAGATGGCCAGTGAGTTGCCCACCACTGAGTGGACACTGCTGCGGATCAACGGAGTGGGTGCCAAGAAGCTGGAGCGTTACGGACAGCAGTTCATCGATGCCATTGCGGCTTATTTGGACGAATGATGTTTTCCGGCCGCATCAGGCTGTGTTGAATCTGGTTGCACTCCAGCCGTGCCAACAGAGAATCGCTGCGATCCAGTGGATGAGAACGGGCCACACCGGTGGTGATGTTCAGGTAGCCGGCCTCCGCCAGGCTGCGACTGAGGCGATAGCGTAGCCGTTCGGCCTCGGCCTCACTGGCGTCCACCAGCAGCATCAGCAACTGGTGATCGCCGGGCTCCAGCATGATGTCATTGATGCGCAGATCCCGACTCAGAATCCGCTTTCTGTCCAGTTCACTCAGGGCTGGACCTTCCCAATTGAACTGCACTACCGGCAGCGTTCGGTCTGTGGTCGCCAGGGCGTGTTCCAGCTGGCTGCGCCAGTCCTGACTCTGCAGAGGCCGGTTGCCAGCGCCGGCGCCAGTGTTGCTGGTGAGTTTGAACAGCAGCCAGATCAGCCATAACAGCAGACTCAGCGAGGCGATCACCTGCCAGATCATCAATTTGTTGTGGAGCTTAAAATACTCTTCTGACTGGGCGGCCAGCCGTTCACGACTGCGGTCGATGCGCTGATCCAACTGGGCTTGCTGCTGCAACAGCGCGTCTTTTCGCAGCTGTTCCTGCAGGCCGGCGTAGGCTTTCTGATAGGACAGCTGCAGCTGATAGGCTTTTTGAAAGTGCCCCTGCAGGGCCTCGCCTTCCGACTCGATGCGATCCAGATCGGCCAGTACCCGGATGTCGTTGTCTTGCCGGTAGCGCTCCCGGGCCAGCTTCAGGTGGTAGCGGGCGTCCTCGAACCGTTCCAGGTGAAAGGCCGATTCGGCCAGAAAGCCGCGGGCCCGTGCCTGACGTTCATCCATCCCCAGCTCACCAAACTGACTGATGGCCAGCTCGGCGTATTGGTAGCCTTTGGCGAAACGGTCGAGTTTCAGACTCAGGTGGGCGTACAGCAGGTTGAAATGGGCCTGGTCGGTCAGGCTCATGTTGGGTACCAGGGCGTCCAGGCTCTCCATCTGCTGACTGGCTTCGATAAAGCGTTGTTGTTGCATCAGGGTGAAGGTTTGATTGACGCGAATCACCCAGCTGAGCACCGAGTCCGAAGGCGCTTCCCTGACGGCTTGCTCAAATAGGGTGTCGCTGCGCAGGTAGTCGCCCAGATAGTAATAGGTCCGCGCCAGTGAGTAGGACAGCATGGCGGGATGAGGCTGAAACAGTGGCGGGTAGTCGTGGGTGCTTTCAAGCCAGGTGAGGGCCTGGTACAGGTCATCCAGTGCCGCTTCAAGATTCCCCTGATCGGCGTAGATGTCGGCCCGGCGCAGCAGGCTGATGCCCAGCGCACCGTAGGCGCTGTTGTCATGGATGGCGCGATTGATGCTGTCCAACGCCTGCTCATACTGCCCCTGGGTCATGAGCTTGCTGCTCTCGCAGGCGTTCATGTAGGCCGCCAGTTGTGGCTGTTGCAACCTCTCCGCCAACGCCAGGCCCTGACGAACCACCTGCTGCACCTCGGACAGCGAGCGACTGCCTGCGGCGGATTCGCAGCGCAGCACATGCCAGCGCATCTGTTGCAGGGGGGTGGCCGATTGAATCTGTGGACCCAGCTTGTCCAGATGGGCGTAACTGTCGGGCGCACCCAGTTGCACCTCGAGAGTCAGGGCGTCCAGGCGTTGGGTCAGATCGTCCGCCAGTGCGCTCCAGGGGAGAAGCGTCAGCAGCAGGATTCCAATCATCCTAATCGGAGACAGCATTATGGCCTGCATAAATAAAGGGTAGGCCTATAGGATAATGCTTCTGTTACACGTTGGTAAAGAAGTGGATACCGACAGGGCGAGGTGGCTCTCAAAAGCGGCACCAGAACTGACTTGGAGGCGAATATGTAAGTGACGGTAATTGTTGCTTAATTGGCACATAATGGTGTCGTTTCTCGGCTGGCTTTGGGCCAGGGTTTGGTCAGAAAAAAGCAAAAATTTCCACCGCTCCGAGGATTAGTGGTTGACAGGCTTTGCGAAATACCGCCATAGTTAGGTCACTTCGTAACCACGATAAACTGAATTTTTATGTACAACGTTTTTGGTTCCACCCTACTACTAAGCCTAACCCTAGCAGGACGCTGCGCGGGCCGGCCGGTCGTGGACTAAAAACAGTACCACTCGAGCATAGCCAACCCGCGCCCTAGAGCGCGGGTTTTTTTTTGCTTGCGCATGGGAACGGGTTGTCAGGGAGGCAGTAATGACAGATCAGGTAATCTTGTTTGATACCACACTGAGAGACGGAGAGCAGGCGCTGGCCGCCAGTTTGTCGGTCAACGAAAAGTTGCAGATTGCCCGGGCGCTGGAACGGATGGGGATCGACATTATCGAGGCCGGTTTCCCGGTCTCTTCGCCCGGGGATTTTGAATCGGTGCGTCAGATTGCCGCCACCATCAAGGACAGCCGCATCTGCGCCCTGTCCCGGGCGGTGCAGGCCGACATCGATGCCGCCGCCGAGGCGATGAAAGTGGCGGACCAGTTCCGTATCCACACCTTCATTTCGACCTCCGACATTCATGTACAGAGCAAGCTGAAGCGCAACTTCTCCCAGGTGGAGGAGATGGCCACTGACGCCATCCGGTATGCCCGTCGTTTTACCGATGATGTCGAGTTTTCCTGTGAAGATGCCGGCCGGACCCCCATCGACAATCTGTGCCGTATGGTGGAGTCGGCCATCAAAGCCGGTGCCGGCACCGTTAATATTCCCGACACCGTCGGTTACACCACTCCCACCGAGTTTGGCGGCATTGTCCGCACCCTGTTTGAGCGGGTACCCAACATCGACCAGGCGGTGATCTCGGTTCATTGCCACGACGATCTCGGCTTATCGGTGGCCAACTCCATCGCGGCGGTTGAAGCCGGTGCCCGTCAAGTTGAGGGCACCATCAACGGCATTGGTGAGCGTGCCGGCAACGCGGCGTTGGAGGAGGTGATCATGATCCTCAAGACCCGCATGGCCCGTTTTGGCCTGGAGGTGGGCGCCAACCCCGCCGAGATCCACCGGGTCAGCCAGACCATCAGTCGTCTGTGCAACATGCCGATTCAGTCTAACAAGGCCATCGTCGGTGCCAATGCCTTCAGCCACAGCTCCGGCATTCATCAGGACGGGGTGCTCAAATCACAGAACACCTATGAAATCATGACCCCGGAATCCATCGGCCTGGGGCGCAACAACCTCAACCTGACTTCCCGCTCCGGTCGTCACGTCATCAAACACCGCATGGCGGAGATGGGGTATAGCGACAGCGAGTTTGATCTCGAGACCCTGTATCAACGTTTCCTGGCCCTGGCGGATAAGAAAGGCCAGGTGTTTGATTACGATCTGGAGGCGCTGCTGTTTTTTGAGAATCAGCGTGAAGAGGAAGCCCATTACCAGATTCGACAGCTGAATGTGCAGGCGGGCAGCAGTCATTTTGCCACCGCCTCGGTGGAGATGCAGGTGGGCGACGAGGTGATGACCGAGGCGGCCACCGGCAACGGCCCGGTGGACTCCGCCTATAAGGCCATCGCCAGGGCCACCGGCCACCAACTGGCCATCAAGAGCTACCACATCGGGGCCGAAGGCGGCGGTCACGACGCCCTGGGTCGGGTCGACATTACCGCCGAGTTTGAGGGGCGCACCTTCCATGGCATGGGCCTGTCGACCGACATCATCGAGTCGTCCGCCATCGCCCTGGTACGGGTCTACAACCTGATCCACAGACAACAGCAGATTCAACAAAAAAAACAACGCATCTTGGAGGAAGCATGAGCAGGCAGCATCGCATCGCAGTACTGGCCGGGGACGGCATCGGCCCAGAGGTGATGGCTGAAGCCATCAAGGTGTTGCAGGCCGTGTCCGGCCAGTTTGGTTTTAGCTTGGACTACCATCCCCATGACATCGGCGGCATCGCCATCGATCGTCATGGCCGGGCACTGCCCGAGGCCACCCTGGAGGGGTGTGAGCAGGCCGACGCCATACTGTTCGGCTCCGTTGGTGGCCCCAAATGGGAAGGGTTGCCCCCTGCCGAACAACCGGAGCGGGCATCGCTGCTGCCGCTGCGGGGCCATTTCGGCCTGTTCTGCAACCTGCGCCCGGCGCAGATTCATCAGGGGCTGGAGTCCTTGTCGCCTTTACGGGCAGACATCAGTGCCCAGGGCATGGACCTGCTGGTGGTCAGGGAGCTGACCGGCGGCATCTATTTTGGTGAGCCCAAGGGGCGTCGGGGTGACGGAGCCGAGGAAACCGCCTTCGACACCATGGTTTACAGTCGTCATGAGATTCGACGCATCGCCCGGCTGGCGTTTGAAGCCGCCCGCAAACGTCGGGGCAGGGTGGCCTCGGTGGACAAGGCCAACGTACTGGCATGTTCGGTGATGTGGCGCGAAGAGGTCAACGCCATGGCCAACGATTATCCCGATGTGGAACTGGAGCACATCTACATCGACAACGCCGCCATGCAGTTGCTGCGTCGGCCCTATGACTTTGACGTGATGCTGTGCTCGAATCTGTTTGGCGACATCATCTCCGATGAAGCGGCGATGATCACCGGCTCCATGGGGCTGCTGCCCTCCGCCAGCCTCAATGAAAGCGGCTTCGGCTTGTATGAGCCCGCCGGAGGCAGTGCGCCCGACATCGCCGGTCGCGGCATCGCCAATCCGGTGGCGCAGATTCTGTCGGCCAGCCTGATGCTGCGCCACAGCCTGGGCGAGCAGACCGCCGCCGACGCCATCGATCGGGCGGTCTCCGAGGTTCTGGCCGCCGGCCAGATGACCGCCGAACTGCTGCCGCCGGAACGTCGTCAGCAGGCGCTGTCGACCGCACAGATGGGGGATGCCATCGCCGCCCGCATTGCCGAAGGAAGCACACAATGAGCCAAACCCTGTTTGAGAAGATCTGGCACAGCCACACCCTGAATGTGCCCCAGGGGGAGACCCCGCTGCTGTACATCGATCGTCACCTTGTGCATGAAGTCACCTCACCCCAGGCGTTTGATGGTTTGCGTCAGGCCGGTCGCTCGGTGCGGGCGGTCGGCAAAACGTTGGCAACCATGGACCACAACACCTCCACCCGGACCCGATCCATTGAGGCGCTGCCGCCGTTGGCCCGGACCCAGGTGGAGACCCTGCAGGCCAATTGCCGTGAATTCGGTATTACTCTGTATGACATCCATCATCAGAATCAGGGGATTGTTCATGTGATGGGGCCGGAGCAGGGGTTTACCCTGCCGGGTACCACCATCGTCTGTGGCGATTCCCATACCGCCACTCACGGTGCCTTCGGTGCCCTGGCGTTTGGTATCGGCACCTCCGAGGTCGAGCATGTGCTGGCCACCCAGACTCTGCGTCAGCGCCGGGCCAAAACCATGAAAATTGAGGTTCGGGGGACGGTGGCCGAAGGCATCACCGCCAAGGACATCGTGCTGGCGATCATCGGCCGGGTGGGTCATGGTGGCGGCACCGGCTATGTGGTGGAGTTTTGCGGTGAGGCGATTCGCAACCTGTCCATGGAGGGGCGGATGACCGTGTGCAACATGGCCATCGAGCTGGGCGCCAAAGCGGGATTGATTGCCCCGGATCAGACCACCTTCGATTACCTCGAGGGCCGGCCCATGGCACCTGAAGGGGATGACTGGCAGAGTGCGGTGGCGCACTGGCGCAGCCTGCACAGCGATGCGGATGCCTGCTTCGATGCCGAGGTGGTGCTGGACGGAGCGGCCATCGCCCCACAGGTGACCTGGGGTACCAACCCCGGTCAGGTGATCGCCATCGATCAGCCGGTGCCGGCCGCCGAGGCGTTTGAGGAGTTGGTGACCCAGTCTGCCGCCATCAAGGCGCTGGCTTATATGGATCTGACCCCGGGTACGGCGTTAACCGATGTCAGCATCAATAAGGTGTTTATTGGCTCCTGTACCAACTCGCGCATCGAAGATCTGCGGGCGGCGGCGGCCATCGCTAAAGGTCATAAGGTGGCGCCCGGGGTGGATGCCATCGTGGTGCCCGGTTCCGGGCTGGTGAAACAGCAAGCGGAGCGGGAGGGGCTGGATGCCATCTTTATCGATGCCGGCTTCGAATGGCGTCTGCCCGGGTGCTCCATGTGTCTGGGGATGAACGACGACCGTCTCGAACCGGGCGACCGCTGCGCGTCCACATCCAATCGTAACTTCGAAGGGCGACAGGGGCGGGGCAGCCGAACTCACCTGGTCAGCCCGGCCATGGCCGCCGCCGCCGCGTTGGCGGGCCGGTTCGTCGACATTCGTACCCTGTAGGAGATCACCATGCAGCCATTCACTCACCATCAGGGCACGGCCGCGGTGCTCGACCGGGCCAACATCGATACCGACCAGATCATACCCAAGCAGTTTCTGGCCAAGGTCACCCGCGAGGGCTTCGGGGTGCATCTGTTCCATGACTGGCGTTACCTGGATCATGAGGGACAGCAGCCCAATCCAGATTTTGTGTTGAACCAGCCCCCCTGGGATCGGTCCACCATTCTGATTGCCGGGGAAAATTTTGGTTGCGGTTCCAGCCGTGAGCATGCCCCCTGGGCGTTGGCGGACTTCGGCTTGCGGGCCATTATCGCCCCCAGCTTTGCCGATATTTTTTATCAGAATGCCATTAATAACGGCCTGTTGCCGGTGACCCTGCCCGAGTCCCAGGTTCAGGCACTGATTCAGGCGGCGGCAGTGGCGCCGGTCAGCATCGATCTGCAACGTTGTCAGGTGCAGTGCGGCGAACAGAACTGGTCATTTACCCTGGACGCCGATGCTCGCCATAATCTGCTTAATGGGCTGGATGCCATCGGCCTGACCCTGGGCCACCGGCACGCCATTGATGAGTACGAAGCGGCTATTCCCGCCTGGCAACAGTAATCAGATGTACGCTGAAATCGGCTTCGACGATCAGCTCCGACCAGTGTAAATGCTTTACTTTCAATGGTTTGGGTCGTTGATTTTGGTGTGCCATTAGGTGCTGGTGAAATTCACTGTTTTAAATTCCTTGATTGGGCGTACACTGTGCGCCCAGTTTTCGAGCTTAAGTCTTTGAATTTAATGATTTATAACTTTGGTCGCTGGTGTTTAGAGCAAACATTCAGTACACCCGTTCAGCTTTGGAGCCACCAAAGCTGTGTCAATCGATCGCCTTTGTGGTGATTTATTCCAGACATCTGTTTTGAATTAGGGTTTTTATACAATTCGGATGAAGAGCAATTGCACTATTTTTTTCTCTCTCTACTATGGCGGCAAATCAAAATGACCGTATGAGGTTTGGGGAGAGTATGAAAATTCGTGTAGTTGCTGCCGTTGTTGCCACTGTGTTGGCGGCGCAGGCCCAGGGGGCTGGTTTCCAGCTGGCCGAGTATTCCGCGACTGGCCTGGGGCGGGCGTTTGCCGGCGAGGCGGCCATTGCCGATAACGCCAGTGCACAGGGGCGCAACCCGGCGCTGTTGATGCAACTGGAGGGGCAACAACTGTCTCTGGGTGCCATCTACGTGGATCCCAATATCGACTCTCAAGGTGACGTTAGCGTTAGCCTCAACGGTACCCCGGTGTATGCCACCGGACCGGGTGAAGCGGATGCGGACGATTTCGCTCCTTCGGCCCTGGTGCCAAACTTCTATTACAGCAACCGACTGTCGGATCAGTGGGCCATTGGGGTGGCACTGAACTCCTCCTACGGCCTGGCCACCGAAGTGCCGGCCGGCCATGCTACCGCGATCTTTGGTTCCACCACTGAAGTGACCACCATCGAATTTGCCCCCAGTGTGGCCTATAAAGCCAGTGACGCCCTGAGCTTCGGCGTGGCGTTGCGTGCCCTGTACGGTGACGGCAAGGTCGAGGCCACGGTTCCCGCCTGGGCTGAAGGCCTGGGCGTACTGCCTCAGGGTTCGACCGGTTCCATCCTGAAATCGGTCGAGGGTGACGGTGTGGCCTTTGGGTATCGCCTTGGCGCTACCTGGGAACCCGCTGCCGGCCACCGCATCGGTGTGGCTTATCACAGTGAGATCGAAGTGGAGCTGGAAGGCGATGCCATCGGAGCCGGCTTCGGCCTGGCGCCCGGCGCCAGCAAGCCAGGCAGCCTGAAGTTGCCTCTGCCGGCGTACGCCGAGTTTGCCACCTTCCATCAGCTGACTGAGCGATTCGCCATGCACGGCTCCATCAACTGGACTGACTGGAGTGCGTTTGAGGCTTTGATTGTGGAGTTCCCCGGCGAGCCAAGTAACCTGCTTAAAGAGGAAAACTTCAAAGACAACTGGCGCTTTGCTCTGGGCGGCACCTATCAGGCCAGCGACATCTGGACCCTGCGGGCGGGCATGGCCTATGACAAAACCGCCGTGGGTGATGCAGACCGCACTCTGACCATTCCAGATTCGGATCGTCTGTGGTTTTCCGTCGGCTCCGCCTGGCAGCTTCAGAAAGACCTGACCCTGGATCTGGCGCTGACCTACATCGAGGCCACCGGTGATGCACCGGTCAACGAAACCATCGCCATGCCCATCTCCGGCATGGGTAATGCCGAAATCAGCTACAGTGGTGGCATCGAAGGCAATGTGGTTCTGGTGGGCGCGCAGCTGAGCTACGTCTTCTAAGCTCTTTATGCTTACAAAAAAACCGGCGACCTGTTCGCCGGTTTTTTTATGCCTGTTGGCTTACTCCGGCTAGGAATTGGGCTTAATCAACGCCGACTTACCATGCTGAATCAGGGTGTGGCCGACGGTTTCCATCACAGGGCTTTGCAGGCGCCAGCTGTGCCAATACAGGGGGACCTGGATGCGGTGATCGCTCAGGGCCTGAAGCTGCCCCTGGGCCAGCGCTTCCTGAACCTGGGGTTGTGGTAACAGCGCATAGCCCATGTGTTGCAGCACCGCGTCGAGAAATCCCTGTGACGAGGGCAGCTGGTGATGGGGAGGCCGGCCGTTGGCGTCGCCGAAGTGCCGGCTCAAAAACCGGGTCAGCAGCTCGTCATCGCGACCAAACAGCAGGGTGGGAGCCTGCATCAGGGTTTGGGAGCAGATGCCGTTGGTAAAGTGGCGGTCAATAAATCGGGGGGTGGCCACCAGTTGGTAGCCCAGGGCGCCCAGCAGGGTCGATCGGCATCCCTGCACCGCTCGGGCGTGGGCCGAGATGCAGCCGGCCACCTCGCCTCGTCTTAGCCGCTCAAGGGTGACCACCTCATCCTCCACCGTCAGCTCCGACAGCACGCCGTGGTGCTCAAACAGGTGTGCCAGTGCCGTTGGTAGCCAGGTGGCGAGGCTGTCGGCATTCACCGCCAGGCGGATGGTGCTGTAAGCGCTCTCCTGTTCATCGACCAGGGTCGTCGACAGGGTCGATTCCATCATCGCCACCTGTTGCTGGTGCCGCATCAGCGCCAGCCCCGCCTGGGTTGGGCGGATGGGATGGGCCCGTACCAGCAGCGGTCGTCCCAGTCGCTGCTCCAGCAGTTTGACCCGCTGTGATATCGCCGATTGGGTCAGCCCCAGCTCCCGGGCCGCGTGATCGAAACTGCCCAGGCGGGCAACGGCGGACAGGGCTTCCAGCAGCTTGTAATCGAACATAATGTAAATAAGCTCCGCTAATATTTCATTAGCATTATTAATTTTTGTTAATTGTTGCCCCAGCCTACAATGGCTGCCATCAAGTCACAAGCCCACTGGGTTCAGGTAGAGGTAGTCGGGGATGGTTTCAGCGTACATTAATGGATTAGGGGTCGGTGCCGGATTGATCATGGCCATCGGTGCCCAGGGGGCGTTTGTCCTGAGCCAGGCGTTGAAGCGGCAATACCACCTGATGGTGGCGCTGGTGTGCACCCTGCTGGATGTGATTCTTATTGGGCTGGGGGTGGCCGGGGTTGGCGCCCTGATTACCGACACGCCGGAGCTGCTGGCGGTGGCGCAGTACGGCGGTGCGGTGTTCCTGCTGTGGTTTGGCTTTTGCTCACTGCGCCGGGCCATTGCCGGTCAGGGCGGCATGCAGGCCGTTGAGGCCATTGCCAGTCGTCGTAAGGTGCTGATCACCACCCTGGCGGTGACCCTGCTGAACCCCCATGTGTATCTGGACGCGTTGGTGCTGTTGGGCTCCATCGGCGCCCAGTTTGGCGATGCCCGCTGGTCGTTCTATGCCGGCACCGTGACCGCGTCGCTGCTGTGGTTCCTCGGGCTCAGTCTTGGCGCCGCCCGGCTGGCGCCGGTGTTGTCCACTCCCAAGGTGTGGCGGGCCATCGACCTGCTGGTGTGGGCGTTGATGTGGAGCATCGCGGTCAAGCTGCTGCTCAGCTGAGCGTAAGGCAGCGAGTGCCTTAGCCGGGCGGATCGGGTTGCGGTTTTTTGGTGGCGATTGGCATGTTGAAGTTCTGATCCATGGCGGTCTTCCAGGCCAGCTCCAGCTTTTTCGGGTTCAATAGGGGGCCGTCGATGTGCCAGTCCAACTGGCCGAGCACCAACTCGCCAAGTTGACACAGTTTTTCCGTGGCCACCAGGTTAGGGCGAAACATGATGTTGGTGCGCATTACGCGTAATACCCGCGTACCCCGACAGACAATCGACAGGTCGGCGACCACCTCCATGGCGCGGGCTTTGTCGTTTGCCAACGCCTGTTGTTCGATCAGGCTGTCGATCAGTCCATCCACCTGGAGCCGATACAGCTGGAAATGGTCCTTGAGCTCGGCCACGATCTCTGCGGAGGCCTGGCCCACCAGTCCGCAGTTATCCAGCAGAAAGCCGGTGCCCATATCGTCGTTGTTGAGGTCAAAGCTGACAAAGTCGATGCAGTAAGGGGCAAAACCAATCTGGAACATCACCTGCTCGGCACTGTTCAGTCCCAGTGCTTTGGACTGATTCAGCCCCAATCCGTGACGACGAATGTTCTCCGCTGCGGCCAACAGCAGCAGATCGTCCTTATTGCGAACCTCCCGGTACAGGCTACCCACCGACAGGCCGGCAGCCTTGGCCAGATCCCGCATGGAAAATTCAAACAACCCCTTTTCGATGACCAGTGCCCGCGCGGCTTCCAATACCTGCTGCCGATGCTGTCCCATCCCACCTCCTCCTGCTTGCTGTTGCCACTACCTTAGACGGTGTCTGGGCGCAGGCCAAGGACGGGGGTAAGCATATCAACAACAGTGTGAATGTTCACCGTCCTGCTCGGCGGCCTGAAGTCGGGAATGGGCCGTCGGTACACGGTTCCGGCTGTGGACTGAAATCGGTGGCATCGCTGTGGGTCGAGGTCAGTTGCAGCCGCAACCGACGCTTTGTCCCGGGCAAAAATGTGACCAGGCTCCTGGACGGGTGTTCCACTTTGGCCTCGCTCGGCCTTGCTTGATGTGACCGCCGTCACTCGTGAGTGCTTGCCGCGGTAAAGGCTCCACCTTTTGGGCTTGGTATTTGTGATGGCGATCATAACGGGTGGCGCCAAAAGCCGGAGTCGAACCGAATCCAACCCCCTTGGCATATTGGCGCTTTGGTGGCCGATAGACTGTTGCTGCATTGTTTAACGAGGAGGAGCCGATTTATGCAGCCAACGGGTTGGATCTTTTATCAGTCAAAATGTCACGACCTGTCACAGCACGCCTCCTGCGAAATGCGCAGCTGGGACCTTAAGTTCGACGCTGAGTTTGAATGCAGCAACATCTGCGTCTCCCGCCCGGCGCTGCGGCAAAGTGCTTGCGCCGTGCTGGCCTCAGAGAAAAGTGTCGCCTTTCATTTTGGCCTGGCGACGGATAGCCAGATTCAGGGGCAGAAGGTCTACAGTGCCCAGCTGAATCTGGGCTATCTGATCTTGCTCTTCGATCGGGTCTACCGGCCTAAAGTCGACGACGTTAAGCACTACTTTCATGAAAAGGTGCTGCCCTTTCTGCAGCCACTCAGGCAGCAGGAGGAACCCACCCGCCGCACCATGACCATTGTTAAGTTGACGGCATTGGGGTTTACCACCACCGAAATCGCCAACGCCCTGTTTTTGTCGAATCGAGGGGTGGACTACCACCTCGATCTGGCGAAAAAAAACTTGGGGGCCACCAATAAATCGGCTTTGGTCTTCCTGGCCATGCAGCACGGCTGGCTTGCCTGAGTACTCTCTAACTAAAACCGAGTAATGATGATGAAAAAATTGATTGCCTTGGCAGCCCTGTCTGCCATGGGGTTGGCCGGTTGCGGCTCCGATTCGGACAGCGCTGCGCCCACTCCGGTGCCGGAATCGCCTGCTCCGGCGCCCCTATATGACAACCTGGATGTGCATGTCGAACCCAGCCGTCAGTTCGATGGTATCGTTCGTATCTATCTGGGTCGCTGGTATCCCTGCACCGACGAGCATCCTGAGATGTGCGCCAAAGAGATGCCGGCCGACTACGATCTGCCCACCACCGGCAGCCAGACCGGCAGCTATGGCAAGCCCAAGGACGAGAACGACCGCAATAAGAACAAGTACTACAACGTTCGAACCCGTGATGACAGTAAGTACTACATGGAGGTCCATTCCGATGCCATCAAGGCATGGCGCAGCAGCGCCGTCCGCGACGATATCTTCGTTCCCGGCCAGTACTCTATTCTGGATGTGATGCTCTATGTCTCCACCCTCCGTGACGATCTGGAAGTCACCCTGGGGGAGTGGAACGATGAGCTCAACAGCTATGATTTTACCGTATCCTTCGATGCCGACGGCGATGGAAAATTCGATAACCCCGATGCCGGCGACTATCTGGACAGTGAGAACTGGTACGCCGCCAGCACTTATGATCAGGGGGATAACCTCAAGATTGCCAACCCCTACCTCGATACGTTGTATGAGCGTCTGGACGAGTACTGGGTGCAGCCGGAGATGAACATCCGTTTCCAACCCGTGTCTCCGGCGATGCGGGAGCGGGTCAAGCAGATGCAAAAAGCCGAGGCCGATCGCCTCAAGGCCAATGGCGGTAAGGTGATTCTGCCCAGCCTGGTGCTGGCTTATTTGGATGGTCGCAAGGGGCCACAACTGCCTGCCAGTAACTTCGAGGTCAAGGCCTACAACCTGCGCCCCGATGTCTATCAGCCCGGAGTGATCACCGTAATGGATGCCATGATGACCGCCTATCACGAGTATGGGGTCGACATCCGCTTTGGCTTCTGGCCCACCCTGTCTACTGGCGCTACCATCGATGCCTACATCATCACCCGGGCAGACGGTGTGCGTAACGGCAGTGAAGGGATGAGCGGTTGGGGTTGGGTTGCCGGCGAATCCCAGTCAGCCTTGGATTTCTTCAACGGCCCCGCCTGGCCTAAGGCCCAGGAGCTGGTCAATGGCAGCGCCCCCTACGACAATCCCACCATCTGCCATTTTCTGCGTGATGAGCAGGGGCAGTTGAATGAGACCACCGCCCAGGAGTGCATCGACCACTGGTACTCAGGCTATGGCGGCATCAATTTGCACCGTACCGCCGATGTTTCGGTGATGATGAACCCCAAGGAGTTTATTCAGTTGTACTGGGTGGGGCCGGATTATGGCTCCAAATATGAGATGACCGAGCACAACATCGCTTACGACGGCAAGTTCCCCATCTATGACATCGACGAAGCGGTGGTGCCCCTGAAGAACAGCCACTTTGGCTGGGGGGTCGCCGACTGTGGCCTGTGCCACGGCCTGGATAACACCCACCTTGAGGGCGGGGATTCACCGGTGTTACCCGATAATACTCAACCGCACTTCTGCGCCTCCTGCCACGGTGGCAACGGCGCTCCCCAAGGACACGGCGCAATAGTGCGCTGCCACTTCTGCCACTCCAAGGACAAGCTGATGCTGAACCACGGTGAAGCGTCGAAGCAGTACCGCTTCGACGAGATCCAATGTCTCGGGGTCACCCAGAAGGGCAACGAACTCAACGGCGAGATGGGCTCCTGTGCCGATGTGGTCAAGTCCAAGGACCCCTACACCCAAGATTTGCTGGACGGTTACGCCCACAATGGCACCACCTATGGTGAGCAGGATCCGCGCAAGCAGCTGACCCGGGGCAACAGTGATTGGCATACCAGCAAAACCTTCCCGGACCCCTACTCCTGCATGACTTGTCACAAAAACCGTTAACCGGGGTTAAACGGCAATGAGTATTCACGGCGCTCAGCTTGAGCGCCGTTTTTACTCGCGCGTCGCTTCGGGCTTTGCTGCCGGATCGAGCCTGCCCTGGCTTCTGCACCATAGGCAATTTATCTCCGGCACCAGTCAGGGCATTATTATCGAGTGAAGGTTCAGCGGTGCTTTTCTAAGCCCCGTTCTTTTAATGGCACCGAGATCATGCAGTTCTGAACCATGGCGATCTTCCAGTCCAACTGGCCAGGAATCAGCTCGCAGGTGTTCACTCTAAGGCCGTGCCCACCATACCGTTTGCTCCCATCACCGGCGGCTCGACCGCCTCGACACCTTGCAGCAGTGGCTGGCAAGGTACAATCAGCAATTTGCCATTGTCGTCCGCGACACCTTGGGAAAGACCCCGTCAGAGATCCTGAACGTGGCCCGCCACTAGATCCCCGAGGCCTGACGCCGGGGCACTACACCTCGGTGTACCAAGGCTCGGTGGGGAACAGCTCGAGGGTCTCGATGTCACTGATTCCGGCGAACCTATGGGGCAGATCCAGGCGGTTGAGCCCGGGGTTGCTGTAGGTACTGAAATAGAAGTAGCAGTTCTGATGATCTCGGATGGTGCAGAACTGGCTGAAGTCATTCAGGTTTTGCGGCGGGTTCAGCAGCAGTTTGTCCACCGGCGCCGCGTCCCGCCCCAAGCTGGTGTTTTCCAGCACCGACCCCATCGGTACCCACATGGTCTGCAACACCTTGAACATCTGCATGATGCGCAGCTGGTAATTCAGGTGTGCGGGTTCGTCCGGATTGATGCTGGCCCCGGCCTGACGCATCTTGAAGGCGCGCACAAAGCGGGACTCCGGTGTGGCATCGGCGGGTAACCCCTGCAGGCCGCTGCCGTTGGCCTGGTAGGCCTGCCCCTGAGGGTCAAACTTCACCACATTGGTGCAGGACAGGTGGGTGTAATGGTTGAGGTTGTTCAGCTGCCAGGGGTAGGAGGGTTGATTGGTCATGACGCCGTGGTGGTTGCGGTACAACTGGGTCTCGCCGTTGAGGCATTCGATGATCAGCGCATTGCCCGCTTGGTCGGTAAACGCCATGTGCAGCGGCAGAATCTGTTCCAGTACGCCGGGCAGGGGATTGACCACCGCCAGGGGGCCGTCAGGGCCGAAGTCGCGCTCAATCTCATCCACGCTGGCGTAATGCCGCAGGACAAAGCCCACCAGCTGGTTGTAGGGCACTCCGGCCCGGGTGTCGCTGACCGCTTCATAGCGTGAGCCCACCATATACAGGGCCGAGCCACTCAGGCCGGCCTCATTGAGGCCGTCGTAAAAGGTGTTCTGGGCCAGGGTCTTAAATTTGCCCTCGAGTGCCAGCTTCATCGCCGGGGTGACCGGGTAGTCATTCAGGTTGTCGGAGGCCCGCACCGAGGCAAAGCCGTAGCGCTGTCCCGTGGATGCTCGGGGCCCGTCGGCAAACAGGTCGGCCTGTTTGGGAACCAGTTGCAGGGTGGTGGGGATCACAAAGGGAAAGTCGTGGCAGCGGCCGGACAGACGGGGGTTGTCGTTACTGATGGTGCCCTGGGGGGCCAGAGTCAGATGGGTGCACATGGGCTAAAGGTCCTTTTTGATGTGCCAATGGAGCCTTTAAGCTACAAAAAAAGGGGTGCCTGACGACACCCCTTTCAACCAGCATGAACGGTATTATTTCAGGTCTTTGCCCAGAACGTAATGCTCAAACCAGGCCAGATCCCAGCTCATCTTGGTCTTGCGATGAGACATTTTGCCCAGGCCGTGGCCTTCACCGGGGTAGATCACCAGCTCGGTGGGCACGTTCAGGTAGTGGCGCAGGGTGCGGTACAGCCCCTTGGCGTGCGGAGCCGGAACCCGGGGATCATTCTCACCCATGTGGATCAGGGTCGGGGTGGTGATGCTGCCGGCGTGGGTCAGGCTGGAGCCGTGAGTGTAGGCTTCCGGTTTCTCCCATGGCAGGCCCTCCATGTAGTTGAGGACGTGACCCGGAGTGTCTTCCAGTAGCCACTGCAGACGCTGATCAAACACACCGGCACCGGAGCTGGCCGCCTTGTAGCGGGTGGTGGTGCTGATCAGGGCGTTGGTGAGGTAGCCACCGTTGCTCCATCCCATCACTGCCAGCTTGTCGGCATCGGCAATCCCCTCCTTGATCAGGGCATCGACGCCCGCTTCGATGTCGTTCACTTCGATGTCGTGCTCATGGCCGACCAGTTCCACCAGGAACTTATCGCCGTAGCCGGTGGAGCCTCGGTAGTTGGGGGACAGCAAGGCCCAGCCTTTGGCGGCGAAGCTGGCGCGGCCATAGGAGCGGTGCTGCAGGGCGTACGGTGTCGCGGCAGTCGGGCCTCCGTGAATCTGCACCACCAGTGGCAGCGGGCCGTCGGATTTCTTATAGCCAGGAGGCAGTTCCAGCATCCCTTCGACCTGGCTGCCATCCGGGGCCGTCCACTGGAAGCGGCTGATCTGAGGTAGTTTCCAGTTGTCGGTTTGCGGGTTGATGTTGGTGATGCGGTGTGGCGTCTTGCCCACTTTGCCCTGGTACAGGTCGTAGAAGTGCTCCAGGCTGTTGTGGCTCATGACCATGGTCTTGCCGTGGCCATCGAAGGCGTAGCTGCCGACCACGTAGTCGCCGTCGGTCAGGGTGCGGGTGTGGCCCTGTTCGCCGTCATCGATGTCGGTACAGAAGATCTTGACCGAGCCCTGCTCAGCGCCGCGGTAACACAACTCGTCGCTGTTGGGGCGCCAGATGCTGTCGGAGCCGTTGAGGGTGGCTTTGCCGGGACGGTCGAGATTCAGTTGCCACTGCACCTGGTTGTCATCACCGATGGCGGCCACAAACAGTTGGCCGGGGTGGCCGTCGTAATCGATGCGCCAGGACAGCTTGTCGCCATCCGGACTCCATTTGGGGTGCATCAACCAGCCGTAAGGCGAGGGCGCCTGTTCGCGCCAGGCGCTGTCTTCCAACACCGTATTGGTCTCGGCGTCGATGTCGTACACCTCGACGTGGGACCAGCCTTCCAGGAAGATCAGCTCGTTATCTGTGGTGGTGACCCGCGCCAGACGTTTGCCATCCGGGCTGACATCGAAGTCCCATACCACCTTATCGTCATCCAAAAGCAGTTTGGTGCGGAAATTCTGCAGATTGAGGCTGTAGATGGGGTTAACGTCGACGTTGCCATGGCCGTAGTTGGGGCCCTTGTTGGCGCTGCGCTGGGCGGTGAACGCATCCTGTTCGGTGTGGCTGCGGCTGGTACTGAACCACAGGCTGTCCTGACCCAGTTCGAAGTGCTTAACCCCTTTCTCTTCCCGGGTCAGTGGCACCGCCTCACCGCCGCTCAGCGGCATGCGGAAGATCTGGCTCTTGCCATTGTAGGGCGGCTGTTTGCCTTCGCCGCGTTTTTCCGCCCGCAGGAAGTACAGGTATTTGCCCTGGCTGTCGATGCGTGGTTGAGACTCCTTGTCAGGGCTGAAGGTCAGGCGCTCCGGTTTTTGCTGGCCCAGCTTGACCCGCCACAAGTCGTTCAGGCTTTTATCGGCGGCTTCATCCCAATAACTCTGTACCCAGACGGCTTGCTTGCCATCGGCACTCAACTGGACCTGGCTCATGCCCTGAATGGAGAAATAGTCATTGGGAGTGATGTCGTGGGTGCGCTCGGCCAGAGCCGGGTGCGCTGCGAGGGCAGCCGCAATTGCTGCGGGGAGCCAAGCTGTCTTCATGGGGTTATGTCCTTGTTGTGATTATTGGCATTGAGCTTAACCAATTCTCACAACTCAGAGTAGAGCTAATAACGGGATTTGTGTTTTTTGGCGTCTGGTATAACCGCAAAAGAAAAGGTGGCAGGCCGGTCGAGGGAAACCGACCCACCAAGAATCGATCAGTGACCGGTCACCAACTCAGGATCACTGGAGTGATCGACGATGACCGGGATGGCATTGGTGCGAAAGTTCAGGGGCCTGACCTGGCTACGGAGGCTATCCGGAGAGGCGTCCGGAAACGGCCTCAATCGCTGCTGACAGGGAGCCGCCACCGAGGAGACGGTTAACAGCAACGGCGGCGCTGCCGCAGAGAGGCGCGAATTCATCGTATTCATCCTTGATGAGATCATAAGCCGTGGGCGGAGCCGCCAGAGTTTTTACAGGTCGCAGGCATCCTGTCTGTCGACCGGCCTGACAGCGCAGCGAATGGTACCAAATAAAATCAAAAAAGCTATAAAAAATAGATAGATGCAAGGATTTCTGTGAATTATTTCAGTGATTTTTCTTTAGATTTCATCCGCTTGAGTGTTGTTCGCGCACCTTGGTAAAAGCTACTGAAATATATGAATTTTATTCATGGGTGCCTGCCGATTTGGCTGCGCTGTTACGCCGGCGTCGGTTGGCGCGCATCGGCGGCTTGGCGGGCACCGGACGGCGATTGTCCCGCAGGTGCTGCAGGGCTTCCCACGGGTGTCGCAGCAGCATTCGCGGGCCGGCATAGCGCATCATGATGCGGGTTTGTTGCCTGGGTTCCGGCTTATAGCAGTGGATGGGGCATTTTCCGCAGGTGGGTTTGCTGTCGCCATAGGGGCAGCGGTCGAGCTTTTTTTCGGCGTAATCCAGCAGGGTCTGGCATTGGTCGCACAGGCCCTGTGATTTGCGCTGGCCGTGGCAGTTGGCCCGGCAGTAGATCTGGGCCATGTGGCCCATGGTGCGATATTCGTTGGCCAGGCGGCCGTGCAAAATGCGGCTTTTCATAAATAACCCAGTTAATGGCTCAGGTATAGTGGTATCTTAACGGGTATTGAGAATCTATCTATACAGGGCTGCCGCATTTGCGAACCGGATCAAAGGTGCAGCACCTTGTCGCTGTGCAGGGTCCAGTGGCTTAGCTCGATCAGGGTGCCGATCTGAACACCATCGATGATCTTGTCCTCGGTCAGCCCCCGTGCCTCGGCGCAGGTTTTACACAGGTTGACCGGTACTCCCTGGGCCAGCAGCAGCTCGATCATCTGGCCGATGTGGTAGCTGAGATCCGGTGTTTGCTGGCCAGCCAGGGCGGCGACCACCGCATCGGACATCAGGAACAACCGTTGATTGACCGGCTGATCCGCATGTTCCTGCATCGCCAAGGCGATGCGCAGGGCGTTGTAGAGCTTTTCACTGCCGTAGGGGCTGTCGTGGGCCACCATCAGAATGGATGTCATAAGGATCTCCTGGAGAAAGGCTGGCGAAGGTGTAAATGGGCATTGAATCAAGGAGAAAGATTGTGCTGAATTTGTCTGCGGGAATCAATCAGGCGGTGGCCGGGTTGGCCCGTCCGGTTGAGCCTTCGCCGTTGCGCGATCCGGTGTGGCTGGGTTGGAGCGAGGATATGGCCCGGACCCTGGGCTTGCCGGCCCGCGCCACCGAGGCCTTGCTGAAGCAGTGCAACGGCGAGGGGCCGTTTACCTTGCCACCCATGGCACAGGTCTACTCAGGCCACCAGTTTGGTGGCTATACCCCAAGATTGGGGGACGGCCGCGGGTGCCACCTGGGGGAGGTGCAGGGCTATGAACTGTTTCTCAAAGGCAGTGGCCCCACTCCCTACTCCCGGGGGGGGGACGGCCGGGCGGTGATTCGCAGTGCCGTGCGTGAGTTTCTGGCCAGTGAGGCGTTGCATCATCTGGGGCTGGCCACTACCCGGGCACTGGCGGTGCTGGGATCGGATACCCCGGTATGGCGGGAGCAGCAGGAGCGGGGCGCCATTACGGTGCGGGTCAGTCGCAGCCATCTGCGCTTTGGTCATTTTGAGTACTTTAAACACAGCGATCAGCCGAAGGTGCTCGCGGCTCTGATTGATTACACCCTGGAACGGTATTTCCCCGACTGCCTGACCGGGAAGAAACCGGTGCAGGCGTGGTTTTTTGAGGTGGTGTCCCGCACTGCCGAAACCATTGCTGACTGGCAGGCGATGGGCTTTGCCCACGGGGTACTCAACAGTGACAACATGTCGATTCTGGGCGAGACCTTTGATTATGGTCCGTTTGCCTTTATGGATCGCTGCGATCCTGGTTTAGTGTGCAACCATTCCGACCATCATGGCCGCTACGCCTTCGATCAGCAGCCCGCCATTGGTTGGTGGAATCTGCAGCGGCTGGCGCTGGCACTCAGCGACCATCTGGACGCCGAGGTGATGGCGGCGGCGCTGGCGCACTATCAACAACAACTGGTGGCCCGTTACCTGTGGCGAATGGAGGCGCGACTGGGGGTCGCCTCCGACGGGGAGGTTCAGTCCAGGCTGGATCTGGTGGCGGATCTGGTGGAGATGATGCGACGTCAGCAGGTGGATTTTCACCGCTGCTTACGCAGCCTGTGCCGAATGGACCCCGGCATTGATGACAATGCGCTGGCACAGTGGCTGGGAGACGATGCCCAGTGGTGGTCCTGGCTGTCGCGTTATCGTGACCGGCTGACGCTGACGGAGCTGCAGCCCTGGCAGCAGCAGCGAGCCCGGGCCAATCCCAATGTGATTCTGCGTACCCATCTGGCTCAGCAGGCCATCGAAGCCGCCGAAAACGGCGATGCTGCACCACTGAATCAGTTGCATCAGGCCCTGCGACATCCCTATGATGAGCACCCGGATCACCCTCACTATACAGAGGCCCCCCCCTCATGGGCACAATCGATCACCCTCTCCTGCTCCAGCTGAGTGCGCCTCAGTGGCAGGCCGAGACCGGCCAGTTGCTCTGGACCCTGGCGACGGATGATGACACGTTGGCGCAACTGGTGCCGCTGATGCTGGCGCGGCTCGACTGCCGCCTGCTGGAGCACAGCTGGGGCGCGGATCGTCACCTGTGGTTGCTGGAGTTTGAAGGCTGTCGACTGGCGCTGCAGTATGAAGCGCTGTGTGACACTCTGTGGTTGCAGGCCGAACGCGCCGGCGATCAGGAGGTGACCGAGTATCTGGCACAACTTTGGACCTCATTATGACCCTCGCTCAATTTGATTTTCACTCCCTGAGTCCCGATTGCATCCTGGACGCCGTGGAGTCCGTCGGCTTGTATCCGGAAACCGGCCTGCTGCCGCTGAACAGCTACGAGAACCGGGTTTACCAGTTTCGTGCCGACGACGGCCGTCGTTATGTGGTCAAGTTTTACCGGCCTCAGCGCTGGACCGAAGCGGCGATCCTGGAGGAGCACGCTTTTGCCCACGAGCTGGCTGCGGCGGAGGTGCCGGTGGCGGCGCCGAAATTGATCGACGGCACCAGTTTGTTTGAGCATCAGGGGTACCGCTTTGCCCTGTGGGACAGCATCGGCGGCCGTGAATTTGAGGTGGATAACCTCGAACAGCTGGAACAGGTCGGTGTATTTCTGGGACGCATGCACAAGGTGGCGCAGGCGGGGCAGTTTGCCCACCGGGCGCCGCTGACCATCGAAACCCATGGCTATCAGCCACGCCAGGTCCTGCAACAACAGGCGCAGCTGCCGTCGCACATCGAGACGGCGTTCTTTACCGTACTGGATCAAGTGCTCGAGCGCGTGGCACAGGCACCGTGGCAGCGAGCGCACACTCAGCGCCTGCATGGCGACATGCATCCGGGTAACATCTTGTGGACCCCGGATGGGCCAGGTTTTGTCGATCTCGATGATGCCCGTACCGGCCCGGCGGTTCAGGATTTGTGGATGATGCTGGCGGGAGAGCGCAGCCATCAGCAGATGCAGCTGGACATTTTGCTGGAAGGGTATGAAACTTTTTGTGATTTCGACCACTCTGAATTACAGCTGGTGGAGCCGCTGCGGGCATTGAGGATGGTGCATTACCTCTCCTGGCTGACCCTGCGTTGGCAGGATCCCGCGTTTCCACGTAACTTCCCCTGGTTCGGCAGCGATCGCTTCTGGGAAGATCAGGTGTTGGCGATGAAAGAGCAACTGTCTGCCCTGCAGGAGCCGGCGTTGTCGCTGTCCCCGGGGTTAAGTTTTTGAGTTTGTTGTGGCACAGTGAGCCGCAGTTTTTGAGAATTGTTTAGAGAAGCCACTATGAAAAAATTATTCGCGATTGCGTTTACCCTGATGTTGGCGCCGTTGGCACTGGCGGCCCAATTTGAGGAAGGCACGCACTATAAAGTCGTCAGTCAGGCGCCGGTTCAGGGCCAGCCCCGGGTGACCGAGTTTTTCTCCTTCTACTGCCCCCATTGCTACACCTTTGAAAAGGTGCATCTGCCCAACCTGAAAAAGAGCCTGGATAGTGGCATCAAGCTTGAGCAGAAGCACGTCGACTTCATCGGCGGCCCCATGGGCATAGAGATGACCAAGGCGCTGGCGGTGATGCAGACCATGAAGGTGGGCGAACAGGTGAAAAAGCCGCTGTTTGCCGCCATCCATGACAACGGCGTCAAATTCAGTACCGGCAGCGATGTGAAGCAGCTGTTCGTGGATCAGGGGGTTGACGGAGAGAAGTACGATAAAGCGATCAACAGCTTTATGGTGAACTCCAAGGTCAAGAGCTGGAAGAAAGAGCAGGTCAGCAGTGGTATCCGCGGTGTGCCGGCGATCATCGTCAATGGCAAGTATCAGGTGGAGATGGGCGCCCTGGAGAGCACCGAGCAACTGTCTGAGTTGATCAACTATCTGGCTAAGAAGCAGGACTGAGTTCCGCTTCACGCCGTTAAGGGGAGCCATCGGGCTCCCCTTTTTGTTACACGATGTTTTGTATATTGAATGCAATTAATGTTAACAAAAAAAAGATCGGTGCAACACCGATCAAAAGCGAGCGTGACTCCTACCGCCTCTCAGCCCCATACCCCTCGAGGCGGCGGAACTAACCGTCATGACTCGCGGTTAGGAACACTGCTCAATCACAGTAACAAGTTTGCAACATGATGCCAAATGCCGGGGTGTCAAAAATTCACTACGGAAAGCTTTGGGATAATCTAATATCAGTAGGTTGTATTGCGAGCAAAACTAAATACAATTGCCGCGGTCTGATAGTGTGCATCAGCCAGAATAAAACAAGGAATTTTGTCGGTGAGAATTTTCCCAATTTACGCGCCAAGGATGATCGCAAAACACGCCAGAGTCTTTAGGGACGGGGTGGTGCTGGTTAAGCACGTAGGTCGACTGGAGTTTAAAGCCGGGCGTTTCATCATGCCCGTTCGTTCGTTGCCCAAGGTTCGTGAGGTGATTAACGAACTCAATGACCTGCTGCAGCCAGACGCCGCAGCAGCGACCTGATACTGGCCTGATTCCTCAGGCCGGTCAGTTTTATGCCAGTTCGCTTAGGCCAGGTGTAGGCGGCTCAGCTTCCGCATCGGCCTGAGACAATTTGTTCAATAGCCCTTCCGCTTTGCTGTTCCAGACAGCCAGTTGCTGCTCCAGCTCCTGGGTGCGTTGCTCCAGTTGCTGGTTATGCAGTTCCAGCTCCTGGGCGCGTGTCCGCTCCTCTTCCAACTCCATCTGTTGAAGTTCGATGGTCTCCAGCGCATTTTGTACGCGAGACTCCAATTTATCTAACAGTTCTAAGCTCATACGACAGTTACTACTTAATTTGGGACAGAACGCGATTCTATCAGTGCCTGCGGCTGTGATCACGGTATTTTGCCAAGGGGATTGTCGATCTCCTGACACCGTACTGGAGGGGGGCGATACAGAGAGGAAAAAGGACCGGCTTCCTAGCAAAGCCGGGATCCTTGGGTGAGATAAATAAAGCGCACCAGAGAGAGGCTCTGGCAAACGGGCCCCAGGCCCAGCCGATGATGAGAGGCGGGCTAGGGACACCTTCAAAGGCGCCCCCGTTGGCGGCCAGCGGGGGAGCTTGGGGGGTTACTTGCGCTTCAAGTCCGGGTATTTGAACTCATGGCAGTTGTTGCAGTAAACCTCGGTCTTCTTATGCTGAGCATGACAGTAGACGCAGCTCAGATCCTGGCCGTAATGCAGGCTGTCGTGAGGGTTCGGCTCAAACTCGGCACCGTGACCCGAACGGACGGTCTGCTGGGCCAACTCCTGTTTGCTGCCGTGGCAGGTCAGGCAGTTGTCCTCAGACGGGATGGTATATGGCTTGCTGTCACCGTGGCAGGTAGAGCATTCCACGTTGCCCTGTTCGTCGGTGAAAATCTCTTTGTGATACGACTTCAGCGGCATCTTGGCGGCCAGAGCCGGAACGGACAGGCCCACGCTGGCGGCGATGAAGGCGGCAATAAGTGCGTTGCGAGTAGACATGCTGTCTCCTGATTTCAAAAGGGCGTTGGGCTTAAGCCTGTTTAAGGGAAATGGCGGATGCCGCCGCCGCGCTGCGGGCAGCGTTGCGACCGGTTACCACACCTTCGGCAACCGCACAGGCGCCCAGACGGGAGGCACCGTGGATACCCCCGGTGGCTTCCCCTGCCGCGTACAGGCCGGCGATGGGCTTGTCGGAGACCAGGTGCAGCACCTCAGATTGGGTGTTCACCCGAACACCGCCCATGCAGTAGTGCACTTTCGGCCACATCCGCACCGCATACCACGGCCCCTCTGTCAGCTCGAAGGCCTGCATCAGCGGCCGTCCGAACTGTTTGTCTTCTCCGTCCCGCACAAACTGGTTCCACTGTGCCACCTGGGCCTTCAGCTTGTCCGCCGGTATGCCGTACTCTTTTGCCAGCTGCTCCAGGGTGTCGGCCTTCTTGATGACGTCGTACTTCATGCCCCAGGCCAGCGTCTGTGCCTTGGCGGCGCCTTTGGCGTTGGTCAGGCCGATGGGGTACACCGGTTTGCCCTGTTCATCGCGACGGGTCATGATGGCGTCGGCCCGGGCCTTACGATCCGCCAACTCATTGAAGAAGCGCTCACCGGTACGGGCATCGACAACGATGCCGTTCTGGTAGGTGGCGGCGGTATTGAACTGGGAGGCGGTACCAAACCCTTTCTCATCGGGGGAGGACCAGGGGCCCAGCTGAATCTGATCCAGGTGGATGGGGTTGGCACCGATCAGCATCATCTGCTTCAGGGCGCCGGCGGTGGCGCCCGGGTGGTTGGTGGAGTCCAGTTCCGAGGTCAGCTTAGGCTGCTGCATCTGGCGGAAGTCGATGTCGCGACCGAAGCCGCCGGTGGCCATGATCACCCCTTTACGGGCCCCAAGGGTACGCTGCGATCCGGTCCGCTCTTTCGGGAAGAAGTACTGGCTTTTAACGTTGACGCCAATGACGCGCTGGTCGTCATCCTGGATGAAGGATTCCAACTTGGTTTGCTTGTACATGGTGACGCCGATCTTCTCCGCCGCCTTGATCAGCGGACGGATGATGCCCGCCCCGGAGCTTTCGCGGGTCTGCAGGACGCGGGGCACCGAGTGGCCGCCGAAGTGCTGAACGAAAGGCTTCCAGACGGTACCGTAGCTTTCCAGCCACTTGGCGGACTCCGAAGTGCCGTTGCACACCAGCTTCAGCATGTTGACGTCGTTCATGCCGCGGCCGGATTTCAGCATGTCGCTGACCATCAGTTCGATGCTGTCGTTAACGCCCTCTTTGGCCTGCAGCTCCGAGCCGGCTACGGCCATGGCGCCACCGTTGATGGTGGAGTTGCCGCCAAACACCGGCATCTTATCGATGACCAGTACTTTCGCTCCCTCTTCGGCAGCCTGTACCGCCGCCGACATGCCGGCAAAGCCGGAGCCGACCACGATGATGTCAAACACCTCGTCGAACTTCTGGGGGGCGGGTGTGCAGTTTGCTTTGGCCTGCGCCTGGCCGGTCACCATCAGGGTGCCCATGCCGGCCGCGAGGGCGGCGCCTTTTTTCAGTAGCGCCCGACGGGACGCCACCAGGTTGTTGTTGTTGGTCATCTTAATCTCCAGTGCACCTTGGCATTGATATGCCTGAGTCAGTGCGAAGGTCGTGCCAGTTAAGGTTTTTCAGGGAAAAAGGGGGGGATTTATGATCGGCCCCACATGAGCACGAGATTTCGGGGAATGGGGTTACGGTATTTAGTAGGGGTTACGATAGCTGGTGTCGGACGCTCTGGTCGGGATCGCGGCGATGGCGGGTGGGAGCGAACATCTGTTTTCCACGGGGGTGGCTGGTGCGATCTGGGTGGGGGTTTTACGACATGCCGTAAAAAGCCGGCGCTGAGGCCGGCTTTTGGGAGAGGCAGAGTGGCTTAGTAGGCTTTTACAAATTCAGTAGAGGCCTTGAAGTCCGGAGTGTAAGGACGGTCTTTGTCCACGAACTTAACCAGTTTGCGGTATTCCTTGTACATCTTGCCGGTCTCTTTACCCAGCTTCAGCTTAGGGTTGTCCAGTTTGCGCAGGTCGATGGCCTGGGCGGAGTGGAACAGTTCCAGACCGAAGATGGTGCTGAGGTTGTCGGAGATCTGAATCAGGTTGTCGGACGCCAGCTTCAGGTTGGTGAAGGTGTCTTCGATGTTACCGGCGATGGCCACACCCTCGAAGCTGACTGGCTGAGCCAGTTGCTTGTTGCGCACGTGCAGATCGACGTAGGCTTTCTGGATGGCACCGAAGGCGTGCCCCACGTTGCCCGGCGCAGTCAGGAAGCGCGGCAGGTGAGTGAAGTGGTCATCCGACAGACGGGTTGAGCGCATCACAGAGTTGTGAGACACCTGGGTCATGGCCACGCTCAGCTGTTGCACCGCCATGGCGACCGGCAGCGGGTTGAAGTTGGTGGTCGGGAATACGCCACCCTTGCCGTCGATCAGGTACTTGGCCACCTGAGGCTTGTTGACGTATTTCTTACCTGGGTTGAGCACGACCGCCGGGTTGTCGTCGGAGGCGTTGATCTGAATCTTCAGCATCGCTTCCAGCTCGTCCGCCGCTTTTTCAGCCATGGCGAAGGTGTAGCCGGAGGTGCGGAAAGACAGCGGATCCTGTAGCGGACGGGTGTCGTTCAGATCCCACAGGTAGGAGCCATCCAGCTTGTTGAGAATGGTGTCAGAGGTCGCCTGAACGTAAGGGAACGGACGCACCCCGTTGGTTTGTGGCAGGAATGGGGCCACGTTGCCGTTCAGGCCTTCCAGAGACAGGCCGAACAGAGTCGGGGCCACTTCCAGAACCTGCTCGGCGTCTTTCAGTCCCTGCATGGCGTAGGCGGTGGCAAAGGCGTTGTTGGACAGGATGGACAGCGCGTCCTTACCGATGGGGTTCAGTGGCTTGATGCCGGCTTTTTTCATCGCCTTGGAGGAGCTCATGCGCTCACCCTTGTAGAACACTTCCCACTCACCCAGCATCGCCAGACCCACGTGGGAGGCCAGCAGGATGTCGGCTTCGCCCACAGTACCCTTGGACGGGATGACCGGCACGATGTCGTTGTTCAGGTAGGCTTCGTACAGATCCGCAACCTGAGGTTGTACACCGGTCTGACCGTGCAGCAGGGTGTTCAGACGAACCGCCATACCCAGACGAACCATTTCGGCAGGCATAGGTTCACCGACGCCGGCGCTGTGGGCACGCAGGGCGTTGATCTGGAACTCTTTGGATGCCTTCAGGGCTTCCTTGGTCATTTCACCGCTGGCATCAAACAGTTTGTGGTCCTTGTTCAGGCCCACACCCACGGTCAGACCGTAGACCGGCTTGCCCAGACGCGCTGCGGTCATCAGGGTGTCGTACGCCTTGTCCAGACGGGTTTCTGCTTTCTTGGCAATATCCACATCGGCATCGCCGGCCGCAATGGCCCAGGCTTGGTCGATGGTCATGTCAAAACCGTTCAGAGTGATGGTGTCTTTGGCCAATGCCGAACCTGCGGTCAGGCTCAGGGCCAGTGCAACAGCAACTTTACTTGTTACAGCTTTCACTATGCTTTCTCCAGCTTTTGTATTGTTAGTCTGTGTAAGACAAACAGGGATTCCCATTCATCGATGACAGACAATTGCAGCTTGTGTGCCAGCCATGCCAAAAGCCGGTTTTGGGGGCGGAACTATGATCGGTCACGGGCAGTTACGAAATGCCGTGAATCGATTTACCGCATTTCGTGGGACACTACGAAATCTAACTATGGCAGTGGCGGTGGTGCTCGCCAGAGTGTGGCAGTAAACGCAGGGTGAGGTAATGGCTGCGTCAGAGGCAATTATCAGGCTGTGAGCTTGCTCATAAAACAGGGGGTTTCATGAGCCTAAAAGCGCTCCGTCAATAACTGTGAGCTGGATCTTTTATTATCAATATAAGTAATTGGGATGAGTTCAGAATTGATAAATCGATGAAATATGTCGACTGGGTCTCATTTAACATTTTAGTTAATTCGTCTTTGGTTGCCCGTGGTTTTCAGTCCTTTTTTAATATCGCTTTTTTAGCATCAAATACATGACGCAATCCTCGGTATTACCTCGCTTCAGCTTTTAAAATGACGACAATTCGTAATTGAGGCCCCTGTGTCATGTCCACCGAGCTGAAGTTTTTCTATGAGGTGACCCAGCACCTGTCCGGCAGCCTGCAGCTGGATAAGTCCCTGAAGCACTGTTTTGACTACCTGGTTCAGCATATTCCCATTGATGGCATCTACATCAACCTGTTTATGCAGGAGAGTCAGGAGATTCAGATGGTGGCGCACGCCGATCGTCAGGGGGGGCAACTGCTGGACCGCCGCATCGCACTGACGCCCGAGATGTGTGACTCTCTGAACGATCGGGAGCGCCCGCCCATCCGCATTCTGAACCACATCTCTATGGATGGGGTCAGCCATCATGTGCTGTCGCAGCTGATTCCCGGTGCCAAATCACTGATGCTATTAAGAATGAAGTGCGATGATTTTCACCTTGGGGTGGTGGGGCTGTACGCCAATCAGGAGCAGAGCTTCCGCGCCCGCCATGCGGATCTGCTGCAATCCCTGCATCAGCCCTTCAGCATGGTGACGGCGTTTAACCTTCAGGGGCGAAACCTGCTGGCGGAGAAAGCGCAATTGGAGGCGGAAAACCGCAGCTTACGTCGTTCCATCGACAGCCGTGAAGACGTCATCGGCGCCAACAGCGGCCTGCGTCAGGTGATGGAGCAGGTGGAAGCCATTGCGCCCCTGGACAGCACGGTGCTGATTAATGGTGAGACCGGTTGTGGTAAAGAGGTGATCGCCAACGCCATCCATACCCGCTCCTCCCGGGCCAACAAACCGTTCGTCAAGGTGAACTGCGGTGCCATTCCCGACTCGCTGATCGATTCCGAGCTGTTTGGCTATGAAAAGGGGGCCTTTACCGGCGCCGAGAAACGTAAGCAGGGTTATTTCGAGCAAGCCAATGGCGGCACCATCTTCCTGGACGAACTGGGAGAGTTGCCGTTGTCGGCCCAGGTACGTTTGTTGCGGGTACTGCAGAGTCGCACCATCGTCCGGGTTGGTGGCATCGAGCCGGTGGAGCTGGACATCCGCATTGTGGCGGCGACCCACAGGGATCTGCAGCAGATGGTCAAGGCCGGATCATTCCGTGAGGATCTCTGGTACCGGCTGAATGTGTTTCCCATCGCCATACCGCCGCTGCGCCATCGTCGCGAAGATGTGCCGTTACTGGTACACCATTTGCTGGAGCAGTTTCTGAGCCGCTTCAAGCTGGAGCGTTTGCCCTCCATCGCCCCGGAGCAGCTTGCTAAGCTGCAGAACTACGCCTGGCCAGGCAACGTCCGTGAACTGGTGAATGCGGTGGAACGGGCGATGATTCAGTCCCGCGGGGCGCCGTTGGTGTTTGATTTTCTCAACACCGGCGGTGAGCCGGAACCGGGCCGCAGTGGTGGTGGTGAGACCGTGGTGATCGATCCCAGTCGTGCCAGCGATCATCTGGTGTCGCTGGATACCATGACCGCCAAATACATTGAGCATGCCCTGAGAATCACCGGTGGTAAGATTCACGGCAGTGGCGGCGCGGCGGAGAAGCTGGAGATTCATCCCAATACCCTGCGCAGCAGAATGAAGAAGCTGGGGCTGATGTAATTCCTCCCCGCAGAGACAAAAACGCGGCTTTAGCCGCGTTTTTTTATGCCCCATAAAAAAGCCACCGCTCAGGCGGTGGCAAAAGGGTCAGGAAATAAAACAGGGTGTTGAGGTTCGGTTAGAAGTAGTAACCGAAGTTGATGTTGATGCGCTGATCCCAGCCGTCGCCGGCTTCTGGCAGACCAACGTGATCGTCCATCTCGGTGGAGAAGGTCATGTTTTTACCCATGATGAAGTCCGCCATGATGTAGATAGGGCCGGCAGAGAATGCGGCACCGGTAACGTTCTGGTAGCTGTTGTCGTAGCTGCTGTCATCCACGTCTGGAGTCATCAGGCCGAAGTCGTTGTAGATCTTGACGCTGCCCCAGGAGGTCGGGATGGTTTTCGCCAGGTTGAAGGAGTAGATCTGACCTTTGGAAGCCACTTCATACTGCCAGCCTGCACCGCCCAGACCGATTTTGTTGTTGTCCATGCCATCTGGATTTTCGGCATCGAACTCGTACTGCATCGCCTGCAGTTGCAGCTTCCAGCCCTGGTAGCCTGCGTCCATGTGGACGGCAAAGGCGTTGCGATCACCGTTTTTCTCGGTTTTGCTGTTGTAGATCTGGCCGTACTCCAGGGAGCCGCCCATCACCACTTTCAGGTCACCGTCGGTGAGGGTGTAGGTCTGACGCAGGTTGATCTGGTTGGTTTCTTCGTTGTTGTACTCGGTGCCGTTGACGGTGCCGGAGAAGATGTCAGGGGCGTAGGCCTTGTTGTCTTTGGAGTTGTACTCGCCGTTTTTGTAGAAGGCGATGTCGGTGTGCCACTTGCCGTTGTCGAAGGTGGCCTTGGCGCCCACATCGAAATCATCCTCGAAGCCCAGGTAGTAAGGCAGGCCGAACCACCAGCTGTTGGAGATGAAGCCCGGGTTACCGAATGGAACTTTGTTGATACCGAACTGCAGTTGCCATTCCGGATCGATGTTGTAGTAACCGTAGCCCCATTTGATGAAGTTTTTGCCAGAGGCAAAACGGTATTCGCTGGACAGGCCCCAGTCGCCGTGTGTGCCATCAAATTTAAGCGTTAATACGTCAAAATTCAGGTCGCCGCCTTTATCTTTTGACTGGTCGTTATACAGCTTCATGCCGTAATTAACACGAACGGAACCACCGATATTCATGCCATCTTCTGCGGCGGCATTCACGGTGTATAAAGAAGACAAGAGTGCCGAAATAACTAAGGCAGATTTTGTCAGGCGCATGCTGTTCATCATATTTACCTTTCAATGTTTGTTGTTGTGGTAAATACAGAGCACGGGCTGTGCCAAGCAGCAAAAACCCTGAATCGGGGCTGAATTTCTTGAAACCGGATTTGCAAAAACGATATCTGGTGATTTTGCGGTTACGAGATGTCGTGAGATTAACGATATTTCACATGGGGTAGGCGCCGATTCGGGCGAATCGGCGCCATGGATGCTTACGCCATCAACAGGTAGGCCAGGAAGCCGCCCCAGCTCAGTCCGAGCAGAACCCAGGGCAGAAGGGCGGTCTGCCGGGGCATGGTGTCGATCGACACCGGCGTTTCCTCGGGCTGGGATTTGTCCCGTTGATCACGCTTCTTCTGCTTGTCCCGCTCGCGGGCCTTGGCCTTCTCCCGCTTTTTGTATTCGGCGATGCCTTTCTCGATGCCTTTGGCGATCAGCCGGGTTTGCTCTTTGGTCTGGCCCGGTTTCTGGGTGGCCTTGGCAATCTTATCGGCCTGGGCCACCACCTGGGGGGAGACGGCCTGCTGGTTCTTTGCTTTCATGGTGTCGTTCAGGTGAGAAGTGGTTGGCCCAGTGTACCCCAGACGCCATGAAAAAGGGGGCCGAAGCCCCCTTGGTGATTACTGGCCGAGTCAGTCCGGATTGTGGACGGTATCGATGCCGAAGGTTTTGCCTTCGCCATGACAGGTGCTGCAACTCTCCACCGGCAGGTTGGCGCTGCTGTCCGGGTTGCTGTCGACGGTAGCGCCGTTGCTTTCGAAGTGTGCCATGGCGGCGGCATCGGCGTGGGCGTGGCAGGAGCGGCAGCTGGCAGCGACCGGTGACACGTACTGATCGGTGCCGATGGCGATGGCGCGCTTGCCTGACGTCAGGCCACCGTCAGCGGCAAACAGCGATTGACCTGGGGTGTGGCAGGCTCCGCAGTCGTTAACGGCGCTGGGGTAGCCCTGCAGCTCGGCATCGCTGTCAAGGTAGACACCGTGGGCTTCTTCGTTGTCCCAGGCGCCGCTGTGGTAACGGTGCACCACAGTCATCAGATCCCGATTGCTGTAGGTCAGTCCAGGCACCTCGGTGAAGGAGCCATCCTCGTTGATCAGGTTCACCCCGGGGTGGAAGGAGCCAGCCCAGGTGCTGTTGTGGCAATGCATGCACTGGGTGAACTCGGTGGCACCGTGGGTGCCCTTCACATGAGTCAGGTTGTCGTGGCAGGCGTTGCAGTTGGCCTCGGTGACGGTTACCCGGTCAGGCTGGCTATGGCGAGCCGGGGTGGGCTCGCCGCCGTCGAGGTTGAAGTAGGCTACAGGCGCCAAGTTGGCGTAGCCGGTGCCGTCGGCCTCGCAGGGCATCGCCTCGCCCAGTGCACCGCAGAACTGCACCTCGGCGGTCAGGTAGATACTGCCGCTTAAGGTGCTGTCGGCCAGATCCTTGGCCACGGTCAGTACGCCGCCACTGAGGCTGACCCGATCCGGTGCATTGATGGAGAGGGTGGCATTGCGGGTCACCACGCCGTCGGGGTTGACGTTACCGAGCAGGATGCCCCGACCGGTGTTGGTCATGTAGGGGGCAAAGTCGAAATCGTCGTCGGCCGGCGCACCGTTGAAGGTGACATTGGCGGTGACCGTCAGGGTGCTGAGATCATCGGCAAGGCCGTTGTCGCTGACCGCAGCGGAGGTGAACTCAAATCCCAGCCCTTCATTGGCCAGCATCAGCGCCCGGCGCATCGGCTGGTGGCTGTATTCCACGGTACCGGGAAGCCCGGGGCCTGCCGGTGGGGCATCGGGACCGTGGCAGCTGTCACAGCTGCGGTCGCTGCCGACGGCGGCGATGTGGTTGCTGGCGTCCTCACTGGTGTGACAGGCCTGACAAGCCTGGCCATAGAGGTTGGCCTGCCAGCTGTCCTGTTCGCCATGGCAGTGTTTGCACTGGAACAGCTCCCCCGGAAATCCGATGGCTTCAAAACCGTCGCGGATTCCAGCGTGCAGGTCGTGAATCATGGCCGGGAAGTTGGCATCGCCCAGGTCCGGAGTGTGGCAGGCCACACATTGCTCCACCTTCTGGTAGTTGGAGTGGGTACTCAGGTAGGCGATACGCGGGTCATCATCCGGATAGCCCTCCAGCGCACCGTGGCACTGAATGCAGGCGGCATTGGCGACGCTGTCTTTGACCGACACCGCCAGGGCATCGCTGGCGGGAATGAAGTCCAGTGGTGTCGACAGCACTTTGTCCGCCACCCCTTCGCCGTCGCTGTTGTTCAGGTCATAGGCTCGTATGATCACCCGGTGCAGCAGGTTGGGATCGCCTTCAGCCAGAACCACCGGGGCATTGCCGTCGTGGGTCCAGCTGCCGCGATAACTGCCTGGCATGGCGTCATCCTCGACTAAGGTACAGGCATCAACCTCGTTGCCGCCGCGATCGGTGGTTTTGCCGGTCAGGGTGCAGGTCATGGAGGAGCCGGCGCCATTGGCCTGGGTGTGGCTCTGCCATTGGGTCGGTGCGCCGGTGTCACTGCTGTTGGCTGATTGGTTCAGCACATACAGGGCGATGCGCGACAGCCCGACCAGGGGCACGCGGTTACCGCCATTGACTCCGCTGGCGCTGAACTCAATGCTGAAGGGGTCGGTGCCGGTGACTACCACGTCGCCGGGTTGCAGCATCAGCTCAACCTCGGCGGCGGACTCCGCGGTGCGGGTAAAGGAGCCGGCTGGCAGGCCGGGATCTCCCGGAGGCCCCGGGGGGCCCTCCGGTCCCGGTGCGCCGTCGGCGCCGTCGTCGCCGTCACAGCCAAAGATCAACAGAGAGGCGCCCAGCAGCAGGGCTGAGCGTGTTGCAGCTGACTGAATCATCATCATTGTCCTTTTCGATTGTTGATTGCGGGCTCCTAAAATGTAGGCGAGCATTCGCGATTCGGACAGCGTGTGGGCCGATGTTTTGTCAGTGCTAAAACCCAGTAATTTAGTTGGTTTTTTCTCGGTTGAGCTGTTTCAGTGGGTGAACGCAGCGATATCCCTGCTGCAGCCAGCGTCGGTAGGCGCAGTTAACGCAGGAGCGCAGGGTGTCATCCACCTGTTCATCTTCGTCGTCGGCGATGAACCAGCGGCATTCACGGGCAGTCATGCGACTCTGTTTGCTTTCCATGGTGTCCTCAATAATGCTTCAGGTGGCGTTTCTGGGCGTTAAACCAGCGGTCGCCGTCGAAGGCCACCAGCAGGGTCATGCGGTGATTGAGCTGCACCGCTTTCAGTTTGCCCTCCAGTTCAACCCGGGTGTGGTTGGGAACCGGTTGATGGCTCAGGGTCCAGACCTGCTCCAGCGGCGTATGGCGCAGCAGCGCAGCGATGCTCACCGGTTGCCCCAGATCTTCAGGCAGTGCCAGTTGCCCCTTGTAGCGGCCGTCATCACCGCACAGTCTCAGGCCGATGCCGGCCAGGGCACCGATCACCCCGTCACCACTGCCGCCATGTTCCGATAGCCGGGCCTGACACCGCTGCGCCAGTTCATAGGCCTGATCCTTGGTCAGCACCTCCTTTTTGGCCTTCAGGCCGAACTCGATCAACGCTCGGCGCGCCTCGGTGTCGGTGTCGCTGAACAGGCACAGACCCGGATCGGAGCCCGGGGCCGATTCCGACAACAGGTGGTCCACCGCCAACTGGCGGATGCGATCCGGATCGCCGGGTTCGTCAATGCAGAAGCACATGGCACTGTTGTGCGAGGTGTAGGGGATGTCGTCGTGGACAAAGAGTTGGTGGCGGGTCACCGGCGAGCAGTGTCCCAGCCCCAACTGGTGGATCTTGCCGGCCAGCTCTTCGGCCAGCTCTCCGGTGCCCTTGGTGCCGATCTCGTCGGTGTCGTCGATGCTGAGGTAGAGGGTCATTGTGGTTGCCTGTGTGTGGGAATCAGTTGGTGGTGAGCAAGGCGCTGCAGCAGCATGGGGGTGCAGCAGGCGCCGAGAGTGGAGAACAGTCCGCCGCCGAGGGTTTTCCAGCCGGACTGGATCAGGATGACTGCCGGGTCGGCGCCGGCCAGCCACAGCTCCAGTGCGCCTTTGCCAACCCACACCGTCAGGGCCGCCGCTGCCACCAGCAGTGCCTGGGCGGTAAACCAGGGCGCCATGGGCAGCAGCAGCAGCGCCAGCTCCATTCCCAAGGCCGGCAGCAGAAACTTCAGCAGCACCAGCGGACCGCCCTTGCCGACGCCCATGATCAGCGCCAGCAGGCCGGTCATCAGGCCGCAGTACAGTACCGAGCCCCGTTGCGGCACCAGACCGCGGGCCAGCAGGTAGACCAGCACCAGCAGGAACATCGAGTGGCCGGTCAGGCCCAGTTTCAGCCGCACCACGGCTTTGAAGCTGACCAGCAGCAGGGCCAGTCCGCCGAGCAGGATGGCGTCGCTGAGTGAAAAACGGTTCACGGATTACTCCTCCGGGTAGTGGGTCATGGGCCTGGGGTTGTCATCGCAGTAACCCCGGGCCTGCAGGGCGGTGGCCTGCAGCTGGCTCAGACGAATCAGGCGAATCAGTAGCGGCAGCAGTACCTGGGTCGCCAGGGCCTTCCAGGCCGCCGGCCGCCACAGATCGCCGCTGCTAATGGGCGCGCCTCGAAGCCGTTGCAGCAGATACAGTTCTTTGGCCTCATCGGCGATCAGCGGAATCTGGCTGAGGCTGGCGCCTAGGATCAGGGCGTTGCGGTCACTCATCCAGCCCCGAATCGCCGCCAGGGTGTGGTGGCCCGGGGTGGACAGGAAAAACCACAGACCGGGAACCAGCATCAGGGTCATCCTCAGGCACAGCAACAGGGCGTCCGGCCAGCTGTCCGGGCCGAAGCGGATCAGGTACAGCGACAGGATCAGCAACAGCTGCACCACGACCAGCCGGCTAAGCTGCGACAGGGCTTTGACCCCCTGAGGCTGGCCCAGCAACAGACCCAGGTTGAGCAGGGCCAGTGGTGCCAGTGCCCAGGGGGGCAGCAACAGTGCCGCCGTTGCCAGTGCGGGAACCAGCGCCAACTTGAACCGGGTACGGCTGCGGGTGCTAACGCCCATGGATCTCTCCACCCTCTATGTGCCACTGGCGGTGGCTCAGAGGCAAAGGACGATGGCTGGCGATCAGCACGGCGCCGCCTTGTTGGAGCCGCTTCGACAGCGCCTGCCATAAGCGCCGGCCGGAGTCGGCATCCAGTCCGGCAAAGGGGTCGTCCAGCAACAGCAGTTTGGGCTTGCGGCACAGTTGACTGGCGATGGCCACCAGATGCTGTTGCCCGTAGGACAGGGTCAGCGGCGAACGCTCGGACAAAGTACTCAGGCCTAACTGGGCTAACTGCTGATCGGCCCGCTGCCGGCACCGGGATTCGGGTAGCCCCAGTTGCCGCAATGACAACCTCAACTCCTCGGCGACGGTGGTGGCACTGAGCTGGCGGGCCGGTTCCTGACACACCAGGGCCAGTTGCCCGCCGTGGTTGTCGAGACGGGGAGGGCGATTCAGTACCAGAACCTGGCCGTCGGGTGCCGGCGACAGCCCACACAGGGCGCGCAGCAGCGTGGTTTTGCCACAGCCGTTGTTGCCCCACAGCTGCACGCACTCGCCGGGGTGGATGGCCAGGCTGTCGGCCCGGAGCCGATGCCGGTTCCCCAGCGTCAGGACCAGGTTGGTTAACTGCAACACCGGTGCGCTCTGAGCCGCTGGCGGGCTCAGTGCCATTGGGCCGCACAGTGAGTCCGGTTGCGGTGGCTGGCCCAGACCGGATGGGGTCAGCCAGCAGTGACGGTCGATGAGATTGCCGTAGCCGTCACTGTGGTGTTCGGTGATGACCAGGGTGATGCCCCGTTGCTTGAGGCGGACCAGTAAGGCCAGTAACTGGGTAAACCCCTGGTCGTCCAGTTGTGCCCAGGGCTCGTCCAGCAGCAGCAGATCGGGCTGGCTGACCAGCTGGGCGGCAATCAGTACCCGGTATTTCTGCCCCAGAGACAGCGCACGGGTGGGGTGGGTCAGGGGCAGATCCAGCTCTACCAGATCCAGGGCCTGGCGGACGCGGGATTTCATCTGCTCGGAGGGGACGCCCCGAGTCTCCAGGGCCAGGGCCACTTCGGGACCGATCTGATCCCGGAGCAGCTGCAGGTTGGGGTCTTGCAGCACCAGCCCGCAACGACTCTGGCTGCGCACTTCGCCCCGGCTGACCGGTTGCAGTCCGGCCAGGATCTGCAACAGGGTACTTTTGCCGCAGCCGGTGGGGCCGGACACCAGCAGGGCCTGCCCCTTAGCCAGGCGCAGATCCAACGGCGCCCACAAAGGGGCGCCGTGACGTTCGAGCGTGACCCCGGTAAGGGTCAGAGCCGCCATGATCAGAACTCGGCGCGCAGGCTGAGCATCCACTGCCGTCCGGCGGCGGGCAGATCTTCGCTCTGCTCGTAGTACTCATCCAGCAGGTTGGTGACCGTCAGTTGCCAGGAGGTGCCCTGCCAGGGCAGGGGTTGTCCCAGGCTCAGGTCTACCAGGCTGTAGTCCTCGATCTCCACCGGGCCGTTGGCATCGTAGTACACCTGATCCATCACCCGTTGGGCGTCCAGACGGGCGGTCATCTCCCACGGCAACCGGGTCAGCAGGCTCAGCTTGACTGTATGAGTGGGTCGGTTCTGCAGTTGATCCCGGTTCTGGTCGTCCTCACCGCGGTTCTCCGCATCCAGATAGCTGTAGGTCAGATCCAGATCCAGCGCGTCCAGCGAGCGGTTGCTCCAGCCGAGGTCGATGCCACGGAAACGGTATTCGGCGTAGTTACGGTAGACGTCGTTGCTGTCCTTTTCGATGTAGTTGTCGACATCGCTGTGGTACGCCGACACCATCCAGCTGTTGGCAGCGTTGAACTGTTGCTCCAGCCCCAGTTCGAAGTGTTCGGTGGTTTCCGGCTCCAGCTCGGCGTTGGCGCCGCTGCCTTCGTACAGGTTGCGCAGTGTCGGAAAACGGATCTTACGGGCCGCCGAGGCGTGCAGCTGGGTGTTGCTACCCAGCATGTAGAAGCCGGAGGCCAGGGCCGAGTAGCGATTCTTCTCTTCGATGTCGCTGCGGTGCCAGCCGGCGGACAGGGTGGTGCCATAGTCGCCGTTGGCCAGCCATTGGTATTCGGTGACCACGGTGTACAGATTCTGGCTTTCGTCCAGATGGCTGATGCTGGGGGCACTGACACCGCCGCCACCGCCACCGCCACCGCCACCGCCGCCGCCACCGGCCCGGGCCAGGCTCTTGTTGCCGCCGCCGGAGCTGGCAGCTTTGATCACCGTGGCATCGTACTGCTGGTTCTCCAGAATCACCGCCGTAGTGAGCACGTGCTGCTGATTGCTTAGAATCCACTGGCCATTAAAGCCCTGGTTGGTCGCGGTGGAGTCGCTCTGCTGTTTATAAGCATCGAAGTCGGCGTCGGTGTACTGGTTTTCGATCTTGTCCTGCCGGTTGTAGTAGGCAAAGCCGCGCACACTGTTGTGGCTGTTAAAACGGTGCGCCACGCTGAACTGCATGCCGCCTTTCTTCAGGTCATCCACTCGTTCGTACTTGATTTTGCTGTCAGCCAGGTTACCGACCCGGCTCGGTTTGCCCCACTCCGCTTGCTCGTACTCGCCGGTCAGGCTCATGCGGGTATCATCGCCCCATTGCCACTCGGCGTTGCCATACAGGCTGTCAGAGCGGTTGTCACTGTTGTTGCGCTGGCCGCCGTTCTCTTCCGGACCCGGAGTGAAGTCATCGGCCAGGTTGAAGCCGTCCTGGCCGCTGCCGCTGTAGCTGAGCAGCAGGTTGCGGGTATCGGTGGCCCCGGCGACGCTGGCATTGGCTGCCCAGCGGCCGTCATTGCCTGCGCCCACTTCGGCGCTGACGCTGCTGGCATCGACACCGGTGCGGGTAATGACATTGATGACCCCGGCATTACCACCAGTGCCGTACAGCAACGAACTTGGTCCCATGCTGACCTGAATCTCTTCGATGCGGCTGGCGGGAATCAGGCTGGCATCAAACTGGCCGTCATAGCTGCTGTTGGCCGGAACGCCGTTGACCAGCAGCAGCACGTGGCGGGTCTTGAAGCCGCGAATGTCGATCAGCGGTCGACCGGCGCCGCCGGTGCGTACGTAGACACCGGGGATCTTGGTCAGCGCCTGGTCCAGGGTCAGGGCACCCTGTTGCTGCAGATCCTCTTTGGAGATGCTGTAGCTGGTGGTGGCCAGTTGCTGGGGCGCCGGTGCGTCACCGGTGACCACGATTACTTCCTGTACGTCAAACACTGAATCGGACTGGGCCGTCGCCATTGCCGGGCCACTGCATACCAGTGCAATGGCACTTGCCACCGTAGTAAACCGCATAACCTGTTGTTCCACTTGTAATAAGACTGGGGTTGTGGCGCCATTCTCGGATCTTGGTCACGTTATTTTCAATCGTCTTGCTCTGACCCTTAGAGCTGGATCAACAGTAAATGCGCCCAAGGGGAAGGAGTAACCTGAAATAACCATCGTGGATGGACAGAATGTCGCAATGTGCCGTTTCGCCGGACAGAAAGGGGCGGTTGTCACGGGGCCGCCATTTAGCCGCCATCGTCGCCAGTGTTATGCTAGAGGCATTCTTGAACAGGGGTGGATGCCCATGCAATTTTATCGTCGTCTGCATCCAGTGAAAGCGATCAGCTTCGATCTGGATGACACCTTATACAACAACAAGCCGGTGTTGCTGGCCGCCGAAGGCCGGTTGATGCAGTGGCTGGCTGATCACAGTCGCCAAGCCCGGGCCGGAGAGCGCAGCTGGTGGTGGCAGCAGCGAACCTTGCTACTGGATGAAACGCCGGAGTTGCGCCACGACACTACCAGGCTGCGGCACCGTACCCTGGAGCGCGGCCTGCTGGCGCTGGGGTTGTCCGAGTGCGCGTCGGCGGAGCTGGCCGATGGCGCCATGGCGAACTTCCTGGAGTGGCGTAATGAGATTGTGGTCAGCGACGAGGTGCAACAGGTGATTCAGCAGCTGGCGCGGCGTTGTCCGTTGGCGGCGATCACCAATGGCAATGCGGATCTGGCCCGATTCTGGCCACAGGCGCCGTTTGTGGTGGCCCGGTATGCTGGCCAGCATGGGCCGATGAAGCCGGCGTTACCCCTGTTTGAGCAGACCTGGCAACGGCTGGGGGTGGCTCCCGCCCAGCTGCTGCACATCGGCGACCACCCTAATGCGGATGTGGCTGGCGCCAATCGGGCCGGCTGTCAGAGTGGCTGGCTGACGCCACCCTATGAGCAGGCGGTGCGGCCGCTCGCCGCCAGTCTGCCCACATTTGCCTTCCAGCGACTGCCGCAGCTGTTGCAGTTGCCACTCTGAATACTGGTTAAATACTCAGTGTTTTTTGCTATAGTGGCGTTTTTTCCCATTGGAGCCCTGCCATGATCCCGTCGGCCTCAGCGTCTGAGTTACTCGACTCCCTCAACGATAAGCAGCGGGCTGCCGTTGAGTCGGCGCCCGGTTCGGTGTTGGTGCTGGCCGGTGCCGGCAGTGGCAAGACCCGGGTGCTGACCCATCGCATCGCCTGGTTGCTCAATGAACAGGGAGAGAGTCCGTTCGCCATTCTGGCGGTGACATTTACCAACAAGGCGTCGGCGGAGATGCGCAGCCGCATCGAGTCTCTGGTGGGTGGCCCCATGAATCGCATGTGGATCGGTACCTTCCATGGCCTGGCGCACCGGCTGTTGCGGGCACACCATCACGAAGCGGGACTGCCGGAAGGGTTTCAGATTCTCGACTCCGACGATCAGTACCGGTTGATCCGCCGTATCCTGAAAAGCCTCGATCTGGATGAAAAGCGCTGGCCACCCCGGCAGGCCATGGGCTACATCAATGCCAAAAAGGACGAGGGCCTGCGCCCGGCGCACATTGATGCCGGTCACCACCCCATGGAGCAGATGCTGCTTCGCATCTACAGCACCTACCAGGAAGCCTGTGATCGGGCCGGGCTGGTGGATTTTGCCGAATTGTTGTTGCGGGCGCATGAGCTGTGGCTCAAGCACCCACAGATTCTGCGTCATTACCAGGGGCGATTCCGCCATGTGCTGGTGGATGAGTTCCAGGACACCAACGCCATTCAGTACGCCTGGATTCGGTTGCTGGTGGGCCAGAGCAGCAACGTGATGATCGTGGGTGATGACGATCAGTCCATCTATGGCTGGCGTGGTGCCAAGGTGGAGAATCTGACCAAGTTTCTGGATGATTTTCCCGGATCGGAAGTGATTCGGCTTGAGCAGAACTACCGCTCCACCGGTAACATCCTGGCGGCGTCCAATACTCTGATTGCCAACAATGCCGAACGGATGGGCAAACAGCTGTGGACCGATGGCAAGGACGGTGAGTTGATCGCCGTGTTTCAGGCTTTCAACGAACTTGAGGAAGCCCGCTTTATCGTCAGTCGGGTCAAGCAACACCTGGAGCAGGGCGGGGCACTGGCGGACTGCGCGGTGCTGTACCGCTCCAACGCCCAGTCACGGGTGTTGGAGGAGGCGCTGCTGCATCAGCAGGTGGCCTACCGCATCTATGGCGGCCTGCGCTTTTTTGAGCGTCAGGAGATTAAAGATACCCTGGCCTACCTGAGGTTGGTGGCCAACCGCAGTGATGATGCGGCGTTCGAGCGGGTGGTCAACACTCCGGCGCGGGGCATCGGCGATCGCACCCTGGACATTGTCCGCACTACCTCCCGTCAGCACGGCTTGTCATTATGGCGCAGCTGCCAGCAGTTGTTGAACGAGAAAGCGCTGTCCGGACGGGCCGCCAACGCGGTTCGTGGTTTTATGGATCTGGTGGCGGAGATCGACGACGAGATTGCCGATTTTAGCCTCAAGCTGGCCACCGATAAGGTGATCGAGCTGTCCGGGTTGCGGGCCATGTATGAACAGGAGAAGGGCGAAAAGGGCCAGGCACGGGTGGAAAACCTGCAGGAGCTGGTGACGGCGGCCGGCACCTTTGAAAAGCCGGAAGAGGCCGAGGAGATGAGTGACGTCAACGCCTTCCTGGCCCATGCGGCGCTGGAGGCCGGTGACAACCAGGCCAGCGACAGCGAAGATGCGGTGCAGATGATGACCCTGCACTCGGCCAAAGGGCTGGAGTTTCCGCTGGTGTTCATGTGCGGCGTCGAAGAGGGGATGTTCCCCAGTCAGAAGGCGGTCGAGGAGGGGGATCGGCTCGAGGAGGAGCGGCGCCTGTGTTACGTCGGCATGACCCGGGCGATGCAGAAGCTGACCATTACCTACGCCGAAAGTCGCCGCATCTATGGCCGGGAAACCTTTGCCAAGGCATCCCGCTTTCTCAGTGAGATCCCCGAACAGTACCTGGAGTCGATTCGGGCCCAGACCAAGGTCAGCAGTACCAAGAGCGTCAACCGCTTCAGCCAGACGGAAAAGAGTTTCGATGCCACCGGCCTTAAGTTGGGGCAGAGGGTCAAGCATCCGAAGTTTGGTGACGGGGTGATCATCAACTACGAAGGCACCGGCCCCCAGAGCCGGGTGCAAGTGGCGTTCGATGGTCAGGGCATTAAGTGGCTGGTGGTGGCTTACGCCCGTCTGCAACCCATGTAGGGCCTGGCCAGCGCCGGTTCCCTGCCGGCGCCGGCATTTGCGATTACACTTAAGGTGGTGCAAGCCTAAGGAGGAATCGTCATGGGCATTGCCATTAGCGTCAGTGAATACCTCAACCACCACCACATTCCGTTTCGGGTGGTGTCCCACCCCTATTCCGAATCCGCCCTGCAATCGGCCATCGGCGCCGGCATCCCTCAGCAGCAGGTGGCTAAAGCCGTAATGTTGCAGGATCATCAGGGGCGTCACCTGATGGCGGTCATTCCGGCGGATCGGCGCCTGCGCCTGAAACGCCTGGGCGAGTTGCTGGATCGGGATCTGTCCCTGATGTCGGAAGTGGAGGCGTCGCAAACTTTTCCAGATTGTCAGTTTGGCGCCTTGCCGGCATTGGGTCAGGCGTACCATGTCCCCGTGGTGTTTGATGAGGTACTGCAGGATCAACAGCAGATATTTTTTGAAGCCGGTGACCACCAGTTGCTGGTGCAGTTGAGTCAGCGGGATTTTGGTCGGGTGATGGCCGAGGATCGCCATGGCCGCTTCAGTGTGCAGCCGACCCTGGACTACGGCCAACGACGATTGTGAGTGCTTTCCCAATTCACTAACGGCTCGTGATCCAGATCAAGACTCCTTGTGTAATAAGTGTGTACTTTGCCGGTACATACTTAGCAGGGAATAGTTAACGTGCTGTTACTTAAGCGTATTTCATTGGGCAAGAAGCTCTGGTTACTGGTCATCCTTTCCATCATTGCCACTCTGTGGTTGCTGATTTTTTCTGCGGATTTGTTGAAGCAGCGAATCAACGAAGCCAGGGATGAGGCTCTGATTAACCAGGTGGAGCAGGCCAGTTCCCTGCTGTCTCACTATCAGACCCTGGTGCCGGATCTTGGTGAGTCGGCGGCCAAGCAGCAGGCGTTGGATGCCTTGTCTGCACTGAGGTTTGAGGGGGACAACTACTTCTGGGTACTGGATCGTCAGGGCACCCTGTTGGCCCACAACCGCCGGCCGGATCAGCTGGGACAGGTGATGACTGCCGTCACCGATGCCAATGGCCAGCGTTACTGGCAGGCGATGCTGGATCGCACCGCCAACGGTGGTCGTGGCTTCCTGACCTACGCCCTGACCCAGAAAGACCAGTCGGTGCGGGATAAAACCTCCTACGTGATTGCCGATGATCGCTGGCACTGGGTGGTCGGTGCTGGCGTTGAGCATGCCAATACTCAGGCGCTGTTCTGGGATCTGATTGTGCGGCTGGTGTGGGTGTCGCTGATCGCGACTGCCATTACTCAACTGGTGAGCCATTTTATTCGCCGAGACATCAGCCAGGCCATCGGTGATCTGGAGAAAGCCTGCGATGCCATGGCCGATGGTGATCTCAGTGGCCGCGACGACCAGCTGCTGGATCGTCGTGATGAGCTGGGGCATCTGGCCCAGGCGCTGACCAAGATGCGCCGTTCGCTGGTGCAGGTACTGGCCGAGGTGAAGCGCAATGCCGACGATGCCCAGCAGCAGTCTCAAGCTCTGAGTGAGTCGGCTCAGGCCAGCCAGCATACGGTGGAGGAGCAACAGGCACAGCTGCAGCAGGTGGCCACGGCCGTTAATGAGATGAGCCACACCATCGGTGATGTGGCCCACAATGCCGAGCAGACCGCCTCTTCGACCGATTCAGCGTCTCAAAGTAGCGTCGACGGCCAGCAGCGCATGGAGCAGGCAGAGCAGCAGATCAACCGCCTGGCAGACAGTGTCAGTACCAGTGCCGATCGCATCTCCGAGTTGCATCAGGGGGTTCAGGCCATCAGCGAGATCACCGAGGTGATCAACGGCATCTCCGAACAGACCAACCTGTTGGCACTCAATGCGGCGATTGAGGCGGCCCGGGCCGGAGAGCAGGGCCGCGGCTTTGCCGTGGTTGCCGACGAAGTGCGGCAACTGGCCGCCCGCACGCGGGAGTCCACTTCCCAGGTACAGAGCACCATCGAGAGCCTGCAGCGAGGCGCGGTGACTTCGGTGGAGGCGATGCAGGGCTGTGCCACTATGGCCACAGAGAGCGCCGAAACCAGTCAGCAGATGGCAGAGACCCTTAAGGGGATGGTGACTCAAATCCGTGACGCCAACGAACGGGCCGGCCAGATTGCCACCGCTGCCGAGCAGCAGAGTTCGGTGTCTGAAGAGATCAACCAGAACCTGATCCGGGCCAACGACGCCGGCGTTGAGGTGAAAACCCAGGCAGAGCAGGTGGCCGAGCAGAGTCAGGTGCTGCTGAGTCATGCCAGCGACCTTCAGGTGCAACTGCAACGGTTTAACTTCAGCGCCGGATAGTAGTTTGGCCGGGATTGCCGCATAATGGCCCCAGTTGGAACTTGAAGAGTACGGGCACGGAAGATGCTTGCAGTGATGCGTGATCGATTAGGGCCATACCTGCGCCTGGCCAGACTGGATCGGCCAATTGGAACCTTTTTGTTGTTATGGCCGACGCTGTCGGCCATCTGGCTGGCCGCCAATAACGGCTCTCCCGATCCTCGGGTGGTGTTGGTGTTCTTTGTGGGCGTGTGGCTGACCCGCGCTAACGGCTGCATCATCAACGACTACGCCGATCGTAACCTGGACGGTCACGTAGAGCGAACCAAGGGGCGGCCGCTGGCCAGTGGCGAAATTAAGCCCAGAGAGGCCCTGGCGCTGTTTGTGGTGCTGGGGCTGGTGTGTTTTTCGCTGGTGCTGACCCTCAATACCCTGACGGTGCTGATGTCCTTTGTGGGCATGGCGCTGACCATCCTCTATCCCTTTACCAAGCGTTTTTTCCCCGGGCCCCAGATGGTACTCGGGGTGGTGTGGAGCTGGTCAATACCGATGGCATTTGCGGCCCAGACCGGTGCGGTACCGCTGGAAGCCTGGTATCTGTTTTTTGCTCACTGGTGCTGGACCGTGGCCTACGACACCATGTATGGCATGGTCGACCGCGAAGATGATCTGCAGGTGGGGATTCGCTCGACCGCCATCTGGTTTGGTCGCTACGATCGTCACTTTATCGCGGTGTTCCAGCTGATGACCCTGGTGTTGTTGTCGGCACTGGGCTGGCGTCTGCAGCTGGCCTGGCCTTACTATCTGGGGCTGGCGGTGATGGCGCTGCTGTTTGCCCATCAGCAGTGGCGGATTCGCCATCGCCACCGCGATGCCTGCTTCAAGGCGTTTTTGAACAACAACTGGGCCGGGTTGGCGTTGTTTACCGGTGTGGTGAGCAGTTACGCCCTGTAATCCGGCGAGCGTCCATAAAAAAACCGCCCACGGGCGGTTTTTTTATGGCCTGGTCAGGGCTACTTGATGTAAGCGAAGGCGTCACCGAACAGGCGTCGTTCATCGACCCCTTTTTCGCGAAAGGCTTCACGGGCGGCACCTGCCATCTCGAAGCGTCCGGCGATGTAGACGTCGTAGTCGCCCAGGCTGATGAAATCGCTGCAGACGGCGTCAATCACCGTTCCCTGGCGCTGGCCCGCGACCGCTTCATCAAACACCGGCACCACCGTCAGGTGAGGGTAGTGTTCGGCCCACCGTGCCAGCTTGTCGGCCTGATACATGCTGGCTTGATCACGGCAGCCCCAGTACAGGAAGGTGGTGGTGGTATCACCGGCGGCAATCAGGGTTTCCATGATGCTGTTGATGTAGGAGAAGCCGGTGCCTCCGGCAATCAGCAGCCGCGGCCGTGGCAGGTCCTGGCGCAGGTAGGCGTCACCGAACGGCAGCTCCACCTCGATGCTGTCGCGGCTTTGCATCGCCTCGATCACTTGCATGGCGTAGCTTTCCGCTACGGCGGCGCCGATGTGCAACTCCAGCTGCTCGCCGTTAACCGGGCTGGAGGCGATGGAGAACGGACGTTTATCTTCATCACTCATCACCACGGTCAGGTACTGACCGGCGGCAAACGTCACCGGTTGTGACGGGGTGAGGATGACCTTGAAAACGGTATCGCAAAACGGCGTCACCGAAGCGATGTTACAGCGGATCCTTTGCATTCTATTCTCATTGTTATCGGGTTACTGCGGCGCATTGTAGCCCGAAGCCCGGGCCACACGCCAGCGTAAGGATCGATTGCCGCTATCGCCACTAATCGATTCCAAGAGAGTCCCACAGGTCGTCGACCCGGGTTTTAACGGCGTCATCCATGACAATGGGTTCGCCCCACTCCCGCTGGGTTTCACCCGGCCACTTGTTGGTGGCATCGATGCCCATCTTGGAGCCCAGACCCGCTACCGGAGAGGCGAAATCCAGGTAATCGATGGGGGTGTTGTCCACCATCAGGGTGTCACGGCTGGGGTCGACCCGGGTGGTCAGGGCCCAGATGACGTCGTTCCAGTCGCGGGCGTTGACGTCGTCGTCACAGATGATGATGAACTTGGTGTACATAAACTGGCGCAGGAAGCTCCAGGCCCCCATCATCACCCGCTTGGCGTGGCCCGGGTACTGCTTCTTAATGGTGATCACCGCCATTCGATAGCTGCAACCCTCGGGGGGCAGGTAGAAGTCTTCAATTTCCGGATACTGCTTTTTCAGAATCGGCACAAACACCTCGTTCAGCGCCACGCCGAGCATGGCCGGCTCATCCGGCGGTCGGCCGGTGTAGGTGCTGTGGTAGATGGCGTCTTTGCGCATGGTGATGTGGGTGACCGTCAGCACCGGGAAGCGTTCCACTTCGTTGTAGTAGCCGGTGTGGTCGCCGTAGGGGCCTTCATCCGCCTCTTCGCCGGGCTCCAGGTAGCCTTCGAGGATGATCTCACTGTGGGCCGGTACATCCAGATCGTTGCTGATGGATTTGATCACCTCGGTGCGCTCGCCCCGCAGCAGTCCGGCGAAGGCGTATTCGCTCATGGCGTCCGGCACCGGCGTCACCGCCCCCAGGATAGTCACAGGGTCTGAACCCAGTGCCACCGATACCGGGTAGCGTTCACCCGGGTACTTCTCCTGAAAATCTTTGTAGTCCAGCGCGCCGCCACGGTGGGCCAGCCAACGCATGATCAGCTTGTTTTTGCCCAACAGTTGTTGGCGGTAGATGCCCAGGTTCTGGCGCTTCTGATTGGGGCCCTTAGTGATGGTCAGCCCCCAGGTCACCAGAGGGGCCACGTCGCCGGGCCAGCAGTGCTGGATGGGCAGTTGGGTCAGATCGACGTCGTCGCCGCTGATCACCACCTGTTGGCAGGGAGCTTTAGAGACCCGCTTGGGAGGCATGTTGAGTGCCTGCTTGAACATCGGCACTTTGGAGATGGCGTCCTTGAAACCGGACGGAACCTCGGGCTCTTTCAGAAACGCCAGCAGCTCGCCAACTTCCCGCAGGGCACTGCTGTCTTCTCGGCCCAGAGCCATCGCCACCCGTTTCGGGGTGCCAAACAGGTTGGCCAATACCGGCATCTGCTTGCCTTTGACGTTCTCAAACAGCAGCGCCGGACCGCCGCTGCGAAGCACCCGGTCACTGATCTCGGTCATCTCCAGATGAGGGTCGACCTCGGCATTGACCCGTTTGAGCTCGCCAGCCTGTTCCAAGTGGCTTATGAACTCTCGTATATCCCTGAATTTCATGCGATAGTCTCTAGTTTACAGGCTACAATCATAGCTAGTTTGCGCGGTCAGACGGCGCTTTTTGGCTAGTATACGCGTCATAGTCGGGGATGTCGCCGCTCAGGACGCTGCCGCTCACTCGAGGAGTATCCATGGATATTGGTATGTTTATCGATTTGCTGGGACCCAGCTTTATTTTTGTCGTGTTTGCCCTGGTGGCCGTGTTTACAGCGGTCAAAATTGTGCCTCAGGGGCATGAGTGGAACGTGGAGCGGTTTGGGCGCTTCACCCGCTCGCTAAAGCCAGGCCTGCACCTGGTGGTGCCCTTTATCGATAGGGTCGGGCACAAAATCAATGTAATGGAGCGAGTACTCGACATCCCCAGCCAGGTGGTGATCAGCCGTGATAACGCCAATGTGACCGTGGATGGCGTGACCTTTATTCAGGTGATCGACTCAGGCCGGGCGGCCTATGAGGTCAATAACCTGGAGAACGCCATCCAGAATCTGGCCATGACCAACCTGAGGACGGTGTTGGGGTCGATGGAGTTGGATGAGATGCTGTCCCGCCGTGATGAAATTAACGATCGCTTGCTGGCGGTGGTGGACGCGGCCACCCAGCCCTGGGGGGTGAAAGTGACCCGCATCGAGATTAAGGACATCTCACCGCCGATGGATCTCATCGAGTCGATGAATGCGCAGCTTAAAGCCGATCGCTCCAAGCGGGCTGAGATCCTTGAAGCCGAGGGGGTGAAGCAGGCGGCGATTCTCAAAGCCGACGGTGAGAAGCAGGCGGCAATATTGCGGGCCGAAGGGGAGCGTCAGGCGGCGTTTCTGGAGGCGGAAGCCCGGGAACGTCAGGCGGAGGCGGAGGCCAACGCCACCACCACGGTGTCCAATGCCATCGCCAGTGGTGACCTCAATGCGATTAACTACTTTATTGCCCAGCGCTACACCGAAGCGCTGGCGGACATCGGTAAGTCGGACTCCAGCAAGCTGGTGATGCTGCCGGTGGAAGGCAGCAATCTGGCCGGTTCCGTTGCCGGCATCACCGAGCTGATTCAACAGGTGAGGAACTCCTGATGATGGAATTGTTGCTGGGCATGACCGCTACCCATTGGCTGATTGTCGGCTTGCTGTTACTGACCCTGGAGTTGATCGGTTCTGGTGGCTATCTACTGTGGATTGGTGGTGCCGCCATTGCCACCAGCGTACTGGCGCGGTTGTCTTCGGTCAGTGTTGAAAACCAATGGTTTGTGTTTGGTTGCTTGTCGCTGCTGTTTACCTTTTTCTGGTACCTGTATCAACGGGGGCGGGACAAACGCGGCCTGGAGCGTACCGGGCTGAACCAGCGTGGCCGCGGTTTGATTGGCGCATTGGGCACCACATTAACCTCGGTATCGGCTCAGACTGGCCGGGTCAAAATCGGCGATTCCAGCTGGTCGGCGCGCTGTGTTGATCAGCAAGAGGTGGAAGCCGGTGAGCAGGTGGAAGTGATCGAGGTGGATGGCACCGTGCTGGTGGTGCGGCCGAAAGATTAAAAAAGGGCCACCGCTGGGGTGGCCAAAGTAGGATGAGATCCCGGAACAACCGGGGGCCGTCCTGGCCAAGAAAATCGTCCTGTGTCGCAACGGGCGGCGGCGATTGCCGGCTCGGGTCATCACGCCGAAGGCAATCGCGCCGGCGCCGTTATTCGTGACAGTTGGCGCAACCGGCATTGAGGTCCACTTCGTCGTGGGCCACATGGCAGTCGGTGCATTCCAGTGTGCCATCGTGCTTTTCATGGGCGTCGCCGCCCAACTCCTTCATGGCGCCGTGGCAATCCAGGCAAGCCTGGTTTTCATAGTCCATGTCGCCGGAAGGCACCCCCTCTGCGTGACAGCTTTCACAGCCACTCATATCGCTGTGGGTATCGGCGATGGGCTGAGCGCTGATTGCCAGGGGCAGGCTGCACAGCATCAGGGTTATCAGGGTGTGTTTCATCATCATCTCCAGTGGTGTTGATGCCGAAGCATCAGGCGACGGTCAACTGACCGGCGTACAAAACAAAGTGCCTCAGGGCGAACACCCCGATCAGGGTCAACATGCAGGTGGTCACCACAAAGGCATTGCTGTGCCGCAGTCGTTCCGGCATCCAGCGATTCAGTGCCGCCGGTACCAACATGCCGCCGACCACCACCAGTCCCCAGAAGATGGCGGACCAGAAGCCTCCGCCCAGTGCGACCTTGGCGGCCTCCAGGCTTTGGCCGCCGGCAAAGGCCAGGCCGATGAAGAAGGCAAACAGCAGGAAGGCCTCGAAGATCACCAGCGGGGACTCCAGTTCATGGACAAAGTGGATGTCATCGTCGGTGGGGCGGTGCTTGAACAGCAACAGGCTCATCAGAATGGAGGCGCCGATTCCCGAGGAGATGCCGGACACCAGGAACAGGATCGGCAGAATCGGGTTGTTGAGCATGGGGTAACCCTTGAGCGCCGACAACAGGAAGCCGGTGTAGGCGCCGAGGATGATCGCCAGCGCGGCCAGTACGTTTTCCACCGGGCGGCTGTGACGGCATAACCAGTTCACCAGCGCGACGAATCGCGGCAGTACCGCTTCCAGTTTGCGCATGGGCGCCGCAAAGGCGATCAGCAGCCACACCATCAGTACGCCGATGTACAGTGACGCGGCGATAACCCCCAGGGACATCACCGAGGTGGGGTTGTAGAACACCATGATTTTCCAGAAATCAAACGGCTTGGTAAGGTCGAGCACCAACAGCCCCAGGCCCACCATGATCGCCAGAGGCCCTACGGCAGCGGCACCCTGGACAATGCCACTGTGGTGGGCGGGCAGCCCTTTATTTTCCAGTTTGCGCTTGGTCAGAATGCCAATCACCGTGGCACCGGCGGAGACGCCAGCCAGAAACAGGTAGATGGCGATAGGCCAGTGCCAGACCAGGGTATCGAAATGCAGTGCGCTCTCTACGGTGTTCATTACAGTACTCCTGCTTTCTGGCTAGGGATGCGGAACAGCTTGGGATTGGTGCCGAGATCCAGCTTGGCGCGCTCGGTGCGTTGGTGGCGCAAAATGGCCGCCAGTTCACTGTCCGGATCGTTGAGATCACCAAAGGTCAGTGCTTTGGTGGGACAGGCTTCGACACAGGCTGGCAACCGGCCTTCGGCCAGGTTGGTTTTACGGCAGAAATCGCATTTGTCCGCGGCTTTGGTAACCGGGTGGATGAAGCGAACCCGGTAGGGGCAGGCGGCGATGCAGTATTGGCAGCCGACGCACTTGAACGGGTCGACGTCGACAATGCCGGTTTCCTTGTCCCGAAACGCGGCGCCGGTGGGGCAGACACTGATGCAGGGTGCATCCTGACAGTGCTGGCAGCTGTCACGGCTGAAGCGGTAATAGGGGTCTTCGTCGGCGTTGAACGGGCCGTCAATATTGAGTTTAAGGCGGCTGACCCCTTCCGGGACATGATTGACCTCGCGGCAGGCGTGCTCGCAGGCGCGGCAACCGATGCACTTGGTCTCATCGTGAATCATCGCCAGGTTTTTCACTTTACCGTCAGCGTCGGAGCTGGCGTCGGTGCTGATGGCCGCTGTGACGGCGCAGGCAGCGGAGCAGCCTAGGAATTGGCGTCTGGACAGGCTCATGATCTCTCCTTATTGCTGGCTGCCGTGGCAATCCACGCACAGTTGGGTCCGGCCGATCTCATCCAGCTGGGAGATGGGGTCGGTATGGGGGTGCAGTTGATGGCAGTCGGCGCAGCCGACTTTGTCCTGATGGACATCGTGGGTCCAGTCGGCGTTACGCAGCTTGACCGGCTTGTGGCAGCGGGCGCAGCGCTGGTTTTGGAGCGCCACCTCGGTCTGGCTGTCGGTGCCAAATTCGATGACCGGCGCTTTCTTTCTGGGATGGCTACCCTGATCGCCGTGACAGCTGGTGCAGGCCAGTCCCTGTTCGCCGATGGTGCTGTGAACGCCCTCCATAGAGCCGTTTTTCTTATGGCAGCGTAGGCACTTGGCTGAGGCGTCGTTGGCCGCCTGCAGGGGTGAGGCAGCCATGGCCAGCAAGGCGCAGCTCACCAAGATCGATAGCAGATGCCGATCTCTCATATATCCTCCGGGGAGATTGGGGGCCCCGCAGGGCCCGAAGTCGATCAGTGTTGCGGTTTGGCGTGGCGGGCTGGAGCGGCGACGGTTTTCTTTTTACCGTCGGTCAGGTACTCGTAGAAACCAACCACGATGGCAGAGGCCACATAGGGCAATGCAATAAACAGAACAAAGAACAAGAACAGGTAAGGCAATACAACTGTTAGGAAAGTAGTGAAGCTCATAATATCCTCCTGGGCTTAAAAAGGGGATTTCCCTTCCTTGACTATATTTTTAGTCTTTATTTGCCTTATTAATATTGATTACGATCAACTTTAAATCCTAACTTGCCTTATAAATAAGAATATTTTGATCTAGAAAATATTTCTATTTTCGGGAAATGCATTCTTCAAATATCAATTATTGGTAATATGATTAATTGCTTTTTCAAGCTTCTGAATATTGCTAGTCGCAACTTAGTATTGCGCTTTTGACAATTTCACCGCGGTTCTCATTGATTTGGCTTAAATTGCTGTATTTAAAAGTAATAAATTGAAAGATGCAGTTCTACAAATCGAGTTTGGGGTTAATAAATATCTGAATTAGATCTTTTGCTTTTTATCTATTTAGTGGTATTTTTTATAGTGATGATGATGTAACAAGGAGTTGCTATGAACCCGTGTTCAAAGATAGATAGCATATGCGACTTATCAATATTTAATGTTACTGTGTTTGTTAATATATACCAAGTTCTTAACTCACAGGCAGTCGCTAAAAGAATGGGAGTGCAGCCCTCAAAAATCAGTCGAGCTTTGGCTGCATTAAGACAAGTATTTAATGATCAATTGTTTATTAGAAAACAGTATGGATTTGAGCCGACCTCTCTCGCGGCTCGCCTCTACCCCACCATGGAGCAGTTGCTGCAGGTATCCGACAGTTTATCGGACCAACTGCACCCCGATGTGATTGAGCGGCGCCGTATTTCCATTGCCGTTCCGGCGACCATGCAGGCGGGTCTGACCCAGTACCTGAGCAAGGTGTGTCGCAGTCGCGGTGAGCAGCTGGACATTGTCACCACCGGCTGGAATGGCAAGGTGGTGGAGGATATGGAATCCCATCACCTGGATCTTGGGGTATTTTATGCCTTGCAGGGCTGTCCACAGCTGGGCAGTGAGCTGGTGGCCCGCAACACCTCGGCCTACCTGGTGGGCTGCAGTGAGCACCCCATATGGCAGCATGGCAGCGTGAATCTGTCGGAGCTGTTCCGTTACCCTATCGTAGTGACAGAGATGACCGAGTTTAACGATACCGAAGATCCGCTGGAGGCGGTGGCCCGCAAAATGGCCCAGGATCTCAAGGTGGCAGCCCGGGTGAGCAGTTTGACTGAGCTGACCGAGATGATCGCCAACTCCAGCAATCTGTCGGTGGTGTGCGGTGCCCATGCGGTCAACTTCCTGCGGTCGGTTAACGGCATTCGAGTGCAGCGCATTCCCGATGCGGTACGTCAGGAGGTGCTGAAGTTGAGCTGTGGTGACGCTGAGCCGGGGTTCCACCTGGTGCAGCGCAGTGGCCGTGCAGTACCGCCCTGGTTGGTGGAATCGCTGCGTCAGTTTACCCGTGAGGCCGCCGAGCCCCGGGATTGAGTGAAATCCAGATACAAAAAAAGCCGCATTCAGCGGCTTTTTTATTGTCCGTCGGCGTTAGCCTTTGGAGCGTTTCATGGCGGTGAAGAACTCGTCGTTGGTCTTGGTCATTGCCAGACGGTCGATAAGGAACTCCATCGCTTCGATCTCTTGCATCGGGTGCAGAATCTTACGCAGGATCCACATCTTCTGCAGCTCCTCGGAGCTGGTCAGCAGTTCCTCACGGCGGGTACCGGAGCGGTTGAAGTCGATGGCCGGGAAGACCCGCTTCTCGGCGATCTTACGGGACAGGTGCAGTTCCATGTTACCGGTGCCCTTGAACTCTTCGTAGATCACTTCGTCCATCTTGGAGCCGGTATCGATCAGCGCGGTGGCGATGATGGTCAGGCTGCCGCCCTCTTCGACGTTACGGGCCGCACCGAAGAAACGTTTAGGACGGTGCAGGGCGTTGGCATCCACACCACCGGTCAGTACCTTGCCGGAGGAGGGGATCACGGTGTTGTAGGCGCGGGCCAGACGGGTGATGGAGTCCAGCAGAATCACCACATCCTTCTTGTGCTCAACCAGGCGCTTGGCCTTCTCGATCACCATCTCCGCAACCTGTACGTGACGGGAGGCTGGCTCATCGAAGGTGGAAGCGACCACTTCGCCCTTCACCAGGCGCTGCATCTCGGTTACCTCTTCCGGGCGCTCATCGATCAGCAATACCATCAACTCACAATCTGGATGATTGTAGGCAATAGACTGAGCAATGTTCTGCAGCAGCAGGGTCTTACCGGCTTTTGGCGGCGCAACGATCAGGCCACGCTGACCTTTACCGATTGGGCTGGCCAGATCCAGCACCCGGGCAGTGATGTCCTCGGTGGACCCATTTCCACGCTCCATACGCAAGCGATCATTCGCGTGCAGCGGGGTCAGGTTTTCAAACAGGATCTTGTTGCGGGAGTTTTCCGGACGATCGTAGTTAACCTGATTCACCTTCAGCAGGGCGAAGTAACGCTCGCCCTCTTTCGGTGGACGAATCTTACCGGCAATGGTGTCACCAGTGCGCAGGTTGAAGCGTCGAATCTGGCTAGGAGACACGTAGATGTCATCCGGACCAGCCAGGAAAGACGCGTCGGCGCTGCGCAAGAAACCAAAGCCGTCTTGCAGAATCTCCAGCACGCCACCGCCGAAGATGTCTTCGCCGCTTTTTGCGTGTGCTTTGAGAATGGAGAATAGGATGTCTTGCTTCCGTGCGCGAGCCATGTTGTCGAGTCCCATGGACTCAGCCAGAGCAACTAGCTCGGAGACGGGTTTCTGCTTAAGTTCAGATAGATTCATGGGTGGGTCTTTGTGGTTTTGGCGCCAGTTGAATATCGACGCGTTCGTTACAAAACTAATTGAGGTTTTTTTAGGTCGCCCAAAAAGGCAGAAGCCGTGAAAGGCTGGCAAGTGTTGGCTAATAAACTAGCACTAAAGCAAAACAGCGTCCAGTGTCGGTCGGGCTTTTTAATTGAATGGTGACATGGGGAAGGTCAACCCAGGCCTAAGCCTGGGTTGAAAGGCGTTACAGATGGGAGTCAATGAACTCTTTCAACTGAGTTTTTGAGGCCGCGCCTACCTTGGTTCCAGCCAGCTCACCGCCCTTGAACAGCAACAGGGTCGGGATGCCACGAATGCCGTATTTGGCCGGGGTACCGCTGTTCTGGTCAACGTTCATTTTACCGATAACGACTTGATCGCCGTACTCTTCAGCCAGTTCATCCAGAACCGGGGCGATCATTTTACAAGGACCACACCATTCCGCCCAGAAGTCCACCAGCACAGGGGTGTCGGATTTCAATACATCGGCTTCGAAGCTGTCGTCACTCAGCTGTACAATCTTTTCGCTCATTGTTTACTCCGTTTGTTTTTTGGTCGGGACGGGTCCCATGACTGCGATCTTGGGCCAATCGGCGACGCTTTCAACCCTCAGACGAACAAAAAGTGTTGTCTCCGCCTGGGTATCAGATCTTGTCAGTTTCTTCTGCTGCGCTGGCGTCCGTTCGAGTTTCATCCGTTTACAGTCCTGGACTGTGGTGCCCTGTTTGGGCATCGGACAGTGACGGAGCGCAAACTGCTCTGTGTCGATTGAATGATTCCTCAATAGAATCGGTAATATTTGACTGGATCACGTTTTCTAATGCAAGCGCATCCGGTATGCTTTCCAACCATGAGCAAAACACACTTAACTGACACCCGCTTCACCGACCTGCCGCTGGCCCCTCAAGTGGCTGATGCGCTGGTGCAGACAGGGTTCACTCACTGCACGCCGATTCAGGCTCTCTCCCTACCTATCGTACTGGACGGCAAAGACATTGCTGGTCAGGCGCAGACCGGTACCGGTAAGACCCTGGCATTTCTGGCGGCGACTTTTCATGAACTGATCACCCGCCCTGTGCCGGAGCAGCACGATGGCAAGAGCCCGCGGGCCATTGTCATGGCGCCTACCCGTGAATTGGCGATCCAGATTCACCGTGACGCTGAGCCACTGGCTGAAAGCGCCGGCCTGAAAATGGGTCTGGCTTACGGTGGCGAAGGCTACGATGCCCAACGGGCTACCCTGGAAGCCGGCGTGGATGTTCTGATTGGTACCACCGGTCGCTTGATCGATTACTTCAAGCAGGGCGTGTTCAACCTCAACTCGATCCAGGTCATGGTGCTGGATGAAGCGGATCGCATGTTCGATCTTGGCTTTATTCGCGATATCCGCTACCTGTTCCGCCGTATGCCTGCGGCAAAAGATCGCCGTAACATGCTGTTTTCTGCAACCTTGTCTCATAAGGTGAAAGAACTGGCTTACGAACACATGAACGATCCGGTTCACGTGGAAGTGGAGCCAGAGCAGAAGACGGGTAAGCGTATCAAGGAGGAGTTGTTCTACCCCTCCAACGAAGACAAGATGCGTCTGTTGCTGACGCTGGTGGAGGAGGAGTGGCCAGACAAAGCCATCATCTTCGCCAACACCAAGCACCGCTGCGAAGACATCTGTGGCTGGATGGCCGGAGACGGTCATCGGGTTGGACTGCTGACCGGTGATGTACCGCAGAAAAAGCGGGTGCGTATCCTGGAGCAGTTTAAAGGCGGCGAGCTGGATTTCCTGGTGGCCACCGACGTGGCGGCCCGGGGCCTGCACATCAGCGATGTGACTCACGTGTTTAACTATGATCTGCCCGACGATTGCGAAGATTACGTTCACCGCATCGGGCGTACCGGTCGTGCCGGTGCCGATGGCTCCTCCATCAGCTTTGCCTGTGAAGAGTATGCCCTTAACCTGCCTGATATCGAGGCCTACATCGGTCATACCATTGCGGTGACCAATTACAACGCCGATGCCCTGCTGACCGACGTAAAGCGTCCGCAGCGGATTCAGCGTCACCGCCGCCCCAACACCGGCGGCAAACGCCCCGGCGGGCGGGATCGCTCCTCCGGCCAGCGTGGCCCTCGTCGTCATGACAAGCGGTAACCCCTCCAACGGCGGCCTTTTGGCCGCCGTTACCTTAGGTTCCAACAGTTTTAATCTGCTCCTGGCCAGTCCCAGTGCCTCTGGCGTTCCTGTAGTGGTGGCCAAACATAAGCGTAAAGTTCGCCTGGCGGAAGGGCTGGATGCCGACACGGGCCTGTCGACAGAGGCATTTGAGCGAGGCATCGATTGTCTGGCCTGGTTTGGTGACATCCTGCGACAGACACGACCACAACGGGTGCAAGTACTGGCGACTGCCGCCTTGCGGGTGGCAGCCAATGCGGATCATTTCAGGGCGCAGGCCGAGCCATTGCTGGGCTACCCCATTGAAGTGATCAGCGGCGATGCCGAAGCGGAGCTGATCTACCAGGGCATGCGCGCCTGCACGTCGGTGGCCGGAGAGGCCCTGGTGATCGATATTGGCGGCGCCAGTACCGAATTGGTGATCGGCGACGCCGAGAGAATCCATTTCAAACACTCCTTCGAGCTTGGCTGTGTGCTCTATACCCAGCGCTATTTTTCCGGTGCGGTCACCGAGACCGGTTTCGAGGCGGCGGCCGGGGCGGTGGCGCGGCTACTGACGCCACAGCTGCCGCAGATAAGGCAGTTACAGTGGCAACACTGCCTCGGCGTGTCGGGTACCGTTCGGGCATTGTTTGAGCTGGCGCCGCAACTGGGATGGCAGCAACCGGTATTGACGCTCGAGTTGCTGACGTTGGTGAAAACCCGACTTTGCGAGGACAGTGATGCGGTGCTGGCGTTGCTGGACAGCGAACGGCGGCCCCCTTTTACCGCCGGTGTGGCCATTTTGCTCAGCATCTTTCAGCTTCTGAACATCACCGAGCTTCGCCAGGCGGGCGGGGCTTTGCGCGAGGGGTTGCTGCATCGACTGCAATCCGGTTCTTACTAGGCCACTTGCACCGAACGTTATTACGATTTGTTTATAACAAATTCATTTTGGTACTAAGGGCGATCTTTCCCGGTCGAGTATTCTGTACTACCCGAAAATCAGGGCTTACTCCTGAATTCGGACAAGAATTCGATATAACAAACTGTAAACATTTTTGATACAGGCATGACTCCCCAGGCAGTGGGGTGAGGTAAGTATAAATGAGCGTATTGGTGGTGGCGAACGTCCTGGTGATGTTGGCACTGTTGTGGATGCTGTACCGCATGCAGCAGAAGCATGTGAAGTTTACCCACAGGGTGTTTGCCGGTCTCGGAATTGGCGTGGCCTTTGGTTTGATCCTTCAGCTGGTATACGGCGTGGATTCTCCGGAGCTGGCAACCTCCATCGACTATTTCAACATCGTCGGCAAGGGCTATGTGCAACTGCTGAAGATGATCGTCATGCCGCTGGTGATGGTTTCCATCATCAGTGCCATCCTTAAACTGAAGGATGCCGAGTCGCTGGGTAAAATCAGCGGCCTGACCATCGGTATACTGCTGATCACCGTGGCCATCGCCGGCTTGATCGGCTTCTTCGTCGCTAACCTGTTTGGCTTGACCGCCGAGGGGCTGACCCAGGGGGCCAGAGAGGCCGACCGTGCCGCCTACCTGATGTCACGTGAAGGTGCCGCCTCCGGCATCTCCATCGCCACCACTCTGGTGAACCTGATCCCGGCCAACCCCTTCCTCGATATGACCGGTGCCCGGGATACCTCCATCATTTCGGTGGTGATCTTCTCCGCCTTCGTCGGCATCGCCGGCCTGGGCCTGCATCGCAAACAGCCTCTGGTGGCGGAGCGATTTGATCGCTTTGTCGAAGTGGCCTACACGGTGGTGATGCGGATCGTGACTCTGGTGTTGCGCCTGACCCCTTATGGCGTACTGGCTCTGATGACCAAGGTACTGGCCACCAGCAAGTTTGCCGACATCTTCAACCTGATCAATTTTGTGGCGGCGTCTTACACCGCATTGGGATTGATGTTCCTGATTCACCTGCTGCTGGTGAGCTTCTTTGGTGGTAACCCGGTGACCTACATCCGCAAGGTACTGCCGGTGCTTTCCTTTGCCTTTACCAGTCGCACCAGTGCCGGCACCATGCCGCTGAACATTCAGACCCAGACGCATCGCCTCGGGGTGCCGGACGGCATTGCTAACCTGTCGGCCTCCTTTGGGGCCACCATTGGCCAAAACGGCTGTGCCGGCATCTATCCGGCGATGTTGGTGGCGATGATCGCCCCGACCATCGGCATCGACCCGATGACGCCGTCGTTTATCATTACCATGATCGCCACCATCGTAGTGGGCTCCTTCGGGGTTGCCGGTGTGGGCGGTGGCGCGACGTTCGCCGCGCTGATTGTGCTGACGGCGCTGGATATGCCCGTAGCCCTGGCCGGCCTGCTGATCTCCATCGAGCCACTGATCGATATGGGCCGTACCGCCCTGAACGTGAACGGCGCTATGACCGCTGGTTTTGTTACCAGCCGAGTATTGGGTCAGACCGACATGTCGGTGTATAACGGTGAGCAGGAGCTGGATGTGGATCTGGAGTCCGCTTCCTGACACTGGGAAATTAATAGAAAAGGCCGCCATCGGGCGGCCTTTTGCGTGGAAACAGAGTCTATGAAAATTGTGATTATCGGCGGCGAAGCCGCAGGCATGAGTGCCGCCGCCAAGGCGCGCCGAACCGACAAGGGTGCCGAGATTATTGTGTTCGAGCAATCGGAGGTGGTCTCGTTCGGCGCCTGCGGCCTGCCTTACTTTATCGGTGACAGCTTTGATGAGCCGGCATACATGGCGGAGCGCAGCGTGGCTCAGTTCCGTGATTCCGGCATCGATCTGCGGATTGGCCACCGGGTAGAGCAGTTGGATGCCGACCGGCAGCAACTGCTGGTGACCGATCTGGCGTCCGGGGAACGCTTCACCCAGGACTATGACAGCCTGATGATCGCCACCGGTGCTTCGGTGGTGAAACCGCCCATCGAGGGGCTGGCGCTGCAGGGGGTGCACTTCCTGAAAACCCTCGACGACGGCCTGACCATTAAGCCGCAGCTGCAGTCTGCTGCCATCGAGGACGTGGTGGTGATCGGCGCCGGCTATATCGGCCTGGAGGTGGTCGAAGCCTTGGTGCATCAGGGCAAGCGGGTGCGGCTGATTGAGCTGAGTGAGCGGGTGCTGACCGAATCGTTCGATACCGAGATCAGCGAGCTGATTCAGCAGGAGCTGGTGGATAAGGGCGTGCAGCTGCACCTTCAGGAGGCGGTTCAGTCGTTGTCTGGGGAGCAGGGGCGGGTATGTAGCGTCCAGACCGATGCCGGCCAGTACCGCGCCGATATGGTGATCGTGGCCACCGGCGTGCGACCCAACAGCGATTTTGTCGCCGATACCGGCATCGAACGGTTGGGTAACGGCGCCATTATCATCGATGAGCAGGGCCGTACCAGCCTGCGTGCGGTGTACGCCGCCGGCGATTGTGCCACGGTATGGCACCGGGTTCGCCGTGAAGCGGTCTACCTGCCGCTGGCGACCACCGCCAACAAGCTGGGCCGAATGATCGGCGAGAACCTCTGTGGCGGCGCGCGCGCCTTCCCGGGGACTCTGGGCAGTGCCGGGGTCAAGGTGCTGGCCGTGGAGGCGGGTCGTACCGGCATCAGTGAGCGGGAAGCCCAGGGGTTAGGGCTGGATTACAAGACCGTGGTGATCGACGATAAAAACACCACCAACTATGTGCCGGATCAGCAGTCACTGCGGGTAAAACTGGTGTACGACAGGGTCACTAAGCGGCTGTTGGGTGGACAGGTTGCTGGTGGGCCAGGGGCCGTGCTGCGGGTCGATACCCTGGCGGCCGCCATTCATGCCAAGATGACCACCGCGGATCTGGGGATGCTGGATCTGGTGTATGCACCGCCGTTTGCCCGCACCTGGGACGCCATCAACGTGGCTGGCAACGTGGCCAAATAACCGAAAAGGGCGCTCAGGCGCCCTTTTTTGTGCGTCTGTGCCAGGGAAGCTGGCTGCCGGAAAGGGTTAATCAGGGGCTGCTCGCAAGGAGCAGCCCCCGAGGGGTTAGGGCAGCAGCTCGAAGCGGAAGGTGTCTAACGACCCTTCCATGGCGGTGCCATCGGCCAGCATGGTGGTGCTGCGGCTCAACACCCGCTCTGTGGTTTGCGATCCAAACCAGTACAGCAGGTGAGATTCCGGGGCCATTTCATTACTGGAGGGCACCATCTGAACCTTCAGTCCGGCTTCAGTCTGGGCCCACAGGAACTCCTGGTTAGCCGGGACGGTGCCGTCACCGGCCTCGCTACACTGGCTCATATCGACCCAGCCACTGCCTTCCAGGCCGGTATCGAACGCATCCAGATGCAGATCCATGGCGCAGCCGTTCTCGTCCTCGTCGGTCAGTCGGAATGTCAGTGAAGTGGCGAAACCATCCAGGCTCAACGGGCGAACTAACTGCATGGCGTACTCCAGCTGTTCATCACCGTCCTGCTCGAAGACCTTCATCACGTCGCCGCCCAGCCCTTCGGCAGGCAACTGCATCAGTACCCAGTCATCGGCGCCAAATTGCAGTAACAGACGGTGTTCGGCGTCAATCAGCCATTCTCCATGCAGGGTTTCCCGCTCCATGCCCTCGTCATCCTGCTCTTCGACCCAGGCCATGACCCGACCCTGTTCGTTCAGCTGGATCAGGGCCTGGAATTCCGCATCTACGGCCAGGTACAGTTTGCCGGCCAACGCGGCAGTGGCCGCGTCATCGGCGATCAGCTGCGGTGGCGCGGGCTTGTCGTCGCCGTCACCGGGCTCGGTGCCGTCACCGGGATCCTGACCGTCGTCCGGATCGAAGCCACACTCCTCGGCATCCTCCACTTCGCGCAGTTCAGGCGTACCCAGGTTGGCCAGGAAGGCATCCATAGCGACCTCGTTGAAGCCCCACTGATCGCTGCGGGTCAGTCCCTCTCCGAGAACAAAGCCGTGGCGCACCGCACCTTCATACTCGGTCAGAAGAGGCTGGGCGCGGCGGCGATGAGTGAAGGAGTGGCCCCACTCAGGCAGGTTCAGTACCAGGCCCATGGGCGTCTTGGTCCAGCTGGCATCGGCGTTTTCTTTCAGCTCTGGAGCACCACAGCCGTTGTCATCACACTCACCGTGTTCGACCACATAGAGTTGTACCTTACCCTGGTCCTCCTCGATGGAGCCCTGCAGGGCAACGGCCAGGCTGGTGCCATCGTCACCACCGATGTAGACCAGCTTGGGCGCTTCGGTGCTGGCGTCATTCATCAGTTCGGCCAGGGTCTGAACCGGACCCGTCGGCAGAACCACCTGGTTGCACCATTGAACCGAGGCGTCACACTCTGCCCGGTAGGGCAGCATGGCGCGACTCTCAAGTTGCTTGAAGGTCATCTGGTAACCGCTGGCGCCCTCGGGGAAGAGTTGATTGCCACTGAACAGTGATTTCCACTCGTGCTCACCCTTGGCGTAGCGCTTCAGTTTCAGATCAGAGAGGTCCAACTGCTGAGCCCAGACCTGCTGGCGGCCATCCATATCGGAGCTGACGATGACGGAGCCATCCTCCTCCTGGGAGACAACCTCCACCTGATCGCTCATCTCGGCCCAGGCTGCCTCTTTCCACACCAGCATGTCGCGATCTTCCTCTTCGGTGATCTCGATAAAGCCGACATCGGGGCCGTCGTAACGGAAGCGGTTAAAGGTGATCAGGGATTCAACCTTCTGAATCTGCTGATATCCCAGTTCGCGCTCCTTGATGCACTGGTTGGTGCTGGAGTCGAAGAACACGTCGGAGTGGCCATCCAGTTCGAACATGCCCCCTTCGGATTCGAGCAGGGTCAGCAGGCTGGCCTCCTCAAGGTCGCCGCGCTCACGTTTGCGCTCGACCCTGTCCTGAACGTCTTCAGGGGCGAGGGGCAGTTCGTCGGCGACTTCGTCGGCGATGGTGTCGGCATCGGGCTCCTGACCATTGGCTTCCGCCTCATCCACCCGGTTTACCAGGCGTTCCAGGTTTTCGGTCAGGGTTTCGGCGATGGCATCGGCCACTTCGTTGTCTTCGGCATCACCACCGGTGCCGCCGTTCTGCTCTACGGCATGTTTCGCCTTGGCAGTGACCCGGGCGACTACCTGGGCTACCCGGTGCAGTCGCTTGTAGCCGTTGCCATTGGCCTGCTGCTGTTTGCCGACAATGTAATCTTCCACCAGGCTCAGGTCTGAGCCCAGAATGCCCAGAGTCTGCTCCAGGGCCGCCGCTGCGGTCTCCTGGTCCACGCCGGCCCGGTCCATCTCGGAAGCGAGCAGGGTAGTCAGCGGGCTGACAAACTCCACCACACCGGCCGGTGCCGTCATGGTGTAGCTCTGGGTCAGTACCACGCCTGGGTTGTCTTCATCCTCGGTCTGGCCGGCGATCACCTTCACCAGCATCTGCACCTGGTTCAGATCCAGAGTGGCATCCAGATCCTCGAAACTGTACTGGCCTCCGGCCTGGGTCAGGGTGCTGGGCTCATCGGCATCGCACTCGCCGTTGTTGTTGAGATCCAGGCACACCTGGGCATTGACCAGGTAACCATCGGCGGTGGCGCCGGACAAGCTTTGAGTGGGTTCCGGTGCCGGCGGCTCTGGAGTCGGGGTTGAATCTGAAGAGGAGGAACCGCCGCAGGCGGCGAGTTGGGTTAATGCTGCGGCCATGGACATGGCCAGCAGGTGGCGTCTGAAGTGCATAGTCTACCATCCCTAATGGTTGAGCCTGTTCAAACGCTGGCGTTGGCGAACACCGAGCAACGAAATCAATCGTTGACTCTCACGCTGGAAACCCCGCTGTCTCTCGTAACAAGAGACCGGTGGCTTTGCGTCCCAGCCTCGCGGCTGGTTTGCCATTGTCAGCGAAACATCGTGTGATGTTGTTATTGTGTAGTCAGGCCAATCGATCCACAGATAGCTCGACTCAAGGTGGTCAGCGGATTGTGGTGATTGGACTAACGAATCGAATTAAACCATGAGGTTACATGGATGTCATGGCAAAGATGGCGGGATGTGTGGGGATGCTGAAAGCGTGTGGAAAAAACATACATATAAACAGATGTTTACAGTTTAACTAAGGTGCCAAGTCATTGAATTTAATGGCGTTGGCACCCTTTTTAAGCTTACTTCAGAATCTCAACCAGATCCTGTTCCAGTGAGGTGGTTGGCGATTCGACGATGCGGCCAATCTCTTTACCCTGTTGCTGGATAATGAAGGTGGGAATGCGCTGGAAATCGTAGGCAGCGGCTAGCTGCTGGGGATCCGCTTTACTGCGATCGACGCCGATGTAACGCACCTTAAGGTGGTCGTTGCCAGCCAAATCCACAATCTTGGCAAACCGCGGGGTCTCCCGGTGGCAGTCCGGGCACCAGGTGCCGATGATGACGACAATCTCGGTTGGAGTGTCGACCGCTTTCAGTGCGTCCAGCCACTGGGGCTGAGGGGCGTAGTCAGCGTAGTTGTCGCTGTAGCCCGGAATGGCGTCCATGATGTCGGCCATGGCCAGTTCACCGGTCAAAATAACCTCCTGTTTGTCTGGTTGATCGCAGGTGGCGAAGGGGCCTTTCTGCCCCTCTTCAAAGCCACAGCCTGAGTTGGCAAAGGCGCCGCTGCTCAGCAGGGCCGGGGCCAGAAGCATGGCCATCAACGTGCTCTTCTTCATCATTCTCTCACCTTAGTTTGTCTCCTGTTAGTCTGACCCAGATTCAGCCCGGAGGTGCCCCGGCGGTGACGGAACTGTGAAGCGGATCATGACCATTTTCACAGTTTTTCCGTTGGCACCGGGGAAAGCTCCCGGCATAAAAAAGGCGGCCGAAGCCGCCTCAGTCGAGTCAGTTCAGGGGATCACTTCTCGTTCAGCCACTGAGCCACACGTTTGGCGAAGTAGGTCAGAACGCCATCGGCACCGGCCCGCTTAAAGCACAGCAGGGATTCCAGTACGATTTTACGCTCGTCGAGCCAGCCATTCTCGATGGCAGCCATGTGCATGGCGTACTCACCACTGACCTGGTAGGCAAAGGTCGGTACCTTCAGCTCGGTCTTAACCCGGCGGACGATGTCCAGGTAAGGCATACCCGGCTTGACCATCACCATGTCGGCACCCTCTTCGATGTCCATGGCCACTTCCTGTAGGGCCTCATCGGAGTTGGCGGGATCCATCTGATAGGTGTGCTTGTTGCCGCCTTTCAGGTTACCGGCAGAGCCGACCGCGTCGCGGAACGGACCGTAGTAGCTGGAGGAGTACTTGGCCGAGTAGGCCAGGATCTGGGTGTTAACGTGACCGGCGGCCTCCAGGGCATCGCGGATGGCACCGATGCGGCCATCCATCATGTCGGACGGTGCGACCACGTCGGCTCCGGCTTCGGCATGGGACAGGGCCTGTTTCACCAGCACCTCGGTGGTGATGTCGTTGAGGATGTAGCCTTCGTCATCGATGATGCCGTCCTGACCGTGGGTGGTGAACGGATCCAGTGCCACGTCGGTGATCACACCCAGCTCGGGGAATTCACGCTTCAGGGCCCGAACCGCTTTCTGGGCCAGGCCATCCGGGTTGTAGGCTTCTTCGGCGCCCAGAGACTTGATCTCTTGCGGGGTAACCGGGAACAGAGCGATGGCGGGGATACCCAGAGCGACAATCTCACGGGCTTCCTCGATCAACAGGTCAATGGACAGACGCTCGACGCCAGGCATGGACTCGACCTGCTCTTTACGGGCATTGCCCTCCAGTACGAATACCGGGTAGATCAAATCATTGACGCTCAGCTGGCTCTCGGCCATCAGTCGACGGGAAAAGTCATGACGACGCATCCGACGCATGCGGCGACGAGAAAAAGGTCCGGTTACAACGGTCACTTGCTGCTCCTTGGTAATGGGGTGATGGCCAAATTTGCCCGTCAAACAGGAAGACGACGGGTCTGGGCCGATCTCGTGGTGACAATATTAGCAAACTCTACCTCTCTGGATAGGAGCTTAATCACACTTGAAACAGGCGTTTGGCGTTCAATTGGCACTGGTACGACAACGATTCGAGGGATTCGTTGCGCAGCTCCGCCACTTTATTGGCAATGTGTGGCAGCCATCGCGGTTCGTTGCGGCGGCTCTTGGGTTTGGGTCTCAGATCCCTCGGTAACAGGTAGGGGGCATCGGTCTCCAGCAGCAGCCGATCGGCAGGAATCGACGGCACCAGTTGCGCCAGCTCCTGGCCTCTTCGTTCATCGCACACCCAGCCGGTAATGCCGATGGACAGATCCAGATCCAGTGCCTGGTTCAGCTCCTGCTCGGTGCCGGTAAAGCAGTGCAGCACGCCTCCGACCAGGTGTGGACGATGCTCCCGAACCATGGCCTGAAAGTCGTCACCGGCCTCCCGGCAGTGCATCAGCACCGGTTTGGCCAGTTCGCCGGCCAGCTTCAGTTGGGCTGCAAAGGCCCGGCGCTGGTCCGCCCTGGGGGAGAAATCGCGGTTGTAATCCAGGCCGCACTCGCCGACGGCGACCACCGACCGGTGGTGACACAGCTGACGCAGTTGCTGTGGGCTGTCGGCGTCAAACCGGCTGGCATAGTGAGGGTGAACCCCGGCGGTTGTGTGGATGCCGGGGTGATGCCGAGCCAGATTCTGCAACTGCCTGGCTTCGTCGAGATCGCTGGCAACGGCGATGAGGTGCGTGACTCCGGCCTCGGTGGCCCGAGCGATGACCTCATCCAGATCCGGGCGAAACTGACTCGAGCTCAGGTTAACGGCGATGTCGGTCCAGGGCAGTGGCGCGGTGTTAGTGGACACGCTTTACCCGCACGCTGCCATTACGGCCTTCCTGAGTCAGCAGGAACGAGCCCAGGGCCGCTTTGCTGATGGTGATGGTGGCCTGCTTGTCGAGACGGAAGTTGCGTGACTCGGTCTGTTTCCAGCTCTGGCCGTTGTCCAGGGTGATGGTGAACTTACCGTAGGCATCTTTACTCATCTTGGTGATGGTGCCCTGAATCTGCTCAGGCTCGTTCTCATCGGCCTTCTTGATCAGCCCGAACTGCTGTTCGGCGGATTGGGGTGAGCTGGCTGCGGCAGCGGGGGGGGCGACGGTGACCGGAGCCGGATTCAGAGTGGCGGCGGTGGTGCCGCTGAGTTTGTCGAAGCACACCAGGCGGTCGAGGCGATCCTGTTGCAGCTGGCAATTGGCGATGGCTTCGGCGGCCTGGTCATAGCATGCCAGACGTTGCAGTTGATCGTCGATGGACTGACAGCTGGATTCTGCGGCCTGGGTGGCAACGGGAGTGAGCAGTAAAGCGAAGATGGCGGCCTTGTTCATATAACGTTTCCTTTAATTGTTATTGTCCCTTAGACCGCCAGATCGGGAGGGAAGTTACTCTTTGGTGGCTTCCTCGGTAGTCTCTTCCTGATCCTCTTCTTCTTCATCTCGGGGCTTGTAGAGGCGAGCGAAGAACAGGCCTCCTTCAAACAGCAGCAGCATCGGCAAAGCCAACATACTCTGTGAGATGATGTCCGGCGGTGTCAGTAGCATACCAACAACGAAGGCGCCGACAACAATATAAGGTCGGTTTTTCTTCAAATCCTCCGGGGTGGTAACCCCTGCCCAGCACAATAAAATCACCGCTACCGGGATTTCAAAGGCCAGTCCGAAGGCGAAAAACAGCTTCAGAACAAAGCTCAGGTAGCTGTTGATGTCGGTTGCGACCTGTACCCCTTCCGGTGCCACACTGGTGAAGAATCCGAATACCACCGGGAATACGATGTAGTACGCAAACGCGATGCCACCATAAAACAGCAGTGAGCTGCTAACCAGCAGCGGAAACACCAGTCGCTTCTCATGCTTGTACAGTCCCGGTGCCACAAAGGCCCAGATTTGGAACAGCACATAGGGCATGGCAATGAACAATGCCACAAACATGGTCAGCTTGAAGGGAGCGAAGAACGGTGAAGCCACGTCGGTGGCGATCATCGAGGCGTTGTCCGGCATTACCGCCAGCAGCGGTAAGGACAGATAGTTATAGATGTCGTTAGCCCAGTACGCCAGACTGGCGAACACGAGCAAGACACCGCCGATGATGTGCATCAGGCGGTTTCTCAGCTCAAGCAGATGACTGATTAGGGGTTGCTGCTCGGACATACTTACTCTGAAGGTTTACCCGATTCCGTGGCCTTGGGGGCTGAGGGCTCGGGAGTGGGCGAGATCGAAGGGGCAGGGGACTCGGTGGTTTCCGGTTGTTGCACCTGATAGGGGCGATTAACCGATTGTGCAGCGTCACGAAGTTCCTGAATCGATTGCTTCAGGCCCGGATCCAGAGATTCGAGTCCTTTGGACTCGGCCTTCTTAAGATCCGACTGCAGCTGCTCGATCTTCAGTTCCTGCTCAAGTTCGTCTTTTACTGAACTGGCCATGCGTTTGATGGTAGTCAGCCACCGGCTGACACTTCGCATGGCAACTGGTAGCCGCTCTGGTCCCAGCACCACCAGGCCCAAAACGGCAATCAGAACCAGTTCAAACATGCCAATACCGTCAAACATAGTGGATTAGGCCTGTTCTTTGTTTTTCTGCTCGGCAGTGGTGGAGTCTGCTGCCTTCTCTTCTTCGATAGCTTTCTTTTCTGCAGGCTTGGCGTCTTCGTCGCCAATGGCTTTCTTAAAGCCCTTTACCGCGCCACCCAGATCGGAGCCCATGCCACGCAGTTTCTTAGTTCCGAACAGCAGAACTACGATCAGTGCGATGATTAGAAGTTGCCAAATACTGATGCCACCCATGTTGTCTCCGGGATCTCTAAAAAAGTAAATAAACGATATTCAATGTATCAAGTTTTGACGGCTTTTTCACTGGTTGTTGAGCCGCCACCCTTGGGTCCATGCCGCAATTCCGGCAAGAGCCAAAGCCGTTGAAGGCCAGATTGTACTGAATTTCCCTAGCAATATTGTGCTTGAGATCAACAAAACCGAGCCAATAATGAGGAAGTAGTGACTATTGTGAATCCTGCGGCGTTGGTGGATGTATCGATCCATGATCCCCTGGGGATGTCGGAGCAGTTGCCGACTCAGTTGCAGGTTGTCGTGCAGCAGATCCGGCATCTCCGGAAGCTTCTCCAGCCAGAACGGTAATGCCTCACGAACCCGCTTGGCCTGAGCCGATGGTCCGATCTGTTCGGCCATCCACTGCTCCAGGAAGGGTTTGGCGGTTTGCCACAGATCCAGCTGTGGATACAACTGCCGCCCCAGGCCTTCGATGTACAGCAGGGTCTTCTCCAGCAGCACCAGTTGCGGTTGCACCTCCATCTCGAATTCTCGGGCACAACGGAACAGCTCCACCAGCAGGTGGCCGAAGCTGATCTGCGACAGCGGTTTGTTCTCCAGAGGTTCCAGTACCTTGCGCAGTGCCTTTTCAAACTCGATGGGGTCGGTGTCGGCGCTGACCCAGCCGGAACCGATGTAGACGTGGGCCAGGCGGGGGTAGTCCTGGTTGAAGAAGGCCAGGAATACGTCGGCCAGGCAGCGCTTGTCGTTTTCGGTCAGGCTGCCGACGATGCCGCAGTCGATGCCGATGTAGGTGGGGTCGTCCGGGTGCTCGCGGCTGACAAAGATGTTGCCCGGGTGCATGTCGGCGTGGAAGAAGTTGTCGCGGAATACCTGGGTAAAGAACACCTCCACCCCGCGCTCCGCCAGCTTCTTCATGTCGGTACCCTGGGCTTTAAGGGCCTCCAGGTCGGTCACCGGAATGCCGTAGATCCGCTCCATCACCAGCAGCTTACGCCGGCACAGCTCCGGGTAGACTCTGGGGATGTAGAGTGCCGGTGAACCAGCGAAATTGTCTCTCAGGCGGCGGGCGTTGCTGGCTTCCTGTACCAAATCCAGCTCCGCCAGAATGGTTTTACGGTAGTCGTCCACCACCTCGGCGGCACGCAGACGCTTGCCTTTCTCGGTGTTGCTTATCAGTGCGGCGGTGGCCGCCATCAGCCCCAGATCGGCGTGAATCACCCGCTCGATGTCCGGGCGGACCACCTTGAGGATGATCTCGTCACCGGTGGCTTTAATGGTCGCGGTGTGCACCTGAGCCACCGAGGCGGAGGCCAGCGGTGTAACGTCGAAGTCACTGAACAGGCGGTCGATGGGTTGCCCCAGTGCCTGCTCAATCTCCTGCTGGGCCAGCAGACCATCGAACGGCGGGACCCGGTCCTGCAGTTCTGCCAGGGCGTTGGCAAACTCATCCGGCAGCAGATCCCGTCGCGTAGACAACATCTGACCAAATTTAATGAACACCGGCCCCAGAGATTGCAGTGCCAATTTGACTCTGGCGCTGGCGTTGGCATTGCTGGCTTTGCGCCCGACCCAGAACATCAGCCGATCCATGATTTTGAGTATCAGTGGAGTGCGCTCGGCGGGCAGAAGGTCGATCAGCCGGTATTGACGAACGGTTCGGGCTATCTGATAGGCACGCTTGAGGGCACTAAGGCTCATGGCGTTTCTCCAGCGCAGTCAGGCGGCTCAGCAGGGCCTCGGCCCGTTGCTGCAGTTCATCCACGTGATGGCAGAATAGGCCGACTTCGCTGGAACCAGGCAGTACCTGGCGTTCCTCGATCAGGTAGTCGCTCAGGTGGGCGCCACCTGCCTGAAGTTGTTGGCGACCGAGATCAAACAGCCCTTTACCCAGGCTGTGCATGCGGTAAGCCATGCCGTCGCCGACAATCTTGCTCAGGGGCTCGGTCAGATCCGGTTCAATCTGCCCCAGTAGCTGGGTCAGCTTGCCCACCAGCTGCATGTCGCCGCTGATCTCCAGCTTCTGCTGCTTGACCAGCTCCGACAGGGGTTCGCCCGCCTGAATGGCGGCCAACACCGACAGGCTGACGCTGAGCTTGGCCTGGCTGTCGCCGCCATAGCGACTGTACACCTGAATGGGGTCGGCCATGATCAGGTACATGGGCCATGGCAGTTCGGCAAGCTGCAGTTCGATCACCTGCCCCTGGCAGTCGGCCAGGGGACGGGCATCGGGGTGGTACTTCAGCAGGTGCCCCAGCGCCGCTTCCAGGCTGCCTGCTACTAGGGTGGCAAGGTGCATAGTGCCTCGCTGATCAGAACTTATAGCCGCGGTGCAGGGCAACCACACCATTGGTCATGTTGACGTAGTCCGCCTGGTCGAAACCGGCGTTGAGCATCATCTGCTTCAGGGTTTCCTGATCCGGATGCATACGAATGGACTCCGACAGGTACTGGTAGCTCTCGGCATCGCCGGCCACCATGGAGCCCATCTTGGGGATCACCTGGAAGCTGTAGAAGTCGTAGGCTTTCTGCATCATCGGGCTCAGTGGCTTGGAGAACTCCAGTACCAGCAGTTTTCCACCAGGCTTAAGCACCCGATTCATGGACGCCAGCGCTTTCTCTTTCTCGGTGACATTACGCAGGCCGAAGGCGATGGTAATGATGTCAAAATGGTTATCCGGGAACGGCAGGGCTTCGGCGTTGGCCTGTACGTAGTTGACGTTGCCGACGACACCCTGATCCTGCAGCTTGGCGCGACCGACTTTCAGCATCGAGTCGTTGATGTCGGCCAGAACCACTTCGCCTTTTTCACCCACCAGCTGGGAGAACTTCTTGGTCAGGTCACCGGTACCACCGGCCAGATCCAGAACCTTCATGCCCGGACGGGCGGCGGCGCATTCGATGGTGAAACGTTTCCAATAGCGATGAACCCCGAAAGACATCAAATCGTTCATCAGGTCGTATTTGGAGGCGACAGAGTGGAATACATCGGCAACCATTTCGGCCTTTTTATCGGCCTCTACCGTTTTGTATCCGAAATGGGTCTTGTCCCCGTTATCAGCCATGAGCGGGCATTCCTATGTTAGCTAGCTGGAAATTGGACACAGTCTACACTTTAAAACAGTGAACAGAAACGGGGTGCGGCCAATCTGTAACCGTTATCACGATGCATACTGTGCCCCCTTACAGAATTATTGCTTCGATTTCGGGGTCTGGCATTACGTGTGCGTATCGTTTTGATCATTCTTACTTTGTTGACCAGTTCTGCCTGGGCGGAGCCGCTGCCCCAATGGCGGGTATTTTTCGCCCCGGATCGGTTAGCCCAGGTTGAGAAGCACTTTGGCGCCAAGGGGGTGGACGAGGTGATGAAGCTACACGATTTTATTGATGCCCGCCTGCAACTTTCCCTGCCCCCTTTCGACCACTTGAAACCGGTGAACGACTACTTCAATCAATACCGTTTTGTCTCCGATCAGCGCCATTGGCAGCAGCCGGATTACTGGGCCACCCCGTTTGAGTTTGTGGCCAGCGGCGGTGGCGATTGTGAGGACTTCTCGCTGGCCAAGTTTTTTACCTTGCGGGTGCTGGGCATGCCGTCGGTGCAGATGCGTCTGATGTACGCCAAAGCGCTGGAGCTCAACCAGGCCCACATGGTGCTGACCTACCTGGAGCAGGAGCAGGCGATGCCCCTGGTTCTGGATAACCTCAACAAGGCGATTCTGCCCGGAGACCAGCGACCGGATCTGCTGCCGGTCTATAGCTTTAACGGTGAAGGGTTGTGGCGGGCACGGGCGTTCGACCAGGGGGTGCGCCTGAAGCAGGGGGAGAACGGCATTTTGCTGTGGCAGGAGTTATTGGAGAGGCTGGCGGCCGGGGAGGGGAGATGACGTTATTTCGGTTGTTACTGATCTGTCTGGTGCTGCTGGTGGCCAGCCTGACCGCCACCACGCTGGCGCTGTTTGTGCGTGGTAGCCAGGAGTACCTGGTGACCCAGCTGGCCAGCCATGGTCAGGACACGGCCACCTCCTTTGGGTTGTCCCTGTCGCCGGTGCTGGCCGGCGATGACTGGGTGCTGGCCGAATCCATGGTGGATGCCATCTTTGATCGCGGTGATTTTGCCTCGCTGACTCTGGAGGGCGGCGGCCGTCGGCTCGAACGGGTCGCCGGCACTCCCCCCGAGGTGGCTCCGGCGTGGTTTCGGCAGTGGGTGACGGTGCAGGTCCCCCCCAGAGTGACCGAAATCAATGCCGGCTGGCGGCTGGTGGCGACCCTGACGGTGACCGTGAATCCGCAGCCGGCGATATTGCACCTGTATCGCGTTACCCGTCATGCACTGATGGTGGCATTAGTGGTGGCCCTGTTGGCGATTGTGTCCGGAGCCTGGATTCTGCGCTGGATCCTGGCGCCTCTAAAATCGGCTCAGGCTCAGGCGGAGGGGTTGCGGCGACGGCGTTTCATCCGCCAGCACAAACTGCCGCTGCTGACCGAGCTGCGTGCCCTGACCCTGACCATGAACCGCATGGTGGAGAACAGCGAGCAGCAATATCGTCACCAGTGCAAACGCATCGAACAGCTGCAGCGGGCCAGCTTCATCGATGCCGAAACCGGTCTGGGCAATGGTCAGCGAGGCCGGGATCGGTTGGATCAGATGCTTAATGACCGTGAGCTGGAGTATGGCGTGCTGGTGCAGGTGCATCTCAGTGGTCTGGAGCAGTTGGAACATCAGCTCGGGTTAGCTGCCCAGCAGCCTTTGATCCAGGGGGTCAGCGAACTGATGCGCCAGCAGTTGGCACGGTTGCCACTGGCCAGGTTGTACCGCATGGGGCAGGCGGATTTCTGGATCCTGTTGCCAGGGGTGGAGGCACCGGACTGGGCCGCTAGTGGTGAGCAGCTGACGGCGGCGTTGAATCAGCAGGTGACCCTGGCCGGTGCGACCCGGGTGGTGCTGGCCCAGCAACCGTTCCATTTTGGTCAGTCGGTGACCGAGGTTGAGCAGCAGTTGCACCTTCAGTTGCAGCGGCGTCTGAGCGGAGCGGCCGAGGTGCCGGAGGCCGAGGTCGAGCGGGCGGATTTGTCGGTTCAGCGTGCGCGGCTGGCGCGGTTGCTGGAGCGGGTTCCCAGGCTGTTGTTGCAGCCGGTCGTTGGGCCTCAGGGGCAACCGCTGTATTACGAAGTGTTGGCGCGTTTTTTTGATGGCCAGTGCTGGCGGGCGCCGGCCTCAGTGGTGGTACTGGCGCAGCGGCTGGAGCGGGATCAGCAGGTGGACCTGCTGGTACTGGAAGCCTTGCTGGCCCAGGTAAAGCAGCAGCCACTGGCGGCAACGCTGGCGGTCAATCTGACGGCTGCCTCGTTGCTCTCTGCCCAGTGTGCACCGCGGCTGGGACGGGTTGGCAAACAGCTGAAGGCCTTTGGTGCGTCGCTGGCGGTGGAGATACCGGAACAGGCCCTGCTTGAACATCCGGACGGAGTTCGGTTCGCGGTGGAGCAACTGCTGCAACAGGGGATACCGGTGTGGCTGGATCACGTCACTCCGGCCGGGGTGGCGGAGCTGGAGACCCTGCCGGTCACCGGCATTAAGCTGGATCCCGGCTACAGCCGTCACCTGAATCAGCAGGGAAGCTACGAGTCGCTGCTACCGTTGATGGTGACCGCTGCCCATGCTCGGGGGGTGCTGGTGGTGGCGGAGCAGGTGGAGGAGGCCGAAGTCGCAGAGCGATTGTGGGGCCATCAGGTGGATGGACTGCAGGGGTTTGCCCTGACCAAGCCCAGGCCCTTTACTGAGGTGTCCGCTGCCGACCGTTCAGATAGCTGAGCACCAGCTCTGACAAGGCCTGGCCGATCTGACGCCGGCCGGCGACGAGGCCGGCGGGGTGACACTCAGGCGCTCCCTCTGCCAGGTGCAGGTAACGGCAGGCCGGGTGACGGGCCAGGGCATAGACGATGTGCAGCGCATCCATCAGCGGAATGCCGGCCACGGTTTCGGCGGAGCTGGCGAGGGCGGCAATGGCATCCAGATCCACTTCGATGCCCAAAGGCAGGGTCGAGGCACTGACGTCGTTGTCGATCTGTTCCAGCACCTGGTGCAGGGGGCGTTCACGCCGGACCCAAAGCTGCTGAAGGCTGGTCCAGTGTTTGCCGGACTGACGCAGTGCGATCAGGCTGGCTTGATTGTTCTTCTGTTCGTGTAACCCCAGCACATGGTAATAGCCCAACGCACCCTGTTCATGGGCGTAGGCGAAGCCGTTGCCGCTGTGGCGACCTTCGGGGGCTCGAAAGTCGCTGTGGGGATCGAGGTTGACGGCGGCCATGGGGCTGTCCAGCGCCTGGCTGCAGCCCATCAGGATCGGAAAGGCGTTATTGTGGCCGCCACCGATGACGATGGGTTCCAGCCCGGCGTCGACGATGGTTTCAATCACCGGCATGACCCGCTGATCCAGGTCGGCGGTGTGCTCGCGTAGGGCCTGCAGTTGTTCCGGATCCGCCGGGTCCAGAAACTGGCTCTGTTCCAGCAGTTCGGTGGTGTCGATGTGGCCCAGCAGCAGCAGTTGTTCACCGCCCAGCAGTTCATTGGCCTGCAGGTTGGCAAATTGGGCCAGAAACGCGCCCCAGCCCTGTTCGGCGCCGCCACGGCCGAGGTTGGCCCGGGGGCCGATGTCTTCAGGAATGCCCAGCAGTACATAGCGGGCACCCTGTTGGCGGCCCTCAATCAGCCGCTCAGACAGAGAAGCGGTTATCGGACCGAGTTCCGCCGCGAGCAGCCAGTGTTCGCCTTGGTGCGCCTCGCCACCGCGATGGTGAACGTAGGCGCCGAGATAGTCCTTATCTGCCAGCACCAGCGTCATGATCAGTCGATGTCCAGCGGGTCGGGGGACAGGATGATGCCGGTGGAATCGGCGTACAGGTGATCCTCCGGCAGGAAGGTCACACCGCCAAAGTTCACCGGTACGTCGACGGCACCTTCGCCGGTCTGGTAAGCGCCAACCGGAATCGAGGCCAGAGCCTGAATGCCGACGTCGATGTCCTCAAGGGCATCCACTTCTCGGACGCAGCCGTAGACGATCAGGCCTTCCCAGTTGTTGCGTGCCGCCAACTCCGCCAGTTCGGCGTCGATCAGGGCGCGGCGCAGTGAGCCTCCGCCGTCAATCAGCAGCACTTTGCCGGTGCCTTCCTGCTCCAGGGTGTCGGCGATCAGCACGTTATCCTCAAAACACTTGATGGTGTGCAGTTCGCCCCCGAACGAATCGCAGCCACCAAAGTTGGTGAACATGGGTTCGACCACGTCGACTTGTTCGGCGTACAGGTCGCAGAGTTCAGATGTGTTGTAGTGCATGATTGCCCCCTTCGCAGTGCGTTTTCGACCCAAGTATAACCCCAATTTTCACCATTGAAATGCGGCTTTTGTGGCAGAACTCATTGTTTGTTAATTGAGTTTTGCTTTCCTTGGCAGACATCTATTTCAATTGTGTTGTAAAATAACGAAACAAATCAATTTGTCAGGCAACTAATGCGTGATCTCGATCACGCTTAATGCACGAATGTATTGATGTTAACAACTTGTTTGCTACCATCTGTCGCGATTTTTTTGATTAATGATTCACCAGACAGTTCGGGGCAAGGAGTCTCCATCACCAGTCAAGGTAGAGGGGAATCGTCAGCATTTCTGAGGAAGTATCATGGAACTGAACCTGGTTGAAGTCGTCGGTCATATGGCCTCCATTATGGTTGCCATCTCCCTGATGATGAAAAATATTGTGCGACTGCGAGTGCTCAACTTCATTGGTTGCTCGTTGTTTGTGATTTACGGTTTGCTCATCGACGCATCACCGGTCTGGACCATGAACGCCTTCGTTGCCAGCGTCAACGTGTTCTATCTGGTGAAGATGTTCCGCGAAGACAAATCGCCTCAGGCTGAAAGCGCTTAAGCCGCTGATGCCGGAGAAAAGGGTCGCCAAGGCGGCCCTTTTTTGTGGCTGAAATTTGAACCTTCCCTCCCGTACCCCTGCGCTATCACCCTGTTTTTATTGATGTCATTGAATTGACCTGCGGGCGTAATTTTTCTGTCACCGGACCACCATACCTTCACAGCTAATTCGAAGAGCGAGGGGACTCGTGATGTGGCAACAACTGGATGAGTGGGACAGAGAGTGCTTTTTGTGGCTGAACAAAGCCGGTAACCATCCCGGAGCCCAGTGGTGGGCCCGCAACCTTTCCCGCAGCGGCGACGGGGCCGGATACGCGCTGTTTGCGTGCATTGCCGCCGGCTACGATGGCGCGCAGGGGATGCTGCTGCTGGCGGTGTTGCTGCTGGCCTATGCCATCGAACTGCCGCTGTATTGGCTGCTCAAGACCCGTCTGCGGCGCCAGCGCCCCTGCCAGGCGTTGGTGGGCTGCCAGGCGCTGGTGAATCCCCACGATAGATTCAGCCTGCCGTCCGGGCACAGCGCGGCGGCGTTCCTGTTTGCCACCTTGCTGGCCTGGTACCTTCCGATCCTTGCTCCCTGGTGTTTCGTCTGGGCCTCCGGCGTGGCCTGGGGACGGGTGGTGCTCGGGGTGCACTACCCCGGCGACGTGGTGGCGGGGGCGTCTCTGGGCACCTGTGCCGCTTTGGTAAGCATGTCATGGTTGATTTAGGGCGGATTGATGCGAATTTTGTACGGCATACAAGGTACAGGCAACGGTCATCTGACCCGGGGCCGGGTAATGGCGCCGGCGTTGGCCGATGAGGGGATCGAGGTGGACTACCTGTTTTCCGGTCGTCCTCGTCAGCAGTTTTTCGATATGCAGCCTTTCGGGGAGTTCCAATGCCGCGACGGCTTGTCGTTTGCGACCCGCGTTGGCGGGGTCGACATGTGGCGGACCTGCCGAACGAATCGTCTCGACACCTTCTGGAACGATGTGCGGCACCTGGACTTGGGCGATTACGATCTGGTGTTGAATGACTTTGAACCCATCAGCGCCTGGGCGGCGCGGCGCCAGGGCAAGGAGTGCATCAGCGTCAGCCATCAAAACGCCTTCCAACACGATGTGCCGGTGGCGGGACAGCGCTGGCTGGACAAGCTGATCATGAGCCGGTTTGCGCCGGCTTCTATTCACCTGGGGTGCCACTGGCATCATTTTGGCTGTGATCTGCTGCCGCCCTTTATCGAGCCGCCCCATGAGCAGGTGACCGAGGTCGGGCACGTACTGGTGTACCTGCCGTTTGAGGAGCCGGCGGCCATCGCCACTCTGTTGCGGTCGGTGCCCGAGGTGTTGTTCCAGGTGTATCACGGCCAGCCGGCGCCATTGTCGCTGCCGGCCCACGTGCACTGGAACCGTTTCGATCGTCAGGGATTTCAGCGCCACCTGGGTGGCTGCTCCGGGGTGATCTGTTCCGCCGGCTTTGAGCTGGTGTCTGAGGCGCTGGTGCTGGGGAAAAAGCTGTTGTTGAAACCGCTGAAAGGCCAGTTTGAACAGAGATCCAATGCGCTGGCTCTGGCGCTGCTCGGGGCGGCGACGGTAATGGACAGCGGTGGCCGGCATGAGCTTAAGCGCTGGCTGGCGAGCAGCGCCTGTGAACCGGTCCACTATCCGCAGATGGGGACGATGCTGGCCCGCTGGTTAAAGCAGGGGGAGTGGCACACCATCTCGGCCCTGTGCCGGGATGCCTGGGCGCAGGCGCGGTTGCCGGAGAGTTGGCAGCACAAATGGGCCTACGCCTATTAAAAAAGGAGCCGTCCGGCTCCTTTTCGATTACTTATCGCTGTAGTGAATCTTTACGTCCAGCAACGGCTCGCGGCTGCCCTTGGCGGCTTTGAGGCGGGTGAGGTACTCCTCCCACATCTGGCCCTGGTTCATGGCAAAGCTGTACAGCACATCCCAGGAATAGAGGCCACTGTCGTGGCCATCATCGAACACCAGCTTGACCGCGTATTTGCCTACCGGCTCGATCTTGTTGATGTTCACTTCCCGCTTGTTGGTGACCAGCTGGGGGTTGCCGTGGCCGTGCACCTCCGCAGAGGGCGAGCAGACCCGCAGCAGTTCGCAGGCCAGTTGGGCGGTTTCGCCGGTTTCGAACGCAACCTCGAGAACCCGTGACTTGCGCTTCAGTTTGAGCTTGGTGACTTTTGGTGCCTGACGCATGGCAAACCTCGTTGTAGTTACAGGATAAAGCGAGACAGATCTTCGTTCTCTACCAGCATGTCCAGATGATCATTGACGTACTTGGCATCGATGGTCAGGGTGTCACCGCTCTTGTCGGAGGCCTCAAACGAGATCTCCTCCATCAACTTTTCCATCACCGTGTGCAGGCGACGGGCACCGATGTTTTCGGTGCGCTCGTTGACCTGCCACGCGGCTTCGGCAATGCGCTTAATGCCGTTGTCGGTAAACTGGATGGCGACCCCTTCGGTGGCCATCAGGGCGCGATACTGCTCGGTCAGGCTGGCGTTGGGCTCGGTCAGAATGCGAATAAAGTCATCCGCAGACAGGGCTTCCAGTTCCACACGAATCGGCAGCCGACCCTGGAGCTCCGGAATCAGATCCGATGGCTTGGCCAGCTGGAAAGCGCCGGAGGCGATAAACAGGATGTGGTCGGTTTTTACCATGCCGTGCTTGGTGTTAACGGTACAGCCTTCCACCAGCGGCAGCAGATCACGCTGAACCCCTTCCCGGGAGACGTCCGGGCCGGAGCTTTCACCGCGCTTACAGATCTTGTCGATCTCATCCAGAAACACGATGCCGTTCTGCTCGACCGCGTCGATGGCTTTCTCTTTCAGCTCTTCCGGATTCACCAGCTTGGCGGCTTCCTCCTCCACCATCAGCTTGAGGGCTTCGGAGACTTTCATCTTGCGGCGCTTGCTGGGTTGGTTGCCCATGTTCTGGAACATCGACTGCAGCTGGTTGGCCATCTCCTCCATGCCCGGCGGGGTCATGATCTCCACGCCCATGGGGGATTGAGACACATCGATCTCGATCTCTTTGTCGTTTAACTGGCCTTCACGCAGTTTCTTGCGGAAGGTCTGGCGAGTGGCGCTGTCGCTGCTGCTGTTGTCCTGGGACCATTCATCGCGGGGCTTGGGCAGCAGGGCGTCAAGTACCCGCTCTTCAGCCGCTTCTTCGGCACGGAAGCGGTTGCGCTCCACTTCGTGTTCCCGGGTCATCTTGATGGCGGAGTCGGTCAGATCGCGAATGATCTGCTCGACCTCTTTGCCCACGTAACCCACTTCGGTGAACTTGGTCGCTTCGACCTTGATGAACGGCGCCTTGGCCAGCTTGGCCAGACGACGGGCAATTTCGGTTTTACCCACACCGGTGGGGCCGATCATCAGAATGTTTTTCGGCGTCACTTCCTGGCGCAGTTCGCCGTCCAGCTGCATGCGGCGCCAGCGGTTACGCAGAGCAATGGCAACCGCTTTTTTAGCGTCGTTCTGACCGATGATGTGACTGTTCAGTTCGGAAACAATTTCTCTTGGCGTCATTTCAGACATGGCGATTAACCCTTGCTTGGAAGTTCTTCAACGGTGTGGTTCTGGTTGGTGAATACGCAGATATCACCGGCGATGGTCAGGGCTTTTTCGCAGATTTCGCGGGCACCCAGATCGGTATTCTGCAGCAGAGCCTGGGCAGCGGCCTGGGCGAAGTTGCCCCCGGAGCCGATGGCCACCAGGTCGTGCTCCGGCTCCACCACGTCACCGTTGCCGGAAATCAGCAAACTGGTTTCCTCGTCTGCTACGATAAGCATAGCTTCCAGCTTCTGCAGTGACCGTTCGGTCCGCCAGGCTTTTGCCAGCTCGACGGCCGCCCGGGTCAACTGGCCCTGATGGGCGTTGAGCTTGGCTTCCAGCAACTCAAACAGGGTAAAGGCATCGGCGGTGGCACCTGCGAATCCGGCCAGCACTTTGCCGCCGTTCAGCAGCCGCACTTTGCGGGCGTTCCCTTTCATTACCGTGTTGCCCAGGGATACCTGGCCATCTCCGGCGATGACTACTTTGTCGCCGCGGCGAACCGATACAATGGTGGTCATAGTGATTCCTTTTTGCGTTCCGGGCCAGGCCCGGCTCTGGAAGTCGAATATCTGTTGTTAGCAGTAGATGTGGGGACAGTATCGGCCAGCTTCAACCCTAAAATCGGCCTCAGCCGAGATTTATGACATAAAAGCGGTGTTTGAGCGGACTAACGTGGCGATGGAAGCGGTAGTGGCCGGCAGGGGAGTGATACCAAGGCCTGGAGCAGACACCCACGTCGCCCGCGGGCTGAAGGTAGCCAGAGTGTCGTTCAGCTTTTCGTTTGGTAACGGTGTTTTACGTCGGCGGGCATGTGGGCCAGCTGGCTGGCTTTGAGGGCGTCAAAGGCGGCAAACAGTGGCCCGGTGTCGCAGCGATCGATGGTGTTCAGGCCGTGGGCAATGGCCTCCAGTGTCGACAGGCTGTCGGCCCGATGGGCTTTGCGAATCTGGTAATCGCCTTTGGGCACCTCGGCAAAGCTCAGCTTGGGCAGGGCCTGCAACCAGGGGTTGAGTTGCAACAGGCGATAGACTTTCTTCCAGGTGCCGTCGAGTACCAGCAGGTTCAGGGGGGCGCTGTCCTGGCCCAGGGTTTCCATGGCGGTGGCGTCTTCGCCTGGGTACAGCAGGTAGCTGGGGTGGTCGCTGTCGGCCAGCCGTTGTCGCAACGAAGCAAAATCCTCGGGGTGTTCGCCCGGCCATAACTGGCCCTTGTCCAGACACAGCAGACTGAGGGCAGCGGTGCCTTTGGCGGCATTCGCCTCGGAGGGGTGCTGCAGGATGTGGATCGGATGCCGGTTGTGCACCGGTGCGATGGCGGCGCACAGGCACACTTTTTGTGGTCGTTGGCAGTGGGGACAGGTTGGGCGTTTGCTCATAATTCAGTATCGAAAAAAAGGGCTACCCCAGGGTAGCCCTAATCTTTGGTTCAGTTCCACAGCCAGATCTGGCAGCCGTTGATGCCGCCGCGCTGGACCTTGTGGCGTTCGCTCTCGGCCACCCGTTTGCGCTCATAGGGGCCGAGAACCACCCGGAACCAGACGCCATTGCTGCCGGTGGTTCGTCGTACCTGGGACTCCATCCCCATAAAGGCGATCTTGGCCTTCATGGCTTCCGCCTGGCTCTGCTTGCGGAAGGAGCCGCACTGCATCTGGTAGGGGCCACCCAGCTCCTGCTTGGGCACCTCGACCTCAACCTCTTTCTCCGGCAGGGTCTCGATGTATTCCCAGGTTTCCTGTGGCTTTTCCGGCAGTGCCGGTTCGGCCTTGGCAGGTTTCGGCTTCGTCACCGGTACCGCGACCGGGGTGTCGGCCACCGGTTGCCCGTCGGACGCACCCTGAATCGACCAGAGGAAATAGCCAAAACCGCCGATCAGGGCGATCACCAGCACCAGCCTCAGCCAGGGAAAGGCCGGTTTCGATGCGGCTTTACGGCCTTTGGCGCGCGGCTTTCGACCGCGCTTGGCGTAGTCCCGGGTAGCCATGGATTACATGCGCTCCAGGGTGTTGATGCCCAGCAGACCCAGGCCGACTTTCAGGGTGTTGGCGGTGGCCAGGCACAGGCGCAGGCGGCTGGCCTTGACCTCGGCTTCGACATCATCCTTGTTGATGGGGCAGGCTTCGTAGAAGCTCATGAAGGCACCGGCCAGCTCAAACAGGTAGGTACACATCAGGTGAGGGGCGCCCTTGGCGGCAACGCCATGGACCACGTCGTTCAGTTGCACCAGCTTTTGTGCCAGCGCTTCCTCTTTGTCGTGCTCCAGGATGATGCTGCCGGTCAGTTCGGTGGCGCTGACACCGGCTTTACGGAAAATCGACTGGATGCGGCTGTAGGCATACAGCATGTACGGGGCGGTGTTGCCTTCAAAGGTCAACATGTTGTCCCAGTCGAAGACGTAATCGGTGGTGCGGTTCTTGGACAGATCCGAGTATTTCACCGATGCCATGGCCACGGTGGTGGCGATGGTGTCCAGCTCCTCGCCCTGCAGATCCGGGTTTTTGTCACCGATCAGCTTGGTGGCGCGTTGATGGGCTTCTTCCAGCAGGTCGGCCAGTTTCACCGTACCGCCGCTGCGGGTCTTGAACGGCTTGCCGTCTTTGCCCAGCATCATACCGAAAGCGCAGTGCTCGGTGGTGGTGGTCTCAGGCAGGTAACCGGCCTTGCGGGCGATCAGCCAGGCCTGCTGCAGGTGCTGCGCCTGACGGGAATCGATAAAGTACAGGATGCGGTCGGCGGCAAAGGTGTCGACCCGGTATTTGGCGGCGGCAATGTCGGTGGTGGTGTACAGGAAGCCACCGTCGCGCTTGCGGATGATCACCCCCATGGGGTTGCCGTCTTTGCCTTTGTATTCGTCGAGGAAGACCACGGTGGCGCCGTCGTCTTCCACGGCCAGGCCTTGCTCAACCAGATCGGCGACCACTTCAGGCAGCAGGGCGTTGTACAGGCTTTCACCCATGACATCGTCGTTGCTCAGGGAAACATTGAGGCGATCGTAGATGGCCTGGTTCTGGGCCATGGTGATGTCCACCAGCTTTTTCCACATGGTGCGGCAGTATTCGTCGCCACCCTGCAGTTTCACCACGTAGTTGCGGGCACGCTCGGCGAAGGCGTTGTCTTCGTCGTAGTACTTTTTGGCTTCGCGGTAGAAGGCTTCCAGATCGGACAGATCCATATCGGAGGCGCTTTCGTTCTCCATCTTTTCCAGATAGGCGATCAGCATGCCGAACTGGGTACCCCAATCGCCGATGTGGTTGGCGCGAATCACCTTGTGGCCCAGGAACTCCAGGGTACGGGTGACGGCATCGCCGATGACGGTAGAGCGGATGTGGTGTACCGCCATCTCTTTGGCGACGTTGGGCGCCGAGTAGTCGGTCACAATGGTCTGAGGCGCGGCGACGGCGGCCACGTTGGCTCGGCTGTCGGAGGCGATGGTTTCGATCTGCTTGCCGAGCCAGCCGGAATCGAGGAAGAAGTTGATGAAGCCGGGGCCGGCGATCTCGACTTTGGACACCAGTTCGGAGGCCGGCAGGGTGTCGATGATCAGTTGCGCCAGTTCACGGGGATTTTTCTTGGCGGGCTTGGCCAGCATCATGGCCAGGTTAGTCGCCAGGTCGCCGTGGCTTTTGTCCCGGGTTCGGTCTACCTGAACGCGAGGCGCAGCCTCGGCTGGAATGTGATCATTCTCTTTCAGGAGAGTGACAGTCTGTTCAAGTAACTGCTGGATATGTTCTTTCATCGCGACACCGAAAAACTCTATGGGGACAGGCCGGATAACGGCTGATAATCAAACCGCCCATATTAGCGCCTAAAGCGCTTAATACCAACGCTTTGTTTGTCCGGTAATCGAGTTTCTTGCTGTTGTAGGCCAGTGGCGGTGATTTTGCTTCGACGGCGCTTTACAGCAGATCCTGGGGATCCCGTTCCAGATGCCAGCGGCAGCGCTTTGCGGAGGGCAGTTGCTCGATGCGGGGCAGGGCCTGTTCCAGTGCCTGTTGCAGGTGCTTGCGATCGTTGGCCAGCAGCAGGGTGTGGTAGCGGAATTTTCCCGCTTTGCGCTCCATGGGGGCCGGCATCGGCCCAACCCGCTGAATCGGCAGGGCATCAAAGCAGTGGTTGGCCTCATTGAGGAACTGCTGTGCCTGATTGGCGTAGGTGGCTTCGGCCCGAATGATCGCCATCTGGCCTGCCGGTGGCAGCATGGCATCCATGCGCTCTTTCAGGGCGGTGTCGGCAAAGGGGCCGTAGCCCTGGGTGGTCAGTTGGTGCAGTAGCGGATGTTCCGGCTGGTGGGTTTGCAGGATCACTTCGCCGGGTTTGCTGGCACGACCGGCGCGACCGGCCACCTGGATGTACAGCTGTGCCAGGCGCTCCGAGGCTCGAAAATCGGCGGAGAACAGGGCACCGTCGACATCCAGCAGCCCCACCAGGGTGACGTCGGGAAAGTGGTGGCCCTTGGCGAGCATCTGGGTACCGATGAGGATTCGGGCTTCGCCGCGGCGAATCTTCTCCAGTAACTGGTTGAGACTGCCTTTGCGGGAGGTGGTGTCGCGGTCGATGCGAACCACGGGGTACTGGGGGTAGCGCTGCACCAGCGCCTGCTCCAGCTGTTCGGTGCCCACTCCCTGGGTGAACAGCTGGGTCGATCCGCATTCGTGGCACTGGCGCGGCAGGCGTTTCTGGCTGCCGCAATGGTGGCATTGCACCATGCCCGAGCCCTGATGCACCGTATAGAAGGCGTCGCAGCGACTGCAGCCATGGAGGTGGCCGCATTCGTGACACAGCAGCGCAGGGGCGAAGCCGCGGCGGTTAAGGAACAACATCACCTGGTTGCCGGCACTCAGATGTTGCTCCATCTTTTCCAGCAGTTGCTTGGACAGGCCGGCATCCAGGTTTTGCAGCCGCAGATCGACGATGCGCTGCTTAACGTGCTGGGCCACCCCGGCGCGCGCGGTCAGTTGCAGTCGTTTGTACTTGCCGTTGGCGACGTTATACAGGCTTTCCATGGAGGGGGTGGCAGATCCGAGAATGATGGGCACCTGCTGCAGTTGTGCCCGCATTACCGCTAGGTCGCGGCCGTGGTAACGAAATCCCTCCTGCTGCTTAAAGCTGGCGTCGTGCTCCTCGTCGATGATGATCATTCCCAGTTTTGGCATGGCGGTGAACAGGGCGGAGCGGGTGCCGATGACGATGCCGAGGGCGCCGGCCTGGGCTTGTTGCCACACCTGCAGGCGTTCGTTGTCGTTCATGGCCGAGTGCAGCACTCCGACCGGCACCGGAAAGCGTCGCTGGAAGCGTTCGATGGTTTGCGGAGTCAGGCCGATCTCCGGCACCAGTACCAGCACGGTTTTACCAGCCCGAAGAATGGGCTCCATCAGGTGCAGGTAGACCTCTGTCTTGCCGGAACCGGTGACCCCCTCCAGCAGGTAGGCGCCGAAGTGCCCCAGATCGCCGCTGATGGATGCCACCGCGACTGCCTGCTCCCGGTTCAGCACCTGCGGGGTTTCCCCCAGCGTCAGTTGCTGCTGCCAGTCGGTATCGAAGCTAAGGGCCTGTTCGCCGGCCTCGATCAGGCCTTTGTCGGCCAGGGCTTTCAGTGCCTGGCGGCTGAACTCCAGCTTACTGACGTCGCTGTCGGCGATTCGGGTCTGGGTCTGCAGGTAAGCCAGCAGGCGCTGCTGCTGAAAGGCGCGTTTGAGGCTGTCGAGATCGGTGCTGCGGCCGGTGTCGGTCAGTTGCCACAGTTTGATCGGCTGCGGCCGGGCCGATTCGCCCTGGCGCAGTTTTACCGGCAGCAGTTGGTTCAGCACCATGCCGATGGGGCTGCAATAATAGCGTGCCGCCAGCCGCGACAGCTGCCATAGGGTATCGTCCAGCACCGGCGTCGGGTCCAGCACCCGCTCTATGGGTTTCAGTTTGCTGTCCGGCAGATCGCTGTGCTCGCTGGTGGCCACCACCACACCCACCATCGACTGGCGACCAAAGGGCACCTCGACCCGGCAGCCTGGCTGCGGCAGGGGGTGATCCGTTGCGGGCAGATAGCTGAACAGTTGGCGAAGTGGAACGGGCAGGGCGACCTGAATGTACACAGAGCTGTCTCATTAGTTAGCGGGCATCGGTGGTCCGGGCGATTGAAGTCCCCGGTTTCTGCGGCCATCGCAGGGATCCAGCGACGGCCTTCGACTACCCTATCAGAGGTGGAACAATGATACTATGGAGGGTGATTGATGCTTGCGGCGGTTGGTCACATCATGTACCATTACGCGCCTTAAAATTGTCAATAACGACGTATGGTGTCCGGCTTTGGATCGGATAGCGATACGGCCTTAACTGAGGTTTTCCCAATGAAACAAGGTATTCACCCAGAGTACGCTGAAATCAACGCTACTTGCTCTTGCGGTAACGTAATCAAGACTCGTTCTACCGTAGGTAAAGATCTGCACCTGGACGTATGTTCTTCTTGTCACCCATTCTACACCGGTAAGCAGAAAGTTCTGGACACCGGCGGCCGTGTGGACAAGTTCAAGAAACGTTTCGGCGCGCTGTCTTCCAAGTAAGCCGACCCGTTTTAGGAAAAGGGCACCCATCGGGTGCCCTTTTTCGTTCCGGTTCGAAAATTTATTCGATAGAAAAAGACTATTTAAATTGGTCAGTCTTTTTTACCATCTAAATAGCCAAAGCTCACCTTCCAACTGACGTTTCTTCCTATATTACTGTCAGTGTTGAATTAGTTTATTTCTTCATTTAGTCACTTTTTCTGAACGATACCTAAGTATTTAATTACTTTTGCCTTCGCGGCAATGAAACTGGTCGGAATTGCCTGTTATATCAAGTGCTAATGACAACATCGGTTGCAAATTCAGGCCAGAGGAGTAAGGTTTCATGCGACTGTACCCCTCCCTTAAAATAAATGTAGTGACTGGAATTAAGAGAATGGCAGACCTCCGCGAACAAGCGCTCGAATATCACGCCCAACCCGTTGCCGGAAAAATCAGTATTGCCCTGACAAAGCCGGCGGAAACCCAACACGATCTGGCTTTGGCATACAGCCCGGGTGTTGCTGAACCGGTTCGTGAAATCGCCTCTAACCCTGCAGATGCTTATAAATACACCAACAAAGGCAATCTGGTTGCGGTGATCACCAACGGCACCGCCATTCTGGGTCTGGGAAACCTGGGGCCTCTGGCGTCCAAACCGGTAATGGAAGGCAAGTCTCTGCTGTTTAAGCGTTTCGCCAATATCGACTCCATCGACATTGAGGTGAAGCACCGTACTCAGGAAGAGTTTATCGATACCGTCGCCAACATTGCTGACACCTTTGGTGGCATCAATCTGGAAGACATCAAGGCACCGGAGTGCTTTGAGATTGAGAAACAGCTGATTGAACGCTGCCAGGTTCCGGTGTTCCACGATGACCAGCACGGCACCGCCATTGTGACCGCTGCGGGGATGCTCAACGCCCTGGAGATCCAGGGTAAGAAGCTGGAAGAGTCCACCATCGTCTGCCTGGGCGCCGGTGCGGCAGCCATCGCCTGCATGGAGTTGCTGATTAAGTGCGGCGCCGTGCGTGAAAAGATCTACATGCTGGATCGCAAAGGGGTGATTCACACCCGTCGTGATGACCTTAACGAGTACAAGAAGCTGTTTGCCAACAACACCGACAAGCGCACCCTCACCGATGTGATTCAGGATGCCGACGTGTTTGTAGGCGTGTCCGGCCCGGATCTGCTGACCGAAGATCAGGTCAAGTTGATGGGTGACAAGCCGGTGCTGTTTGCCTGCTCCAACCCGGATCCGGAGATTCGTCCCGAACTGGCCAAGGCCGCTCGTCCCGACGTGATTATGGGTACCGGTCGTAGCGACTACCCCAACCAGGTCAACAACGTACTGTGTTTCCCGTTCATCTTCCGTGGTGCCCTGGACGTTCGTGCCCGCGCCATCAACGATGAGATGAAAGTGGCGGCGGTGGAAGCGATTCGTGAGCTGGCCAAGGAGCCGGTGCCTCAGTCAGTTCTGGAGGCCTATCAGGTCAGCAGCCTCAGCTTTGGTTCCGAATACGTGCTGCCCAAGCCGATGGATCCCCGCCTGCTGCCACGGGTGGCCAAGGCGGTGGCCCAGGCGGCCATTGAGTCCGGAGTGGCGGAGATTGAGACCCTGCCGGATCACTACATGATCGACTAAGGCTGACACGCCACCATCAAGGCAGCGCATGGCGCTGCCTTTTTTTATCTGAGTAAAACGTCACTCATTTTTTTGCGGTCGATTCTCCAGTAGGCCACTGGGGGTGGGCGGTGGGATAAGACCAGCAGCGAATGGGTATTCAACAAAAGTGCAAACCCTTGCGTCATTCATAATAAGTTACTGATTTGCATCTTTAAAATGCTTAATTGAATGCACTCGCTCATGATATCGTATCGAATTAAACCCGATAGTGATTGGAGAGATGATGAAAAGTGTAATCGGTTCAGGATTGGTGTTAATAGCGGCATTGGGCTCCACTGCCGCCATGGCCGAAGTGGATCAGACCGGCTTCTATGTGGGCGGTTTTGTCGGCAGCACCACCCTGGAAGTGGAAGATTTTGATAAGTCGGAAGCGGGCTTTGGTGCCTACGGCGGCTACAACTTCAACCAGTGGTTTGGATTGGAATCGACGCTGTATATCACCAGCGACTACAAGTTGGATGATGAGGACGACGCCTACGCGGCGGCGTTCACCATTGCGCCGAAGTTTACTGCCGCCATCAATGACACCTTCTCAGTCTACGGCAAACTGGGCCTGGCCAGCATGCTGGTGAGTGTCGATACCCGCCTTGGCGATCAGGATTTCTACGGAGTCGGTTTTATGTGGGGCCTGGGGGTGAACGCCGCCCTGACCGACAACCTCAACCTGCGCCTGGCCTATGAGTCCATGAGCGGTGACCTGGAGCACGAAGACTTCAGCAGCTGGGAGATTGATACCGATCTGTCCCAGGTTAACCTGGGTCTGCACTACCAGTTTTAATCCAGCTGCAATCAGAAGGGGGCCAGAAGGCCCCCTTTTTTATGTTTTGCTCAGCGCGACCGGTTCGTTGTGGCGTCGATGGCCGCAATCAGTCCAGATCTTCCCAGGTGATGCCCAGCGCTTCCATCTGCTCTTTGGCGGCAGCGGGAATGGTGTCGGGACGATCCTTTCTCAGATCTTCATCGACCGGCAGCGGTTGACCGGTAAAGGCGTGCAGAAACGCCTCGCACAGCAGTTCGCTGTTGGTGGCGTGACGCAGGTTTCCGACCTGGCGCCGGGTACGCTCGTCGGTCAGCAATTTCAACACACCCAAGGGGATGGATACGGTGATTTTCTTCACCTGTTCACTCTTTTTCCCGTGCTCTGCGTACGGGCTGATGTATTCACCACTCCACTCTGTGCTCATTCTTAGCTGCCTTAAACGTAAGTTAACGGGGCAAATTTTAACGACTCCGGCGAGGGAGTCAACTTGTCGACATCTTAACCTATAAACGTTTAGACGTCTAAACGCCTTGACGCCCAAATTTAGATTGGTTACTTTGGACGTCCAGACATCTTGCGATCACAGAATAATCAGGAGCCACGGATGAGTACCCCAAAGCCAGCCACCATTGCCGCCCGTGAGGGCATCGACAGCGATCTGACTCATGGCGCCGTGGTGCCGCCCATCTACCTGTCCAGCAACTACACCTTTGCGGATTTTAATCAGCCTCGTCAGTACGACTATACCCGCTCCGGCAATCCGACCCGGGACACCCTGGCGTCGGCCATCGCCCAGTTGGAGCAGGGCCACGATGCGGTGATCACCGCCACCGGCATGGCGGCGGTGACCCTGGCGGTCAGCCTGCTGAAACCCGGTGAGCGTCTGGTGGTGCCCCACGACTGCTATGGTGGCAGCTATCGGCTGTTCACCAATCTGGCGGCCAAGGGCGCGTTCGAACTGTCGGTGGTGGATCAGGGTGATGAAGCGGCCCTGGCGCAGGCGCTGGCATTGAATCCGAAAATGGTGTGGCTGGAAACCCCGAGCAATCCGCTGCTGCGGGTGGTCGATGTGGAGAAGGTGGCGCAGCAAGCCAAGGCCGTAGGTGCCCTGGTGGTGGCCGACAACACCTTCCTGTCGCCGGTGCTGCAGCAGCCGTTGACTCTGGGGGCCGATATCGTCATCCACTCCACCACCAAATACATCAACGGTCACTCCGACGTGGTCGGCGGTGCGGTGGTGGCCAAGGAGCCAGAGCTGGCGGAGACGCTGGCCTGGTGGGGCAACTGCCTGGGGATCACCGGTGCCCCGTTCGACAGCTTCCTGACCCTGCGTGGTCTACGAACCCTGCCGCTGCGGATGAAGCAGCATCAGGCCAATGCTGAAGCGGTGGTGGCGCTGTTGCAGGCTCACCCGGCGGTTGCCCGGGTGCACTACCCGGGGCTGGAAAGCCATCCCGGCCATGAATTGGCCCGGCGCCAACAATCCGGTTTCGGCGCCATGCTCAGTTTTGAACTCAAGGGCGGAGAAACCGAAGTCCGCGCTTTCCTCAGCCGGTTGCAGCTGTTTTCGCTGGCCGAAAGTCTGGGGGGAGTCGAAAGCCTGGTGGCGCACCCTGCGACCATGACCCATGCGGCCATGGATCCCGAGGCCCGCGTAGCCGCCGGCATTGAAGACAGCCTGATTCGTCTGTCGGTTGGCATTGAGGACAGCGAGGATCTGGTGGCGGATCTGAGTCGGGCTCTGGGATAGGGGGCGCTGGAGTGAGCGGCAAACAGCTTCATAAGTTTGGCGGGTCCAGCCTGGCCGATGCCGAGTGCTATCGACGGGTGGCCCACGTCATTCAGACCCAGGGCCAGAGTGGTGATCTGGTGGTGGTGTCGGCGGCGGGTAAAACCACTAACGCCTTGTTGAAACTGGTGGCACTGGCCAGCAGTGATCTGGCCTGGCAGGCGGAACTGGAGGCGGTGATCGCGTTTCAGCAGCGGTTGGTGCACGCCCTGCTCGGGGAGCAGGGCGCCGGCCTGGCGGCGACGCTGGACGCGGATCAGCAGCGGCTGCAGCAGTTGCTGCAATGCCGGAGTGTCGACGGTGCCGAGGTTCAGGCCTTTGGCGAGCTGTGGTCAGCGCGGCTTCTGGCGGCCCTGTTGTGTCTGCAGGGCGCGCCGGCCACGGCGTTGGATGCTCGTGACTTCCTGATTCTGCAAGCCGGGGTGCAGCCGCAGCCCGATTGGGCGGGATCGGCAGAGCGACTGCATCGCTGCCTGGCCCAGCGTCCCAATCAGCGGGTGGTGATCACCGGCTACTACGGCAGCGATGGCGACGGCTGCACTCGACTGTTGGGACGCAATGGCTCGGACTACAGCGCCACCTTGATTGCGGCTCTGGCCGAGGTGGCCGAGGTCACCATCTGGACTGACGTGGCGGGCATCTACAATGCCGACCCCAATGTGCTTACCGATGCCCGGCTGCAATCCAGTCTCAGTCTGGACGAGGCCGATCAGTTGGCCAAGCTGGGTTCGCCGGTGTTGCATTGCCGTACCCTGCAGCCGTTGCGGCAGGTGAACCTGGCCCTCAACGTTCGCTCCAGTTTTACCCCCGATGCCGGCTACACCCGCATCCTGCCAGCAGGCAGTGAACAGACCGAGCCCGTGGTGACCAGTCTGAACCAGGTGGTGTTGCACCAGTGGCAGGGAGAGATTGAGGGATTCGAAGGTTTGCTGCAGTGGTTGCAGAGCCAGGAGATTACGCCTCTGGCCAGCTACCCGCAGTCGCGGTCATTGGCGCTGACGCCGGAGCAATCCCGCAGCCTTGGTGAGGCCTTGCTTAAGCAAGCCGGCTCACTGGGGTTGACCGAACCAAGCTGCGATGACCGCTATGGCCTGGTGGGGGTTGTCAGCCAGCACCCGGCCCGGTTGGCGGGGGCGTTTTCCCGCTTGTTGGGACGGCGGGCGTTGCCCTGTTTCCGCCATGATCATGCCCTGGTGAGCCTGGTGCCTCACTCTCAGGTGAACGCACTGGTGGACTCGGTTCACCGCCGCTGCGCCGGTCCGCGTAAGCGCATCGGCATCGTGCTGGCCGGCAAGGGCAATATCGGCAGTGCCTGGCTGGATCTGTTCGCCCAGCAGCAACTTGGGCTCAACGACGAACTGGAAGCGGAGCTGAGGTTAGTGGGGATCATCGGTTCGGAACATTATCTGATCGATCCGAATGGCCTGTCCCCCGAACGGTGGCAGCAGGCGTATGACCAGCATGCCCGCCCTTTCAGCCGGCTGGAGTGGCTGGAGCAGGCCGCCGGACTGGATCTGGATGAAGTGGTGCTGCTGGACATTACCGCCAGCGCATCGCTGGGACTGAACTACCCCGCCATCGTGTCGGCGGGCCTGCATGTGGTCAGTGCCAACAAACAGGCAGGCAGTGGCCCGAATGCTTTCTATCAGGAGCTGCAGCGGCAGCTGTCCAACTGCCATCGTTATTGGCGTTATAACGCGTCGGTGGGCGCCGGTCTGCCGGTGTTCTACAGCATCGATGACCTGAAGCGCAGTGGCGACGCCATCAACGGCGTGTCCGGAGTGTTTTCCGGCACCCTGAGCTGGCTGTTCGACCACTTTGACCGGCGGGAGTCGTTTTCCGAACTGGTGCTGCAGGCCAAGGCCGAAGGCCTGACGGAGCCGGATCCCAGGGACGATTTGTCTGGCCGGGACATGCAGCGTAAGTTGTTGATATTGGCACGCGAGCTGGGATTGACCCTGGAGCTTGAGCAGATCGAGCTGGAGTCTCTGGTGCCTGCGGCCCTGGTGGATGTGCCGCTGGAGGAGTTTCTGCAGCGCATCGGTGAGCTGGATGAGGCGATGACCTCGGCTGCGCAGCAGGCCAGGGCCGAGGGCAAAGCACTGCGCTATGCCGCCAGTCTGGTGATCGACGGTGAGCGGGTGCAGGCCCGAGTCGGCCTGGAGCGCGTCGAGCCCGACCACCCCTTTGCCACTCTGCCGGCCGGGGACAACCAGTTTTTGTTTTTGAGTAAGCACTACCCCAACGGGTTAGTGATTCAGGGGCCGGGGGCCGGGCGGGAAGTGACCGCCGCCGCCGTACAGTCCGACTTCGTCGCTATTTGCCGGCGTTTGTTGCACTGAGTAACGCACGTTTCAAAGGAGCAGTAACCATGGGATTTCATCACGCACAGCAGTTAGAAGCCTTGAACGAGCGTCTCAGCCACCTTAAAGACATTCAGGTTTCATTCGAGTTTTTTCCACCGTCATCGGAATCCATGGAACAGACGCTGTGGCAGTCCATTGAGCGGCTGCAGCCTCTCAAGCCCCGCTTCGTGTCGGTGACTTACGGTGCCAACTCCGGGGTGCGGGATCGCACCCATAAGGTGATTGAGAAGATCCATACCGAAACCGATCTGGTGGCGGCCCCGCACCTGACTCTGGTGGATGCCAGTGACGAGGAGTTGCGTGCCCTGGCCAGGCAGTATTGGCAGCAGGGAGTGCGTCACATCGTGGCCTTGCGTGGCGATCTTCCGGAAGGCCAGGGAAGACCGAACCGGTTTGCGTCCGATCTGGTGTCGCTGCTGAAGCAGGAGCACGATTTTGAGATCTCGGTGGCCGCCTATCCGGAAGTGCACCCGGAAGCCCGCAACGCCCAGGCGGATCTCATTAATCTGAAGCGCAAGGTTGATGCCGGTGCCAACCGGGCGATTACCCAGTTCTTCTTCGATATTGAAGCCTACCTGAGATTTCGCGATCGCTGTGCCGCGGCCAACATCGATGTGGAGATTGTGCCCGGGATTCTGCCGGTCACCAACTACCGGCAGCTACTGAAGTTCTCCGAGTTTGCCAAGGTGCATGTGCCCAACTGGCTGCACCACATGTTCGATGGTCTGGATGAAGACCCGGCCACCCGTAAGCTGGTGGGAGCCAACGTTGCCATTGAGATGGCCAAGGTGCTGGCCAAGGAGGGGGTCAAGGAGTTCCACTTCTACACCCTCAACCGGGCCGAACTCAGCTACGCCATCTGCCATGCTTTGGGGGTACGCCCGACGCCCTGATAAAGGGGGCCATGGCAGCGGAATTCCAGCGGCACGCTACCGGCGTGCCGCTGTGGTTTTGGTTGCCGCAACGGCCCGACAGCCCCCGCCGGCATCACCGGGGCTGCTTTGTGAGCTTTCTTGTGATTTTGCTCTAAATTTTAGCAAGTTGCATTTAGATTCGCTGGTGCAACTTTGACCGCTGTCATGTTTACGGCAGCCGGTATTTGTCAAAATACTGACACCCCAAATTCAAACAAGTATCCCATGCGCAACAATCAACCCGTGACCCAGAACGAGAAGACGCTCAGCATCGATTCTATCCTGCTGTCGACCACGGATCTGGAGGGCAACATAAAATACGCGAATGAGGATTTCACCAGCATTTGTGGTTTCTCATTTGAGGAGCTGCATCGCCAGCCTCACAACATTGTCCGTCACCCGGATATGCCGCCGGTGGCGTTCGAGTCGATGTGGTCAACGGTGAAAACCGGTCAGCCGTGGATGGGGCTGGTGAAAAACCGTTGTAAAAATGGCGACTATTACTGGGTTAATGCCTACATTGCCCCGGTCTATGAGGACGGCGTGCTGCATGAGTATCAGTCGGTGCGGCGCAAACCCACCGAGGCTCAGGTTAAGTCGGCGGATCGCATCTATAAGGCGGTCAATGCCGGTAAGACGCCCAAGGAGCTGAAGCCAGACTGGCTCGGTTTTGGCGGTCGGCTGATGGTGTGGACCCTGCTGGCGGTATTGCTGACGGCCTACGGGGCCAGCTTTTCACCGCTGCTGGCGGGTGTGGTCGGAGCCGTAGTGGCTTCGCTGGGGATCTACAGCATGATGTCGCCGTTTCGGGCTCTGGTGGATACCGCCACCAACATCATTGACGACCCCATTGCCTCGGCGGTGTACACCAATCGTCAGGATGAGATCGGCAAGATCGATCTGGCGATGCACTTCCTGGTCACCGAGACCGGTGGTGTCGTCGGCAGAATGGCCGATTCGGCCGGCTCCATCAGCGTCCAGAGTAGCGATCTGAATGGCACCATCAACGAGACCCGTGAGCGGGCCGACAGCCAGAGCCAACAGACCGGCCAGGCGGCCACCGCCATGGAGGAGATGACCGCCAGTTTTGCCGAAGTGAACAGCAACACCCAGACTGCGGCCGAGGAGATGGGCGCCAGTCATCAGGCGGCCGAGCTTGGCCATGAGCGGCTGGTGACGGTGATCGACGCCATCAACAAGCTCAGCGACGAGGTGGGTCACTTCTCCGAAGTGGTGGAGTCCATCGAGCAGGACAGCCGCGATATCAGCGGTGTGCTGGAGGTGATTCGCGGCATCGCCGAGCAGACCAACCTGCTGGCACTGAATGCGGCCATCGAGGCGGCGCGGGCCGGTGAGTCCGGCCGGGGCTTTGCGGTCGTGGCGGATGAAGTGCGGCAGCTGTCCAGCCGAACCAGCGAGTCGACGGCGCAGATTGAAACCATCGTCAATAAGTTCCAGGACAGCACCCGTCGTGCTACCGCAGCCATGGAAGCGGGCCAGAGCCAGGCATCCCGCTCGGTCAATCTGGCGGAAGAGGCCGATGCGGCGTTTGAGTCGCTGCGGGCCTCCATCAACCGCATCAGCGGCATGGCGGAGGAGAACGCCTCGGCCATGAGCCAGCAAACCACGGTGGCGGCGGAGATCAGTGAAGCGATTCAGGTGATCAGCGAACTGGCCCAGGAAAGCCTGCAGCAGACCGAGCTGGCCAAGGAGCGCGGTGATCAGATGAACCGCCTCTCCAACAAGACCCATAACCTGTCGCAGCAGTTCTGGAAGCAAAGCGTACAGCGGGAATATTAACCGGGTTGGCCTTTGGCCGATGAGACGCCAAACCCGCAGGTTATGTCACTGACCTGCGGGTTTTTGCGTGTTTGTGCGTTTAACACCAGCAAAGGGTGAGAGTTTGTCCTTTTCTGAGATTGTTATTCGTTAACACATGAATAACTTGATGTGGGTCATATTCCCCACCTGAACGGTTTGCCAGAATGGCGCCACATCCCCAAAAACATCATAACTATGCGTGATAATCAACCGGTTACCCAGAAAGAGAAGCCCCTCAGCCGTGATTGCATTCTGCTGTCGACTACGGATCTGAATGGCAACATCAAGTACGCCAACGAGACCTTTATCGAGGTGGGGGAGTACTCGTTTGAAGAGCTGCACCGTCAGCCCCACAACATCGTGCGTCATCCGGATATGCCCGGGGTGGCCTTCAAGTCGTTGTGGGATCGCGTAAAGTCAGGCCAGCCCTGGATGGGAATGGTAAAAAATCGTTGTAAAAGCGGCGATTATTATTGGGTTAATGCCTATGTGGCGCCGGTGTACGAAGACGGCAAGTTGCACGAGCTGCAATCGGTGCGTCGCAAGCCCACTGCCGAGCAGGTAGCGTCGGCCGACCGCATCTATAAGGCGGTGAATGCCGGCAAGACGCCGAAGGAGATGCGCAAAGACTGGCTGGGCTTCGGCGGCAAGATGATGTTGTGGGCGTCGGCAGTGACCGCCGGCACCGCAGCCGGGGCGGTCTACTCGCCGTTGATGGCCGGGGTGGTGGGCGCAGTACTGGGGGTGGCTGGTATCTATGTGATTCTGTCGCCGCTGCGCAAACTGGTGGATACCGCCACCAGCATCATCGACGACCCCATTGCCGGGGCGGTGTATACCGGTCGTCAGGACGAGATTGGCAAGCTGGATCTGGCCATGCACTACCTGGTGACCGAAACCGGCGGTGTGGTGGGCAGAATGGCCGATTCGGCCGGTTCCATCAGTGGCCAGAGCAGCAACCTCAACGTCACCATCAATGAAACCCGCGAGCGCGCCGACAGTCAGAGCCAGCAGACCAGCCAGGCGGCCACCGCCATGGAGGAGATGACTGCCAGCTTCGCCGAAGTGAACAGCAACACCCAGAAAGCGGCCGAGGAGATGGGCGCCAGCCATCAGGCGGCCGAGCTGGGCCATGAACGTTTGATGACGGTGATCGACGCCATCAACAAGCTCAGCATCGAAGTGGGTCACTTCTCCGAGGTAGTGGAGTCCATCGAACAGGACAGCCGTGACATTAACGGTGTGCTGGAGGTGATTCGCGGCATTGCCGAGCAGACCAACCTGCTGGCGTTGAACGCGGCCATTGAGGCGGCGCGCGCCGGTGAATCCGGTCGGGGCTTTGCGGTAGTGGCGGACGAGGTGCGTCAGCTCTCCAGCCGCACCAGCGAGTCGACGGCGCAGATTGAAACCATCGTCAATAAGTTCCAGGACAGCACCCGCCGGGCCACCGCAGCCATGGAAGCCGGCCAGACCCAGGCGTCCCGCTCGGTCAACCTGGCGGAGGAAGCCGATGCGGCGTTCGAGTCACTGCGGGCCTCCATTAACCGCATCAGCAGCATGTCGGAGCAAAACGCCACCGCCATGAGCCAGCAGACCACGGTGGCCAGCGAGATCAGCCAGGCGATTCAGGTTATCAGCGAGCTGTCCACCGACAGCCTCGAGCAGACCGAGCAGGCCAAAGATCGCTGTGAGCAGATGAGTCGTCTGTCCAGCAAGACCCACCACCTATCGCAGCAGTTCTGGAAGCAGAGCGTGCAGCGCGAGTACTGAGTTTCCAATTTGCTCCCTATGCTTGCCCCGCTGTTGCGGGGCTTTTTTATGGTTGTGTTTCAGGTAACTGCCGGGCTCCAGTAACAGCATTGTGCCCCGCTTTCACTCTTCCCTCCGTTATACCGGCGCCGGCTTGTATCCGCTGGCTTTTGGATAAACCCAAGACTCTGGCCCCCGGTTTGGCAGTGGCGACCCCTAAGTGACAAGCGGCACGGCTCGAAAACCCAGATGAAGCGTGGCCACGATCGCAATTCTCTCTTCGGATCGGGGTATTGAACCGAGCTCAGATATACCATCCAAAAACTTTGCAGTTGCTTGGTTTTGTTTGCTTTTATCTGTGGCTAGTCATTTTCCGACCGGCAACTTCAACGCCAACCACCGGCAAGGCTGGCCGGAGAATGACCTCCGGTGTTCTTAGAAGAGAATCATGATGACGTTAAAACGCAACCTGGTCGCGGCGCTGCTGTGCACCGCGCTACCCCTGACGCTCCAGGCATCCGAAACCCAACCCTACGCCCCCTCTTACCTCACCGTTGTGGGTGATAAGGCTCCGGCCCTTAAAGACTGGAGCGAGCCCAAACGCTGTAAGGGGTGCCACCCGCGGCAGTGGACCGGTTGGCAGGGCTCGATGCACTCCATCGCCTTTATCGATCCGGTATTTCAGTCAGAGTGGGCCATGGGTGACAAGGAAACCGATGGCGTCACCCGTAATCTCTGTGGCGGCTGTCATACGGCATTCGGCACCGTTACCCAGACCGTGGAGTTCGACCCGGATCAGGAAAAAAATGGACTGTTTACCACTCAGGGGGTGGCTGCCAAGGGGATCTCCTGCGAAGTGTGTCACAGTGTGGTCGACACCAATATGCGCCACACCGCCATGGGCGAGCATGGCAACGGGTCACTGGCGCTGGCCAACGATAAGGTGAAACGCGGACCATTGAGTGATGCCAAGGCCCGTGGCCACCAGGCCGAGTACTCGGAGCTGCACACCAAATCTGAGTTTTGTGCTAACTGCCACAATGTGTTTAACCCGGCCCACGATAACTTCGCCCTGGAGCATACCTACCAGGAGTGGAAGGCGTCGCCGTATGCCGAGAGTGGCATCCAGTGTCAGGATTGCCACATGGTGCCGGTCGAGGCGGCCATCAGGGTGGCCGATGAAATGAAACCTGTGGCTGAACTGGCCAACCATGGCCTGGGTGGCAAGGCCGCTCGCGGTGGTAAACAACGTCCCTTGGTGCATGACCATGGCTTTGTCGGTGGCAACGCCGTGTTGGCCCCCCTGCTGGGCGTAAAAAATGGCGAAGAACACGCCGCCGAGGCCAAAAAACGCCTCAAGAGTGCCGCAACGGTGGATACCAAGATCATTCGCGACGGCGATGACGGCGTGTTGCAGGTGACGGTACACAACCGCCGGGCCGGCCACGCGTTGCCAACCAGCCTGACCTTTATCCGCCAGGTGTGGCTGGAAGTGGTGATTCGTGATAGCCAAGGTAAAGAGCTGTTGCGGTCTGGCAGCCTGGATGCCGATAACCTGCTGCCGGAAGGTACCGTGCTGTTCCAGAACGGGTCGGTGGACGCAAAGGGCAACCCTGAACATAAGCCGTGGAAAATTGCCCGTTTTGCCACCGAAAACACCATTGCGCCCAAAGGGCACAAGACGGTGGAGTATCGTTTCAGCCTGCCCGAGGGTGCGGATGACTACCGGGTTGAAACCAAGCTGAACTATCGCTCTTTTGACCAGGGCGTGGCCGACTACTTGTTGAAGGATAAAGTGTTGGTGCCGTCGGTGGAGATGGCCAGCTTGAGCCAGGTTTTCAACGGCACTCAGTTGAAGGCCTCCGAGGCCTCATTCTGAGGGTCTGGATAACGGGGTTCAAAACTCAGTTAAACCCTAGGGAGGGGCAAGGGAGCTGGTGCTGACGGTTATCAGTCCGCTGATAAAAAGCAGGACATTTAGGCCTATCCCTCTACCTCTTCAGCATCCCGGCCTCAAGGCCGGGATTTTTTTTCAAACCGGTTTACGTCAGCGGCAGTTGATGGCTACTCCTGGCGGCGAAACGCCGTCGGGGTAACACCAATCAATCTGCGAAAAAACTTAACGAAGTTGGTTGGCTCGCTGAACCCCAATTGGTGGGCGATCTCTGCCACCGACGCGGTGCTGTGTGCCAGTAGCCGTTGAGCCTCCAGCGCGATACGGTGGTCTATGACCTGTTTGGCCGAGCGGCCCTCCGCGGCCAGGCAGGCCCGGGAGAGGGTACTTTCAGAGTAGCCAAGAGCGCGGCCATAAAACTGGACACTGCGCTGCTCCATGAAATGGAGCTCCAGCGCCTGGCGGAACAGCCGATAGGTCCGCCCGTGGCTCGATTGCCCTGTCTCAACTGTGGGTTGCAGCCGTTGCAGCTTGGCAATTCTGAGTAGCAGGCTCATCAGTTCGTGGCGGATCAGTGCCGCATCCAGCTCTTCGCCATCGTACTGCTCAAAGTCGTGGCGCAGCCGTTTAAACTCGTCCCCGAGCTGGGCGGCGTCGCCCTGAGGCAGCGACAGCAGCGTGTGCCACTCATCGAAGCGCAGCAGGCTCAACTGCTGCGGCAGTTGTTGGCCACTGTGATAGGGCAGCGCATCGGGGGCGATCAATATGATATCGGCTTCGTAGTGGTTGTTGGTGAGCCACTGCTGTACTTGGCCGGGCCGAACGCAGATGAGGGTGCCGGGCACCATCGGCCAGTTCTGAAAGTCGATGCGGTGTTGGCCCTGGCCGGAGGTAACCAGGATCAGCATATAGAGGTTGACCCGCTCTGGCTTTTGGATGAAGTCGGCGGATACCTTGCTTTTTAACTCCGACAGCGTCATCGGCTCCAATCCCAGCCCGGTTAACCTGGGGTTGTGAAACGTGATACTTCGAAGAGAGGCGTCGCTGTTCTCGGGTGAGGGCATGGGCGAGCTTGCTCGATTTTGACCATTCTTTGGGGTAAATGTACCTATAAGGTCAGCTTTAATAAAGGAATAATCCCCTCATTGTGATTTTGCAGTCAGTAATGATAAAGGATTTTGACCATGAAGAGCTGGACCAAGACCGTTACAACAAGTTCGGTGCTAGTGTTGTCTCTGGCCACTGCGGCGTGCAGCAACACCTCGCACCAGCAGCCGGAGCCATTGAGCCAAAAGGAGAAGGTGACCGCGCTGTTGAAGAGCATCGAGACCGGCGATGCCGAGCCGGTGAGTTACATCAACCCCAACAAGTACATTCAGCACAATCTGGGGGTGGCCGACGGCCTGGCGGGATTTGGCGCGGCGTTGCAGGCCCTGCCGGAGGGATCGGCCCGAGTGGATACGGTGCGGGTGTTTCAGGATGGGGATTTCGTCTTTGCCCATACCGATTACAACTTCTTTGGCCCCAAGATCGGCTTCGACATCTTCCGCTTCGAGCAGGGGCTGATTGTGGAGCACTGGGACAACCTGCAACAGACGCCGGACAGCGCCAACCCCAGTGGTCGCACCATGACCGACGGCCCCACCCAGGCCGAGGAGCTGGACAGCACCGATGCCAACAAGGCGCTGGTGCAGGGCTTTGTGAACGATGTGCTGGTCAACGGCAAGATGGACACCATCACTCAGTACATCGAGCCGAACTACTACCTGCAGCATAACCCGGGCATCGCCGATGGCCTGGATGGACTGGGTGCGGCCCTGGCCGCCATGGCGGAGCAGGGGATTACCATGGAGTACCAGCAGGTGCACCGGGTGCTGGGCGAGGGCAACTTCGTGCTGACCGTCAGCGAAGGCACTCTGGGGGGGCAGCACACCTCGTTCTACGACCTGTTCCGGGTGGAGAATGGCAAGATTGTCGAGCACTGGGACACCATCGAAGCGATTCCACCGCAGAGCGAGTGGAAGAACGGCAACGGTAAATTCTGAGCCGTACACCGGGACATCATCATCACCCGGGAAACAGACGCCCGGCCTTTTGGCCGGGCGTTTTTCGTTTCGGTGTCGCGGCTAGTCCAACGGCAGTTGATGACGGCGGCAGAACTCGCGCCAATCGTCGGAGTAGTGGGGGTTGGTGACCACTAACTCCGGTGCGTCCGGCGCCAGCTTTATCTCCAGTTCCCGGGCGAACAGCAGGTGATGGCGGGCGCCCAAACGGGCCCGGTCGGCATCGGTGACCGCATCGGCCAGCCGCTTCAGGTAGTAGTCGCCGTCGTTGGCGTAAATCTTGTCGCCGACGATGGCGTGGCCCAGATGAGCCAGGTGGGCACGAATCTGATGTTTGCGACCGGTCACTAACTGGCATTCCACCAGTGCATGCCCCGGTTCCCGGGCCAGTACCCGAAAACGGGTGTGGCTGGCCTTGCCCTTTTCATGGTCACTGACCACGTGCATCTGGCAGCGAATCGGACTGTCGGGCCGGGTATTCAGCTTGCACTGCAGCTCGTGGCTGTCCCACAGCGGGCTGCCGTGGACCACCGCGTGGTAGACCTTGCGCGGCATCAGTTCACTCAGTTTGGGCTGCCAATGGCTGGCGGCGCGCTGATCTTTGGCCATCAGTACGATGCCACCGGTGTCGAGATCGAGCCGGTGCAACAGGTGCGCCTGTTTCCAGGGGCTCTGCCGCCGCACCAGCTGCACCAGGGTGTTGTGAATATTGCGGGTGGTGCGGCTCACCGGCAGGCTGGGGGGCTTGTGCACCGCGATGATCTCCGTGCCTTCCCACAGCAGTTGCCACTGGGTATCGACATCCGGCTCGGCGTAGTCGGTGATGCGGTAGTGGAGCACCTGGCCGGCCACCAGTGCGGGATTGCCCTCGGCGAGCTCACCGTCTATCTCCACCGACGCGGCGGCTTCAAAGGCCTGCCATACGGCGGCATCCAGATAGGGAAACAGCGAACGCAGAAAGCCATACAGCGGCTTGCCGGCGTCTTTGGGGGCAACGATGTCGGTGAAGGTGGCGGTCATGGGGTCTCCGTGGTTTCGGGCAGTGTAGCCTATTTGGGGTTGGCCCAAAACTGCCGCAGTTTCACCCTGGAGGCCCGTTGATGGCAGCCGCGCTTCACAGACCCGGCCGTCTTGACCGGGTCTGTGAGGCAGTGCCGTGCGGTAATCAGGAGATCCTGAACTGGCCTATTTGGCTGTCCAGCTGCTCCGACAGTTGCCCCACCTGGTTGCTGGCGGCATTGGAATCCTCGGCATTCATGACCGTCGATTTGGCTTCGTCACTGATGTTGACGATGTTGCGGTTGATGTCATTGGCCACCGAGGTTTGCTGCTCTACGGCGGTGGCGATCTGGGTTGCCATGCTTGAAATCGTGGCCACTGACTCCGTGATGTGGATAAGGGCTTCGCCGGCCTGGGTTGCCTGCTTGGTGCTGTTCTGTGCCTGCTCCTGACTCCTCTGCATCGCCAATGCAGCATCTTTGGCGCCGCTTTGCAGCTGGCTGATCATCTGCTGAATCTGGTCGGTGGACTCCTGGGTGCGTTTGGCCAAGGTTCGGACTTCATCGGCAACCACGGCGAAGCCGCGCCCCTGTTCTCCGGCACGAGCCGCTTCGATGGCTGCGTTCAAGGCGAGCAGGTTGGTTTGGTCGGCGATGCCGACGATCACATCCAGGATGGTACCGATGTCGTCGACGTTGGTTTCCAGCTTTTGCAGCACCTGGGCGGCGTGTTCGACGCCGCTGGCCAGGCTGTTGATGGAGGCGGTGGTTTGGCTGACAACGGTCTCGCCCTCGATGGCATGCTCATTGGATTCATTGGCTGCCCGGGCCGCTATTTCGGCGTTGTTGGCGACTTCCGTTACCGTTGCCTGCATCTCGTTCATTGCGGCGGCAACCTGATCGGTTTCCGATTGCAACTGCATCATTCCATGGAGGGTTTGGTTGCTGGCGTCCGTTAGTTGGACCCGTGCCGAGGCTAACTGCAGGGTACTTTGATTGAACCCTTGAAAAAGTTCGCGAATATTACCGACAAACTGGTTAAAACTGCGCGCAACTCTGGCGATTTCATCGTTTCCGGAGTCGTCCAGGCGGACGGTTAAATCTTTGGCGCCGGAGGCGATGTTGCTCATCGACGATTCCAGCTCAGCCAATGGTGTTAATGTCCGGCGATAAAGCAGGCCCATCACGGCAATGAGAAACAGGCTTATTAGAAGGCTGCCCCAAAGGACGGCCTGTTCGGCATCACGAGTCGATGTGAGCGTGTGTGCCATCGCCAGTTCGACCTGGGTATCCAGTGACTGAGAAAGTTGATCGAGGTTTTCGGCCAGGATGCTGGACGCCTCATCGAAGCCTCCACTGCCCTTCATTAGGTCGTTTCCTGCCTCCGTCCCCTGATGCAGGTAAGCATCGGCCATTTTGACCCCGGTGTTATGAAGGGCGGTGACCTGCTGCTGAAGCGATCTGGCTTGTTGGGCCAACTCCGGGGCAAAGGTTACCAGCCTGTCCAGGTTCTGTTTGGCACCCTGCAAGCTCGCTTCGGCCTCGGCCTTGGCTTCGTCACTGCGTGTGGCGCCAACATCCGTCAGAAATTGTTGGATCTGAACCACGTAATAGCGACTGTCCTTGAGGGCGAATACGGCATTAACCAGGCGTTCTTCATCGGCTACGCTCTGTCTGGTCTGTTCAAGTTGGTTTTCAGTACTCCAAAACAACACGAACATCGCCAACAGGGAGAGGGTTATCGTCAGCTGAAGCATGCCTTTAATAGAGATCTTAATGTTCATAAATGTCCGATTTATGGATCGTTAGTATCAGTGGCTAAATTTGATCTCCTCGACTACATCGAAAGGTAAGAAGGTTCTCAAGCATTTTCCCGAGGTTTATTTGCTAATGTGAACAAAATCAGTATTTGAGGGGGAAAAGAGCAAAATAATTAGATGGGTTTAGGCTTAATAACCTCTTATGGCGCGAGTAATAATCAAGAATAAGATCAGGGGGTCAGTTATTAATGCTATTGGCTCTATATCATTGCCGGGCATTAAAAGTGAGAATGGATTTTCCTTTCATTTTCGTTTGCCGCTGGGTGACTAACGTTAATTTTGAGGCTGGGGTTGTTGTTCATCAGCGCTTCAACGGCTTTTGCCACCACGAAGCGGTCATTGTAAAGCTGAATAGTGTCTATGGTGTTGAGGGCTCTTCACCCTGCCCGAATCTCTTTCTGGTTGCCTTGTTGAAGGTTCTCCCAGGTAGGATCATCAGGTGGCAACGCATAACGACCGACTCCGCACAAATAGCCTCTCTAACACAACGATGCATGCATTGATGACTACAATATGACGATATATCCAGTGATGACTCCAACAACTTTGAGTGCCTCAGTGATTTGTGCGGTTGTGTGATTTAACGTGCGTCACACTTCTACTGCCTGAATTTTATTCCTGGAGAGAGGGCTCACGCTTTTATGATGCTTTTCTGTATTAGCTATTGCTTATATTGCAATTTCGTTTTATTCATTAGCCCGAACTTTACTAGCACCCGCAATATGGAGAAATCATGAAAAACTTTATCAGCATGAAAACCATGCTAATTGCTTTCAGCTTGGCTTTCACCTGCCTGACAACATCAGCCTTCGCGGTACCAAATGACAGCGTCGCTCTCGGTGACTTGACCGAAGGGAAAATCCTGTTTGATATCAATCTCAGCGCTCCAGAAAGTCTCCCCCTGTATCTGAATGTCATCAAAGAAACCTATGATGGCCTCGAAGCACAAGGCGTTACTCCAGATTTTGTCATCGCCTTCCGTGGCGCGGCCGTTTCTTTTGTTACTTACGAGGCTGCTGATGCTGCCCTGGAAACACAGATCGTAACATTGGCAGGACTGAACGGCGTTAGATTTGAAGCCTGTGCCGTCGCCACGAGATTGTTTGGTGTTGATAATGGTGACATCCTTGCTGACATCAACGTAGTTGGTAACACATTTATTTCCGCCGCTGGGTTTGGCAGCAGCACTAAGGGGTACGCGACAATTCCAATTATGTAACCGTCGCCGTTCGTACACCTTAAAGCTGTAAAGGAAATTACTATGAAAAAAATATCAAAGTTTACTTTGCTCGCCGGTCTATTCGGCACGGCACTGCTGACCGCTGGTTGCGGCAGCGACTCAGATTCAACCCTGCTGCCAACAGAACCCAATGACCGGGTTGCCCTGGCCGGAGAAACTACCGGGAAACTGTTTTTTGATATCAACCTAGCTGACGCCGATAAATTGGGTCTCTACTTTGATGTTATCTTGGAAACCAATAAAGGATTAGAAGAGCAAGGTGTTGAACCAAAGTTTGTCATCGCCTTTCGTGGCCCATCGGTTACCTTAATTAACGATGCCGCCACCGCCAACACCAAGACCGTGATCAAGGCTATGGCTGAACTGCCCAATGTTCGCCTGGAAGCCTGTTCAGTCGCCACAGAGCTATTCGGTGTCGATAATGCAACAATTCTTCCCGAGATTGTAGTCGTTGGTAATACCTTCATCTCCTCTATGGGTTATCAAGCCGTTGGCTATGCACCGGTTTTGATTCAATAGTTGAATTAGTTGCACAGCGTCAACAAAAGAACAAGGGGGCAGAGTAAACTTTATTCTGCCCCCTTAACCTGAGCGGAAAACCGCCTCTGGTTTTCCTTCATAGCCTTTGCGGTATATAACGTAATTAAACTCGCTTTAAGTCATGCTCTGTATACATGGCATACACCTGATTCAACTTCAATGTCGTCTGCATGCCAATTTTCGTATCCGTCTTTTGACACAGTTAGGTTATAGAACCCAGTGCGGTCATAGGCGCCAATCAATGCGTTATATGTTCGGCAATCTGGTCCGCTTGGACTCTCTAACGTTTCTTTATGACTTGAGTTTGAATCAACGCGGTTGCTCCACAAGAGATTGCCTCATCTGTCTGGTTATCGACGATCTCAATCACGATCCCGGTAGTGGCCCGGTGAAATGGACCACGCCTTGTAGCCCAACGGGATCCTGCACGTATAACCCCTTCGTTTCCAAACCGCCATGTCCCCTGCTGGCGCCGAAGCAGGCATCAGCAGCTAACCAGTTTCGTGCTGACTACCAAGGAAATCACCAGAGACTCCTGACGCCACGAAGGGGCCTTCCGGTTAGGTTCTGGCATTGGCCGATTCACTGCCCATTGCGGGCTTTCAGTCGAAGCTCGGAAATGCCCCAAAGTTTTCTAAAACCATCATAGAATCTCATTACTATCGCTTATGACAATAGCCCTGCTTCAATCAGAAGGCAGGGCTATACAGTGATTTGAGTAAGCTAATTTTGCACCAGGCTTGAATAACTTCCACCATAGCTAATCTAGTTGGTTGTGCGCATGTCGCTCAGGTTATGCGCCGTTCATCTACGATACCTGTTGCTCGTTCACTAATAGCAATTTCCCAGTTAACTCCAATGCTAGTTCTAGCAAAAGTATTCAGATTCTGTAGATTTCTTTCCTTTTCGAGAATGCTCGCCTACCACCCTCAAGTATTTCACAACACTGATCCTGGGTCGTTCTGTTGTCTATAGAACCCATACCAACAATTGAAGATTTATCGTTAGAAGCAACAAGCGGAATTACCAACTCGGCATCACCAAGAACTCCTATATTTGAATTATGTGTAACAACAATTATTTGTCTTTTCTCTTTACATTTTCTAAGGTTAGATACCACACTATTGAATATGAACTCTGAATCTAGATTATCCTCAGGTTGATCAATGATAAGAGGGAGATTGCTATCTGATTGAATTAAGATGGATAGCATAATCGATTGCTGCTGCCCCAAACTCAATTCACTGATATCCTTAACATCTGCGTCACCCTGAGATTTGTTGTGACGAGTAACTGTCAATTTCGGTCTTTCTCTAAATGGTATCGACAGAACCTTTTCTAGTGTTAATCCGGAAATATTTATCTTCACATCTTCAATGTCAATATCGCTTAGACCCAAACCAGATAGAAAATCATATCTCTTAAACCTCATATTCTTGTAAAAATCAAGAGGAGATATAGTATTGGCAATCTTGTCACTATTTGCCCATCTATGCCAACCAGTGGCATTCTTAATAAATCTTGAAAATTCTTTGGACAAGTAACCATCACCAACCTTAGCGTGAACAAACAAACCATCAACAGACTCTGAAAGGTCTTGGTTAATTCGAGTGCAGAATTTCATCCTGCGTTTCTGTATTTCACTGCTAATTCTCTCTCGATCTTTAAACAACTTTGCTCTATCAGCTTTAATTTCTTTAAGTCTAATGTCAGACTTTTGAATCTCTTTTTGTCTTCGCTGTAGGTGAGTGATTCTATTGGACAGAGTGACGAACTTCCCTTCATCGTAAGGGATTTTCTTATCGTCTAACTCTTTCTTTTTGACCTCAATCTGCTGCTTTGCAATTCCTTCTTTGCCACGCCAAGCTCTAACCTCAGTCCTGAGAAGATTTAACTTTTGCTCTAACTCATCACTTAACTCTTTATGGTGCCTGTCAACGACGTCCGAGAAATCTTGAACGATACTGAGTACATTATCCACATGATCTTTACCTACATGAACTTTGGTTTTATCGATATTGAGTAACTCGGTTATGTCACTTTTATCGGATAGGACCTCCTTGTATCTTTTGCTAAGTGCGCACAATGACTCTTCTAGCTCTTTTCTGAGTGCTTCTTCCTCAACTAAGCCAGAATGGAGCCTCATCAACTCACCTACGTTCTGCTTCTCGTAGGCACTTTTCATGCTTTCTAGCTCTTGCAGTTCTTTGTCTACGGTAGCTTTTTGAGTGACCTCATTGGTTAGATCCTGTAAATGTTCAAAGTTTGCAGAAAGTTGGACGATTTTTGATTTGTCCTCACCTTTCAGATGTTTAACGTTTGTAAACCCATCAAAGAATTTCAGAAGCTTATTGTCTTTATCATCTTCGCCAACACTATTTGAAAAGGTAGTGAAACCTTGAGAGTAAGCTTCTAATGAAACTTGAGCATCGATGAAATTAGAATTTGTATCGATACATGTTAAGGTTCCATGCTCAAGTGTGTAGTTGAACTCTTGACCAGCTTCATCCTCGTATATGAGTTCAATCTTTGATGGCCAAGCATTACTTTTTTGAACCGCTGTGGTATCTACGGGGTTGTTCGATGCCTCCTGGATAGCTGTCACAAGAGTAGATTTTCCAGTACCTCGACCACCGATAATGCAGTTCATGTTATTACTTAGTTGAATAGTCATCCCATCCAGTATTCCACCCAAAGCTTTGATTTCTTTAAACCTTGGTGGGGCGACAGGAACATCATCTTCAAGCCTAACCCTAGAGTCATGGCTGATTAGGGCAATTCTCAACCCATCGAAACTTAGCTCATCTAACTTGAAGCGAGTTAGGCGTTCTGCACCAGATGCATTTTTACCGAATGCATTCATAGAATGTGCATCCGAAGACATCACTTTGGCTAACTTGTTACAATCGGGTAACCTATGACTTTGATTTCTCTTCTTCATCGCATGTTTTCTATCTGGATTCTCATCATCCTGTGTATAGAAATTCACCGATTCATGATTTTTGATTTCGAGAGCAAATATCGAAGGGTGTTGAAAGGCTCCATCAAATATTTCATTAAACTTGCCAATACTTGCTTCAAACCCAGAGTCTACCTCTATATGAGCTAGGATGCCAAAACCATTATATTTTTTAACATACTCTAAGGACTCATAGATTCCTTGGGTTGAAAACCTTTTATCATGATCGAAGTTCAATTTGCCGTAGAAATTTTCTAGATCTTGGGTAGTGGGGAAGTAGGCAAGTAGATGACCTTGTGTCGTCGATATTTCAATTCCAGGTATAACTAGAATATCTTTGTTACCTTCAGACAAGTTAACCGCAGTAATGGAATTGGCAATCTTATTGTGGTCTGTGATACTAATGATCGAGAGGTCTTGTTCTATTGCTTTTGCGATGATGCCTTCAGGTGTCATCCGCTCATCAGTAACATCGTATGAGCCACCAGAACCAAAGCTGTGAATGTGTAGATCTCCTCGATGAAACTTTGCCCCACTAGCCATCTTATACGCCTCTAAAATATTCAACTAAATACTCAATTCATCTTACAGCCAGGGGTTCTATATGTCATCAATTTCATTGAGGTGGTATTTGATATAAATCATTGATAGCATTAGCAAGTTCCCACTCAATTTTCTGAAGCTTACTATGGTTTATTTACCCTATACAGTTTGTAGTGACTAGGTGTGGCAATCAGTTTTTCCCTAAATTTTCTAATCCAAATTTTGTTAATTTGCTAAATGTTCCAACTCACGCCATTCCAAAAGTGACTAAGAACCAATGACCGCTACTGGCGCCAAAGCAGTCACTAGCTAACTGCTAATAGTGAATTTGGAGTGTGGCGTTTTAGGAAGGCGATTAACCTCCGTCGTTGATACTTTAATGGGCGCGTGCCAAGATTCGCGCATACTGCGTTGGCAGGGTTAATCGGTTCATTTCCGGGGGCGTGATGCGTTGGTTTGTGTTGGTGTTGATAACCACATTGAGCGGAGTTGGGATGGCTGTGGCTGCCGATGAGGCCGGTTTGAGCCAATGCCGGGATAACCTGCCTGAGCTGGTAGAGCGCATCAATGCCATTCGGGCCAGTGGGCAGTTGTGCGGCGAAGTCCGTTACCCGGCAGTGGCACCCTTAGAAGCCAATACGTTGCTGCAACAAGCCGCCTGGAACCACGCCTCCAATATGGCCAACTACAACTTTCTCAGTCATACCGGCCTGGATGGCAGTGACGTGGGCCAGCGCGTGATCGATCTGGGGTATGAGTGGCAGTTTGTCGGTGAAAACATTGCCGCCGGTCAGCCCAATGTGGATACCGCAGTCAAAGAGTGGCTGGCCAGCCCTGGCCACTGCCAAAACCTGATGTCACCGGAATACCGGGAAACCGGGGTCGCCTGTGTCGCCAATTCGGATTCGGAATACGGTTTTTACTGGACTCAGGTATTTGCGGTGGGGTTTGATTAATTAAGTATGAAATTGGAAATATTATTACTATGTCCAATCAAATAATTTTAGTGAACTCATCTTCCAGTAACAGACCATTTGTTGAAGATGAGCGAATACCTTGCCCTCATTGTTACCACAATACTTAGAGCAAGCCCTATATCCTTACTGATTGTTAGTGTGTTAATTGGTGGCGATTCAGTTTTCGGTGGCATCCTTAATCCTTAATCCTGAATCCTTGTTTAGAGTGTCTACTACCGAAAACTAAGACTAATGACGTTATGTAATCAGCACCTCTGAGGTTCAAGGCATCAGGCTTAGGCGAGCGGAAGCGCTGATTGGCCAGAATTGGTATCTGGCCATACTGCCGTAGTTACTGCCACTCACCCTGTGCCTGTTCGTGGCGAATCACCTGATAGACGGCGATGTTGGCCATGGTCAGGTTGCGCACCAGCTCTGGGATGCACTGCATCGGCAGTTCGCACTGGTAGCCGTGGGGCAGGGCGATGAGTTTGCGGCTGTGGTCCGGGCCAAGAAAGTCGCTGAGAATGGTTTTGGCGGCGCCGTTGGATTCCGCTACTTCAAAGGTGACCCGGTAGAGATCGCTTGAGTAGTCTTTGGGAGTGCCCTGAATCTGGGTGTCGCTAGAACGCATGAGATCTTCCTGTGGTTGGCTGCTTTTGGCCAGCGTTTAAGCGCCATTATTGGCGTAACCGTCGAACAGTTCAATCTTGACATCCCGTCCGAGTTTGGGCGGGTGGCTCACACCACGCCGTTGCGTTTCAGCCCTCGGTGAACGTTGCGGCACAGCTTGCCCAAGCGGGAGATATCGCCCAGTTTGGGCACCTCTCCATGCTCCAGCCGGGTTTCCCAGTCGCACAGTTCGGTGTCCACCAGCTCCAGCAGTTTTTTGGGGCAGCCAATGCACTTGCCGCCACACAGCTCGGCTTCGGGCACGCCAAAGGGGAAGGCGTCCCGGGCCTGTTGAATCAGCTGGATCATGGCGGTGTGGCAATCGGGTTTCATAGCGGTGTTGGTGCTTAAACAAAGAGGCCCAGTCTCTCGCGACCGGGCCTGGTGGGTCAATATCGGCGTTGCTGTCAGCCGAGCAGCGGCTTCAGGAAGCGGGCGGTGTGCGAGGCCTTGTGCTTGGCCACCTGTTCCGGTGTGCCGGTAACCAGAATCTCGCCGCCACCGGAACCGCCCTCGGGGCCGAGGTCCACAATCCAGTCGGCGGTTTTGATCACATCGAGGTTGTGCTCAATCACCACTACGGTGTTGCCGTGGTCACGCAGCCGGTGCAGTACGTCCAGCAGCATCTGAATGTCCTGGAAGTGCAGGCCGGTGGTGGGCTCGTCCAGAATGTACAGGGTTTTGCCGGTGTCGCGCTTGGACAGCTCCCGCGCCAGTTTCACCCGCTGGGCTTCACCGCCGGAGAGGGTGGTGGCCGACTGGCCCAGGCGGATGTAGGACAGGCCCACGTCCATCAGGGTTTGTAGCTTGCGGGCAATGGCCGGTACCGGGTCGAAGAACTGACGCGCCTCTTCGACGGTCATCTCCAGCACTTCGTGAATGCTCTTGCCCTTATAGTGCACCTCCAGGGTCTCGCGGTTGTAGCGCTTGCCCTTACACTGGTCGCACGGCACGTACACATCCGGCAGGAAGTGCATCTCTACCTTGATAACGCCGTCGCCCTGGCAGGCTTCGCAGCGGCCGCCGCGCACGTTGAAGGAGAAGCGACCGGGCTTGTAGCCCCGGGCGCGGGATTCGTGAGTACCCGCAAACAACTCCCGAATCGGGGTGAAGATGCCGGTGTAGGTGGCCGGGTTGGAGCGGGGGGTACGACCGATGGGACTCTGGTCGATGTCCACCACCTTGTCGCAGTTATCCAGGCCCTGGATGCTGGTGTAGGGCGCCGGTTCGTCGACGCTGGCACCGTTCAGTTCGATGTGTGCCAGCTTGTAGAAGGTGTCGTTGATCAGGGTCGACTTGCCAGAGCCGGACACGCCGGTAATGCAGGTCATCAGGCCGCAGGGGATGGTCAGATCCACCTGCTTCAGGTTGTTGCCGCTGGCGCCTTTGAGTTCAATGACGCTGTCTTTGTTGAATGCCACCCGTTGTTCGGGAATGGCGATCTGTTTCTTGCCAGACAGGTATTTGCCGGTAAGTGAGTGCTCGCTAGCGCAGATGGCCTGGTAGTCACCCTGGGCCACCACCTCGCCGCCGTGAACGCCGGCACCGGGGCCGATGTCGACAATGTGGTCGGCGGTGCGAATGGCGTCCTCGTCGTGTTCCACCACGATCACCGTGTTACCCAAATCCCGCAGGTGGGTCAGGGTGCCGAGCAGCCGTTCGTTGTCGCGCTGGTGCAGGCCGATGGAGGGCTCATCCAGCACGTACATCACACCCACCAGGCCGGCGCCAATCTGGCTGGCCAGACGAATGCGCTGGGCTTCGCCGCCAGACAGGGTTTCGGCCGAGCGCGACAGCGTCAGGTAGTTCAGGCCCACGTTCACCAGGAAGCCGAGGCGGTCGCAAATCTCTTTCAGTACCTTCTCGGCAATCTGGGCCCGTTGCCCCTCCAGCTCGATGCTCTGGAACCACTCCAGCGCCTGGCCGATGGACCACTCCGCCAGGATCGGCAGGTTGATCTCATTCACGAACACGTTGCGGGCTTCTTCCCGCAGCCGCGAGCCGCCACAGCTGCGGCAGCTGGAGGTGCTGATGTATTTGGTCAGCTCCTCGCGCACCGAGTTGGACTCGGTGTCTTTGTAGCGGCGCTGCATGTTGTTGAGAATGCCTTCGAACGGGTGGTTGCGGGTCACCACATCGCCACGGTCGTTGACGTACTTAAAGGCGATGCTCTGGCGGCCGGAGCCGTTAAGCACCACGTCGCGGGCTTTCTTGGGCAGATCTTCAAACGGCTCATCCAGGTCGAACTGGTAGTGTTCGGCCAGGGATTTGAGCATCTGGTAGTAGTAGAAGTTGCGTTTGTCCCAGCCGCGGATGGCGCCGCCGGCCAGCGACAGCTCCGGGTTAGTGATCACTCGCTGCGGATCGAAAAACTGCTGCACTCCCAGGCCGTCACAGGTGCCACAGGCCCCGGCAGGGTTGTTAAAGGAGAAGATCCTCGGCTCCAGTTCGCTCATGGCGTAGCCACAGAGCGGGCAGGCGAAGTTGGCCGAGAAGATCAGCGGTTCGGCGTCGGCGTCGTCCATGCTGGCAACGTGAACCACGCCGCCGGAGAGTTCCAGCGCGGTTTCAAACGATTCCGCCAGTCGCTGGGCCAGGTCGTCGCGAACCTTGAAACGGTCGACCACCACTTCGATGTTGTGCTTTACGTGCAGATCCAGCGGCGGTGGATCCGACAGGTCGCAGACCTCGCCGTCGATGCGGGCACGAATGTACCCCTGGGCGGCCAGTCCCTCCAGCAGTTTGGTGTGTTCACCTTTACGGCCCTGGACCACCGGCGCCAGCAGCATCTGCTTACTGCCCGAGGGCAGGGTCAGAACCTTGTCCACCATCTGGCTGACGGTCTGCGCTGCCAGCGGCTGGCCGTGGGTGGGGCAGCGCGGCTCGCCGACCCGGGCAAACAGCAGTCGCAGGTAGTCGTATACCTCGGTAATGGTGCCCACGGTAGAGCGCGGGTTGTGAGAGGTGGACTTCTGCTCAATGGAGATGGCCGGCGACAACCCCTCGATGTGGTCGACGTCGGGCTTTTCCATCAACGACAGAAACTGGCGGGCGTAGGCCGACAGCGATTCCACGTAGCGGCGCTGGCCTTCGGCATACAGGGTATCGAACGCCAGCGACGACTTGCCTGATCCCGACAGCCCGGTAATCACAATCAGCTTGTCGCGGGGAAGGGTCAGGGAGATGTTTTTCAGGTTATGGGTGCGGGCGCCGCGGACGTCAATCTGATCCATGATACTGCCAGAGTTAAAAACAATTTGATCAGTATCGCATAATCTCTATTGCTAAGGCACTTCCACAAAATCGATGGTCTTAATCTGCATTATAAAGTCCAGTTTAAGGGCGGCGGGTGTTCACACCGGCACAGATTGGCACTGTGCAGCGTGTTCAGCTCTGGTAAACTGTCGCCCCCGGAGCGCTCCAGTAAGAGGATGCATGCAGTGAGTAATGGGTTGAACCCTACCGAACGCCGAGCGGCGTTTACCCTGGCCAGTGTTTATGGCCTGCGGATGTTTGGGTTATTTTTGATTATGCCGGTGCTGGCGATTTATGGTCAGCATCTGGACGGCTTCTCCCCCATGTGGGTCGGATTGGCCATTGGTGGCTACGGCCTGACGCAGGCGTTGCTGCAGATCCCGGCGGGCATGCTGTCGGACAAATACGGTCGTAAACCGGTGATCACCGTCGGCCTGATCCTGTTTATCATTGGTAGTCTGGTGGCGGCCACCGCCGACAGCATTCAGATGGTGACGGTGGGGCGTGCCCTGCAAGGCATGGGTGCGGTGGCCTCGGCGGTGCTGGCCCTGGCGTCGGATCTGACCCGGGAAGAGCAACGCCCCAAGGTGATGGCGGTGATCGGCTCCTTCATCGGCCTGTCGTTTGCCATCAGCCTGGTGGCCGGCCCGACGTTGGCGTCCTCCATGGGGTTGAGCGGCCTGTTCTACCTGACCGCGGTGCTGGCTTCGGCAGCGCTGCTGGTGGTGCATGGTCTGGTGCCCAATGCGGTACGCCAGGCGCCCACCGGTGATGTGGTGGCGGTTCCGACCCGGTTCCTGAAGATGCTCAAGAACCCGCAGCTGCTGCGCCTGGACATCAGCATCTTCGCCCTGCACTTCATTATGTGCGCGCTGTTTGTGGCCCTGCCCATTGCCGTGGTCGACAGCGGCCTGGCGGCCACCTCCCACTGGAAACTGTACCTGCCGGCGTTGCTGCTGAGCTTTGTGCTGATGGCACCGATGATCATCTTCTCGGTTCGCAAGCAGGACAGCCGTCGTCCGTTCCTGATGGCGATGCTGTTGCTGATGGGATCGATGCTGATGATGGCCTCCGCCCACCACAACCTGTGGGTGCTGGGGGCGGCGACACTGGTGTTTTTCACCGGCTTTAACTACCTGGAAGCCTCGCTGCCGACACTGATCTCCCGCCTGAGTCCGGCCGGTGACAAGGGGTCGGCCATGGGCATCTACTCCACCAGCCAGTTTATGGGAGCGTTCTTTGGTGGCTCCATCGGCGGTGGCATGTACACCATGTTCGGTGCCGAAGGGGTATTCCTGGCGTGTGCCGGCCTGACCCTGCTGTGGTTTATGCCGATGCTGGGCCTGAAAAACCCTCGTTCGGTCAAGAGCATTACCATGGACGCGCACATCGATAGCGACGCCCACGCCAAGACCCTGGCCAGCCAGTTACTGGCTCAGCCCGGAGTGGCAGAAGTGACCCTGATTATCGAACAGCAGGCGGCCTACCTGAAGGTCGAGGAGCCGTTTGATATTGAACAAGCCCGGCAGTTACTGGCGAACTGATAGCGAAGGCTGAGGGGAACACGATGGCCAAGGGAGTGGTGTTTTGGTTGTTGTTGCTGTCAACCGCATCGGTGCATGCCCGAAACGTGGAGCACCTGAGTATCAACCAGGTGCACTCCCGGCCGGGCGAGCCCCTTGAGCTGACCATTAATGTGGTCGGCGACGCCTTTGTGGTGGAACAGCTGCGCTTCTTTCTGGTTCAGGATGGCCACCGCACCCTACTGCACCGCTCTTCGGTCAACAACTATAAGCTGCACCTCGAGGGCAGTGAGCCGGTGAACGGCAACCGCGCCGAGGTGCTGGTGTCCAGCCTGTTTCACGATTCCGCCGATACGCAGATTCACTTTAGCGTGACACTGGATGGCGACAAGGCGCACTCACCGCAGGTGATGACCAGCGTACAACCGGTTGCGGCAGCCACCGTTACGGCCGCCGCCCCGCGAACCCGCTCCGCTACCCTGAAGGCGTGCCCGCTGAACGGCAACAGCTTCTGGTCCATGAGCCGGGAGTTGGCTCCGCAACTGGGTTTGGGCCATTACGGCGCCATGATGGCGTTGCTGCAGGTTAACCCAGACTGCTTTACCAATGGCGATCCGCAGAAACTGCACTGCGAGGCCCTGGCCTGCCCGCCGGCCCTGGTATTGAACCAGTGGCAGAACGAAGCCCGGGCCAAGCTGGCGTTTTACCGCGCTCCCGAAGTCAAACCTCGGCCTGCCATCGTGATGGACAAACGCTCCTTGTGGTCGGTGGCCAGGGACACCGCCACGAAGATGGGGCTGGGCCGCTACGGTGCCTTGATGGCGTTGGTGCAGGCCAACCCCGGCTGTTTTCGAAGTGGCAATCCAAATTACCTGATTTGCGAGCAGCTTAGCTGGCCGGAGGCCAAGATTATTGGCCACTGGAACTCAGAGGTCAGTGCCAAAAAGCGATTTGAAAGCTTGAGCAAAGCCGGCGTCAGGTGATGATCCTGCCACACTGCTGTGGTACCCTTGCTCGATTAGAGAAAATTCAGAATTGGAGACAACGATGGCCAGCCGTGGCGTCAATAAAGTGATTCTCGTTGGTAACCTGGGACAAGATCCCGAGGTTCGTTATATGCCGAACGGTAACGCCGTGGCAAACATCACCGTAGCAACCAGTGAAACCTGGAAAGACCAGCAGGGTCAGCAGCAGGAGCGCACTGAATGGCACCGTGTGGTGATGTTCCGTCGTTTGGCTGAAATCGCCGGTGAATACCTGCGTAAAGGCTCCAAAGTCTACCTGGAAGGCAAACTGCAAACTCGCAAGTGGCAGGACAACAACGGCCAGGATCGTTACACCACCGAAGTGGTGGCGGAAGAGATGCAGATGCTCGATTCCCGTGGCGGCCAGCAGGGCGGCGGTTTCCAGGGTGGCCAGCAAGGCGGTGGCTTCCAGGGCGGCCAGCAAGGCGGTCAACAGGGCGGTGGTTTCCAGGGTGGCCAGCAGGGCGGCCAGGGTAACTACGGCGGTGGTCAGCAGTCTGCGCCTCAGCAGAACTACGCGCCACGTCAGCAGGCAGCACCCGCACAGCAGAAGCCGGCCGCGCCTCAGCAGCCTGCCCAGCAAAAGCCGGCCGCGCCACAGCAGACAGCCCAGCAGAACTACACCCCGGATCTGGACGATGGCTGGGATGACGATATCCCGTTCTAGGATTCCGGTGTCACTCTGGACAGATTAAAAAAAGGCCCTGACTCGTCAGGGCCTTTTTATTTTCGGTATGGCGGTGGGGCGGGGCCAAGTGCGACGCGCCGCACTCCGCGGAACGGATGCCGTTTACGTTGCCGCTCTGTCAGCGGCAAAGAGCCGGGCCAATACGGCGGCAATCCATAGCCAATGCCCGCCGGAAGAGGCTTTTCGATATTGACGGAGCAATTTACTCGCTGTGCATATTGGAGTACCGTGATCGCTATGGCATGTCATGCTGCGGGTTTCATTGGTAAGTTCATTGGCGGTGGGGGAGAGTGCCGTCGTTCAAGCGTTCACTGAGACAATAAATTCACTGAATTTTCCTGCTGGCGAACCGCCTTTAGGAATGGATGATTAAGATAAGCCCGGCAAGGACAAGATCGGGCAGACAGGGGCGTCGATGAAGAAAACCCAGGAACAGACCCAGCGCTTAATTGCGTTTTGGGTCGCCTCTTTGAGTATCGTGGTGTTTGCGCTGCTGGTCAGTGCCTGGACCGCCGCCTACTCCCACTCCAGCCGCAACCAACAACAGAATGTGCAGCACCTGGCCGCGACACTGGAGCGGCAGTTTTTCCGCAATGCGGATCTGTCGGCGCTGGATCGCTGGCTACCGGACATGCTGCTCAGCTATGAGTTTTCCCGTTTCGGTCTGGTGCGGGACGGCCAGGATCTGTATCGCTGGCAGGCGCCCTTCCCGCTGCATCGGCGTCAGAATCATTTCGACATTCGCCTCTCTAATGAAGTGCACATGCAGGTGGTCATGCCCGCGCCGCAGATTCTGACCGGCTTTTCCGGCAGAGAGTGGGCGGTGATTTTTGCCGGCTTGCTGGCTTCGGTGGCGATGGTGGTTGTCGGCTACTTCTGGTTGTCGCGGGAGATGAACGGGGTGGAGATGCTGGCCAGGCGGAGTCGGAAAATATTGGCGGGCGATCTGTCGGCGGCCGCCCATGCCGCCTCCGGCGAGCGCCCCATCAGCGCGGCCCGGGCCATCAGCCGGTTGCATCGCAGCTGGAATCACGAGCGCCAGGCCAAGAAAAACCTGGACCACTACATTCGAGCCAACACCTTTCTCGATGCCAATCTGGGCATCGGTAACCGCTCCTTCTTTGAGCACCGGCTGCAGGCGTTTGCCGAGCAGGGTGAAATTAAACAGCAAGGCATGGTCAGCCTGATTCAGTTTACGGCGCTGGAAGGCATTCCGGCGGCGGAGCGTAAGGCGTTCATGATCCAGTTCATCGATCTGACCCGGCCGCTGATTGCCGGCTATTTTGATGCGGTATTCGCCAGCCGCAGCTCTTTGGAGCTTGGGCTGTTGATTCCGCAGCTGCCGCTGAAGGAGTGTGAAGGGCTGCTGGCCAAACTGGTCAAGGTGGGCAACATGTTGTCGCTGCCCAAGGCGGTGGACGCCGAAGAGCTGATGCACATCGGGGTGGCCTACTACAACCGTGGCGACACACCGGATCAGGTGATGAGCGAAGCGGAGATGGCGCTGAGGGCGGCTCAGCTTCAGGGCGACAGCGGCTGGTTCATGTATGACAAGGGGGCGGTAGACAGGGAGTTGGCCCAGGGCTCGGTGCGCTGGCGATCGATGATTGAAAACGCCCTCTCCCGCGATGGTCTGGTGATCTACATGGCGCCGGTGAAAGACCACCAGGGTGGCCTGAACCACCTGGAGGTGTTCAGCCGCATGCGCAACAACCAGGGAGAGCTGATGCGGGCCAGCCTGTATCGGCCCATGGCCTGGCGATGTGGGTTGATTCCACAGATCGAGTTGCGACTGGTTGAGATCGCCCTGCGTCAGTTACGAGACCACGACTGGCCGGCGGCGATATCGGTGAATGTGTCGGCGGAGTCGCTGCTGCATGAGCGCTTCATTAAACGGCTGAAGATGATCCTCGCCAGCTACAGCACTCGTCGTCAGCAGTTGATCGTGGAGATCAACGAGCGCGAGTTGGTCAGCCAGGCCGATAAGTTGGAAAAGCCGCTGCGGCAGCTGCAGGCGGCAGACTGTCTGCTGGCGGTGGATGGGGTTGGGCAATCCGTCGAAGAATTGGACTATATCGACCGCTTTGCCGTTAACTACCTTAAATTGCACACTAGCCTGTCGCAGAAAATACACCTTCGCCCAGAAAATCAACTGTATATCGGTAGTCTGGTAAAAAGCTTGGCTCACTCTAAAGTCAAAGTCATGGCAGAGGGGGTCGAGCTGGAAGCGGAGCGACAGCGATTGTCGATGCTGGATGTCGTGGCCTATCAAGGCGCCCTTGCTGGCAAGGCAACGCCAAAATTGCAGCAGATAAAGTCGCAATTTAAGGCTTTTTGACACTGTCAGGCTATTGACGCCTATGGATGGTTACCGTTAGGGAATGTGGTAATATAGCAAAATGGGTGTTTAACTAACTGACATCGCTTAAATAACTAATTAGCTTCAATGTAAAAGGCGGTTTTATGGGAATCTTTTCTCGCCGGTCAGCAGAGCCGGTGCTGATGGGTGGTTATTGGGTGGGCAATTTATGCCACCTCGCTGTCGAGAATTTCCGTCTGCCACCACTTTCTGTGGATAATCCAGACTCCTGGAAAGCAGCCTTTAACAGTTTACCCAATCTCCCTAAAGTGATTCGCTTACTGCTCAGTTCCGATCTCTATGAGGTGATCACCGTCGATCGCCCCAATGTCGATGCGGCAGAGTTGCGGGCGGCACTGACCTGGTCGGTGAAAGACCTCAGTGGCATTCCCCTTGAGCACCAGCACCTGGACTTTTTCGAACTCAAGGTACAGCCGGCGGGCCCGAAAAAACTGCAGGTAGTGGTGGCGGATAAGCGCAAGCTGGCCCCTCTGGTTACGGCGCTGCAGAAGCAGAAAGTGCGTATTGAGCTGATTACCATTGAAGAGATTGCCCTGACGAATCTGATGCCGAAAGATGAACGGCCTCAACTGATGTTGTGCCAGCAGCAGGACAACCAGTTGAACCTGGTGGTGTCGGTGGGCGGCGAGTTCGTGTTAAAGCGCCCCATCAGCGGTGTCCAGTTTGTCGAGGGGCAGGATGATGTCGGCCGTCAGACCCAGTTTGATTTTTTGACCCTGGAGCTGCAGCGATCGCTGGATTATCTGGATCGGCAGTTGCGGCTGTCGGCGCCCTCCAGCATCAACCTGCTGCTGCCGGTAGAGCTGCAGCAGTGGTTGGAACCCAGAATTCAGACCTTTTTTGAGATTCCCGTGGTGCAGGTTGCCAGTGTTGATTGCGATGTGCTGCAGTGCATCGCCAAGGCGGCCCTGGCAGAAGCTCCCGAGGTGATGGATGAAGCATAGAGTAAACCTATTCAGCCCGGATCTGCTGCCTCAGCAGATTCGGCTTAACTTCAATCGCACCGCCTCAGCACTGGCGTCCGTACTGGTCCTGATGGTGGCGGTGTACGGTTGGCTGAGTTACCTGAATCAGCAGGCCGGTGCCGAGCTGGCCAGCCTGCAGCAGCAACAGGCGAGCCAGCAGCAGCAGATCAAACAGCTCACCGAGCAGATGACCGCTCGCCAGCCGGATCCGCACCTGTTGCAGCAAGTGGAGATTTTGCAGCGTCAACTGGATGCCATGGAGTCGCTGGGGCTGGAGCTGGATCGTCGCAGCGTGATGGCCAATCCGGGCTTTTCCAACCTAATGAAAGAGCTGGCGCAAAGCAGTGATCAACAGGTGTGGTTGCAGCGATTCGGGGTGTCCGACAACGGCATTGTGTTGCAGGGGCTGGCACAGTCGCCGGCCGCCGTCCCCCAGTGGCTGGCCAGGCTGGGCCTGAAAGAGTCGCTGCGGGGCCGCTCCCTGAGTCAGTTTACCCTCCAGGGTGGCACGGATGGTCCGGTGACCTTTGTGGTGGGGCACGGTCTCGAAGGTGAGGAGGAGGGCGAGTGAATCGTATCGAGAAACTGAGAAGCCAGTTTGATGTCCTCAGCGTTCGAGAGCGCGGCCTGATCTTTGGCGGCGGTCTGGTGGTGTTGGCCATGTTGCTGTTTACCCTGCTGGTGGAGCCGATGTGGTTGAAGTTGCAGCGGAGCCAAAACAGCATCGCTGCCATCGAGGCGCAGTTGCCCGCCTATCAGGCACAGGTGATGGAGTTGAACGACCGGCTGGCGTCCGACCTGGATGAGGCCAATCGGCGCAAGATGGGCGAGCTGTCCGATCAGATTGCCCTGGAGCAGTCAAAATTGGGGGAGCGGGTTATTGGCCTGATTCTGCCCGAACAGATGCCGGCGGTACTGGCGCAGATGCTGACCAGTGCGTCCCAGGTGGAGCTGGTATCACTGGTCTCCAACCCTGCTGAGCCCCTGTCGGCGGCCAGCTCCCTGTATCAACACGGGCTGACGCTGACCCTGAGAGGGGAGTACTTTGGCCTGATGAAGGTACTGGCGAAGATGGAGTCCCTGCCGCAGCAGTTTTATTGGCAGAAAGTGAATTATCAGGTGGAAGAGTATCCGATGGCGATCATGACCCTGGATATTTATACCTTAGGAACAGAGAAGGAGTTGATTCGTGTTGGTACGCGTCTTCGTAGTGATACTGAGCTGTTTTCTGTTTACTGAGGTACAGGCACAGCCATTAAGAGATCCCACCCAGCCACCGGCCTGGGCGGCCCCGTCGCAGGCGGCGGCGCCGGTTTCCAATTCCGGCAAGCTGCAATCCATCGTGGTGTCTGACACCAAGCGGGTGGCCATTATAGGCGGCAAAAGCTATGGCCGTGGCGGCCAGGTACTGGGATCCAGAATTACAAGAATCGAGCGGGATGCAGTCTGGCTGGCCGATGGCCGAAAGCTGGTGCTGTTTCCGAAGTTAGGTGTTCAATTATGAAGAAAATCAGGGAATCGATGACGGTTATCAAAGCACTTCCCCTATTGGCTCTGGTGCTGCTGGCGGGGTGCAAATCCCTGCCGGCGGATCGACAGGATCCTGCGGGCAGCAAGCAGGCCTTGAATCAAGCCATTGAGGAGCAAGCCGGGGCGGCGTCAACGGTGCAGCCGCCGATGGCATTACCAACCGAGATTGCCCAGGAGCTGGCGGCTTCGACTCCGATGATCCCCAAGCCGGCGGTACCGCTGATTGATGTGGCTGCCAAGGATGTGGACGCCCGGGTGTTTTTCTCCAGCCTGGTAGAGGGCAGCCCCTACAGTGTGGCCTTGCACCCCGGTGTGCAGGGCAGCATCTCGCTGAACCTGAAGCAGGTGTCGGTGGATGAGGTACTCAAGACCATCGAAGACATCTACGGTTACGACGTGCGTCGCACCGGCCGCGTGCTGCAGGTGTACCCCACCGGCATGCGCACCGAAACGTTTTCGGTCAACTACCTGTATATGCAGCGTAACGGCCTGTCGGTGACCAGTGTCAACTCCGGTGGCCTGACCGATGACAACTCGAACAACAATAACGACAACAACAACAGCAATAACAACAGCTCCAATAACTCGAATAACAACAATTCGGACAGCAGCTCCAACAGCAACAATGTTAACGGCACTCGGATTGAAACCCTCAACAAGACCGATTTCTGGACTGAACTGAAAGACACCCTGACCACCCTGGTGGGCAGCGGAAAGGGGCGCTCCGTGGTGCTGTTGCCCCAGGCCGGCTTGGTGACCATTCGCGCTTTTCCGGATGAGATTCGCCAGGTTCGCGAGTTCCTGACCACCGCCGAAAGTCACATGCAGCGGCAGGTGATTCTGGAGGCCCGGATTCTGGAAGTGCGCCTGAACGATGGCTACCAGCAGGGGATTCAGTGGAGCCTGCTGGATGACGGCACCGGTGCCGACAACGTCTGGTCCGGTGGCACCAGCGGCGGTACCTTCGGCAACGCGGTGACCGATGTGCTGGGTAACGTCACCGGCCTTAAGTTCAGCAACAGTGATTTCAGCGCGGTGATCAACCTGCTGGATACCCAGGGCGATGTGGACACCCTGTCCAGCCCGCGGGTAACCGCCACCAACAACCAGAAAGCGGTGATCAAGGTGGGTTCCGATGAGTACTTCGTCACCGAGGTGTCTTCCACCACCGTGGCCTCGACCACCCCGGTGACCAGCCCGGAAGTGGAATTGACGCCGTTCTTCTCCGGCATTGCCCTGGACGTGACTCCGCAGATCTCCGCCGATGGCCAGGTGTTGCTGCACGTCCACCCTTCGGTCACCGACATCTCCGAGCAGGTGAAAACCATCAAGGTGCTGGATGACGTGCTGGAACTGCCTCTGGCTCAAAGCGACATTCGTGAATCCGACACCCTGGTGCGCGCCAAGAGTGGCGACGTGGTGGTGATCGGTGGCCTGATGAAGACGTTGATGGAAGACGTGGAGTCAAAAGTTCCGTTCCTGGGCGACATTCCGGCGGTGGGCGAACTGTTTACCAACAAATCCCAGCGTGAGCAGAAAACCGAACTGATCATTCTGATCAAGCCGACAGTGATTGAGAAGGGGACCTGGGAGCAGCAACTGAAGCAGTCCCAGTCCCTGATCAACACCTGGTACCCGAACGAGTAACTATGTACCTGTATCACTTTGGCCTCAGGGAGTTGCCTTTCTCCCTGACGCCGAACACCCAGTTTTTCATGCAGATAGCGCCCCATGTGGAAGCGCTGCAGGTGCTGCATACGGCGCTGGCGGCGGGCGAAGGGTTCATCAAAGTGACCGGCGAAGTGGGGACAGGAAAAACGCTGTTGTGCCGCAAGATGCTCAATGAGTTGGGCAATCAGTACCAGATCGCCTATCTGCCCAACCCGTGCCTGAGCGCCGATGAGCTGCGCCGGGCGGTGGCCAGTGAGCTGGGGATCGCCCAGCAACAGGATCAGCATCGCCTGACCGAAGCCATCAGCCACCGGTTGTTGCAACTGGCCGGGGAGGGCAAGCGGGTGGTGTTGCTGCTGGACGAGGCCCAGGCCTTGCCCGACGAGAGTCTGGAAGCGCTGCGCCTGTTTACCAACCTGGAAACCGAATACGCCAAGCTGCTGCAGGTGGTGTTGTTTGGCCAGCCCGAGCTGGATCGCCGCCTGGCGGATACCCATTTCCGGCAGTTGCGTCAGCGCATCACCTTCAGCTACCAGCTGCGGGGACTGACGCTGCAGGAGACTTGTGCCTACGTCGAGCACCGGTTGGCCATAGCCGGTTATAAGGGGCAACCCCTGTTCAGTTGGCAGCAGATGGCCTGGCTGCACCGGGCCAGCAACGGCATTCCCCGGTTGGTGAACGTGCTGTGTCACAAAACCCTGATGCTGGCCTACGGCGCCGGTGTGCAGGGCAGAATCGACAACGCCATGGTTCAGGCGGCGGTGGCGGACACCGAGTCGGCCTATGGTCTGTTGCCCTGGTGGCGGGAAAACCTGTTGATGGTGATGTCGCTGATGATGCTGACCCTGGCGGCGGCCGGACTGGGGCTGAGTTTCTACCTGGAGGGTGGCCTGTGAGTGTAATCAACAAGATGCTTAAGGATCTCGACCAGGATCAACGCCAGCGCATCGTCGACCCGAACCTGGTGTCGATGCCGTCGTCGCCGACAGCCCGTCAGCCACGCAATTGGTGGTGGCTGGTGCTGGTCGCCAGCATGGTGGCGGTTGGCCTGAGTTGGTACAGCCTGTGGCCGCGCCTTAGCGACCGGGCGGAAACCCTGTTGGCACAGCCGCAGCCGCAATTGATTGCGGCCGTTCCGGTGACGGCAGAGCCTTTGCCGATGGCGCAAACTCCGGCTGTCAGCGAGGTTCCCGTGGCCGGAGACAGCGCCACGACCAATGAGCCGGCACCGAACAGCGTCCGTCAGCCGACGGTGCGAACCGAACCTGTCATCGAACCGGAGCAGCGCCGCGCCGCCACCATCGAGCAGACCCAGGCTCAGTCGCCCCGGCCGGTTAAGGCCAAGCCGGAGCCCACCGTCGTGGCCGCCGCGCCGGTGCTCAAACCCAAGCCGGTGATGGTGGTGACGCCGGCGGCGTTGACGCCAGAACAGCAAGCGCAGCAGTTTCTGTCCCAGGCGCAGCAGCGCCAGGGGGGCACCGACCTGCTTAAGCAGGCTCTGGCGCTGGATCCGCAGTTGCACCAAGCCCGGGTGTTGCTGGCCGAACGTCAGGCCGACACCGATCTGGGAACCGCGCTGGTGACCCTGGCCAAAGCCAGCCAGGCCTATCCGCAGCACAGCGAGTACCCTCTGCTGGCGGCAGAACTCAGTCATCAGGCGGGCCAGAGTGAGCAGGCCAAACTGTGGCTGGGGCAGTTGGCGAACAAGCCGCTGTCCTCCGAGTTGCTGGCCCGACGGGCCGCGGTGGCCCAGGGGTTGTCCATGTTGACCATGGCGGTCAGTGATTATCAGGCCCTGGTTCAGGCGCAGCCGGATCAAGGTCGCTGGTGGTTGGGGCTGGCCTACAGCCTGGATCGCATGGGGCAGTATTCAAAGGCGTTACCGGCGTATCAGCGGGCGGCGCGCACCAACACCTTATCGACGTCAGCCCGGCAGTACATTGACCAGCGGTTGAAGCAACTTGGAGAAGCGGGATGAAGCCTCAGTTAAAGCAGCGTCTGGGTGATCTGCTGGTGGGCCAGCAGATCATTAGCGAGGCGCAGCTCAACCAAGCACTGGAAGCCCAGCGCAGCGGCGGTCGCAAACTGGGTCGAACCCTGATTGATCTCGACTTTATCAGTGAAGAGCAGCTGCTGTCGTTTCTGTCGAAACAGCTGAACGTGCCCTTTGTGGACATCAGCGAACGTCGCCTGGATCCGGCGGTGGTGAAGCTGTTGCCGGAGATGCACGCCCGCCGCTTTCGTGCCCTGGCCATCGACGGTGACGACCACTCGGTGACCGTGGCCATGAGTGACCCGGCCGATCTGGGCGCCTACGACTCCATCGTCAGCTTGGTGGCGCCGCGTCGGGTGGAGCTGGCGCTGGTGACCGAAGGCCAGCTGTTTGAGGGCATCGACAACCTGTTTCGACAGACCGATCGCATCGCCTCCATCGCCGGTGAATTGCAGCAGGAGTACGAGCAGGAGCAGGAGTTCGATCTTGCCAGCATTACCGCCCAGGACGCGGATAACGAGGCCACCGTTGTCCGGCTGCTGAACTCGATCTTTGAAGACGCCATTCGAATTCGGGCATCGGACATCCACATCGAGCCCGGCGACAAAGAGCTTCGCATCCGTCAGCGGGTCGACGGCCAGCTGCAGGAAACCGTGCTCACCGAGTACGGCATCGCCAACGCCCTGGTGCTGCGGATTAAGCTGATGGCCAGCATGGACATCTCCGAGAAGCGGATTCCTCAGGATGGTCGCTTCCACTTCGAGGTGGGCAAGCACCAGCTGGATGTGCGGGTCTCCAGCATGCCGGTGCAGTTTGGTGAGTCTGTGGTGATGCGTCTGCTGGATCAGTCAGCGGGGCTGCTGCAGCTGGAACAGACCGGTATGCCGGCGGAGATCATTGCCCGAATCCGTCACCAGATCAGTCGTCCCCACGGCATGATCCTGGTGACCGGCCCCACCGGTTCCGGCAAGACCACCACCCTGTATGCGGTGCTGAACGAGCTCAACAAGGCCAATACCAAAATCATTACCGTTGAAGACCCGGTGGAATACCGGCTGCAGCGGGTCAACCAGGTGCAGGTAAACCAGAAGATCGGCCTGGGGTTCTCCGAGGTGCTGCGGACTACCCTGCGTCAGGATCCCGACATCATCATGGTGGGGGAGATGCGTGACCAGGAAACCGCCGAGATTGGTCTGCGGGGCGCAATCACCGGTCACCTGGTGCTGTCGACGCTGCACACCAACGACGCCATCACCTCGACCCTGCGTCTGATCGACATGGGGGCGGCCCCCTACCTGGTGGCCAGTGCCCTGCGGGCGATCATCGCCCAGCGACTGGTGCGCCGAATCTGTCCCCGCTGTGGTGAAGCCCACGCGCCGAGCACCTCTGAGCTGGCGTGGCTGCGCCACATTCAGCCCGATGTCGACCACGGTCAACAGGGTTATCGCAAGGGCCGGGGTTGCCAGTATTGCAACCACACCGGCTATCGGGGCCGTATCGGCGTATTCGAGATGCTGGAGCTGGATGAGCCGATGGTGGAAGCCCTGCGAATGGGCAGCCCGGAAGCCTTTGCCAAGGCGGTCCGCAGTAGCGGCCAGTTCCGGCCTTTGGTGGACAGCGCCCTCTCCTATGCCGCCTCCGGCATCACCAGCATTGCCGATGCCATGCGACTGGCGGAGGACGTCAGCGAGATCGCGGCGCCCCTGATTGAGCGGGCCCAGGAGATGAGGGACTGATATGGCCCAGTACAGCTATCAAGGCCGCGACGCCAGCGGAACCCAGGTTGAAGGGGTACTGGAAGCGGCCAATGAAAGCGCGGTGGCGGATCAGCTGATGCGGCGGGCCATCATTCCGCTGCGTATCGAAGAGAAGCGTGGCGGCGATGGCATCGACTGGCAGGCGATGTTCCGGCCCAAGGTCAAGATGACCGACCTGCAGATGTTCACCCGTCAGATGCTGTCTCTGACCCGCTCGGGCATTCCGCTGCTGCGGGCGATTAACGGCCTGGCGGACAGCAGCCATTGCAAGGTGCTGTCCAAGGCGCTGAGAGAGGTCGCCGGGCAGCTGACCTCGGGTTACTCGCTGTCGTCGGCGCTGAACCAGCACCCGCACGTATTCAGTGATCTGTACGTGGCCATGGTGCACGTGGGTGAGAATACCGGTCAGCTGGATCAGGCGTTTTCGCGTCTGTCTCAGCACCTGGAGATGGAGCAGGACACCAAGCGGCGCATCAACAGTGCGCTGCGCTACCCGATCATGGTACTGGGCGCCATCGCCATTGCCCTGGTGATACTGAACATCTTCGTGATCCCCGAGTTCGCCAAGATGTTTTCCAAGTTCGGCGCCGAGTTGCCGTTGCCGACACGAATCTTGATCGCCACCTCGGATTTCTTCGTCAACTACTGGCCGCTGTTGCTGCTGGGGATGATCGCCACCGTTATTGGCTGGCGTATGTGGCTGGCAACCGACTCAGGAAGGTTCAAGTTTGATCGCTTCAAACTGCGAATGCCCATTGTCGGCAGCATCATGGAGCGAGCCACCCTGGCCCGGTTTGCCCGCAGCCTGGCGATGATGCTGCGGGGCGGGGTGCCGGTCAACCAGTCTCTGTCTCTGGTGGCCGATGCGGTGGACAACCGCTTTATGCACGATCGCATCGTCGAGATGCGTCGTGGCATCGAAGGGGGGGAATCCATCACCCGTACCGCCAACCATTCACAGCTGTTTACGCCGCTGGTGCTGCAGATGCTGTCTGTAGGCGAAGAAACCGGAAGAATTGATGAGCTGCTCGATGATGCCGCCGAGTATTACGAGCGCGAAGTGGATTACGACCTGAAGACCCTGACCGCCAGAATCGAGCCGATTTTGCTGGTGATTGTGGCGGCGATGGTGATGGTGCTGGCGTTGGGTGTGTACCTGCCGATGTGGGACATGTTCAGTGCCTATAAGGGCCGCTGATGAGCCTTCAGCATGGGGTCGACAATCGATTGAGGCGGGACCTCATTCGATTGGCCAGCCTGATTTTGGTACTGGCTATCATATTGGCCCTATTAATGAATTGGCGGCAGGGAGAACCTAAAGTCGATCGGCAACTGGCTTATCTGATGCAAAGCCGGTTGGTGACCAGCGTCAACCTGGCAAGGGTGACCTGGATGAAGTCCGGCCGCCCTGGGCGGATTCGATGGCAACCGCCGGGGTGGGATACCGACCCGGTGTGGCTGGAGATGAATCATCGGGGCTGGCCACAGCCGCACGGAGAGTGTGGTCGCCTGTGGTCGGCGATGATGGGCACAGAGCTGTCGGGCGAGGCGGTAACTATTGACCAGGATGATAAAAATTGCTGGGTTAGTTTTAACTCCCATGCGCTTATAAGGTATCATTCGGCCACAGGAAGTGTCATTTTATTGGCAGGTGCCAAATAATTTGCACATTGTCGAGATAGATAGCTGTTTTTATGGGTTTATTGTTTAGATTTTATCCATAAAATGGAGTAAACGTTTTGAAACGGAAGGAAGCGAGTATGAAGAAGCAGAACGGCTTTTCCTTAGTGGAATTGGTGATTGTTGTTGTGGTGTTGGGGTTGCTCGCAGCAGTGGCGCTTCCCCGTTTTATTGACATTACTGACGAAGCGGAAGACGCCGCTTCCGAAGGGGTGGCGGGCGGTTTCGCCTCCGCCATCGGCATTACCCGCGCCCAGTGGGAAGTGGAAGGTCGCCCAACCGACGGTTCGGTGGTTCTGGGTGGCCAGACGGTGTTCGTCAATGACTATGGCTACCCATCGGGAACCAGTGGCCGGGCACCGACGGCGATGACGGCTGGTCGTTGCCTGACCGCGTTTGAACAAGTCCTGCAAGCACCGCCACGGGTTGAGTTGCTCTCCTCCAATGATGTGGCTGACGCTCGCTACGCCGTAGACGTGAGCGACGGAACCGGCGGTGAGATCGTGGTTCCGGGCGGAACCAACGTGACTGCCCTGGATGAATGCATCTATGTTCAAACCGCCACCCTGGACTTGGACAGCCTGCCAGCCTCTTTGGATCGCACGACCGGTAAAGGGTTTGTTTACAACCCGGGTACCGGTCAGGTTGTGAACTTCACCAACTAATTGATTTAATAAAAGACAGGATAGAGTTTATGCAAACACAACGTGGTTTTACCCTGATTGAGTTGGTGGTGGTGATCATCGTTCTGGGTATCTTAGCTGTTACCGCGGCACCGAAGTTTATCGATCTGCAGACCGATGCCCGTGTGGGTACATTAAACGGTGCTAAAGGCGCGTTGCAGGGCGCCAATGCGCTGGTGTATTCCAAGTCAGCAATTAACAACCTGCATAAACAAGCCGCCAGTGGTTCAGACACCGTTACTCTGTATGGCACGACGAAAGTGACTCCGCTGTTTGGCTATTTGAGAGCATCGAAAGATGATGTAGCCAATGCTGTCGAGTTGGACAGCAGCTGGGTGGTTGCTGTCGATGATGCGACCACTCCGACCAAAGTGTTTATCTACCCCTCAGGCGTCACCTTTGATAAAGATGAAACCGGTGAAACCGGTGCCAGCTGCCATCTGAGCTATACACCGGCGGGTTCAGAAGGCGCGTCACCGACCTATTCAATAGTGAAAGGTAAGTGCTAATTATCTTGGGGAGGCGCTCAGTCTTCCTGTTAAATTGTTGATAGCCCATAGCATCAACAAGATTGCTCGAATTAGGATGATATGAGAATGAAAAAACAATCCGGTTTTACCCTGATTGAATTGGTGGTGGTGATCATCGTTCTGGGTATCTTGGCAGTGACTGCTGCACCAAAGTTTATTGATCTTCAAAAAGACGCTCGGACCGCGACGCTGAATGGTATGAAGGCATCTGTACAGGGCGGTAACTCACTGATTTATGCCAAGGCCGCCATTGCCGGGATCGAAGACACCTCAGGAACCGTTGCTGATGTTGCAACTACTAAAGGTTACGCTGATGCCACTTATGCGGCGATCACCGAGATGGTCGAAGCTGAGTTTGGATCGGCTAAGTTGGCTTCAAAGACTGTTAAAGCGACTGCCGAGTGGGGCATTTTTGAAGATACGGCTAATAAGGCTGCAATTATTGTCCCTAAAGATCAGACTGCTGGCGGGACTTGTAATCTGACCTACACCAACAATGACGGTGCGGTTAGCTATGTTGTAGACGGCTCTGGCTGTTAATTAAAGTACTTCTGCTAATGACCTGCCATGGGTGAACAACAGAAAGGCTTCACGCTGATCGAGCTGGTTACCATCATCGTGCTGGTGACCATCCTTTCTGTTGCCGCCCTGTCCCGATTTTTAGGGGCGGATCAGTTCGCCACCTACACTACTCGTGATCAACTGCTGTCGGAACTGCACTACCTGCAGCAACTGAATCTGGCCGGCCAGAACTGCCAGTTGAACGTCAATGGCAACGGCTTCTGGCTGACCGCCACCTGCGGTTCCCCCTCAAAACGCGCCCGTCAGGAGCGCTGTGACTCCGGCGCGGTGATCCGCAACGGCGTCTGTCTCAACGACGGCGTCGCCCTGACCCTGGCCGGTGCCAACACCTTTACCCTGAGCTTTGACGATCTGGGCCGGGTCTCCAACTGCACCCTCACCGCCGGCCAGTGTCGTCTGACCCTGTCCGGCTCAGACAGGTTGTCGCTGTGCATCGAAAACCAGGGGTACATCCATGATTGCCCGTAAGCGCGGTTTTACCCTGATTGAGATGGTGGTCGGCATGGTGGTGCTGGCGATCTCGTTGGTGATGCTGTCGACCCTGATGTTTCCGCAGGCGGAACGCGCAGCGCAGGGGATCTACCAGGCCCGGGCCGCTCAGGCCGGCCAGGTGGTGATGGGTGAGTTGATGGCCAGGCAGTTCGACAGTGCTACTCCCAGCGGTGGCGGGGCGGTGACAGCGTTGAATTGCACCAAGGTGACACCGGGCACCGATCCCACCCAGTGGCTGTTTTTGGAAGACTTCAATGGCTATCGCGGCAGCGTCGATGACCTGCTCGGCAGCAGCAGTTACGATCGCTATCAGGTGGCCGTCGATGTTGGCTGCAACACCGGAGCCGTCGGCGCCACCGTCTGGTCCGGTGGCGCCAAGGTGGTGACCATCACCATCTCGGCCCCGGATGGCAGTCCCTACCCCTATCAACTCGTGCGGGGGAACTACTGATGCGTCAGCGTGGCTTTACCCTGATGGAGTTGCTGGTGACCATGTTGATTCTGGCCATCATCGCCATCGGCGTGACCAGTTTCATCAACTTCTCCACCCGCATCTACGTCGACAGCCAGCAGTGGGGCGATGCGGTGGCCCAGCAGCGCTATGGCATGCAGCGCCTCAGCCTCGAGGTTCGCGATGCTCTGCCCGGCAGCGTATCGGTGACCACCGGCGCCACCGCCCATTGCCTGAACTTCCGCCCCATCGTCGACAGTGGCCATTTCCTGGAAGCGCCGCTGCACAACAACCCTCAACAGATCTCGATTTTCGCCATGGACTGCTGCACCGCCGCCGGGTGTCAGGACTGCATTCCTGATGATGCCGGCGATCAGTTCGGGGTGGCGATCCTCGACGGCTACAGCGTGCCCAATCCGCTGCCCAGGTTCCCCAGCTCCAGCTGCAATGGCGATAACATCTGCACCCTGAATCTGGACACGGCCATGACTCAGGGGGATTTTTCGGTGGGTAAACGCTTCTATCTGGCCGGCGCTCCCATCAGTTACTGCCTGCAGAATAACGGCGCCCTGGTGCGCAGCAGCGGCAGTGAGGTCAGCACCATGGGCGAAGGCTACACCAACAACCTGGCCGCCTGTGATCTGAATGCCCGCAACAATGAGCAATGCCCTTTCATTGTGCAGCCACCGAGCCTGGCTAGAAACAACGTAGTGAAGCTGCAGCTGTGGCTGACTCAGGCCGGACAGAGCACCCGCTTTGCCCAGGAGGTGCAACTTGAAAACGTTCCCTAGCCGGCAACGTGGCAGCACCCTGATCATTGCCCTGTTTGTCATCGTGGTGATGCTGATGCTGGGGGTGGCATTGATGCAGATGCTGGAAAACCAGGACGACCAGATGCTGCTGGAGGTCAACGGCAGTCGCACCTGGGCGGCGGGCCAATCCGGCCTGGACTGGGGCCTGGCCCGGGTACTGAACCGGGGTGCCGAAGTTGCTGCCACCGCCTGTACCAATGCCGCCGGTACCCTGACCCCTGGAGCGGGCCTGCCTAACAACGGTGGCTTTCCCGGTTGCCGGGTGGAGGTGGCGTGCACCCATATGGCGTTTATGGTGGATGGCGTTGCCCGAAATCGATTTATGATTACCGCCGACGCCAGTTGCGGCCCTACTGGACTGACGGTGAATCGTAGCTTTGAGTCACAGGCGTTTGATTAATATGGTGGCCTTAGGAAGCGTTCTAATACACAGCTATCGGGGATTAAAGCCAATGAGGAAGCATGGATTGCGTGTCGGTATGGTGCTGGCCTTGCTGCTGTGCTTGCCCATGGCCGCGATGGCGAAACCGCACACGTTGATTGATCTGGATCCTCACCCCAGCGAAAAACTGAAAGTGGTCATCAACGAGATCAACGTCGATGAAGGCTACGTTGAGCTGTTTTTTAAAGAGACCCTCACTGACTCTTCGGGTTGGCAACTGCAGTGGGCAACCAATGGCAGCAAAATGACACCTAAGCAGTTGGACTGCAGCAATAACAGCTGCCGCGCCAACTCATTTAAAGTGATAACCGGTTTTAGCTTCCACCCTAATCATATCGAAGTGCTGCTGACGGCGCCGGCCAGCCCAAGCTGGTCAAACAATGAAGTGGTGCATTACGTTCGCTCCTCCAATAATGCCAATAGCATTAAAAACAAGCAGATCTGGAGCGTCGAGTCCGAGGTGGGCACCGACGTATTCAAAAACGGCAGCCTGAGTGACATCTGTGCCAAGCCCGATGGCAGCGTTCAGGATCCAGATTGGGGCGCCTGTTTACCCTCGAAAGGAACCTCCAATGACGGTGGCATTGTTCCCGAGCCGCCCTACATCCGCTTTGGCAATGTCGATCTCAGCTCCGGCAGTGCCACCATCACCTTCGACGGCTACGGTGGCAGTGAGGCGCCGCTGCTGTTCCTGATGCCGCCGATCGACCGCAACAACCTCGGCAGTCAGCCTCCCGCCTCGGTACGGGTCTCATCCATCAATACCAGTGGCGCCACCATCACCGGCTGGCGCCCGGATGGCGGTAATGATTCCGGAATAGATTCGGTGGACTACCTGGTGGTGTCCCAAGGGACCCAGACCTTCTATGACCAGGGTGGCGATCCCCTGGTGGTGCTGGAGGCTGGTGCCATCGAAACCTGTGACTACAAGGGCAAGGAGTCCAGCGGCACCCTGTGGAGTCCCTGCGACGGAGACGATTCTGATTGGGTGGAGTTCAGCCATGACTTTGGCGGGCAGTTGGCGGTGTTGGCGGAGTTGCAGAGTTACCGCAATCTGGATTGGCGGGCCCCCTTCTATACTGCGAGGGCGGAGCTGGCTTATACCTCCGGCGTCAGCCTGGGCCTGGAGGGCAGCGAGGTCAGCAACCTGTTCCGCCACAATGAGACCCTGGCCTGGCTGGCGGTCGAGGGCAGCGGTGTGGTGGAGATCAACGGTGAGTTGTTGCGGGTCGAAGCGGGCAACCATCTAACTAACTACAAGTTCAACAACAGCAACGAGACGACTACCCAGACGCTCGCCGTCCAGTGTGGCAATCAAAGCAACGTGAAGTTCTCTACCGCGTTCCCGGCACCGCCCTATTTTTACTCCAATAAACGTACCCGAAACGGTGGCGATGGCGGCTGGGCCCGAACCTGTCACGTCAACAAAAAAAGGTTTAACGTTGCGGTCGATGAAGACCAGCAGGCCGATAACGAACGCAATCACATGGGGGAGTATTTCAGTTATCTGGCCATTGAGGCGCCGTCGGTGGCGCCGCCGACCACGGTTCGTCTGCGTCATCCGGACACCGCCATCAACTGCGTCGGTGCCCAGGTGGTGGTGGAGCTGTGTAGCGACGCCAACTGCACCAGTTTCGATACCGGCGCCGAGCTGGTGGTCACCTTCACCTCCGACGTCGCCGGGCAGTGGAAGAACAGCCGTACCGGCCAGATCGGCAGCACCCTGTCGGTTCGCCACAACGACATCCTGACGCTGTGGCAGCCACTGGAAACCACGGTGACCCTGGGGGTCAGCAGCCACCCCTATCGGTGCCTCAGCGACAACGGCGATGCCGATTGCCAGGTGGGTTATCGGCTCAGTGGCTTGCTGCTGACACCGGATACGGCCGAGATGACCTCCTGTTACACCGGCCACCGGCTGCAGGTGGCGGTGGTGGAAACCGATACCAACAGCCCGCAACAGTGCATCGCCGGAGCCTCAGGCACCGAAACCGTGAACCTGAGCTTTGCCTACGAGCAGCCCTTGTCTCCCGAGGTGCAGGCGTCGCTGTTTGTCGATGGTCAGACGCTGTCCGCGGCGGTGCAGCAACCGCTGACCATGGACTTTAGAGTCGATGGCATCGACTCGGTGCCCATGCGCTACTTGGAAGCCGGCAAGCTGAAGCTGCTGGCGTCGATGACCCGGGGCGAAGGGGACGGTCAGGTCACCCTGACCGGCGAGGCCAGTTTTGACTGGCTGCCGGCCGGGTTCCACATCCGCGCCGACAACGACCAGTGCGACAGCAACTTCACCGGTTGCAAGCCCTACCGCAAGGCGGGTCAGTCGCTGCAGGTGGAGGTCAGTGCCCACTGCTGGGTCGCCAATGACGATGGCTCTTACGCCAATAACCCCGTCACCAGGAATTTCCGTCACGACGGCATCAAGATTAAGCCTGAGCTGGTGGCACCAGCCAACAACAACGCCAGCGACAGTAGCGACGACGCCGATGCGACGGCGGAAGTGACTGCCGGCGGCAGCGGCAGCGCCGATAAGATATTGGATGAAGTGGGGGTGTTCCGCTACGTGCTCGATGGCGGCGTCAGCTACCTGGGTGGGCAGATCGATGCGGCCAACTACAGCAGCCGCAACATCGGCCGCATCACCCCGGCCTACCTGAGCGCTGAGACCAGCAACACCCAACTGGAGGGGTATTGCGGCGACTTCAGTTACCTGGGCCAACCCATCGCCTTTAGCCATGCGCCGGTACTGACCGTGGTGGCCAAGGGCACCGGCAACAAGGTTACCAACAACTTCGACAGCGAGTTCTGGAACCTGGGCAACCCCCTGTCCAGCCTCAGTTACGCCACCAGTGTGGCCGGACTCGGTCTGCAAGACACCGGCCTGCCAGCGCTGGAGCGGGACAGCGGCGATTTCGACGGCTCGCGGGAGTTTGTCCTGAGCAAAGAGTGGCTGCGCTTTAGCCGGCCGGTGGCCGCCATGGCACCGGTGAACTACCACGTTGCCGCCGCTCCCAACCTGCAGATGAGCATCGACGAAGATGCCTTTACCATCAGCGCCGACAAGGTGTGTCTGGGCCAGTGGGGCAGTTGCGAAGGCACCAGTTTTGGAACCGATGTGGCCGGCCAACGGCAGAATTACGTGTTGGCACCGCAGCTGCGCTATGGCCGGGCGGTGCTGGCCAGCGCCTATGGCAGCGAGAACCAGACTCTGACCCTGCCGCTGATGGTGGAGTACTACAATGGCGCCAATTTCAGTGCCAACATCCTCGATAGCGGTTTCTATGCCGACGGCCGCGCCTATGTGGCGGCCTCGCCGGCCAGCTCCGGCCGGGTCAGCCTCAGTGGCAGCCTTGACCCCCTGCCGGCGACCTCGGGCAACGGTTACGTCAATCAGGGTGAGTTCGCCGCCCTGCAGGTGATCGGTACCGGGGTGGTGACGCCGACGCCGCTGACCCTGGAGTACCATCTGGAATCGCCCTTCGTGGCGCAGGGGCTGTGCTCGTTCCCCGGCCAGGGCTCGGAAGCGCCGACCTGGCTGCAGTGGTACTGGGAGTCCGCGACCACACTCAGCAACCCTAAGGCCTCGGTGACCCTAGGGCGTTTCCGCGGCCATGACAAGGTGATCTACCGCCGGGAAATTTTTTAATCCACCGTGGTGGCCGGCACTTAAAAAAGCTGCGTTTAATGGGCTGTTGAGTGTGCTTAAAAGCGCTAGCCGTCATAAAAAAGTAGTGCGCCGATTTTTCGACACTGTGAAATAAGCCATAACCCTAGTGCTCAAGCGGGTTGTGGATTGGTCAGGGCGTTGGTAAAGTTAGCTGATTTTCGCATTTCTTACCGTTTCGCAAACAGGGCTGGTACATGTTCAAAAAGCTTCGTGGAGTATTTTCCAACGACCTATCCATCGACTTAGGTACCGCCAACACTTTGATTTACGTAAAGGATCAAGGGATAGTCTTGAATGAACCGTCTGTGGTGGCGATTCGTCAGGAAGGGCCTAACGCCAAGAGCGTGGCCGCAGTTGGTAGTGCAGCTAAGCAGATGCTGGGGCGTACCCCTGGCAATATCAAGGCCATTCGCCCGATGAAGGACGGTGTTATCGCCGACTTTATGGTGTGTGAGAAGATGTTGCAGCACTTTATTAAGCAGGTGCATGACAGTGGCATTTTCCGTCCTAGCCCTCGGGTACTGATTTGCGTGCCTTGCGGTTCCACCCAGGTTGAGCGACGCGCCATTCGCGAGTCGGCCCTGGGCGCCGGTGCCCGTGAGGTGTATCTGATTGATGAGCCGATGGCGGCCGCCATTGGTGCCGGGTTGCCGGTTTCCGAGGCCACAGGCTCGATGGTGGTCGATATCGGTGGCGGTACCACCGAAGTGGCCATCATCTCTCTTAACGGTGTGGTGTACTCCGCATCGGCCCGTGTCGGTGGTGACAAGTTTGATGAGGCGATCATCAACTACGTACGCCGTAACTACGGCAGCCTGATTGGTGAAGCCACCGCCGAGCGCATTAAGCACGAGATCGGTTCCGCCTATCCGGGTGAAGAGGTACGCGAGATCGAAGTGCGTGGCCGTAACCTGGCCGAGGGTGTGCCGCGCAGCTTTACCCTCAACAGTAACGAAATTCTTGAAGCGCTGCAGGAGCCGTTGTCCGGTATCGTCAGTGCTGTGATGACCGCCCTGGAGCAGTCTCCGCCGGAACTGGCGTCAGACATCTCCGAGCGAGGCATGGTGCTGACCGGTGGTGGTGCCATGCTGCGCGACCTGGATCATCTGCTGCAGGAAGAGACCGGTATCCCGGTTGTGATCGCCGATGAACCTCTGACCTGTGTTGCCCTGGGTGGCGGCAAGGCGTTGGAGATGATCGACGTTCATGGCGGCGACATCTTTGCCGAAGAGTAAGCCGCAGGCCCCCGCTCAATGAAGCCCTTTTTTATTCGTGGCGCCTCACCGCAATACCGCCTGTTTATGGCGGTATTGCTTTCTCTCGCCCTGATTTTGGCTAACGATCGCCTGTTGCCGATGCGTTCTGCATTGGCCACCCTGGTCAGCCCGCTGCAGCACTTTGCCAACATACCGGCGGTGGTGATGGACGAACTGTCCACCAACCTCTCCAGCCGTTCCAACCTGTTGCGTGAAAATGAGCGCCTGCAGCAACGGCAGTTGCTGATGAGTGAGCAGTTGTTGAAGATGGCCAACCTGCAGGAGGAGAACGCCCGTCTGCGTGCCCTGTTGCAATCCTCCACCCGTCAGGATGCCCGCCGTATGGTGGCCGAGGTGATGTACGTCGATCGCGACCCGTTTAAAAATCAGGTGCTGATCGACAAAGGGGTGAACGAAGGGGTATACGTCGGCCAGCCGGTGCTGGACGACTCCGGCGTGGTGGGGCAGGTGACCGAGGTGTCGCAAACCACTGCCCGAGTACTGCTGATCGCCGATTTTACTCACGCCATTCCAGTGCGGGTGGCGCGCAACGACGTGCGGGCGGTGGCCAGCGGCAGTGGTAAGCTGGATCTGTTGCAGCTGACCAACGTGGCCATGAGCACCGACATCAAGGTGGGGGATCTGCTGATCTCCTCCGGTCTGGGGCGGCGCTTTCCGGAAGGTTATCCGGTGGCCATCGTGACTGAGGTGATGCGGGATGAGGGCATGACCTGGGCTCAGGTCTCGGCGGAGCCGGTGGCGCACCTGGATCGCATTCGTTATCTGCTGCTTCTGTGGCAGCAAGAGGTTCAGGGCCCGGCGTCCAAGGAGAGCTCCGATGGATAAGCCGCAGCGTTACAGTCTTATTTGGATCACCATTCTGGTGGCCCTGTTTTTACAAATCATGCCGCTGCCTCAGGTGGTGGCGTCCTGGCGCCCGGACTGGGTGCTGCTGGTGCTGGCGTACTGGACGCTGGCACTGCCTCACCGGGTCGGTATCTTTACCGCCTTTGTGGTCGGGCTGCTGCTGGATGTGCTGTTGGGGGCGACCCTGGGGGTGCGCTCGCTGGCACTGTCGGTGGTGATCTATCTGGTAGCGTTGCAATACCAGAAACTGAGGCACTTTTCCTGGGTGCAGCAGGTCAGCATTCTGGCGGGGTTGAGCCTGGCCAGCCATTTACTGGTATTCTGGGCGGAGTACCTGCACAGCGGCGTGTCGCTGTCGTGGGAATACCTTCGCCCCGTGGTCACCACTCCGCTGTTGTGGCCCTGGGTATTCTGGTTACTGCGGCGAATTCGACGTCACTATAAGGTGAAGTAACATGACACAGATTCAGTGTTTCCTGGCTTCCTCCTCTCCGCGTCGCAGAGAGTTGCTGGGACAGCTGGGCTATCGATTTGATTGCGTCAGCCCGCAAATCGATGAAACCCCGGCGGCCGGTGAGAGTCCAAACCAGTATGTCAGCCGTCTGGCGGCAGAGAAGGCACGGGCCGGCCAGGCGCTGGTCAGCCAGCCGTTGCCGGTGATCGGTTCAGACACCATCGTGGTGCTGGATCAACAGATTCTGGGCAAGCCTAAAGACGCCGAGGATGCCATGGCCACGTTGCAGCGCCTTCAGGGGCGTAGCCATCAGGTGATGACGGCCGTGGCCTGTGTTCAGGGCGATCGCATCGAGCAGACCCTGGTGGTCACCGAGGTGACGTTCTGTGCCATGAGCGAGGCTCAGATTCGTGCCTACGTCGACAGCCAGGAGCCGATGGATAAAGCCGGCAGCTACGGCATCCAGGGGTTGGGGGGCGCCTATGTGCAGGCCATCAATGGCAGCTACTCTGCCGTCGTGGGTCTACCTATGGTGGAAACCCGTCAACTTTTACAAAGCATTTAACCGGGAGGCCAGGTGCAACCGTCTTCAGTCGTTGGAACCGAGCTATTAATTAACGTCACCCCTACCGAAAACCGGGTCGCGCTGCTTGAGCGTGGCCAGTTGCAGGAGGTGCACATCGAGCGTCGCGGTAAGCTGGGCATTGTCGGTAACATCTACCGGGGCAAGGTGACCCGGGTGTTGCCGGGTATGCAGGCGGCGTTTGTCGACATCGGCCAGGACAAGGCGGCGTTTCTGCACGCGTCTGACATCATCCCCCACACCGAGTGTGTGGCGGAGCCGGAGAAGAAGCAGTTCCAGGCCCAGGATATTGCCACCCTGGTTCGCCCTGGCCAGGACATCATGGTCCAGGTCACCAAAGACCCGCTGGGCACCAAAGGGGCCCGCCTGACCACCGACATTACCCTGCCGTCCCGTTACCTGGTGTTTATGCCTGGCGCCGCCCATGTAGGGGTGTCGCAGCGGGTGGAATCGGAGCAGGAGCGGGAGCGGTTGAAGAAGATCGTCGGCCAGTTTGTGGATACCGACGGTGGCTTTATCATTCGAACCGCTGCCGAAGCCGCCAGTGAACAGGAGCTGGCCCACGATGCCGCCTTCCTGCGCCGGGTGTGGCGCAAGGTGTCGGAACGTCGTCGCCGTCCCGGTGGCAAGGTCACGCCGCTGTATGAGGATTTGACCCTACCGCGCCGCATTCTGCGGGACCTGGCCATCAGCAAGATTGAACGGGTGCAGGTGGACTCCAGGCTGGCCATCGCCGAGCTGACCGAGTTTGCGGAAGAGTTTGTGCCGGAAGTGGCACCGGTGCTGGAGCACTTCACCGGTCCGTCGCCGCTGTTTGATCTGTTTGATGTGGAAAATGAAATCCAGCGCTCCCTCGAGCGTAAGGTGGAGCTGAAAAACGGTGGCTACCTGATCATCGACCAGACCGAGGCGATGACCACCATCGACATCAACACCGGTGCCTTCGTCGGTCATCGTAACCTCGAAGAGACCATCTTCAATACCAACCTGGAAGCCACCCGGACCATTGCCCACCAGCTGCGTCTGCGCAACCTGGGCGGCATCATTATCATCGATTTTATCGACATGACCTCGGAAGAGCACCGCAGTCGGGTACTCAGTACCCTGCAGGCGGCCCTGGATCAGGATCGGGTTAAAACCAGTGTCAGCGGCTTCTCCCGCCTGGGGCTGGTGGAGGTTACCCGCAAACGTACCCGGGAAAGCCTGGAGCATGTGCTGTGCGGTGAGTGCCCAAGCTGTAAGGGCACCGGCAGCATGAAGACCGTCGATACTGTTTGCTACGAGATGTTCCGTGAGATCATTCGGGTGGATCGCCAATACGATGCCGATGAATTCTCGGTGTACGTGGCGCCGACGGTGCACGATGCCCTGATCGGTGACGAAGCCCATAGCCTGGCGGAGCTGGAGGTGTTCATTGGAAAACGGATTCGCTTGCAGCCTGAGCCGTTGTACAGCCAGGATAAGTTTGACGTGGTGATGATGTGACACTCTCCGCGCGCGCGCGGCGTCTGTTCCGGTTTTGTTGGTACGGTGCCGCTTCGGTCATCGTCCTGTTCGCCTTGCTGGTCAGTGCGGTGCGCTCCCTGCTGCCCGAGTTGGACTCCATTCGTGATGACCTGACCCAGCAGATTCAACAGCGCAGCGGCCTGATTATGACTCTCGGCCAGCTGGGCGCCAGCTGGGAGCCCAAGGGTCCGCAGCTGATGATCAAGGCGTTTCACCTGCCGACCCAGGAAGATCTCGATATCGATATCCAGGTTCAGGAGGCCGTGGCCCAGCTGGATTTCTGGCGCTCGTTGCGGGATCTGGACTTTCGTTTCGACCGGGTAACCTTTCATGGGGTCGAGGTGCATGTCCACGGCCCGCTCGCCAGCTCTGGCGGCGACAGTGGCAATGCCGTTACCGCGTTTAAAAATACTTTCCTGCATCAACTCAGTGAACTGAATATCTCCGAAGGGGTGCTGTACCTGCACCTGTCGGATCAAAAACCGGAACCCATCCACATTGCCAATCTGCAATGGCGCAACCACGGCAATCGTCACCTGGGTGAGGGTCGGCTGTACCTGGATGAAACCAGCAACCTGGATGAAACCCTGAAGCTGGCAGTGGAACTGCGCAGTGCCCAGCATCAACGCCTGTTCGGCCGCGGTTACCTGCAGGCGGAGCAACTGGACATCGGTGACTGGCTGGCGCGGCAGTTTGGCAACGACACTCGACAGTTCCGAGGCGTACTGAACATGCAATCCTGGCTCAGTTTCGACGAGCAGGGGGTACGCGGAGCCCAGATTGCCTTTGGAGAGAGTGATTTCAGTTGGCAGCAGCCTCAGGCCCAGCGCATGGCCATCAAGGGGGGCAACCTGGTGTGGACGCCCACCGCCACCGGTGGCGAGTTGACCAGTCGTGATCTGCAACTGACCAGCAATGGCCAGCCCTGGCCGGACACCCGCCTGGCGGTGTCGAAGCACGGCGATGACGTCAGCCTGTGGATGAACCGCTTACCGCTGGACAAGCTCAAGCCGCTGCTGGGCCTGTTGCCTGGCATTAAGGATCGAACCCTGGCGGACCTGCTGGACGCCAACGGCCGCGGAGAGCTGGCCGACATCAAGCTGCAGCAGCGTCAGGACGGCTGGGCCGCCTCGGCCGGAATGAAAGACCTGGGTTGGGACATGAGCGGCAAGGTGCCGGGGTTGTCCGGGCTCAATGGCCAGTTTGTCTGGCGTAAAGATCATGGCCGGTTGATCCTGCCCAAGCAGGATCTGGCCTTCTACTGGCCATGGCAGTTTTCCCACACGGTGAAATTCAGCGAAGTTTCCGGTGAACTGGCCATTGAGCAGCAACAGGGCTGGGTGGTGAAAACCGACAACCTTAAGCTCGATGGTGACATCTTAAAGGCCGATCTCGAGGCCGCCTTGCTGCTGCCGGAGCAGGGGGCGACGCGGCTGCAACTGTATGGCAATGCCGAACTGAAGCAGGCGGATAAGGCGGGGCGGCTGTTCCCCCGCAAGGCCATGGGCGAAGCGCTGTCAGATTATCTGTCGACGTCGCTCCAGGCCGGTCACACCGACGATGCCCAGGTTCTCTGGCACGGTGATTTCGCTGATTACCCCTATGACGGCGGTCAGGGGGTGTTTCAGGCCGGCTTCACCCTCAAGCAGGGCCAGTTCCAGTTTCTGCCCTCCTGGCCGGCGGTGACCGACATCACCCTGCAGGCGCTGTTTGAAAACATACGCATGGATTTGTGGCTGAAACAGGGCCTGCTGGACCAGGTGCCGGTACAGGATGCCCACGTGTTTATTCCGACCCTGGATCGCAGTGCCACCCTGACGGTGTTGGCTGGCGTCCGGGCTGATGCCCAGGCGGTGACCCGGCTGATGCAGGCGTCGTCACTGGCCTCGTCGGTCGGAGCGACCCTGGAGCAGTTGAAGATCGACGGCCCGGTGGCAGCCAGCCTGGATCTGACCTTCCCGCTGGGATCCAAGGTGGCGGATCAGTCGCCTGCCATTCTGGGACGGGTGGCGTTCTGGGACAACCCGGTGTATCTGACGGCCCTGTCCACTCAACTGTCCGGGTTGCGCGGTGAGCTGCAGTTCGACGGCGATAAGGTCACCGCTACCGATCTCAGCGCCCGAGTGTTCAATCAACCCCTGTCCATCAGCCTGCAGACCGGTCGCAGCGGCGACAGCGAGTATAAAGCGGATCTGCAGCTTGGTGGTGAGTGGCAAACGGCCAACATCGATGAGGCCAATTCGTTTCCGCTGTTCAGCCACCTCGAGGGTGGAGCCAACTGGACTGGCGATGTCGGACTGGTGTTCCTGCAAGATGGCCAGTATCGCTACGACGCCCAGGTCAACAGCAACCTGGAGGGGTTGGCCATCGACCTGCCGGCGCCGGTGGGCAAGTCGGCGTCGACGCCCCACCGGGCGGCTCTGGAGGTTCATGGTGACAACCGCGGCGCCGAACTGCAGTTCAGTGAAGGGATGCGGTTGGGGTATCTGGCCCAGTTCAGTATTGACGATCAGGGCTTCCATTGGCCCAAATACCAACTCGCCATCGGTAAACGCCCCAGCCTCTACGGCGTTGAGGGCGGCTCCATCGATCTGGCCATGGCCGAAGTCGAACTGGCCCATTGGCTGCCTCTGATCACGGGTTTTATCGACACCAGCGACGACAAACAGGCCAGTCTGGTGCCACCGCTGACGCGGGTGCATGGCTCCATCTCCCGGTTGGACATCTTTGGTCTCTATTTCGACCAGACCCTGCTGGAGGGCTGGCCGGATGAATCGGGCTGGCGTTTCCGGGCCGAATCGGATCAGCTGCGCGGTGACGTCCTCATCGGTAAGCAGTGGCGGGAAAATGGCATTGGTGTCATCGCCGATCATCTGCAGCTGCTGTGGGACAGTAATGGCGGCAGTCCACAGAAAGCCAGTGCCGATCTGATTGATCAAATGCCCGGGGTCAGCATCGAAGTGGCCGATTTCTCAGTCAAGGATCTGCCTCTGGGCCGGCTGGCCCTGGCTGCGTCCCATACCGAGTCGGGTTACAGCGTCGATCGCCTAGAGTTGTCGCGGCCCGAGTATCGGCTGGATGCGTCCGGTTTGTGGGTGGCGGACGGGGACCTGACCCGGTTCGATCTCTCCGGGGAACTGAACAGCCCTGACTTTGGCAAGCTCAGCTCGGTGATCAAGCAGCCTCTGGGGATCAAATCGTCGCCCCTGGATACCCACTTTGCGGTGAGCTGGCAGGATGCTCCCTGGGATCCGGATTACGCCAGCCTTAACGGCCACCTGGGCTTTGAGTTGGGCAAGGGCCACCTGTCCGAGGTCTCCGATAAGGGGGCACGGATTCTGTCCCTGTTCAGCCTGGATTCACTGTTGCGTAAATTGTCGCTCGATTTTACCGACGTGTTTGGCAAAGGGTTTTATTATCAGTCATTTAAAGGTGATATCGCCTTTGTTGACGGCGTCTCGACCACCACCAATACGGTGCTCGATGGCGATGCCGGGGTGATGAAGATTAACGGCGACAGCGATCTGGTCAGCCACCAGCTGGATTACCGCATCAGCTTTTCTCCGGCCCTGACCGCCAGTGTGCCGGCGGTGGCACTGATCTCCGGAGCGTCCCTGACCGTGGGGGTGGGCGCCTTTGCGGTGTCCAAGATCCTGGAGCCGGTGATTGAGATCATCACCCAGCTGAACTTCAAGTTGACCGGAACCTTTGAAGAGCCGATTCTGGAAGAGCTGGAGCGGGCCAGCAGGGAGATTCGCATCGTCGATGACAGCCCTGCTCCAGAGGCCAGCCCGAAGCCGGCGCCGGCAACCGAGGCGCAACCGGAGATGGAGTCGCTGCCGGAACCCCTGCCAGACGGGGAAGGCAAAAGCGTCGGTCAATAACCTGATTCTGGCCAGGAGGGCCTTATGCAGTTGTATGCACTGCAATGCTGCTCGTTAGCGCAGCCCCAGGAGAATCTCGGCCAGTTGCGACAGCTGATGCAGCCGTTGCTGGCGCAGCCCGGCCCCAAATTGGTGGTGTTGCCGGAGTGCGCCCTGTGCTTCGATGGCCCCACGGGCCAGTGGCAGGCGTTGGCCGAGCCTCTCGGGCAGGGGCCGATGCAGCAGGCGCTGTCGCAGCTGGCGATGGAGTTCAGCTGCATTCTTGTCGCCGGTACCGTACCGATACAGGCCGATGACGGCCGGGCTTATGCCGCCTCGCTGGTGTTTGATGACCAGGGGCGCCGTATCGGCCACTACAATAAGATTCATCTGTTCGACGTCGATGTGGATGATGCCACCGGCCGCTACCGGGAAAGCGATACCACCTGCCCCGGGGAGCACATCGAGGTGATCGACACGGCCGCAGGCCGCATCGGCGTGGCGGTGTGTTACGATCTGCGCTTTCCGGAGCTGTTCCGGGCACTGGCGGCCGAAGGCGCCGATGTGGTGGTGGTGCCCAGCGCCTTTACCCACAAAACCGGTGAGGCCCACTGGCGGGCGTTGCTGCAGACCCGGGCGTTGGAAAACCAGCTGTACCTGGTGGCCGCCAACCAGACCGGCACCCATGCACGGGGGCGGCAGACCTGGGGCCATTCGATGATTGTGGATCCCTGGGGCCAGGTGCTGGATGAACTGGCTCAACAACCCGGGCTGGCAACGGCCCGGTTTGACCAACAACGTATTACTGAGATTCGGCGAGCGATGCCGGTTCTTAACCATATTCGGCTTCCCCTGGGAGTCAGAGAAAGGAAGAAGTGAACCCTATGACTCTTAAGAATGTGTCAGCTACCCTGCTCAGCCCCACCGGTTTGTCGGTGGACGATCTGGAGCGCACCCTGGCGCGCATCCATCAGCACAAGCTGGATTATTCCGACATCTATCTGCAGTCGGCGCGGCATGAATCCTGGGTGCTGGAAGATGGCATCGTTAAAGAGGGCAGTTTCAACATCGAGCAGGGGGTGGGTATCCGCGCCATCGATGGTGAAAAAACCGGGTTTGCCTACGCCGATGAGATCACCCTGGATGCCCTGCAGCAGTCCGCCGATGCCGCCCGCGGTATTGCCGCCGCTGGTGGTGAAGGCCGGGTCATGGCGCTGAGCAACCGCCCCAGCGTGCGTCGCTACCCCGCCGAAGACCCCATTCGCAGCTGGGAGCAGCAGCAAAAGCTGTCACTGCTGCAGGAGATGGACCAGTATGTGCGCGCCCTGGACTCTCGGGTACAGCAGGTGATTGCCAGCCTGTCGGCGGTGTACGAAGAGGTGCTGGTAGTGGCGTCCGACGGCACCCTGGCCACCGACATTCGTCCCCTGGTGCGATTGAACTGCTCGGTGATCATGGTGGACGGTGATCGCCGTGAACGCGGCAGTGCCGGCATGGGCGGCCGTTACGATTACGCCCAGCTGGACGTCACCAATGCCGACGATCGTCGCCGGGCGCTGGATCTGTGCCATCAGGCGGTGCGCATGGCCGAGGTGAACCTGAGGGCGGTGGACGCTCCTGCCGGGGAGATGCCGGTGGTACTGGGTTCCGGTTGGCCTGGGGTTCTGTTGCACGAAGCGGTGGGCCATGGTCTGGAGGGCGACTTTAACCGTAAGGGATCCAGTGCCTTTGCCGGACGCATCGGTGAAAAGGTGGCCAGCGAACTGTGCACCATTGTCGATGACGGCACCCTGGACGGTCGCCGTGGCTCCATCAGCATCGATGATGAGGGCACGCCGGCGCAGAACACCGTGTTGATCGAAAACGGCATCCTCAAAGGCTACATGCAGGACAAGCTCAACGCCCGCCTGATGGGCATGGCGCCCACCGGCAACGGCCGTCGCGAGTCTTACGCCCACATGCCGATGCCGCGTATGACCAACACCTACATGCTGGCGGGTGACAAAGAGCCGGAGGAGATCATCGCGTCGGTGAAGCAGGGGATCTACGCCCCCAACTTCGGTGGCGGTCAGGTGGACATCACTTCAGGTAAGTTTGTGTTCTCGGCCTCGGAGGCCTACCTGATCGAGAACGGCAAGATCACCACCCCGATTAAGGGGGCGACCCTGATTGGCAATGGCCCGCAGGCGATGCAGACCATCAGCATGGTCGGTAACGACCTTAAGCTGGATAACGGCGTCGGGGTCTGTGGCAAGGAGGGCCAGAGTGTGCCGGTGGGTGTCGGCCAACCAACGCTGAAGTTGGACCGCCTCACTGTTGGCGGCACAGATTGAGTCTTTTGCACTGATTTAACTTAATAAAAGCGAGCTATGCTCGCTTTTTTACTGCCTCTACTACTCCACTCATCGGATCAGCTTATAATGCTTCTCCTTACGACTTTAATGGGTTTAAAATTAGAGCTATGACTCTAAGTACAGGATGCACCATGCGTTACTGGATTGGGATACTCGCGTGCATCTGCACCGCAGCCACGGCACAACCGCTGAGCTTGCTGCAAGCCTGGCAGCGGGTGGAAACCGTCAGCGATAAGCTGCAGGCCGAGCACCAGGCGGAAAACCGCGCCGCCGCCGAGCTGGGCGCCGCCGAGCAACTGGGGATGCCGTCGCTGTCCCTGAGCGGCAGCTACACCCGGCTGGACAAGCCGATTGAACTGGACTCCCGGGCCATCAACCCCATTGGTGACCTGTTGCAGCTTCCCCAGGTGGGCGCCATTGCCGGCCAGCTCGGTCTGGATCTGTCCGAGCTGAACTGGAAGACCGAACTGACTGACCGTGACATCTACCATGCCAGCCTGAAAGCGGTCTGGCCCCTGTATGTGGGGGGCCGTATCGAAGCCGCCCAGGCGATTAAGGCGGCCGAGCTGGATCAGCAGAAGCAGCAGGGGGAGCTGAGCCGGCAGGAGCGGTTCACGACTCTGGTGGAACGCTACTTTGCGGTGGTGCTGAGCACTCAGGTGGAGCAGTTGCAGCGTCAGCGTCTGCAGACGCTGACCGAGCACCTGCAGCACGCCGAGGCGATGCAGAAGCAGGGACAGATTGCCGAGGTGGAGCGCCTGAACGCCCAGGTGGCCATGGAGCAGGGTCAGGTGGCGCTGTCTCAGGCCCGGCGCCGCAGCAAACTGGCGCACATGGCGCTCAACACCCTGTTGCAGCAGAACCAGGTCGATACTGCCCAGGGGCTGGGATTGCCTCTGACTCAGCCGGATCTGGACCGCTGGCAGCGGCAGATGCTGGAGGTGCATCCGGCGCTGGCGTTGTACCACGCCAAAGAGGCCCAGGCGCAGGGCGCCATCGATGCCGAAAAGGGCCGTTACAAGCCGGAGGTGGCGCTGTTCGGCAACTACACCTTAGAGACTCAGGATACCCTGGCGGCGGAGCTGGAACCGGACTGGCTGGTCGGGGTGACGGTCAAGGTGCCGCTGTTTACCAATGATGGCCGCTCTGATCGAGTGCGGGCGGCGAAAAGCGCCCAGTTGCAGGTGCAGCATCTGCGGGCCCAGACTCAACAGGATCTGGAGCTGCTGATGGCGTCCCGGGGCCAGGAGCTGAGCCAGGCACAGCATGAATACCGAGCCCTGGCGACGGCAGAGAAGCTGGCCAAGGAGAATTTGCGCTTGCGGAAACTGGCGTTCAGTCAGGGGCTGAGCACCTCCATCGAACAGGTGGATGCCAGCGACAAATTGCTGGAGGTGCAGACTGCCCGCGCCGCCGCTCAATACCGTTATTTGGTCGCTCTGGGGCAACTGGCCGCCATGAGCAGCAACCAACAACGTCTTTTCCAACTGCTTGAACGCACGGAATCAGAATGAAACGAATCAACCAATCTCTGGGCTTTATCGCCCTGCTGCTGTTGCTTGGGCTGGCTGCCCGCGCGGCCTGGATCCTGAGCCAGCCTAAGGCGGCCCACATTCAGGGCCAGATTGAAGCCCGCCAGTACCATGTCTCCTCCAAGATTCCGGGAAGACTGGAGCGGATTCTGGTGCACCGGGGCGATCAGGTCACCAAGGGGGATCTGTTGTTTGCCATCAGCAGCCCGGAGCTGGAAGCCAAGCAGATGCAGGCCCAGGCCGGATTGGAAGCGGCGAAGGCGCTGAAAGCCCAGGCCGATAACGGTGCCCGGGCGCAGGAGGTGCTGGCGGCCAAGGAGCAATGGAACAAGGCCAAGGCGGCGGCGGAACTGGCCAAGGTCACCTATGAACGGGTGGAAAACCTGTTCGACGAAGGGGTGATCGCCAGGCAGAAGCGTGACGAAGCCTTTACCCGGTGGCAGGCGGCCAACTTTACCGAAAGTGCTGCCCGGGCGGTGTACCTGATGGCCGATGAAGGGGCGCGTCAGGAGACCAAGGACGCCGCCGCTGGCAAAGCCATGGCGGCCCAGGGGCAGCTGAACGAGGTGCAGGCGGTGCTGGCCGACAGCCAGATGCGGGCTCCCCGAAGTGGTGAGGTGAGCCAGGTGATGCTGGATGAAGGGGAGCTGGCCCCGTCCGGCTTCCCGGTGGTGACCCTGGTGGACATGACCGACGCCTGGGCGCTGTTTAACGTTCGCGAAGATCGGCTGGCGGACTACCCCGAAGGCGAGCAGGTGCAGGTGCGGATTCCGGCCCTCGGTGCCAGCTTCCCGTTTGTGGTGCGCTACCGGTCGGTGTTGGGGGATTACGCTACCTGGAATGCCAGCGAAAGCGGTATGGATTTTGACTTACGCACCTTCGAGGTGGAGCTGGTGCCCCAGAGCCCCGTCGACGGGCTGCGGGCCGGCATGACGGCGCTGATTGATCTATGACCCGCTCTCGGGTGGTCCTGCTGCATCGCAGCTTTCGGGACCTGTTGTCGGACCCGTGGCAAGCGAGCCTGATGACCTGGCTGCCGGTGCTGCTGGGGATCATCCTGTGGGGCGTGTTTGCCCGTGGCCTGCCCACGGAACTGCCTGTGGCCTGGGTCGACATGGACAACACCGCCACCAGTCGCACCCTGGGGCGCCATCTCGAGGCGTCCCCGGCCATCGCGCTGACCCAGTTTGCCGACGGCCGCAGCGCCCAGCTGGCGATGCGCCAGGGGGAGATGTTTGCCCTGGTGCAGATTCCCGCCCATTTCGGAGAAGATCTGATGGCGGGGCGCACGCCCGATCTGGCGGTGCGCTACAACACCCAATTCATTCTGGTGGGCAAACGCCTCTACAGCGCTGCGCTGGCCTCGTTGCAGGGCGGCCTGGCCGACGTAGGCTCGCTGGCAACCCTGGCCTCCGGGGTGCCGGCGGAGTACGCCGAACAGGCGTTGTCACCGGTGAAGGTTGAATTGAAGTCGATGTTCAACCCGGATCTGAGTTACCTGCCTTTCCTGCTGCCCGGCATCATGCTGGCACTGTTCCAGTTGCTGGTGATGGCCACCCTGGTGAATGCCGTTGGTCGTGGCCGACGCGGCCTGCCGCTGCGCATCGCGCTGTTGATGCTGTGGTGGTGGCTGATGGGTGGCATCGGCTTGCTGGTGATGTACGAAGGGCTGGCGTTGCCCATGAGCGGTTCCCTGTGGGTGCTGTGGCTGGCGATGATCCCTCTGTTGGGCGCCATCGCCGGGATGATGCTGCTGATCGCCCTGATTGTGGATGACCCGGTTCGGGCCACCAGCATCGGCGGCGCCCTGTTTGCGCCGGCATTTGCCTATATGGGGGTCAGTTTCCCGGTCAACAGCATGCCCTGGGTGGCGGAGATCTGGCGAGTACTGATGCCGAGTACCCACTACGTTCCGCTGCTGCTGCAGGGGGGCGGTAATCACAACTGGTCGTCACTGTGGCCGCTGTTTTTGATGTCGCTGCTGTTGCTGCCGGTGGCCCGTCGTTACCGGGGAGTGAGTCTATGAGCTGGTGGTTGTTGTTTCGGCGCGAATGGCTGGGGCTGCTGACCGACAAGGCAGCCATGCTGACCGCCATCGGCGGTATTCTGTTTTACGCCGTTATCTACCCCTTGCCTTACGATCATCAGGTGGCCGGGGCCCAGCCGGTGGCGGTGGTGGACTTGGATCAGAGTGCCACCAGTCGCAAGCTGGTTCGTATGTGGTCGGCGTCACCGAAGATTCACCTCAGTGATAACTACCCGGCGGTAGAGCGGGCCGAGCGTGCCCTGGCTGACGGTGACATTGCCGCCATGGTGGTGATTCCGGCCCAGTTTGAGCGGAATCTGGCGCGGGGACAGCAGCAGACGCTGGCGGTCGCCGGCGACGGCAGTTTTTTTCTTGCCTATGGCAATGTGGCCACCGCCATGCTGCAATCCAGCGGTTATCTGAATGCCGAGATTCGCCTGGCCCGCAGCGTTGCCAATGGCGCCCGTGCCGAGGAGGTGATGCGTCAGCTGCAACCGGTGTCGACCCGGGTGCAACCGGTGTTTAACCCCAATGGCAGCTACGTCAGTTATGTGGTGCCGGGAGCGCTGGTACTGATTCTGCACCAGACCCTGTTGATGGTGGCATCGATGCTGGGGGCCAACAACTGGCACTGCCGTGGCGAGTGGCACCAGTATCCGTTGATGACCTGGGTCAGCGCCCGCACCACCATGCTGGTGTGCCTGTACCTGCCCTCCTGTATTCTCTATTTCGACCTGGTACTGCCCGGCCATGATGTGGCAATGCTGGCGTCCTTCTGGGCCATGGTACAACTGCTGGTGCCGTTTCTGTTGTCGACGGCGTTGGCGGGCATCGCCATCAGTACCCTGTTTAACCGCCGGGCGGTGCCGGTGCAACTGCTGGTGCTGACCGGAATGCCGATTCTGTTTACCTGTGGTTTTGTCTGGCCCGGGATCAGCATGTCGCCGCTGCTCAGTGGCATGTTTGCCTGGTTGCCGGCACAGCCGGCGATGATGGGGATGATAAAACTTAACCAGATGAACCTGGGAATCGTAAACCTTTATTACGAGCTGTCGACTCTATGGATTCAGGTGATAGCATGGGGAATACTGGCACTGCTGGGTATGCACTGGCGCCAGACTCATCGGTCCAAGGTGCTGATTGACCGCATCGAACCGAACTTTGATTAACCCCCTTTTCGTTTTTTACTTCCTTGTCAGGGATGAACTATGCAACGGCTGCTTCTGGCTTCGACTTTACTGATTTCCTCTGCGTGTTGGGCTCAACCGACTGGCGGCGAGCGGCCGCTGCCGTTTGAGTTCAGCGCTTACAGCGTCGGTTTCCCCTCGGCGTCGCTGGAGAACGATGGCGGCATCAGCCAGGACAACTACGGCTTCAACTCCAGCTATCGTAAATCGCTGAATCAGCAATGGTTGGTGCGTTACCAACTGGACTACGAATACAGCCGCTTCGATTTTGATCGCGGTCGTTTGTTTGGCGGTCGTCTCGACAGCTGGGACAGCAAGCATCAACTGGGTGCCGGCGTCAGCTTCGTTCGCCCTGGCCGGGACGGTCTGACCTGGATCGTGGCACCACGCCTGCAATGGGCTTACGCCGACAGCGCCAGTTTCAGTGACGGCTTTGGTTACGGGTTGATGGCGGCGGCCACCTACCCGGTGTCGGATACCCTGACCCTGGGGTTTGGCGGCGGCTACTTTAATGATCCCTATGATGTGTCGGTGATTCCGGTGTTGTTGGTGAAGTGGCAGATCACCGACAAGTTGCGTCTGGATAACCCGTTTGAGCCCGGCTTCTCCGGGCCGGGTGGGTTGGAGTTGTCGTACGCCTTCAATGACTTCTGGGAGTTTGGCTTTGGTTCGGCCTACCGCACCCAGCGATTTGCCTTGGAGCAGGGCAGCGTCGAGATTGAGAATCCGCTGACCTTCTTCAGGGGCACTTATCGCAACCCGGACCACTGGCGCATCTCCGGTTATCTGGGCTATCGCAGTGATGGTGAGATGAAGGTGCATGGCCAATTTGAGGCCAGTCAGGATGTGAAGGCCGAATCGGCCTTCGGTGCCATCTTTACTTACAACTTCTGAGCCGGTCTGGCGAGCGAAATTCAGGCGGCCCCTAGTCAGGGGGCCGCCTTTTTTGTTAGCTTCAATGCAGTTGTTGACACGTTAGCCAAAGATGGCTGTCGTTTTGCCCCCAACTCCGAACAGAAGGATCAACCAATGAAGTTTCAGGGAACCGGTGAATACATCGCCACTGAGGATTTGCAGATGGCGGTTAATGCCGCGGTGACCCTATCTCGGCCGCTGCTGATCAAGGGGGAGCCGGGAACCGGCAAAACCATGTTGGCGGAGCAGGTGGCGCGGTCTCTGGGGAAGCCGTTAATTCAATGGCACATCAAATCCACCACCAAGGCCCAGCAGGGGCTGTATGAGTACGATGCGGTGTCGCGGCTGCGGGACTCCCAACTGGGCAACGACAAGGTGCAGGATGTACGCAATTACCTGAAAAAAGGCAAGCTGTGGCAGGCGTTCGAGGCCGATGAACAGGTGGTGCTGCTGATTGACGAGGTGGATAAGGCCGACATCGAGTTTCCCAACGATCTGCTGGTGGAGCTGGATAAGATGGAGTTTCATGTGTATGAGACCCAGGAGGTGATTCAAGCCCGCCATCGCCCCATCGTCATCATCACCAGCAACAACGAAAAGGAGCTGCCGGATGCGTTTCTGCGCCGCTGTTTTTTCCACTACATCAGCTTTCCCGATGTCGAGACCATGAAGCGCATCGTCGAGGTGCATTTCCCCGATATTAAGCCGCGTCTGGTGCAACACGCCATGGAGGTTTTCTTTGAGCTCAGGCAGGTGGCCGGGCTGAAAAAGAAGCCGTCCACCTCGGAACTGGTGGATTGGCTGAAACTGCTGATGGCCGACGACATCGATCCGTCGGTGCTGGCCAATACCGACATCCGTACCGCGCTGCCGCCGTTGTGTGGCGCCCTGGTCAAGAATGAACAGGATGTGGCGTTGCTGGAGAAGCTGGCCTTTATGACCCGGCGGGGGTGAGGCGATGCTGATTCGGTTTTTCTTTGCCCTGAGGCGGGGTGGAATTCCGGTGTCGGTGACCGAGTTGCTGGCACTGCTGGAGGCGATGGACCAGCAGCTGGCGTTTGCGGATCTGGAGCAGTTCTATGCCCTGGCGCGATTGTGTCTGGTCAAGGATGAAACCCAGTACGACAAGTTTGATCGGGCCTTCGGGGCATTTTTCGACGGCTTGGACGCGGCGACGGAGCACTGGCAGGAGGCGATTCCCGATGAGTGGCTGCGGGCGGAGATGGCCCGCTCGCTAACCGAGGAGGAGCGCCGCCAGCTGGAGGCGGTGGGGGGCATCGAGGCGCTGTTGGCGGAGTTTCGCAAACGCTTCGAGGAGCAGCAGGACCGCCATCAGGGCGGCAACCGCTGGATCGGTACCGGCGGTACCTCGCCCTTTGGTCACAGTGGCGACCGGCCCGGAGGCGTGCGGGTGGGCGGTCAGGGGCGCAATCGCTCGGCGGCCAAGGTGTGGCAGCAGCGCCAATACCGTAATCTTGACGGTGATGTGGAGTTGGGCATTCGTAATCTGAAACTGGCGTTGAGGAAGCTGCGCCGCTTTGCCCGCAGCGGTGCCGACACCGAACTGGATCTGGATGGCACCATTCAAGCCACCGCCGACAGTGGTGGCTTACTGGATGTGAAGCTGGTGCCGGAGCGTCACAACGCCATAAAGCTGTTGCTGTTTTTCGATGTGGGGGGGTCCATGGATCCCTATGTCCGGCGCTGTGAGCAACTGTTCAGTGCCTGCCGCAGCGAGTTTAAGCACCTGGAGCAGTTCTACTTTCATAACTTCATCTACGATCAACTGTGGCGGGATAACCGCCGCCGCCGTGATGAGTCGACGCCGCTGGCGGAGATTTTGCGCACCTACCCCAAGGACTACAAGGTGATTGTGGTGGGGGACGCCTCCATGGGACCGTATGAGATTTTCAGCCGCTATGGCAGTGTCGAGTTGATGAACGAGGAGCCGGGGGCGGTCTCCATGCAGCGCCTGTGCGACCGGTTTTCACGGCTGATCTGGCTCAACCCGGTGCCCAGAGAGCACTGGCGCTATACCCAGAGCATCGGCGCGGTACGGGAGCTGATTGCCGATCGCATGTATCCCCTGTCACTGTCGGGACTGGAGCAGGGGATCGGATCACTACTGGGCAAGCAGAAGCCTTGATATCAGGCCCCCGGGGGCCTGAATGATCTCAGTCGTCCAGGTATTGGCGAATCAGTTTGAACAGTTCGCGGGAGGATTTGGGTGGCTTGCTGGCCTGTTGTTCCTTTTTGGCCTGACGGATCAGCTGGCGCAGGCGCTGGCGCTCACTTTCCATCTCCGGCACCTTGGCAAACAACTCCTGTACCGCCTCATCACCTTCGGCGATCAGACGATCCCGCCACTCCTCCATCTGGTGGAAGTGCTGGTTGGCCTGGTTGTGTTTGTTGCGAATCTTGTCCAGTGCCTGGCGGATGGGATCCGGGTCGCGGAACCGCAACAGCTTGCCGATAAACTGCATCTGGCGGCGGTAGGCTTCGTTTTTTCCCTTGAGGCGATTGGCCAGGGCGACGGCGACTTCCAGCTCTTCGTCCATGGGGATCTTGGCCAGATCGCTTTTGCCCAGGGCGAGAATCTCGGTGCCAATCTTCTGCAGCTCCTCAGCTTCCCGCTTCAGCTCGCTTTTACTGATCCACTCTTCTTCCTGCTGATCCTGAGGGGGGCGTTTTGCCGCCATGATACTTCTCCGCTGCAATATAAGTCTTAACTGAGGGGCATTCTACCAGCCCATGGGCGGTTCAGGCCAATAATGGCGTGCCTGAACCCTATCGCAGGGCTGTCGGGGTTTGCTATCCTGTGCACAATTGACTTTTTGTGGGACAGACGAGTGACTCAAGTGAGTATCGAACAGCAGCGTCAGCATCTGGAAGAAGCGGTAGCCGTCGCGCTGGAGGAAGCCGGAAAGCTGGGTGTGACCGCTGCGGAAGTGGCGATCAGCAAACAGCAAGGGTTGTCCATCTCCACCCGTCAGGGGGAAGTGGAAACCGTGGAGTTTAATAAAGACGGCGCTCTGGGAATCTCCCTGTACCGTGACGGCAGTAAAGGCAACGCCTCTACCTCGGATCTGAGCCCACAGGCGATCGTTGATGCAGTGCGGGCCGCCGATGGCATCGCCCGCTATACCACCGCCGATGAGCATAACGGTCTGGCGGACGCCAGCCTGATGCCGACCGAGCTGCCGGATCTGGATCTGTACCACCCGCACCCGATAACACCGGAGCAGGGTATCGAACTGGCCAGCCGCTGTGAGCAGGCGGCCCTGGCTGAGGGCGGGCGCATCGAGCAGTCCGACGGCGCCAGCTGCAACAGCCACGAAGGGATCAAGGTGTATGGCAACAGCCACGGTTTTATCGGTAGCTATGCCTCCTCCCGTCACAGTCTTTCCTGCGTGCTGATCGGCAAAGATGAGCACGGTATGGAGCGGGACTACGACTACACCGTCAGCCGTCGTTTTGACGCCCTGGATGGCCCCGAGGCCCTGGGCAAACGGGCGGCGGCCAAGGTGGAAGCCCGCCTCGGCGCTCATAAGATCGATACTTGCGAAGTGCCGGTGCTGTTCTCCGCCGAAACCGCCACCGGCCTGATTGGCCACCTGGTAGGGGCCATCAGTGGCGCGTCCCTGTATCGGGAGTCGTCGTTCCTGCTCAACAGCCTGGGCACCCAGATTCTACCGGATTGGTTTTCCATCCATGAGAATCCGCACCTGCTGCGCGGCTTGTCCAGCGCCGCCTTTGATGGCGAAGGGGTGGCCACCCAAGCCCGGGACATCGTCATCGACGGGGTGTTGCAATCCTATCTGCTGACCGCCTACTCCGGCCGGCGCCTGAAGATGGCGACCACCGGCCATGCCGGTGGCATCTATAACTGGGACATCAGCAGCAACGGAGGGGATCTGGCGGCCATGCTTAAGCAGATGGGCACCGGCCTGTACGTGACCGAACTGATGGGCCATGGTGTCAACAGCGTCACCGGCGATTACTCCCGCGGCGCCGCCGGTTTCTGGGTGGAGAACGGCATCATTCAGTATCCGGTGCATGAGATCACCATCGCCGGCAATCTGAAGCAGATGTACCGGGAGATGGTGGCGGTGGGCAGCGATCGCGATCCCCGCTCCAGCATCGGCACCGGCTCGATCCTGCTGTCACGGATGAAAGTGGCGGGCAACTGAGTTCAGCCCCTGCAATAACGCACAACGCCGGCCCTGGGCCGGCGTTGTTGTTTGGGCTATTCCGATTCGTCGAAGCGGGCGCTGAACAACTCGCTAATGGCGGTCATGGCCGGCTCGGCATCGTCGCCGTCGCAGATGATGGTGACCTCCTGGCCCTGGCAGGTTTCCAGCATCAATACCGCCAGTACGCTGTTGGCATCGGCACTTTGACTGCCATGGATAATCTGAATGTTGGCGTCGTAGTTGTGGGCCACCTGGGCCAGGCGGGTGGCGGCACGGGCGTGCAGCCCGAGCTTGTTTACCACCCTCAGGGTTCGGGTCAGTTTCATTGGCTGTCGTCGAGGTTCAGTTCCCGGTGGCGTACGGAGATGTGTTTCTGGCTCAGCTTAAAGCGATTGCCCAGTTGCTGGGCGATGTAGACGCTGCGGTGCTGGCCACCGGTACAGCCAATGGCGACGGTCAGGTAGGCGCGGTTGTTGCGCTCCAGCATCGGCAGCCAGTTCTTCAGGAAACTCTCGGTGTGGTCGATAAACCGGGCTACCTCGGCTTCCTTGGTAAAGTAGCGTTGTACCGGGGCATCCAAGCCGGTCAGAGGTCGAAGCTTCGGATCCCAATGGGGGTTGGGCAGGAAGCGGACATCGAACACGTAATCGGCGTCTTTGGGGATGCCGTGCTTGAACCCAAACGACTCAAACACCAGCAGGAGATCCCGCTCGGCCTTGCCTAAAAGACGGGTGCGAATCTCGTCCGCCAACTGATGCACCGACAGGTTGTCGGTATGGATGCTGTGATCAGCCAGTTGCCGAATCGGTGCCAGCATCTCGGTTTCCGAGGCGATGGCCTGGGCCAGGGAGGTGGTGCCGGTCTGCGACAACGGGTGCAGTCGCCGGGTCTCGCTGTAGCGCTTAATCAGGCTGCTGTCGGAGGCATCCAGGAAATAGATCTGCCACTCTACGCTGTCCGGCAAGCGCTTCAGTTCATCGGGAATGCTCTCTGCCTGTTCCGGCAGGTTGCGAATATCCAGGCTGACCGCCAGGGTGGTGCAGCGATCCACCATTTCGTTGACCAGTGCTGGCAGCATGCTGGCTGGCAGATTATCGACGCAGTAATAGCCCAGATCTTCCAGGACCCGAAGGGCCACGGATTTGCCTGCGCCGGAGCGGCCGGAGAGGATAATCAATTTCATGAGGTCACCAGCTGATAGATCTCATGGTCAGCGGCCGACTTGCGCAGCGACCGACAGGTGTCTTTGTTGTCGAGCACCTTGGCCATGGAGGCCAGGGTCGACAGGTGCTGTTTGCAGTTGTCTTCGGGGACAAACAGGGCGAACAGCAGATCGACGGGTTTGCCGTCGATGGCATCAAAGGGGATCGGCTCGTCGCATTTCACGAACACGGCGATGGCTTGGTCAACGTTCGGCAGCCGGCCGTGGGGCAGGGCGATGCCTTTGCCGATGCCGGTGCTGCCCATCTTCTCCCGGGCCAGCAGGCTTTCAAACAACTGCTGCGGGTTGACGTCGGTGTAACGCTGGCTGGCCAGCTGGGAAATGAGCTCCAGGGCGCGTTTCTTGCTGGTACCCGGAGCGGCAATAGTGGCACACTCCGGGCTGAGTATCGTCTCAATATCCATGGTCAGTGACGTGAAATTTTCTCTTTGTGTTTAAGGACTTGCCTGTCGAGTTTGTCGATCAGGCCATCGATGGCGGCGTACATGCTGCTGTGGTTGTGGGTGGCATAGACCTCCCGGCCGCTCAGGTGCAATTTGGCTTCCGCGGTTTGCTGCTGCTTTTCCACATTCAGAACCACATGCACGTTGGAGATGTGTTCGAAGTGGCGCTCTAACTTATCGAACTTGGTATGCACATAGTCTCTTAGGGCCGTGGTGATTTCGACATGGTGGCCGGTCAGGTTAATCTGCATATGGGTTCCTCCTTAGTTAGCCGTTTACAGGCTTTTCCTCTGATTTGAGGGAGCAATAGACAGGGCTTCTCGGTATTTGGCGATGGTTCGCCGTGCAACCTTGATTCCCTGTTCTGCCAGCAGCTCCGCCATCTTACTGTCGCTGAGAGGCTTCCTCGGGTTCTCTGCAGCAACCAATTTTTTAATTAAAGCACGAATTGCGGTGGAAGAGCATTCTCCGCCGTTTTCTGTGCTGACATGGCTGGAGAAAAAGTACTTCAATTCGAAGATGCCACGGGGGGTATGCATGTATTTCTGGGTGGTGACCCGGGAGATGGTGGACTCGTGCATGTCGACCGCTTCGGCGACGTCATTGAGTACCATGGGCTTCATCGCTTCGTCGCCGTACTCCAGAAACCCCTGTTGGAACTGAACGATGCAGTTGGCCACTTTCAACAAGGTGTCGTTGCGGCTTTCGAGGCTTTTGATGAACCACTTCGCTTCCTGCAGGTGGCCGCGGACAAACTGGCTGTCGGCCTGGTTGCGGCTGTGGCGGCTGAGGGCAGCGTACTGTTCGTTGATGCGAATCTTCGGCATGGTCTCCGGGTTCAGCTCCACCACCCAGCGGCCTTTTTTCTTACTGACGGCCACGTCGGGGATGACGTACTGGTCGTTGTCGGAGATCAGGGCGCTGCCCGGGCGAGGATTGAGGGTCTGAATCAGCTCCATGGACAGCTTCAGCTCCTCCTCACTGAGGCGGGTTTTACGCATCATGCCGCGAAAGTCCCGGTTGGCCAGCAGATCCATGTGCTCTTTAATCAGCATCTCGGCTTCGGCTTTCCACGGGGTGTCGGCGTCGAACTGGCTCAGCTGCACCAGCAGGCATTCGCCCAGATCCCGGGCGCAGACGCCGATGGGGTCGAATCGTTGTACCCGTTTGAGTACCGCTTCCACTTCGTCCAGTTCGATGTCGTCGTCGCCCATGGCCTCGAGAATCTCGTCGCTGCTCTGGGTCAGATAGCCCCGCTCGTCGGTGGCGTCGATGATGGCGATGGCGATGGCGCGATCGGTGTCCGACATCGGCGTCAGTTCCATCTGCCATAACAGGTGGTCTTGCAGCGAGTCCGAAGTGCTGCCCTGGAACGGCATGTCGTCTTCGCGGCTGGCGCTGCCGCTTGAGGTGGGGGCCGAAGTGTAATATTCGTCCCAGGAGGTGTCGACTTGCAGGTCATCGGGCATGTCGGTCTGGGACAGGGCTTCGCTGGTGTCGAGGCTGGCAGGTTCGGGGGCCACATCCAGCTCATTGCCGCTGTCGCTGGCTTCGGGGGCGTCAGCGCTGGCGGGGGCCGCCAGAAACTCTTCGTCGGCTTCCAGCAGGGGATTGGAGTCCAGCGCTTCCTGGATCTCTTGCTGTAAATCCAGAGTCGACAACTGCAACAGCCGGATGGCCTGCTGCAGCTGCGGAGTCATGGTGAGTTGTTGCCCCAGTTTCAGCTGAAGAGAAGTTTTCATTTACAACAACCCGTCCTTTTCCTTGTTTTTGTGTAGTTGTGTCCAGGTTGCCCTGCCTACCAATTACTATAGCTTGAACTGATCGCCCAAGTATACCGAGCGCACCAGCTTGTTCTCCAGGATGGCAGCTGGCTCACCCTGGGCAATCAACTCACCGTGACTGACGATGTAGGCGTGCTCACACACGTCCAGGGTTTCGCGCACGTTGTGATCGGTGATCAGCACGCCCAGCCCCCGATCCCGCAGGTGTTGGATGATTTTCTTAATGTCGATGACCGAAATGGGGTCAACACCGGCAAAGGGTTCATCGAGGAGAATGAACTTGGGATCCGCCGCCAGGGCGCGGGCGATCTCCACCCGGCGCCGCTCACCGCCGGACAGGCTCATGCCGAGGCTGTCGCGGATGTGGGTGATGTTGAACTCCTCCAGCAACTGCTCCAGCTTCTCGACCCGTTGGCTGGTGCTCAAGCCCTTACGGGTCTGCAGGACGGCCATCAGGTTGTCGTAGACGGAGAGTTTGCGAAAGATCGACGACTCCTGGGGCAGATAGCCGATGCCCTTGCGGGCGCGGCTGTGCATCGGCAACAGGGTGATGTCTTCGCCGTCAATCTGGATGCGGCCACGATCGTTTTGCACCAGGCCGACCACCATGTAGAAGGTGGTGGTTTTACCGGCGCCGTTGGGGCCCAGCAGGCCGACAATCTGGCCGGTGCTGACCTCCAGGCCGACATTTTTGACCACTTCCCGGCCTTTGTAGGCCTTGGCCAGCTTCTCTGCAGTCAGGGTTGAACGACTCATGGTTGCTGCTCACCTTGCTTGGGCTCCACGGGGGCCTGTTCCGGCTCTGGCTTTGGCTCCGGCTCCGGTTTCAGATCCGCATCGGCGGGCAGGAAGATGGTGGTGATCTGTTCGTCGCCACTGCTTTCGGCCAGCAGCTTTTGCTGGTCCAGATCGTATTGAATGGTATCGCCTTTCACCAGGCTGCCCGATTGGCGCATCTCGGCGTTGTGGCTCAGGGTCAGGATGCGGTCCTGCAGGCTGTAGCGAATCTCACCGGCTTCCGCCTCCGCCAGTTTGCCGTTCTCCATCATCTGCTGATAGGTGGCCGGTGTGCCCGTGGCGACCAGTACCTTGACGTCTTTGTTGTCGGTGGCCTCTACCCGCAGTTCATCGGCATTGATCAGCAACGTGCCCTGGGAGATGCGTACCCGCCCGGAGTAGACAATGGTGCCGTTGGGCAGGTCGGCTTTGGACTTGTCCGCCTTGATCTCCACCTTCTCCCGGGTGTCGCTTTCCAGGGCGGGGGCGCTGGTGCTGGCAATGACCAGCAAGGCAGTGAGCAGCAGTTTAATTGGTTTCATAGATGGCATATACCTGACTCTTCAGTTCTACCTTGTTCAAATTCAAATCGGCCCATAAGCCCTTGGCATTGATCTCAAAATCCTCTCCGGTGGCCAGAATCTGGCGGTTGGAGGTCATGATCATGGTTTCCAGATCCAGCTCAAGATAGCTGGTGGTTAGGGTTTTCAGCGGTTCATTGGGCTCAATGGCAGTGATGATAACATCATTTTCCAGAACCACATGGCGGCCGTCGCTTAACTGGCCTCGTTTTGCCTGGATGCGCCACTGCCCCTGGCTGTCCTGAGGGTACAGCAGGTACTCCGGCTTGGTCAGCCGGGTAAGCGCCAGCGATTGGTAGTGCTCCATCTCGTCGGCGGCGATTTCGGCATTCAGGTGTCCCTGTTCCGAATAGATTCGGCTTTTCAGGTTTTCGGCAATGAAGTCCGGTTGATAGCTTGGCTTCACCTCGTCGGTCAGTTGATCCTTGAGGACCATGGAGCGCCAGGTCAGGAACGACGCGGCACCGAACAACAGGGCGATGGCCAGGGCTTCGCGTTTCATACGCTCATTCCTTGGGCATGTTCCAGAGTGCCCTGGGCAGCCATGATCAGATCACACAGCTCGCGCACGGCGCCGAAGCCGCCCCGGGTTACCGTTGTCAGTGTAGCCTGCTTACGCACCAGCGGGTGGGCGTCATTAACGGCAACCGACAACCCGGTCAGGGTCATGACCGGCGTATCCACCAGATCGTCGCCAATGTAGGCGCACTGGTCATCACTGACGTTCAACTGACGTTTCAGCTGCTCGTAAGCCTCGATCTTATTGTCCACCCCCTGGTGGATGTGTTTGACGCCGAGGGCCGTCATGCGTCGCTGCACGATGTCGGATTTGCGGCCGGTAATCACCGCCACGTCGACGCCACTGGCTTGCAGCGCCTTGATGCCGAAACCGTCCCGAGTGTGAAATGCCTTCAACTCTTCGCCGTTGTTGCCGAGGTAGATGCGGCCGTCGGAGAACACGCCGTCGACGTCACAGACCAGCAACCGCACGCCTTTAGCCAGTTCAAAGGCCTGTTGGCTGACAGGGCCGTAGAGGGTATCGATGTGATTCATTACAGCACTCCTGCCTTAAGCATATCCATCATGTTGAGGGCTCCCAGCGGCTGCCCTTGCGGGGAGACGCGCACCAGGCCGTTGATTTTCTTCTCTTCCATCAGCTTTAAGGCTTCTGCAGCCAGCAGGTTGTCCGCCAGGGTGATGGGGTTGCGGGTCATCACCTCGCCAATGGCGGTGGCGTGAATGTCGATGCGGGCATCCAGGACCCGGCGCAGGTCGCCGTCGGTAAAGATGCCGCTGAGGTGGCCGTCGTCATCGAGGACGCAGGTCATGCCCAGGCCCTTGGCGGAGACCTCCAGCAGGGCTTCCGAGATGGTGACGCTTTCTGATACCGCCGGCAGTTGAGTGCCGGTGTGGGTCAGTTCGTCGACCCGAAGCAACAGCTTACGGCCCAAAGCGCCGCCGGGGTGAGACAGGGCGAAGTCGTCGGCGGTAAAGCCTTTGGCCTGCAGCAGCGCCACGGCCAGGGCATCGCCCATCACCAGGGTGGCGGTGGTGGAGGAGGTGGGGGCCAGTCCCAGCGGGCAGGCCTCCTTGGTCACCTTGATATTGAGGTGAACCTGGGCCAGTTTGGCCATGCTGGAGTCGGGTTTGCCGGTCATGGCGATGACCGGAATGCCAAGACGGCGAATCACCGGCATCAGGGTCATGATCTCACTGGCTTCACCTGAGTTGGAGATGGCCAGGACCACATCGCCTTCGGTCAACATGCCCAGATCGCCGTGACTGGCTTCTCCGGGGTGAACAAAGAAGGACGGGGTGCCGGTGCTGGCCAGGGTGGCGGCGATCTTGTTGCCGACGTGGCCGGACTTGCCCATGCCCATGACGATGACTTTTCCCTTGCACTGTTGCATCAGTTCGCAGGCCGCAACAAACGCGTCATCGATGTACTGCTGCAGTCCCTGCAGTGCTTCAATCTCTACGTCGATAACTTCTCGCGCCCATTGGCGCAATTGAGAGGGGGTGGCCATGGTATTACAAAGCTCCTTCTAGCCGGCCTGCGTAAACAGGATGCCTTGGTAGGCGATAAAAATGATAAGTAAGATCAGCCCTTCGATACGGCCGAGCACCTGACGCTTCTTCATCCACAGGATCAGCAGCGGCGCCAGGCTGGTAGCGAGCATGACGTACAGGTCGCGGCCGGCGGCATTGGCGTCGACGCTGCCGGGGGCCAAAAGGGCCGGAATCGCCAGCACCGCCAGGATGTTAAACAGATTGGAGCCGACCACATTGCCGATGGCCAGGTCGTCTTCATTCTTCAGTACCCCGGCGATGCAGGCCGCCAGTTCCGGCAGACTGGTGCCGATGGCGATGATGGTCAAGCCGATGACCAGATCCGACATGCCGAACCACTGGGCGATGCCGACGGCGCCGTCCACCATCCAGTTGGAGGCCAGCGGCAGCAGCGCCATTCCCAGCAGTAACCAGAACGTGGCATGGCTGGTGGGCAGGTTGGTGGGGATCTCATCCTCGCTGGCCTTAGCCATGGGATCGTTTTCCCGGTGGCGCCAGGCGCTGGTGCACAGGTAGCCGAGAATCAGGGTAAAGGCACACAGCAGCAGTGCGCCGTCGAAGTAGCTCAGGTGCTGATCGCTGAGCAGGTACCCGGCCAGCAGGGTGCCAGCCATCATCAGCGGCATCTCCCGGCGCAGGGTGTTGCTGCCGACCACAAGAGGCCGCAACAGGGCGGTGAGGCCCAGAATCAGGGTGATGTTGGCGATGTTGGAGCCCAGGACGTTGCCGATGGCGGTATCGCCTTTGCCTTCCAGGGCGGCGGTGACTGATACCATCATCTCTGGTGCCGATGAGCCCATGGAGACGATCGTCAGGCCGATGATCAACGACGGCAGCCCGAGATTGCGGGCAATGGCGGCGGCGCCATAGACGAAGCGGTCGGCACTCCAGACCAGTAGCGCCAGCCCGCCCAGCAGCATCAGAATATTGAGAAACATGATTAAAAGCCCTGGCATTGAAGAGGCGCATTGTCGCCCGAACATTTTGAAAAGAAAAGGCCGGGCCCGCTTGTTGTGGGCAAAAAGAGGACTCCGTAGAATCAAACTTGGAAACCCGATGGGCTGCCTGTCGGCCTGTTCAGTTATCTAGAGGGCGGGTTTACTGCTCTGGCCCATTTGATTTACGTCATTTTACAACGGAAATTCGGTCCGATTAGTTATATTCCTAACTGAATATTGATAATCTGCCATATTCCGGTCGAAAAGACCCGTGTAAGGGAATGAATTTCTTAGTGGATAACCCAGACAACCTGATTGACGTCCAGGGGCTGACCTTCAGCCGCGGGACGCGACAGATATTTAAAGGCCTGGATCTGGTGATCCCCAGAGGCAAGGTGACGGCCATTATGGGCCCCAGCGGCATCGGCAAGACTACCTTGCTGAAGCTGATCGGCGGCCAACTGCTGCCGGATTCGGGCCGGGTGCTGTTTGATGGCAAGGATCTGCATCGGCAAAGTCGCAGTGACCTGTTTGGACTGCGCCGTCGCATGAGCATGTTGTTTCAGTCCGGGGCGCTGTTCACCGACATGTCGGTGTTCGACAATGTCGCCTTCCCGCTGCGGGAGCACACCGACCTCAACGAGACACTGATTCGTAAACTGGTGCTGATGAAGCTGGAAGCCGTGGGGCTGAGGGGCGCGGCCGCCCTGATGCCGTCGGAGCTGTCTGGCGGCATGCAGCGCCGGGCGGCGCTGGCAAGGGCCATCGCCCTGGAGCCGGAGTTGGTGATGTACGACGAGCCGTTTGCCGGCCAGGACCCCATCTCCATGGCGGTACTGGTGAAGCTCATCAAGGAGATGAGTGAGGCGTTGTCGCTGACCTCTGTGGTGGTGAGCCATGACGTACAGGAGGTGCTGTCCATTGCCGATTACGCCTATGTGATTGCCGATGGTCAGGTGATTGGTGCCGGCGACGCTGACAGCCTGAGACAGGCGGATTCACCGCAGCTGCAACAGTTTCTCCGGGGGCAGGCGGACGGACCGGTGGCGTTCCATTATCCGGCGCCGGAGTATCAACAGGAGTTGCTTAACTCATGATGGTTCAGATGATTCAGCGATTGGGGCGCACGGGTCTGGAGACCCTGAGTTCCATGGGGCGTGCCACCCTGATGCTGGTGGGAGCCCTGGTACACAAACCCGAGCCCCGCAAAATGTGGCCGTTGCTGGCCCGGCAAATCTACAGCGTCGGCGTGTTGTCGATGCTGATCATTCTCGTTTCCGGCCTGTTTATTGGCATGGTGCTCGGCCTGCAGGGCTATACCATCCTGGTGGACTTTGGTACCGAAGAGAGCCTGGGCCCGATGGTGGCGCTGTCGCTGCTGCGTGAATTGGGACCGGTGGTGGCAGCGCTGCTGTTCGCCGGCCGTGCCGGTTCGGCGCTGACGGCGGAGATTGGCCTGATGAAGGCCACCGAGCAGCTGGCCAGCCTGGAGATGATGGCGGTGGATCCGCTGCGGCGGGTGATTGCGCCCCGGTTCTGGGCCGGCGTCATCTCGCTGCCGCTGCTGACGCTGATGTTCGTGGCCGTGGGTGTCTGGGGCGGCCACCTGGTCGGCGTCGAGTGGAAAGGCATCGACGATGGTGCGTTCTGGTCAATCTTGCAGGCTCAGGTGGAGTGGCGTCAGGACATCGTCAACTGCCTGATCAAGTCGGTGGCGTTTGCCACCGTCGTGACCTGGATTGCCACCTATAAAGGCTATAACGCCCTGCCGACCGCCGAAGGGCTGGGGCGGGCAACCACAGATACCGTAGTACACGCCTCTCTGGCTGTTCTGGGATTGGATTTTTTGCTGACCGCATTGATGTTTGGGAATTAGCATGACGAATAGAAAAATTGAATTAGCGGTGGGGGGCTTTTTGCTGGCCGGCATCATCGCGTTTCTGGTGTTGGTCTTTAAGGTGGCGGACATCGATCCCCGCGCCCACACCAATGTGTATATGCTGACCGCTCAGTTCGACAACATCGGCAGCCTGAAGGAGCGTTCACCGGTGAAGGTGGGTGGCGTGGTGGTTGGCCGTGTGGCACACATCGATCTGGATCCCGAATTATTGGTTCCGGTTGTGACCCTGGCCATTGAGAGTCGCTTTGATCAGTTTACCGATACCAGCAGTGCCTCAATTCTGACCTCAGGGTTGTTGGGGGAACAGTACATCGGCCTGACCCCGGGCTTTATGGATGACGAATCTGAGCTGCTGGCCGATGGCGATCGCCTGGAAGACACCCGCAGTGCCATGGTGCTTGAGGAACTCATTGGCCAGTTCCTGTACAGCAGTGGCAACAAAGGTTAATCGGGAGAGCAGACTATGATGCAGCGAATTTTGCAACTGGCCCTGATGCTGGTAATGGGGATGGGTTCGGTACAGGCCAAGGATTACACCGATCCCTATGAAATGATGAAACAGGTGGCTGACCAGGCGTTTACCAGGCTGAGTCAGGAGCGCAACGAACTGGATAGCGATCCGGTTAAGGTACGCCAGTTGATCGATGAAGAGCTGCTGCCCTACATCGATTACAAGTATGCCGCCTACAAGGTGATGGGGGTGCATGCCCGCAAGACCACCCGCGACCAGCGGGACAAGTTTACCGCCGAATTTAAAGAGTACATGCTGGCGACGTTTGCCAGTGCGTTTGACAAATACACCGACCAGACTTTGGAGTTTGCTCCGGAGAAGCCCTATGGCAATGCCAAGATCGTGGCCATCGACGTGAAACTGATCGAGAAGCAGCGTGAGCCGGTGGATCTGCAGTTTAAGGCCAGAAAAAATAAGAAGGGTAACTGGAAGGTATTTGATCTTGTTGCAGAAGGCATCAGCTTGCTGGCATCACAGCAGGCGGAGCTTGGCGGTCTTATCCGGCAGCAGGGGATCGATTCTGTCACTGAACAGTTGGCTGAGCGCAATCGACAAGGTATTGTGGCGACCACAGGACAGAGCCAATGACCGTTAGTGCTCGTGCCTCCGGCCGCCGCTTGTGCCTGGAGGGCCAGTTGACCCTGGATACGGTCAGCCGTTTTTGCGGACCAACATCGTCGCCCCTGACGGACGCCATAGCCGAGATTGACCTGTCCGGGCTGACCCGGTGCGACAGCGCCGGTGTGGCGTTGCTGCTGGATTGGGTTGGCCAGGCCGAAGGCCGGGGACAGTCACTGACGTGGATTGGGGTGCCAGCAGGCGTACGAGCCCTGTTGGACCTGTATGATATTGATTTTTTAGCTATCGCATAGCGAAGCTCGAGGGAAAGCGTAATGCAGAACAATGAAGTCGCCGATATGCTGCGCCAGGCCATGGACCTGGACGATGTGATCGTCACTGCCGAAGGCACTCACTATAAAGTGGTGGTTGTCGGGGCCTGTTTTGACGGCATGAGCCGAGTAAAACGCCAGCAGGCTGTTTACGCTCCATTGATGGAAAAGATCACAGATGGAACTCTGCATGCTTTGACCATCAAAGCTTTTACGCCAGCGGAATGGCAACGTGAAAAAATGTTTAACATGTGAGCTGGCTGATATAGCGTGGATAAATTGCAAATTCGGGCAGCCGGCCCCTTAGCCGGCGAAGTCACCATTTCGGGTGCAAAAAATGCGGCCTTGCCGATTCTGATGGCATCGGTATTGGCGGACGATGAGATGCGCATTGGCAACGTGCCAGCGCTGCGTGACGTCAACACCAGCTGCCAGTTGCTGCGCCAGTTGGGTGCCGACGTCAGTGAGCTGTCCCAAGGCGTGGTGTCCATCCGCCCCCAGACCATCGATCAATACGTGGCACCTTATGACCTGGTGAAAACCATGCGCGCCTCGATCATGATTCTGGGTCCGTTGCTGGCGAAATATGGCCGTGCAGACGTGTCCCTGCCCGGTGGCTGTGCCATTGGTGCCCGCCCGGTGAACCTGCACATTCATGGTTTGCAGTTGATGGGAGCCGAGGTCTCTGTCGAAGAGGGTTACATCAAGGCTCGCATCGACGGTCGCCTCAAAGGCGCCACCATCCTGATGGACATGGTGTCGGTGACCGGTACCGAGAACCTGATGATGGCGGCGGCACTGGCTGACGGCACCACGGTGATTGAAAACGCAGCCCGGGAACCGGAAGTGGTGGATCTGGCGAACTGCCTGAACGCCATGGGAGCCGACATCAAAGGCGCCGGAACCGATACCCTGGTGATTGAAGGGGTGGAGCGGTTGTCCGGTATCCACTATGAGGTGATGCCGGATCGCATCGAAACCGGCACCTATCTGGTGGCGGCGGCGGCGACCGGTGGACGCATTGTCTGCCGTAAGGCGGCGCCGGAGACCATGGATGCGGTGTTGCTGAAACTGCAGGAAGCGGGCGCCGAGATTGAGCGCGGCAGCGACTGGATCGCCCTGGACATGGGCGGTAAAGCGCCCCTGGCCGTGGATATTAAGACTGCGCCCCACCCGGCCTTCCCCACTGACATGCAAGCCCAGTTCTGTGCCCTGAATGTGGTGGCACAGGGGGTCAGCAAGGTGACGGAAACCATTTTCGAAAACCGCTTTATGCACATTCCCGAGCTGCAGCGGATGGGCGCCGATGTAGACCTGGAAGGCAACACCTGCCTGATTAAGGGCGAGGCGAAACTGACCGGTGCCCAGGTGATGGCGACGGATCTGCGGGCGTCTGCCTGCCTGGTGATTGCCGGGCTGGTGGCAGAGGGCACCACCATCGTCGATCGCATCTACCACCTGGATCGCGGCTACGAGCACATCGAAGATAAGATGGCCGGGCTCGGTGCCAATGTGGTGCGCCTGAAGTAGGTTTATCGACCCATACTAAGAAACAAGCCGGCTGACCGCCGGCTTTTTTATTGGGACTCAGAGCCGGCAACTGCTCAATTCGAAGTGATAGTCGTTGCCGTTGTAGTCATCGGACAGAACTTGGTCGACCACTTCGCCGGCCTGCACAGACAACGGCAGGGTAAAGCTCGGCTGGCGCTCAAAAAACGCATCATACAGAGTAAATTCCACCTGGCCCTGAGTCATCTGGGTCTGCACATGAGTGTGTTCTTCATCGAAGATATTGATGTAATCCACATCCACCACACCATTTTCATGGATCAGAATCTGAATGACGCCGTCCGCCGGAGTCCCACCTAACGGATTGACCCTGTAGGTACCCACGTATTTGAATTGGGCGCCCTCGTCGTCTGGAATCACTTTTTCTGCCTGAAAATCGCCGCCGCTTCGGACATCCGGCCAGATCCAGCTGCCGGATATCTCTGAGTAATTTGAGATGGTACCGAGAAAGCCTGCGTCACTACCAGCACCGGTAATGCCCATGGACAGCGGTGCGGCGGGCTCCTCCAGAAATATGGGAGCGCTGGCTTCTATGCCAAAAAGAGGTTGGTAGGGCTGACTGCTGTGCAGCGAGCCCCTGACGGTCAGGGACACGGGGTCGACGGCGGCGGCAAAGAAGCCGGTGTCATCCCCTGAGTATTGGCCGACATAGAGCCCGGCATATCCACATCTCAGGGTGTTTTCCAGATGCGCTTGTGCCTGCAGTGCCGTTGGCAGACTAACGTCAGTGGTGTTGCCTTGATCATCGAAGATGTTCAACTGCGACAACAGCGACGTCATGTTGGCTTCGTCGAGGGTTAAGCCCGAGGCATCAATCTGCTGTTTAAGTTGATTGCGCAGTTCATTGCCGATCTGGATGCCATTGACGGGATCCTGATCGGTATCCAGCGCCATCAGCAACCGCACCATATTGGTGACCTCTGTGTCACCGAATCCATGTTGCGCCAATAGCTCAACCGGAGTGGTTAGTGGGGCCCCTGGCGCATCGCCCAGAGGAAGGGTGCCGATATGAAACGTCACCTGCTCGCCTTCCCGGTACTGATACTCGCCATTGGGGCCGGTAAGGCCACTCAGACTGGGAGTGTGGTAATTGACGCCCGCCAGTGCAGAATCTTTGAGGTAGCCCGTGAGCGGTTCTGGTTGAGCCGAAGAGCCGGAGCTACCTCCGCAAGCTGCGAGCAGGCTAAGCAGCCCTGAAAGTGTCAATATTTTGCAATGTGTCATTTTTATGCCTATGAATTTAAAGGAAAATGTTTGTTTGACGGGATTAGGGAGGATGTAATGTGAAAAATTTGTGGAGAATCTGCAGGTATTTATCCACATTGGCGATTTTTGTTTGAATGCGGCGGTGAGTCACATTGGCCTGTGGACTTTTGTGTCTGACATCTTCCGTTACAAGGGCGGAGGGGTTTCATTTCTACATCCTCAAGATGGCCATTTAGCATAGGGACAGAGACCAACAAGGAGAGTGTTATGAAGGACTCAAAACAGCAACTGGCGCCGCTGACGGTAGCGCTGCACGTGGCCGGTGCCTTGAAGCACCAGTTGATGGATGGCGATGGCACCCTATCGAGAATGTTGGGCCGGAGAGTGTAACCGGCCGCTCTGGACGATTGCGGCATCGATGCCGCGACTCGGTAGGATCCCCAAACCCCGACGGTGTCGGGGTTTTTGTTGCCTGTAAACCCACTCGAAACAGCGTCTGGCCTTCCCTTTTTGCCGGTGTGCATGGGTTATCCGGTTTTGATCACCGTGATGCCGGCCGCCTGTGGAGGCGGCAACCATGAAGGCGGTATACCGCGTATCGCCGTCGGTTGTTATCCTGGCTGAGTTGTTGTCCGGTGCTGCTGTGGCCGATGACCGTTGTACGGACTCGGGGATTTTGGAGCTGCGGCCATTGGTGTCCGGATCTGGCTCATTGGTGGGTGGGGCTGTGATACAGTGGCCCCATGACACTGACTCATTCCCAATGTGAACGGGCGCGCCTGGCCCGGGATCACCGCTTTGACGGCCGCTTTTTTACCGCCGTGAAAACCACCGGCATCTATTGCCGGCCGGTGTGTCCTGCTCCGGCCCCGAAATCCGCTAACGTCGAGTATTTTGCCAATGCGGCCGCGGCGGCAAAGGCCGGCTACCGCCCGTGCCTGCGTTGTCGCCCGGAGAGTGCGCCGTTCAGCCCGGCGTGGCGGGGAACGGAAACCACGGTGGCCAGGGCGTTGTCGTTGATTCATGCCGGCGAGCCGATGCCGTCGCTGACGGCTTTTGCCGAGCGGCTCGGAGTCAGTGACCGTCATCTGAGGCGCCTGTTTGACAAACACCTGGGGGTGTCGCCGCTGGCCTATGCCCTGAATCACCGCCTGCTGTTTGCGAAACAGTTGCTGACGGAGAGCCGGTTGCCGGTATTGGCAGTAGCCCAGGCCTGTGGGTTCCGCTCCCGTCGCCGCTTCAATGACGCGTTTCAGCGCCAGTTTTCCTTGACCCCCTCCGACATTCGGCGTCGTGCTGATGTTTCTGGTTCCGGCTGCCGGGTGCAGCTGCGGTTCCGCCCCCCGTTTGACTGGCAGGCGCTGTTGGCGTTTCTGCGCACCCGGGCGTTGCCCGGGGTGGAGCGGGTCGAGGCCGACCGCTATTGCCGTGCCATACAACTGGGACAGCAACGGGGGTGGTTCGAACTGTCACCGGATCTCGAACACTGCCGGCTGAACCTGACGATCCATTGTGATGATCCCCGCTGCCTGCGGGCGCTGGTACAGCGGGTCAGGGAGGTGTTTGATCTGGATACCGATCCGCAGTCGCTGTGGCAGGCGTTTGCCAACGACCCGGATCTCGGGCCGATCTGGCGCCGCCATCCCGGGCTGCGATTGCCGGGAATTTGGAGTGAGTTTGAGGCTGTGGTGCGGGCCATTGTCGGTCAACAGATCAGCGTCAAAGGCGCCAGAACGATATTGAGCCGGCTGTGTGAGCGTTTCGGAGAGCCATTGCCAGGGGCGTCGGGTTTATCACGGACGTTTCCGTCGCCAGCGCAGTTGGCCGATGCCGATCTCACCGGAGTGGGGCTCACGGCCACCCGGGCCCGTTGGCTTCAGGGCATTGCCCGGAGCTATACCGAGGGCTTTGAAGCCGGCCATGGCGAGTTGCCGACCCGTGTGCAGCGGTTGCAGACCCTGACCGGCATTGGTGACTGGACGGCACAGTACGTGTGCATGCGGGGTTTGCAGGAGAGCGATGGCTTTCCCGCCTCGGATCTCGGCTTGTATCATGCCCTTAAACTGGAGAAGGGCAGCCCGGCGCAGACCCGGGTGCGGGCGGAATCCTGGCGGCCCTGGCGTGCCTATGCCGTGATGGCATTGTGGCAATCTTTAGGAGAATCAACATGAAGTACGATCAGTGGCCGACTCCCTGGGGAGAGGTTGTGGCGGTGGTATCGGACAAAGGCCTGGTGGCATTGGGGTTTCAGCAGGGCGCGCAGCCGTTGACCATTGAAGCCCACTGGCAGCGCTGCCCCCAGGCGCTGCAACCGGTGCGGACTCAGTTCGAGGAATACGTCCAAGGTCGGCGGCAACGCTTTGATCTACCGTTGGATATGCGTGGCACGGCTTTTCAGCAGCAGGTATGGCAGGCACTGGTTGAGATTCCCTATGGCGAAACGTGTGCCTATTCCGAGATCGCCGAGCGTATCGAACGCCCGAAATCGGTGCGGGCGGTGGGGGCGGCCAATGGCCGCAATCCGGTGGCGGTGGTGGTGCCCTGCCACCGGGTGATCGGCAAAGACGGCAGCCTGACTGGCTACGCCGGGGGAGTGGCGCTCAAGCAGGCGCTGCTGGAACATGAGCGACAGGACTGATCACTGCTACCAGGGTACTTCCTCGACACCGAGGGCGCGCGGCCGGGCGCCTGCCGGGGGTGACGCTGCCGGTGGTGCAGCAGAGCCGCGGATAAGGGGCGCTGCCATGCCTGAAGGGCTCATGTTCTTGCGATAAAAAAACGGCTCACTGACGAGCCGTTTTGTTGTGTAGCGTGGCGTTTAGCGTGCCGGCCCCTGATAGGGGGGCACTTCTCCGATGGTCACCGGCAGTCGCAGTGTCTTGCCATTGCGAATCAGGGTCAGGTTGACCTCGGTGCCTGGTGGGGTCTCGGCGATGGCATCCATCATGGCATTGACCCCCTCGAGCTTCTGGCCATTGAGTTCGGTGATCACGTCGCCAGCGGCCAAGCGGGCGCGGGCGGCCGGACTGTTGCGATCGATGTTGGTCAGCAGCACACCGTCGGTGTTGGCGATGCCCATTAATCGTGCTCGAGTGGGATCCAGCGGTGACGCACTGACCCCGAGGTGACCGCGAATCACCCGGCCATCTTTGATCAGTTTTTCCATGACGTGGTGGGCCAGTTGCAGCGGAATGGCAAAGTTGATGCCGACACCGCTTTCGCCGCCGACGTTGTAGTTGGCGGTGTTCACCCCCACCAGGTAGCCGTCGGCATCCACCAGTGCGCCCCCTGAGTTGCCCTGGTTAATAGCGGCATCGGTCTGGATGAAATCCTGATAACGGGAGCTGAGGCCAAAGCGACCGGTGGCGCTGATGATCCCCTGGGTAATGGTCTGGCCCAGATTATAGGGGTTGCCGATGGCCAGCACGGCATCGCCAATTTCTGGCTGGCGCTGCAGGTCGTAAGGGATGGTGGGCAGGGACTGGCCTTCGGTATCGATGTACAACACCGCCAGGTCGGTCCAGGGATCGGCACCGATCATCACCGCCGAGCCCCAGCGGCCATCCTGCAGCGCCACATAGATCAGGTCGGCGCCGCTCACTACGTGGTAGTTGGTGAGCACGTAACCGTCTTTACGCATGATGATCCCCGAGCCCAGACCGGCGTCGGTGGACTGATTCGGGAAGGCGGTATTCTGGGTACGGGAGTAGATATTGACCACGGCGGGGGAGGCGCGCTTAACCGCCTGGGCGAAACTGGTGCGATTGACCTGGCTGCTGGGCCAGTTCAAATCCGGCAGTTGTTGCCTGAGGTTGGGACTCAACAGCACGATGGCGATGGCCAGCACCAGCCCGGCCAGAATCGGTTTCGCAATGTAGAGCAGGAACTTTGCCATGGTCTTAATAATATTGATGAATGAAAGCAAGAGGGTATCACATCGAAGGAACACAAAAAATGAGCCGCCGCCGGAAAGGCAGCGGCTCATGGCGGGCATTGGGGTTAGCGGATAATCAGGTACATGTTGCTGTCATCCCGACGGATGTTCAGTGCCAGTGCCCCTTCATAATCTTCCAGCAGGCTGCGCAGCTCTTTCAGGCTCTGTACCCGCTCGCGGTTGACGCCGAGAATGATGTCCCCCTTACGCAGTCCCTGGCGGGCAGCGGCTGAGCGCTCCTCCAGTTCGGTAATGGCCACCCCTTCGATGCCATCCTGGTGGTAGGTGGACAACTTGGCGCCTTCTAGGGCGGGGTGAACCACACTGGCCTTGACGTTTTCCCCTTCCGCTTCGCTCAGGGTGACCTTGACGGTCTCTTGATCGCCGTCGCGAATGATGCCGAGGTCCACCTTGCTGCCAGCGCCCATGGTGGCCACCTTGGCCCGCAGTTCGGAGAAGGTGCGAATCTTACGGCCGTTGACGCTGATGATGATGTCGCCAGCCTTCAGGCCCGCCTTGGCCGCAGCAGAGTCGGGGACGACCTGGCTGACGAACGCGCCATGCTGGGACTCGAGGCCAAACAGCTTGGCGGTTTCGTTGTCCAGTTCGCGGCCAAGCACACCCAGCACACCGCGGCGCACTTCACCGAATTCGATGATCTGCTGGGTCAGGCCCCGGACCATGTCCGAGGGGATGGCAAAACCGATGCCGACGTTGCCACCGCTCGGGGCCAGAATGGCGGTGTTGATGCCGATCAGCTCGCCGCGAAGGTTCACCAGTGCGCCACCGGAGTTACCGCTGTTGATGGCGGCATCGGTCTGGATGAAGTTCTCCAGGCTTTCGATGTTAAGGCCACTGCGCCCCAGAGCACTGACGATGCCGGAGGTCACGGTCTGTCCCAGGCCGAAGGGGTTACCAATGGCGACCGCGAAGTCACCCACCCGCAGGCCATCGGACTTAGCCAGTTTCACTTCGGTGAGATCGTCGGCGTCCACTTTCAGCAGGGCCACATCGCTGCTCTGGTCTGAACCGATCAGTTCGGCTTCAAACTCGCGACCGTCGCTGAGGCTGATGAGAATTTTGTCGGCGCCGTCGATAACGTGGTGGTTGGTAACGATGTAGCCTTCACCGGCATCGATGATGACCCCGGAACCCAGGCCACGGAAAGGGCGTTCCTGGACGCGCTCCCGCGGCGCGTTGGGGCCGAAAAAGTAACGGAATGGCTCAGGAATCTCCTGACGGGAAACCTGGGTGCCGGACACCGACACCGACACCACGGCAGGACCCACCTGCTCAATCATCGGTGCCAGGCTTGGCAGTTGCTGCCCCTCAACCACCAGAGGCAACGCGGCGTGGCTGGTGGCGGGAAACAGAGATACTCCGGCGGCGAAAATCGCGGCGGTCAGCACGGCAACAGACTTATTCATCTATAAAAATTCTCCGTATTTCAGCAAATATTTCTACTTGCTTATCGACCCCCTCGCGACCGCTTTAGTTCCCCTGGTCAGCTGACTTTTTTCCGAGGACTGATGATGCCGTGAGAGCCGTGAACGTAATCATTGGGCTGCTGATCTTCGGTGGTCAGCGGCTCTGGATCAGGTTGGTGCAGCGGCAACTTGGCGGTGCTGAGCTGCTCCTCAAACAGGTGTGAGGCCGATTCGTTCCACAGTCGGTTGGCCCTGTCCACATCCTGGCTCAGTTGCAGCAGGGTGGCGTGGGACTGCTCAAAATAATCCGCCATCTCCTGTCGCTGTTGATCCAGTTCAAAACGGGCTTTTTCCAGCTTTTGCCTCACACTGTGGGCATCGGCGGGGGTGCCAGAGGTGCGCCAGCGGACGGCGTAACCGATGCCAAATCCCACAATCAGGGCCAGTACTATCCAAACTTCATTCATATCTACTCCAAACCGACCCGTAAATTAAGGCCAAAAAAATTAGCACTATCTACTTGTTATAGACCAACTATACATCGGCTTGGGCCGCCATGGTACTATGACCACTCAAAGCTACGACCAGTGACGAGGGCCATGGAAGTGCCACAGGCTACCCCCCTACAACTATATCAGGCGGATCTCTCCCGACCGGATTTTCACCCCGACCCGGCTCAGCGCCACGCCGTTGAACAGTTGCAACAACTGTACGATGCCCTGCTGGCCCGAGACCAGTTCGAACCGGGCTTACTGGGTAAGTTGGGGGGCTGGCTTGGAAAACCCGCTCCACAGCCGGCGGTTCGGGGGCTCTATTTCTGGGGCGGCGTCGGCCGGGGCAAAACCTACCTGGTGGATACGTTTTTTGAGGTGTTGCCGCTGCAGCGCAAAATGCGTATCCATTTCCATCGCTTCATGCACCGGGTCCATCAGGAGCTGAATCAGTTAAAGGATCAGGCCAATCCGTTGGAACGGGTGGCACAGACGCTGGCGGATGAGGCCGAGGTGATCTGTTTCGATGAGTTCTTCGTGTCGGACATCACCGATGCCATGTTGCTGGGGGGGCTGATGAAGGCCCTGTTCACCCGGGGGGTGGTGCTGGTGGCGACCTCTAATATTCCGCCCCGGGAGTTGTACCGCAACGGCTTGCAACGGGCCCGCTTCCTACCGGCCATCGACCTGATAGAGCAGCATTGCCAGGTGGTCAATGTGGATCATGGCATCGATTACCGCCTGCGGGCGCTGGAGCAGGCGGAGATCTTCCACTCCCCCCTGGATCAGCAGGCGGACGACAACCTGCACCGCTACTTCGAGCAGTTGGCTCCGGAGGCCGGTCATTACGGTGGCGACATCGAGGTCGAGGGGCGAACCATTTCCGTACGCCGGCAAGCGGACGGCGTATTGCTGGTGGATTTCATGGCGTTGTGCGACGGTCCCCGCAGCCAGTTAGACTACATGGAGCTGGCCCGCTGCTACCATTCGTTGCTGCTCAGCGGCGTCAAGGCCATGGGGGCCCAGCTGACTGGTGACGACATTGCCCGGCGTTTCCTGGCGCTGGTGGACGAATTCTATGAACGCGGGGTGAAGCTGATCATCTCCAGCGAAGTGCCGCTGGAGCAGTTGTATCAGGGCGGCGGGCTGGAGTTTGAGTTTCGCCGCTGCCTGAGCCGGCTGCAGGAGATGCAGAGCCACGACTACCTGGCCCGCCCCCACCTGCCTTAGTGCGGTTTTTAAGGCGGCAGGAGTGCTGCCGGTCCTTCCCGAGCCAGGGAAAAGTGTGTCCCTGGCGAATTGGCTGTAAAAAACGGGTGATTTTTACGGCGCCTTACTCTATAATTCGCGCCCTGCCCACGTTACGAATGGTTGATTTATCAACCGACACTCGGTTCCGATGTGTTCGAAGGGGCACGGAAGAAACCAACATAGGGCGTATTGTCGGCCCCGACAGTACGCTGATGTGTAACAGCTAATTTGGGTTATTAGTCTGATGAAAACCTTTACTGCAAAACCAGAAAGCGTAAAGCGCGACTGGTTCGTCATCGATGCCGATGGCAAAACTCTGGGTCGTCTGGCCACTGAAATTGCTCGTCGCCTGCGCGGCAAGCATAAGCCAGAATACACTCCTCACGTTGATACCGGTGACTACATCGTAATCATCAACGCTGAGAAAGTTACCGTTACCGGTAACAAGGCTCAGAACAAGATGTACTACAGCCACTCTGGTTACCCTGGCGGTATCAAAGAGATCAACTTCAACGATCTGCAGGCTCGCAAGCCTGAAATGATCATTGAAAAAGCGGTTAAGGGCATGCTGCCGAAAGGCCCTCTGGGTCGTGCCATGTTCCGTAAGCTGAAAGTGTACGCAGGTAACGAGCATGCTCACGCAGCTCAGCAGCCTCAAGTACTAGACATCTAATACGGAGATTTTGGCAATGGCACAAACTCAATACTACGGCACTGGCCGCCGCAAGAGCTCTACCGCTCGTGTATTCATCAAAGCTGGTAGTGGCAACATCACTGTAAACAAGCGTACTCTGGACGTTTACTTCGGTCGTGAGACTGCTCGTATGGTTGTTCGTCAACCTCTTGAGCTGGTTGAAATGCTGGAGAAGCTGGACATCTACGTAACTGTTCAGGGTGGTGGTATCACTGGTCAAGCCGGTGCAATCCGTCACGGCATCACTCGTGCTCTGATGGAGTACGATGAGACTCTGCGTCCTGCACTGCGTAAAGCTGGCTTCGTTACTCGTGACGCCCGTGAGGTTGAGCGTAAGAAAGTCGGTCTGCGTAAAGCACGTCGTCGTCCACAGTTCTCCAAGCGTTAATTCGCCGCGAGCACAAGGACTGGAAAACCCGCTGCATGTCAGCGGGTTTTTTTATGTCTGTTGAAAATCAAAGAGCAATCCACTGTTTTGTAAACTTATCGCCAACTCATGTTTTCAAATTATTGTTATTCAGCACAATATCCCCATGGAAAGTATGATCTATCTCTAATTTTTCTATATAATGGGCGCGCGACCGAGCTCCAGCGCTACCTGAAACCACAATTTGGGTAACAACTGCTCGGATCATTAAAAAATAAAAGCAGACCCCAATGGGAGAAAAGTGGATGAGCAATGCGCCTGTCGATAATGGACGTCGCAGATTCCTGACCGCTGCTACAGCCGTAGTGGGCAGTGTCGGCGCCGCTGCTGTTGCGGTTCCATTCATTAAATCATGGAACCCGAGTGCCAAGGCAAAAGCCGCTGGTGCTCCAGTAGAAGTCAATATCAGTAAAGTGGAACCTGGACAGCTGCTGCGCGTTGAGTGGCGCGGTAAGCCAGTGTGGATCGTACGACGCACCAAAGAGGTGCTGGACGGGTTAACCAAGATTGGTGACCAGCTGCGTGATCCGGACTCCGTCGAGCCTCAACAACCTCCATACGCTCAGAATGCCTTCCGTTCCATCAAGGACGAATATTTTGTCGCCGTTGGCCTGTGTACCCACCTTGGGTGCTCACCAACCTATCAGCCCGATACCTTTGGCCAGCAGGTCGAAGGCGTGCCTTCCGGCTTCTTCTGCCCTTGCCACGGATCAAAATTTGATATGGCCGGCCGGGTTTTCCAGGGGGTGCCTGCACCGTTGAACCTGGTGATTCCGCCGCACTTCTATGTTGATGAAAAGACCATTTTGATCGGCGTTGAGAAGGGAGTGGCCTGATTATGAGAAAGATCATTGACTGGATCGACGAGCGGATCCCGATGACGGCCACGTACAACAAGCACGTGGGCCAGTATCCGGCTCCTAAAAACTTTAACTTCTGGTACTACTTCGGTTCTCTGGCGATGCTGGTTCTGGTGAACCAGTTGCTGACCGGCGTGTGGTTGACCATGAACTACGTCCCCACCGCCGAAGGCGCGTTCGCCTCGGTAGAATACATTATGCGGGATGTGGAGTTTGGCTGGTTGCTGCGTTACATGCACTCCACCGGCGCCTCCGCCTTCTTCGTGGTGGTCTACATGCACATGTTCCGCGGCATGATGTACGGCTCCTACCAGAAGCCCCGCGAACTGCTGTGGATCTTCGGCATGCTGATCTTCCTGATCCTGATGGCCGAAGCCTTTATGGGTTACCTGCTTCCCTGGGGACAGATGTCCTACTGGGGTGCTCAGGTGATCATCTCCCTGTTTGGTGCCATTCCGGTCATCGGTGACGATCTGACCCTGTGGATTCGAGGCGACTATGTGGTCTCCGGTGCCACGCTGAACCGTTTCTTTGCCCTGCACGTGATTGCCCTGCCTCTGGTGTTGGTGGTGCTGGTGTTCCTGCACATCATCGCGTTGCACGAAGTGGGTTCCAACAACCCGGACGGCATCGAAGTGAAGAAGAACAAAGGCCCGGATGGCTGGCCGGTGGATGCGATTCCATTCCACCCTTACTACACCGTGAAAGACATCATGGGTGTGGCCGGATTCCTGATCATCTTCTGCTACGTGCTGTTCTTCATGCCCGAGGGCGGCGGTTACTTCCTTGAGCGTCCGAACTTCGAGGCGGCCAACCCGCTGAAGACGCCGGAGCACATCGCACCTGTGTGGTACTTCACGCCGTTCTACGCCATTTTGCGGGCCATCCCGGATAAGTTGCTGGGTGTGGTCGGCATGGGCGCCGCCATCGGTGTGCTGTTTGTGTTGCCCTGGTTGGACCGCTGTAAGGTGAAGTCCATCCGCTACCGCAGCATGCTGCACCGGGTGAACCTGTCACAGTTTGTGGTTTGCTTCATCATTCTGGGCTATCTGGGTGCCGTACCGGCGACTCCGACCCTGACCCTGCTGGCACGCATCTGTACCCTGGGTTACTTCGGCTTCTTCGTGCTGCTGTTTGTGTACAGCAAGAACGAAAAGTGCAAACCGCTTCCAGAAAGGGTGACAGGCTAATGAAAAAGGTAATCGCAGTATTGATGGCTTGCCTGCCGGCTCTGGTGTTTGCCGCCGGCGGCAACAATGAACACGTGGTCAGTGCCAACATTGACCTGACCGATAAGGCGTCGCTCAAGCGGGGTGCACAGGCATTTATGGACAACTGCAGTGGCTGTCACAGCCTGCAGTACCAGCGTTACCAACGCATCGCCGATGACCTCGAGATGACCGAAGAGGAGGTCAGCAACCTGATCCTGAGTGATGTTAAGGTGGGTGAGCAGATTAAATCGGCCATGAGCAGCGACAACGGGGCGACCTGGTTCGGTGCGCCGCCACCGGATCTGACCCTGGAAGCGCGTCTGAAAAGCCCGGACTGGATCTACTCTTACCTGAAGTCGTTCTATGTGGATGAAAGCCGCCCCTTCGGTGTCAACAACCTGGTGTTCCCCGCCGTGGGTATGCCCCATGTGCTGGAAGGACTGCAGGGGACACCGGTGCTGCAGGAAGACGGCACCATCGTCGCCAGCGGCGGTCAGATGAATGCCGAAGAGTATGACCAGTACGTTCTGGATATCACCAACTTCCTGACCTACACCGGCGAGCCGGTGAAGCTGGAGCGTGAACGTATTGGTAAATGGGTATTGGCTTTCCTGGCGTTCTTCTTTGTTATTGCGTTTTTCTTGAAGAAGGAATATTGGCGAGATGTACACTAATCGCCAATAACAGGTTACAATCTACCTCTTGCGCATTTGGGGGCATTCTTGCCCCCAAATGTTTTATCGTTTCTGAGTGAGTTTGGAGGATGTCGATGGCTGTTGCTGCCAATAAACGCTCTGTAATGGCGCTGTATTCCGGTGCTAGTGATCTCTATAGCCACCAAGTACGCATTGTCTTGGCGGAGAAGGGCGTCGGTGTCGAGGTAATCCAGGTTGATCCAAACCAGCTACCGGAAGACTTAGCAGAGCTCAACCCCTACAACAGCGTTCCGACCCTGATCGATCGTGAATTGGTGCTGTACAACTCCCGTATCATTATGGAGTATCTGGATGAGCGTTTCCCTCATCCGCCGTTGATGCCTGTGTATCCGGTATCCCGTGGTCAAAGCCGCCTGATGATGTACCGCATCCAGAATGACTGGTATGCACTGGCCGAGCGTATTATGCGTGGCGAGAAAGCCGATGCGGCTCGCAAGCAGCTGACCGAAAGCATCCTGGGTCTGAGCCCAGTGTTTGCGGAAACCCCTTACTTCATGAGCGAAGAGTTCACTCTGGTCGATTGCTACCTGGCGGCCCTGTTCTGGCGTCTGCCCCAGCTGGGCATCGAAGTGGCCGGTCGTGGCAGTAATGAGGTGAAGGCCTACATGACCCGCATCTTCGAGCGCGAATCCTTTAAGGCGTCGCTGACCGAAGCCGAGCGCGAGCTGCGCATCGGTGTCTGAGGTGGAGCACAGCCTATCACCACAACGCCCCTACCTGTTACGGGCACTGTATGAGTGGCTGGTTGATAATGATCTGACCCCCCATCTGGCGGTCAATGCCGAGTTGCCCGGTGTCCAGGTACCGACTCAGTATGTACAGGATGGCCAGATAGTGCTGAACATTGCTCCCCATGCGGTGGGCAATCTGCAGCTGGGTAATGACGATGTGAGCTTTAATGCTCGTTTTGGCGGCCAGCCGCAAGCCATTGTGGTACCGCTGTATGCCTGTGAGGCTATCTATGCTCGGGAAAATGGCGCCGGAACCCTGTTCCCGCCAGAGCCGAGCTATGAGCTTCAACTGGATCAGCAGCAGAATGAGGCCGGTATCGAAGAGGTTACCGACGAGCAGGACAACCGTCCTGAACCGGGCCGACCTACCCTCAGGGTCATCAAGTGAGCCTTAGATAACTGAAAAGCCGGAGCCGACGCTCCGGTTTTTTTTGTTTTGTTCCTGGACAACCTTTCGGATTTAGTAAAGCCTGGATTCTGCCAGGGCTCGCTTGGCGAAGTTGAGTTACAAAAAAGGGATTTTCTCCACATCGCTACCGTGATCTTGATCACAACATTGATCTTTAGCGCTCAAGCTTTCGCATTTTGCGACGGTGCCGGGCTTGCTCCTGCTACGACCTCTAAAATTGGCCTCAGAACAAACGATTGTAAAAGACCTCCCGAAATTGGTATCTGATTGTGCCGCCTTAATTGCATGCATAAGTGCAATTAATAAAGATCGTTTTTTGTGCGGAATCAGTAAATTAATTTCTTCAAGAGGGGGTTTTTGAGCTGTTTGTCTAAAAAATGGGCCTTGAGTATTCTCTTCCCACTTCGTTATTCGATGTTCGCGGCAACTGCAGCGGCATCGGGTGTGTTTAGACAGCAGACAAAGGCAAAACCAGCGAGAGCTGGCGACGCAAAATCTCCGGTCTTAAGGCGTAGGCCAAAGATAGCGGGATTACCTCATGTCGTATGTGGTGTATTGAGGGAACAACGGTACCGTAAGTGTATCGACCAACCGTCGCGTGAAATTGTCTGCCGATTTAGGAGCATTTAATGTCAAATCGGCATTTTGAGCTGGGCCCCAACGGCCTGGTTAAGCTGAAAACGTTGTTTTCAGTCACCCTGTTAGCAGTGACCCTGAGTGGGTGTGGAGGCGGGTCTTCGGATCCTTCGCCGGATCCGGATCCACCACCGGTCATTCCGGACCCGGATCCAGAGCCGGACCCGGATCCAGAGCCGGACCCGGATCCGGATCCAGAGCCGGAGCCAGAGCCAGAGCCGGACCCGGATCCAGAGCCGGACCCAGATCCAGAGCCGGACCCAGATCCAGAGCCGGACCCAGATCCGGAGGTGGGGATCATTCTGAGCTCCGATGCGGTGGTGTTTAATGGTCAAGATGCCTATGGCGAGATCGCCGATTGGCGTGCCGATGGTGATTTCCGGGTGGTGGCCTGGCTGGACGAGATTGCGGTTGAGGCGGGTGCCAAAACCATGTTGTTGTCCTCTGCGGCCAATGGCGATTACCTGGCCTTTACCCACAACAGCGTCGAAGGTCGCTGGAATGGTCAGACGGTGTCTGTCGGTGGTCAATTGGCATTCGATCAGAGCCATTACGTGGAGATCACCGTGGCTAATGGCAGCCTGAGCGCATCGGATGGCAGTAGCAGCGCCACCACCAGCAGTGGTGCGGTGAGCCCGACTTCGGTGACCTATAACTGGTTGTATCGTCAGCAGGAGCAATACTCCCAGGGGGCGTTGCAGTCACTGGCGCTGATTGATCTGGATAACAACGACCACTCCCGTGCCCTGAGCTTTAAACAGGACAAGGGTGTGGTGGCTTCCGGAGCAGGCGCCGACGGCACGCATCTGTTGATGAATGTGGCGGCGTCCGATTGGCGCGCCATTGAGTCGAACGTCAAGGCCCCCATGCCCCACCTGGCGAGCCAGGCGGATTGGGATGCCCGTTTCGAGCAGATCTATGGTAACCAGCGGCCGGTGTTGAACGAGACCAAGGGTAACGACAACCTGGTGTATGCCTGGGAAGGGCACTATTGGCTTCGGGCCTATGTGCGCATGGCTCAGACCTACGGCGACAGTAAATACGTGGATTACGCGGTAGAACTGGCGGATCACATGCTGTATTACACCGATGAACAGCGGGTTGAGCGTGGTGAGCTGAACATCTTCAATGAGCCCTACCATGAGTTGGCGCCGAAGCTGTATCTGACCACACCCGGGTTGCCGGTTCCGGGTTGGCGTCGTCCCTATAATGGTGGCTGGCGCAATGAGGCTCTGACCGACGGCATGATCCTCAACGCCATCATGCGGCTGGCGGATTACATCAAGAGCGAAAATCTGACCGGCTATATGGCCAAGGCAGACAGCTACATTGAGCGGGCGAAAGTGATTGTCCGGGCCCACAACACCTCATTCAGCACCACTAAGAATGCGGCGATTCAGGGCTCCTATTTTTACGTTAATCCGGATAATGCCGATACCGGTGACAGTGGTTTGTACTCCAATCCTCTGCCGTTTAACCACAACATGACCCTGGGTGTGGCGATGATCTACCTTAACAAGTGGACCAGCGATAGCGGCGACCTCGGTCAGAAGGCCAATGAAATCCTTGGCTTCTATATGGATAACCTCAATGCGGACAGCAACAATGTCTGTACCTGGGATTATCAGTACAAGGCCGACGGCAGTGGCAAGATGGAAGACTTTAATCACGCCCACCTGGATGTAGGCTTCATGGTTCTGGCCCGTCAGGAGGGGATGCTGGACAGCGACCAGCCGCTGACCTGCCTGGCCAACACCATGGTCAGCAATGTGTTCGTGGCACCGGCGATGGCCAGCTTTGGTGTGGATGGCACCGGGCTGAGTTCCACCTGGGATCAGGTGGCCGTGGGCTATGACTGGATCGATCTGCAGGCGTACGATGCACGCATCGGTGACATCAGTGATCATATACTGCGGCACTACGGTGCGCCGAATTGGTACCGGCCGTATCTGGCGTCAGCCAATACCCTGTACTGGGACAACCAGTAACCCGCAAGGGTGACCGGTAAATGGATTGGCTGCCTTCGGGCAGCCTTTTTGTTTATTTGCTCAGTTAATGACTCTGATTACTCCGGTTAACCCACCGGTGGTCGTGGGTTAACTAGTTAAAAAATAACTGTAAGAATCCCATTCTGACGGGATTTGACGCCGATCGTCTCACCTTGACAATACTCGCTTTGTGTCCATAAACTTGGTAGCTTGTGGGAAAAAGTGGTTATTTGTGGGATAAAGTCGTCCGATTGTATTTAACAGGGATGGGATAGCTTTTGTTTAGAGGCGCCAGTAGCATCTCTCTTGATGCCAAAGGCCGGATCGCCATACCAAAGCGATACCGGCTGTTGTTGTGCGCGCAAAACGACAATCAGCTGGTGGTGACCGTCGACATCAAGTCGACTTGTCTGCTGCTGTACCCTCTGGATGCCTGGCAGAAGGTCGAGCAAAAACTGGCGACCCTGTCCGACACCCAACCCAGTGAACGTGCCATCAAACGGCTGTTGCTGGGCTACGCCGCCGATGTGGAGATGGACCGCATGGGCCGGGTGTTATTACCTCCCCCTTTACGACACTACGCGCAACTGGACAAGCAGTTGATGCTGGTCGGCCAGCTCAATAAATTTGAGGTCTGGTCGGAAAGCAATTGGCAGCAACAGATTGCCGATTCTCAGACCGCTTTGAAAGCGGAAGCCTTTATTGATAACCAACGTTTACAGGAATTTGCCCTCTAATGGCGGAAACTTTTAGTCACGTAACCGTGCTGTTGAAAGAAGCAGTGGACGGATTGAACATCAAAACCGACGGTACTTACATCGATGGGACCTTCGGACGTGGCGGTCATAGCCGGGAAATTCTGTCGCGCCTCGGACCCGATGGCCGTTTGTTTGGCATCGACCGTGATCCCCAGGCGGTACAGGTGGGGCAGCAACTGCAGCAGCAGGATCCTCGGTTCACCATCATCCATGGTCCCTTCTCCGGATTGGCCGGGTACCTGGAAGAGCGTGACCTGGTGGGGCAGGTGGACGGCGTGCTGCTGGACCTTGGGGTGTCGTCACCCCAACTGGATGATGCCGAACGCGGCTTCAGCTTCCTGAGAGACGGGCCGCTGGATATGCGGATGGACAATACCCAGGGCGAAACCGCATCACAGTGGCTGCACCGAGCCGATGCTAAGGATATCGCCTGGGTGATTCGTACCTTCGGCGAAGACAAGTACGCCGGTCCCATCTCCCGGGCCATCAAGGCCCACATTGAGGAGGGTAAACCACTGGAGCGGACCCGGGACCTGGCGAAATTGATAGAAGACATCACCCCGAAACATAAGATGGAGAAGGGCAAGCACCCGGCGACCCGCACGTTCCAGGCGGTGCGCATCTACATCAACAGCGAGCTGGAGGAGATCGAGCAGGCGCTGAAAGGCTCCCTGGTGGCACTGGCACCACAGGGACGTTTGTCGATCATCAGTTTCCACTCGCTGGAAGATCGCATGGTCAAGCGCTTCATGCGCCGGCAGAGTCAAGGCGAACCGTTGCCTCCGGGCCTGCCCCTGACCGAGGAGCAGATCAATAAGACTCGAACCATGAAGACCGTCGGCAAGGCGTTAAAGCCATCGGATGGCGAGGTGACCGATAACACCCGTTCCCGCAGCTCGGTGCTGCGGGTTGCCGAGCGATTGGGGTAACCCATGATTGGCGACTCCAGCCTGGCAGGCATCATCTGGCGAGATCTGTGGCAACACAAAGGCGTGGTGCTGCTGAGCGTGCTGGTGCTGGTGAGTGCCCTGGGGGTGGTCTGGACCGCGTATGAGGCCCGATTGCTGACCAACAATCTCAACGATCAGCGTCAGCGTCGCGATGAACTCGATATCGAATGGCGCCACCTGTTGCTGGAGGAGCAAACCCTTACCGAACACAGCCGGGTCAGCCGGTTGGCGGAAAAACAGCTGGGCATGAGTCGGCCGGCACCGGGGCAGGAAGTGGTGGTGAGGTTGCCATGAAACCCAGCCAACGCCGCAGCCGGCGTCCCAATGCCCGTGCCACCAAAGCCGCCAAGCCGGCGGCGAAGTCCGGCGCCAAGCAGAAGCTGAGGCCAACGCTGTTTCAGATGCGCTACCGCTTCGTGGTCTTTGCCCTTTGCAGCGTGTTTGTGGCCATTGTCGCGCGTGCGGCCTACATCCAGGTGATCTCACCGGATCGGCTGATCAACGAAGGGGACATGCGCTCGCTGCGTACCCAGACCCACGAAGTTCAGCGCGGGCTGATCACCGACCGTAACGGTGAGATGCTGGCGGTCAGCGTGCCGGTCGAGGCGATCTGGGCGGATCCCAAGGTTTTGAATCAGCGCCACAGCTTTGACGATAAGCGGCGCTGGCAGGCACTGGCGGAGGTTATCGATGAGCAGCCCGAGGCGCTTGCAGCCCGCCTGAAGGCCAATCCTAAGCGTCGTTTTGTCTATCTGAAGCGTCAGGTGACTCCGGCTCTGGCCCGTTATGTGCGCGAGCTGCGCATTCCCGGTATTGGCCTGAAGCCGGAATCCCGCCGCTACTATCCGGCGGGAGAGATCACGGCGCAGCTGGTGGGGATCACCAACATCGATGACAAGGGGCTGGAGGGGGTCGAAAGCCAATATGACAACTGGCTCACCGGCTCGGCCAGCAAGATGAAGGTGCGTAAATCCCGCGACGGCAAGGTGGTTGAGAATCTGTCGGTGATCGAAGAGGGGGAGAACCCCAATGATCTCAAGCTCAGCATCGACATGCGACTGCAGTCCCTGGCCTACCGGGAACTGAAAAAGGCCACCGAATACCATATGGCTTCATCCGGTTCCATCGTCATCATGGATGTCGTCACCGGTGAGGTGCTGGCGATGGCGAACACCCCCAGCTACAACCCCAACCAGCGTAGCAGTATGCAGAGCTTCGCCATGCGCAACCGGGCCATTACCGATACCTTTGAGCCGGGGTCGACGATCAAGCCTCTGGTGGTGGCCACGGCGCTGGCAGAGGGGGTGGTCAAGCCCGATGAGGTGATCAACACCAGCCCGGGCTGGCGCCGCATCGGTGGCAGCATTGTTCGAGATTACCGCAACCTGGGCAAACTGGATTTGACCCATGTGCTGCTGAAATCCAGCAACATGGGCACCGCCAACCTGGCCCTGCGAATGGATGTGGAGACCGTCCTCAACAGCTATGCCGGCTTTGGCCTTGGGGATTATTCCGGCGTGAACCTGCCGGGCGAGTCCACCGGAGTGCTGTCGCGACGCACTCGTTGGTCCGATTTTGAGCGGGCGACCCTGTCGTTCGGTTATGGCCTCAGTGCCACACCGCTGCAACTGGCCAAGGTGTACGCCATCCTCGGTAACGGCGGACGTAAGCATCCGGCCTCCGTGCTGAAAGTGCGCGCCGATCAACTGCCGCCGGCTGAGCAGGTGGTTCCCGAGTGGGTCGCCGATGAAGTGGTGACCATGTTGTCGGGAATCACCGGCCCCGAGGGCACCGCCAAGCAGGCCCACATCGACGGTTACACCGTGGCCGGCAAGACAGGTACCTCCCGTAAGGCGGTGGCCGGAGGCTATGGTGACGACTACGTAACCTATTTTGCCGGTCTGGCGCCGGCGGAGCGCCCCCGGCTGGCGATGTCGGTGGTGATTAACGACCCGAAAGGGGAACAGTATTACGGCGGCACCGTGGCTGCGCCGGTCTTTGCCAAGGTGATGGCGGGCGCACTGCAGATGTTGAACGTCGCGCCCTATACTCCGAAGCCATCGGTGCGGGTAGCCGCCAAACGAGGAGGCGTGAATGATCGCTCTTGATGATCTGTTAGCGCCGTGGATGCCACTGTCAACGGGCATAGAGGTTAAGGGGTTGACCCTGGACAGCCGCCGGGTTGAGCCCGGGGACCTGTTTGTGGCCCTGCCGGGGCACCTGGTGGACGGACGTGATTACATCGACGCTGCCGTGGCTAATGGGGCGGCAGCGGTACTGGAGGAGTCCGACCGCTGCGGCGTGTTGCAGCAGAAGCCGGTACTTCGCATCGGCCTGACCGGATTGAACCAGGCGCTGTCGGCCATGGCGGTGGCGGCGTACCCCGAGGCGTCCCAACCCGTACTCTATGGTGTCACCGGTACCAATGGTAAAACCACAGTGACCCAGCTGCTGGCGCAACTGCATCATCATCTGGGCCAAACGGCCGGCGTGATGGGCACCGTGGGCAATGGCCTCTGGGGCCAGCTGAAGCCCTCGGTCAACACCACTTCAGACGCCATTACCGTGGCCCGGAACCTGGCGCAGCAGGCGGTAGAAGGGGCCGATGCGGTGGCACTGGAGATCTCCAGCCACGGCCTGTGCCAGCACCGGGTGGACGGCCTCCGCTTTGATGTGGCGGTGTACACCAATCTCAGCCGTGACCACCTGGATTACCATGGTGACATGGACAGTTATGCCGATGCCAAGCTGCGGTTGTTCCAGTTACCGGGCGTGGGTGCCGCTGTATTCAATCTGGATGACCAATACGGTGCCCAGTGGCACCGTCAATGGAACTCCCAACGCCCGAGTGTCGGTTACAGTCTCGACGGGGCCAGTTGCCGCGGCCAGTACCTGTCGGTGACCCGGGCTGAATATCATAGCGGCGGGGTTAATGCCACGGTGCGCTCCAGCTGGGGTGAATTTGAGCTGGCGTCGCCGCTGATCGGCGCCTTCAACCTGGCCAACCTGTTGGCGGCGTTGGCGGCCATGCTGGTGCGCGATGTGCCTCTGGCACCACTGCTTGACGCTGTGACTCAACTGCAACCGGCGCTGGGGCGGATGGAAGCGTTCACGGCACCGGGCAAGGCCACCATGGTGGTGGATTACGCCCACACGCCGGACGCCCTCAAGCAGGCACTGCTGGCGCTGAAGGCCCACTGCAAAGGCAAACTGTGGTGTGTGTTTGGTTGTGGCGGCGACCGGGATCAGGGCAAGCGGCCGCTGATGGCGCTGGAAGCGGAATCGGTGGCGGACAACCTGATCTTGACGGCGGACAACCCCAGAAACGAGTCGGTGGAGGTCATTATCGAGCAGATGCAACGTGGCCTGGTGGGAAAAGCGCGGGTGTGGCTGGAGACCGACCGTGCCAAGGCGGTATCACTGGCCCAGCGCCAGGCAGACAGCAACGACATGATCCTGGTGGCCGGCAAGGGCCACGAGGATTACCAGATTATTGGCAATACCCGGCAAGACTACAACGAACGTCACTGGGTGCAACAGGTGATGGAGGGCAAGGATGATTAAACTGACCTTGTCTGAGCTGGCGCAGATCGTGTCCGGCCAGCTATTGGGCGACGACGTCGAGGTTGAGCAGCTGTTTACCGACAGCCGCCAGGTCGTGGCCGGCGGACTGTTTGTGGCGATCCAGGGCGAGCAGTTTGACGGCCATGGCTACGTGGCTGCGGTTGCCCAAACGGCCGCTGCCGCGCTGGTGAGCGAACCGCAGCCGGTGGCTTTGCCACAGGTGATGGTGGCCGATACGCGCCTGGCGCTGGGGCAACTGGGCGCCTGGTTGTGCCGTAAGCTGGCACCCTACCGGGTGGCGATCACCGGTTCGGTGGGCAAAACCTCGGTTAAGGAGATGGCCGCGGCCATCTTTCGGCAGCAGGGCGAGACGCTGGCGACGCTGGGGAACTTTAATAATGATCTCGGCGTGCCCCTGACCCTGCTGAGGCTGGAGCCTCAGCACCGTTACGGCGTGTTTGAGCTCGGAGCCAACCACGCCGGTGAGATTCGTTATACCTCGTCGCTGGTGCGGCCCAATGTCGCGATGATCAACAACGTGCAGGCCGCCCACTTGGAGGGCTTTGGCTCCCTTGAGGGCGTGACCGCCGCCAAGAGTGAGATTTTTGAACACCTGACTGACGACGGCGTGGCGGTGCTGAATCTCGACGATCATAAAGCCGATGCCATTCGCGACAACATCGGTACCCGCCCAATCCTGACCTACTCCAGTCGTCAGTATGCCGATCTGCACGCCACCGATATCGAGCGCCTCGGTGATGGGTGTTACCGTTTCAGCCTTAACCGGGTTGATGGTGCCCGTACGGTCACCCTGCCTCTGGTGGGGCGGCACCAGGTGGACAATGCCCTGGCGGCCGCGGCCCTGGCTACCGCTGCCGGCATTGAGTTGGATAAGATTCAGGCCGGGCTGCATAGCCTGGTACCGGTCAAGGGTCGAATGCGGCCGCTGCCATTGCAGCCGGGACTGCTGGTGATCGACGACTGTTACAACGCCAGCGTGGCCTCCAGCAAGGCTGCTATCGATACCCTGGCCGAACTCAGCGGCACCCGGGTGCTGATATTTGGAGATATGGGAGAGCTTGGGGGCGACAGCGATGCGCTGCATCTGGATGTCGGTCGACATGCTCTGAAAAAAGAGATTGACCATGTGCTGACAGTGGGTACATTAAGCCGCTCGGTTTCGGCGCCCCACTCGTCAGGACGTCATTTTGCGGCTCAATCGGATTTGATCGCCGCCGTCATCCGCAGCCTGCCTGATTGGGCCGGGCCGGTGACCCTATTGATTAAAGGTTCCCGCGGCGCCGCCATGGAGCGAGTCATAGACGCTTTGCAGGAACAATATGGAGAACAGAAGTAGATGCTGGTTTATCTGGCCGAGTACCTGGCCCAGTTCCACAGTGGATTTAACGTCTTTTCCTATCTGACGTTCCGCTCCATTCTTGGCTTGTTGACGGCCCTGTGTTTTTGCCTGTTCATGGGCCCCTATCTGATTCGCTATCTGCAGGATATGCAGATCGGTCAGGTGGTCCGTGACGACGGCCCCGAGTCCCACTTCAGCAAGCGCGGCACCCCGACCATGGGCGGGCTGATGATTCTGGGCGGCATCTTTATCAGTGTGTTGCTGTGGGGCGAGCTGACCAACCGTTACGTGCTGGTGATGCTGTTCGTGCTGGGGGCCTACGGTACCATCGGCTTTGTCGACGACTACCGCAAGGTGATTCGAAAGGATCCTAAAGGCTTGATTGCCCGCTGGAAGTACTTCTGGCAATCGGCCGTTGCCCTGTTGGTTGGTGCCTACCTGCTGTGGAGCGCGCAAAGTCCGGATGAGACCATGCTGGTGGTGCCCTTCTTCAAGGATGTGATGCCGCAGCTGGGGCCGCTGTTTATTCTGTTGGTGTACTTCACCATCGTCGGCAGTTCCAATGCGGTCAACCTGACCGACGGCCTGGACGGCCTGGCGATTGTACCGACGGTGATGGTGGCGGCGGCGTTTGCCCTGGTGGCCTACCTGTCCGGCCACGCGGAGTTCTCCCGTTACTTGCATATCCCCTATCTGCCCGGGGTTGGTGAGCTTGTGATCGTCTGTACCGCCATGGTGGGCGCCGGATTGGGCTTTTTATGGTTCAACACCTACCCGGCCCAGGTGTTTATGGGGGATGTGGGCTCGCTGGCGCTGGGCGCGGCACTGGGGGCGATTGCGGTGCTGACCCGCCAAGAGATCCTGCTGGTGATCATGGGGGGCATCTTCGTGATGGAAACCCTGTCGGTGATTTTGCAGGTGGGCTCCTTCAAGCTGCGCCGCAAGCGCATCTTCAAGATGGCGCCGATTCATCACCATTTCGAATTGAAAGGCTGGCCGGAGCCGCGGGTGATCGTCCGTTTCTGGATCATCTCCCTGTGTCTGGTGCTACTGGGTCTGGCGACCCTTAAGGTGCGTTAACGTGAGTCTGACGTCGCGAGTGGATTGGTTGGTACTGGGGCTGGGCATTACCGGCCTGGCCTGCGTGCGCCATCTCCATGGCCGTGGCGAGACCATTGCGGTGTGGGACACCCGCGAGACGCCACCCGGGGCAGACGAGCTGGCGGCCGAGTTTTCCGATGTGGCGCTGCTGAGTGGAGCGTTCGATGCCGCCGGTCTGATGCAGGCTAGGACCCTGGTGGTGTCGCCTGGCATTGCCCTGGCCACGCCCGCCATCGCCGAAGCCATGGCGGCCGGGGTGGAGGCCATTGGCGACATCGAGTTGTTTGCCCGTGAGGCGGACAAGCCGGTGATCGCCATTACCGGCTCCAACGGCAAGTCGACGGTGACGACTCTGGTGGGGGAGATGATCGAGGCGGCCGGCCTGAGTGCCGGCGTCGGCGGTAACATCGGCGTGCCAGCGTTGCAGCTGCTGAACCGTGGCCACGACGTCTATGTGCTGGAGTTGTCCAGTTTTCAGTTGGAAACCACTCACAGCCTGGCGCCGCGCATCGCCACGGTGCTCAATGTCAGTGATGACCACCTGGATCGTTACCGGGACTTCGATCACTACTGCGACACCAAGCGCACCATCTATGACGGTGCCCAGCTGTGCCTGCACAACCACGATGATCGCAATACTCACTGCGACAACCCGCAGGCCTGGAGTTTCGGCCTGCAGGCGGGCCGCTTCCATCTGGCCGATGGCCAGTTGTGGGACGGGGCGGTGGCGATCATGCCGGTGGCAGAGATGGCGCTGGTGGGGCAACACAATCAGGCTAACGCCCTGGCGGCCATGGCGTTGGCCACGGCGGTGGGCATCGGCCATGACGCCATGCGCCAGGCGCTGCGTCAGTTTGGCGGCCTGGCACATCGCTGCCAGACGGTGGCGGTGAAACGCGGCATCCACTTTGTGAATGACTCCAAGGCCACCAATGTGGGCGCTACCCTGGCAGCCCTGGAGGGGTTGGCAGAGTTTCCCGGCCGGTTGCATCTGATTGCCGGTGGCGTCGGCAAGGGTGCCGATTTCTCGCCGCTGGCGCCGGTGTTTGCCTCGCGGCTGGCGAGTCTGTTTACCCTTGGGCAGGATGGCCCGTCGCTGGCGGCGCTGTTTGCCGGGGCGGTGCAGTGCGACTCCATGGAGAGTGCGGTGCGCCGGGCGGCGGCGGTGGCCGTTGAGGGCGACATGGTGTTGTTGTCCCCCGCCTGCGCCAGCCTGGATATGTTCGCCAACTACATGAAACGCGGCGACAGCTTTCAACGTGCGGCGGAGGCGGTCTGAATGGCGTCTACCGAGCAGCAGCTGTCACTGGATTTGCCACGCAGCGGCCTGATGGGCTGGCTGGGGGCGCGCTCGGGCCAGTCGCCGCTGTACGACCGCTTCCTGCTGTTGCTGTTGTTGACGCTGGCAGCCATCGGCCTGGTGATGGTGACCTCGGCGTCACTGGCGGAGGCACAGAGTCTGACTGGCGATCCGCTCTATTTCGTTAAACGCCACCTGGCGTTTCTCGGCGGTGCCCTGGTGATCCTGGCACTGGGGCTGCGAATCCCCATGAGCTGGTGGCAACAGCGCAGTACCCAGTTGATGCTGGGGGGACTGGTGCTGATTGTGCTGGTGCTGTTCGTCGGCCGCAGTGTCAACGGCGCGACCCGCTGGCTACCGCTGGGACCGGTGAATATTCAGGTCGCCGAGGTGGCCAAATTCACCCTGTTCCTGTACCTGGCCGGTTATCTGGTGCGGCGTCATCAGGAGGTTCGGGAGGAGCTGAAGGGCTTTTTGAAACCCTTTGTGACCCTGGGAGTGTACGCCGGCTTCATTCTGGCTCAGCCGGATCTGGGCACCGTGGTGGTGATGTTTGTCACCGTGATGGGGATGCTGTTCCTGGCTGGCGCCAAGCTGAGGGACTTCTTTGCCCTGATGTTGCTGGGGGTGTCTCTGGTGGTGGGGCTGATCATCTCGGCTCCGTACCGGCTACGACGGGTCACCAGTTTCTGGGATCCCTGGGCCGATCCCTTCGGGGCCGGTTACCAGTTGACCCAGTCCCTGATGGCCTATGGTCGCGGCGACTGGTTGGGGCAGGGGCTGGGCAACAGCATCCAGAAGCTGGAGTACCTGCCCGAGGCTCATACGGATTTTATTTTTGCGGTACTGGGTGAGGAGCTGGGGTTTGCCGGCGTCACCTTCGTGCTGCTGCTGGAATTGGCTCTGGCGCTGCGGGCGTTGCGCATTGGCAACCTGGCACTGCAGGCCAATCAGGCGTTTGCCGGCTATTTTGCCTACGGCATCGGTATCTGGTTCAGTTTTCAAACCGCGGTAAACGTCGGTGCCAGTGTTGGTCTGTTGCCAACCAAGGGATTGACGTTACCCATGGTCAGTTATGGTGGAAGCAGTTTATGGGTAATGACCGTCGCAGCCGTTGTATTGCTGCGCGTCGATTACGAGCGACGATTGGCCGGGGCAACCCCTGGCAAAAAGGGGGGCAGTGATGACGGCTCCTAAACGATTAATGGTGATGGCCGGCGGTACCGGCGGTCACGTATTTCCAGCTCTGGCTGTGGCCCGGCAACTGCGGCAGCAGGGCTGGGAGGTCAGTTGGCTGGGCACTGCCGATCGCATGGAGGCCCGTCTGGTGCCTCAGCATGGGTTTGAGATCGACTTCATCGACATCCAGGGAGTGAGGGGCAATGGTTTGATGCGTAAGCTCAAGGCGCCCCTGCAGATCCTCAAGGCGATCTACCAGTCTTGGCGTATTCAGCGTCGGCGTAAGCCGGATGTGGTGCTGGGCATGGGCGGCTACGCCGCCGGCCCCGGTGGCATCGCTGCCTGGCTCAGGGGGACCCCGGTGGTGCTGCACGAGCAGAATGCCGTCGCCGGCGCCACCAACCGTATCCTTGCTCGCTTCGCCAGTCGCATCCTATGCGCCTTCGACGGCGTCTTTCCCGGCCGGGATGCCCGCCGGGTTGGCAACCCGGTGCGAGAGGAGTTGCTGGCGGTGGGCCGGGATCATCCTGTGGTCCCGGGTGATCAGCTCAAGGTATTGATCGTCGGCGGTAGCCTGGGGGCCAAGGTGCTCAACGAGACCCTACCCCAAGCGGCGCAGCGTCTGGGCCCGAACACCAGCTTGACCGTCTGGCATCAAGTTGGGCGTGGCAACGAGGCCGCCACCCGGGATGCCTGGCAGGCCATGGCTCCGGCCGTGGGGGTGCAGGTGTCGGAGTTTATTGATGACATGGCGGCCGCCTATGCCTGGGCGGATCTGGTGATCTGCCGGGCGGGTGCCCTGACCGTGGCCGAACTTAGCGCCACCGGCCGACCCTCGATTCTGGTGCCGTTTCCCCATGCGGTGGATGATCACCAGACGAAAAACAGCGAGGCCCTGGTGGCCGCAGGGGCGGCCAAATTGATGCCTCAGTCCAAGCTGACGCCTAAAAGCCTGGCGCTCCGGCTCACCCAAATGGCTCATGATTCAGAGCGGTTGATGTCCATGGCGCGGGCGGCAACCGAGGTGGCGGTTCCTCAGGCCACCCAGTTGGTGGCGCAGGAGTGCATCCAGGCCGCCGGGGGGCAACACAATGAGTAATTCAGCCATGCAGAACGGAATGGGCGCCATGCGCCGAGTAAAAGCGATTCATTTTATCGGAATCGGCGGTGCGGGCATGGGCGGCATCGCCGAGGTGCTGGCCAATGAGGGCTATCGCATCAGCGGCAGCGACATCGCCGAAAATGCGGTGACCGATCGGCTCAAGGCGCTCGGGGCAGTGATTCACCTGGGCCACGATGCCCGCTGGGTGGCCAACAAGGACGTGGTGGTGGCTTCTACCGCCATTGCCGACAGCAATCCGGAGATCATGGCGGCCCGTGAGCGACGGATTCCCGTGGTGCAGCGTGCCCAGATGCTGGCGGAACTGATGCGGTTCCGCCACGGCATCGCCATCGCCGGTACCCATGGGAAAACCACCACCACCAGTTTGATCGCCAGCATCTTTGCCCAGGCGCAGCTGGATCCGACCTTTGTCATCGGCGGACTGCTCAACAGCGCCGGCACCAACGCCCGGCTGGGGTCGGGTAAGTTTTTGATTGCCGAAGCCGATGAGTCCGATGCCAGCTTCCTGCATCTGCAGCCGATGGTGTCGGTGGTCACCAACGTCGAACCGGACCATATGGACACCTATGGTGGTGACGTGGGCCGGTTGCACGACACCTTTATCGAGTTTCTTCACAATCTGCCGTTTTATGGTCTGGCGGTGGTGTGTGGCGACGATGACGGTGTGCAGGCGATTCTGCCCCGGGTTAGCCGTCAGGTGACCACCTACGGCTTTGGCAGCGACGTCGACGTGCAGGGGCGGGATTTCGTTCAGCACGGCACCCACAGCGAGTTTGTGGTCCAGCGCCATGGCTGCGATGACCTCAAGGTGACCCTGGCGCTGCCTGGGAGGCACAACGCCCTCAACGCCCTGGCGGCCATCGCGGTGGCCTCCGACGCCGGCATCGACGATGCGGCCATTGTCTCAGCCCTGGCGCAGTTTGAAGGCATCGGCCGCCGCTTCCAGCAGTACGGTGAATTTGATACCGGTCGCGGCCGGGCCTTGCTGGTGGACGATTACGGTCACCACCCCAGCGAGGTGGCGGCCACCATTCGCGCTGCCCGTGCCGCCTGGCCCGAGCGCCGGCTGGTGATGGCGTATCAACCGCATCGCTACAGTCGCACCCGGGATCTGTATGACGATTTCTGCCAGGTGCTGGGCGAAGTGGATCAGTTGCTGCTGCTGGAGGTGTATGCCGCCGGTGAGGAGCCGATTCCCGGCGCCGACAGTCGCGCCCTGGCCCGGTCGATCCGTGGCCGGGGGAAAGTGGACCCCATCTACGTGGCCTCGCCCCAGGCGTTGCCCGGAGTGTTGGCGGACCTGATTCAGGACGGTGACGTGGTGATGACTCAGGGGGCCGGCAACATTGGCGCCCTGGCCAAGCAGTTGGGCGCGATGAAGTTGAGTATTGACGCCATGAAAGAGGTAGGCGATGAGTAAGTTTGGCAAAGTGGCGGTGATGTTCGGTGGCAGCAGCGCCGAGCGGGAGATCTCTCTGAATTCCGGACAGGCGGTTCTGGCCGGATTGCAGGCCGCCGGCGTGGACGCTCACCCGTTTGATCCGGCGGAGCGCCCCCTGGCTCAGCTGCAGCAGGAGGGGTTCGATCGGGTGTTTGTGGTGCTTCATGGCCGTGGCGGCGAGGACGGTACCCTGCAGGGAGCCCTCGACCACATGGGCCTGCCCTACACCGGCAGTGGCGTGCTTGGCTGCGCCCTGGCCATGGATAAGATTCGCACCAAGATGCTGTGGGCCGGCATGGGGTTGCCGACGGCGGCCTTTGAGGTGGCCCGCCAGGAGACGTTTCAGGCCGACCAGGTTGGCGCCATGTTGGCGCGCCTGGGTGGCAAGGTGATGGTGAAACCTGCCAATGAAGGCTCTTCCATCGGCATGGCCATTGCCGACACCGAGTCGCAGCTGCAACAGGCCATCGAAGCGGCGCTGGAATACGACCGCCAGATCCTGATAGAGCGTTTCATTGATGGCCCCGAGTACACAGTGTCAATCCTCGGAGAGCAGGCGCTGCCAGCCATCGAGATGCAGACCGACAACCAGTTTTACGACTATCAGGCTAAGTACCAGTCCACTGCGACCCGCTACCTGTGTCCGTGTGACCTGTCTGAAGGGGAAGAGCAGCAGCTTCGAGCCCTGGCTCTGGATGCGTTTAAGGCAGTGGGCGCCAGCGGTTGGGGCCGGGTGGACGTGATGCGCAGCGCCGATGGCGAGTGGCAGTTGCTGGAGGTGAATACCGTGCCCGGCATGACCCAGACCAGCTTGGTGCCCAAGGCGGCGCAGGCCACCGGCCTGGATTTCCAGGCTCTGGTTGTGGCCATTTTGGCCCAGACCCTGGGGTAAGCCATGGTCTCCTTGCCGGCACTGCCTAAATGGCGATGGCCAGTGGTCAACTGGTATTCCCTGATGGGGGTGCTGTTGCTGGTGCTGGTGCTGGTGCTGTTGGCATGGGGCGGCAACCGTCTCGGGCAGACGCTGGCGGACGCCGATCGGTTGCCCATCAGTGAAATCGCTCTCGTGGGGGAGCGGCAGTTCACCTCGGATGCCGAGGTGCAACAGGCGCTGACAGAGATTGACGGCGCCAGCCTGGTGACCGCCAATATGCAGGGTGTGGCTGCGGCGTTGACCGAATTGCCCTGGGTTAAGCGGGTGACGGTACGCCGGGAGTGGCCCAACCGCCTACGGGTGTATCTGGTGGAGCAGCAGCCCCGGGCGCACTGGAATGGCGACCACTGGCTGAATCAGGATGCGGATGCATTCAGCGCGCCGGCCCGACCCGGGTTGGTGCCGCTGCCCGAATTGTGGGGGCCGGTGAACAGCAACCCAAAAGTGTGGCAGCACTGGCTGATCTTCAGTCAGCTTTTGCGGTTAAATGGGTTTGAGCCGGCGGCGCTGGAGTTGACGGCCCGGCATGCCTGGAAGGTGCAGCTCAAAGACGGACTGGAGCTGCGGCTGGGAAGAACGGACGGCGTCGAGCGTCTGCAACGGTTTATTGACCTGTGGCCGACACTGAAAACGCAAGGAAGACGAGCACAATACATTGATCTTCGGTACGATACGGGATTGGCCGTGGGTTGGCAGTTAGAACAACAAGAGAATCAGTAGATCATGACTAAGAGTCAGGAACGTAACCTCATCGTCGGGCTGGATATTGGCACCTCTAAAGTGGTGGCGATCATTGGTGAGCTGATGCCCGATGGGGTCATCAGCATTGTCGGCCTGGGCAGCCAGCCTTCCCGCGGCATGGACAAGGGTGGCGTCAACGATCTTGATTCGGTGTCACGCAGCATCAAAAACGCCATTGGTCAGGCGGAGATGATGGCCGATTGTCAGGTCAGCTCGGTGTTCCTGAGCATCTCCGGCCGTCACGTAGACAGCCAGAATGAAAAGGGGATGGTCTCTATCGACGACGATGAGGTCACCCAGGATGACGTCGACCACGCCATCCACACCGCCCGCTCGGTGAAGATTCCCACCGAGCGTCGAATCTTGCACGTGCTGCCCCAGGAGTTCAGCATCGATGAGCAGGAGGGGATTCGCAGCCCGGTGGGCATCTCCGGCATGCGGATGCAGGTCGACGTGCACATCGTCACCTGTTCCAACGACTGGGCCAAGAACATCATCAAGTGTGTGGAGCGTTGTGGCATTCAGGTGGAGGACCTGGTGTTCTCTGCCCTGGCTTCCGCCGATGCGGTGCTGACCCAGGACGAGAAAGACCTCGGCGCCTGCCTGGTGGACATCGGTGGCGGTACCACCGACATCGCCATCTACACCAATGGCGCCCTGCGTCACTGTGCCGTGATTCCGGTGGCCGGCAATCAGGTCACCAACGACATCGCCAAGATTTTCCGTACGCCGCTGGCGCATGCCGAGCAGATAAAGGTGCAGTACGCCTGTGCCCGCAGCGCGCTGGTCAGCCAGGAGGAGAGCATCGACGTTCACTCTGTCGGTGGCCGGCCGTCGCGGACCATGTCCCGCCATACCTTGGCGGAGGTGGTGGAGCCCCGTTACCAGGAGATCTTTGAGCTGGTGCAGGAGGAGCTCCGCAGCAGCGGCTTTGAAGAGCAGGTGGCGGCGGGGATCATTCTCACCGGAGGGACCTCTGCCATCGACGGCGCCGTCGAAGTGGCAGAGGAGTGCTTTGGCATGCCGGTCAGGGTGGCTATCCCTACGGAATCCAAAGGGTTAAATGAATATGTCAGTGAGCCAAGCTTTGCAACACCCGTTGGCTTGCTGTACTTTGGCGCCGAAAGAATCCGCGATCGCGAACGCGAGCGGGAAACCGGCAACGGAGTCACCAGCTTTCTGGATCGAATCCAAGGCTGGTTTAAGGGTGAATTTTAGCGGTCGATGGCAGCGGGACAGGGTAGGATAGCGCTCCTGTCTGCATGATGCGGCGGCCGCAGGGTCGATAGAACAATTTGGACGCAGGCTAAACGGAGAGATATGTATGTTTGAGGTTGTGGATGCGCACACCGAAGATGCCGTCATTAAAGTGATCGGTGTAGGTGGCGGTGGCGGTAATGCCATCGAACACATGGTCGAACAGACCATCGAAGGAGCTCAGTTTATCGTGGCCAACACGGACTCGCAGGCACTGCGCAAGTCCTCGGCGGGCACCACGATTCAGCTGGGCAAGAATGTCACCAAGGGACTGGGCGCAGGCGCCAACCCGGCCATCGGCCACGAAGCGGCCATGGAGGACAAAGAGTCCATCCGCGCAGCCCTGCAAGGATCCGACATGGTATTCATTGCGGCAGGCATGGGCGGTGGCACCGGTACCGGCGCGGCGCCGGTGGTAGCCGAAGTGGCCAAGGAGGAGGGCATCCTCACCGTGGCAGTGGTGACCAAGCCGTTCGTGTTTGAAGGCAAGAAGCGCTCGGCCTACGCCGAACAGGGCATCCAAGAGCTGTCCAAGCACGTAGATTCACTGATCACTGTGCCCAATGACAAGCTGCTGAAGGTTCTCGGTACCAAGACCAGCCTGCTGGAGGCGTTCAGCGCTGCCAACAATGTATTGCTGGGTGCGGTGCAGGGGATTGCCGAACTGATCACCCGCACCGGTCTGATTAACGTCGATTTCGCCGACGTGAAAACCGTGATGTCCGAAATGGGCAATGCCATGATGGGCACCGGTGTGGCCCGCGGCGAAAACCGTGCCGAAGAGGCGGCGGAAGCGGCCGTCTCCAGCCCGCTGCTGGAAGACATCGATCTGACCGGCGCCAAGGGCGTATTGGTGAACATCACCTGTGGCATGGATCTGTCCATCGAAGAGTACACCCTCATCGGTGACCACGTTCGTGCCTACGCCTCCGAGAACGCCACCATTGTAGTGGGTACCGTGATCGAGCCGGAGATGAGCGACGAGATTCGAGTCACGGTTGTGGCTACCGGCATCGGTGCCGATAAGAAGCCGGACATCCAGATCGTGGTACCGCCGAAAGCGGCGACGCCACCACCTCAGCCGGTTGCAACCCCGGCACCGACCCAGAATCTGGAGCAGCCGGCGGTATCCATGCAGCCGATTCGGGTAGAACCGGCGGTCAGCAGCGAGCCGGCAGCACCGCAGCCGACAGCACCGAGCTCCAACCCGCAAAGCAATGCCGCACCGGCGCAGGACCCTCAGAAAGGGGCCTACCTGGACATTCCGGCATTCCTGCGTAAGCAGTTGGATTAAGCCACTGGAAATTGTCTCCTCTGACCAGATTTTGGCCTGAGGGACTTTTTCTGGTAGAATATGCGCCCTTAATTGAGTTTATACGAGAGCAGGACCGTCTATGAGTAAACAACGCACTCTGCAACGCCCGGTTCAGGCTACTGGTGTGGGTCTCCATTCCGGTAACAAGGTAACCATGAGCATCAATCCCGCCCCAGTGGGCACCGGGATTGTGTTTCGTCGTACCGATCTGAGCCCCGCCGTTGAGATTCCTGCTGCCGCAGGTCTGGTGCGTGAAACCACTCTGTGTACCGGTCTGGTGAATGAACAGGGTCACCGCATCGCCACCGTTGAGCACCTGCTGTCGGCTCTGGCCGGCCTGGGTGTCGATAACGCCGTTATCGAGGTGGATGCCCCTGAGATTCCGATTATGGATGGCAGCGCCAGTCCATTTGTCTTTCTTCTGCAGACCGCCGGTCTTGTGGAGCAGCCTGCGTCCAAACAGTATCTGCGTATCCGCAAGCCGATTCGGGTGGAAGAGGGTGACAAGTGGGCCGAGTTCCGCCCCTACAATGGCTTTAAACTCAACTTCGCCATCGACTTTGATCACCCGGAGATCGCCCGTAGCCAGCAGAAGATGGTGATGGATTTCTCCTCTGCCGAGTACATTAAGCAGGTGAGCCGCGCCCGTACCTTTGGGTTTATGCGCGACATCGAGTACCTGCGTGCCAACAACCTGGCACTGGGCGGCAGCATGGAGAATGCCGTGGTTCTGGATGAGTTCCGCATCCTTAACCCGGATGGTCTGCGGGTCGACAATGAGTTCGTCAAGCACAAGATTCTGGATGCCATTGGCGATCTGTATCTGGGGGGCTACGCCATCCTGGGTGAGTTCACGGCGTACAAATCAGGCCACGCCCTCAACAACCAGTTGATTCGGGCCGTACTGGAGCAGCAGGAGTGCTGGGAGCTGGTGAGCTTCGAGAAGCCACAGGAGGTCCCGATGGACTACCTGGCTCCGGTTACCGCTTGATGCGATTATGATTTCTTCTGGCCGCCCCCATGGGCGGCCAGTTTTTTTAGTTTCTCTCCTAAGCTGCCGCCTACTGAATTTGCCAGCTCCTGAAGCTGATCTGCGGCCTGTTGGCTCAGTTGATTGGTGTTTTTTGCAACCGGGCGCTGGATCCTGGATAACCCCGGGTTGACTTTGATCTCAATAGTGGTGAGCATTGGGAAGTTTTGTTGCCTGAGTTGTTGCAGCAGCTGCATTTTTTGAAATTGCAGTCTGGTGGCCCAGGCGGCGGAGTCCGTTTCGATAATGACGACGCCGTTGCGCACATTGGCAACCCGATAGCGGCCATTGAGCTCGTTACCCACTAATTGGGTAACCGCCTGCTGCAATCTTCGCAGAGTGTCGGTCCGCTGGCGCACGTCGACCAGCTTATGGCCCATGAGATCTGCAAGGTCAGTCGGTTTTGATTTCATACCAAGACAATAAACAAAAGATAAGTACTCTATGAGTGTAACAGTCTTTATTAAGGGAAAGCACGGTGTCAGGCACTGGCAACCGGGAGCCGGGTGGTTTTTACTGCCTCTGGTCCTGGTCGCGGCGGGTGTCGGTCTGTGGAAGGTCAGCAATGATCAGCTCCAGGATGCCCTGCGCCAGGTGGCGGAGGCGCAGAAGAGCCAGACCGAAGACCAGGAGCAGGTGCAGGAGATCAAGCAGCTGACCCAGACCCAATTGGCGACCCTGGCGTTGCGCCTGGGCCGCATGCAAGCGCAGATGAACCGGCTTGAATCCCTGGGTATTACCCTGGCCGACAAGGCCGAATTAACTGAACAATTTGATTTTTCGTCTGAAGTAGGCCTTGGCGGAGCCAACGCCGATCAACTCGGTGACGTCGAGTTGAAACAGCTTTTGCTGGAGATGGAGCAGCTCGCCCTGAGATTGCAACGTTCCGATGAAAAGCTGAGCCTACTTGAAACTGTCGATCGCAACCACCATATCGATTTGAGCAGCTATTTGTCCGGGCGTCCTATCGCTAAGGGCTGGCAGTCTTCCGATTATGGGATGCGCAATGATCCATTCACCGGACGGCCCGCGATGCACAAAGGCATCGATTTTGCGGGAACCGAGGGTGGGGATGTCGTGGCTACCGGCGCCGGAGTGGTGACTTACTCCGGCGAGATGTTTGGCTACGGCAATCTGGTAGAGATTGATCATGGTAACGGTTTGAAAACCCGATATGGTCATAATAAGTCGCTTTTGGTCAAGGCAGGCCAGGTGGTCAGTAAAGGTGATGTGGTCGCCGAACTGGGCAATACCGGCCGATCTACCGGACCCCATGTACACTACGAAGTGTTGCGCAATGATCGGCAAGTAGACCCGAACAAATACGTGTATCGTAAGCCCCGCAGCTAGTGGAACTTGAATGGTAACCACGCTGAACTCTGGCTCTGCCAGCCTAAGCGTAAGTCAAAAGTGAATTAAAACGATGTTTGCACAACTCCTCACCAAAATTTTTGGTAGTAAGAACGAACGGACTCTGAAGCAGCTGCGCAAGGTTGCCGAACAGGTCAACCAACTGGAAGCGGAATTCGAAGCGCTGAGCGATGAGCAGCTCAAGCAGAAAACCGAGGAGTTTAAGAAAAGGGTGGCCGATGGCGCCAGCCTGGATGACATCCTTCCGGAAGCCTTTGCCGTGGTCCGTGAAGCGTCCAAGCGCGTGTTTGGCATGCGTCACTTCGACGTCCAGCTGATGGGCGGCATGGTGCTGCAGTCCGGCCGCATCGCCGAGATGCGTACCGGTGAAGGTAAAACCCTGACTGCGACCCTGCCGGCTTACCTGAATGCCCTGACCGACAAAGGCGTTCACGTCATTACCGTCAACGACTACCTGGCTACCCGGGATGCGGAGTGGAACCGTCCACTGTTTGAATTCCTGGGCATGAGCGTGGGCATCAACGTGCCTGGCATGGGCCCGCAGCAGAAGAAAGAAGCCTACGCTGCCGACATCACTTACGGAACCAACAATGAGTTTGGTTTTGACTACCTGCGTGACAACATGGCCTTCTCTGCCCCTGAACGGGTTCAGCGTCCGCTGTTTTACGCCATTATCGATGAAGTGGATTCCATCCTGATCGATGAGGCCCGTACCCCGCTGATCATCTCCGGCGCTGCCGAAGACAGCTCCGAAGCCTACATCAAGGTCGATACCCTCATTCCGAAACTGACCCGTCAGGATCAGGAAGACACCGAGGAGTACACCGGCGAGGGTGACTACACCATCGATGAGAAGGGCAAGCAGGTTCACCTGACCGAGCGGGGCCAGGAGAAGGTGGAGCAGTTGCTGATGCAGATTGGCATGCTGCCTGAGGGGGATTCCCTCTACAGCGCCGCCAACATCTCGTTGCTGCACCACGTCAATGCCGCCCTGCGGGCGCACACCCTGTTTGAAAAAGACGTCGACTACATCATTCAGGATGGCGAGATCGTCATCGTCGACGAGCACACCGGCCGTACCATGCCCGGTCGTCGCTGGTCCGAAGGTTTGCACCAGGCGGTGGAAGCCAAGGAAAACGTCAAGATTCAGAATGAAAACCAGACCCTGGCGTCCATCACCTTCCAGAACTACTTCCGTCTGTACGACAAGCTGGGTGGCATGACCGGTACCGCCGACACCGAAGCGTTCGAATTCCAGCACATCTACAACCTGGATACCGTGGTGGTGCCGACCAACCGTCCTATGGTTCGTGACGATCGCCCGGATCAGGTGTACCTGACCGAAGCGGAGAAGTTTGAGGCCATCATTGCCGACATCAAGGATTGCCAGGAGCGCGGCCAGCCGGCGCTGGTGGGCACCATCTCCATTGAAGCGTCAGAGCTGCTGTCCAACGCCCTGCGTAAGGCCAAGATCAAGCACAACGTACTGAACGCCAAGTTCCACGAACAGGAAGCGCAAATCGTGGCCGACGCCGGCCGTTCCGGCGCCGTGACCATCGCCACCAACATGGCCGGTCGTGGTACCGACATCGTGCTCGGTGGCAGCTGGCAGGCGGAACTGGACAAACTGACCGCCGATGGCGCCAGCGAACAGAAAATTACCGAGAAGAAGGCCGACTGGCAGCTGCGTCATGACGCGGTACTGGAAGCCGGTGGTTTGCACATCATCGGTACCGAGCGTCACGAATCCCGTCGTATCGACAACCAGTTGCGTGGTCGTTCCGGTCGTCAGGGTGATGCCGGCTCCTCCCGTTTCTACCTGTCCATGGAAGATTCGCTGATGCGCATCTTTGCCTCTGATCGGGTCTCCGGCCTGATGAAGAAGCTGGGTATGGAGAAGGGCGAAGCGATCGAGCATCCCTGGGTGACCCGTTCCATCGAAGGCGCCCAGCGTAAGGTGGAAGCGCGTAACTTCGATATCCGTAAGCAGTTGCTGGAGTTCGATGATGTGGCTAACGATCAGCGGAAAGTGGTGTACGCCCAGCGTAACGAGCTGATCGAAAGCGACAGCATCGCCGAAACCATCGAAGTGATTCGTGAGGACGTGCTCAGCAACGTTATCAACAGCTACATTCCACCGCAGTCTCTGGAAGAGATGTGGGACGTTCCCGGGCTGGAAGAGCGCCTGAACTCCGAATTCGCCCTGCAACTGCCCATCAGTGCCTGGCTGCAGGAGGATGATGACCTGCATGAAGAGACGCTGCGTGAGCGGATCATCGAAGCCTGGAGCGCCGCTTACAAAGAGAAAGAGCAATTTGTCGGTGAGCCGGTACTGCGCCAGTTTGAAAAGGCGATCATGCTGCAGACCCTGGACAATCTGTGGAAGGAGCATCTGGCGGCCATGGATCACCTGCGTCAGGGTATCCATCTGCGCGGTTACGCTCAGAAGAACCCTAAGCAGGAATACAAGCGTGAATCGTTCGAACTGTTCGAGAACATGCTGGAGTCCCTGAAGCACGACGTCATTGCCGTGCTGTCCAAGGTGCGGGTGCAGACCCAATCGGAGGTGGACGAGATGGAAGCCAAGCGCCGTGAGCAGGAAGAGGCTCTGGCGGCTCAGCGCAACTACTCCGGTGCCGGTGAGCAGGAGCAGCCACAGCAGCCTAAGGTGGGCCGTAACGAGCCGTGCCCATGTGGCTCAGGTAAGAAATACAAACAGTGCCACGGTAAGTTGGCGTAACTGCCCTGGTACAAAGAATGCCAGTCTTCGGACTGGCATTTTTTTTGACGAAAGGAAGGGTCATGGAGATTCAGAAGATCGTTATCGGCCTGGTGGCCAATGACCGTAACCAGTATTTGATCAGCCTGCGCCAGGGCAAGCAGCACCTGGCAGGCAAGTGGGAGTTTCCTGGCGGCAAACTGGAGGCCGGAGAGACCCCGTTACAGGGGCTGAACCGGGAGCTGCAGGAGGAGGTTGGCCTGGAGGTCGACGACGCCGAGCTGATGGAGCGTAAGGTGTTTGCGTTTTCCGACCGCACCCTGGAGCTGCACTTCTTTCGGGTCATCCGGGTCAGGGGGCAGGCGGTTGCCCGCGAGGGACAGCCGCTGCGTTGGGCCAGCGTGGCGGAGTTAAAGCAGTTGCCGTTCCCCGACGCCAACCAATCGGTTATCGACCGGCTTTAGGGCCGGTTCAGTCCGGCTGTTTAAAGAAATCGCCTTCGTCGTAGCCCAGATCGTCCGGCAGTTCCGGATCCGCCGGGATGGCGTGTTTCTCGTCGGCCCAGTCACCGAGATCGATCAACTTGCAGCGCTCGCTGCAAAATGGTTTGAATGGGTGTTCGTTGTCCCAGGTGACCTTGGCGCTGCAGGTCGGGCATTGTACTTCTAAGGTCATGGGCTCTCCATCGACAGTGACATCATAAAGGGGATGTTACGCACATCGGCGTTGCCCTGCTCATAGTGCATCATATTGATGCTGAATCGATTCCTATGACCGCTGATGATGGGGTAGCACCCGTAGTGATTGTCCAGGCGCAGCCTCAGCAGTGCCAGGGGCTGGGGCGCATTATGGAGAAATTGCCCCTGTACCGCCACCTTGTTTTGCCACGGGCTGCACTCCCGAATCAGTTGCAGCTGTAGCTCAATGGCGTCCAGTACCGGTGCCAGAGTGGCGGTCCACTGCTGCATCTGTGCCAGCCGGGTCTCTTTTGGCAGGTGCAGCCAGTATTGTAGCCGTGGCAGATCGAAGCCACAGGCGCCGCCTGCCAGGCTGATTCGCTGCCGAATCTGGCTGAGGAACTTATCTTGCTTGATGTTCTGGCCCGGCCGCTCCATCTGTTGCAGTGCCTGGCTTTGTCCCTCTAGGGTACTGACCAGGGCGCGCAGTTGTTGCTGATCCACTCCGGCCTGGCTCTGCCACTGTTTGACCAGGGTCAGGCTGTGATCCAGCTGCTTGCCCAGATCACTTTTCAGATCCGTCCGCTCCAGCACCTCACACAACTCAAACAGGGTGCGAAAGAAGCCGCGATGGCTGCTGGCCTGATCGCCGCTGTGGGCGTCGGATAAAGCCTGATGGAGCTGCTCTACCCGCAGGTACAGTCGAGTGCGTTCGTTGAGCGGGTGTTCAAATACCGTTGTCTGAGTCATGGTTCCTGGCTAGGGTTAGATACTGTTGGTGCAGGGTGTCGACCTGTTGAGTAAGGTCGGCCAGATCGCCGCTGTTGTCAATGCGATCATCGGCACCGTCCAACCGTTGCTGGCGACTGGCCTGGTTTGCCATGATGTTTTCCACCAGGCTGCGGCTGTTGTCATCCCGGGCCATGGTGCGGCGAATCTGTTCCGTTTCCGGCAGATCCACCACCACCACCCGCTCCACCAGTGACTGCAGGCCGTTTTCGATCAGCAGCGGGATCACCAGCAGGGCGTAGGCCGACCTGGCCTGTCGGCCGCGCTCGACCATGGTGGTGCGAACCAGCGGATGGATCAGGGCGTTGAGCCAGGCCAGTTCCTGATCGTCGTGAAACACCCGCTGTCTCAGGGCGGCGCGATCCAACTGACCCTCTTCGTCGAGTACTCCGGAGCCGAAATGGTCGACGATGGCCGCCAGGCCGTCGCTGCCGGGGGCGACCACCTCGCGGGCGATGAGGTCGGCATCGATAAGCTCAATGCCGCGATCGGCAAACAGGTTGGCCACGGTGGTTTTGCCGGAACCGATGCCGCCGGTGAGGCCGATCAGCAGGGCACTCACAGGCCCAGCATCCGATTCAGGTACCAGCGGATAATGTCGTTGCCCCACAGGATCGCCACCCAGCCGGCGATGATGATCCAGGGGCCAAAGGGCATGGGGTGGTCACGATTGAGCTTGCCCAGCGCCATCTGTCCGAGGCCGAAGATCGCGCCGAGGACGGAGGAGAGCAAAATGATCAGCAGCAGCGGTTGCCAGCCCAGCCAGGCGCCAAACAGCGCCAACAGCTTGAAGTCGCCGTAGCCCATCCCCTCTTTGCCGGTCAGCAGCTTAAACCCCTGGAACACACTCCACAGGCTCAGGTAGCCAAAAGCGGCACCGATCACCGCTGCTTCCAGCGGCACCAGCCCGCCGTAGAGGTTAAACAGCAGTCCGGCCCACAGCAGCGGCAGGGTGATTTGATCCGGCAGCAGCATGGTATCGGCATCGATGAACGCCAGGGCGATCAGCCCCAGAGTCAGCAGCCAGAGGGCCAGGAAGGTCAGGCTGGGGCCGAAATGCCAGGCCAGGGTGGCGGACAGGATGCCGGTCAACAGCTCCACCATGGGGTAGCGCCAGCCGATGGGGCCCCGACAGTGATGGCAGCGGCCCTTGAGCAGCAGGAAGCTCAGCACCGGAATGTTATGCCGGGCTGGAATCGGGGTCTGGCAATGGCCGCAGCGGGAGCGGGGCACCGCCAGATTAAAGGGGCTGGGCAGATCCGGCATGGTCACCGGCTGTTGGCAATACTCCTGACACTCCTGGCGCCAGTCGCGGTCCATGATCAGCGGTAAGCGATGGATCACCACGTTCAAAAAGCTGCCGATGATCAAACCCAGCAGGGCGGTACCAGCCACAAAAAGCCAGGGCTGCTGTTGCAGTAGAGGAATCCAGTAATCCATTTATCTATTCAGCTGAATGAGTTAACTAGGGAGATCCTAGCCGACCACGCTACCTAATTGGAAGATCGGAAGATACATTGCCACAACTAAACCGCCCACTAAGGTGCCAATGACCACCATCAGCAGGGGTTCGATCAGGCTAGAGAGGCCGTCGACGGCATCGTCCACCTGCATTTCATAGATGGTGGCAATCTTATTCAGCATCTCATCCAGTGCGCCGGACTCCTCGCCAATCATCACCATCTGCACCAACATATCGGGAAAGCGCCGTTGGCCCCGCATCGCCATATTCATCTGCATGCCGGAAATCACCTCCTCGCGGATGGCTGCGATGGCCCGGCGGTAGACCGCATTGCCGCTGGCGCCCCCGGCTGACTCCAGGCCCTCAATCAGCGGCACCCCGGCGGCAAAGGTGGTGGCCAGGGTGCGGGCAAAGCGTGCGATGGCGCCCTTATTCAGGATTGGCCCCACCAGGGGCAGCGTCAGCAGCAGCGCATCGATGCGATCGCGAAAGAGAGCGGAGCGGCGGTGGCAGACCAGAAAGCCCCATACTGACGCCACCAGGCCAGCAACGAAATAGGGCCAGGCGTGTTGCAGGAATCGCGACAGGCCGATCACCATCTGGGTGAACGCCGGCAGCCGGGCATTGAAGCTGGCAAAGATCTCTTCAAACTGCGGTACCACAAACAGCAACAGAATCACGGTGACAATCACCGCCACCACGATCACCGCCGTGGGGTAAAACATCGCCTTCTTGATCTTGGATTTCAGTGCCTCGGCCTTCTCCCAGTAAGTGGCAATCCGGTCGAACACCCGATCAAGGGCGCCGGAATGCTCGCCAGCCTGAACCAGGTCGCAGTACAAATCGTCGAAGTGCAGCCGGTGTGGTCGCAATGCCTGGGACAGGGGCAGGCCGGCTTCCACCTGCAGCAGTACCTCACCAAGCAACTGGCGCATGCCGGCCTTCTCATGGCCCTGGCTGATCATCTTTAGAGTGGTCACCAGCGGCACTCCGGCCAGCAGCATGGTGGCGATCTGGCGGGTGATCACCGCCACGTCCATGGCGTTGACCTTGGCGTTGCGGTTCAACAGGGGCTGAGGCTTGCGTTTCAGCCGGATGGCGTGAATCCCCTGGCGCCGCAACTGGCCCCGGGCTTCTTCCAGGCTGTGGGCCCGAATCTCGCCCTTGGTCCGCTGGCCGGCGCGGTTGGCACCTCGCCACAGGTATTCGATGATTTTCGGCTGCACAGCCGGTGCCGCCTTGCTGATGGACATGGCGCCTCCTAGAAGCTGGTGATGCGGTTAATCTCTGCCAGGCTGGTGAGCCCCTGGGCCACCTTGGCCAGCCCCGACTCTCTCAGTGGCACCATCCCCTGCTTGCGGGCCAGGGCCTGCAGGGCCAGGGAGGTGCCACCGGCCATGATCAGTTCCGCCAGGGCGGGGTTCATGGGCATCAGTTCGTATACTCCCAGTCGGCCTTTGAACCCGCCGGTGCAGTGGCTACAGCCGACGGCCCGATACAGGGTCAGGCCGCCGTCGACCTGTTCGCGACTGAACCCCTCCCGAGTCAGGACCTGTTGCGGGAGGGATTCCGGTTGTTTGCAGTGGGGACAGAGGCGCCGACACAGGCGCTGGGCGATGATCAGCGACACCGAGGCGGCGATGTTGTAGGGGGCCACCCCCATGTTTTGCAGCCGGGTCAGGGTCTCGGCGGCGGAGTTGGTGTGCAGGGTCGACAGTACCAGGTGACCGGTCTGGGCTGCCTTAATGGCAATCTCGGCGGTTTCGAGGTCCCGAATCTCCCCGACCATCACCACGTCGGGATCCTGGCGCAGGAAGGCACGCAGTGCGGTGGCAAAGCTGAGGCCGGCTTTGTTGTTTATCTGTACCTGGTTGATGCCGTTGAGGTTGATCTCCACCGGGTCTTCGGCGGTGGAGATGTTGCGTTGGGCGGTGTTGAGAATGTTCAGACCGGTATAGAGAGACACGGTTTTTCCCGAGCCGGTAGGGCCGGTGACCAGAATCATCCCCTGGGGCCGGGCCAGGGTGTCGCAGAAGCGGGCTTTCTGATCCGGCTCGTAGCCGAGGGCGTCGATGTTCAGCAGTGCCGCCGAGCCATCGAGTATCCGCATTACGATCTTCTCCCCAAACAGGGTCGGCAGGGTTGAGACCCGAAAGTCGATGGATTTTTTCCGTCCCAGCCGCAGCTTGATCCGGCCGTCCTGGGGCAGGCGTCGCTCGGCGATGTCCAGTTTGGACATCACTTTCAGCCGGGCGGAGATGCGACTGGCCAGGTTCACCGGTGGGCTGGAGATGGGGTGCAACACGCCGTCGATGCGAAAGCGGATGCGGTACTCCTTTTCATAGGGTTCAAAGTGCAGATCCGAAGCACCGCGCTTGATGGCATCGGTGAGCAGTTTGTTGATGTAGATGACGATGGGGGCGTCATCCTTGGAGGGGCCAGGATCGTCAACGGCGGCGTCGCTGCCGTCGTCCACTTCGATGCTGCCCAGGTTCTGCTCATCCAGTTCACTCAGCTCCAGGGCATCGAAGTCGTTTTCCAGGTAGCCGTCGATAAAGGCGCCCAGAGGCTCTTCGGCGACCAGGATGGGGATCACGTGGTGGCCGGTATTAAACTCGAAATCCTCCAGCGCGGTCAGGTTGGCCGGGTCGCTGGTGGCCACAAACAGGTGTTGTCCCCGCTTGCCGATGGGCAGGCAGCGATACTGCTCCACCAGTCGCACGCTGATCTGCTCACCGGGCAGGTTGTCGGGGTTGAGGGCCTGAATGTCAAACAGCGGTGTGCCGAAGTCGACCGCCCGGCGGTACAGAGATTCGTCCATGATGGCAGGCGGGGAGGTGCTGCCTCCCCTGCCGAATCAGCACAGACCGGCGGCGACGCAGGTGCCGGATTGGGCCCAGGAGAGGGTACCGGCGCTGGCCGTGGGCGTCAGGATGTAGGTGGCACTGTCGACACCGGCGACGGCGGTGGCAGTGATGCCGGCGGCGGTGTAGGTCACCGAGGCGACATTGGCACCGCCGGCGGCGCCGGCGACGTTGCCGTCGGCGTCGATGCTGACTTTACCGCTGCAGGCGGTGTGCACCGCGGCGGCGTTGCCGGTGGTACCGTTGGTTTGCACGCACACCTCGATTTGGGTCTTGATGGAGCCGGTGGCCGAGATGACTTCACTGAACTTGGCTCGTTTGGTGTAGGTCTGGTAAGCGGGCAGGGCAATGGCGGCGAGAATGCCGACGATGGCCACCACAATCATCAGTTCGATCAGGGTAAAACCACCGGCGTGTTGACGGATTTTCATCAGGATACTCCTTTCCAGAAACGGCTGTCCTTGTCATCGCCCCGGAACTCCTTCCCAGAGCGGCTTCCACTATCAAAACTAGTACAGGATGGGGGTGACACAAGCCAAAAGCCGGCGCCTGAGTCTGCTTTTCGAGGTGAATTGGGTGGTTGTGACTGAAAAGGCGGGAGATTTAGGAAAAGAAAAACGGCACCCCGAGGTGCCGTTTTTGGCGTTTTATTTGAATCGCATCGACAGGTCCACCGCCCGCACGTGTTTGGTCAGGGCGCCGACCGAGATGTAGTCGATGCCGGTGTGGGCAAAACTGGCGATGGTGTCCAGGGTGACGTTGCCGCTGACTTCCAGCTTGGCCCGGCCGCCATTGAGTTTGACCGCTTGCATCTGCATGGTCAGGTCGAAGTTGTCCAGCATGATGATGTCGGCCCCGCCGTCGATGGCCTGTCCAAGCTCGTCGAGGTTCTCCACCTCAACCTCCACCGGCTTGTCGGCGTGCAGCGCGCGGGCGGCGTTGATGGCGGCGGCGATGCCGCCGCAGGCGTGGATGTGGTTCTCTTTGATCAGGAAGGCATCAAACAGGCCGATGCGGTGATTCTTGCCGCCGCCGCAGGTAACGGCGTACTTCTGGGCGGTGCGCAGTCCCGGCAGGGTTTTGCGGGTATCCAGCAGCTTGGTGTTGGTGCCATCCAGTTTGAGCGCGTATTGGTTGACCAGGGTGGCGACGCCGGACAGGGTCTGGACGAAGTTCAAGGCCACCCGTTCGCCGGTCAGCAGGGTACGGGCCGGGCCCGCCAGTTCACACAGTACCTGATTGGCGACCACCAGATCGCCGTCGTCCACATGCCAGTGCAGCGCGACGTCGCCGCCCAGCTGGTTGAAGACCTGCTCGACCCAGGCTTTGCCGCAGAACACCGCTTCCTCGCGGCAGAGGATGGTGGCTTCGCTGTAGCGATCCGCCGGGATCAGTTGAGCGGTGATGTCGCCCTGTTCGGCACTGAGGCCGCCGAGATCTTCCGCCAGGGCGGTGGCGACGGCGAGACGGATGTCATTTTCCAGCATAGTGTGTTACTTCCTGATTGTGAGCGTTTGACCACGTTGCACCAATTCCAGATGCCTCAGGGCATTCATACCCAGAAGAATGGTGTCGTCGTGTTGGCCAGGGTTAAGGCTGGCATCCAGATTATACAAGGTAAGCGCCCCGATTTTGAGTGTTTCTATTTGGGTTCGGTAAACGGTGACGGTGCCGTTGGCGGTGCTGACCGGAAACGGGGCGCCGGCCTGCAGCCCCAGCGATTCGGCCAGGTGCGCCGGAATGGAGGTGGTAGTGGCGCCGGTGTCCAGCATCAGGGTCACCGGCATCTGGTTGAGCTGGCCACTGACCACATAGTGGCCGCGCTGGTTTTGCTGCAGCACCAGTTCGCTGCCGACGGCGTCCGGTTGCTGGTTGGGATTGAACTGCTGCTCCAACTTGTCGTCGAAATAGAGGTACAGCAGGCCCAGCAGCGACAACCAGGCCAGAATCAGCATCGGCTTTCCAAAGGGGCTGGTGGGGCGTGTCTTGTCCATCTTCAACCTGTTACAGTGGCGATGGGATCATTATTAAGTTTCTGTATGCAAAAGGCCAACAGCAATTACACTGAACTGGAGTCCGGCCTTCGCTGGCTGCTGGGTGCCGAGCACCGCTTTTCACCGTTTCAGGACGCCCGCCCGTTGGGGTGTGACGTCGATGCCATTGTCATCCACAACATCAGCCTGTGCCCCGGCCAGTTCGGCAGCGGTTACGTCGATCAGCTGTTTCTGGGTTGTGTTCAGGTGGATCAGCCGGTGCTGGCGGATGTTCGGGGATTACGGGTGTCGGCGCACCTGTTTATTCGACGGGATGGCAGTGTGGTGCAGTATGTCCCGTTTGACCGCCGTGCCTGGCATGCCGGTGTCAGTGAACTGGCGGGGCGCAGCCGCTGCAACGATTTTTCCATTGGCATCGAGATGGAAGGCAGCGATGATCTGCCCTATTGTGAGGATCAATACACCAGCCTGGTTGAAGTAACGGCCGCTTTATTAGATGCTTACCCTCGAATCTCACGTGACCGGATTGTCGGTCACAGCGACATTGCGCCCGGCCGAAAGACCGATCCTGGCCCCGCATTTGACTGGCCCCGTTTTCTGACTGAACTGAACAAGGCGATGTAGATGGCACTGTTTTCCCTGTTGGTGGTACTGATCCTTGAGCGCTTAAAGCTGATTGCCCCCATGTTGCAATTCAACGTGGTATTTGGCGCCTATCAGCGAACGGTGTTTAATGACGTGCAGTTGCGCTCTTGGTGGCGGATGGCGCTGGTGCTGGTGCTGCCGGCGGCCCTGGTGGCATTGCTGGCCCACGAAGTTCAGGGCGCCGCCTACGGGCTCTGGCACCTGGCGTTGTGGCTGCTGGTCGGGGTAGTACTGTTTGGCCACAGTGAGTTGAGAGAGCGCTTTAAGGAGTACCTGCAGGCAGCGTGTCGGGGCGATGTTCAGGCCTGCTTCCATACCGCAGACAAGGTGGACGTGGTGCCGATGGACGCGGTGTCGGAGAAGGAGCTTGGGCAACGGATGGGGCAGGTGGCGGCCTGGCTGAACTACCGCTACTACGCGGCAGTGGCGCTCTATTTTGTGTTGCTGGGACCGGCGGTGGCGACCCTGTACTGCACGGTTCGTGCCTATCACGACCATTTTGAGCGGGCTCAGTTACACCGGCCGCTGGTTAAGCCGTTGCTGGCGCTGATGGATTGGCTGCCGGCCCGTATCGTGGCGTTTGGTTTTGCCCTTACCGGCCATTTCAGTCGCGCCCTGTCGGTGTGGTTGTCACTGGCCTTCCGGCCGACGGTGCCGGCCCGTGAGCTGATCACCGAAGTGGCGCTGGTGGCCGAGGAGATTCCGCTGGAAACCGCGGCACCGGTGTGCGTTCAGTCGACCCTGTCTCTGCTGAAGCTGGCTAAGCGCAATGTCACCCTGTTGTTGATAGTGGTCTCCCTGCTGACCATCTTTGGCTTCCTTAATTAAGCTAACGTCGCCGGTGTTCGACCGGCGGTTCTCCTCCTGCCGGTCGTTTTATCTCCCCCCTGGCCGGGTCGCCTTGAATTAAGGTGGTCGTTTTTCTCACCAATGACGCTATCGGGACTGTCCGAAATCGCCTGCCACAGGTCGGAATTCACTTTTTGCGCCCTGGCGCGGGTGAGCCAGCGCACAAAAGCCCTTGGTCCCAGAGCAGTGCCGCCTAAAAAAACGGCAGCTTTAGGGGGTGTTCAGGGTCGATAGCAATAAAACTAAGTTTAATTGTCGGTTTTGCGAGCTGGTCGATTGATCTGTCTCTCAAAGGTCGGATGATCTAATGTGGCAGCAATCCTCGTTGCTTGCCAGAATCTTATTCATTGATTCTTTTGATATCGTTGCTATGTAAAGTGGTCATACCATTGTGATAAGTCCCTGTTCGGTTTTGTCGATCGGGTCGATCTTTTAATTGCAATGTGTGATATCAATCAAAGTGGTTGCCATTAAAGAGTGTGATCTGGTACATTTCCGTTCGCACTATTAATGGTCATACCAATTGACAAACCATTAACAGACTGGGAAGTTATCCGACCATGGCCTACCAAAAAATTAGCCAGCCTAAGCTGTCTGACGTCATCGTAAACCAACTGGAAAAGATGATTTTAGAGGGCAGCCTGAAACCGGGGCAGAAACTGCCGCCGGAACGTGAGCTGGCGCAACAGTTTGAAGTGTCTCGACCATCACTGCGTGAGGCGATTCAGAAGCTGGAGGTTAAAGGCCTACTCAACCGGCGCCAGGGAGGCGGCACCTATGTGCAGGATCAGCTGTGGAAAAGCCTGGCCGATCCCCTGATTGAATTGCTGGCAGACAATCCAGAGACACAGTACGACTTACTGGAGTTCCGTCACGCAACCGAAGGTATGATGGCCTATTATGCAGCATTGCGGGGAACGGATTCGGACCGTGCAATACTGAAACAGCGAATTGATCGTCTTAATGAAGTTCAAGGTCAGCTGGAGCTTGAAGCGACGGCCATCGTGGACTTCTACCGGGCGGTGGCCGAGGCCTCTCACAACGTGGCAATGTTGCACGTTGTATTGAGTCTTTCGCCACTGCTAGAGCGTAATGTTGCTGAAAACCTTGAGCTTCTTTATCGCCGTGAGGGCTCAGCACACTACGCCAACCTGCATCGGGAAGCCCTGTTAAAAGCGATCCTGAATCGCGAGCCCGAAGTGGCACGCAGAGCGTCCAACGAACATCTGGCCTACATCGAAGAAGTCACTATCGAAGTGCGCCAGGAGGACAGTCGTCAGCAGCGGAGTTTGCGACGCTTGCGAAACGACTACTAGCAGAATGCGAGTAAAGGCAGTCCAGATCCTCTGGGCTGCCCCATCACAAGCAACGATGGAAAGAGGAACATTGTGATGCCGGAAATGATGCCACACGACGTGGATCCGCAAGAAACACAGGAATGGCTGGGCGCCCTGGCCGCGGTCTTGGAGCAAGAAGGCCCGGAACGTGCCCATTATCTGCTGGAGCAGATGATCGACAAAGCCCGTCGCAGCGGCGGCCACCTGCCCTACAAAGCCACCACGGCTTACGTCAATACCATCCCGGTGGGCCACGAGCCGCAAATGCCGGGTAATCAGGAGCTGGAACATCGCATCCGTGCCATCATTCGCTGGAATGCCCTGGCGATGGTGCTGCGAGCCTCCAAGAAAGATCTGGAGCTGGGCGGACACATCTCCAGTTTTGCCTCCAGTGCCACTCTGTATGACGTGTGTTTCAACCACTTCTTCCGCGCCCCGAACGACAAGGACGGTGGCGACCTGGTTTACTTCCAGGGGCACATTGCGCCGGGCATCTACTCTCGCTCCTTCCTGGAAGGCCGCCTGAGTGAAGAGCAGCTGGATAACTTCCGTCAGGAAGTGGACGGCAAAGGCATCTCCTCTTATCCCCATCCGCGCCTGATGCCGGATTACTGGCAGTTCCCGACCGTGTCCATGGGACTGGGTCCCATCGCGGCCATCTATCAGGCCCGTTACCTGAAATACCTCACCGACCGTGGCATTAAAGATTGCTCCGAGCAGAAGGTGTACTGCTTCCTCGGCGACGGTGAAGTGGATGAGCCGGAAGCCTTGGGGGCCATCGGCCTGGCATCCCGCGAAGAGCTGGATAACCTGATCTTCATCGTGAACTGTAACCTGCAGCGCCTCGACGGTCCGGTTCGCGGTAACGGCAAGATCATCCAGGAGCTGGAAGGCGAATTCCGCGGCGCCGGCTGGGAAGTGATCAAGGTGATCTGGGGCCGCTACTGGGATCCCCTGATGGCTCAGGACACCTCCGGCAAGCTGCTGCAGTTGATGGAAGAGACCGTCGACGGCGAGTACCAGAACTGCAAAGCCAAGGGTGGCGCCTACACCCGTGAACACTTCTTCGGTAAGTATCCGGAGACCGCCGAGATGGTGGCCAACATGTCCGACAGCGACATCTGGCGCCTGAACCGTGGTGGCCATGATCCGGTCAAGGTGTACGCGGCCCTGAAGAAAGCCAATGAAACCAAAGGTCGTCCAACGGTAATCCTGGCCAAGACCGTTAAGGGTTATGGCATGGGTGATGCCGGTGAAGGCAAGAACATCGCCCACGGCGTGAAGAAGATGGACATGGATGCGCTGAAGCACTTCCGTGACCGCTTCAACATTCCGTTGAGCGACGATCAGCTGGAAGACATCCCTTACTACCACCCGGGTGAAGACTCCCCCGAGGTGCAGTATCTGCGTGAGCGCCGTGAAGCGCTGAAAGGCTATATGCCGGCCCGCAGCTCCAAGTTCTCCGAAGAGCTGGTGACGCCGCCTCTGAAAGCTTTCGATGCCGTGCTCAAGGGATCCAATGGTCGTGAAATCTCCACTACCATGGCCTTCGTTCGAGTCCTGACTGCGCTGTTGAAGGACAAGCAGATCGGTAAACGTGTGGTGCCAATCATTCCGGACGAGGCCCGTACCTTTGGTATGGAAGGCCTGTTCCGCCAGGTGGGCATCTACGCCCACGAAGGCCAGAAGTACACCCCCCAGGATAAAGACCAGGTGGCGTACTACCGCGAAGACAAGAAAGGTCAGGTGCTGCAGGAAGGCATCAATGAACTGGGTGCCATGAGTTCCTGGGTGGCAGCGGCCACCAGCTACTCCACCAACGATGCGCCGACCATTCCTTTCTACATCTACTACTCGATGTTTGGCTTCCAGCGCATCGGTGACATGGCCTGGGCGGCCGGTGACCAGCGTGCCCGTGGTTTCCTGGTCGGCGGTACCTCCGGTCGAACCACATTGAACGGCGAAGGCCTGCAGCATCAGGATGGTCACAGCCACATTCAGGCCAACACCATTCCAAGCTGCATCACCTATGATCCGACCTACGGCTACGAAGTGGCGGTGATTGTCCATAACGGCCTGGAACGGATGTACGGTGAAGCTCAGGAAGATATCTTCTACTACCTGACCACCCTCAATGAGAACTACGAGCAGCCTGCCATGCCGGAAGGGGTGGAAGAGGGCATCATCAAAGGCATCTACAAGCTGGATACCCTCAAGGGTTCCGGCAAAGGCAAGGTGCAGTTGCTGGGCTGTGGTTCGATCCTGCAGCAGGTGCGCAAAGCCGCCGAGGCCCTGGCCAAAGACTACGGCATCGATGTGGATGTGTTCAGTGTGACCAGCTTCAACGAACTGACCCGTGACGGTCAGGCCGCTGACCGGGTCAACCTGCTGAACCCCACCGCCAAGCCACAGCAAGCGTACATCAGCACAGTCTTGTCTGCCGATGCGCCTGTGGTCGCCGCGACCGATTACATGAAGTCTTACGCCGATCAGGTTCGCGCCTGGGTACCGTCGGATTACAGCGTGCTCGGCACCGACGGCTTTGGCCGTTCCGACAGTCGCTCCAACCTGCGTCACCACTTCGAAGTGGATTCCCGCTGGATCGTGCTGGCCTCACTGAAGTCTCTGGTAGACCGCGGTGAACTGCCGGTGAAGGTCCTGACCGATACCATCGAGCAATACGGTATCGATACCGACAAACAGAACCCGCTGTGGGCCTGATAGGGATTAAGTAAGATGTCACAAATTAAAGAGATCCGCCTGCCTGACGTCGGTGGCGATGCGGTAGAGATCATCGAGCTGTGCGTCGCCGCTGGCGACGCCGTGGAAGCCGAAGGTTCACTGATCACCGTGGAGACCGACAAGGCCACCATGGATGTGCCCAGTGAGGACGCCGGTACCGTGGTTGAGTTGAAAGTGGCCGTCGGTGACAAGGTGTCCGAGGGCGACTTGATCGCCCTGGTCGAAGTGGCGGGTGCCGAAACATCGACCGAAGCACCGGTTGAGGCGCCCGCCGAGGTTGCCCCGGTGGCCGAAGCACCGGTGGCCGAGACCGAAGCCGCCCCGGCCCCCGTCGCGGCTGGTACCCCCAGCCTGCAACAGGTTCAGGTGCCCGACATCGGTGAATCCGGTGAGGTGGACATCATCGAGGTGCTGGTCGCCGTCGGTGATACCGTCGAAGCGGAGCAGGGGCTGATTACCCTGGAAACCGACAAGGCCACTATGGAAGTGCCCGCCCCCTTCGGTGGCGTGGTTAAAGAGCTGAAAGTGGCTGTGGGTGACAAGATTGGCGAAGGGGGCCTGGTGGCGGTACTGGAAACCGTCGCCGCCGAGGAAGCGGTCGTTGAGGCGCCCGTAGCGGCGGCCCCGGTTGAGACCCCGGCCCTGGCCACGTCGGCGCCCAAGCCCAGCGCCCCTCCGGTGCCTCATCATCCCTCAGCGGCCGCGCCAAAGAGTACCGGCGCCGTGTACGCCTCACCGGCGGTACGTCGTCTGGCCAATGAGTTTGGCGTCGACCTGACTAAGGTGAAAGGCAGCGGCCGCAAGAATCGCATCGTCAAAGAGGATGTGCAGGCCTACGTCAAGTACGAGCTGTCCCGTCCTAAGGCCAGCGCTGCCACCAGTACCGGTGCCGGTAACGGCTTGCAGGTGATTGAGCCGCCGAAGGTCGATTTCGCCAAGTTTGGTGAAGTGGAGCAGGTGCCTCTGACCCGAATCCAGAAGATCTCCGGTCCGAACCTGCATCGTAACTGGGTCACCGTTCCCCATGTGACCCAGTTTGATGAAGCGGACATCACCGATCAGGAAGCGTTCCGCAAGCAGCAGAACCAGTTGGCGGCCAAGCTGGAGGACGGCGTTAAGCTGACACCGCTGGTGTTTATCCTCAAAGCGGTGGCCCGGGCGCTGGAGCTGCATCCCAAGTTCAACAGCTCTCTGTCGGCCGACGGTGAGCACCTGGTGATGAAGAAGTACATCCACATCGGTGTGGCGGTGGATACGCCAAACGGTCTGGTTGTGCCTGTGGTTCGTGACGTCAACACCAAGGGCATCAATGAGTTGTCCCGGGACCTGGGGGAGTTGTCCGCCAAGGCCCGTAAAGGCAAGTTGACAGCGTCCGACATGCAGGGCAGCTGCTTTACCATCTCCAGCCTGGGTGGCATCGGTGGGACCCAGTTTACCCCCATCGTCAATGCGCCGGATGTGGCCATCCTCGGCGTGTCCCGCTCCGAGATGAAGCCGAAGTGGGACGGGCAGGCCTTCCAGCCGCGCCTGATGCTGCCGCTGGCCCTGTCCTATGACCACAGGGTGATTGACGGAGCCGATGGTGCCCGATTCATCAATACCCTGAGCCAGACACTGGCTGACATCCGTCGATTGATTCTGTAAATCGGCATATAAAGGCCGACCAATCTGGTTGGCCTTTTGTTTATGGAACCGGGGCAGTACAATGCCCGCATCCCCGCCGTCAGGTGGTGGCTGCCCCAACGGAATGAATAATAAATAGAGGATATTATGAGCAACGAGATTAAAACCCAAGTAGTGGTTCTCGGTGCCGGACCTGCCGGTTACTCCGCCGCGTTTCGTGCCGCTGATTTAGGCCTGGAAACCGTAATCATCGAGCGCTTCAGCACCCTGGGTGGGGTCTGTCTGAATGTCGGCTGCATCCCATCAAAAGCACTGCTGCACGTGGCCAAAGTCATCGATGAAGCCAAAGCGATGGCCGCCCACGGCGTAACCTTCGGCGAGCCTAAGATCGATCTGGATCAGGTGCGTGCCCACAAAGAGAAAGTGATTGGTCAGCTGACCGGCGGTTTGTCCGGGATGGCCAAGATGCGTAAGGTGAAAGTGGTCAACGGCTTCGGTAAGTTTACCGGTCCGAACTCCATCGCAGTGGAAGGCGCAGAAGGCACCACGGTGGTGAACTTTGACCACGCCATCATCGCTGCCGGCTCCCGTCCCATTGAGTTGCCGTTCATTCCTCATGAAGACCCCCGCATCTGGGACTCCACCGATGCGCTGGAACTCAAAGAGGTGCCAGAGCGCCTGTTGATCATGGGTGGCGGCATCATCGGGCTTGAAATGGGCACCGTTTACCACGCCCTGGGCAGCCAGGTGGAAGTGGTCGAGATGCTGGATCAGGTGATTCCGGCGGCCGACAAAGACGTGGTCCGAGTGTTCACCAAGCGGATGAAGAACAAGTTTAACTTCATGCTGGAGACCAAGGTCACCCAGGTGGAAGCCAAAGACGATGGCATCTACGTCAGCATGGAAGGCAAGAAGGCCCCCGCCGAGGCCCAGCGTTATGACGCAGTACTGGTGGCCATTGGCCGGACGCCGAATGGCAAGCTGATTGACGCCGACAAGGCTGGGGTCAAGATTGACGAGCGTGGTTTTATCAACGTCGATAAGCAGATGCGCACCAACGTCAACCATATCCACGCCATCGGCGACATCGTTGGTCAGCCGATGTTGGCTCACAAAGGGGTGCACGAAGGCCATGTGGCTGCCGAAGTGATCTCCGGCAAGAAGCACTACTTTGATCCTAAGGTGATCCCTTCCATCGCGTACACCGATCCGGAAGTGGCCTGGGTGGGTCTGACCGAGAAGGAAGCCAAGACTCAGGGCATCAGCTATGAGACCGCCACCTTCCCTTGGGCCGCCAGCGGCCGGGCCATTGCCCAGGATGCCTCCGACGGTATGACCAAGCTGATTTTCGATAAGGACACCCACCGGGTGATCGGCGGTGCCATTGTTGGTAGCAACGGCGGTGAACTGCTGGGTGAGATTGGTCTGGCCATTGAAATGGGCTGTGATGCGGAAGATTTGGCACTCACCATTCATGCCCACCCAACCCTGCATGAATCAGTGGGATTGGCTGCGGAAGTGTACGAAGGTAGCATTACTGACCTGCCAAACCCCAAGGCGAAGAAGAAGTAATCCTCTTCAAATGCGAATTAAGCGGCTTAGGCCGCTTTTTTTATGCTCAGTTGGATGGACGTTTTGTCGAAGTAAATTTAAAGTAACGACTGTAGAACAACAATAACAACTGGTGCCATGTGCGAATAGGACGATTTTTGTTGTGGGTCCTGCTGCTGCTTGGGCAGGGGAACACGGCGTTTGCTTATTACAGTCGGGTGTTTGATCACAACTCCGGCCTGACGGTTAACTCCGTCAATGATCTTGCTATCGGCGCCGACGGCATGGTGTGGGTGACATCCCATGATGGCCTGTACCGAATTGCCAGCCACCGGGTTCGGCGCATCGATCGCCAGCAGGAGCAGCGCCTGATCACCGACAACAGCCTGATCCGGGTGAGAAGCATCGGTGACCACACCCTGTTTGTAGCTGGTGAGCACGACCTGTTTCTGTTCGATATCCTCCATAACCGCGCCCAACTGCTGGGGCGGGATCGTTTCCCTCAGTATCAACGCGCCGGCAGTTTTGCGGTGACCCCCGCCCAGGACAATGTACTGTGGTTCATCAATCTTAATGGTCAGTTGCACCGGCTGGATCTTGAGCAGTCCTCCCTGACCCAGTTAGCGGACATCGGACCCCAGGTGCATCCGTTCCAGGCGCTGGTGCGCCACAACAACACGCTGGTGACGGCCACCAGAGAACAGCTTCTGACTTTCTCCATGGATGGCCGATTGATGGAGCGCCGTCGCTGGGACAGTGGTCAGGGCACCCTTACCACCCTGTTTGTGGATCGGCAGCAGCGACTGTGGCTGGCGTCCACCCGGGGTTTGTATCTGTACCGCCATGGCCAGTTTGAACTGCTCGATGCGGTCGGCCGTTCAGTGCGAGACATGGCCCAGGACAGCCAGGGTAACCTGTGGGTTTTGAGTACCGCCGGTTTGCACCGGGTGGAACCCGATACCCTGGCCGTGACCTCCATCGGCCGTGGCTCCCAGGTGTTTGATGGCAACAGCAGTATGCACAAGCTGGTGATCGACGATCACGATCAGCTGTGGATTGCCACCCTGAATGATGGCCTGGTTGCCCTGTCGCAGCCTGAGTCGTTTCTGTTGGATCGGCTTAGTACGGACAGCAATCCCCCCCTGACCAATGAGATGGTCTGGGGCTTCTGGGGCTCGTCGCAGGCGCTGTACGTCAGCACCGAGCAGGGCTTGGATCGTGTCGATCTGCAGAGCCGGGCCAGCAAGGCGATGGTGATGGAGGGGCTGGATAGCCTCGACAGCGTGTTTTCGGTGGCAGAGATGTCGGATTCGGCACTGATGGTGGGCACCTCCAAGGGCTTATTCCGGTTGGACAAAGACAGCGGCGTGGCCCGTCGCTTTGCCGTGGGTGACGATGGCCGGGTGGATCTCAGCAGCCGGGTGATCCTGAGTCTGAGTCAGGGTCAGGACAGGGTTTGGATCGCCACCGATATTGGACTGTATCTGTATCGAGGGTCTGACGATAGTGTCACGCCGGTGACGGTATCCGACCAGTTGGTCACAGGAGTGCGCAATGTGCTGGATCTCGGTGGCCAGGTGTGGCTGGGAGGCAAGCGTCGCTTAGGGGTCTATGATCCCGAGACCGGTGAGTATGAGTCCCGGATTCATTGGCTGCCCGACGGGGCTGAACAGTATCATTTCGGCCCCATGGCGCAGATCGGTCCTGGTCGCTTCTTGATGGGCAGCTTTGGTGAGGGGGTGTTTGAGATCGATGAAGCGACGCAAACCGGTACCTACCTTAACAAGGGGTGGCGCCTAAACTGCACCTCGCCCTATTTCATTGCCCCCATTGCCACTGGTGCCCTTATCGGCTGCCCCCAGATTCTGGCCCGCTACGACAGTGACAGCGGCACCATTACCAGCGTCGGCGGCGAACGGGGATTGATGGACACCGAGCTCAATGAAGGCGGGGTCCACGTAATGGAGGACGGCACCGTCATGGTGGCCACCACCTCCGGTGCCTGGCGGGTGGATCCGCAGCGGATTTTGGCCCGGGATGATTCTTTTGCCATTCAGCTGGAGTCCATCAAGATTCAGTACGATGACGGCCTTGAGACCTACCTGATGCCGGAGTCACAGCCCATAGAGGTTAAGCCTAACTTTGAGCTGGTAAGCATCGCTCTGGGCACCACTAACCTGCTGTCGGCCAAGCCGGTTAACCTGAGGTATCAGCTTGCCTTCGATGGCCGTCTCAGTAGCCTGACCGAACTTCAGGGAGAGAGCACCATCAGCCTGTCGCGTCTGCCGGCCGGTTCCCATGAGCTGCTAATTTTCGCTGAGTTCGATGGCGTATGGCAGGCCGAGCCATTGAGGCTGCCCTTCGTCGTTAAGCAATACTGGTGGTTGCGCCAGGGAATGCAGTTGCTGTTTGTCACGGCCGCCATGCTGTTGCTGTTCCTGATGGCGGTGAACTGGCGCAATCAACTTCGCAGTCAGCGCCGAATCAACCAGGCGCTGCAGCACAGTCAGCACCGACTGCAACTGGCCCTGCAGGGCGGCGGTTCCGACATCTGGGAGTGGGACGTAAAGAGCGACAGCTTCTACGTGGAAAACCGCCAGTCGGCCCTGTCTCACTCCGACCGGCCGATGCGCATCCCAAGGGTGGGGATGAGTCTGCACCAGCTGGATCGCGCCCTGGTGGTGGAGGCCTGGTTTGCCTTGCTTAAAGGGGAGCAGGAGCGAATCAACATTGAGTTCAGGGCAGTTAACCCCATTGGGGAGTGGCGCTGGCTGTGGGTCACAGGAACGGTGATTGAACGGGATCCGGAAACCGGTCAGGCGCTGTTGGTGGCCGGGGTCTACAGCGATAAGACCAAGGTGCGCAAGATGGCCCACCTGCATACCCTGTATGCCCATGCCGTGGAAAATACCACCGAAGGGATGCTGATTCTGGATGCCGACTACGTGGTGACGGCCCATAACGCCTCGGCATTGTCGATTCTGGGTTACGACCACGCCGGTCTGGATGGCCTGAGCCTGAGTCAACACATTTTGTGTGACGATACCGTGTTGGAGGAGCTGAGTCAGAGCCGGCGCTGGAGTGGTGAAGCCAGTTTGCGCCGACAAAATGGTACCGATGTGTCGGTATGGCTGAACCTGTCCTACATGTCCCTGGACAACGACGGCGAGTACCAGGTCGTGCTGTTTTCCGATATCACCCAGCGCAAGAATCAGGAGTTGGAGTTGCAGAAGCTGGCCAACTTCGACCTGGTTACCGGGTTACCCAACCGCAGCCAGTTCAGTCAGTTGCTAGATACTCTGATGACCCAGGATCCGGATCAGCCGCTGGCGCTGCTGTTCCTGGATCTGGATCGCTTCAAGCACATCAACGACACCTTCGGTCATGGCACCGGTGATGCCCTGCTGGTAGAGGTGAGCCGGCTACTGGCGGCGGTGGTGGGTCACAGCGGAACCGTGTGCCGGTTCGGCGGGGATGAATTTGTGATTCTGATGCGCGGTTTCAACTACCGTCTGGAAGTGGAGGCTTTGGCGGAACGGGTGCTCAGCGCCCTGTCTGAGCCGATTAAGGTGCAGCAGCAGGTGATGTATCAATCGGCCAGTATCGGCATCGCCCTGTATCCGGAAGACGGCGGTCAACCGGAGGAGTTGTTGAAAAACGCCGATCTGGCCATGTACCACGCCAAGGAGGAGGGGCGGGGGCGGGTCTGTTTCTATACTCGCGAGCGCGATGCCCGGGCTACCTACCAGCTGGAGATGGAAAACGAGTTGCGCCAGGCGTTGGAGCAGGGCCGGCTGACTATCCATTACCAGCCATTGGTGGAGCTGAGCGACCGCAGTGTCTGCGGGGTGGAGGCGCTGATGCGCTGGAACCGCAGTGATGGTACGCCGGTGTCGCCGGATGTGTTTATCGAACTGGCGGAATCCAGCGGCCTGATTATCCGCCTGGACCGCTGGATGCTGGAGAACGCCTGCCGGGAGTTTATGTCCTGGCCGGACAACCGCCGGCTGAAGCTGTCCATCAATGTGTCCGCCAGTCACTTCCGTCAGTACGATTACGTGGAGTTCATTCAGTCGATGCTGGAGCGTACCGGCATGCCGCCGTCGCAGCTGTGCCTGGAGATCACCGAAGGGGTGCTGATGCAGCAGATCAATCTGGCTCAGGCGCACCTGGTGGCGCTGCGGGAGCTGGGCATATCGGTGGCGGTTGACGATTTCGGTACCGGTTATTCGTCGTTGTCCTACCTGAGTCAATTTGCGGTTAACAGCTTGAAAATTGACCGCTCTTTCATTCAGTCTATGCTGGAAAACAAGGCCAACCGGGCCATTACCTGCAGTATTCTGGATCTGGGACGTAACCTGGAGCTGGACGTGGTGGCCGAAGGGGTGGAGACCGATGAGCAGTTGGCCTTCCTGAAGCGCCAGGGCTGCCATCTGGTTCAGGGGTTCTATTTTGCCCGCCCCATGGCGGCGTCGGCTTGTTGCCGCTGGCTGGCGGAGCGGGCGTCGGCCTCGTTGGTAACCGACTAACTTTCTCGGAGAGAGATCTTGATCAGATTGTGTATGTGCTTGCTGCTGTTGCCGATGACGGTTTGGGCGGCTGAGCGGCCAACCGTTGGGGTGGTTCTGTCTGGCGGTGGCGCCAAAGGGGCCGCCCATGTGGGGGTGTTGCGGGTTCTGGAGCAGAACAATGTGCCGGTGGATTACATCGCGGGTACCTCCATGGGCGCCTATGTGGCCGGCCTGTATGCCCTGGGCTACAGCGCCGATGAGATTGAGGCCGTACTGACGACCCTGGATTTCAATACCGGTTTCGACGACGACATTCCCCGGGAAAGCCTGTCCTACAGGCACAAGCAGCAGCAGGATGATTTTCCTTTGCCGGTGAAGATGGGCTACCGGGATGGCGAATTGCGCTTTCCCAAAGGGGCGCTGCAGGGGCAGACCATGCGGTCGTTAATTCGTCGCTCTGTGGGCAGTATTCCCGAGCTTAACAGCTTTGATGATCTGCCGATTCCGTTGCGCACGGTGGCCACGGATCTGGCCGATCGCAGTGAAGTGGTGCTGGAAAGCGGCAACCTGGTACTGGCGATGCAGGCCAGCATGACCGTACCCGGGGCCCTGGCGCCCATTGAGCTCGACGGCCGCCTGTTGGTGGATGGCGGCATGGCCAACAACCTGCCGGTAAGTGTGGTCAAGGCGATGGGCGCCGATGTGGTGATTGCGGTGGACATTGGCACGCCACTGAAGGGCAAGGATGAGCTCAACTCGGTGTTCGATATTGTTGACCAGCTGACCGGTTATCTGACTAACCTGACCCGGGATCAGCAGGTGGCCCTGCTGGCGAAGGGGGATCTGTTGCTGGTGCCGGAGATTGGCGAAGTGGGCACCAGTGACTTCGATCAGATGCCGGCGATGATTCCCCGCGGCGAGAAGGCCGCCAACGATCAGATCGAGGCCATTCGTTCACTGGCGGTGTCCGATGCCGACTACCTGTCCTACGTGGCTCAGAAAAAAGCGGTGCAGCGATTTTGGCAGCGTAAAGGCTCCGGCGAACTGGTGGCCATTGAGCTGGATAACGACTCCTGGGTCAGTGAAACCCAGATTCTCAATGCCCTGCAGGTCGAGGCCGGTCAGGTACTGGAGCAGGATGAGATTGAAAATGCCATTGCCCGGGTGTATGCCCTCAATGAGTTTGAGCGGGTGGATGCCTATATTGAAGAGCGTACTGACGGCCGGGTGCTGGTGGTGGATACCGACGGCAAAAGCTGGGGTCCTCACCAGTTCGAGCTGGGGCTGAGGTTCGAAGACAACTTTGACGATCCCACCAGCAACAGCCTGGATATGGCGTTCACCATGAACAACCTCAGTCTGTTTGGAGCCCAGTGGCGCAACGAACTGAGCCTGGGCACCAACCGCCGGTTTAGCAGTGAGCTGTATCTGCCGCTGGAGACCAGCCAGCAGTGGTATCTGCGCAGCCAGTTTGAGTACGAACAAGAGGTGTGGGAAAGCGTGACGCCGGTGGCGGAGTTTCCGTTTACCAACATCGAACGCAGCCGCAGCAACCTGCTGGTGGGAGCCGGAATCAACATCGGCATCAATGCCCAGTTTGAACTGGCCTACCAGCTCGAGGGGGGGGACGTTCGCACCAGCCACAGCGTCGAGTTTTCTGACCTCGGGGACTACACCTTTCACGGTGCCAAGGCCAGCTTTGGCTATGACTCTCTGGATCAGCCGATGTTTCCCACCCAGGGCAGCAAGTGGCTGGTGGAGGTGTCTCATCTGAATGAGAAATCGGATCTGACCTTTGATGGCCTTCCCACTAATGAGGAGAGTTCACTGGTGTACCACCTGGAGTGGACCGGTGCCACCCGCTGGGATCAGCACAGTGTGTTTATGCGGACCGAGTTTGAAACCATCGACAGTGATGGCATCAGCTTTGTCCACTTCACCTCACTGGGAGGATTCTTGAACCTGTCGGGTTTCTATCGGGATTCGTTGCTGGGCAGCCATAAGGCCTTTGCCGCCGGTGTCTACACCTATGATCTCAGCGAAGGTACTCTGGGGATTAAGTGGCCGCTGTATCTCGGGGTATCGGGAGAAGCGGGCAATGTCTGGCTGGAACGGGATGACGCCAACGTCAATGATCTTATCTATGCCGGCAGTCTGTTTGTCGGGGCCGAGACGGCACTGGGGCCGGCGGCGCTGGCGTGGGGCTGGGCCGACAGCGGCAACTCCAGCCTGTATCTGTTTCTGGGTAAGCAGTTCTAGCGTCCATGGGAGTTTAATATCGCCAAAGGCGTCCTGTGGGCGCCTTTTTTATTGCCAGTGGTTCAGGTCAAACTCACTTAGGCTGCCCAGTTTCTGGTCGGCAATCACGTAGCGTGGATCGTTACGGTGATCGCGATCGGGAATCGCCAGCACCCGCATTCGTGCCGCTTTGGCGGACAGCAGGCCGTTAAACGAGTCTTCGACGGCCAGGCAGTCGGTAGCGGCGACGCCGATGGCTTCGGCGGCATCCAGATACACCTGGGGGTGGGGTTTGCCCAGAGGCAGTTGTTCGGCGGAGCAGGTGGCCTGAAAATAGTGGCGAATGCCGAGCTTATCCAGGGTGGCCTCCATCAGAATCGCTGGCGAGGAGGTGGCCACCGCCAGTGGCACCCCGACCTGTTGTAACAGGGCAAGGGTCGGGAGCACCCCGGTCATGGGCTGGCCCTGGGCACGAATGACCGCCACCATGGCATCCAGAATCTCGGTTTCCACCTGTTTGACGCTGGCGTTGTCCCAAGGGTAGCGGCTGTACCAATACTGAACCACATGATCGATTCTCAGTCCCTGGGTTTTCAGGGTGTCTGCCAGGGTAATGGGGACGCCGTACTTAGGAAACACTTCCATTTCAGCCTGTTGCCAGAATGGCTCGGAGTCCACCAGCACTCCGTCCATGTCGAAGATGACCGCTTTGATCATAACTGCTCCTGTAGTGCGGGATGAAGAGGTTGTCTTTGCCTGCAAGAAGGTTAGACTTTGGTGAATTCGGTTCACCCCGCTTTGCCGTAAATGAGCCTAAACTCAATGGGGTAGATTAGCCTATTACACAAGGATTCCTCTATGATCAAGTCGCCTTTTCTGCTTTCTCTCAGTGCCGTTGCCCTACTGTCCGGTTGCGGCGGCAGTAGTGATTCCCCCACACCACAAACCGGACAATTCTCGCTGGCGGTGTCCGATGCACCGGTGGACGATGCCAGTGAAGTGGTGCTCTATTTTAATGAGGTGGTACTGGTGCCGGAAGATGGAGGGGAGCCGACCCTGATCGACCTGAGTGCCGATGGTCCCGATAGAATCAATCTCAAGGACTATACCGGCAGCGACAGTGCCCCCATCGTAACCGATGAAACCCTGACCGTAGGCAACTACACCATGTGTCTGTACGCCCTTGATGGCGATGGCAGCACGGACCTGTCCTATGTCGACAGCGACAGCCAGGGCATCGTGTCATTGAAAGTGAATAGCAAAGGCAGCTGTCAGGGGGTCAAGGGCAATACCGAGGATGCCGGGCGGATCTTCTTTAATCGCCCGTTTACCATCAATACCGGCAACAACAATTTTGTGGCCGAGTTTGATTTGCGCCAGGCTCTGGTTGATCCCGTGGGCCAGACAGGAATGTTCATCAAACCCACCGCGGTGCAGTTGATCAACCTGGCGGGGGTGGGCAACATCGCCGGTACCCTGACAGAGACTCAGAGACTGGCGTGTGAGGCCGATACGGCGTCATTGCTGGGAGTGTCCGAGTTCCAGCATGCGGCCTACCTGTATCAGGACAGTCGCGATCGAACCACCATGGGTGACATTATTGGCGATGCCAGTTACCCCGACGGCAGTGTGCTGGTGGAGCCGGTGGCGACTGCCGACATCGCCTTCGATGATGCCAGTCAGAGCTATCGCTACGAGTTTGGCTTTGTCGGTGAAGGTGACTACAGCATCGGTTATACCTGTGTGGCCAACAACGATCTTGCCGACAGCCATGAAACTGACGCCGAAGATTTTGCCATCTACCAGCACTACACTCCGGTTACCGTTGACGCGGACCAAACTACCACTCAGGATCTGGCCCCGATTCTGTGATCCGACACGGCGGGCGTCCGAAAGGATCCCGCCGAGCCTCACCGTCTTACACTTTAGTCCAAAAAAACGCCGCTTTAGGGCGGTTGCAATTTAAACTTCCGTTTTAATTCAGATATACTGCCTCTAGCTCGAAAAGGTGTGGCATTCATCACAAAATGGAACCAATATGCCACACACAACCGGAGGTTATTGACTAGCCGCATTCGCCGCTATCGGAGTCATACCCGGAATCTATAACAGGACGAGCAGCTTCGTCGTAAGCCTGCCAGTAAAAGAGGATTTTTGCCGTGCTAGAAGCCTACCGTGAACACGTTGCCGAACGCGCAAACCAAGGTATCGCCCCTAAACCACTGGATGCGGAACAGACCGCAGCCCTGGTGGAACTGTTTAAGAACCCTCCTCAGGGCGAGGAGGCGTTCCTTATCGATCTGCTGGAAAACCGCATTCCACCCGGCGTGGATGAAGCGGCCTACGTAAAAGCCAGCTTCCTGACCGCTATTCTGACCGGTGAGGCCAGCAGCCCCCTCATCAGTCGTGAGCGTGCCACCGAGTTGCTGGGCACCATGCAGGGCGGGTACAACATTGAGCCACTGATTGCCGCCCTGGATGACGCCGAACTGGCGCCACTGGCGGTGAAAGCCCTGTCCCACACGCTGTTGATGTTCGACTCCTTCCACGATGTGGTTGAGAAGATGAACGCCGGTAACGACGCTGCCCGTCAGGTGGTACAGTCCTGGGCCGACGCCGAGTGGTTCCTGTCCAAGCCTGCGCTGGCGGAGAAAATTACCCTGACCGTGTTTAAGGTCAGTGGGGAAACCAACACCGACGATCTGTCACCGGCCCCGGATGCCTGGTCCCGCCCGGACATTCCGCTGCACGCCCTGGCGATGCTGAAAAATGCCCGTGACGGCATCACGCCGGACAAACCCGGTGAAGTCGGGCCCATTACCACCATCGAGTCATTGAAGGCCAAGGGCCACCCGGTGGCCTACGTCGGTGACGTTGTCGGTACAGGCTCCTCCCGAAAATCCGCCACCAACTCGGTGCTGTGGTTCATGGGTGACGACATCCCCAATGTGCCCAACAAGCGTGCCGGTGGCTTCTGCCTCGGCGGCAAAATTGCGCCGATCTTCTTCAACACCATGGAAGATGCTGGTGCACTGCCGGTAGAGCTGGACGTCAGCCAGATGAACATGGGTGATGTGGTCGAGATCTATCCCTATGACGGGGTGGCCAAAAACGCCGATACCGGTGCCGAGCTGTGCCGATTCGAACTCAAGACCGACGTGTTGCTGGATGAAGTCCGGGCCGGTGGCCGCATTCCGCTGATCATCGGTCGCGGCCTGACCGACCGGGCCCGTGAAGCACTGAACCTGGGCAGCAGCGACGTATTCCGTCGGCCTGCCGATGTGGCCGAGAGCAGCAAGGGCTATACCCTGGCCCAGAAGATGGTGGGTAAGGCTTGTGGTGTTGAGGGCGTGCGCCCCGGCCAGTACTGTGAGCCTAAGATGACCACCGTTGGATCTCAGGATACCACCGGTCCTATGACCCGGGATGAGTTGAAAGATCTGGCCTGCCTCGGCTTCTCCGCCGATTTGACCATGCAGTCGTTCTGTCATACCGCGGCCTATCCTAAGCCGGTGGACGTCACCACCCACGCGACCCTGCCGGACTTCATCATGAACCGTGGCGGCGTGTCTCTGCGTCCAGGTGACGGCGTGATCCACTCCTGGCTGAACCGCATGCTGCTGCCGGACACCGTTGGTACCGGTGGAGACTCCCACACCCGCTTCCCGCTGGGAATCTCCTTTCCGGCCGGTTCGGGCCTGGTGGCCTTTGCGGCCGCCACCGGCGTGATGCCTCTGGACATGCCAGAGTCGGTGCTGGTGCGCTTTAAGGGCGAGATGAAGCCGGGCATTACCCTGCGCGATCTGGTGCACGCCATCCCTTACTACGCCATTCAGCGGGGGCTGTTGACCGTAGAGAAGCAGGGCAAGAAGAACATCTTCTCCGGCCGGGTTCTGGAGATTGAAGGTCTGAATGACCTCACCGTCGAGCAGGCGTTCGAGTTGTCCGACGCTTCTGCCGAGCGTTCTGCCGCCGGGTGTACCATCAAGCTGTCCGAGGACTCCATTGCCGAGTACCTCAACTCCAACATCGTGATGCTGAAGTGGATGATTGCCGAAGGCTATGGTGACCGCCGTACCATCGAGCGTCGCATTCAGGCGATGGAGAAGTGGCTGGATAACCCGGAGTTGATGCAAGCCGATGCCGACGCCGAATACGCCGAGGTGCTCGAGATCGATCTGGCCGAGATCAACGAACCGATTTTGTGTGCCCCGAACGATCCGGATGATGCCCGACTGTTGTCCGAGGTTCAGGGCGAGAAGATCGACGAAGTGTTCATCGGATCCTGCATGACCAACATCGGTCACTTCCGTGCCGCCGGTAAGTTGCTGGATAAGTTCAAAGGCAGCCTGCCAACCCGCCTGTGGGTGGCGCCGCCAACCAAGATGGACCAGCAGCAGTTGGTGGATGAGGGTTACTACGGCATCTACGGCCGTGTGGGCGCCCGCACCGAACTGCCTGGCTGTTCCCTGTGTATGGGTAACCAGGCCCGGGTGGCGGAAGGCGCGTCGGTGGTGTCCACCTCAACCCGTAACTTCCCTAACCGTCTGGGAACCGGTGCCAACGTGTACCTGGCGTCGGCGGAGCTGGCGGCGGTGGCTTCCATCATGGGTAAGCTGCCAACCGTGGCCGAGTATCAGGAGTACGCCAAGGAGATCGACGCTCAGGCGGCCGATACCTACCGTTACCTGAACTTCCACAAGATGGAGCAGTACACCAAGCCAGCCGGTGAGGTGATCATTCAGGCTGCGGTCTGACCGAGCGGGGGCGACCGCCCCCTTAAGCAAAAAGCCCTGCATTGGCAGGGCTTTTTTGATCAGGGCTGAAGGGCCTTGGTATCGGCCTCAGGGGTTGGTCTGCAGCTCGGCGGTCACTTTTTTGTGCAGGGTGTCCAACAGCTGGTCTTCGTAGGCAAACCGCTCTTCCATCGCCTGGCCGAGCCGGGACAGCTCTTCATCCAGCTCCAGCATGCGCTCATCTTCCGAGGTCAGCTTGGTGCCGAACTTGTCGTTGAAGTCCAGGGCAACGTCGGTGCTCTTGGCGATCTGCGGCACCAGGCTGCTGGCCACCTGGCGGCTGTCGTCGCTGTGTTTTTCGCATTCAGATACCACCTGGTCGTAGACTTCGAAGTGCCCTTCAGACACGTAGTCCACCAGCATGTTACAGAAGCTGTGTACCCCTTCCGGTTCAGGTAGGGAACTGTCCTTGTTGTCATAGGGAGGCAGGTTTGCCAGCTTGAAGTAATGAATCAACAGCGTACGACGATTTTGAAGCCATTGGTCGATGAGCTTGTTCTTACCGCCCCATTCGTCTTCGGCGCGTTGCAGTCTGGTGAGCATGGCCTATCCCTCTTGTTCTTCAATCCTGTTGTTTCAAATTTAAGTAATTGAACGCATGTTTATCAATCTTTTTTTGCGCAATGAGACAGATTCATTACTTTAGAGGAAGAACAAAAGCGGGATATTGGCGGGATTGGAGACATAAAAAACCCCACAGCAAAGCTATGGGGTCCAAGATATGGTCTTTCAGGGCTCGCTTATCACGAGCTTCTGCGTTATTTGCTAGCGCGCTAATTTTATACCAAAGCCAGATTGCCGGCGCAATAGCTTGTTACGAATAAGTTCCCATTGAATTTGAGTCGCAGTTCAAATTTTTTGCCATTAATTTTGCGAAACCGCTCACGCGGACAGGCCCATAATCCGTGCTCATGATGCTACAATACCGGCACTTTTATACCGCTTGCGTGTTAGGGATGAGCGAAATGTCCGAGTTGAAAAACGATCGTTATCTGCGTGCGCTTCTGCGCCAACCCGTTGATAAAACCCCAGTATGGATGATGCGCCAGGCAGGCCGTTATCTGCCAGAGTACCGTGCCACCCGTGCCGAAGCCGGTGACTTCATGTCTCTGTGTCGCAACGCCGAACTGGCCTGTGAAGTGACTCTGCAGCCTCTGCGCCGTTATCCTCTGGATGCCGCCATCCTGTTCTCCGATATTCTGACCGTTCCCGATGCCATGGGTCTGGGTCTGTACTTCGAACAGGGTGAGGGACCTCGTTTCCAGACCCTGTGCGACAGCAAAGCGGTCATCGAAAATCTGCCAGTACCGGATCCGGAAGGTGAGCTGAAGTACGTGATGGATGCGGTACGCACCATCCGTCGTGAACTGAAAGGCGAAGTGCCGCTGATCGGTTTCTCCGGCAGCCCATGGACCCTGGCTACCTACATGGTTGAAGGCGGTAGCTCCAAGGACTTCGCCAAGATCAAGAAGATGGCCTTTGCTGAGCCGGCCACACTGCACATGTTGCTGGACAAGCTGGCCGACTCGGTCATCCTGTACCTGAACGCTCAGATCAAGGCTGGTGCCCAGGCGGTACAGATCTTTGATACCTGGGGCGGCGCCCTGTCCGGTCCGGCTTACCGTGAGTTCTCCCTGCACTACATGCACAAGATTGTAGATGGCCTGATCCGTGAGCATGACGGTCATAAGGTGCCGGTTGTGCTGTTCACCAAGGGTGGCGCCCAGTGGCTGGAAGACATCGCGGCTACCGGTTGTGATGCTGTTGGCTGTGACTGGACCGTTGACATGAAGGCCGCCCGCGAGCGGGTTGGCGACAAGGTTGCCCTGCAGGGCAACATGGATCCGTCCTGGTTGTATGCGCCAGCGGACAAGATTCGTGGCGAAGTCAGCCGCATCCTGGAAGAGTTTGGTCCTCACAACGGCCACGTCTTCAACCTGGGCCACGGTATTCACCAGCACGTGGACCCAGAGAACGCCGGTGCCTTTATCCGCGCCGTGCACGAACTGTCCGAACCTTACCACAAGTAAGCGTCCGTCAAGACAGTCGAAGCCCAGCCATCGTGCTGGGCTTTTTTGTGCCTGTTTCACAGGCTGCTTCAAAAAGCCAAAAAGGACTTTATTTATCGAGTGATATGATCCATGATGCAAACAGATGTTTGTATAGCGGACAAAAGTTTATGACCGATCGGGAGCAACAGATTCTGGCCATTCTTCGTCAGGACCCCATGATTCCACAGCAGGATCTGGCGGATCGCCTTGGCATCAGCCGCAGCGCGGTTGCCGGACACATCATGAACCTGACCCGTAAGGGCGAAATTCAGGGCAAGGGTTACATCCTGGCCCCGGAGCGCTACGCGGTGGTGATTGGCGGCGCCAACATGGATCTCTGCGGCCGGGCAGACAACCCGTTGGTGAGTGGTGACTCCAATCCGGGGCAGCTGACCTGCAGCGCCGGCGGGGTGGGCCGCAACATTGCCGACAACCTGGGTCGCCTGGGCAGCGGGGTGCAGTTTATTGGTGCCCTCGGGGATGACAGCTGGGGCGAGCAGCTTAAGCAGGCGTGTCGGGAAGCCGGCGTGGGGGTGGAGCACTGCCTTACCGTCGGTGGTGCAACCACCTGCAGTTACCTGTCCATTCATGACCCTGATGGTGAGATGCAACTGGCACTGAATGACATGTCGCTGATTGAGTGTCTCAACGCCGATCAACTGGCTAAACGGGAAGGGGTACTGAACCGCGCTTCGGCGCTGGTGGTGGACGCCAACCTCGGTGCCAGCGCCCTGGATTACCTGTTCCACTGCCATGGCGACAAGCCGATACTGGTGGATCCGGTGTCGACGGTCAAAGCCTCCCGACTGGCCCCCTACCTGTCAAAAATTCACACCCTCAAGCCCAACCGCCTGGAGGCGGAACTGCTGTCTGGCCGACCGCTGAACCGATTGGAAGATCTGCCGGACGTGGCCCGGTCGCTGCACGATCAGGGGGTTAGCCGATTGCTGATCAGCCTCGGCAGCGAAGGCGCCTACTCCAGCAGTGAGAGTGGCAGTCGCCTGATCCCCGCATCGGCTACCCAGGTCAACAACGTCACCGGCGCCGGTGATGCCCTGATGGCGGGACTGGCCCACGGACACCTGAATCAATGGCAATGGGACCACAGTGTCGACTTTGCCCTCGGAGCCGCCCGCCTGGCGCTGGCTGCCGAAAAAACCATCAACTCAACCATGTCAGAGCAGTCGGTTACCCGCCTGCTAGAGGAAGCAAAATGATGTTAGAGCAATATCTGGATATTCAACCTGAAGTGGCTGCGGCCCTGGCCAATAACCAAGCTGTCGTCGCTCTGGAATCGACCATTATTTCTCACGGCATGCCCTATCCCCGCAACGTGGATACCGCGCTGGAAGTGGAGCAGGCGATCCGTGATCAGGGCGCGGTTCCGGCCACCATCGCCATCATCGAGGGCCGCCTCAAGGTGGGTCTGGATGAAGCGCAGATTCGCCATCTGGGCCAGGCCGGTCAGGCCGTTGCCAAGGTCAGCCGTCGTGACATTCCGTTCGTTGTTGCAGCCAAGAAAGACGGCGCCACCACTGTGGCGGCAACCATGATTCTGGCGGCCATGGCCGGCATCAAGGTGTTTGCCACCGGCGGTATCGGCGGCGTTCATCGCGGTGCCCAGGAGACTTTCGACATCTCGGCCGACCTGCAGGAGCTGGCGCACACCGATGTGGCCGTGGTCTGTGCCGGTGCCAAGTCGATTCTGGATCTGGGCCTGACCCGTGAATACCTGGAAACCCAGGGGGTTCCGGTTGTCGGCTACCAGACTGACAGTCTGCCGGCGTTCTACACCCGCGAAAGTGAGCACAGCATCGATTACCGTCTGGACACCCCTGAGCAGATTGCTTCGGCTCTGAAAGCGAAATGGGCCCTGGGCCTGAATGGCGGTGTGGTGGTGACCAACCCGATTCCTGAGCAGTACGCCATGGCGCCAGAGCTTATCAGCGAAGCCATTGAAACCGCGTTGAAAGAGGCGGAAGAGCAGGGCATTGCCGGTAAGGCGTCCACCCCGTTCCTGCTGGCTCGAGTGTGCGAGCTGACCGGTGGCAACAGCCTGGACTCCAACATCCAGCTGGTACTGAACAACGCCCGTCTGGGCGCGCAGATCGCGGCATCTTACTGTAAGTAAGCCCGCTCCTCGGGGCGGCGTCCGTCGCCCCGACCTTCCCTCTTTGCTCTCCTTGATTCGCTAGTCGCCCTGTTTCAGTGCGGCCCGGACCCGATGCTGTAACTCTGGCACCACCTGCTGTTCAAACCAGGGGTTGCGTCTCAGCCACAGGTTGTTGCGCGGCGACGGGTGGGGCAGCGGCAGACAGCCCGTATCCAGGTGATCCCGCCACCGGCGCACGCTGTCAGTCAGCGAGCTGAATCCGTTGAGGTAATGACGCTGAGCGTACTGTCCCACCAACAGCGTCAGCCGCACGTGAGAAAGTCGCTGCAGCACCTGCCGGTGCCACTGTGGCGCGCAGCGGGGATCCGGCGGGTTGTCGCCGCTTTTGCCCCGGCCGGGGTAGCAAAACCCCATGGGAACAATGGCCACATCGTTGGGGTTGTAAAACTGCTCCGGCGTCAGGTTTAGCCATTGCCGTAATCGCTGGCCGCTGGGGTCGTCCCAGGGGATGCCGCTATGGTGCACTTTCAGGCCTGGCGCCTGGCCGATGATCAGCAGGCGGGCACTGGCGTTGAACTGCACCACCGGTCGCGGGCCCAGCGGCAGTTGTGCTTGGCACAGACGGCAGTCTCGAATCTCGGTGACGAGAGGGTCGTCGCTTAACCTTGTCGGAACAGTGTGTGGAGTATCAGAAAACATATTGATTTTGCATTTCCCATTTAAAAGGAAACCGAATTTCGGTAACTTGGGGGCATTCGAGATTCACTGCGGGCAATGCACCACTGCGTCAATGAGCATTACCAAGCGCTTCATATTACAACTCGGTGCCATCGCCTTGCCGATTCTCATCTTTATCGGCAGCTCGCTGTATTGGCAACTGGAAAGTGGGTTGTCGTCGATGACGACGGATCTGCACAGTCGCACTCTCGCCAATGTCGTCAATGAGCTGGAGTCGGATCTGCGGGATCAGATTCAGAGCATTAACGACGTGGCTCTGGCCCAGCCCCCCCTGCAAACCCAGCTGTTGTCGCAACAACGGTTGCTGGGGCGAACCCTTCTGGTCATGAATCACCATGGTGAACTCAGGTTGCTGTTACCTGAAGATAGCCGACCCAACGGCATTGAGCAGAGCATACTGGAACGATTCCAATCGATATTCACCGTCGGCAGCTTTCAGTTCGAACGCAGTGGCGTGATGCCGGTCGCCCACCAATTTTATAGCGTCAGTGTGATTCCAGTACAAAATAAATTGTGGCGCGGTATGGCTTTGGTACAGGAACTGACCCCGGCCAAGCTTAAGACTTTGGGCAATGCCAGCGAGCTGATTGGCAGCATCAGCGTGACGCCAGAGTCGCAATTGGGCAGCACCATCAGCATTCCCATTGCCACCTTTTCCGGCGAGCCATTGCGGTTGTCAGCGACGTTCCACCATTGGCAGGCGATGCAGAAAAACCAGCTGTTGATCTCGCTGATGGCGATGTTTGTGCTGGCCATTGTGCTGATGCTGGCGGTGATGGTGTTCCACCTGTGGCGGCAGTTGATCGCCCCGGCCCAGGAGTTGTCGACTCTGCTCAAGCAGCATCAGGCCAATAAGGATTGGCACAAGCCGGTGGTGATGAAGGGCTCCGGTGCCACCAAGGGGCTGAGCGCACTGATTAACAGCCTGTCGTTGGAGATCGCCAACAGCCACCTGTTTTATCATACCGCCCTCAATGCGGTATCCGACGCCGCCATCATGGTGGATCGGCACGGGCGGGTGACCCAGCTTAGCCCGGTGGCGGAGTTGTTACTGGGGCTCAAAACCGATCAGGTTTGGCAAAAACAGCTGGCGGACATCATGCCGGGCAACTCCGGAGCTCAGCTCGACGCCATGTTGGTGGCGCTGCTTAATGGCAGCCAGGTCCACGAAGAGGGGCGGGTGCAGCTGGCGAAGGCCCAGCTGGCCAAGATGGTGGATTTCAGCATCACCCGTGTCGATGACCGCAGTGGCAGTTGCCTGGGGGCGGTGGTGACCCTCAAAGACATCACTCGCTCCGAACTGCTCAAGCGGGAGTTGAAGCGCAAAGCCCAGTACGACGTGATTACCGGCCTGTTCAATCGGCAGAGCTTTGATCAGCACCTGGCTCAGCTGGAGAGTGACGATGGCCAGCATGCTATCTGCTACATGGATCTGGCTCGCTTTAAGCTGATCAACGACAGTTGTGGCCACGAAGCCGGCGACCGGATGCTCAAGGATGTGTCTGATGCCATGCAGCGGTGTCTGCGCAAGAGTGATTTTCTGGCCCGCATCGGTGGCGATGAGTTTGCCCTGATCCTGACCAATACCACGGCACTGGAAGCGGCCCGGCAGCTGAAGATTCTGATGGACAAGGTACGGGGTATTACCCTGTACTGGGACTCCGGCAGCTATACCGTCGGCCTGCACATCGGCGTGGCCTTCCACCGCGGTGAGGAGAGCAACCCGCGGGAGGTGTTCAAGGACGCCGAGCTGGCCTGTCAGGCGGCGAAGAGCAAAGGCGACAGCCAGATTCACTTCTTCGATTCTCTGGATCAGGACTTGGCGCACCAACGCAACGCCCCGGCCTGGGCGATGAAGATCAACGAAGCGATTCTCAACGACAACCTGGTGCTGTTCTTCCAGCCCATCGAGGCGATCTCCCATAAGACCCCCAAGCGGCGGATGGAGATTCTGTTGCGGATTCGGGAGGAGAACGGCAGCATTCTGGCTCCGGCGCAGTTCATCGCCGCGGCCGAGCGCTTTAATCTGATGCCGACGGTGGATCGGGCGGTGGTGCGTAAGGCGTTTGAGTGGCTGGCCCGCCACCCCGAGCTGTGGGATACCCAGGTGATGTCGGTGAACCTGTCAGGAACCAGTCTCTCCAGTGACGGCCTGGTGGACTATATCGACGAGTTGGTGAAAAGCCTCAACATTCCCACCCATTGCATCTGTTTCGAGGTGACCGAAACCGCCGCCATCTCCAACGAGAGCCGGGCACTGGATATTCTTCATGCCCTGCGCCGCCGTGGCTTTGCCTTTGCCCTGGATGACTTCGGTTCCGGCTTTGCCTCCTATGGCTACCTGCGTCAATTGCCGGTGGATTACGTTAAGATCGACGGTTGCTTCGTGCGCAACCTGGCCACCAACGCCAAGGATTACGCCATTGTCAAATCGATTCACGACGTGTGCCGGGTCATCGGCATCGAAACCGTGGCCGAGTTTGTCGAGGATCAGGATACCCTGGATCAGCTCAATGCCATCGGCGTCAACTACGCCCAGGGTTATGGCATCGGCCGGCCTAAAGATCTGGAAACCTACCAGCCGGACCTGCCTTCCCCCGAGGAGGCGATGCAGGCCTGAGCCTGGCAGGGAGCCGGAGCATTAACCACAAGGATGTCGTGATGCCCACTGTAAAAGACAAGGTGGTAATTGTTACCGGCGCCTCCGAGGGGATCGGTCGGGCCCTGGCGATGCAGTTGTCTGCCGCCGGTGCCAGGTTGATGCTGGCTGCCCGCAATCGGGAGCGACTTGAGGAGTTGGCCAACCAGTTGCCCGGCGAGGCCGAAGTGTGCCCCTGTGACGTGGCGCAGCCGGAGCAGTGCCAGCAACTGGTGCATCAGACCCTGGCGCACTTTGGCCGCCTCGACATCCTGATCAACAACGCCGGCATTACCATGTGGAGTCGCTTCGATGACCTCGAGGATCTCGGGGTGTTTGAGCGGCTGATGCGGGTGAACTACCTGGGGGCGGTCTATCTGACCCACGCCGCCTTGCCAGCCTTGAAGCACAGCCGGGGCAGTGTGGTGGCGGTGGCCTCCATTGCCGGTTTGACCGGGGTGCCCTGTCGCAGCGGCTACGCCGCCTCCAAGCATGCGATGGTGGGCTTTTTTGATTCGCTGCGCATCGAGCTGAAGGACCAGGGGGTGGACGTAACACTGATCTGTCCCGATTTTGTGGTCTCCCAGACTCACAAGCGGGCCATGGGTGCCGACGGTCATCCGCTGGGGCAGACGCCGATGCAGGAGTCGAAAATCATGACCGCCGAGCGGTGCGCCCAGCTGTGCCTGACTGCCATCAGTCGCCGGGAGCGTCTGCTGATCACCTCGCTACGGGGAAAGTTGGGGCGCTGGCTCAGGCTGCTGGCCCCCGGGTTTATCGATGCCCTTGCCGACCGGGCGATTCGGCAGCGACGTTGATTGCGTTGGCGGGGCGGCATCCCTTGTTTACCTGTGGTTAAAAGTTAACCGTCGCCAGCTCCCTCATCCTCTGCTACAATCCGCGCCCGGTACGCATTAAGGTGGCAGCATGATCCCAAAACCCAAAACCAAACTGTTCGAGTACCCCAAATACTGGGCAGAGTCTTACGGGCCGGCGCCGTTTATGCCGACCTCCCGTGAGGAGATGGAGGCCCTGGGTTGGGACAGCTGTGACATCATCGTGGTCACCGGCGACGCCTATGTGGATCACCCCTCCTTTGGCATGGGCATCGTCGGCCGCATGCTCGAAGCCCAGGGGTTTCGGGTCGGCATCATCGATCAGCCGGACTGGCACAGCAAAGACGACTTCATGAAGCTGGGTAAGCCGAATCTGTTTTTTGCCGTCGGGGCTGGCAACATGGACTCGATGATCAACCATTACACCGCCGATCGCCGCCTGCGCCATGACGACGCCTACACCCCGGACAACGTCCACGGAAAACGGCCGGATCGGGCGGTGGTGGTGTACACCCAGCGTTGCAAAGAAGCCTACAAAGAGGTGCCGGTGACCATCGGCAGCATCGAGGCCAGCCTGCGCCGTATCGCCCATTACGACTACTGGCAGGATAAGGTGCGGCGCGCCATCCTGTTTGATGCCAAGGCCGACCTGTTGATCTACGGCAATGCCGAGCGCCCCATCATCGAAGTGGCTCATCGCCTGGCGGCGGGAGAGTCGATTCAGCAGATGCGCAACATTCGCGGCACCGGCTTCCTGACCAAGGAGCCGCTGCCTGGCTGGGCCGGGCTGGATTCCACTACCCTGGATACTCCCGGCAAGATTGACCCGATTCCCAACCCCTACGGTGCCGATGACATGGGTTGTGAGCTGGGCAGTGGCAGTGCCGCCGTGGCGCCGTCGCAGCAGCAGGCCCAGGCGGTGACGGTGCAGCCGGCCAAGCCCAAGCCCTGGGACAAGCAGTACATCCTGTTGCCCGCTTTCGACCAGGTGCGGGCCGACAAGGTGTTGTACGCCCACAGTTCGAGGGTGTTCCATCAGGAGACCAATCCCGGATGTGCCCGGGCACTGATGCAGCGCCATGGCGATCGTTTCGTCTGGCTCAACCCGCCGGCCATTCCGCTGGAAACCGACGAGATGGACTGGGTGTTTGGCTTGCCCTACCAGCGGGTGCCTCACCCTAAATACGCCGGTCGTAAGATTCCGGCGTACGACATGATTAAGACCTCCATCAACATCATGCGTGGCTGCTACGGCGGCTGCTCGTTCTGCTCCATTACCGAGCATGAGGGACGGATCATTCAGAGTCGTTCTCACGAGTCCATCGTCAATGAGATCGAGGAGATCAAACAGAAGGTCCCCGGCTTTACCGGTGTGATCTCCGATCTCGGTGGGCCCACCGCCAATATGTATGGCCTGAGATGCAAAAGCCCAAAGGCGGAATCCACCTGTCGCCGATTGTCCTGCATCTATCCGGACATCTGCGGTCACATGGACACCGACCACACGCCGACCATCGAACTGTACCGTAAAGCGCGTAAGGTGAAGGGGATTAAGAAGATCCTCATCGCCTCCGGAGTGCGCTATGACCTGGCGGTGGAGGATCCCCGTTACGTGAAGGAGCTGGTGACCCACCATGTGGGCGGCTACCTGAAGATCGCGCCGGAGCATACCGAAGAGGGGCCGCTGTCTAAGATGCTTAAACCGGGCATGGGCAGTTACTACCGTTTCAAGCAGATGTTTGAGCAGTATTCCGCCGAAGCGGGCAAGAAGCAGTATCTGATCCCCTACTTCATCTCCGCCCATCCGGGGACCACCGATAAAGACATGGTCAACCTGGCACTGTGGCTGAAAGCCAACAACTTTAAGTTGGACCAGGTGCAGAACTTCTACCCGTCACCGCTGGCGAACGCCACCGCCATCTGGCATACCGAGCACGACTCCATGCGCAAGGTCAGCTACAAGGGCGAGAAGGTGCCGGTGGCCAAAGGGGGGCGCCAGCGTCGCCTGCATAAGGCGATTCTGCGCTATCACGATCCCGCTAACTGGCCGCTGATTCGCGAAGGGTTGCGAGCCAACGGCCTGGCAAAGCTGATTGGCAATGGACCCAACTGCCTGGTACCGGCAGAAGGCCGTGGCGACCAACGAGGCCAGCAGGGCAAAGGCAAGCCGGCGCTGTCAAAGCATACCGGCCTCAAGCAGTTTGATAAGCCGCGCCGGGCCGCTAAAGCCGCTGGTCAGGGGGCCAAGGCCGGCGGTGGTGGTCGCTCCGGCCAGGGGAAGCCGGCCGGGCGCCCTCAGGGCACTAGCAATGGCGGTAAGCCGGCGAGTCGCAGCGGCGGTCGCCCTAAGCCGTCGCGTCAGGGACGTTAGGCATAAACGGACAACGGTCGCCCAGGGGCGACCGTTGTTGTATTGGCTGGGCGGTTAGCGGTTGTAGCGGTCGATCATCAGGGTGACGCTGCTGCCGTTGTGGGTGTGGCAGGTGCCGGCATCGTATTCCCGCTCCAGAGTAAATTCACACTCCCCCAGTTCCGGGGCGCTGAGGCTGAGCCGGGTCGCCAGCTCATCGACGCTGATTACCAGCTCCAGGTGGCCAGCACTGCCGCGATCCAGCTTGAGGTAATAGGGTTTGACCAAGGTGACCTGGATCTGCTGGGCGTGCAGTAGACTGCCGTCCGGGCCGTGGATGCCGTACAGCAGTTTCACCTGAGGTGAGGTGCTGTCGTAGGCTGTGGCCACGGCGCTGAGTAGCAGGGTGATGGCGAGCAGTAGTGTTCGCATAGGCAGTTTCCATTGGCGATGTAGCCTAAGCATAGGTGCCCACCGTCCAGGCCGCCAATGGCCAGCCCCATCCGGGATTACTTTGTTTGTGGCGTCACGCGTAGCCCGGGAACTGGCAAAGATGCCCCCGTTTCGCCTTGGAAACGCTGTGCTCGCGGGCAACCGGTTCCCCGCTCCAGGGAGTGGTTTGGTCCTATTTTTCGATACGCCGTTGTCCTGAAGGGCTTGAGACGCAGCCACACAGCAAAACTTAGGCAGCCGAAGCGACGGCACAGTGGTGCAGGGATGAGCTGCCGGGAAACGGTTGTTAGGCTGAGGAGAGAGGCCGTCGGCGCAGCATCAGGCCAGAGCCAGCAGCAGGCCACCAATGGACAGAGCCGCCTTGGCGTATTGGCCGGCGGTGTAGGTGGGGTCGTCGATCTCTTCGATGACGTCCGGATGATCCATGCCCAGAGCACCATAGGTGAAACTGGTCACTTCATCCATATTGCTGTTTTTGTCGGCCGGGGCCGGAGTGGTGGTCGCGGACGGTGCCTCGGTGGCATTGAGTTTGGCGGCGCCGGCTTCGTCGGCATGGGGCTGCGGGCGTGCCGTTTTCGGCGTCAGGGACTGATACGCCTGAAGCGATGCTTGAGAACCAACCTGCACGAACGACACTCCTTACTCTGATAACTTCAGCTACTGTACAGATTATCGGTTTGAAATGCTGTGACTTTAGCGATCTTTGCATTGGCATCAGTGCTTTGGGGAGAAATCAGCTCAGTTGCTAAGTAATAGCCGGTAATCGCAGTTTTGGGATCCCAAAAGGTGCCCCAAATCACCCAAAATGGCGACCGATTAACATTTGCGCATCTTTTTGTTTCTGCTTTTGTAGCCCGGCCGCAGCTTTTCAGCTACCGCAATGGCCGCTTTTGCCTGTTGGATCACAGTTCGTTTTTTCGCCGCATTTGCAACCGAAGCAGTCACGGTCTGTGGCTGGCCCGGTCAGTATCGTGTCCCTACCCAATAAAGGGTCCAATCAATGATGATGATTGAAAGGGATATGATGATGAACTCTCCAAAATTTAAGGTCGCAACCCTAGCGACCATGCTCACCCTGGCCTTGACCGGCTGTAGTGGTGACGATGGCAAAGATGGCGCCCCCGGAACTCCGGGTGAAGACGGCAAGCCCGGGCTGATCATTGCTGACAGTGCGAAAAGCCTGGCAGTGACCGTGGATCAGATCCTGGTGGCCGACGAGTCGAAGCTGACCTTCACCGTCCGTAATGAAGAAGATCTGCCGGTAGTCGGACTGGATAAGTTTGGCTTTATCCTTAGCGGGCTGGAGCAGGGCAATAACGGCAATGCCGATGCCTGGAAGCTGCTCTCTTCCGAAGGATGCCCTGCCAGCAAGTACTCCAAGTGTGGCACCCTGGAAGACAATAAAGATGGCACCTACAGCTATCTGTTTGATAAGGACGTCACCACTGAAGAGGCCTTCACCCTGGCCGACGACAAGACTCTGCGTCTGGTCGTTCGCGTTGGTGGTGAGCAGGTGGGTAGCTCCGAGGTGCCTTACATCAACGACGTTCATGACTTCCGCCTCGATGGCAACGCCGTGGCCTACACCAAGAACGTCACCACCGTCGAGAACTGCGCCGGTTGTCACGATGACATCGCCATGCACGGTGGCAAGTACACCGAGGTGGAAACCTGTGTCGCCTGTCACGCCGACAACAAGGTGGGCGACGATGCGCTGTTCACCAACCTGGCTCACAAGGTTCACGTCGGGGTGATCGCTGCTCCGGTGGGGGGTTGTGACAACTGCCACATGGCCACCGAGGGTGCCACCGATTTCGCCAACTGGAAACAGGTACCGACCGCCGAGTCCTGCTCGACCTGTCACGCCGATGTGGATTTTGAAACCGGAGAAAACCACCTGGGCGGCCCGCGCGCGGACAACAGCGCCTGTGCGGTGTGCCACTCCGAGTCGATGACCGAGATGAACCACCTGTCCACCTACAAGGGCCAGACCTCTCGTCGTGAGAACGTGCACCTGACGGTAACTGATGCCAAGATGGTGGCGGCACCACAGGCTCAGGAAAACATCGATGCCGGCCTGGATACCGCCAGCACTGGCTACGTGCAGCTGACCGTCGACATTCGCGACCAAGACGGCCAGAGCATGAACCAGCAGCTGGATAAGGCTGATTTCTTCTATTACTCCGAGTTTTACATCAACTGGGGTGGCCATGACATGGCCATGGAGCGCGGTAAGATTCTGCGAGTGTTCACCAACAAGGAGCTGTACCCGGGCTACGTTGATAAGCCAATCGTGCTTAACTACGAGAACGGCGAAACCACCTTTGAGATTGGTCCGTTCGAGATGAACGACACCTTCGACGGTGATCTGAGTGCCAGCTACGGCATGGTGACGCCACGCATCTGGTTCTGTATGGATGAAACCGGTACCAACATCCAGTCCTGTTCTGAAACTGCCAGCGTCTGGGGACAGGGTGCGGCTGGCTACAACTGGCTGCACTTCTTCGACGACCAGGGCATGCTCAATGAACGTCCTCGTCGCCAGGTGGTGACCAACGAGAAGTGTGGTTCCTGCCACGGTACCACCACCCGTGAAAGTGATGGCATGGTGCAGATGACCCTTAACTGCCGCAGCTGCCACCCGGTTACCAAGACCGACTCAGAGTTCTTCGGAACCACCTGTGCCTCCGGTTCACTGGACAAAGATGGTGACGGCAGCCTGGACGAGCAGGTGATGCTGAAAAACCTGATGCCTCGGGGCGAGCGTGACTGGACTACCGCATCCAATGCCGGTGAAGAGTGCCTGGCGTGCCACAATGCCAACAACCCGCCGACTCAGGTGATTCGTGATGCCCACACCAAGCAGGGTGACGCGGATTACGTCGAGCAGCTGACCATGAGCCACCCGGATCACAAGGTATGGATTCACGCCATGCACGCCAACAACCGCGCCAACCAGGGCGGTGAAGGCTGGGTGCGTAACGTCGAGTATTCCGCCGACCTGGCCAACTGCGTCAAGTGTCACGACGGTGACAGCTTCGATACCAAGTACCTGGTGGGTCGTAAGCCTCTGGCGCTGGATCTGGACTACATGGACACCTACGACGGCCTGGATCCGGCCAACGGCAAAGACACCAGCGGTAACAAGCGTTACGCCGTCGATGCCAAAGCCGATGCCTACGTGTCACCGACTGCGGCCGTGTGCCTGAGCTGTCACGGTAAGCGTGCTCCGGAAGCCGGTGAAGACCGCCGCCAGGTGCGCAAAGACGTGGTGGGTCACATGAAGCAGAACGGTGCTCAATTCGGCGTCACCGAGGGTGAGTACACCGGCGAGGAGTCCTGCGCCGTGTGTCACGACCTGGGTAACCTGAAGACGGTCCATGGCCTGAATTAAGGCCGCCGGGCGGCCTTGGCGGGCCGCCCCATTTTCCCTGTAATGCGAGACTGGCCCGGGCTTCATCACCCGGGCCTTTTTTGCTCCACCGAGAGAGTTTCGAAATTCAGAACTGCATCATGCTAAATCTGAAACAGAGTCAGTATGATTGGGGCGTGCGGTAGTTGCCGTGCGGTATCCCGGTGGTGAACACGGGGTTAGAGAGGATTGAATTGAAGTTATCCAAGCATCTGACTATCGACGAAGAGCGTCGCGAGCTTATTGATCTCAAGCTGAATCAGACGCATCCCTTGTCTTTTGCCGAATTGGCTATCCTGACGCTGTTGCTGCAGGAGAGCGGTGGCGTGGTCGACAAACAGACCCTGACCGAAGCCGGATGGCCGGGCCGGGTAGTGGCCCAGTCGTCACTGACGCAGTGCATCAGTACGCTGAGGCGTAAGTTGGCCGGACACCCTGAGGTCGAGCTGAAGACCATTCCGCGCTACGGCTACAGCCTGTGCAGTGCCCAGCCGGCGTCTGCAGAGGCGGTCTTGGCCCCGGAGCCTCAGCGATCCGAGGTTACTGAGACGGTGCCGGGACGGGCCCGTCCCCGCTGGCGTTGGCTGCCCCTGCCGGCAGTACTGATTCTGGTGGCATTTCTGCACTTGAGTGGCACCCTGACCCAGATCACCGACTGGGTATTGTTGATGAATCAGCCCGGGGTGGCGGAGATTGAAGCGGATCGCATGCGGGTTGGCTCCCACCCCAACCAGGTACACCGGGTGGTGTTTGAGGATGAAGCTACGGTAGAACAGGTGTCACCGCAGCAGTTTATCGCCAACTGGCAGCGCGCCGACGAGATGTTGCCGGAGGTGCGTCCACAGCAGAGCTATCTGAAACAGAGCGCCGATTTTGACTCCATCGCCCTGTGCGCCGATTACGACGGTCAGTGCCGGGACCGGCAGCCACTGAATCTGGTGCGCCGCCATGATCAGCAGCCGCCCCTGGATCTGAAGTGGTTGCAGGAGACCAAGCTGCGCATGGAGCAGGTGACCTACAACAAGATTCTGCTGGACCGCTTCGATGGCCCGACAGAGGGGATGCTGGAGGATGTCTATCGGGCTGACGTGTACTACTACGGTGACAGTGACAATGTGGTTCGGGGGGATCTGCGCTTTTCGGTGCTGTATCAGTCCGACAATCATGGCCAACTGCTGGTGGCGGCCTGTTTCACCGACGCGGTCAATAAAGAGATCAGCATGCGCTACGAGTTTTCCGGACCGTTCCGGGTGCAGCAGCGAACCATCGATGGCAAAGCGGTGAAGCGATTTTTGATCGACGTCGACAATCAGAACTTTCGCCGGCCGGAACAGCTGTCTGAAGAGGGTGCGGTGATCTACCGTGAAATTCAGCGGGCAGTACTGTCCAAGAAGCAGATGACGTTGCATCAGCTGTACGAAGACGATCAGAGCGGGGTCTGGAGCCTGCCTTTGTGGGGTGAAACCGTGGTCTGGGCTCATCGTGCCAAGCTGACTCTGTAGTCGCGAGCACCATTAAAAAAAGGGCCATTCGGCCCTTTTTTTTGGGGTTGGCGGTGAAGTTAGTCCCGCACCACCTTGATGTCGGTGAACCCTTTCTGGCGAATGTAGGTATCGCGAAAGTTGCGCACGGTCTTCTTGTCGCGGGTGGACATCTTTACCGCCTGCTCCATATTGAGGTAGTCACTGGTGTCGATCCCCTCGGCGGCGGCCACGGCTTCAAAGGCGTCGTGGAACTTGTCGTTGGCGTAGCCGATGCTCTTGTTAACCCCTTTAAAGGTGTAGCTGATGGTCAGGGCCATTACTGCTTCTCCTTCAGGCGGATACCGTCGCTGTCGATACTGATTTTGCCGGATTTAAACAGGCCGCCGATGGTGCGCTTGTACATCTTCTTGCTGACTTTGAATAGCCGTTTGATCGCCTCTGGATCCGCTTTATCGCCCAGGGGGCTGAAGCCATTGTTGCGGGCCAGATGATCCAGTACCTGCTGACCCAGTTGATCCACTGCTTCGTTGACCGGCGGATTCAGGGTCAGATCGATGCCGCCATCCTCTCTGACCCACTTGACGTAGCCTTTCATCCGCTGACCCACCCTGGCGTCCTTAAACAACTCGTTGTGGTACAGAATGCCCCAGTAGCTGTCGTTGACGATGGCCTTGAAGCCCAGGTCGGTGTTGTTGGTCAGCATCAGATCGACCTCTTGCATCTTGCGGAAGCGCCCAGGGCGCTCGGACACAAAGCGGTCCAGCTTGCTGGAGGCGGCCAGTCGTTCGGTGTGGCGATCCTGGTAGATGTACACCACGTAGTGGCGGCCTTTCTCCATCGGCACTTTCTGCTGGTTGTAGGGTACCAGCAGATCCTTATCCAATCCCCAATCCATGAAGGCGCCGGCGTCATTGATGTCCACCACCTGCAATAGGGCAAACTCACCCAGGCAGGCTTTGGCCTTCTGGGTGGTGGCGATCAGCTGATCGTTGGAGTCGAAGTAGATGAACACCTCGATCTCGGTGCCGATAGCCGCGCCTTCGGGCACGTATTTGTTGGGGAGCAGGATGTTGCCGAAGTTATCGCCGTCCAGAAAGACGCCGTAATCGCTGAGGCGAACGACCTTGAGTCGATTGTACTGACCAATTTTAACCATGGTGATGTAACTGTCCGAATAATGCCAAAGGCGCGCGCAGCGTCGGTGTGACCTGCCAGCGAAGGGCCGCGTTAAGCCTGTCTTGGCTTCGCGGAGAGGAAGATCTGCGCCAGAATGGCAATGATTATATCAAACTGGTGGGGGTTGTGCGCGGTTGAGGTCACCACCCAGGCCGGATTGAACCGGCCTGGACAGGATGTTGGTGTTGGCGGGGTTGGCCAGTTACAGCTTGATGCCCTCTACATGAAGGTCAATCTGCACCTCGGCGGACTGGGGACCCAGATCCATCGGAATGCCAAACTCCTTCATGGTGACGGTGGTGCTGCCTGCGAAACCCACGCGCTCACCGCCCCAGGGATCCTTACCCTCACCGATCTTCTGTACCTCGATGGCGATGGGCTTGGTTACGCCGCGCAGGGTAAAGTCGCCATACAAGGTGCCGGAGGTGTCGTCCTTGGCCTTGTAGGAGGTGCTGTTGAAGGTCGCCTCGGGGTAGGTGCTGACCTCCAGGAAATCTTCACCGCGGATGTGCTTGTCCCGCTCGGCGTGGTTGGAGTTTACGCTCTTGGTGTCGATGCTGACCCGAAAGGCGCTCGGCTGGTTACCGTCGTAGCTGAAGCTGCCTTTGAAGCTGTCGAAGCGACCGATGACCCAGCTGTAACCCAGGTGGTTGATCTTAAAGTTAACCGAGGCGTGGGCGCCTTTGGTGTCGATGGCATAGTCGTCGGCCAGGGCCAGGTTGCTGATGGCCAGGGTGGTGCCCAGCAGGGCGGCATTGATCAGTTTCATAGTGTTGCTCTCTCTTTAGTTTGCGGTGAAATCATGCGACTCAGGGTGTTGTCCCGGTCGATAAGTTGATGTTTTACGGCAGCCAGTGCGTGACCGGCGGCCAGGATAATCAGGCTCCAGGCGGCGTAAGCGTGCACCGTGCCGGCGAACTCCTCCTGCTGTGGCAGGCCGTGGATCAGCGCCGGAACGCTGAACCAGTTGAAGACGTCGATGGCCCGGCCATCGGCGGTGGAGATCAGGTAGCCGGAGACCATCAGGGCCAGCAACAGCACGTAGATGGCGCCGTGTCCCAGCTTGGCGGCGATTCGGGTGGCCCGCCCCTGATTGGCCGGGGCATCGGGTGACGGGTTGCTGAAACGCCACAGCAGCCGAAACAGAGTGGCGAGCAGTAGCAGCATGCCCAGGCTTTTGTGAATGAAAGGGGCTTCACGGTACCAGGGGTGGTAATAGGTCAGATCCACCATGTACAGGCCCAGACCAAACAGACCGAACACAGCCAGGGCCGATAGCCAGTGCAGGACGATGGTGATCCAGCCGTAGCGGGCTTGTGTATTGCGTAACATCACACTGTCTCCGTAATTTGAATGATGGCCGTTATTTTAGATGCATCAAAAAGAATGAAAATCGCAAAATTGCGGCCAAATCGTTCGATTTTGTTGGTGTTGGCTTGCGTCAATGTGAAGAGTGGGGTAGCGTGCGGATATTGTATGCAAAATGGCGGAGCCGTTCATGTGGGGAAAATCGGGGATCTGGGCTGGAGGGCTGATGCTGACGTCAGCGTTGGTTTATGCTGATAAGGGACCGGCGACGCCGACGGTCGATCAGCTATTGGGGCAGCAGCACCGCTGCAGTGGAACGTTGCTGCTACGCTCGCAGGCCCTGACCGACGAGCAGCAACGCCAGGCCTGCGAGCATCTGCTGGTTCAGGAGGCGCGCTTTCATCAGTTGTTTGGCACCGAGGGTTCTCCGGTTGCAGACGACAATAACCTGGCCATGCGCGCCAACGTCTATCGTGATCGTGACAGTTACGTGGCGCATGTGACAGCCCACTTTAATGTTCCCAGTGACAATGGCGGCATGTACCTCGAGGGCACGCCGTCGAAGCCGGGAAATCAGGCGGAGTTCGTGGCCTACCAGAAGCAAGGGACGATCTGGAACCTCAATCATGAGTACGTGCATTACCTGGATGGTCGTTTCAATCTGTACGGGGACTTCTGCATGAACCTGCACGATGACCACAGTGCCCCGGAGTATTGCCCCGAACCGACGCCACCGCTGCCGCATTTGGTGTGGTGGAGTGAGGGGGTTGCCGAATACATTGCCCTGGGGTCGGATAATCCCAAAGCACTGGCGCTGGCGGCCAAGGGGGGCTATACCCTCAGTGAGCTGTTTAACACCAGTTACAACGCCAATGGTGGCAGCGATCGGGTGTATCGCTGGGGCTACCTGGCGGTGCGGTTTATGATGGAGCAGCAACGCTCCCGGGTGGAACAGATGTTGACCCTGACCCGCCGCGGCGATTATCAGGGCTACCAGAAACTGGTGGCTGGCTGGGGCCAGCAAATGGATGCAGATTTTGACCGTTGGCTGGCGGAGGCAGTCGGCTTAACAAATTAATTCACAAGAGATTTATCTAAGTTGGTGCCAGGGCGATGGAAATGTGACCCAGTTAATGGCGGTGCTGCTTGTGGCGCGGCATGCTGGAGTCTGGCAGACAAAGTAGCGTGGAGGAGGGCAGGCATGGAATCGGCGTTGACCGTTGTGTTTTTGTTGGTGGTGGCTACCGGTGCGGTGGCATTTTTCGTGATTCCCGGAAAGCGAAAACACCGGGACATCACCCCGGTTTCCAATCGCAGCCGTAAAAAGCGGGCTCGCAAAAAACACCACGCATAAAAAAGGCCGCGGATGCGGCCTTTTTTGCAGGCGGGAGGGTTATTGCTGTTCCCGGGCGATGGCGCGATAGGCGATGTCGCTGCGACTAAAGGCGCCGTCCCAGCGGATCTGTCGGGCCAATTCATAGGCCCGCTGCTGGGCGTCGGTTACCGTGGCCCCCAGGGCGGTGGCACACAACACCCGGCCGCCGTTGGTCACCACCTGGCCGTCAGCATTGGCCGTTCCGGCATGGAACACCTTTTGGTCTTCGGCTTCCGACGACGGCAGTCCGTGAATGACGTCGCCCTTGCGGTAGTCTCCCGGGTAGCCGCCGGCGGCCAGCACGATGCCTACTGCGGCACGGGAGTCGTAGTCGGCGCGCAACCCCTTTAACTCCCCTTTGCTGCCGGCCAGACACAGCTGCACCAGATCCGACTGCATCCGCATCATGATGGGTTGAGTCTCTGGGTCGCCAAAGCGACAGTTGTATTCAATCACTTTGGGAGTGCCGTCGGCGGCGATCATCAGGCCGGCGTACAGGAAGCCCTGATAGGGGTGGCCTTCGGCCTTCATTCCCTCTACGGTCGGCAGGATCACCTCATTCATGATGCGATCGTGAATCTCGGCGGTGACTACTGGTGCCGGAGAGTAAGCCCCCATGCCGCCGGTGTTGGGGCCGGTGTCACCATCGCCGACCCGTTTGTGGTCCTGGCTGGTGGCCATGGGCAGGACGTGATTGCCATCCACCATCACGATGAATGAGGCCTCTTCGCCCTCGAGGAACTCCTCGATGACCACCCGGTGGCCGGCGTCACCAAAGGCGTTGCCTGCCAGCATATCCTTCACGGCGGCCTCGGCCTCTTCCAGAGTCATGGCCACGATCACCCCTTTACCGGCGGCCAGGCCGTCGGCCTTGACCACGATCGGTGCGCCGTGCTGGCGCAGGTAGGCCAGTGCCGGTTCCACCTCGGTGAAGTTCTGGTAACTGCCGGAGGGGATGTCGTGGCGAGCCAGAAAATCCTTGGTAAAGGCTTTGGAGCCTTCCAGCTGGGCCGCCGCAGCGGTGGGGCCGAAGATGGCCAGGCCGGCGGCGTTAAAGGCGTCGACAACGCCCTCCACCAGTGGTGCTTCCGGACCAACAATGGTCAGCGCCACATCGTGGTCGCGGGCAAAGGCCACCAGGGCCTCATTGCCGCTGACGGCGACGTTTTCCAGCTTGGGCTCCAGCGCCGTACCGGCGTTACCCGGGGCCACATAGACGGTGTCCACCTCGGCAGACTGGGCCGCTTTCCAGGCAAGCGCGTGTTCGCGGCCGCCACCACCAATTACTAATACTTTCATCTGTTCATTCCTTTGGGGAGGTCATAACCTGCCAAACGATTACATGCCATTAATGTTTGAAGTGGCGTTGTCCGGTAAAGATCATCACCATCCCGTGCTCGTTCGCCGCATCAATCACTTCCTGATCCCGCATCGAACCGCCAGGCTGAATCACGCACTTGATGCCGGCTTCGGCGGCGGCATCGATGCCGTCACGGAAGGGGAAGAAGGCGTCCGAGGCCATCACGGATCCTGGTACTTCCAGGCCCTCATCGGCGGCCTTGATGCCGGCGATCTTGGCGGAGTAGACGCGGCTCATCTGCCCGGCGCCGACACCGATGGTCATGCCGCCTTTGGCGTAGACGATGGCATTGGACTTAACAAACTTGGCCACCTTCCAGCAGAACAGGGCGTCCTTAAGCTGCTCGGCGCTGGGCTGGGCGTCGGACACGACCGCCAGATCGGCCTCGGATACCATACCTTGGTCGCGGTCCTGCACCAGGATGCCGCCGTTGACACGCTTGATGTCGAACTCGGTGGTGCGGGACTGCCACTGGCCACACTCCAGCAAGCGAACGTTCTGCTTGGCGGCAACGATGGCCTTGGCGTCTTCGCTGACGGACGGGGCGATGATCACCTCGACAAACTGGCGGTCGACAATGGCCTTGGCGGTTTCGCCATCCAGTTCACGGTTAAAGGCGATGATGCCGCCGAAGGCTGAGGTGGGATCGGTCTTAAAGGCACGATCGTAGGCTTGCAGCTGGGTCTCGCCCAGAGCCACACCGCAGGGGTTGGCATGCTTAACGATGACGCAGGCGGGCTGGTCAAACTCCTTGACGCACTCCAGCGCGGCATCGGTGTCGGCGATGTTGTTGTAGGACAGCGCCTTGCCCTGAAGCTGAATCGCGCTGGCTACCGAGGCTTCCTGCAGCTGTTTCTCGACGTAGAAAGCTGCATCCTGATGGCTGTTTTCGCCATAGCGCATGTCCTGCTTCTTTTCGAACTGCAGGTTGAAGGTGCGGGGAAACTTGGAGTCGGCATCGCCATCGGTGTTGTCGCCGTAGCTGGGTACCATGGTGCCGAAGTAGTTGGCGATCATGCCGTCGTAGGCGGCGGTGTGTTCAAAGGCGGCAATGGCCAGATCAAAGCGGGTGGCGTGGGTCAGACCGTTGTGGTTGGCGTCCATTTCGGCGATCACCCGATCGTAGTCATGGGCGTTAACGACGATGGTGACGTCTTTGTGGTTTTTGGCCGCAGAACGAACCATGGTCGGGCCACCGATGTCGATGTTTTCGACCGCATCGGCCAGGGTACAGCCGGTTTTGGCGACGGTGTCTGCAAAGGGGTAGAGGTTAACCACCACCATGTCGATGGGCTTGATGCCGTGGCTGTCCATCACCGCATCGTCCTGCTCGCGCCGGCCAAGAATGCCGCCGTGAACCTTGGGATGCAGGGTTTTGACGCGGCCATCCATCATCTCCGGAAAGCCGGTGTAGTCGGAGACTTCGGTCACGGGCAGACCGGCGTCGGCGATCAACCGAGCGGTACCGCCGGTGGACAGCAGCTCCACGCCGCGCTCGGTCAGGGCCCGGGCAAAGTCGACCATGCCGGTTTTATCGGACACACTCAGCAGTGCGCGACGAATTGGACGTGCAGATTCCATGGGTACAGATCCTTTATGTAGGGTTAGCTCGTTGCCTCTGGGGCAACGTTATTATGGGAAGATATTTCGCTAAACCGTCACCGGACGCCTTGGCGAAATACCCTCGTCAGGACCCTGTTTTACCCTGCAGTCTGTGGCGCGCATTGTACGTGAAAATGCTCACAAAATCAGGTCTTATCCTCAAGTATCGTTCGCCCATAAGAAAAGAGCGTTCCGACATAGAAAACATTTGACCTTTGACCTAACTCCAAGGTTTATACTGGCTGCCATAGAGTAAGCGGGAGTGGATCATGTACAAAATTGGTGAGCTGGCAGCGGCCTGTAAAGTAAAGCCCGATACATTAAGGTTTTATGAAAAGAATGGCCTGTTGCATCCAGCGAATCGTTCTGACAAAGGCTATCGCATCTACAGCGATGACGATGCTCAGCAGTTGCGCTTTATTCTCAGGGCCAAAGCGATGGGGTTCAGCCTGTCGGACATTCGGGAACTGTTGAATATCGAAGCCAGCCGCTCTGACTGGGCCTGCGCCGACGTCAAAGGGATGGTGGAAGCCAAGGTACAGGAGCTGCAAACCAAAATTGATGAAATGACCCGCCTGCGTGATTCCCTACAAGAGCTAGCGGATGCTTGTTGTGGTGGCCCGGAAAGTGCCATTCACTGCTCCATTCTCGACACTCTGGAGACCAAATAATGTTGTTGTTAGAGAACTTTCTGGATCTGTTTCTGGACTCGGCCCCCTGGCTACTGCTGGGGCTGTTTCTGGCGGGCATGCTGAAGATGTTTGTGCCGATGGAATGGATGAACCGTCAGTTGGGCGGCCATGGGTTCAAAACCACCCTCAAGGCGGCCATCTTTGGCGCGCCACTGCCCCTGTGTTCCTGCGGTGTGATTCCGGCCGCCGTTGGATTGCGCCGTTCCGGTGCGTCCAAGAGCGCCACCACCTCATTTCTGGTGTCGACACCGGAAACCGGCGTCGATTCGGTGTCGGTGTCCTACGTGCTTCTGGGGCCCTTTATGGCGGTAGTACGCCCCATTGCCGCCATTACCTCGGCCATTGTCGCCGGCCTGCTGGTGGGTAAAGATGATGAGCCCGCAGCCAAGCCCGTCGTTAAAATGAAACCGATGCAGCCGTCCAGTGCCTTGATGGCCGCACCGGCAGCCACCATCAAACCTGCGCCTAAGGCCCAAGGCGGTTGTTGCAGCACTCAAGCGGAACCTAAGCCCCAGAGTAGTTGCTGTAGCTCTAAGCCGGAACCGGCGGTTAAGAGCAGTTGTTGCAGTGCCGAGCCCGCGCCCAAGGCCCAGAGCAGCTGCTGCAGTTCAAAACCGGCAGCCAAAGCCGACTCCGGTTGCTGCAGCAGCAAGTCGGAACCCAAGGCCACCGATTCCGTCGTTACTCGCTTGTGGCAGGGGATCGTTTACGCCAGCAATGATCTGGTGAAAGACACCACGGTATGGTTACTCATCGGCCTGTTTTTTGCGGCGTTGGTTAATACCTTCGTGCCGCCTCAATACCTGGCCCAGTGGGGTGACGGTATCCTGGCGATGTCGTTGATGGTGCTGGTGTCGATTCCTATGTACATCTGTGCCACCGCGTCGACCCCGATTGCGGCCGGTCTGTTGTTGGCTGGTGTATCCCCCGGGGCAGTCCTGGTGTTTATGATGGCCGGCCCGGCCACCAACATCGCGACTCTGGGAGTGGTACGTAAAGAGTTGGGGGCCCGCGCCTTGTGGGGCTATCTGGGGGGCGTCATTGGCACCGCTATGGTGTTTGGCTTTGTGGTCAATTTCCTGGTCAGTCAGTACGGTTTTACCGTGACACCCTTGGTAGGCGAGGAGCATCGTATGCTGCCTGAGCCTCTGCTGTACGGCAGTGCCCTGTTGCTGGCGGTGTTGATGATTAAAGCCCTGGCCCAGAGCGTTAAGCGGCGTCTGATGCCGGCGATCACCGGTTAACCCGGACTGCGATAGAGCCAAACAACGCCGCCTAGCGGCGTTGTTTGCGTTTTGACGGAGGGTGGCGTAGCAGAAGCATCGCAGGGAGTGTGGCCAGCCTCTTTGTTCTGACGCAAAGTACAGTGTTGAGGGTGTGATAGACTTTCTTTTGTAGGCAGTTGGATTTAATGTCTTTTTTGCTATGGGCGCGTTGGCTGTCGCTTTATTGCGCCCGTTGAATCATCCACCGGCACCCGGTTCGGTGACGGAATTCGGAGAGAAGCATGAGTGCGTTATTGGTATTGGTGACGGCCCTGGCCGTTGAGCCCGGTTTGGACGGGGTGGAGAACGGGGTCGAATACGTGTGCAGCAACGGTCAAAATGAGCGCCGTATCCAGGTGATCTATCCGAAAGGGGCCCCGCTGCCCTGTGAAGTGCACTATATCAAGGGCAGTGACAGTCAGGTGCTGTGGCGGGCCAACAATGAATCAGGCTACTGCGACGCCAGGGCGGCGGAGTTTGCCGAGAAACAGAAAGAGATGTATTTCCCCTGCACTCAGAATCAATGATTCGCTGTTTGTTACCCCACTCTTAACAGAGCCGGCGCACTGCGCCGGTTTTTTTTGCCCTGGTTCCGGTGGTGGCAGGGACGGCCTTCCCGGAGAACATCTTTTTCTCTTTGGACTGCAGTTTGTGACCGTTTTTGCCCTCCGGGACAAAAGTGAGAGGTTGAAATTGCCAAAAAATCGTGCTGGAAAAGGGGGGAGTGGTTCGGGAGGTGAGTTTCGGGTGGGTGGCCCAACCGAATGGTGGTGATAATGGGTTACGTTTATCAACCACCTCTGTATTTAAATAACGAAATCAGCGGTGGTTATTCCATCACTGAGTGACCAGTCTCAATTATTTGCCAATAAAAAATTCCGGTTACTTACATTTTTCAATGGGCGGTTACCGACGCCGACGTTTGTGTGATCTGGATCGGCAATGTTCTAAAAGGCATTGCCCAATGTTTCTCATGTCTGGAGTGCTATCTATTTTTTCATTTTTTAAGTTTTATTAAATCAATTCGAATTTATTTCTACAAAGCCTATTGCTATCGCCTTTATATTGCCGGTTTATGACTTCTGATGGTCTAAGTTATAGGAACGATTGGTGTGGGTGACGCCTATCTGGCTTAAAAGTTCGGCACTCTATTTTGCTTAATTTGCCTTATTTAACACTCGCTGCACTTTGAGGGTTATTTGTGATCCTTGTCTGGGTTGGGGGTTGGTTCGGGATCTTGATCTTGCTTCGTGCGGTGTCGTGGTCGCCGCTGTCGATGTTTTGCCGTGCATTTGCGATCGCGATCACGCCGGTGGCGGTGGGGTGAAGCCACGGCGGGTTCGGGCTTGTTAAATTCCGCGGTGAATTGTTTCGGCCTGCGCGTGGCGAACGATGTGAGTTTGTGAGCTCGACTGGTGCGCTGTTTACTTGTTGGCGCTGGCTGCAACAACCGACACGAATGACCAACCCGGTGGCCCTTGATACGACGCCGGGTAAACCCTTCACCTTTATAAGGGAAAGTGAGATGTTTATTTCAAAAATTAAAAATGCTGCGTTAGTTGCCTCTCTTGCCGCTTTGGCTACCCCCGCAATGGCTGCTTATGAAATTCAACTTAATGATAATGATAAATTGATTTTCGGTGGCTACATTAAAGTCGACGCCCGTTATGTTGACGGTGATGTGGCTTATAAAGATCAGTGGACCGGTGGCGGCACTGGCCTTGAGGAGAGCGCTTCTCAGTTCCGTATTTTTGCTAATGAAACCCGCTTTAATACTAAGTATATCCACGGTGATCTGACCGGCTTCATCGAGATGGACTTCTTCGGTGGCGGCGGTAACGAAATTATCTCTAACTCCATCCATCCCCGTTTGCGCCATGCCTTTATCCAGTATCAGAATGTACTGGCCGGCCAGACCTGGACCACCTTCATGAACACCAGCGCCATTGGTGAAACCGCCGACTTCGGCAGCACCATGATGGGCATCTCTTTCCTGCGTCAGGGGCAGTTGCGTTACACCAACGGTGGCTTGCAGCTGTCATTGGAAAACCCTGAGAGCTTCGGCGGCGATACTGCCAACGACAAGCTGCCGGATGTGGTTGCCAAGTACACCTTCAAGGGTGACTGGGGTAACGTCTCTATTGCCGCGGTTGGTCGCCAGTTGAATACTGAGGGTGGCAACACCGAAACCGCCATCGGTGGCTCCATTGCCGGTCGTATTCACACCTTCGGTAAAGATGATCTGCGCTTCCAGTATCATCAGGGCGAACTGGGCCGCTACGTCGGTACTGCCGCGGTCAAGGATCTGGTAGGCGAGAAGGTAGAAGACACCACCGCTTATAACGTGGCCTATCGTCACTTCTGGACCGAGTCTCTGCGCTCTACGCTGATCTACGGTCACATCGAAGGCGATGTGTCCGGTAACGAGACCACCCAGTGGGGTGTCAACCTGTTCAAGAACCTGACTCCGGAGCTGTCTGTGGGCATGGAAGTGGGTAACTACGCCATCGACCACGAAGACAAAGACTCCTTCTACGGTCAGTTCTCCATGCGCTACGCGCTGTAAGGGCAGGCGGGGCGGCCGGGGAAACCGGCTGCTCTTTTAGAAGTGTGCACTCAGGACCGAGGGGCAATCAGGATGGGTACCCCAGAGCGGGCGCATCGGCTGAGGGTCGTTCGGGCACAAAAAAAGCCAGTCGCCTGGCGACTGGCTTTTTGATGACTGCTGCTAAGGCAGAGTCATTAGAAGCGGTAGCGCAGACCTACGGTGAATACGCTGTCATCGATGTCTTCAGCACCTTTCACGGAAGCATCGTAGTAAGCGTAGTGGCCGTAAACGTAAGCGGCTTTGCTCAGGGTGTAGTCACCACCGATGGTGTAGTTGGTTACATCTTCAACGGTACCGGTGTTGGTGTCGTCAGCGTTGGCTTTCTTAGCGAAAGTACCCATGCCGCCGTCGTCGAAGCCGTACTGAGCTTTCAGCATGAAGTTACCCAGAGGGTACTTGGCGGACAGGGTGTAACCGGTAGCGTCGATGCTGGAATCGGAAGTTTTTTCACTGTCCTGGTAGATGGCACCCAGAGCCAGTTCGCCAACTTTAACCTGACCGGTGATACGGTAGGCGGTCAGACCCTTGATGCCGTCAACGTAACCGGCACCGACATAGTAGTTGGCTTTCTTCAGCTTCTTGTCACCGTAGCCTACCATCAGGGCGAAGTTGTCGCCGTCATCGCTGGTGGCGCCATCGTTGTCGTCTTCCAGGATGTAGGTGGCTTTTGCGGAAACCAGACCCATGCTAGGCAGGGTGTAGGTCACGCCATCGGCAACACGATCCTGACCAGGCAGAATCATGGTGATGTCGGCGTTCAGGTTACCGAATGCATCGGCACCGCCTTCGGAGCCTTTAAAGGCAGTGTCGTTACGACCGAAGACCACTTCACCGAAACCACCGGCCAGACCCAGGTAGGTGTTACGAGAGGAGAAGGTGTCGGCATCGTTGTCGGTACCGTTAACACCGAACTCAGCCTTGTAGACCAGCTTCAGTGCGCTGTTGATCTCGTGAGAACCTTTGATACCGATGTTGGAAGAGTTGTTTTCCAGCACGGTGCCTTTGTCGTTGGAGGTACCCTGTACGGTGTAACCGGTGTCGGAATCGGTTACGGAGATGTTCAGGTCACCATAGAAAGTTGGCATTTCTGCCATAGCACCAAAAGAAGCTGCTGCGAAGATGGAAGCAACTGAAAGGGCTAGCGTCCGTTTTTGCATGATCATTTTACTCCTGACGATCAATGAATACCCGACCCTAGATTCACATCGCGGCAACATTTAATTCCGCATGACAATGAAAGATCAGGCTTTTTAATTATTTTGCGCCAACGATTCTGGCAGGAAGCGTGTGACATGCAACTGTCTTGGGTGGCGTTTTTTGAGCTGGCGCACGTTTTAAGGTGAAATAGTTGTGAATCTTGCTCAGTGTCAATAAAGGACCATTTAATTCATTGAATCAATGAAATTATCTGGTTATGGTTATCGGTTCCTCTCCGTGAAAATTCGCGCCCGCATCGGCTCCTCCTGTATCCCCTGTTATACTGCTCACCTCTGTTTTTGGAATTTCAGTAATGAACGACGATTACCTTCAGCGATTCGGTGGAATCGGCCGCCTCTATGGAGCCGCGGCACTGCAATATTTTTCCCGGGCCCATGTCTGTGTGGTCGGGATCGGCGGGGTCGGCACCTGGGTAGCCGAGGCCCTGGCCCGAAGTGGCATCGGCCAACTGACGCTGATCGATCTCGATGACATCTGCATCACCAACAGCAATCGCCAGTGTCATGCGTTAACGCACACCATTGGTCAATCCAAGGTGGCGGTGATGGCACAGCGCATTCGCGACATCAACCCGGATTGCAAGGTGAATGAGGTGGAGGAGTTTGTCGACGTCGACAACCTGTTTGAGCTGATCGATGATCAGCTGGATTATCTGGTGGACTGCATCGACAGCGTCAAGGCTAAGGCGGCGTTGATTGCCCACTGCAAGCGGCGCAAGATCAAGCTGGTTACTGTCGGCGGCGCCGGCGGGCAGTTGGATCCCACTCGGGTTCAGGTGGCCGATCTGGCCAAAACCTATCAGGATCCCCTGGCTGCCAAGGTGCGCAACCTGCTGCGACGGGAGTACAACTTCAGCAAAAACCCGAAGCGCCGTTTTCAGGTGGAGTGCGTGTTCTCGGATGAGCAGCTGAAATACCCCGGTGCCGATGGTCAGATCTGTCTGGCGAAAGGGGCTGCCGAGGGCCCCAAGGCGATGGACTGCGCCAGTGGCTTCGGTGCGGTCACGCCACTGACCGGTACCTTTGGTTTTGTTGCTGCCAGTCGGGTATTGATCAAACTGGCCGAAAAGGCCCATCGTTGAGCCCGGCCCGAGGGCGGTTTGCTGTGACGGTGGGCCGCCGCATATACTGACAGAAGGCAATGAAGGTCAGGGGGTTGGCATGCTGGGGTGGGGATGCAGAATCGGTGTAATGATGCTGCTGCTCGGCGCGCCCGGGTGGGGGGCGGCCACCGAGACACCGGCACCGGAGCAGGAAGCCGAGCCCGATCGGCCTGAGCTGGATCAGGAGCTGCGCTGGTTCGATAAAGCCCATACGCTGTTGTCCGGTTCGGCGCAATCCTCGGCGCTGTGGTTCGATGATTTCTTCGGGCCCAGTGACGATGCCGATCAGGCCAGCAGTCATTTTCGGCTGCGATTGCAGCAGGAGTTTGTCGAGCGAGAAGAGGACGAACTGAGGCTGAGGGTGTCGGCGTCCTACTACCTGCCAAAAACCTCTAAGCGTTTGAAATTGCTGCTTGAATCTGATGAGCAAGATGACCTGTCCCAGGTGAGCGACAGCCTGGGGGCCGATGCCGAAGCCACTACCCGGGCAGCGCTGCGATGGATCCCAATCAACCTGGACTCCTGGGATCTGTCGGTGGATCTGGGGGCGTCGCTCTCCTCCGGGCTGAACCCCTTCCTTCGCAGCCGGGCCCGCTATTTTGAATCCGTCAATGACAACACCTTGCTGAAATTGTCTCAGGAGGTGCGGGTAGAGTCGAACGATGGCTGGAGCGAAACCTCGCGGCTTAACCTGGAGCGGGTCTACGACGATCACGTCTACCGCTGGCAAAATCGGGCCCGCTTTGGTGAGGAAACCGAAGGACTGGAGTGGGTGACCTCGCTGAGCCGGATTCAGTGGCTGGACGACAAAACTGCCTTTTCCACCTTTATTGCCGCTTCAGGGGCGACCCGGGATGATGGCGACGAGAGCGAGATACGGCGGCTGGGTTTCACCTTTCGGCGTAATTTCGCCCGCGACTGGCTGTTTTATGAGGTTGAGCCGCAGCTGACCTGGCCCCGCAAGTACGGTTTCGACACCAACATCGAGCTGCAACTGACACTGGAGGCGCAGTTCGGCGAACGCCGCCGCTGAACCCTATTGCTGTTGGTGTGCCAGTATGGCCGTGACCAGTGCGCTCAGGCCGTTGGCGCGGGAGGGGCTCAGGTGCGCCGACAGGCCCAGGGTGTCAAACCAGCCGGACAGATCCAATTGGGCCAGCTGCGCCGAGGTCTTGTGATTGCAGGCACTGAGGATCAGCACCAGCAACCCTTTGATGATTCGCGATTCGCTGTCTGCCAGGAAGTGGTGGACTCCCTGTTCGTCCTGATGGTGATACAGCCAGGCGGCACTTTCACAGCCGGAGACCTTGGCTGACGCCTGTTGCCAGCGTGGCTCCAGCGCCGGCATGCGGTTGCCCAGCTTCATGATGATTCGGTAACGGCCCTGCCAGTGACTCACGGCCATCAACTCCCTATTCAGCTCTGCCTGATCGATCTGATTTCCCAGAGGGGAGTCGATAAACTGCTGTACACCGGGCTTAGTCATTTAAAAACTCCGTAATCTCTTGTAACGCCGCCACAAAGGCATCCACTTCCGCTTCGGTATTGTAGAGGGCAAACGACACTCGGCAACTGCCTTTGAGGCCCAGGGCCTGCATCAGTGGCTGACAGCAGTGATGGCCACAGCGTACCGCAATGCCGGCTTGATCCAGCAAAATGCCGATGTCTTGATGGTGTTCGCCGTCCACTCGAAAGGAGAGGGCACCCAGGTTGTCGCCGTCGGCAGCGATGGCTGCGACGCCGTCCAGACCGGCCAGACCGGCTTTGGCCCGGTTCATCAGCGCCTGCTCGTGGTTGGCGACGGCGTTGGTATCCAGGGACTGGATGAAACTCAGGGCGGCGCCAAGGCCGATGGCTTCGGCGATGGCCGGGGTGCCCGCTTCAAATTTATAGGGCAGGCGGTTAAAACGGCTGCCTTCAAAGCTGACTGTGTCGATCATCTCGCCGCCGTACTGGTAGGGCGGCATCTGCTGCAGCAGCTGCTGACGTCCCCACAACACTCCGATGCCGGTCGGCCCGTAACACTTGTGGCCGGAGAAGGCGTAGAAGTCGCACCCCAAAGCCTGTACGTCCACCGGCAGGTGGGCCACTGCCTGGGCGCCGTCGACAATAGTGATGGCGCCCATCGCCTTGGCAGCGGGGAGCATCTGGTGAAGCGGCGCCTGTTTGCCCAGGGCATTGCTGATCTGAGTCAGGCTGACGACCTTGGTGCGCGGGCTAAGCAGTGATTCATAGGCGTCCAGATCCAGATCGCCAGCCGGGGTCAGTGGAATCGGTACTAGCTTGGCACCGGTCTGAATCGCCATCTGCTGCCAGGGGACGATGCAGGCATGGTGGGCCCAGGTATCAATCAGTATCTCATCGCCGGGTTGCAGAAGGTGGCTGCCAAGGGAGCGTGCCAGCAGGTTCATTGCTTCGGTGGTGCCACGGGTAAAGATCACCTCCTCCCGTGCCGAGGCATTGAGGAAGTTGGCCACGATGTCGCGGGCGCCTTCGAAGTCGCGAGTGGCCAGATCCGACAGCCGGTGTGCGCCACGATGTACATTGGCATTATGACGGCGGTAAAAGTGGTTCATGGCGTCGAGAACGGCCACCGGTTTCTGGGTGGTGGCGGCGTTGTCGAGGTAGATCAGTCCGGGCTGGGCCAGGGCCGGGAACTGCTCCCTGAGCCGCGACAAGGAAGGGGTCATGGTCACTCCGAAGGCGAATGTCGGCGGCGAAGGATGACGAATCCCCGCCCCGCTTTCAAGTCTGTGCAGCATAGAATATCAGGTTTACGGTGAGCGAGTCTTTTTCGATGACCCTGGTTAATTGATTGTTATCAAGGTTAAAACGGTGTGGATCTCTCTGGTCGGAGCTGCTTAAATGGCCATTGGCTCACTGGGGAGGTGGGCGTGACAACAAGGATGACGATAATGAAAAAAACACCTTTATGGATAGCCATGTCCCTGGCGTCCGGCCTGCTGGTCAGCGGCTGCAGTAATGACGATGACCGCACAGACGCCGTTACGCCCGAGCCTGAGCCCCAGGTGATGGTGTTTGCCCCTGATGGCAAACTGGACGCCCGCATTCGCCGCACCACCTACGGGGTGCCGCACATCGAAGCCGACAACATCGAAAGCCTGGCCTTTGGCTCCGGCTACGCCCAGGCCCAGGATCACCTGTGCCTGCTCGCCGATGGGGTGATCAAGGCCAACAGTGAGCGCTCTAAGTACTTTGGCCCCCACAAGAGCATCGATTTTGCCACCGGCTTGCCGTTGCAAGAGGACAACCAGAATCTGGTCAATGATTTCGGTTACAAAGCTCTGGGTATTCGCGAAGCCGCCGCGACGGCGATGCCGACCCTGGGTGAGCGTTCACGGGCGATGCTGTCCGGTTTTGCCGCTGGCTACAACCTCTATCTGGCGGATCTGGCCAGTGGGGCCGTCACCACGCCGAACCTGCCCTGTGCCGGCCAGCCCTGGGTGAAGCCGATCACCGATGTGGACATGCTCACCTACCTGTTTTCCATGGCCCTGTTGCCGGGGGCGGCCAATTTCCTGGATCTGATCTTTTTTGCCAATCCGGGTGACGGCGATGAGTACCTGCCGCGGCCGGCGGCAACCGCGCTGAACACGCCGGCGTCCAAGGCGATGCTGGCCGATGTGCGTACCAAGGCGCTGGCGCGCTCACAGACGCTGACCACTCCGCAGGTCAACCCGATGGATATGGGGTCGAACGGATGGGGACTGGGCGCCGAGGTGACCGAAAATGGCAAAGGAATGGTGCTGGGCAACCCCCATTTCCCCCATACCGGTCAGTTACGCTTCTGGCAGTCCCACCTGACCATTCCCGGCTTCCTGGATGTGATGGGGGGTTCGCTGGTGGGGATGCCCGGTGCGGTGAACATCGGCTTTAACCAGAATCTGGCCTGGACCCACACCTTCTCCACCGCCGAGCACTTCATCATGTACAACCTGGCGTTGAAACAGGGTGATCGTCTTACCTACCTGTTCGACGAGGAGGAGATGGCCATTACTCCCCGCACCTACTCGGTGGAGGTCAACATTGGCGGTGGGGTGACGATTCCGTTGGAGAAAGAGGTGTACCTGACGGCCAAGGGGCCGATGGTAGAGGCGCCACCCCAGCTGGCCCCGTTTGGCTGGGACGACAACCAGGCGTTCTTTATTCAGGATGCCAACATGGCCAATACCGATGTGCTTGAGCACTGGTCGGCCATGAATTTTGCCAGCAACCTGGAGCAGTTCCAGCAAGCGTTCAAGGACTTCGACGGGGTGATATTCAACAACACCATGTACGCCGATGATCAGGGTAACGCTTTCTACATCGATGACTCGACCGTACCCGGGCTCAGCAGCGATGCCGAAAACGCCATCTGGCTCAGTCCGGACATTCGTGCTGCCCGGGAGAGTGCCGGCTTTACCATTCTGCCCGGCGACGACTCCATGTTTGCCTTTGACGCTCCGGTGGCCTACGACCAGGCACCGAAACTGGTGCGTCAGGATTTCGTTCAGAACTCCAACAACTCCTACTGGATCACCAATCCGGCGTCCCCCATTGAGAACGTGTCACCGTTGTATGGCGATCGTCGGGTAGAACAGAGCCTGAGAACCCGGATGGCGCTGACCCTGATGAGCGATGCCCGTGGTGACGACGGCAAGTTCAGCCGCCAGGATGTGGAAGCGGCGTTGATGTCCAACCGGGCTTACCTGGCCGAACTGGTGTTACCGCAGCTGCTGGTTCAGTGTGAGGCGCAGGGCACCACGCCGGTGGTGGTCAGCGACAGCCTCAGTGTCGATGTGTCTCCCGCCTGTGCCGCCCTGGCCAAGTGGAACGGCGCCCAGAATCAGGACAGCGTTGCCGGTGCCCTGCTGAGGGAGTTCGGCTACCGTTTCGATACCGAGGCCCATCTGGATGTGCCCTTTGTGTACACGGATCCGCTCAATACGCCGAATACGCTGGCGGCCGACGGCTCCGCGCTGGTGGCACTGGCGGCAGCCAGCGCCACATTAACCGGCAACGGTTTTGCACTGGACGCGCCGTTGGGCAGCATGCAGTTCGTGGAGAAATCGATGCCCGACGGCAGCGCCTCCGGTGTACGTTTCCCCTGGGCCGGGGCCAACAACCGCGAGGGCGGCTTCAACGTGTTCGCCTACTCCAATGAAGCCAACGACGACACCCTGCTGCCTCAGCACGCCTATCCCGCCGCGTTGGACGCGGTCACCGGCGCGCCGACGGCCTCGGAGCTGACCACCGAAGGCTACCATGTGCGCTATGGTTCCAGCTGGATGATGGTGGTGGGCTTCGAGGAGGAGGGACCACAGGCCCGGGGTCTGCTGAGCTACTCCGAGTCCAACAACGTGATGTCTCCCCATTGGAACGATCAGACTCAGTACTACTCGCAGAACACCGCGTTGCGGCCGCTGCTGTTTACCGAGTCCGCCATTGCCGCCGAGACGCTGTCGGATAGGAGCATTGAGTTCCAGAAATAACTCGGTTGCACAGAGCCAAAGGGCCTCATCATGAGGCCCTTTTTTGATCCCTTGTCGCCCTGTCTGGCGACGGCTGTTGTGCGACGGGGGTCACGAACCTGACTTCCGCCGGCCCGTTTTCCGAATTCCCTCTCGACCCGAGAAAAACATTTGGCTATTTTGCCAAGTGTTGAATCAATTTATCTGGATGAGCGCATGTTATCGACTACTCCCGACTGTGACCGCCTGCATCAACGTGCGGCGGTGCTCAAGGCGCTGGCACATCCGACCCGGCTGTGGCTGGTGGAGCAACTGCAGCAGCAGGAGCGTTGTGTCTGTGAACTGATGGAGGAGGTTGACGCCGACATCTCGACGGTCTCCAAGCATCTGGCTGTGTTAAAGCAGGTGGGGCTGGTGACCGTTCGCCGGCAGGGGAAGCAGCGTTATTACCGCCTGACGACCCCCTGCCTGATGTCGATGTTCCACTGCATCGAACGGGTCCTGGATCATCGCTCGCCACTCACCAAGCAAGAGGAAGCATCATGAAAGTTGAAGTACTGGGTTCTGGTTGTAAAAAGTGCAATACCCTGGCTGAGCTGGTTGCCGAACGGGCTCAGGCCCTGCAGCTGGAGATTGAACTGGAGAAGGTCAGCGACATGGCGACCATTCTGGAGTATGGCGTGATGTCCACTCCTGCCATCGTCATCAACGGCGAAGTCAAAGTCAGTGGCGGCGCGCCGACAGCGGCCGAGATTGACGCTCTGCTGCAAAGCCACTGATCCCCGTACACAAGGATGTAGTCATGAGAGTTATCCAGTTACTGCTGTTGGTGCTGCTGCTGTCCGGATCCGCGTGGTGGGCCTGGGTTCAGACCCAGGCGATGCCGGAGGAAGCAGAGGTGATGGTATTACCCGGCTACCAACTGGGGCCGGATCAGCAGTTGACGGTGTACTACTTCCATGGCCGTGCCCGTTGCAGTTCCTGCCTGAAGATTGAGGCATTAACGCGGGAGGCGGTGGAAAAAGGCTGGCCTGAGTTGGTACACCAGGGTCAGGTTGAGCTGCGTAGCATCAATGTCGATGAGGCAGAAAATCGACATTACATCGAAGACTTTCAACTGGTGACCCGCTCGGTGGTGGTGACCCTGACCCAGCCGGATAGTGAACGCCAGTGGCGGCGCCTGGACGCGGTATGGCAACTGTTTGATAACCGGCAGGCTTTCTTTCGCTACCTGTACGGAGAAACCGGGTTGCTGGTAAGCGGAACCCGATCATGATGGCACTGTCGGTGGCGGCGCTGAGTGCGCTGTGGCTCGGGGTTCTAACCTCTGTGTCGCCCTGCCCACTGGCCACTAACGTGGCGGCGGTTTCCTACCTGAGTCGCCAGGTGGCCAGTCCCCGGCGGGCGGTCTATCAGGGGGTGGCCTATGGCCTGGGACGGACGATCAGTTACCTGGCTTTGGCGGCACTGCTGTTGGGTGGCGCACTGTCGGCGCCGGGGTTGTCGCAGTTCCTGCAGTCCAACATGAACATGATGCTGGGCCCGGTGCTGCTGGTGGTGGGAGTGGTGCTGCTGAGCTGGCTGCGGCTGCCGCTGCCGACCCTGGGGTTGTCCCAGTCGCTGCAGCAGCGACTGGGACAGGGCGGCCTACCCGGCGCCCTGGCATTGGGGGTGCTGTTTGCCCTGTCGTTTTGTCCCACATCGGCGGCGCTGTTCTTTGCCTCGTTGCTGCCACTGGCTATGGCCCATCAGTCGGTAGTGGTGCTGCCAGGCATGTACGGCATCGGCACCGCCCTGCCGGTGCTGGCATTTGCACTGATGGTGAGCCTGGGAACGCTGCAACTGGCGGCGATCCACCAAGGCATCGCCCGGGCTGAACGGGTGTTGAGACGGCTGTCTGGAATGCTGTTCCTGGGCGCCGGTCTGTATTACTGCTGGGTGTATTTAATCCCACTGATAGGATGAATGATGTTATCTGTGTTTACTGAGTTAGCGGATTGGCTGGTGTACCAACTGTTGGGGCTGTCCGATCAGACCCGGTTGGGCCAGGCGCTGCACTTCTTCGTCGAGGACACCAGTAAGATTCTGGTGCTGCTGTTGGTGATGATCTACGCCATCGCCCTGATACGGGCCTCTCTGGATGTGGAGCGGGTGCGTCAATACCTGGCGGGCAAGAGCCGCGTCAGCGGCTACGTGCTGGGCTCGAGCTTCGGTGCGATTACCCCGTTCTGTTCCTGCTCCAGCATTCCGGTGTTTCTCGGTTTTACCTCCGCCGGGATACCGGTGGGCATCACCATGGCGTTTCTGCTGACGTCGCCGCTGATCAATGAGGTGGCGGTGTTGCTGCTGCTGAGCCTGCTGGGGTGGAAGCTGACGCTGATTTATGTGGTCATCGGCCTGGTGATCGGCATGCTGGGAGGGTGGATCCTGGACAGCCTCAAGGCGGAGCGCTGGCTGCAGCCTCTGGCGGCTAAAGCCTACGCCATGGGGCAGGGCCAGTCGCAGTCACAGTCGCCGTCTCAGCCGCAAGCTCGGCCCTCACTGACTCTGGCCCAGCGGCATCAGTTTGCGTCATCGGAGACCCGGGAGATCGTCGGCCGGGTATGGAAATGGGTGATCATCGGCGTCGGCATCGGTGCCGGGCTGCATGGCTTTGTCCCTGCAGGCTGGCTGCAAGCCAATCTGGGAGCAGGCCAGTGGTGGTCGGTGCCGTCGGCGGTGGCGCTGGGCATTCCTCTCTATGCCAACGCCACCGGCGTGATTCCGGTGATGGAAAGCCTGCTGCTGCAGGGGGTGCCGCTGGGCACGACTCTGGCGTTCTGCATGAGTACCGTGGCGGCCAGTTTCCCGGAGTTTGTGATGTTGAAACAGGTGATGCAGTGGCGGCTGCTGGCCCTGTTGATGGTGATGCTGCTGACTGCCTTTACCCTGATGGGGTGGCTGCTGAATCTGGCTTAGCCGAGGCGGTGGCCTGGAACAGTTCCGGATGCAGGAAGGGGGCCAGCAGCATGCACAGGGTATCGCTGTAGACACTGGTCCGGTCCACCAGGTTGTTGGTGAGTATGCCCATGGCTCCGCCTTTCTGGCGAATGTTATGGTCATCGAACAACTCGTCCATCAACGGCCCCAACTCCTCGCCCTGTTCCAGACGCTGGCTGATGACCTCCGGCAGCGGCAGCAGCCCGGTGCGACCGATCTGGGTGTGCTGACCGTCGCTGATGGCTACATAGGCAAAGGTAAATCCCTGGCCATGGATTCGGTCATAGCCACCTTCGAATGACACATACAGGTCGCCGGCCATCGCCTTGATGGCATTGAGGCGGTTAATGGCCCCGACCCGAGTCTCGGTTTCGCCCAGCGGTTGCTCATCCACCCCCGACGGAACGCTGACGCCTTGTACCCGCCAGTGGCAATCCGGGTAGGCCGCCTGAAGTGCCCGGGTGGCGGCGTTGACTTTAACCGGGTTGCGGGAGGCAACAATGAGAGTTTTTTGTACTATTTGGGTCATCGTCGATGCCGTCAAAGAGGGAATGTGACACAATAGTCGGCAATCTAATCAGTGACTTCAAGTATTATGATCTACCTTCTTTATTTGCTTCTTGGTGCGTTTGCCGGCGTGCTGTCCGGTTTGTTCGGCATTGGTGGTGGGCTGGTGATCGTACCGGTGTTGCTGACTACCTTTAAGCTGTTGAACTTCGATCCTCAATTGACGATTCACATGGCCCTGGGGACCTCCCTGGCGACCATTATTGTCACCTCGATGAACTCCATGTGGGCCCATCACCGCAAAGGCGGGGTGGACTGGAAGGTGGTGCTGACCATGGTGCCGGGCATCGTGGTGGCCGCCTACCTTGGTGGTTTTGTGGCCCACCTGCTGGACGCCACTGTGCTGGCATACTGTTTTACCGGCTTCATCACCCTGGTGGCCATTAAGATGTGGTTCGGCCTCAAACCCAGTGGCCAGCAACCTTTTCCGGGCGTTGTGGGTCTGAGCATCTCCGGGGTCGGCATCGGCTTTCTGTCTGCCATCTTTGGCATTGGTGGCGGCACCATCAGCGTGCCCCTGTTGTCGCGTTTTGGACTGGAGATGCGCAAAGCGGTGGGAATCTCATCGGCGCTGGGGTTGCCCATTGCCCTGACCGGTGCCCTCAGTTACGCCATCAGCGGCTGGAATGAACCGGGCCTGCCTGAGATGAGCCTGGGCTATGTGTACCTGCCAGCCTTCATCGGCATTGTGCTCACCAGTTCGGTGTTTTCCCGGGTGGGGGCCAACCTGGCTCATAGGCTGGATGCGCGAGTGATGCAAAAGAGTTTCGCCCTGCTGCTGGTGATCATTGCGATAAAGACTTTGCTAACCAGTTAGCCATAGGTATAGATGTTGTAATTTTATTACATATGAAAGTTTGCGACTGGGCCCCTGCGGCCCAGTTTTTTTATCTAATCGCTTTGCTGTTGTTACATCAGTAACCATGTTCACCCCTTATTTAACGGCTTTTGCGCCCTTTTAACCCGCTTTTTACAATCAGATTAATCATATTTATGCGGGCATTCGAAAGATCAATGCTGTGAGCTGGGTCACGCTAGAAAACCATGTTTGAGATGTGAATCACGTTTAGTTTGTAATAAATCTATATATTTGCCCTCGCTAACTCGAACACTCAAAGGTGATTTCCCATGCAGAACCAAAACACTGCAACTGCCACTGCGACCAATACCAAAGCGGTGGGCTATACCAAACAAGACCTGACCTGGTCATTGTCCATGTTCGGCACCGCGGTTGGTGCCGGCGTCCTGTTCCTGCCGATTCGCGCTGGCCTGGAGGGCTTCTGGCCTCTGATCGTCATTGCGATGCTGGTGGGTCCTATGACTTACCTGTCTCACCGTGCCCTGGCGCGCTTCGTTCTGTCTTCCAAGCGTAAAGATGCTGACATCACCGATGTGGTGGAGGAGCATTTCGGTAAAAGTGCCGGCTTGCTGATCACCTTCCTGTATTTCTTTGCCATCTATCCCATCGTGTTGATCTACGGTAACGCCATTACCAACACCATCGATAGCTTCATGGTGAACCAGTTGGGTCTGGAGTCCATGCCTCGCTGGATCCTGTCCGGAGCGCTGGTGGCCATGATGATGGGCGTGATGATCCTGGGTCGTCGCCTGATGCTGAAAGCCACCGAGCTGCTGGTATACCCTCTGGTATTCATCCTGTTCGCCATGTCCGTCTACCTGATTCCGGACTGGTCCATGGCTGCCATGAGCACCGATAACATCCCGGCCATGGGCGACCTGTTGACCGTGGTGTACCTGACCATCCCAATGCTGATCTTCTCCTTCAACCACAGCCCGGCGGTTTCCTCCATGGCGCTGGCTCAGCGTGAAGCTCACGGCGACAACGCGGTTGCCAAGTCCGACATGATCCTGAAGCGTGCTTCTGGCATGCTGCTGGGCTTCGTGATGTTCTTCGTATTCAGCTGTGTACTGGCCCTGACTCCTGAGCAACTGATGGAAGCCAAGACTCAGAACCTTCCGGTACTGAGCTACCTGGCCAACGAATACGACTCGCCGCTGATCTCCGTGATCGGTCCTCTGGTGGCGTTCCTGGCTATCTTCTCCTCCTTCTTCGGCCACTACCTGGGTGCGAAAGAGGGTCTGGCGGGCATCGTTAAGAAAGCCGCTCCAAAAGCCGTTGCCAACATGGGTGAGAAGAAGTTCGACAAAGCCCTGGTTGCCTTCTTCTTCTTCACCGTTTGGGGTGTGGCCATCATGAACCCATCTGTACTGGGCATGATTGAGTCTCTGGGTGCGCCGTTCATCGCCGCCATCCTGTTCCTGATGCCGATGTACGCCATCAAGAAGGTACCATCCATGAAGAAGTACGACGGTGCACTGTCCAACATCTTCGTCACCGTCATGGGCCTGGTGGCCATCTCTGCCATCGTTAAAGACCTGATTTAATCAGCGTCCCCTGACTCTGCAAGCCGGAGTCGCAAGACTCCGGCTTTCTTATTTCTACAGAGGTTTTCTTCATGTTCAGTGTTTTCGATATCTTTAAAATTGGTGTAGGTCCTTCAAGTTCCCATACTGTGGGGCCCATGAAGGCCGCCAAGCAGTTTATTGATGAACTGCGTGCCATGGATAAGTTGCGCGAGGTGACTCACATCAGTGTCGACATCTATGGCTCTTTGTCCCTGACCGGCAAAGGCCACCATACGGATATCGCGATCATTATGGGCCTGGCGGGCAACAGTCCGGAAACCGTCGACATCGATGGTATTCCTGATTTCATTCAGCGGGTTGAGCAAACTGAACGTTTGCCGGTTGGCATGCATTGCCATGTCGTGGACTTTCCCCGTGATGCGGTGACCTTTCACAGCCATGCGCTGGACCTGCACGAGAACGGCATGAGCATCCATGCGTTTATCGGCGAAGAGGTGGCCCTGTCGAAGACCTACTACTCCACTGGCGGCGGCTTTATTGTCGATGAAGAGAACTTTGGTAAACCTGCCTCTAACCTGAAGCCGGTGCCTTACTCCTTTACCGATGCCGAAGAGATGCTGCAACAGTGCCGTGACACCGGCATGAGCATCTCGGCGCTGATGATGGAGAACGAAAAGGCCTACCACAGCGAAGCCGATATTCAGGAGGGATTCGGCCGAGTGTGGAACGTCATGCGTGAGTCCATTGAGCGGGGGTGTGGTACCGAAGGTTTGCTGGCCGGGCCGTTGAGAGTGCCGCGCCGGGCTGCGGCGTTGCATCGGCAACTGATCGCTAATGAGCGTAACAGCAACGATCCCATGAGCATCATTGATTGGGTCAACATGTTCGCACTGGCGGCCTCGGAAGAGAATGCCGCCGGAGGCCGGGTGGTCACCGCTCCCACCAATGGTGCCGCCGGCATCATTCCTGCGGTGCTGGCTTACTACGATAAGTTCATTGAGCGTGTGGATGCCCAGCAATACAGCAAGTTCTATCTGGCGGCGGGTGCCATCGGTGCACTGTACCAGATGAACGCCTCCATCTCAGGTGCAGAAGTGGGCTGTCAGGGCGAAGTCGGTGTGGCCTGCTCCATGGCAGCTGCCGGCCTGGCTGAGCTGATGGGCGCCAGCCCGTCCCAGGTGTGTGTGGCAGCAGAGATTGCCATGGAGCACAACCTGGGGCTGACCTGTGACCCTGTGGCAGGCCAGGTGCAGGTTCCTTGCATCGAGCGTAACGCCATCGCTTCGGTGAAGGCGGTCAATGCCACCCGAATGGCGATGCGCCGTAACTCGGATCCCTGTGTGTCTCTGGATAAGGTGATTGCCACCATGTATGAGACCGGTAAGGACATGCACCCGAAATACCGCGAAACCTCCCAGGGGGGATTGGCGATTAAAGTTCTGAACGTTTGCTAGCGCCAGTAAACGATCTCCAAGCCGGCTCCTGAGCCGGCTTTTTTTATGGCTTGTTAATGGTGGCTGAGTGTCAGTAACCGGTGTTCATTGCCGGCGTCCATGGTTGCCGTAATGGATACAGGCAGTTGCTGCTGCAGTTCTCGAAACCAGGTGTCGGCGCGGTGACCGCCCAGACGCAGCTCGATCAGGCATCGGTGCTCGCGGCAGATGGGCGTATGGGAGAAAGCTTGGTTCATTGGCGGGCGTATGGCCTGGTTCAACCACCATGGCTGTGCCCACTCCCCCCATTCCTGTGCACCATAAAAGCGCTGCCAGCTGAGGCGGTGAGCGGGGTTGTCGTCGTCGGTGGGAAAGGCCGGATGCAACCGCCGAAACTGATGTGGCGAGCCCTGGCTGTCGTCGGCCTGATACACCCAGTCGTGCCAGACAAATTGTGGCCCCATACGCTGATACTCGGCCAGCAAAGACTGGCGATCGACAGTCTCAACCGGAAATTGCAACTTGTCGCTGCTGGCGTGCAGTGGCGATTGTGGCCATATCAGAGTGTCACCATAGGCCGAAAGGGCGTCCATAAAGGGGTGGGATTCTGGCTTCCACAACAGCAGAGCCGCCAATAGCGGCGTTAGCCAGATCAGGGTTATCAGGCTCTGGGATCGCATCTCTCACTCCTTGAGAAAAGTCCCCTCTATTGTAGAAAGCGCGGCCTAGGACTTGGTGTTTTTTCCGGCGATAAAGCCGGGGACATTGTCTGCCGCCATCGGTCTTCCCAGTTGAAAACCCTGACCAAAGTGGCAACCCATGTTGCGCAAAATCTCAATCTGCCGAATGTCATCGATGCCTTCGGCATTGACCTTCATATTGAGGGCGTTGGCCAGATGAACGATGGCCTGAATCACATCCCGGGCCCGTTGTTCGGTATGCACCTGACAGGTGAAGCTGCGATCGATCTTGACGATGTCCAGCGGCAGGCGGTGCAGGTAGTTGAGAGAGGAGTAGCCGGTGCCAAAATCGTCCATAGCCAGGCGCACCCCCAGTCGGCGGATCTGCTTCAGTACCACCGACGCCTGCTCATGCTGACCTAGCAGGGAGCGTTCGGTGATCTCCAGCCGCAGGGATTCCGGAGGCAAGCGGGTTTCCTTGAGGATGGAGTTGATCACATCCAGGCTGTTCTGGCGGGAGAACCACTCGGAACAGAGGTTAACGCTGACACTGGTGCGTGCCATGCGGGGGTACTTGCGCTGCCAGTCGGCGAACTGCTGGCAGGTTTTCTGCAATACCAGCCGGTCCAGTTCCAGAATCTGGCGGGTTTCTTCCATCACTTCGATAAACTGGCCGGGCAGTTGCAGGCCCTTGCTGGGGTGGCGCCAGCGCACCAGCGCCTCGAAGCCCACCAGTTGCTCATTGTCCAGGCGCCACACCGGCTGATAGTGGATCTCAAATTGATCCTGCTCGATGGCCCGGGCCAGCTCGGTTTCCAGTCGCAGGCGAACCTGAGCGGCCTGGCGCATGGTGCCGGTAAAGACCACCGGCTGGCGACCCCCCTTGGCTTTGGACTGGTACATGGCCACGTCCGCGTCCCGCAGGATCTCTTGAGGGCTGTTGTAGGCGTCGTCACAGTAGGCGATACCGATGCTGCCGCCGCTGTAGATCTCTTCGTTTTTGATCAGGAATGGCAGCGATAGCATCTTGTGAATGCGCTGGGCGGTGATCATCGCATCCTGACTGTCGTGCAGGTTGTCCAGCAACACGGCAAATTCGTCACCACCGAGGCGGGCCACGGTATCGCTGCCCCGCAGGCAGCGTTTGAGCCGGGTCGACACCTGCACCAGCAGGCTGTCACCAGTGAGGTGACCGAGGCTGTCGTTGACCATCTTGAACCGGTCCAGATCCAGGTAGATCAAGGCGTAGTTGAAGTCGGCACAGCGCTTTCGTTGGGCAAACAGCTGATCCAGCCGTTCCAGTAACAGTGCTCGGTTGGGGAGGCCGGTAAGGTGATCATGAAGGTTGTCGTGGCGTAGCTGACTCTCGATGCGCCGTCGCTCGGCAATCTCATGTTGCAGCGCCTGGGTGCGTTCATTGACCGCCCCTTCCAACGCTTGCTGAGTTTCCGACAGGCTGCGATGGGCCTGTTGAATGATGATGACGTTGGCGATGTGCTGGGCCAGGTAGGACAGCATCTGCAGATCGTCGTCGCCGTAGTGGTCGGCCTGATGGTAATCCTGAATCACCACCGCCCCGATGACGTTGTCGTCGTTGATCAGCGGCGCGCCCATCCAGGACTGGGCGGCTTGCCCCATTTCATGGGCCTGGCCTTCATCGATCAGCGCCTGGCGCTGCTGATAATCCAGCAGCAGCGGTTCGGCCTTTTGCAGCAGGTACTCGGTGAGGCCTTTTCCCAGAGGGCGGCGTTTATGCAGTTTGTGCTGAAACTCATCCACCATGTAGGGGAACTCCAGCTGCCGCCGCTCCTGATCCACCAGGGCCACATAGAAGTTGTTGCAGGAAAGCAGGCGCTTGAATTGCTGATGGAACTGCTGACACAGTTGATCCAGCGGCAGCAGTTGCCGGCTGAGACTGGCGATCTGATGTTGGATCGACAGCAGGGTTTTTTGTTGCGCCAGCTGGCGGTCCACCTGTTGCTGCTGAGCCCTTAGCCGCTGCAGCTGGCGGCGGACAGTGCGGGTGTGCAGCGCCTGCTTCACCAGGCCGGAGAACTGCTGCAACAGCCGTTGCTCCTGCTCGCTGTAGCGGTGCTTGTCGGTGCAGAACACCACCACGGCACCGCTGCCGGTATCGCTGTCATACCAGGGCACGCCCAGCCAGGCCTGGGGTTTGGGCGCTGTCAGCTGGACCTGTTTGTTCATCTGCCGGGCCACCAGATCGGCCTGGGACAGATTCAGGGGGCTACGGCCTTTCATCAGGTAACTGACCAGGCCATCGGAGGCCAGCAGGCTGTCGGTGTCCAGATCGCTGCCTTTGTACCTCAGTTGGGCGGGGTCGCCTTCGATGAGCAGGAAATGTGGTGCGTGCAGCTGTTGCTGCAACCACTGGTGCAGGGTGGCAAACAGCGGCTCTGACGGCTGTTCCGGCACACTCAATTGAGCCAGGGCTGTAATCAGCGGGGCGTTGTCTGGTGTGGCGGGGAGCGGCGAGAGCGAAGTCAGCATCGGCAGTTGTAGTAAAGATCTTAAAGCTATCATTATTTTGCGCCCATGATGCCACTTTCTCCTTTATGTTGCCAAGTGAATGAGCGACTAAACTTTAAACAACATTACTGCTAACTACAGAGGGGGCTGTATGCATCTTGGCTTTTGTGGTTGGTGTGCGCGCTCGACGCCCCATCAGGCCGTGTCGGTATGCCACGGAGTTCACCTCGCCATGACCCTGATGACCCTGGGTGGCTGGAGTTTTGTCTGGGCTTACCTGGATTGCAACGCACGGCGGTGTCAGCGTTGTGGCCTCGGAAGCGGTCTCCCCCTGCTGGGGTTTGCCGGGGCGTATTACCAGAGCCTGGCCGAGCGCCGGCGTAGCCCGCTGGCGCAGTGGCGGGCGTAACATACTGATCCTGGTCAGGGGCTGTCACCGGGGTTAGCTTTGATCACGTTTGTGCCCTTTTGAGCAGCCCTCGAAGGGGATTTTTGCTAAAATTCGCCGCGGTTGTACCCTCCCTACATAAAGAACGAACCGATAGGAATACTATGTCTACCTCCCGCAATCCCTTGGCCGATCTCTGGCGCAAGTGGTCGTCTGTGCCTCTGTGGTTGAAAATCCTCACCGGCATGCTGCTCGGTATTGCCACTGGCGTTGCCATGGGCGAGTCTGCCGAATACCTCAAGCCCATTGGCTCCCTGTTTGTGAATACCATCAAGATGCTGATTGTGCCCTTGGTATTCTGTTCACTGATCGTCGGGGTGACCTCGATGCAGGATACCCAGAAGATGGGCCGCATCGGTTTGAAATCCTTTGTGTTCTATCTTGGGACTACCTCCATTGCCATCACCATCGGCCTGGCACTGGGCTACCTGCTTGAACCCGGTGCCGGGGTGCAGATGGCCGGCTCGGTGGAAGCGGGCGCCAATCTGGCCAAAGAGGCCCCCAGCCTGGCAGACACGCTGGTGAACATGATCCCCACCAACCCCATTGCGGCGCTGGCGCAGGGTAAAATTCTGCAGGTGATTGTGTTTGCCGTGGCGCTGGGCATCGCCCTGGTGCTGATCGGCGATCATGGTAAGCCAGCCATCAAGCTGTTTGAGTCCCTGGCGGAAGCGATGTACAAACTCACCGACATGGTGATGAACCTGGCCCCTTACGGCGTATTCGCCCTGATGGCCTGGGTCGCAGGTAAGTACGGATTGGACGTACTGCTGCCGCTGCTAAAAGTGATCATCGCGGTGTACCTGGGTTGCGCCCTGCACATCTTTGGCTTCTACAGCCTGGTGCTGGCCGGTTTGTCCCGCATCAGCCCGGTCCATTTCTTCCGTACCATCTCCGAAGCGATGGCGGTGGCATACACCATGTCCAGCTCCGCCGGTACCCTGCCAGCGTCGATGAAGTGTGCCAAGAAACTCGGGGTCAATAAGAGCATCTCCAGCTTTGTATTGCCGCTGGGCACCACCATCAACATGGACGGCACCGCCCTGTATCAGGGGGTCTGTGCCCTGTTTGTCGCCCAGTTGTTTGGTATCGATCTGACCTGGGTTCAGTACCTGACCATCATCGTCACCGCCACCCTGGCGTCCATCGGTACCGCCGGGGTTCCGGGTGCCGGCCTGGTGATGCTGACCCTGGTGCTGACAACCGTCGGCCTGCCGCTGGAAGGGGTGGCCCTGGTCGCGGGCATTGACCGGGTGCTGGATATGGCCCGTACCGTGGTCAACGTGTCCGGTGACCTGGTGGCAACCACCGTCGTGGCCCACTCCGAAGGGGAGATGGGGGAAGCGACCGAGGTCGAGGCTGAAGCCGAAGCCGCCCGCGTTTAAGCGGCGTTGCAGTAACAACAACCCAGCCAGATGGCTGGGTTGTTTGGTTTTGGGGCCTGGCCAGCAGCACGCTGGAGATCACCACCAGCCTGGCGGCGTGTCGGGGCGGTGAGCGAGATCAACGATATGACCAGTCAGAACGTCATTGCCGCTGCCGGGCTGGTGTATGCTCGACCCAGTCTGGGGCCTCGGGCCACAAACTGAGTCAGCTCAAGGGGCGCGGCCAGATTGAGCGCCAGCCATAAAAAAACCTGGCCATGGCCAGGTTTTTTTTGGGGGGGAAGCGGGATTACAGACCCAGCTTCTTCTCCAGGTAGTGGATGTTGGTGCCACCGTTCTGGAAGTTCTCGTCCGCCATGATTCTTTGCTGCAGCGGTACGTTGGTCTTGATGCCGTCCACCACCAGTTCGCGCAGGGCGTTCTTCATGCGGGCGATGGCGATGTCGCGATTTTCCCCATAGGTGATCAGCTTGCCGATCATGGAGTCATAATGCGGCGGCACCTTGTAGCCGGCATAGATGTGGGAGTCCCAGCGAATCCCCATGCCACCCGGAGGGTGGAAGCGCTCGATGTTGCCCGGGGACGGAATAAAGCTGTCCGGATCCTCGGCGTTGATGCGGCACTCTACCGCATGGCCACGGACAATCACCTGCTCCTGGGTAATGGACAAAGGCTGGCCGGCGGCAATGCGCAGCTGCTCTTTGATCAGATCCACGCCGGTGACCATCTCGGTGACCGGGTGCTCCACCTGAATCCGGGTGTTCATCTCGATAAAGTAGAACTCGCCGTTTTCATACAGGAACTCAAAGGTGCCGGCACCGCGGTAGTTGATGTCGATGCAGGCTTTGGCACAGCGTTCACCGATGAATTTACGCATCTCTTCGGTGATGCCCGGCGCTGGTGCTTCTTCAACCACTTTCTGGTGGCGACGCTGCATGGAGCAGTCGCGCTCGGCCAGGTGGATGGCGTTGCCTTGGCCGTCGGCCAGAACCTGGACTTCGATGTGGCGTGGATTCTCCAGGAACTTCTCCATGTAAACCATGCTGTTACCAAAGAAGCTGCCCGCTTCTGACTGGGTAATGGCAATGGCTTCCAGCAGTTCACTCTCCTGGCGGACCACCCGCATGCCTCGACCACCACCACCACCGGCGGCTTTGATGATCACCGGGTAGCCGATGCGCTTGGCGATCTGAATATTGGTCTTGGTGTCGTCGCCCAGCGGGCCATCGGAACCAGGAACGCAGGGGACACCGGCTTTCTTCATGGCGGTAATGGCCGATACTTTGTCACCCATCAGGCGAATCACTTCCGGTGACGGGCCGATAAAGATGTAGCCGCTCTTCTCCACCTGTTCGGCGAAGTCGGCATTCTCGGCCAAGAAGCCATAACCGGGATGGATGGCGATGGCATCGGTCACTTCGGCGGCGGAGATGATGGCCGGAATGTCCAGGTAGCTTTCGGTTGCCGGAGCACGACCGATGCAGATGGTTTCATCGGCCAGCAGTACGTGTTTCAGATCCCGGTCGGCGGTGGAGTGCACCGCCACGGTTTTGATCCCAAGTTCGCGACAGGCGCGCAGAATTCGCAGAGCGATTTCACCGCGGTTCGCAATAACCACTTTGTCCAACATGGCGGATTCCTTACTCGATGATGAACAGAGGTTCGTCGAACTCTACGGACTCGCCGTTTTCGATCAGAATCTGCTTCACCACACCGGATTTGTCGGATTCAATCTGGTTCATCATCTTCATCGCTTCGATGATGCACAGGGTATCGCCGGCGGCAACGGTATCGCCCACTTCAACGAACGGCTTGGCGGCCGGGCTGGCGGCACGGTAGAAGGTACCGACCATTGGCGACTTGACCGCGTGACCATCGATGGCAGCGGCGGCAGGTGCTGCTGCCGGGGAGGCGGCTACCGGAGCGGCGGCAACCGGTGCCGGCTCGGCAACCGCGTAGGTGGCCGGGGCGACTGGGGCGTTGCCAGTACGACAGATGCGTACGGATTCTTCACCTTCGGAGATCTCCAGCTCGGCAATACCGGATTCCTGCACCAGTTCGATCAATTTTTTGATTTTACGAATATCCATAATGGTTCTCTTATTTTAGCTCTGTACGTACTAGCTAGCACGATTCAAATAGTTAGCCGCACTTTGTAGTGCAAATTGATAACCGTCCGCACCCAGACCGCAAATCACTCCAACGGCGACGTCGGAAAAGTAGGAGTGATGACGAAACGCTTCCCGGGCATGGACGTTAGATAGGTGTACTTCGATAAAGGGCGTGGATACCGACAACAGGGCGTCACGCAGGGCGACACTGGTGTGGGTAAAGGCCGCGGGGTTGATGATGATAAAATCCACCTCGGTGTGGTGGATGGCATCGATCAGTTCCGCTTCGGAGTTGCTTTGGATATGGCTCAGGCTAAGCTGATGATTTTCAGCGGATTTGGTCAGACCAGTTACGATGTCATTCAGGGTCTGGTGACCGTAGTGACCCGGTTCCCGTCGCCCCAACATGTTCAAATTCGGGCCATTTACCAGCAATATCCGCTTTTGCTTCGCCATTTTGCGTCTATCCTCTGCGAAAAAGTATCTAACTTCGGTCAATGTTATTAGGAGCCAAAGTGAGTTACTTAGTTCCGCCCTAGAAAGTGGTTTTTTTCCATTATAACGACATCAATGAAAATGGCAGCATTTTACTGGTCTAATCACGTGAGATTGCCACACTGTTTCCCTGGTTCGAGTCGGTCTTACCCGGCTTAATCGTTGCCCGGCGCGCGGCGCATCTGCTTGCGCTGGCTGTGCTGCTTTTTGGCGTCGAGGCGTTTACGGACACTGGAGCGGGTGGGGCGGGTGGCGTGGCGGGTTTTGGGGCGAAATGCGGCGGCGACCAGCAGGGCTCGCAGACGCTCGAGGGCGTCCTGGCGGTTCATCTCCTGGCTGCGATGTTGCTGAGCCTTGATCAGGATCTTGCCGCCGGCGGTGATGTTGGCATGGGAGCGGTTGTCCAGTGCCTGTTTATAGCTGTCCGGCAGCACCTTGGAGTTGCGATAGTCAAACACCAGTTGAATTGCCGTCGACACCTTGTTGACGTGCTGTCCCCCCGGACCCGAGGCCCGAATTGCTTGAAACTCAAGCTCGCTATCTGGGATGGTTAGGCGGTTGGAGATCACTAACATGCTGGCACGATCATGGTTGAGGCTGGTGTTTCAGTATACCAGCTTGCGTCCGCCACCGGGGCCTGGGCACAAAAAAGGCAGCAAGGGGATGCTGCCTGTTTGAATGGCGGAATGGTTAGCGGGCAGATCAATCTGCCAACAGGGCCGTCACCGCCCCATTGCCGATATAGGCTTGATACGCGATCTGCTGATCGTCTTGTTGAATGGTAAATTTCGGCTTTTTGGCGAAGGCCTTGGCGTCCTTCAGGTGGTACGGAATGTCGGCGTTCAGGTTGTAGTTGGATTGGCCGTCGGTGGTGAAGACCACATAGATGGGCTTGGACACCACGGTTTCGTGCAGATTTCGTTGACCGATGTAGGGGTTGGCATAGCGCAGGGTGACCACTTGCTTGCCCGCGTCCAACTCCAGAGTGGTGGCATGGGCGGAAACCGGTTGGCCATTGACGTCGGTGGCGTAGAAACCTTTTGGCAGTTCCAGAGAGGTTGCGGAGGCCGTGGCAGATAACACCAGAGCAGCGGCCAGAGTGGCCAGAGGCAGTTTGCGCATATAGATACTCCTTCCTTCATTTAGCGCCTGTGGCTCCGCCGGGGAATCCCTGCAGGAGCCGGTGAGCCGCACCCCGGAGCCAGTGACGATCCGGTCAATGGCTGTCGCCGGGAGGGGGTATTATGTTATGAGTCCCCCTTTGCGACTTTGCTTATGTTTTACCATTAGGTTACGCAAAAGTGAACTCCCGCCCGACTATATCCGGCAAATCAAATGTTAAATCTATAGAATGTTCTGCCTAATGGTGATTAAAAGGCAGGATCTATAAAATCTGTTGTGCTGGGTCGCAGCACTGCTGGTGACTGAGCAGGAAAAAAGTGACATTGTTCTAAATTTTAACATTTTCTGTTACTTTCAACGCCTAAATCGCTGGGGACTAATCAACAGCGCCACCGTTTTAAAGGAACTCAGAGTGAACGCATTACGGATCCTCGCCGGGCGGCATGCCCGTGACCAGATTGCACAGCAAGGCCTACAGCCGGCCCTGTTCGATCGCTTTATTGCTGCCTCTGGCGGCCCTAAATGGTTGCCACTGGCGGCGCTGGATCGCCACCTTCTGACTCAGTGGGTGCCCCGGGAACAACCGATGGAGTTGCTGGGCACCTCCTCCGGTGGCTGGCGCTGCGCCGCCCTGTGCCATCCTCAGCCCGAAGCTGCTCATCAGCGCCTGCAGCAGGCTTACATCAATCAGCGTTATGAGCAGTACCCGAGTGAGCAGGAGGTGCGGGATAACTGCCTCGGCATCATCGATGCCCTGGTGGCCGAGGCCGGACTGGCGGCGCTGTTGGCCCAGCCGACGCGGACATTGAATCTCATCGCCTGCCGCTGGAGGGGGATGCGCAACCACAGCCGCCCCCGGCAACTGGCAAACCTGGGCCTGACAGCACTGGTGAACCTGGTCAGCCGTTCCGGCCTGGAGCTGTTGTGGGAGCGTTGGTTGTTCTCTGCCGGTGGCGCGGCGTTCGAGCCGTTGGGCGGGCTGACCACCCACCCCGCCAGGCTGACGCCCGCCAATCTGGAGGCGACCCTGCTGGCCACCGGCAGTATCCCGATGTTGTCGCCGGGTGAGTTGGATATCGACGGAGCCCGGCCGGGGCGCTACATGGATGGGGGGATTACCGATTACCACCTGGATTTTCCGGTGCTCGGTCAGGGGAAGCTGGTGTTGTATCCGCACTTTAACCCGTTTGTGTTACCGGGGTGGTTCGATAAATCGCTGAAGTGGCGACGGGCCGGTGCCAACCTCAGCAATGTGGTGCTGCTGGTGCCTAGCCCTGAGTTTGTTGCCGGCCTGCCGGCGGCGAGGATTCCGGATCGGGGCGATTTCAAACGTTACGGTAATGAACAGCGCATCGAGTCGTGGAACCGTTGTTGCCAGCAGGGGCAGGCTCTGGTGAGTGCGTTTCAGCAGGCGGTTGCCGAGGGGCGCCAGGTTGAAATCGAAAAGTTAGATTAAATCAAGCGAGAACTATTTCTTTTAATCTAAATGATAATTGTTATCATTAGGTCATCCGCTGTTATCTCAACGAGGCCATGACCATGATTAAGACCCTGAGCTTTGCCGTAATGCACTTTTCCATCGCTTTTACTCTGGTGTACTTGCTGACCGGAAGCTGGACGTTGGGCGGCCTGGTGGCCATCGTCGAACCCCTGGTGAACACCGTGGCATTCTACTTTCACGACAAGTTCTGGAAACGGAGGGAGTTGCGTCGACAGCGTGCCCCCTTGCTGATCGCCTGAGCTTCGCCGCCGCATCTGAAACCCACCCCTCTTAACAGGGTCTAAACTAGTGGGAGACCAGCGGGCACCGGCCTTTGGTTTCTGTTCGTTTTCAAACCTCCGGCGCCCGGGTATGCCCCTGTGGTTGTCTGGGAGTTTGGTATGCAACGAATGATTGTCGCCCTGTTACCCATCGACAGTCCGGTATTGCCCCAGGGGCGCCGGGAGCTGCGAATGGTCACGCCCGGTCAGAGTCGAGTGGTGGCCGAGCATTTTCGCAACCAGTTGCCACTGGTGGCCTGTGTGCAGCGGGAAGACGGTCACCCTTTGCCCTGTTACCCCATCGCTGCCGTGGTGGAAATTCTGGATTTTCATCTACTGGATGATGGCTGCCTGAGTGTGGTGGTCGAGGGGCAACGCAAGTTTACCGTGTCCCAGGCCTGGGCTGAGCCCGACGGGGTGTGGATGGGACAGGGGTTTGTGATGAATAACTGGCCGTCACTGCCGATGTCACCGCGGTTTGAGTTGCTCAGTGAAGCCTTGCTGAAGTTGTTTGATGCCCGTCCCGAACTGGGGGAGTTGTACGCCGATAAGCGCCTCAGCGATGCTTGTTGGGTTGGTCAGCGCTGGCTGGAGATCCTGCCGTTGCTGGAGCAGGATACCCAGGAGTTGCTGCAGTCGCCGGATTGCCAACGCACCCTGAACTTTATTCTGTCTCTGATCATAAAACCAGAGCTGTATTCATTTCCATCCAGATAGCGTCGCTGTAACTCTTCAGGCGAAAGTGAATCACTCTTTGCCAAACTTTACGTTTCCAAAAGGCACCTATACCAAAGGATCGGGTCTACTAGTCGCAGGCTTATCCACTTTTTTGGGAACAGAACACAATGAAACACTGGCTTGTCTCTCTGCCTGCTTTGGCGTTGATCATCGGTTGCAGCAGCCCGGCGGATCGCACGCCGCCCCAAGAGTATTTCTCTTTCGAGGCTGGCCAGGACGGCTATCTGCATTTCTCTTTGTTTGTTGAAGGGATGGGCGGCAAAGGGGATCGGCAGGCATCAAAAGGCAGTGGTAAGCGGGCTGGCAAAGGCGCAGGGCGTCGTAACGGCGGTGGCCAGAGTCAACCGGAGCCGCAACAGGAGACCACGGCCTTAAGCGGTCGTCTGGCGGAGCGGGTGGATCATCACCTTCGGCTCAATGAGTTGTGCGATCAGGGCTACGAGATTGTCGAGCAGCGGCGCCTGTCGGAGGGGGTCGCGATACTGGGAGAGTGTCGATTATGATTCGATTACGATGGACCATGGTGTTTGTGATAGTGCTGGCCCTGGCTGCCAGCGCCCGGCTGTTAAGCCAGGCGCTGATGTGGTTGGGTTAGAGCACCCCATCCAGGTGTGAGGCGAAGCGACCGGCTTTCATAAACCCGGTAACCCGTTGCTGGGCCAACTCCTGGCCCTGGGTGTCGAAGAACAGAATCGTCGGCAGCCCCAGTACCTGATAGTGCTCCTGAACCTCGATGTCGATGGCGTCATTGGCGGTCATGTCCGCCTGCAGCAGCACCATCTGCTCGGTGCGGGCCACCACCTCCGGTTCCGGGAAGGTGTATTTTTCAAACTCTTTACAGGCGATGCACCAGTCGGCATACAGATCCAGCATCACGGTTTTGCCCGCGGCGTTGGCTTTGGCGACTTCCCGGTCGATGTCTTCCAGGCTCTTAACCCGAATAAACTCGGTGCCGTGATGGGCAGCGGCGCCCGGTGTGGCCTGCAGCTGGGTAAAGACACCATAGCCGCCGTAGCCAATGGCTCCGAGCATGGCCACCGCCAGCATCGCATAGCGGCCGGTTTGCATCAGGCTGAAGCGGGTCTTGCGGTTTTCGTGAAGCAGGTAGGCCACAAAGGCCACGCCCCATACCGCCCACAATAGGTCGGCCACCAGACCGGTCCAGATACGGGTCAGCATCATGATGGACACCGCAATCAGCAGGAAGCCAAAGGTGTGCTTGATGATGTCCATCCAGGCTCCGGCTCTTGGCAGCAGTTTACCGCCGGAGGTACCCAGCAGCAGCAGCGGTGCCCCCATGCCCATGGACAGGGCATACAGAGCCAGGCCACCCAGCATCAGGTCGCCACTCTGGGCTACGTAGATTAGGGCACCGGACAGCGGCGCGGTGGTGCAGGGAGAGGCGACCAGGCCGGAGATCAGCCCCATGATCAGCACCCCGGTAAAAGAGCCGCCTTTCTGTGAGTTAGAGGCCTGGTTGAGGCGATTTTGCAGTGATGACGGCAACTGCAGGTTGTAGACACCGAACATCGACAGTGACAACACCACAAACAATACCGCCAGGCCGATAAGAATGGCGGGGTGCTGCAGTGCGGCCTGGTATTTGAGTCCGGCGGAGGCGACCACCAGCCCCAGGGCCGAATAGGTAATCGCCATCCCCTGCACATAGGTCATGGACAGGGCAAAGGCGCGACCGGTGGACAGCTTTTCACCCTGGCCAGCGATGATGCCAGTCAGGATGGGGTACATGGGGAACACACAGGGGGTAAAGGCCAGCAGGATGCCGAGGCCAAAAAACGTCAGCAGCACCAGGCTCAGGTGGCCGTCGGACAGCAGCGCTGCCAGGCTATCCTGTTCGGTGGCCGGCGCCGCAGGCGTGGTTGAGGCCGACGCAGCCGGAGTGATGATGCCGCTGTTGGCCGCCACTTCCGACAGCAGGATGGTCTGGCGGGTCGGTGGGTAGCACAGCACCTTGTCCAGGCAGCCCTGATAGGTGATGGTGAGTTCGGTGTTGTTGGCCGCTTGCTTGATCGGCAGTTGCAGGGTGACCCGGTCAAAATAGACCGGCTGTTCGCCAAAGAAATCATCGAAGTGGGACACCGCTTGCGGGTAGACCAGCTCACCGACGTCGACATCGCCTTCAACCTTTACCGTAAACCGCTCCTGATAAAGGTAATACCCCTGTTCAGGCATCTCCCAGGTCAGTTCCAGTACATTGTCTTGCTGGGCAAAGTTAAACAGGTACGCCTGATCTACCGGCAGCACCTGGGGCTCCTGATTCAGGAAGGAGAAGTTGGCCGATGCTGTCAGGCTCATGAGGAGCAGCGTCGCCAGGGCAAAGAGTCGCTTTGTCATTGTCAGTGTAATGTCCAATAATCGGTGTAGGGGTCATTACCCGAGGTACGGGCAATAGCCTGCGCATCTGCATTGTCAACGCCATTATGGCCCGTTTGGGTGGGCTTACTGTAAAGGATCCACCCGGTGGCTGCATTGATAAATGTAACAGTGCATGAACGCCGACTTGAAAATAGACCGGGGAAACCCCATTTGAGTTTCTGACAACAACCGTATTTGTGAGGCCTGTGTGGTTTTTTATCTGTTTCTGCTGTTTGCCATCATGCCCATCATCGAGATTTCGGTGCTGATTCAGGTCGGTACCGCCCTGGGGGCGCCGACCACCATTGCCCTGGTGTTGGTCACCGCAGCGGTGGGCGCGTCTCTGGTTCGCAGCCAGGGCCTGAGCACCCTGATGGAGGTGCGAAACCGAATGAACCGGGGTGAGTTGCCCGGTACCCAGATCATGGAAGCGATGTTGCTGGCGGTGGCGGGCGTGTTGCTGGTTACACCGGGTTTCGTGACCGATTTCCTCGGTCTGCTGGTGCTGACGCCGTTCACCCGTAAGCGCCTGGCGACCTGGTTACTGAGCCGGGTGCAGGTGCGCACCATTCATGGCCAGGGTTTCGGCGCCGAGTTTCATCAACAGCAGGATCCGTTTCAGCAACAGGATCCGTTCCAGCGACCCCAGCAGCCTCGGGATCTGGATGGCAAGTCCACCATTGAAGGCGAGTATGAGCGCAAAGACTGATAAACAGACCGCGGGTCGGTTTATCAGGTCATAGCCAAAGGCTATCTTGTGGCGCGGCGATGGTTTGTGATTCACTGTGCCGGTCACTTCGGCGGCGGTCATGGACTCGATGCCACTAAGCCGAAGAGCGACCGCACCTCTTTTCGAGTACGTCACTTTGGGTCGAGTTAGCATTTGAACCGGACGTGACCAAAAAGCCGATACCTCAGGGTATCGGCTTTTTTTTTATGGGGTATCGGTGTCGAGGTTATTGCGGCTGAGGGGCGGTGACCGAGGCGGGTTCGCACACCTTGGTGGCCAGGTGGTAACAGGCGACGCCCATCACCAGGTTGGCCAGTCCGATGCCGGCGAAGGCGCCTTTGACCCCGAACAGCCAACTGCCGATCATGGTCATCGGAATCAGCATCAGGAACAGGCGGACCATGTTCAGGCTCAGGGCGGTCATCGGGCGGTGATAGGCGTTCAGCGCCAGTACAAACAGAATGACCACACCCAGAGTACCGTACGCCAGAGGCACGATCTGCAGGTACCAGATCAGATACCCCTGTACGGTCGGGTCGTCACTGAACAGGGCGGCAACCTGGCCCAGAAACGGCAGCACCAACAGGTACAACAGCAGCTGTGATACCAGCACAAACCGAATGCTGCCCATCAGGGCCTCTTTGGCCCGCCGGTAGTGGCCGGCACCGAGGTTTTGCGCAATAAAGGGCATCAGGGCGCCGCACAGGGCGGTGACCACCACCAGCATCAGGGCCTCGATGCGGGTACCGGCACCAAAGGCGGCCACGGCCTTGGTATCGATGCGTGCCAATATCGCCAGAATCAGCGCATTGGCCAGAGGGTTGAGCAGGTTGGATATGGCCGCGGGCCGGGCGATGTGCAGCAGCTTGCGCCAGTGTTCCAGCACTCGCTGGCAGGGGCGGGCCAACAGTTGGTAGCGCCAGCCCAGCATCCAGGCGGCCACCACAAAGGTGATGATCCACGACAGCACGGTGGCGATGGCCGCCCCCTGCATCTCCAGCCGTGGAAACGGTCCGATGCCGAAGATCAGCAGTGGATCCAGAATGGCATTGACGATGGCGGCCACGGCGGTGACGATGGCCGGGGTGCGGGTGTTGCCGGTGGCCCGCAGCGCCTGGTTGCCTACCATGGGCAGCACCAGCAGGCCGATGCCGGAATACCACACCAGCATGTAGTCATTGATCAGCGGCAACATGGTGTCGCCGGCGCCCAGCAGGGTAAACAGTGGGGTGATGGTCATGGCCCCGGCGGCGGCGATGACAGTGACAACCAGCCCTGCCAGCATCAGGCCATGGGTCAGGAAGCTGCGTGCCTGTGGCAGATCGCCCTTGCCCAGGAACCGGCCCATGTTGGCGCTCATGCCCGCCCCCATGCCCAGGGCGATGGAGGAGATCACCATGGTCACCGGAAAGGTCATGCTGATGGCGGCCAGAGGTTCGGTACCCAGTTGGCTGATGAAATAGGTGTCGGTCAGATGGTAGAACAGCAGGCTGAGCACCCCCAGCAGATTAGGCACACTCATGCGCAGCAGAGTTCTGCCGATGGGAGCGGTTAATAGGCCATGCGTGTTATACATCCGGTAGGTCACATTCGTTGCGGTGGAGCGGGTTGGTCGGGGGCCTATGGTAGCGTCCCCGGCCCAGCGGCGCAAAGCGGAGCGAGCAAAATTCAGACATCGGTTGAAACTTTTTTACAGCAGCCAGAGGAAGGATTTGGCGAAGGCGGGGAAAAAAATCTCCACCCGACCCTTGTGTTTTTTCCGCCGCCGCCCCATATACAGAATCAGAACGCAGCTAAGCTGCAGAGAAATCACAGATTTGATTTAGACGGAACCTTTTAGGAGAGATCACAGATGAAGATTCGTCCATTGCATGACCGGGTAATCGTTAAACGTACCGAGCTTGAGTCCAAGTCTGCAGGCGGCATCGTGCTGACCGGCAGCGCAGCTGAAAAATCCACCCGCGGTGAAGTCGTGGCTGTTGGTAATGGTCGCATTCTGGAAAACGGCGAAGTTAAGGCCCTGGACGTGAAGATTGGCGACGTTGTCATCTTTAACGAAGGCTACGGCGTAAAGACTGAGAAAGTGGACGGTGAAGAGGTCCTGATCATGTCTGAAGGCGACATTCTCGCCATCGTTGAATAAATTCACTCTGTAGAATCAAGATTTAGAAGGGAAAACGGAAATGGCAGCTAAAGACGTAAAATTTGGCAACGACGCTCGCGTAAAAATGCTGGCGGGTGTGAACGTACTGGCCGACGCAGTAAAGGTGACTCTGGGTCCTAAGGGCCGCAACGTGGTACTGGACAAATCCTTCGGCGCCCCGACCATCACCAAAGATGGTGTGTCTGTGGCCAAGGAGATCGAACTGGAAGACAAGTTCGAGAACATGGGCGCCCAGATGGTGAAAGAGGTTGCCTCTAAAGCCAACGACGCCGCCGGTGACGGTACCACCACTGCCACCGTTCTGGCTCAGTCCATCGTCAACGAAGGCCTGAAGGCCGTTGCCGCCGGCATGAACCCAATGGATCTGAAGCGCGGCATCGACAAGGCGGTTGTGGCTGCCGTAGCCGAGCTGAAAGAGCTGGCCGTTGAGTGTAAAGATTCCAAGTCCATCGCCCAGGTGGGCACCATCTCCGCCAACTCCGACGTTGAGATTGGTGAGATCATCGCCACCGCCATGGAGAAAGTGGGTCAGGAAGGCGTCATCACCGTGGAAGAGGGCCAGGCTCTGGAGAACGAGCTGGACGTGGTTGAAGGCATGCAGTTCGACCGTGGTTACCTGTCTCCTTACTTCATCAACAACGCCGAAGCCGGCACCGTTGAGTTGGATTCTCCGTTCATCCTGCTGGTGGACAAGAAGATCTCCAACATCCGTGAGCTGCTGCCGATTCTGGAAGGCCTGACCAAAGCGGGTAAGCCGCTGCTGATCATCGCCGAAGACGTGGAAGGCGAAGCCCTGGCGACTCTGGTTGTGAACAACATGCGTGGCATCGTTAAAGTGGCTGCCGTTAAGGCGCCTGGTTTCGGCGACCGTCGTAAGGCGATGCTGCAGGACGTGGCCATCCTCACCGGTGGTACCGTGATCTCCGAAGAGATCGGCCTGGAGCTGGAGAAAGCCACCCTGGAAGATCTGGGCAGCGCCAAGCGCGTGGTGATCACCAAGGACAACACCACCATCATCGACGGTGTGGGTGAAGAGGAGCAGATTCAGGGTCGTGTGGGCCAGATCAAGGCTCAGATCGAAGAGTCTACCTCTGACTACGACAAAGAGAAGCTGCAGGAGCGCATGGCCAAGCTGGCTGGCGGTGTTGCGGTCATCAAGGTTGGCGCCGCCACCGAAGTTGAAATGAAAGAGAAGAAAGCCCGCGTTGAAGACGCCCTGCACGCAACCCGTGCGGCCGTTGAAGAGGGTGTGGTTGCCGGTGGTGGTACCGCCCTGGTTCGCGTGGCGTCCAAGCTGACCGAGCTGAAAGGCGACACCGAAGAGCAGAACGTCGGCATCAAGCTGGCTCTGCGCGCCATGGAATCGCCACTGCGCCAGATCGCCTACAACGCCGGTGAAGAGTCCTCTGTTGTGGCCAACAACGTCAAAGGCGGTGAAGGTAACTACGGCTACAACGCCGGTAACGACACCTACGGCGACATGGTTGAGATGGGTATCCTGGACCCAACCAAGGTAACCCGCAGCGCGCTGCAGTTTGCCGCTTCTGTGGCCGGTCTGATGATCACCACCGAAGCCATGGTAACCGAAATGCCGCAAGACGCCGCACCGGCAGCCCCAGACATGGGCGGCATGGGTGGCATGGGCGGCATGGGCGGCATGATGTAATCCCCCGCTCTAGCAGCAACAAAAAACGCACGCTTCGGCGTGCGTTTTTTTATGCCTGATCGGTAGCCTTGGGGGGCTTGCTCAGGCCGCCAGACTTTGCTGCAGCAGCCGCTGCATGCTGCGGCGCTGGCATTCGGTCCAGCTGTCCAGTTGCAGAAACAGGCGCCGCCCTTGTTGGGTCAGGCTCAGTGGATTGCTGGTGTCGGCCCCCCTGGCCCGGGCCTGCAGCCCGCCGTGGCCATAGGCCAGCTTCAGCCGCAGCAGTTCGCCACTGTGCTCCGGGCTGAGGCAGAGCGCCTTGCTCTGGTAACAGGCGCGTTGTATCGAGCGATAGTGATTGAGCAGGCACAGCATTCTGGCCTGTTCGCGATGGCACAGCACGTCAGTCATTGGCGCTGGCCTGAGGCCGCGGCTGTTCCTTGGCATGGCCGGGTTCGGCTGAGCCGAAAATCGGCCACAGGACGCCAACGGTGGCGAGGGTCAATAGCACGGCACCGGGTAGTGGGATCATAGTCTGCCTCCTCGCAGGGGGTCGTCAGTGATTGAGTGTGCAGGCATTGTCGACGGCCCTGGCTTGATTGGCGCTTAATTACGGCTGAATTGCCGCTGAACCGGATGCCGGTCGGGGCTGCCCCCGGGGCGGAAACCGGGGCGGAAACCGGGGGCTACGGAGTGATTTGCCGATTGTTGATATCGCTTTTCTGACCCCACTTCAAACTATTTGCGCTGTCGTGATCCGTCGCAAAGGCGGTGGTTTGGGGGCCGATTTGTGAGCGACGCGGCTTTCTTTCGGGCTAAAAATGAACCAATTTCGTTTTGGAGCCGCAATTCACTTCCTGGCATCGATTTTTACAAAGCCGGTGCCTTTGACCGCTTTACTTTCGCTTTTACGATCTCTAGCCTCTTATCGACGCTTGATATAAGTTGTTGATTTTTAAGATATTTATAATCTTTAAATGCGATAATTCAATTACTGGATATGTGAATCCAGGAGTCAGGAGAGCAGTTGATGAAAGTAGATAGACGACAGGCAATGGGTAAGATCGTGGGGTTGGCCAGCATGGCGGTGGGAACATCGGCGGTTTCGCCGGCAATCTTTGCCGCAGACGCCTGCCCGGGCGATGCCACCATCGGGCTGGGTAGTGGTGGGAGTGCGAACCTGGGGAGCAGCCTGCTTGATTATGCGAACCTTGACCCAATGAAAGTTGCTAAGCTGGCTTATCAGAGCTACTTCAAGGGCGGCTGCATGTATGGCGTATTTAATGCCATCGTTACCGAATTGGCAGCCCAGGGCCACGAGGATGCCTGTCACTTTGCTGCCATCCCTACCAACCTGGCTGTTTATGGTGGTACCGGTGTCAGGGGCTGGGGTACCCTCTGCGGCTGCCTTAACGCGGCGGCCATGGCGATAAACGTGCTGGGCGGTGTCGACCAGCAGGCGGTCATCGATGCGGTATACCGTTACTATGAGAAGACCTCCATGCCCCGTGGCGACCAGGAGTTCCTCGATGGCATCGGTGCCCCAACCCCGGATCTCATATTCGGAACGGGAAGGAGCATGACTCAGGAGGAGATTGGTCAGTCCGTTGCCAACTCGGTACTGTGTCACACCTCGGTATCCCACTGGTCCAGCGCCAGCGGGTTTGGTTCCGGTCATTGGGCCAAGTATGAACGCTGTGCCCAGGTAACGGCAGAGATCGCCTACATTTCCGCTAAGTATCTTAACGCCTCGCTGGCGGGAACCTTGGAGGCCGAAGGGCATGCGGCCAGCAACGATCAGTGCGACAGCTGTCACGCTCCCACCCAACGTGAGCCGGATACCTATATTGGCCCGGATGTGAAATCCCACATGGAGTGCCAGACCTGTCACTCCTCCCACGAGCAACTGTCGGCGCTGCCTAAGCATGCCGATGCTAGTGAATGCCAAGTGTGTCATAACTGAGGCGGGCTAAGATGCGTAATCAAATGATCATCGGGGCGGTGGCGTTGCTGCTTAGTGGCTGTGGCTCCGACAGCAGCAGTGGTGACGGCGGTGCCGAGGTGGATCCCAGTGTGACCCTGGATCAGGCCAATAGTATCGTGTTGACGGTGGACGCTGCCGAGCGGGAAAGCCTGACGGTGAGATTCAGCCTGGCCGATGAAGACGGGCTGGCCATCACCGATGCCGGACACAATCTGGAGATCGTCTATCTGGGGTTCCCCGGTGACTACGACTCTTCGTTTGCGATTCCCTGGCACCGGGCTCAGCAGTATCTTTGCGGCGATAATGGCAGCGGTTGTGTCGGTGAGTTGAAGGAGCTGCAACCGGGCTCCTACAGGTTCAGCCCCAGTATCGAACTGGAGCCGGAGCAGATGATGCCGCACCTGAAGTTTAAGATTCAGGTGAATGGCGCTTTGGCCAGCAATCCCCCTGAACTGTTCGACTTTCCGGACCAATAGGCCGTAACTGAGCCGATCCTGACGGATCGGCTGCTTTGGTTTGGGGGGCGGATCCCTCCTGGAGCGGAGAGGCGGGTCTTTATTCTTAGGCGGCGCTCAGGCGCTGCCTCAAACTGGAGGCCAGTCGCGCTGCAAAGGCCTGGTCGGCGCCATGATGGGCCTGTAGGTAGTACTGAAGCGACTGGTGGCTCTTAGTTTCATTGAGCCAGATGTCGGAGACATTCATACAGGTGAGACCGGGCTGACTTTGCAGGTAGGATTGAAAGGCGGTGCCAACGACCAGGCCGACGCTGTTACACTCTTTGACGTGATCGAGCAGCAAACCCAGATCGGAGATCTTGAGGGCAACAGAGATAGGCAGGTTTTTCTGGTCGGCAATGGCTTGCAACCTTGGGACTTTTGTTTCGTCAAAGGCGTAATTCAAGATGGCCAGTTTATAACGAAGAATTTGATGTAGAGTAATCTCGGCATTAAATATCGGGTGGTCTTCATTTGCCACCAAGAAATATTTTCCAACCGGCGCAATCTCATAATGCGCAATACCATCTATTGGCGATGGATCGATTGAGATGCAATAATCAATGTTACGATTTATCAGTCTCTTTTGAGATTCTGTAGTCCAGGGGTGAACCTCAAAAGCGAAGTGGTTATCGTACTCGCTGGTAAGCTCATTCAGACAGCTCAGCAGGGGCCGGTGGAAATGTTCCTGAGCGCAGATATTGATGCTTCCCTGCTCGTTGGCGGTCAGCTCCATGGTGTAGGCCAAGGACTGAAAGCCCGCCACCAGCTGCTTTGCCTGAGGGTAGAGGCGGTCGGCGACCCGGTTGGGTTTCATGCCATGCTGATGACGGGTAAACAACTCGTCATTAAAGGTTTTTCTGAGCATGGTCAGGGTGCGACTGACTTTAGGTTGAGTGGTGGCCAGGGTGATTGCTGCCGCGGTGCCACTTTTTTGTTCGTACAACTCAATAAAAACACTTAAGCTAAAGAAATCAAGATGATTGATTCTTTTCATAGATAAACTCCAGCAGGGAACACGATTATTTTATCTGAAGTGATTGTTTATTGAAATCGAGTCATCTCACATTTTGCATAAATCGCGATTTACATTTGATTTGTCGGGAATTGCATAACCAGTTTGCCGCTTTTGCATATCCGGATTTCGCAGGGCAATTAATATTATTTATTGGTGCTGTAATAAAGCGAATTAACTCATCATAATAAAAATAAGATCACTCTGATCACGGGTTTCCGGTAGGGGCCCGCCTCTGCCAACCTGTGCTTGCGGGCCGAGGTGTCTACCCCGCCTTGAGTCACCCCCATGCCCGTAGGCCGGGCATGGGGGGGCAGTTGTCTTAGTGGTCGCCCTGGCACTGCGCTTCGCTGAGGGTCTGCTCGGAATCCCCGCATTCGGTTTTGTGGGTACCGTTGTGGTAGTTGGTCAGTCGCTTCCACAGGCCGTCACTGTCATGGCTGGTCATGATCTGGGATGGCTGTGAGGGCTGATCGCTGAACTCGTTTCTGACGCGGGACCAGTAGTCGGCTCCGTGCCCCTGTTCGCTGTAGGACTCAGTATCGATGGCGTTTCTTGACGGGCATCGATTCTAAGGAGGAACCTCCGCTGCGTCCCAGTCTAAAAAGTCGTTGCCGCTGGAGACAGAGAAAACCGGGTGGAGGATCCAGGGGAGGGGCGTCTGCGGATTTCTGAACTGCCCCTTAACCGAGTGTGCGGTTTCGCAAATATTTGCCGTAGTGAATTGAATTTTTTTTGTTCAATTGACTCTAAACATTGTGAATAACGCAGTTTGAGTCCGAAAAGGGGATCGATATGAGAGTGTTTGCTTGGCTGATGGTGCTGGTCATGAGCCCTATGGTAAGCGCCGCCGGTGGCGATGATCAGCAGTGGCCAACTCAGGATGGTCCCGTGACCGTGGTGTGGCAGAGCCCTGATGATTACCGTGACGTTCGAGCCAGTTCGGGGCGTCAGGATCGGTATGAAAATCATGTTTTCGCCACCCTGGGAAAGGAGTTTCAGAAACGGCTGCAGCCGACCCTGGCCGAGGGAGAAACCCTGACTATTGTGGTGACGGATCTGGATCTGGCCGGTGATGTGCGTCCCTCTTTCGGGGCTGCCGCCAACGATATTCGCGTCGTAAAGAGCATCTACCCGCCGGGCATTAACTTCCAGTGGACCCTTAAAGGCGCCGATGGTAAGGCGATCGCCTCAGACAGTGTGGAGATTCGAGAGCTGAACTTTGAGAATACCGCATCCAAAATGCGTTATCAGAGCGAGGCGCTCCACTATGAGTTGCGAATGATCGAGCGCTGGGTAGACAGGGATCTGCCGGAGAAACTGGCCAGCCGGTAATCGGCAGACGAGTAACCGCCGGAGCCTTGCTCCGGCTTTTTTGTGTTCGTCATCGATTGTTGGGCCCGTCTTGTATAACTCTGACTCTCTGTTTTACTTGGACTTTGTGGCCTGCAAGGCGAGTGTTGCGACCTGACGAGCGCGAGATCCTGAAAAAAAGCCACCCGCTGAGGGTGGCTTTTCCGTTTAGTCTTTCAGGCTCTGCTTGAACTGGGCCAGGGTGTTGAGCAGCAGTTCCAGCTTCTTCACCAGAGGGGGGAGTTGCTCGGCGGACGGGGCCGCTTCAAAGGCGTCGAACTCGCCGACGACCTCCTCCAGGTAGGGCATAAACCGGGTGGCGTCGGTTTTAAAACCCTGATCGGCGGTGAAGATGCGCTTAAACTTTCCGTGACCATCCTGTTGCAGTTTGTCCAGGTAAGCGTCGGCATCCACCACTTGGCGATAGGCTTGCTGAAAGCTGGCTTTAAACTGGGCAATGACATTGGTGTACGGCATCGGGGCCTCTGTGAACTGTGGAAATACAAAAGGGTGTCTGGGGCTAATTATCCAGTGAAATCACAGCAAATGAAACCGTTTTGGGCCGCTCCGGACTGGTGCCCGGCAGGCCGATAGTGCGATAGTGGAGTCATTGGCACCCAAGGGGGCCGTTGTTAACGTTGAGAGTCATGGGAGAAGCGATGAAGCGGTTGCTGGGAGCGGTATGGGCAGTCTGTGTGGCGGCAGGCGCGGTGGCGGCGCCAACGGACAAACCGCCTTTTTTTCTGGTTAGCGGAGAACAGGGGCAGGCGTGGTTATTGGGGTCGGTGCACGTGGGGCAGCCGGATTTCTACCCGTTCGCCGAGGTGATTGAGCAGGCCTTTGCCGAGTCTTCGGTGCTGGCACTGGAGGCCGATACCAATGATCCCCAATTGCCCCGAAAGCTGCAGCCCTATCTGTTTGCCAAGCAGCCGTTGCCGGCACCGCTGGCCGGCAAGTTGAGCCGGTATTGTCAGAGTCGGGCGATGCAGTGCGATCCCTCACTGGCGCCCTGGATCCTCAGTTCGCAGCTGCTGATGGCGGAGATGGCCAGTTCCGGCTTCCACTCGGATCAGGGAGTGGAGCACTATTTTTCCAGTCGCCTCGGCAGCAAAAGCTTGTGGGAGCTGGAGGGGATGGCGTTGCAACTGCGGGTGTTTGACGGCCTGTCGGCCGACACCCAGCATGCCATGCTGGAGGGGGCGATGGAGCCCATGGAGGTCGATGAGCTGATTCAGGCGTGGCGCAGCGGCGATCAGGCTACCCTGGCGCGGTTGACCTACGACGACATGGCGCAGGAGCCGGAGGCCTGGCAGGCGTTGATGATCAACCGCAATCAGGGCATGACCCAGACCCTGGTCGACTGGTTACGCCAGGACGATCGTTTGTTTGTGGTGGTCGGAGCCGGTCATCTGGTGGGGGAACAGAGTATTCCGGCCCTGTTGCAACAGCAGGGGCTGACGGTCACCGACTGCTGGCAACGTGCCTGCGTGGCTGTCGATTAACCGGCGATCAGACTCTGGATCCAGCGCCAGCCGGTATCGGCGGCCTGGGCGTCGTAGTTGGGGCTGCGTGGGTTCATAAAGCCGTGTCCCGCGTCGCAGATCTGTACCGAAGCGGGCCAATCCAGTGTGGCGTCACTGACGCCGGCATCGTCCCGACACAGCAGCAGGTGGGTGGTCACCGGCAGCGGCTCCAGCGGCAGCTCGTTGCCGTAGATCATCAGCACCCGCTGCACTTGAGGAAAGGACCGGCGCCGAAGCAGTTGCGCAATGGCGTTGGCGCCGGCGCTGAAACCCAGCAGCGTTACCGGCTCTGGGTGGCATTCCAACCAGGCTTCCAGCTTGTCGACGTAGCCCGGCTTGCTGCAACGGCACAGGAAATAGTCGTAGGCCTGCTGTTCATCGGCAAAGGCAAATGGCTGGCCGGCGTAGGGATCCAGAAGCTGACAGTCGCCGGCAACGTCGGTGAGCCGCTCAATGCGGGCTGTCAAAGTAGAGTGTTGGCCCCAGATATCGGTGACCCAAAGCAGAGACATGCGGTGTCCTCCAAGGTGTGTTGCCGCGATTGTACTAGAAAATGGTCGCAGCGGGGATCCGTTGCCCCGCCGCCGCGATCAGTTCAGGTGAAGATCGATGGGGGTTTTACTGGTTTTGCCGCCCACCTCACGCACCAGCCGGGGTACCAGAAAGCCGGGCAGGGCATCCAGCATCCCGGCCATCAGTTGCCGGGCACGCTGTTCCGCCAGGTCATAATGGGCGGCGCCGTCCACCTTATCCAACAGGTGCAGGTAATAGGGCAGGATGCCGGCGGCAAACAGGGATTCGCTCAGGGCCACCTGGGTGCTCACCGTGTCGTTGACCCCCTTCAGCAGGACCGATTGGTTGAGCAGGGTGACTCCGGCCTGTTGCAGGCGTTTAAGCCGCTCGGTTAACCCTTCACTGATCTCATTGGCGTGGTTGATGTGCAGCACCAGCACCACCTTCAGTCGCGTGTTGGCCAGCAGTTCAGTTAGCTGGGGAGTCAGCCGGGCGGGGATCACCACCGGCAGCCGGCTGTGGATCCGCAGCCGGACCAAGTTGGGGTTGGCTTCCAGACGCCGGATCAGGCGGCTCAGGTGGTTGTCTTTGGCCATCAACGGGTCACCGCCGGACAGAATCACCTCATTGAGGTTGGGATCCTGCTGCAGATAGTCCAGGGCCTGCTCCAGTGCCTGGCCACCGAGTTGGTTGTCCTGGTAGGGAAAATGGCGTCGGAAACAGTAGCGGCAGTTCACCGCGCACCCGCCCTTGAGCATCAGCAGTGCCCGGCTGCGGTATTTATGCAGGATGCCGGGAACCGCCGCCTGTTGCTCCTGCAGCGGGTCGGGGCTGAATCCGGGCACCGTGGCGAACTCTTCGGCCTGGGGCAGCACCTGCAACAGCAGTGGATCCCTGGGGTTTCCCGCTTCCATGGCGGCCACAAACGGGCGCGGTACCCGCATGGGAAACAGGCGCCGGGCAGCGATGTGTTGCTCAAAATCAGCGGGGTTGAGATCCAGTGCCTGAAGCAGAAGTTTGGGATCTGTGTACGCTTGTGCCAACTCCTGTTGCCAGCAATCGTGCAAATTTAGGGGATTTCGGGTTATCATTTACCGTTAGACGTCAAAACGACCTGTTGGAAGAGAAAATAATGGCTTCTTACTCAACGAACGAATTTCGCTCCGGCCTTAAGATAATGCTGGATGGCGAGCCGTGCAACATCATTGAGAACGAGTTTGTAAAACCGGGTAAGGGCCAAGCCTTTAACCGAGTGAAAATTCGCAAATTACTGTCTGGCAAAGTCCTGGAGAAAACCTTCAAGTCCGGTGAATCCGTGACCGCCGCCGACGTAATGGATCATGAACTGGCCTACCTGTACAACGATGGCGAGTTCTGGCACTTCATGAACAACGACACTTTTGAGCAGGTTGCGGCGGACGCGAAAGCGGTAGCCGATGCGGAAAAGTGGCTGGTTGAGCAGGATGTGTGCACCATTACCGTGTGGGACGATAACCCGATTGTGGTGACTCCGCCTAACTTTGTTAGCCTGGAAGTGACCGAGACCGATCCGGGTCTCAAGGGCGACACCCAGGGCACCGGCGGCAAGCCTGCCACCCTGGCCACCGGCGCCGTCGTGCGCGTGCCTCTGTTCATTCAGATTGGCGAAGTGGTGAAAGTGGATACCCGTACCGGCGAATACGTCGAGCGCGTTCGCACCAAGTAAGACCGCGGTGCCAACCAGACCAGAAGCGGGCCCAGGCCCGCTTTTTTTGTTGCGGAGAGTGAGATGAGAGCCCCATTGTTAGTGTTGTTGCTGCTGGCCGGTTGCCAGGCGCCGATGACGCCGGAGCAGGCAGAGCGGCACCAGGCCCGCATGGCCAGGCAGAGCGCCATCGAGCAGCAAGCCCCGAAAGTCAGTAATACCCTGGGGCAGCGTCAGGCTACCGGCGCAGAGTGCGAGGTGGCCGACGGCAGTCGTTGCGTGATCTGGGGGGAGCTGCCGGTGGGTTCCGGCTGTCGCTGTGATGGTAAAGAGGGGATGGTACGATGAGCTGGCAACCCAGTGCGGAAATCGCCATGCTGAAACGACGCAGTGCCCTGCTGGCGACCATTCGTGGCTTTTTCGAGTCCCGGGGCGTTCTGGAGGTGGAGACGCCGGCGCTGTCCCAGGGGGCCGTGACCGATGTGCACCTGCACAGCTTCAGTACCCGGTTTGTCGGACCTGGCATGGCCCAGGGCGTGGATCTGTACCTGGTAACGTCGCCGGAGTTTCATATGAAGCGCCTGCTGGCGGCGGGCAGCGGTCCCATCTTTCAGTTGGGCAAGAGTTTTCGTAACGAGGAGGCCGGCCGGTTTCACAATCCGGAGTTCACCATGCTGGAGTGGTACCGGCCCGGCTTTGATCACCACCGCCTGATGGACGAGATGGCGGAGTTGCTGACGCTGGTGCTGGGTACGGCCAGTGCAGACCGCATCACCTATCAACAGGCATTTTTGACTGAGGTGGGGGTTGATCCGCTGCTGCGGGATTTGGCGGCGCTGCGTCACAGCTGTCATCAGCATGGGCTGGGGGATCTCGCCGAGCAGGAACAGGATGTCGACACCTTGCTGCAACTGCTGTTTTCTGTGGTGGTCGAGCCGGCCATCGGCCAGAAGCAGCCGTGCTTTGTGTACGATTTCCCGGCCTCCCAGGCGGCTCTGGCCCGCATCAGTCAGCAGGACTCGCGGGTGGCGGAGCGGTTTGAGGTGTACTTCAAGGGGATTGAGCTGGCCAATGGTTTCCATGAGCTCAGTGACGGTGATGAGCAACTGGCCCGGTTTGAGCAGGACAACGCTTACCGCAGCCGGCATGGATTGCCGCTTCGCCCTATTGACATGCACCTGATCGAGGCGCTGCGGGCCGGCTTTCCCGATTGCGCCGGTGTGGCGATGGGGATCGATCGCCTGGTGATGCTGGCGCTGCAGGCCGATCACATCGATCAGGTGATCGCTTTTCCTGTCTTTAAGGCGTAAGCCTCCGGCGGATAATGGGTAACAGTTGTTTACGTTTTTTGTCTGCCTGAGTTAACGGAATGTGTCTTGCTGCCGGACAGGATTCCTTTTACCATTGATGGTGAATTCGATTTTTCGTGGATAGCATGAGTTACAGGACGACTCTGACAAAACTGATGATGCTTTGGGTACTGGTGCTGTCACTGGTTGGCCCGGCTCATGCTGTCCAGCATTTCGATCACCATCAGGACCTGGTGAACTGCGCCTGGTGTTTCCACGGTGATCAACACGGCAAGTCCCTGACGCCATCGCTGCCGGTATTGCCGGTTGTTTCCGGTATCGACTGGGTCGAAGGGGCGGATGTTGATGCTCCGGCCCTGGCACCTCGTCGCAGCAGTCCTATTCGCGCCCCCCCTCTCGCCTGAGTTCCACCTCGCCATTAGTCCCAAACAGTTTTTATCGCCCCACGCGGGCGAGGCTTAGTGCAACTTAGGAAAAATCATGAAATTGAATGCTGTAATGGCAGGCTTGGTTGTAGCCTGCGCACACTCCGTGGCCGTAGCGGCCGACTCTCCGGCGATCAGTGTGATTCTGGATGGCTACTATCAGGATGGCGCCCGTGCCCTGGGTGCCCGTGAAGACGGCTTTGGCCTGGGTGAGACCGAGCTGGCGCTCAGCGGCGCCATCGACGATCAGTTCTACGGTAAGGCCACCGTGGTGCTGGCCACTGAAGGCAGCGACACCGAGGTGGAGCTGGAAGAGGCGTTTATTCAGACCCTGGCGTTGCCGGCGGGCTTATCCATGAGGGCAGGACGTTTTACTGCCGATCTGGGCTACCTCAACAACCAGCACCTGCACACCGATTCGTTTGTGGAGCGTCCGGCGGTGTACCGGGCGTTTCTGGGCGGTCACTACTTTGACGATGGTCTGCGCCTGAACTGGGTGGCCCCCACCGACGTGTACTGGACCCTGGGTCTGGAAGGCTTCAGTGGCGATAACCTGCAGGCCGAAGGCCTGGAAGATCCGAAATCCGTCGGCGTGTACCACCTGTACTCCAAGTTCGGTGGTGACTGGGGTACCGATCACAGCTGGCAGTTGGGTCTGTCCTGGTTGCGCAACGAAAACGGCCAGGGCCACCTGGAGGAGCACGAAGAGGAGGAGCATGAGGAGGAGGCCGATGACGAACACGGCCATTCCCACAGCGCCAGCCTCACCGGCCGTGACCTGTACGTCGTGGATGCGGTGTACAAGTGGGCCCCCAACGGCAACTACAAGAACAACTTCCTGACCCTGTCCGGCGAATACCTGTATATGGACAAGCCGTTTGAACAGGCCGGTGGCGAGGAGAACATTCCGGGTAACTACGATGGCTGGTACCTGTCCGCTGTGTACCAGTTTAGCCCCAAGTGGTCTGCCGGCCTGCGTTATGGTGAAGTCAGCGCTGCCATGGCCCACGAAGAGGAGCTTGACGGTCAGCACCATCTCCACTTCGAGGATGGCAAAGTGAAGGAAACCGAAGCCATGGTGGCCTGGCATCATAGCCACTTCTCCACGGTTCGTTTTCAGTACACTCATCAGAGCGATGATCTCTATGAATCTGCCGATGATCACATCCTGACCCTGCAATTTGTCATGGCATTAGGAGCTCACGGTGCGCATCAGTTCTAAACTGTGGATGCCTGCCATGGCGGCGCTGCTTGCAGCGCCCCAGGCGTGGGCCATGAACATCTTTACCTGTGAGCCTGAGTACGCTGCTCTGGCCCGCGAACTGGCGCCTCAGGCGTCAGTCTTCAGCGCCACCTCGGCGATGCAGGATCCCCACCATGTGCAGGCCAGGCCCAGCCTGATTGCCAAGATGCGCCGGGCGGATCTGGTGATCTGCGCCGGTGCCGAGCTGGAGGTTGGCTGGCTGCCGATGCTGCAGATGAAGGCCAACAACCCGGATATCCGCGATGGCCAGCCGGGCATGTTCTACACCGCATCGGTGGTAGAGCCGTTGGGCAAGCTGGAGAAGGTTGACCGCAGCATGGGCGATGTCCATGCCGGTGGTAACCCGCATTTCCATTTTTCGCCACCCCGAATGCAGGCCATCGCCGAGGCGGTGACCGACAAGCTGGTGCAGCTGGATCCTGACAGTCAGGCACTGTATCAGCAGCGCTTGGAGGCGTTCAGCCAACGCTGGCAGCTGGCGATCGGGGAGTGGGAGCGCCGGGCGGCACCGCTGAAAGGCAAAAAGGTGATCGCCTATCACTCCAGTTTCCAGTACCTGTTTGACTGGCTGGGAATGGAGCAGGTTGGCGATCTGGAGCCAAAACCCGGGCTGCCACCCACTACCGGGCACCTTGCGCAGCTGCTGAAGCTAACCGAGTCCACCCCTGTCATGGCCGTGATCTATACCGGTTACCAGGATGATCGCGGTGCCCATTGGCTGGGTAAGCGCGCCAACCTGCCGGTGGTGCAGTTACCCTTCGGTCCAGGTGTGGATGGCGTCGATGATCTGTTCCAGCTTTATGACACCAATATCACCTTGCTGCTGACGGCGATGGAGAAGAGCGATGTTTGATCTCACCATGTTCAGCATTTTGCTGCCGGCGTTGGCGGCCGGCACCCTGGTGCTGGCCAGCCATGTGGTCATGGGGCGGCAGGTGTTGGCTCGGGGGATCATCTTTATCGATTTGGCCATTGCTCAGATCGCCGCTCTGGGGGCGGTGTTCGCTTCCACTCATCATGATTTGGCCCACCTCCCCGGTTCCGGTTTGTGGATGCCCTTGTTGTTTGCCTTGGCCGGGGCCGGGGTGATAGCCCTGCTGGAGAAGCATGCCAAGGCGGAGCTGGAGGCGATGATCGGTTGCCTTTACGTGTTGTCGGCGGTGGCGGCCATGCTGGTGCTGGCCAAGGATCCCCATGGCGGAGAGTTGCTCAAACAGCTGCTCTCCGGTCAGATTTTGTGGACTGACTGGCCAGCGCTAACCTTGCCTGGGCTGTGTACCGCATTGGTGCTTGGATTGTTGCTGTGGCGGCCGGGGTTGCTCAGTGGCCGTGCCTTTTACCCGCTGTTCGCCTTGATGATCACTTTTTCGGTGCAGCTGGTTGGGGTCTATCTGGTGTTTTCCAGCTTGATCCTGCCGGCACTGGCGGTTAATCGCCTTAAGGGCAGCAGGGCACTGGTACTGGGTTATGGCACCGGTCTAAGCGGCTATCTGGTTGGATTATGGGTTTCAGCCACCTGGGATCTCCCCTCGGGCGCCACCATCGTCTGTGTCCTGGCAGCGGTGTGTGCCTTGGTGCGCCTCACCCTGGCCAGGGGCGAACAGCTGACCCAGGTTCGTCATGGCGGCTGAGGCAGAAAGAGCGGCCCTGGGCCGCTCTTTTTTTAGCAGAGATCCCTAGTCGTCGATGGTCTGGGACTGCAGATAGTTCTGGATGCCCATCTTGTCGATCAGCTCCAGTTGGGTCTCCAGCCAGTCCACGTGTTCCTCTTCCTCCTCGAGGATATCATCCAGTAGCTCGCCACTGACGTAGTCGCGTACCGATTTACAGTAGGTTATCGCTTCCCGCAGATCCTGGATGGCGTCCATCTCCAGGGCCAGGTCGCACTCCAACATCTCTTTGGTGTTCTCACCGATGCGCAGCTTGCCCAGACTTTGCAGGTTGGGTAGCCCCTCCAGGAACAGAATCCGCTCGATCAACTTGTCGGCGTGCTTCATTTCGTCGATGGACTCGTCGTACTCCTTCTTGGCAATTTTTTTCAGACCCCAGTCTTTGTACATCCGCGCGTGAAGGAAGTATTGGTTGATGGCGATGAGCTCGTTAAACAGAATCTTGTTCAGGTGGGTGATGACTTTCGGGTCAGCTTTCATGTTTGTGCTCTTCTAGTGGGGAAGATAAATAAGCATAGAAGAGCCGACTGAGCTGTCAAAACAGGCAGACTAGGGGGGAAGGGCGTTACGGAGCCTGCGGAATCAGGCGACTTCGTAGTAGCAGGGCTCCTTGTCCATCTGCGACTGAATCACCTCCAGAGTGGCCTGAATGCAGCGGCCGCATTCACTGCCCACACCGAGCTTTTGCTTCAGCGTCTTAACGTCCACAGCACCATCCGATACCGCTTGGCGAACCTGTTTTTCTGTAACGGCGTGGCAGATGCAAACGTACATGGTGCAGATAACCTCATTAACGACTTTGCCAAAATTGTAAATGCTAATAATTCTCATGTCCAATTCGTTTTGGATGTAAATTTGGCATTTGTTAGGTTTTGTAGTTATAAAAATATGTGATGTCTATCTATGAAAGTGAAAGGAACTGACGAATGGCCGTGGATAAAGAGGTTTTAAATCAATCTATTAGGCGTTTTTTGAAGGAGGTGGGCATCAAGTCCCATCAACAACTGGAGCAGCAGGTGCTGGCCGCGGTGGAGGCAGGCCTCACATCGGAGAGCATTGAGGTGTCGATGACGTTGACGCTACCGTCTCTGAATCACACCACCACCATCAGCGGTCGGCTGGCGTTGCGGGATCAGTAACCCCGTTGCCACTGGAATTGGTGTTGCAGCGGCCGACCGTCGATAAAGCGATGATAGTTGTCGATGACCTGATCGCAGACCTGCTCCGGTTGGCTGACGGCAGCGACATGGGGCGTCACGGTGACGGCCGGGTGGTGCCAGAACGGGTGCCCGGCCGGCAAGGGTTCCTGTTTGAACACGTCCAGAAAAGCATGCGCGATGTGGCCAGCATTGAGCGCCTGCAGCAGCGCTTGTTCGTCAATGGCACTGCCACGTCCGACATTGAACAGCAGGCAGGCTGGCGGCAGCTGTTGCAGCACTGATGCATCGATAAGACCCCGGGTCTCGGCGGTGTCGGGCAGTACGCTCACCAAAACCTGAGCCCGGCTCAGGGTGGCGCTGGCCTCCTCAAACCGGCAGACGGCATCAAACTCTGTCCTGGCTTCGCCGCTGCGGCTGACCCCCAGCACCGTCATGCCAAAGGCGCGGGCGACGGTGGCGATGTGCCGGGCGATGTCGCCGGTGCCCAGGGTGACCAGGGTGGTGCCCGCCAGGCTGGTGTAGGGATGGGGCTGCCATTGCTGGTGCCGTTGTTGCCGGGCCAGCTGAGGCAGGTGCCGTAGGTGGCTGAGCAGGTGGCCAAACACGTATTCACTCATCAGCGGGCCGAACAGGCGGCGGATGTGAGTGAGGCTGTAATTCCGGGGCAAGCCCGGAGTCAGCAGGGCGTTAACGCCGGCATAGGTGCTGGCCAGCCAGGCGGGTGGCGGTGAGTGGGCCAGTTGCCGAGCGGCCAGCTCGGGATCCGCTAACCAGATGTCGGCGTGTTCCACCTTGTTGGTAAAGGTCACTCCCGGGAGGTGAGCATTCACTAACAGTTGATGGTAACGATCGTTCTGATTGGTGAGCAGTGCCAATGACGGCATAGTAGCGGACTCCTCGGTTCGGTCAGGACCAGACGTGTCCCGGTGCGATGGTGTGTGAGCCCAGGGTGGCCCGGGCCTGGTCCGGCAGGTTGGAGAACACCCCGTCTACCCCCTGTCGCTGCAGTTCCAGCATATCTTCCGGTTCGTCGACGGTATAGACAAACACCTTCAGGCCCCGGCGTTTGGCATCGGCAATGAACTCGGGCTCGGCGAAATTGACGTCGATGTGCACCGAATAGGCGCCCAACTCCTCGGCAAAGCGGGCATAGTCCAGGGGGCAACTGGCGGTCAGGGCACCGATCTTCAGATCCGGTTGCAGCTGCTTCAGACGCATCAACTTGGGGTGGTTGAAGGAGGAGATCAGAAACTGCTGTGGTTGATACCCCAGCTGCAACTGAGCCTGGGACAGCAGTTCAATCAGGGGTTGATTGGTGTTGCGGCCTTTGAGTTCAATATTGAGATCGCAACGGCCATCGATGCACTCCAGCACTTGCCACAACGTCGGAACCCGCTGTCCCTGACCGGCATCCAGGTTGGCAAGCGCCGCCAGGGTGGAGTGGTGCACCAGTCCATGGCCATCGGTGTGGCGCTGCAACCAGCGATCATGAATCACCACCAACTGGTCTTCCACCCGGTGGACATCGAGTTCGATGGCACTGGCACCCAGCTCGAGGGCCTTCTCCATCGCCGCCAGGGTATTTTCCGGTGCCAGTCCACTGGCGCCACGGTGTGCAATGATGAGCATAATCGGTCCTTGCAGACGAAGTTATCGAATCAGGTTGCCACTGCTGTCGACCATTTCGGCCTTACTTTTCAGTTGAATCTCCATCTGAGGGTAAGCCATATCCACCTTGGATTCACGGAACTTCTTGATGATCAACTGATGCAGTCGATGGCGCAGCGGCCAGCGTTTGCCCATCTCATCGGTATAGACTCGAATCTCGTAGTCCTGAGTGTGGGAGCCAAAGCCGGCGAAATAGATCTCCGGTTCCGGTTGTGTCAGGGCATGGGGGGTCTCTTTAACGGCCTGGTGCAGCAGGGCTTCCACCAGGGCCGGATCGCTGTCGCGCGAGACGCCCACCTTGATGGTGACCCGGGTAATGGCATCGGACAGGGACCAGTTGATCAGCTGTTCGGTAATGAACGCCTTGTTGGGAACAATGATCTCTTTGCAGTCCCAGTCGACGATGGTGGTGGCCCGGGTCTGAATCTTGGAAACGTTGCCGGTCAGATCGCGAATGGTGACGGTATCGCCAATGCGAATCGGCTTTTCAAACAGGATGATCAGACCGGAGATGAAGTTGGCGAAGATCTCCTGCAGGCCGAAGCCCAGACCCACCGACAACGCCGCCACCAGCCACTGCAGCTTGCTCCACGCCAGCCCCAGGGTGGAGAAGGCGGAGATGGTGCCGATCAGCAACACCATATAGCGACTGATGGTGGTGATGGCAAACCCGGTGCCGGGAGACAGCTCCAGCCGCTGCAGGATCACCAGTTCCAGCATGCCGGGCAGGTTGCGGGCGGTCATCAGGGTGAAGCCCAGTATCAGGCCGCCGGCCAGTATCGACCTCAGGGTGATGGGCACCGCCTGTTCGATGCCGCCGATCACCTCATTGCTGGTCCACAGCACAATGCCGTCGAGTGAGGTAAACACCGCCGGGTGAGTCTGGCTCCAGACCCCCAGCAGGGTCAGGATAAAGGCCAGAATCATCAGCGAGCGCACCAGCCCGAGGGATTGGGTGGAGATGGTGTCCAGATCGATCTGCGGATCGTCCAGAGGTTCCAGCGGCTCATTGCCGGGTTCATTGCGCTCTTTTTCCCTCAGGGCCAGCACTTCGGCCCGTTTGGCTTTGGCGCGTTCAAAGGCCAGTCGGCGGCGCTGAATCAACATCCAGCGCTTGATCATCAGGTGGGCCAGCATAAAGCCGATGGCCAGCAGCACCGTCAGCTGCACCTGGGTCAGTACCGAAAAGGCGGTGAAGTAGTAGCCTTGCACAGTCAGAACCAGGGCCACCAGCGGCACCAGAATCAGGGTCAGCCATACCAGACGCTCCAACAGGTGTTGATTGGGGCGGGTTTTGGTGTGGTAGATGTGGTATTCGTCCACGATCTTAATCAGCTTCCAATAGGCGTACGCCAGTACGGCGCAGAACAGCAGGAATGCGGCCCGGCCGAGACTGTTGCTCAGCAGCGGTACTTCGCTCTCCTGGCAGAAGCGCACCAGCATCAGCAGTGGTGCCGAGGTAAACAGCAGCTGTTTAAAGAAGGCGATGTTGCGCTGAACCAGGGGCGGGTGACGGCGGAAGTGGGCGATAAACAGGCCGTCTTCCCGACTCAACTGGTGGAACAGCCAGAACAGGTACAGCAGCAGCACGCCGGCCAGCAATCCGGCACCGATGGCGTGGGTGAAGGGGAGATGCACCTGTTGCTGCAGCTTCCAGGCGGCGGCGATCAGCGGGGCCGGAATGATCAGGCTGTAGGCCATGGCCGCCATCAGCGATTTAAAGGAGGCGCTGAAGCGGTCGTGGGTTACGTTACCTACGTAGCGGGCCTGATGCTGACGTAACTGGGCATAGGGGCCGCGCAGCAGATCTTGCAGTACCAGGGTCAGCACCATGGCAACCAGCCAGATGGACCACCAGTCGCTGTTGTCGTCGATGGCCCGGGACAGCTCCTGCCAACGATCGGTGGTCAGCAGCCAGTGAATGCTGCCGATGACCTGGGAAAACCAGCTGGCATCGATGGATTGGGCATTGGGCAGCCAGAACATGCGCTCGCTGATCAGCTGCACCAGTTTGTCTTCCAGTTGCTCCGCTTCGTGACGCAGTTGATTCAGCCGGGACAGCTCAATCACCTGCTGCTCAAGCGCCGATTGCAGCTGGTTAAGCAGGGTAAGCTGTTGCTGCCACAGCGGTGCCCGCTCATCGGCGGGGTACTGTCGCAGCTGGTATTCCATGTCCGCCTGGCGCTGCTCGATATCGAATTTTTGCACCCGTGAGCGGCTGATGTCTTGATCCAGCACCGGCAGTTGCTGCTGACGTTCCAGCTGTCGCAGGCGTTTGAGCAGGCTGGCGCCAAAGGTGGCATCCCGGGTCATCCACTCAAACTGCTCCTTGATCTCCTTCAGGCGCTGCCTCTGCTTCTGGTAATGCTGCTCCACCTGCTGCTGTTGCTGCACCAGGGTCTCGGTGGTGGTGTTGACCGAGGCCAGCTGGCGGGCGACGCTGGCGTTGGTTTCGTTGAGCTGCTGCAGTGCCGGGTTACCGCTACTCACCGTCTGGGAACTGTCGCTGAGGGCTCGCTCACTCTGTTGACGCCGCTGTTGGTTGGCCTGCTGATTCAGGGCTTCAATCAAACGCTCCTGCGCCAGCAACTGGGCCCGAACCAGCTGCTGGCGCAGTTGGGTCAGTTTCAGCTCCAGTGGTCGACTCTGCTGCTCCAGATTGAGACTTTGCTGCCACTGTTGCAGATACTCCAGCCGTTCGGGCATCACATTGGGGGTGTCACTGGCCAGTTGTTGTTGTGCTTCCGCTTGCTGCAGTTCCTGTTTGACCGCATCGAGGCGGTGGCGCAGCTGGTCCACCTTGTCGCCCAGGGCATCGAAACTGCTTTTGAACTCCTGCAACAGGTTGTGGGCCAGCGACAGCTGCTGAGACAGCGGCTGAGTCGGGTCGACCTGTGGCTGGGCCGGGGACTGCAGCTGCGACAGGATCTGTTGCTGCAGCACCGCAAAATCGTCCAGTTGACGCTGGAAGCCATGGGCACGCTGAATCTCCACGGCGGTGGCCTGTTGCCACTGGACCGGGGTCAGGGGTTGGGAGCTGTCACTGGCCGGGGCCAGTTTTTTTTCCAGGGAAAACGGAGCCGCGGTTACCGATGAGATAACCAGTAGGGTGAAACAGAAACTGAGTATGCGCCACATGATCGATTTAAGGGAGTTTGCAGGGCTGTAAGGGCTGCCCCAATGGTAGCCGACAACGGTGGGTGTGAATACTGATTTTGCGCCTATTTTTGATTCTTTGCCGTGCTTTGCAGGTGGGTTTCCACTAGCGCGGTGCAGACCACCAGCGTGCCGCCGACCAGGGTCTGCCAATTTGGCCACTGGGCCAGCAATACTGCCGCCAGGGAGACGCCGTACAGAGGTTGCAGGCAGCCCACCAGTCCCACGGTCTTGGCGCTCAGATGGCGCAGAGATTGAGACATCAGGGCGTGGGGCAAGGCGGTGAACACGACGGCGAGCAACAGCAGCAGGCCCAGATCGCCGCCAGGCAGTGACAGAGGCTGGTGACTGACAAAGGGCAGCAGCATCACGGCTGCTACCCCGGTCTGATAGGCCATGGTAGTGGGCCCGTCATAGCCACTGAAATAGCGTTTCTGCAACAAGTTGCGGGCGGTAAACAGCGCCGCCGATATTGTGCCCAACAGCACGCCGGTGGTGATGTCGTTGTCCAGAGACGGGGCGGGGATCAGCAGCGCAATCCCGGCCAGCACCACCAGGCCGCTGAGCAGGTCGCGACGGTGAATCGATTGGCGATTGAACAACGGCTCGGCAATGACCGTCATCACCGGGTAGGTGAAAAAGGCGATCATGCCAATGGCCACGTTGGACAGCTGCATGGCGGCAAAATAGGTGACCCAATGCAGGCCGACGATGATCCCCAGGCCAAGGACGATGCCGTAGTCCTGCCACTGTCGCAGTTTGAGGTGTCCACGTCGACGGGCGACGAACAGGCTCAGCACCACGGAGGCGATGGCAGTTCGAAATGCGGTGATGTCGGTGGCGGGAAGCGGTAACAGGTTGGAAAACAGGGCGGTGCCGCCAAACAGCAGCACCGCCAGGTGCAGTTGCAGCAGGGGCGTCATTAACGCAGGGTGGCCATGGGCTGCCCCAGTCGGGTGCTGGCTCCGGGCTCGAAGTTGTCGTCGAACTGCTCCAGCATCTCTTTGCCAAACAGGGCGATGATGGTGCTGCCCAGTTTAAAGCGTCCGAGTTCATCGCCCTTGTTGAGCACGATGGCGTTGTCGCCCTCTGCCGGATAGTCCCAGCTGAACACCTGGGGGCCGGTGGGGGGCGTGACGGTGCCGGCCCAGACGGTTTCAATGCTGGCGACGATGGTTGCACCCACCAATACCATGGCCATGGGGCCGTGGTCGGTATCGAATATGGTGACCACCCGTTCGTTGCGGGCAAACAGGCCGGGAACGTGGGCGGTGGTCAGTGGGTTGACCGAAAACAGATCGCCGGGAATGTAGATCATCTTCCGCAGGGTGCCGGTCATTGGCATATGGATGCGGTGATAATCGGTGGGTGACAGGTATACGGTGGTGAACTGGCCATCGTGGAACTTGGCTTCGTCCTCGCTGGTGCCGGCCAGCAGGGTATGCAGGCTGTAATCGTGCCCTTTGGCCTGGAACAGGCGGCCACCCTCAATGGGGCCAGCCTGGCTGACGGCACCGTCTACGGGTTGGACAACGACTTTATCACCCTCGGCAATCGGCCGCAGGCCGGGTTTCAGCTCCCGGGTAAAGAAGTCGTTAAACGTCTTGAATGCTTTCGGGTCACTATGAAGCGCTTCATCCATATTGATGTTGTAGCGCTTGATGAACCATTTAATGAATGCCTGAGTCAGCGGGCCGGCCTCGGAGGCGGCAAAGCTGCCCACCAGCCTTGATACGGCGTGCTTTGGCAGGATGTACTGGAGGTTCACTTTCAATTTGTCCAGAGACACGGTAGTTCCTTTGTTATTTTCTGTCCAGGGGATCGCTGCTTTGACGCGTGGGGCGATCGGTGGCCATGGTCTCAATGATTCTGTGGTAATTACTGAATCGTTGTTGACTGATTTTTCCTTGTTCTACGGCTTGTTGCAAGGCGCAGCCAGGATCATTTTGGTGCTTACAGTCTCGAAAGCGACAGCTGCCCATCCATTCTCGAAACTCTTTAAAGCCCCAGGTAACCCGCTCGGTGTCCAGGTGCCAGAGGGCAAACTCCCGTACACCCGGTGAGTCGATGAGATCGCCACCGCCGGGGAAGTGGATCAGTTTGGCGGTGGTGGTGGTGTGCTGGCCCAGGCCGCTGACCTCTGAGATTTCACCCACATCCAGATCGGTGTCCGGCATCAGGGCATTGATTAGGGAAGATTTTCCTACCCCGGATTGGCCGACAAAGATGCTGACGGTGTCTTTCAGCTGTTCCCGGAATGCGTCTACGCCTTCACCGGTGTGGCTGGAGAGCAGGAAGATCGGGTAGCCGATCGCCCGGTACGGGGCCAGTACTTGATCCACCTCTTGTCGACCGGCGTCATCCAGGAGATCGATCTTATTGAGCACCAGTACCGGCGGGATGCCGGTGTCCTCGGCGGCAACCAGGTAGCGATCGATGATCTGGCTGGACAGATCCGGACGCACCGAAGAGACGATGTAGATCTGATCGATGTTGGCTGCCACCACTTTGACGCCGTCGTAGTAATCCGGCCGGGTCAGGGCGGTGCGGCGGGGGTGAACCGCTTCAACCACACCACTGATTCCCTGCAGGTGCTCTTTGCCCTGGCGCCACTCTACCTCATCACCGGTCACCAGACTGGTGATGGTACGGCGCAGGTTACAGCGGTGAACCGTGCCGTCTTCGGCCTCGATATCGGCATGCTGGCCGTAGCGACTGATGACCCGGCCGATCATCTGGGCACCCAGCTGGTCGCTGTCCCATTCCGGTTCCTGTCGCTTCAGTCGCTTTTGCTGATTCGCCCTAACCCGGCGAATCTGCCCTTTTGTCAGTTTCTTTTTGCCTTTGCTCACGCGTATTTTTAACCTTGCTCACGCCAGAGTCGTGATGTCACTAAGTTGGCCGAGGGTGAAGTAAAACGGGTATCATACTACTAATAGCATCAAAAATACTGGAATTGAGGTAAATAGCCTATGTCATCGGACCCGAGTAATCTGATCTGGATCGACCTTGAGATGACCGGACTGGATCCGGAGCAGCACTGCATCATTGAGATTGCCACCATAGTGACGGATGCTCAATTGAATGTGCTGGCGGAGGGCCCGGTGATTGCCATTCACCAGCCAGACTCTGAGTTGGCGAAGATGGATCAGTGGTGTACCGACACCCACGGCAACAGCGGCCTGACCAAGCGGGTGCAGGAGAGTGCCATTGCCGTCGCGGAGGCGGAGCGTCAAACCATTGAGTTTCTGCAACAATGGGTACCGGCGGGCGTGTCCCCCATCTGCGGCAACAGCGTGGGTCAGGATCGCCGCTTCCTGTACCGTTATATGCCATTGCTGGAGCAGTACTTCCATTATCGCTACCTGGATGTCAGCACGGTGAAGGAGCTGACGCGTCGCTGGAAGCCGGAATTGTTGAAGGGCTTTACTAAGCAGGGAACCCACCTGGCTTTGGATGACATCCGTGAATCCATTGCCGAGTTGGCCTATTATCGAAGCGAAGTTTTTAAAATTTGACCACTTAAACCAAATTTATTTGTCGGGGGTTGCAGCGCGGCGATTTTCGCTTATAATGCGCCCTCGTTTCCTGACGCAAGTGAGGAAACAGAATGTAGCATTCTAAGTGAGGCGACACTAGCTCAGCTGGTAGAGCGCAACCTTGCCAAGGTTGAGGTCACGAGTTCGAACCTCGTGTGTCGCTCCAAATT
>NZ_FNEM01000022.1 GCF_900100175.1 Ferrimonas sediminum
CTTTGGTTACCCTCACAGTCTCAACGGTAACACCGAAAACATGGTGGGGGTACAGGGCAGGGGGAGTTATTCCAGCCCCACCAGGCAGGATAAGTTTTGATCAGCGCCAGCATGACCAAATCCACTCCCGGCAGCAATCTGCGGAGACTCAATCTGGGGGCAGGGCAGGGGCAGGGGCAGGGGCAGGGGCAGGGGCAGGGGCAGGGGCAGGGGCAGGGGCAGGGGAGTAAAACGACTCTTTTCTATGGTCAGGACAAACATCCCTTATCGATGACCGGACATTGGCGAGAGTGAACCAAATAAGTTAAATATCAATAATTAAAAGCAAAAACGCCACCTGAACAGGTGGCGTCTTCGCAACTTCGACCGGCGTTATTCCACGGTCACGGACTTGGCCAGGTTACGAGGCTGGTCCACGTCGGTGCCTTTGATCAGCGCCACGTAGTAAGACAGCAGCTGCAGCGGCAGGGTGTAGATGATCGGCGCGATGAACTCGTCGCAGTGAGGGACCGGCACCACCTTCATGGTGTCGTCGGACTCAAACTGCGCATCGACATCGGCAAACACGTACATCAGACCGCCGCGGGCCCGCACCTCTTCCACATTGGACTTCAGCTTCTCCAGCAATTCATTGTTGGGTGCCACCACAATCACCGGCATGTCGGCATCAATCAGTGCCAGCGGGCCGTGCTTCAGCTCGCCGGAGGCATAGGCTTCGGCATGGATGTAGGAGATCTCTTTCAGCTTCAGAGCCCCCTCCATGGCGATGGGGTACTGATCGCCCCGGCCCAGAAACAGGGCGTGGTGCTTGTCGGCGAAATCCTCGGCCATCGCTTCGATGTCATCGTTCAGACTCAGTGCCTGCTCAATCTTGGCTGGCAGGGACTGCAGTCCCTGTACCAGAGAGGAGAGGCACTCTTGCGCCATGCCATTATGCTGACCGATGGCACCGGTCAGCATCAGCAGGGCCGCCAACTGTACGGTAAACGCCTTGGTGGAAGCTACGCCAATCTCGGCCCCGGCTTTCATCATGTAGGCCATGTCAGATTCGCGCACCAGAGAGGAGCCCGGTACGTTACAGATAGTCAGGCTGGAGTTGTAGCCCATCTCCTTGGCCAGACGCAGGGCGGCCAGGGTGTCAGCGGTTTCACCAGACTGAGAGATGGTGACCAGCAGGCTATCGGGGAACACATGGGATTTGCGGTAGCGGAACTCGGACGCAATCTCCACATTGCAGGACACGCCGGCGTGCTGCTCCAGCCAGTAGCGGGCCACCATGCCGGCGTGGTAGCTGGTACCACAGGCGATGATCTGCACATGTTTGACGCTCTTCAGCAGCTCCGCCGAGCCCTCACCAAAGGCATCATCGGCAATGCCACCGGCAAGCAAACGGCTTTCCAGTGTCCGCTGCAACGCCAGAGGTTGCTCGTGGATCTCTTTCATCATGTAGTGACGATACGGGCCTTTGTCGCTGGCTTCGTGGGACACTTCAGACTCTTTGACTTCGCGCTCAACGGCGTTGCCAGCACTGTCAAAGATGCGCACTTCGCGACGGGTCACCTCCGCCACGTCGCCCTCTTCCAGGAAGGCAAACTTGCGGGTCACCGGCAGCAACGCCAATTGATCGGAGGCAATGAAGTGCTCACCCACGCCGTAGCCGATCACCAGAGGACTGCCGGAACGAGCCACCACCACACGAGAGGGGTCACGACGGTCGGTAATCACGGTACCATAGGCCCCTTCCAGCTGCTTAACCGTGGCCTGAACCGCCGCCAGCAGGCTGTCGGCACTTTTCAGCTCATGGTGCACCAGATGACCGATCACCTCGGTGTCGGTGTCGGACTCAAACTGGTAACCCAAGCCCTTCAGCCGTTCACGCAGCGGGCCGTGGTTTTCGATAATGCCGTTGTGCACCACCGCGATGTCACCGCAGGACTGGTGGGGGTGGGCGTTACGCTCATTGGGTTCACCATGGGTGGCCCAGCGGGTGTGGGCGATGCCGGTGCCGCCACTGACCGGCTGCTCCGCCAGCGCGTTGGCCAGCTCCTGAACCTTACCGACCCGACGCAGACGCTGAAGGTTTTGGGCTTCATCGACAATGGCGATGCCCGCGGAATCGTAACCGCGATACTCCAGTCGCTTCAGGCCTTCCACCAGAATCTCTGCCACATCCCGTTGGGCAACCGCCCCTACAATGCCACACATAGTTTATTCTCCATCAATCTTTAAACGGTGCCCGGATAACCCGAACCCCATGAATCTCTATTTGCGACGCGGTGTCATCGGACAACTCATCATCGGTAATCAGATAGCGGACCTTGGCCCAGGGCAGCTCCAGATTGGGAATTTTTCGGCCAATCTTGCTGGACTCCACCATCACCACCACGTCGCGAGCCACATCGGCCATCACCTTGGATAAGCCTATCAGTTCATTAAATGTGGTCGTTCCACGTGAAACGTCGATGCCGTCGGCACCGATAAACAACAGGTCAAAATCGTACGAGCGCAGCACCTGCTCCGCCACCTGCCCCTGAAACGACTCGGAGTGGGGATCCCAGGTGCCGCCGGTCATCAATAAGGTCGGTTCGTTCTCCAGCTCCCGCAGGGCGTTGGCGCCATTGAGGGAGTTGGTCATCACCACCAAGCCACGCTTGTTGCCCAGTTCGGCAATCATCGCCGCGGTGGTGCGGCCGGAATCGATAATGATGCGCTGGTGATCGCCAATCAAGGCTGCCGCTGCCGCGCCGATGGCCTGCTTACGTCCAGACACCTTGTGGCCCGGGTCATCGGAGACAATCTCCTGCGGCACCGGTACCGCCCCACCATAGCGGCGCAGCAACAACCCACTGGCCTCCAGGGTGGCCAGATCTTTTCGAATGGTGACTTCCGAAGTCTGAAACTCCCGCGCCAGATGGTCCACACTCACTTCCCCCTGCTGGGTCAGCAAAGCCATGATGGTGTGGCGGCGTTGTTGGGTATTTCGTTTCGACATGATGCCCTAAGTTTCGTTTCGAAAGTTATGAAGTATAAAATCAAAACTCATTGATGCAAGAAAAAGTCATAAAAAAAGCGGCCATCAGGCCGCTTTCTCTGTGCTATCGGTCTATTTCGGCGCCTTTACCGGCCGCTGCCAGCCGGTGATGTGGCGCTGCTTGCTGCGGGTCAGCACCAGCTCGCCATCGCCCACCTCTTTGGTTACCGTGGACCCGGCCGCCACCGTCGCCCCTTCACCAATAGTGACCGGCGCCACCAGCTGGCTATCGGAACCGATAAAGGCGTTGTCCTTAATCACCGTCAGGTGCTTATTGGCACCGTCGTAGTTACAGGTGATGGTGCCGGCACCAATGTTGACCTTTTCCCCCACCTCGGCATCACCGATGTACGCCAGGTGGTTGGCCTTGGAGCCTTTACCCAGGCGGGCCTTCTTCATTTCGACAAAGTTACCGATGTGGCTATCGTGCACCAGTTCAGCGCCGGGACGCAGACGGGCAAACGGACCGGCGGTGCAGATCTCACCCACGGTGGCGTTTTCCACCAGGGTATAGGGCTTGAGCACACTGCCATCGCCGATACGACAATCCTTGAGCACACAGCCGGCACCGATGGTGACGTTGTTGCCAATGCTGACCTGTCCTTCAATCACCACATTGACGTCGATAAACACATCCTCACCGACGCTCAGATCTCCACGCACGTCAAACCGGGCCGGGTCCGCCAGGGTGGCGCCGCTGAGCATCGCCTGTTCCGCCGCCCGCGCCTGGAAGGCCCGTTCCAACGCCGCCAGTTGAACCCGGTTGTTAGCGCCCTCCACCTCGATGGCGGTCTGAGGCTGGGCCGTAGCCACACCGCCTTCGGCCGCCGCCATGGCAATCACATCGGTCAGGTAGTATTCACCCTGAGCATTGTCATTGGACAGGTTCGCCAACCAGCGCTTCAGTGCCTTACCCGGTGCCACCAGAATGCCAGTGTTCACCTCGTTAATGGCCCGCTGCGCCTCGCTGGCATCTTTGTGTTCCACAATGGCGGTCACGGTGCCGTTATCACGAACGATGCGGCCATAGCCACTGGGATCGTCCAGATTCACGGTCAACAGGCCGATGCCATTGTCTGGCTGTACCGCCAGCAACCGTTGCAGGGTCTCGGTCTGAATCAGCGGCACGTCACCGTAAAGCACCATCACCTGGCTGTCGTCGCTCCAGTCTGCCGACGCCTGATCCACCGCATGACCAGTTCCCAACTGGTCCGCCTGCAGGGCCCAATTTACCGAATTATGAGCCAGCGCCGTCTGCAATTGCTCGCCACCATGGCCGTACACCAGATGAGTGCGCACCGGCCGCAAAGCTGAGGCAGCATCAATGACGTGCTGCACCATGGGTTTACCGGCGATACCATGAAGCACCTTCGGCAGGGCGGAACGCATACGGGTGCCTTTACCCGCAGCCAAGATGACGATTTCCAAACTCATGCTGATCCATTGATAGTTAGTCGTTAAGGCGCAAAAGTATACCCAGTCTGGGCCGTAAAATCAGCCGTCAGTGCAGTTTCCAATCGTTAACAGGGTGTCGATAAAGGTCGCTACCAGCCGGTGGGACTGGCGCGAGTCGTGCACCACGCACAGATCCGCGGCCAACGGATCCTGCAGGGGAACAAAGCGAACCTTGTGCCATTGCTGGCGCCGAAAACACTCGGGCACCAGTGCCAGAGCCTGATTGGCCGACACAAACGCCATCATGGTTTGCGGCTCCACCACCTGGTGGCGAACCCGGGGCACAAAGCCCAGTTGGCGACAATGGTCCTGCACCATGGCGGCGCTTCCGGAACGCTTAGGATCAAACATCACCCAGTCCTGATGCTGCAGTTGCCGCAGCGACAGTACCGGCTCCAAAGCCAATGGGTGCCGCTCCGACAGCACCACCCACATCGACTCCGATTTAACCCGTTGCACCGAAAAGGGCGCCATCGCCTGGCGGTCACCATCGCGACACAACCCCACATCGATGCGTTGCTCCCTCAACGCCTGCCGTTGCTCCGACGGCGCCAATTCGATGAAGTTGACCGCCACCTGGGGCCGCTGGGCTCGAAAGGACTCGATGGCAGAAAACAGTCCATCCCAGACTGCCGAGCTGATCAGGCCGATGTTGAGCGTCTGGCTTTGACTGCGCCCGACCTGCAGCACTCGGTTCAGCGACTGTTCCATGGCCGCCAGCAACTGCTCACACTCCAGTTTCATCACTGCCCCCGCCGCCGTCAGTGTCACCCGCTTGTGGCTGCGGTCCAGCAAACTCAGTCCCAATACCGACTCCAGTTCTCGCACCTGGGTGCTGAGTGCCGATTTAGAGATGCACAGATCCGATGCCGCCAGACCAAAGTGCAGGCGCTGTGCGACTGCCGCAAAATAACGAAGCATTTTCATACTGATGCGGCCACTATCCAGCAGATGATTCACCGTCACCTCTCGATCATCGTTTTACCAATGGCGCCATTATCGTTCTGATTCACCAAACAAACGAGCAAAAAATCGTCCTTCCTTCATGGCCAGCGGCTCCCCTATAGTGGCCGGGTCTTTATCAACCGAGCGAACCGATTATGATCCACGACGCCCCTCACCGCGCCCTAGCCACCATCTTGTCCCATAAACCCGATTTCGCCCCCCGCTGCGCCTTTATTCTCGGATCCGGACTCGGCGTACTGGCCGACCAGATGCAGGACAAGGTGATAATCCCCTACGAACAACTGACGGGGTTTCCGGCCAGCGGCGTCGCCGGCCACAGTGGCGAACTGGTACTGGGAAAGATGCATGGCATCGACGTGGTGTGCATGAAGGGGCGCGGTCATTTCTATGAAGGTCAGGGCATGACCGTGATGACCTCCCCGGTACGCACTTTCAAGCTGCTGGGGTGTGAAATGCTGTTTGTCACCAACGCCGCCGGCTCTCTGCGGCCGGAGCGCATCGATGTCGGCTCGCTGGTGGTGTTTAACGATCACATCAACACCATGCCTGGCACCCCAATGGTCGGGCCCAATGACGACTTCTATGGCGATCGTTTTTTCAGTCTGGCCAACGCCTACGACGCCAGCCTCAGGCAGCAATTGAAAGCCGTCGCCGCCGACCGCAACATTCATCTCAACGAAGGGGTCTTTGTTTCCTACCCCGGCCCCTGCTTTGAAACCGCCGCCGAGATTCGAATGATGCAGACCATCGGCGGAGACGTGGTCGGCATGAGCGTGGTACCCGAGGTAATCAGTGCCGCCCACTGCGGCCTGCCGGTACTGGCGGTGTGTGCCATCACCAACCTGGCGGAGGGGCTGGGAGAGACGGCCCTGTCCCATCAGCAGACCCTGAACTGTGCCAAGCTGGCAGAGCAGGACTTTATTCAATTGATTGAAGCCTTTGTCCGCCACCACTTCTGACGCTCAGGCCGGAACGTGCTATAACTCCCTCAGGGTGGAAACGCCACCCTGACTGATTACCACCTGCGGACCCACTATGAAACACCAACCCGTTGTCAGAGCCCATCTGGGACTGCTGCTGTATGCGGTGCTGATCAGCACCTCGTTTCCCATCGCCAGCTTTATGGGCAGCAGCTACTCTCCGCTGTGGGCCACCTGGGGCCGCTTTACCATCGCCGCCGCCGGCTTTGTGCTGCTGATGCATCACCGGCGCCAGCTACGCTGGCCAGGCTGGGCCAATGTCGGGCGTTACAGTCTGATCAGTTTGCCGTTAACCGGCTTCTTCCTGCTGATGTTTATGGCCGGTAAAACCGCCACCTCTCTGGCCATGGGCAGTCTGTCGACGCTGATTCCCTTGTGCAGCTGCCTGTTTGCCTGGCTGTTTTGGCGTCAGGTTCCACAGCGGTTGCGACTGCTGGCACTGTGTTGTGGGGTCGCCGGCGCCCTGTGGGTGCTGACCGGAGGACAGCTGCACCAGCTGGGGCAGGGCGGATGGCCGCCGGGAAACAGCTTGTTTGTGGTGGCGTGTTTGTTGATGGGAGCCTACCCGCTGGTATTGAAATCCCTGCACCGGGGCGAGCCGATGTTAACGGTCACCGGTTGGTCACTGATCACCGGCTGCCTGTGGCTGAGTCTGGCGCTGGCACTGCTGCAGCCTCAGTGGGCCATACCAACGGCACCTCAATTGGCAGCCATCTTGTGGCTGGCAACCGCCACCACCATGTTGACCTTTTTCCTGTTTCAGTCCGCCAGTCTGGTGGTCGGCGGCAGCTCCGCCAACGCTTACAGCCTGCTGACGCCGGCGTTGGTGCTGGTCATCAATCTGCTGGAGGGGAAACCGTTGCCGTCGCTGTGGGTGCTGCCCGGAGTCGGGCTGATCGTCATGACCCTGTTGGTGCTGTTGAAACTGGACAGCGACTGAGCAGATAAAAGAGGCAATAAAAAAGGCGGCCCATGGCCGCCTTTTTGATGAGGTCTCCAGGCTTACTTGCCCAGGCCTCTTCGGATGGTATCAACAACGCGAAGTTGTGCCATCGCTTTCGCCAGTTCGATTACGGCTGCTTCGTAGTCCATGTCCACAGAGGCGGTTGCCATCTGCTCTTCGGCTGCGCGCTTGGCTGCTTCTGCAGCCTCCACATCGATATCTTCACCACGTACGGCTACATCGGCCAGCACGGAGACATTATCGGGTTGAACCTCGAGAATGCCGCCTGACAGGTAGATTACCTCTTCACTGTCGTCCTGCTTTTTGATGCGAACCATGCCTGGCTTGATGGCGGTGAGCAATGGAGTGTGGCCATGCATAATACCCAGTTCACCCTCGGTACCTGTTACTTGCAGGTACTGAGCACGACCAGAATAAATGCTTTCTTCCGCACTGACTACATCCAAATGAAGTGTCATAGCTGCCATCTCATCCTCCCCGAAGCCGGGTTATACAGTCTTCGCTTTCTCGACTGCTTCGTCGATGCCACCAACCATGTAGAACGCCTGCTCAGGCAGTTCATCGTACTCGCCGGACAAAATGCCCTTAAAGCCTGCGATGGTGTCTTTCAGCGACACGTACTTACCAGGTGCACCGGTAAATACTTCGGCTACGAAGAATGGCTGAGACAGGAATCGCTCAATCTTACGAGCACGGGCAACGGTCTGCTTATCTTCTTCAGACAGTTCGTCCATACCCAGAATCGCGATGATGTCTTTCAGCTCTTTGTAGCGCTGCAGTACAGTCTGTACGCCACGGGCAGCTTCGTAGTGCTCCTGACCGATGACCAGAGGATCCAGCTGACGAGAGGTGGAATCCAGTGGGTCAATCGCAGGGTAAATACCACGAGCGGCGATGTCACGGCTCAGTACAACGGTCGCATCCAAGTGAGCGAAGGTGGTAGCTGGAGACGGGTCAGTCAAGTCATCCGCAGGTACGTATACCGCCTGTACAGAAGTAATGGAGCCTGTCTTGGTGGAGGTAATACGCTCCTGCAGAACACCCATCTCTTCAGCCAGAGTCGGCTGGTAACCTACCGCTGAAGGCATACGGCCCAGCAGTGCGGATACCTCGGTACCGGCCAGGGTGTAACGGTAGATGTTGTCCACGAACAACAGTACGTCACGACCCTCGTCACGGAACTTCTCGGCCATGGTCAGGCCGGTCAGAGCTACGCGCAGACGGTTTCCTGGTGGCTCGTTCATCTGACCGTAAACCATGGCTACTTTAGACTGTACTTTGTCATCCAGGTTTACAACGCCGGATTCAGCCATTTCGTAGTAGAAGTCGTTACCTTCACGGGTACGCTCACCAACACCAGCGAATACAGACAGACCGGAGTGTGCCTTCGCGATGTTGTTGATCAACTCCATCATGTTTACGGTTTTACCTACACCCGCACCACCGAACAGACCAATTTTACCACCCTTAGCGAATGGGCAAACCAGGTCGATTACCTTGATGCCGGTTTCCAGCAGTTCAGTCGCGCTGGACTGATCTTCGTAGCTAGGTGCTTCGCGGTGGATTTCCCACTGCTCTTCCTCACCGATAGAGCCACACTCATCGATAGGGTCACCCAGCACGTTCATAATACGACCCAGGGTCGCAGTACCTACTGGAACTTTAATTGCGCTACCAGTGTTGGTAGCTACCAGTCCGCGACGCAGACCTTCTGACGCACCCATCGCAATAGTACGAACAACACCGCCACCAAGCTGCTGCTGAACTTCCAGCACCAGCTTGCCACCGTCATTGTCGATATTCAGGGCGTCGTATACCTTCGGTACGGAATCTTGTGGAAACTCCACGTCAACAACCGCACCAATCACTTGAACGACAGTACCTGTGCTCATGATTAATCCTCTGATTATCTCGTTTCCGCTGCCTTAAACTGCCGCAGCACCGGCACAAATCTCAGACAGTTCCTGCGTAATCGCAGCCTGACGAGCCTTGTTGTATACCAGTTCCAGGTCATTGATCAGGTCACCTGCGTTATCGGTTGCAGATTTCATTGCAACCATACGGGCGGCCTGTTCAGACGCGACATTCTCTACAACACCTTGGTAAACCTGAGATTCGACGTAGCGAACCAGCAGTTTATCCAACAAAGCTTTCGGATCGGGCTCATAAATGTAGTCCCAAGCGTGGCTTCGTTGTTCAGTGTCGTCTTTCGGCAACGGCAGAAGCTGATCGATCACTGGGTCCTGCTTCATGGTGTTCACAAACTTGTTGTACACCAGATACAGGCGGTCCAGCTTGCCCTCGTTGTAGGCATCCAGCATCACCTTAACGGAACCAATCAGGTCCGTCAGGGATGGCGCATCACCCAGGCCAGAGGCCTGTGCAGCAACGTCGCCACCAAAGCTCTGGAAGAATCCTGCGCCTTTGGAACCGATGGCGGCATAAGAGACGTTAATGCCCTTTTGCTTCCATTCGGTGGTTGCCTGAGCAACCTGCTTGAACAAGTTAATGTTCAAACCACCACACAGACCACGGTCAGTAGAGATGACGATGTAACCGACATTCTTTACTTCACGCTCTTCCAGGTAGGGATGCTTATACTCCAGAGAGCCCTGCGCTACGTGACCAATCACCTTACGCATGTTCTCTGCGTATGGACGGCTGGCGTGCATGCGATCCTGCGCTCTGCGCATTTTCGATGCCGCTACCATTTCCATGGCAGAGGTGATCTTCTGAGTGTTTTTTACACTCCCGATCTTGGTACGGATCTCTTTAGCGCCGGCCATCTTCTATCTCCCCCTGTTACCAGGTTTGAGTCGCAACGAACTTGTCCATAGCCGCTTGCAGCTGAGATTCGATGTCGGAGTTGTAGTCTCCAGTCTCGTTGATCAGCTTCAGCAGGTCAGCGTGTTCGGCGTTCATGTAGGAGAGCAGAGACGCTTCGAAGTCACCAATCTTGTTTACTGCGATTGCGGACAGGAAGCCTTTTTCTGCTGCGAAGATGACAACGGCTTGATCAGCAACGCTCATTGGGGCGTACTGCTTCTGTTTCATCAGTTCGGTTACACGCTCACCATGCTCCAGCTGGGCACGGGTGGCGTCGTCCAAATCGGATGAGAACTGAGCGAAGGCCGCCAATTCACGGTACTGTGCCAGAGCGGTACGAATACCACCGGACAGCTTCTTGATGATCTTGGTCTGAGCCGAACCACCTACACGAGATACCGAAATACCTGGGTTAACCGCAGGGCGCAGGCCCGCGTTAAACAGGTCGGTTTCCAGGAAGATCTGACCGTCGGTAATGGAGATTACGTTGGTCGGTACGAACGCAGATACGTCACCAGCCTGGGTTTCAATGATTGGCAGAGCGGTCAAAGAACCGGTCTGACCCTTCACTTCACCGTTAGTGAAACGCTCAACGTAGTCGGCGTTAACACGTGCTGCACGTTCCAGCAGGCGGGAGTGGAGGTAGAAAACATCACCAGGGTAAGCTTCACGGCCCGGAGGACGCTTCAGCAGCAGTGAGATCTGACGGTAAGCAACGGCTTGCTTGGACAGGTCATCATAGATGATCAGGGAGTCTTCACCGCGGTCGCGGAAATACTCACCCATAGAACAACCAGAGTAAGGAGCCAGGTACTGCAGGGCAGCAGCTTCAGAAGCGGAGGCGACAACCACGATGGTGTTCTTCAGCGCATCGTGCTCTTCCAGCTTGCGTACCACGTTGGCGATGGTAGAGGCCTTCTGGCCAATCGCAACGTACACACACTTAATGCCGGAATCTTTCTGGTTGATGATGGCGTCAATGGCCATCGCAGTCTTACCAGTCTGACGGTCACCAATCACAAGTTCACGCTGGCCACGACCAATTGGGATCATGGAGTCAACGGACTTATAACCGGTTTGTACAGGCTGAGATACAGACTGACGGTCAATAACACCCGGTGCGATAACTTCTACAGGAGAGAAGCCGTCGTTTTCGATTGGGCCTTTGCCATCAATCGGCTCACCCAGGGTGTTAACCACACGGCCCAGCAGACCGCGGCCAACTGGCACTTCAAGAATACGGCCAGTGGACTTAACTTTTACGCCCTCTGCCAGATCGGCATATGGGCCCATTACTACGGCACCAACGGAGTCACGCTCCAGGTTCAGTGCGATAGCGAAACGGTTGCCAGGAAGCTCAATCATCTCACCCTGCATCACGTCGGCCAGGCCGTGGATGCGGATAATACCGTCGCTTACAGATACGATGGTACCTTCGTTGCGAGCTTCGTTGACAACATTGAACTGCTCAATTCTCTGTTTGATCAGTTCACTGATTTCAGTTGAATTCAGTTGCATGCTTAAATCCCCGTTAGGATTGCAGCGTATCGGCCATGCGGTTTAATTTACCGCGTACCGAGCCATCAATGACCAAGTCACCAGCGTTAATTACAACACCGGCAATAAGCTGCGGGTCAACACTGCAGATCAGTTTCACCTTACGCGCCAGTTTTTGTTCCAGCGATTCGGCGATCTTCTGCTGCTGTTGTTCGCTAAGTTCTGTTGCTGAAACCACGTGGGCTTCAACCAGTTTTGCCTGTTCGTCAGCAAACTCTTTGTACAGAGTTGCCACTTGAGGCAGCACCGCCAGACGTCCGTTTTCAGCCATCACCTTAATCAGGTTCTGACCGTGGTCGTTCAACTTGCCTTCACAGATCTTCAGGAAGATCTCAGCCAGTTGTTCCACCCCTACGGCGCCGGATAACAGATCCGCAATGGCGTCGTTTTGCGCTACGGCGGCAGCAAAATCCAGTTGGTTTTGCCACTCGTCAATAGCCTGACGCTCAACCGCAAACTCAAATGCAGCTTTGGCATAGGGGCGCGCAACGGTAGTCAGTTCAGACATATGCCCTCTCCCCTATTAAAGCTCCGCGGCCAATTTTTCAACGATGTCGCTGTGGGCGTCAACGTCGATGGTACGCTCAATGATCTTCTCAGCACCGGCGACGGCCAGGATAGCCACCTGCTTACGCAGGGCTTCTTTGGCGCGGTTACGCTCGGCTTCAATTTCCGCCTGGCCTTGAGCAATGATTTTCGCTCGCTCGGCTTCAGCTTCTTCTTTCGCTTCGTCGACAATTTGCGCTTTACGCTTGTTTGCCTGCTCAATGATCGCACCGGCTTGTACTTTGGCTTCTTTCAGCTGTTCGCCGACGTTCGCCTGAGCCAGTTCAAGATCTTTTGATGCACGGTCAGCGTTTGCCAGTCCATCCGCAATTGTCTTCTGTCTGGCTTCGATGGCGCCCATCAATGGGGGCCACACATATTTCATGCAGAACCAAACAAAAACAATAAAGGCGATAGTCTGACCAATAAAAGTCGCGTTGATATTCACAACGGCTCCTCCTCAAAACCCATTCAAAGTCGGTCCCGGGTTAGCGGAACACAAAGACATTGGATTAAAGGGTCGCCTTAAACACCAACAACGAACAGGATGTACAGGCCGATACCTACACCAATCATTGGAACGGCATCCAGCAGACCCGCCATAATGAACATTTTGGTTTGCAGTGCAGGAGTCATCTCAGGCTGACGACCAACACTTTCCAGGAATTTACCGCCCAGCAGACCGAAACCAATGGCAGTACCCAGAGCACCCAGGCCAATCAACAGAGCAACAGCAATAGCAGTCATCGTTTTCTCCAGTTTCTAAAAAATGTTACTTAATCTTAAAAATTAATGATCTTCATGAGCCATGCTGAGATAAACAATCGTCAGCATCATGAAGATAAACGCCTGCAGTGTAATCACCAGAATGTGGAAAATGGCCCACGCAACTTGAGCAACGCCGCCCATGGCGCCAATTGCTGCATTACCGGTGTACATAAGAGCAATAAGAATAAAGATCAGTTCACCCGCATACATGTTGCCAAACAGTCGAAGGCCCAGGGATACAGGTTTAGAGATCAGTCCTACCATCTCAAGCAGGAAGTTAAAAGGAATCATTAACTTGTTGTTAAACGGCTGGAGCGTCAACTCCTTAACGAACCCAGATACGCCTTTAACCTTGATGCTGTAGAACAACATCAGGAAGAAGACGCTGAAGCTCATCGCCAGGGTAATGTTCAAATCGGTAGAAGGTACAACCTTCAGATAAGGAACGCCCGCAGCGGCGGCAGCACCAGGTAGCCAATCGACCGGAATCAGATCCATCAGGTTCATCAGGAAAACCCAGACGAAGATGGTCAGAGCCAAAGGTGCGATAAGCTTATTCTTGCCATGGAAGGATTCTTTAACGCTGGTATCAACAAACTCAACCAGCATCTCGATAAAGCATTGCAGCTTTCCGGGAACACCAGTAGTCGCCTTCACACCAACACGGCGGAATAACCAAAGGAAGAAAACGCCGAGTCCAACCGAAAACAGCAACGAATCAACGTTCCAAGTCCAAAAACAGTACCCATCAGCCGGGCAGCTAGACGCCCGATACTGTAAGTTCTGCAAGTGGTGCAGAATATACTCCTGCGGATTTGCAGCCATGATTCATCCCAAATGTTTTCGTTGAAACAACAAAGGTGCCATCCATAACACCATCAGCGCTGAGATGTAGCAGCCAAACACGGCCCTAGGGTCAGATTTAACTACTGCAAATGCCAGCACAAAGAGAGTTACGGTTAGCATCAGCTTAATCGCTTCCCCGCGGTAAAAGGCATTCACCACATTACCGGTTACTTTTTCCCACTTGTGAGAGAAAGTCAGAGTCGCGAAAACGAAGTTGGGGATTACTGCCACACTGCCACCCATCAGGGCCGACAACGCCAACTGCTCTCCCCATAATACGAAACAAAACGTACTGATCAGAGCTACCACTATGGCTTGTGAAGCGACCAACCTAAATGCGGTCAATCGGCCTTTTCGCTTCGGGTCTCGTTTCAACGCTTTGGCTCCGTAAGTTTTCCAAATTGATGGGTCAATCGACCCATAATCTGCCTAAAAGCAAGCGAAAGTATACCTACTTACCTTAGCGATGCAACCAAGTGGAGGTTGGGAAACTGTGATCTCGAGCCATAGCAGCAGAGGATAGAGGTGGAGCCACCTCACAGCCAGTCAGTCATATTTGTTATTGATCAACAAGAGCTGATTATAACCTGTCAAAAACGGCGGATATTGAGCACTTATCCACCGAGGTTGATTTGTTTTAACGATTCATAAATACAGTTTAAACGGATTTCTTATCAGAATTAATTGATAAAACCGAGGCCCGGAGCATTTATTCCCCCCCGCCTGCCGGATAAAAAAAACGAAGTTTGTGGTAAGGATCACAAGCACAAAAAAACCTCCCGAAGGAGGTCTTTATGTTAATCAGTGATTACGCGACTTATGATCCCATCCAGCTGGTCCAGACTGTCGTAATTAATCACCAAACGGCCCTTGCCTTTGCTGCCTTGCTGGATCGCCACCTGGGCTCCCAGTCGCTCTGTCAGCTGATTGATCAGCCGGGTCACATCGGGATCAACCACCTTGACCGGCTTTTCAGGCTTAGGCTGCAGTTGGTTAGCCACCAGTTTTTCGGTGTCCCGGACCGTCAGGCCCTTAGCCACAACCACCCGGGCCGACAGTGTCTGGGCATCGCCGTCCAACCCCAGCAAGGCTCGAGCATGACCCATCTCCAGATCACCATGCTCCAGCAGGGTCTTAACCTCGTCGTTAAGGTTATTCAGACGCAACAGGTTGGTCACCGTGGCTCTGGACTTACCCACCGCCTTGGCCACGTCGGCATGAGTCATCTCAAACTCATCCGCCAGTCGCTGCAGGGCGATAGCCTCCTCCATGGCGTTGAGGTTTTCACGCTGAATATTTTCAATCAGGGCGATGGCCACCGCCGCTTCGTCGGCGACGTCTTTGACAATACAGGGAACGGTCTCCAGACCGGCCATCTGTGATGCCCGCCAGCGACGCTCTCCAGCCAGAATCTCATACTGTCCCTGCTGCAGGGGGCGAACCACGATGGGTTGCAGAATGCCCTGGCTGCGAATGGAATCCGCCAACTCTTCCAGGGCTTCGGTGGACATGTCCCGACGCGGTTGATACTCGCCACGCTGCAACAACTCCAGCCGCAAGTGCACCAAGCCATCCTGAGATTGTGCCGATGCCGCGACTTCAACGGCGGTGGGGGCAGGGGACGGCTCCGGGGCCGATGCCATCTGCTCCCGTCGATCCATTACCGACTTGCTGGTTCCCAGAAGGGCATCCAAGCCTTTTCCTAAACCGCGTTTTTTCGCTGACATGATTTCCCCTTATGCCTGTTCGGTCTCTGGCTCGCTGCGCTCGGCGCGGCGTAACATCTCACCCGCCAAAGCCAGATAAGCCTTAGCGCCAGCACTGCTTTTGTCGTAATAGATGGCCGGTGATCCAAAACTGGGCGCCTCAGCCAGGCGGACATTGCGCGGAATCACCGTCCGGTAGACTTTGTCACCGAAGTGTTGTTTTAGCTGATCGGACACATCATTGGCCAACCGGTTACGGGGGTCGTACATGGTCCGGAGGATGCCCTCGATACCGAGATCCGGATTAACCACCGCCGCCAGTTTGCTGATGGTGTCGATCAACGCGGTCAGCCCCTCCAGGGCGTAGTATTCGCACTGCATGGGAACCAGCACCGAGTCGGCGGCGCCCATGGCGTTAACCGTCAGCATATTCAGGGCCGGCGGACAATCAATAAAGATGAAGTCGTACTGGTCTTTGATCGGCTCCAGCGCATTACGCAACCGCAGTTCGCGGGCAAAGAACTCCATCAGCTTAATCTCCGCCGCGGTCACATCGCCGTTGGCCGAAATCAGGTCGTATTTACCGTTGGTGTCTTTGATGATCACCTGCTCGGCCGGTACTTCATCCACCAGCAGATCGTAAGCGGTATGCTCCACTTCGTATTTGTCGACGCCACTGCCCATGGTGGCATTCCCTTGCGGGTCGAGATCGATAACCAGCACCCGACGTCGGGTAGCGGCCAAAGATGCGGCCAGATTGACACAGGTGGTGGTCTTACCGACCCCACCTTTCTGGTTGGCTACTGCTATCACTCTTGCCATCAATAAGTCCCCAAAAACTATGACACTTTTCGAACGTTGACCAGATGCCGCTGGGCATCCAGTTCTGGCACCAGCAGCGGTTGCTGGCCAATCACTTCGAATCCCGACGGGATGTCGGCCAGCTCCTGCGGATCCAGTTGCCCCTTCAGGGCATAAAACTGCCCATGTTCGGCTGGCAGGTGATGGCACCATTGCAGCATATCAGACAATGAGGCAAAGGCGCGGCTCAGTACGCCGTCAAACCCCACCTCGGGTTGATAAGCTTCTACCCGGCTCTGAACCGGCGTGACGTTCTTCAGGCCCAGGGTGTGCACCACAGTAGTAATAAAACGGATGCGCTTCCCCAGACTGTCCAGCAGTACAAAGGATTTATCAGGATTACAGATAGCCAGCGGCAACCCGGGCAATCCCGGACCGGTTCCTACATCAATGAAACGGCTACCCTGAAGGTGAGGGCCGACCACCACGCTGTCGAGAATGTGGCGAACCAGCATCTCCTTGGGGTCGCGGACCGAGGTCAGGTTATAGGCCTTGTTCCATTTGTTAAGCAGCTCAACCAGTTGAACCAGTTGTTGCTGTTGCAGGTCGGTAAGGTGCAGATCGGTTTGCGCGATCAAATCGGCAAGCCTGGTGGCTAACACGTGTTGATATCCTTCGTCTGAGAAAAATGACAATTGGGTATTATGCGGGGATGAGCGGGGCTTGGAAAGCCCCGCGTGCGGTGGTTAAGCGGTTTTTCGCAGCAGACCGTGTTTTTTCAGGTAGACCAGCAGCAAAGAGATGGCGGCTGGAGTAATACCAGAGATGCGGGAAGCCGCTCCCAGAGTTTCCGGCCGGTGCTCCTTGAGTTTGGCCACCACTTCGTTAGACAAGCCGGACACCTGCTCGAAATCGATGTTGTCAGGCAATAGGGTCTGCTCGTTGCGCAGGGTCTTGGCGATCTCCTCTTTCTGCCGCTCGATGTACCCCGCGTACTTAATCTGGATCTCGACCTGCTCGGCGGCACGGCGATCCGACAGCCCGGGGCCGAGATCGGTGACCTGCATCAGGGTCTGATAGGTGAGTTCCGGTCGACGAATCAGCTCTTCCAGGTTCGCTTCCCGCGACAACGGCGTCTTCAGCTGCGGGTTCAACTCCTCGGCCTGGGTACCGGTTTTCTGCACATAGGTACTGCGCAGACGCTGGCGTTCCTGCTCAATGGCTTCCACCTTGTCATTGAACGCCGCCCAGCGGTGATCATCCACCAGCCCCAGCTCCCGCCCCTCAGCGGTCAAGCGCATGTCGGCGTTGTCTTCACGCAGCAACAGGCGGTATTCCGCTCTGGAGGTAAACATTCGGTAGGGTTCTTTGGTTCCCAGGGTCGACAGGTCGTCCACCAGAACCCCCAAATAGGCCTGATCGCGCTTAGGCGCCCAGGCCTCCAGCTCCTTGACCCGGCGTGCGGCATTGAGGCCTGCCAGCAGCCCCTGGGCACCGGCTTCTTCATAGCCTGTGGTGCCATTGATCTGGCCGGCAAAGAACAGCCCGTCGATAAACCGGGTTTCCAGGCTGGATTTCAGGTCCCGGGGATCAAAGAAATCGTACTCGATGGCGTAACCAGGACGCAGAATCTGCGCCTGTTCAAATCCGGTAATGGATCGAATCAGTTTCAGCTGCACATCAAAGGGCAGGGAGGTAGAGATGCCATTGGGGTAGATCTCGATACTGTTCAACCCTTCCGGCTCAACAAAGATCTGATGGCTGTTCTTGTCGGCGAAACGCATCACCTTGTCTTCGATGGACGGGCAGTAACGCGGTCCCACTCCCTCGATAACCCCGGCGTACATCGGGCTGCGATCCAGGTTGGCACGAATGATTTCGTGAGTACGCTCATTGGTGTGAGTGATGTAACAGGGGATCTGTTGTGGGTGATCCGACGCTTTACCGATGAAGGAGATGGTTGGAATCGGCGTATCTCCGGGCTGCGCCTGCATCACCGAGTAATCCAGGGTACGGGTATCCAGCCGTGCCGGAGTACCAGTCTTGAGTCGGTCAACCCGGAAAGGCAGTTCACGCAGACGACGAGCCAGTGCATTGGATGGCGGATCGCCGGCACGGCCTCCCTGGTAATGATCCAGACCGATATGAATCTGGCCGCCGAGGAAAGTGCCGACAGTCAGTACCACCGTAGCCGCATCAAAACGCACACCGGCCTGAGTGATCACCCCGACGACTTTGTCCTGTTCGACCACCAGATCGTCCACCGCCTGCTGGAAGACCGTCAGATTTGGCTGAGCAAACAGAATGGATTGAATCGCCTGCCGGTACAGGGCGCGATCGGTCTGAGCCCGGGTAGCGCGTACCGCAGGTCCTTTAGAGGCATTCAGAGTACGGAACTGAATGCCTGCCCGATCGGTTGCCAATGCCATGGCACCACCAAGGGCATCGATCTCTTTAACCAGGTGGCCCTTGCCGATCCCACCGATCGCCGGGTTGCAGGACATCTGACCCAGAGTATCTAGGTTGTGAGTCAGCAACAGGGTGTTGACCCCCATACGTGCACTGGCTAGTGCTGCTTCGGTACCCGCATGGCCACCTCCCACAACAATAACGTCATAACGATCCTGTGCCTGCATCAGATAGTCACCCCTTCATCGATCGGTCTGAAAAAAAGCGCGCCATTCTATCACTGGATCGCCAAGAGTTAAATGGTCATTTTTTAAGCTCGGCGATCCGATTCCAGACTAATAGATCTTAAGATCTTTATATAAAGATCTTTATTATATTTACTCTTAGGGATCGCGATCTCTGTGGTTAAGTCGTTTTTCATCTTAACGATCATGATCTTAAGTGCGATCGATCCCTGTGGGTAGAGGGCGATCTAATGGCGTACAGGGTGGGGGTAGATCGCCCTTTTATACACAGGCCTCGATCCCGTTGATCCGGGGCGTGGATTAATCCCTAAGTTGATCCCAGTTTGATCCAATGTTACCCACAGATCCCTGTGAATTAAGATCTAATCTGTGAGTAACTTTGTGGGCCTTGTGCATAAGGATCTCAGTTAAGGATCGTGATCAGCTCGTCGATCCACTCCAAAGCCCGATCCTCTGGTAGATCGACGGCCTGCACATCGATCTCGATCTTATTCACAAGGGCATGGGCGCCGGCCTGTTGAAGAAGTCGATTCAGGGTTCGGGCGGCGCCACAGAATGTGTCGTAACTGCTGTCGCCTATGCCGCAAATCGCAAATTGAGTGCCGGATAATTGGGCAGATTCCAGGCTATTGGCCAGGGGAAGTAGGTTATCTGGAAGATCGCCGGCACCGTGAGTGGAGGTAACAACCAGCCAGTGGGAGAAGTTTGTCAGCTGTTCCAGTGTCGGATCCAGGAATTGATGGCACTGGATCTGATGCTGAGCCAGCTTCTCTGCCAGCTCGTCTGCCACGGCCTCGGCACCGCCCATGGTGGTACCGACAATAACGGCAAGTTGGGTCATAGATAGGGTCCTGTGTTTGAATGTGACGCCATTATGGCAACTTCCCGGACGGTCACAACAGGGATTTCAGGCATTAAAAAGCCCGCACAATGGCGGGCCTGGTATTGGGGGTGGGTTATTTGCCGATGCAGAAGGAGGAGAAGATGCGCCCGAGCAGATCGTCAGAGCTGAACTCGCCGGTGATCTCGGTTAATGCCTGCTGAGCCAGTCTCAGCTCCTCTGCCAGCAGTTCTCCTGCCTGAAACACCTCCAACTGTTCCCGTCCCATCAACAGGTGTTCATCGGCCCGTGCCAGGGCTTCCAGGTGTCGGCCCCGGGCCATAAAGCCGCCTTCAGCGCTGCCCTGGTAGCCCATACAGGCTTTCAGGTGCTGTTTTAACGGTTCCAAGCCATCTCCGGTCTTGGCTGACAGCTTAAATAGCGGGTAACGATGATCGTCGTCGGTCAGCTGGGCTTCGCCGGTGAGATCGACCTTGTTGCGAATGATGGTCAAGCCCATGTCGCTCGGCAGCCGCTCAATAAACTCTGGCCAGATCTGCTCCGGTTGGGTTTCACTGGTTTCGGTACCGTCCACCATCAGCAGAACCCGATCCGCCTGATGGATCTCCTCCCAGGCGCGCTCGATACCGATGCGCTCCACTTCGTCACTGGCTTCACGCAATCCGGCGGTATCGATGATGTGCAGAGGCATACCATCGATGTGAATGTGCTCGCGCAGGACATCTCGGGTGGTGCCGGCGATGTCGGTGACGATGGCGGATTCACGCCCGGCGAGGGCATTGAGCAGGCTGGATTTTCCGGCATTGGGGCGGCCGGCTATCACGACCTTCATCCCTTCACGCATCAAGGCCCCCTGACGGGCACTGGCGCGCACGTCCGCCAGTTGATCCTGAACGTTTTGCAGGTCGGCAGAGATCTTACCGTCGGACAGGAAATCCACCTCTTCATCGGGGAAGTCGATAGCGGCTTCGACGTAGATGCGCAGCACTGTCAACTGCTCCACCAGCTCGGTCACTTTGCCGGAGAACTCCCCTTGTAGGGATTTCAGGGCGCTGCGAGCGGCCTGTTCCGAGGAGGCTTCAATCAGATCGGCGATGGCTTCGGCCTGGGCCAGGTCCAGCTTGTCATTGAGGAAGGCTCGTTCCGAAAATTCACCGGGACGGGCGCTTCGGGCCAGTCCGGTGGCGATGATAGCCCGTTGCAGCATATCCAGAACCACTGGACCGCCGTGGCCCTGCAGTTCCAGTACATCCTCGCCGGTAAACGAGTTGGGGGCTTTGAACAGCAGCGCAATGCCCTGATCCAGCTCCATACCCTGATGATCCTTAAAAGGCAGGTATTCGGCATAGCGGGTGCGGGGAATCCGGCCGAGCAGAGTCTGGGCCAGGGCCTCGGTGTTAGGCCCCGAGATGCGAACGATGCCGACGCCACCGCGACCGGTGGCCGTCGCCTGGGCGACGATGGTGTCTGTTGTGGTAGTCATGAGAATCTGTGGGTTGCCGTAGTAAAAGCCAGTATATCAATCCTGAGCTTGGGAGCGGACATAAAAAAGGCGGCATCGCTGCCGCCTTTCGAGTGGGGTCAGGGTTATTTCAGACCCTGTTTCGCCAGTGAGCGGTAGATAAACCACTGCTGGGTAATCGCCACCAGGTTACCGAACAGCCAGTACAGAACCAGGCCGGAAGGGAACCACAGGAAGAACACGGTAAAGATGACCGGCATGTACTGCATCATCTTTTGCTGCATGGGATCCATGCCCGGTGCGACCGGCTGCATCCGCTGCATGACGAACATGGACAGGCCCATCAGCAGTGGCAGGATGTAGTAGGGGTCTTTCACCGACAGATCGGTAATCCACAGCGCGAACGGTGCATGACGCAGTTCGACGCTTTCCAGCAGTACCCAGTAGAAGGCGATGAAGATAGGGAATTGAAGCAACATCGGCAGACAACCGCCCATGGGGTTCACTTTCTCTTTCTGGTACAGCTCCATCATGCCCTGGCTCAGGCGTTGACGGTCGTCACCAAACTTCTTCTTCAGCTCTTCCATCTTAGGCTGCAGGTTACGCATCTTCGCCATGGAGGTGTACTGGGCCTTGGTCAGCGGGTACAGGGCACCACGAACCAGCAGGGTCATGCCGATGATGGCCACACCCCAGTTGACGACCAGAGATTGCAGCATGGTCAGCAACCAGTGCAGTGGCTGGGCGATGAACCACAACCAGCCGTAATCAACCACCAGGTTGAGGGAGTCGGACAGGGCCGACAGGGCTTCCTGGTTTTTAGGACCGATGTACAGTTCGCTGGCGAAGGTAGCGCTGCTACCGGCGGCCACGGTGGTCACCGGTTGTTTAACGCCGATGGCGCCTTCGGTTCCGTTGCTGTACACCTTGGAGTACAGGGCGTTTTGTTGCTCCGCACCAGGTACCCAGGCGGTCACAAAATAGTGCTGCAGCATGGCAACCCAACCGCCCTGAGTCGGCTTGTTGAGTGCGGCGTCTTTCATGTCATCGAAGTCGTACTTCTTATAACGTGTGTCGGCCGTGCTGTAGGCACCCCCACGGTAGGTGGGCATCATCATGTTGCTTTCGTCGGCGGTAATGCTTTGACGCAGTTCGCCAAACATCTGCATTGAGGCGTTGTTGGCAGACTGGTTGTTCACCACATACTCCACCCGGACATCGTATTTGCCCTTGGTGAACACGAAGCGCTTTTCAAACTGAATGCCATTGGCATCCACAAAGCTCATGGGCACCACCAGGTGATCCTGGCTGCCCATGTCGTAGCTGTTGCTGGCAACTTGGAATGTCGGACGCTCAGCTGCTGAATCTGGGCCTTGGGCACCGATCAGTCCGCTGCGGGCGACGTAGTTGTAGCCGTTGTGGCGTTGCAGCAGTTTCAGCGGCTCAGGTTGATCCTGTTCCAGCGGGAACTGCAGCAGCGAAGATTCGATAATGTCACCACCTTGAGTGTCGATCACCAGCTTCAGGGTGTCGGTGGTAACGGTGACCAGTTTGCCACCGGTGGCGGCTTGCTCCGGCAGGGTGTCCTGGGAGACGGCACTATGAGGGACGTCGTTAGACACCTGGGTGGCTGTAGTTTGAACAGCTTCAGGTTGAGGATTCTGGTCTAATTGCCATTGTTGCCACAGCAAGTAGCTGACGAACAATAGGCCTACCAGAAGTAGATTACGTTGAGATTCCATGGCCGGTTAAGCTCTACCTTATTTAGATGGAGGTACGGGATCACGTCCACCCGGGTGCAAAGGGTGGCACTTTACTATGCGTCTTAATGCTAACCAACTTCCTTTCAAACAGCCATGCACAGTGATGGCCTCAATCGCATAATGCGAGCAAGTTGGCTGAAATCGGCAATTTGGCCCCAAAAGCGGGCTAATCAACCTTTGGTAGAGTCGGATGAATCCGATGAGTAACTTTTGCATCGTTTCGTCAGCTTTCGAAAAAGCTTCTCTACCAATTTATGAAGTGTGGCATTGTCCAGTTCATCTACGCCTCGTTTTGCAATGGCGACAATGTCGACTGCGGGGAGATCGTGTTGATGGCGGCGGAAGTCGTCTCGAACGATACGTTTGATGCGATTTCGCTGACAGGCCTTTTTGACATGCTTTTTCGCCACCGTCAATCCTAAACGGGGATGTGACAGTTCATTGGGAATGGCGAGAAGGGTCAAGTGGGGATGTGCTGCCCGGACGGGATTAGCAAAGACAGATTTGAATTGGGCGGGAGTTAACAGACGTAACTCCCGCTCAAAGGTATAACGCACCGTTGATGCGCTGTGCATAATCAATGATTAAGCAGACAGGCGGCTACGGCCTTTGGCACGACGACGTGCCAGGATTTGACGACCAGCTTTAGTGGCCATGCGAGCACGGAAGCCGTGGTTACGCTTACGCTTCAGTACGCTCGGTTGAAAAGTACGTTTCATAGCTTCTTTACCGTTAGTTAAGCTTCGACTCCCGCGACATGCGGTGGAATCGGTTCAAAAAAGAGGCCGAATTTTACTAAAAGTCGACCTGCATAGTCAATCTGAGGATGAGGTTTTTTCAATAAAGTTCCTCACCCCCCATTTCTTGTGGATAACACTGTGTGTTGACCCCAAGATATAGACAGCGCGATCGCGATCGGATCCCGCGGATGCGAAGTATAGAGACTTTTTTGATCCCTTTCCAGTCCTTGTGACATCTGGGATTCGCCCGGGATCGCAACGATCCTTTTGGGCCGATCAGTGCGGCCAGGATCTCTGATCTAAATTGGGGATAACTTCGGTAAATGGCTGGCTATCGACCAGTTTGAGGAGTAGAATTACGCCTTTGGGTGATCTTTATTTCGGAGTATTTACGGTGACTTTGTCTGTTTGGCAGCAATGCATAGCAACCCTGCAGGAAGAGCTGCCGGCTCAGCAATTCAGTATGTGGATTCGACCCCTTCAAGCTGAGTTCGACAACCAAACTCTCACCTTATACGCCCCTAACCGGTTTGTGCTGGATTGGGTCCGGGATAAGTACCTGGATCAAATTAATCGCTATTTCCAGGGGGTTATGGGAGATCAGGCTCCGATCCTGAAATTCGACATCGGCAGCCGCCCGGTGGCGGCGCCTGCGGCTCAGCCTCGTCCTGCTCAAACCGTATCGGCCCCGGAGCCGGTTCCACCTATGGGCAGCGTCGAGCCACCACCGGTGAGCCCCAATGCCGCCAATACCCGCAGCAACATCAATCGCACCTATCAGTTCGACAACTTTGTTGAGGGTAAGTCCAACCAGTTGGCCCGCGCGGCCGCAACCCAGGTTTCGGACAACCCCGGCGGCGCCTATAACCCCCTGTTTCTGTATGGCGGAACCGGCCTGGGTAAGACCCACCTGTTGCATGCGGTGGGCAACGGCATCCTGAAGAACAACCCCAATGCCAAGATTGTTTATATGCACTCTGAGCGGTTTGTTCAGGATATGGTGCGGGCGTTGCAGAACAACGCCATCGCTGAATTCAAACGTTACTATCGCAGTGTTGATGCCCTGCTGATCGATGACATCCAGTTTTTTGCCAATAAAGACCGGTCCCAGGAAGAGTTCTTCCATACCTTTAATGCTCTGCTGGAAGGCAACCACCAGATCATTTTGACGTCGGATCGCTACCCGAAGGAGATCGACGGGGTGGAAGACCGGCTGAAGTCCCGCTTTGGCTGGGGACTGACCGTGGCCATTGAGCCACCGGAGCTGGAAACCCGGGTCGCCATCCTGATGCGCAAGGCTGAGGAGAGTAAGATACATCTGCCCGATGAAGTTGCTTTTTTCATTGCCAAGCGGTTACGTTCTAATGTTCGAGAGTTGGAAGGGGCGCTTAACCGGGTTATCGCCAATGCCAACTTTACCGGACGGCCAATCACCATTGACTTCGTTCGTGAAGCGCTGCGGGACTTGCTGGCTCTGCAGGAAAAGTTGGTGACCATCGACAACATCCAAAAGACGGTTGCCGAGTACTACAAGATTAAGGTGGCAGATATTCTGTCCAAACGTCGTTCCCGTTCCGTTGCTCGGCCGCGACAGGTGGCCATGGCGCTGGCGAAAGAACTGACTAACCACAGCTTACCCGAGATTGGCGATGCCTTTGGCGGCCGCGACCACACGACGGTGCTGCATGCTTGTCGTAAGATCGAACAGTTGCGGGAAGAGAGTCACGATATCAAAGAAGACTACGCGAATCTGATTCGGACCCTTTCCTCCTAAATTCTGAGAATTGACGATGAAATTTACCATCAATCGCGAAGCATTACTGAAACCACTGCAGTTGGTTTCCGGTGCCGTAGAACGTCGCCATAACCTGCCAATCCTGTCAAACGTGCTGCTGGAAGTAAGTGATCACTTACTTAAGCTGACCGGTACCGACCTGGAGGTGGAGCTGGTGGGCCAGTCGCCGCTGGAGGGGAATGTCGTGCCAGGGCGCACCACCGTGCCGGCTCGAAAGTTTCTCGACATCTGTCGCAGTCTGCCGGATCTGGTCGATATCCAGATTGAGCAGCAGGACAATCGGCTGATGATTCGTTCCGGCCGCAGCCGGTTTAACCTGACCACCTTGCCCGCCGAAGATTACCCCAACATGGGTGACTGGCAGGAGGAGGTGCAGTTCACTCTTAAGCAAGGGGTACTGAAACAGCTGATCGAAGCCACTCAGTTCTCCATGGCTAACCAGGATGTGCGTTACTACCTCAACGGCATGCTGTTTGAGACCGATAATAACGTACTGCGGACGGTATCCACCGATGGTCACCGCCTGGCGGTCAGCTACCGCACCATCGAGGCGCAGTTGCCGGAGAAGCAGGTGATTGTGCCTCGCAAAGGGGTGGTGGAGCTGGTGCGCCTGTTCGGTGAGGAAGACGCCGACATTACCCTGTGCATCGGTAACGGCAGCATTCGGGCCATTACCGAAGACGCCATCTTTACTTCCAAGCTGGTGGACGGACGCTTCCCCGACTATCGTCGGGTGTTGCCGCAAGGCGGCGACAAGGTGTTGATTGCGGATCGAGAGGTGCTGCGCAACTCCTTTGCCCGAGCGGCAATTCTGTCCAACGAAAAGTTCCGTGGCGTGCGGCTTAACCTCGCTGAGAATGAACTCAAGATCACCGCCAACAATCCGGAGCAGGAGGAGGCGGTGGAGATGCTCGATGTGGAGTTTCCCCATGGCGAGCTGGAGATCGGCTTTAATGTTAGTTATGTGCTGGACGTGCTCAATGCCTTGAAGCGGGATCAGGTTAAACTGATCATGAGTGACGCCAATAACAGTGCCCTGTTTGAAAATGTGGAAGACGACGAGGCACTGTACGTAGTGATGCCGATGCGCTTGTAATGGCCATTCAACAGCTGTCGCTGACTCACTTCAGAAACATCAAGGCCGCCGACATTCGCCCTGCCGGCGGCCTTAATCTTATCCACGGCGCCAATGGCAGTGGCAAAACCAGCGTATTGGAAGCTATCTGGTTTTTGAGCCTTGGGCGGTCGTTTCGCAGTCACCAGTCGCAACGGGTTATTCAGTACGAGCAGGAGGCTTTTACCCTGTTCGCCCGGATGGGAGACGAAGAACGGCTGGGTTTCAGGCGCAATCGCCAGGGTGAGGTCGAGGCCAGAATCAATGGTGAGCGTCCGGAAAAGCTGGCCCAGTTGGCGAAGTTGTTGCCGCTGCAGTTGATCACCCCGGAGAGTTTTGCCTTGCTGCTCGACGGACCCAAGGCCCGGCGGGAGTACATCGATTGGGGGGCATTTCACAGTGACCCTCAGTTCCACCTGATCTGGGCTCGTTGCCGACGTTTGCTTAAGCAGCGGAATCAATTGTTACGAAGCCAGGCGGACGATCGGCAGATTGCCATCTGGGACAAACAATTGGCCCATTATAGCAATGAATTAACCCTGAGACGGCGAGCGTGGGTAGACTCGTTAAATGGCGTATTGAAGGGTATAATAGGGACGTTTTTACCCAACGTTCCGGTACGGGTATCGTTCAGTCAGGGCTGGGACTCAAAGACCCCGATAGAACAGATACTGGAGTCACAGCTCCACCGTGATAAGCAATTAGGCTACACAGTATCCGGACCACATAAAGCCGATCTGAGACTGAGGGTTAATAACATACCCGTTCAGGATGTGTTATCCCGTGGCCAGCTGAAGTTGCTGGTGTGCGCCCTCAAGATCGCCCAAGGAGTGTTGCTGAGTGAGCAACACCAGAAACAGTGCATTTATTTAGTTGATGACTTGGCATCAGAGTTGGATTCGGAGAAACGGACTCAGCTGTTGAGTCAACTGGAGCAAACCGGCAGTCAGGTTTTTGTGACTGCCATTGATCCAGAACAGTTGGCAATGATGAGTTGGCAGCGAGTGTTCCACGTGGAGCATGGCCAGGTCACCACAAAGGATAGTTAACCAGAGACAAGCGTATGTCAGAACAAAGCTATGGATCCTCAAGTATTAAGGTCCTGAAAGGTCTGGACGCAGTGCGTAAGCGTCCAGGTATGTATATTGGCGACACCGACGATGGCACCGGCCTGCACCACATGGTGTTCGAGGTGGTCGATAACTCCATTGATGAGGCATTGGCGGGTCACTGTAATGACATCATTGTCACCATCCACCTCGATGGTTCTGTGTCGGTACAGGACGACGGTCGCGGCATTCCCGTCGACATTCACCCGGAAGAGGGGGTCTCCGCTGCAGAAGTGATCATGACCGTGCTGCACGCCGGCGGTAAGTTCGATGACAACTCCTATAAGGTGTCTGGTGGCTTGCACGGTGTGGGTGTGTCAGTGGTGAACGCCTTGTCCGATAAGCTGGAACTGACCATTCGTCGTCAGGGTAAAGTGCATCAGCAGATCTATCGCCTTGGCGAGCCAGAATCGCCGGTGGCGGCAGTGGGCGATACCGATAAGACCGGTACCGCCATTCGCTTCTGGCCGAGTCCGGGCACGTTCTCTAACATTGAGTTTCACTACGAGATTCTGGCCAAGCGCCTGCGTGAACTGTCGTTCCTGAACTCCGGTGTGTCCATTAAACTGTTGGATGAGCGCGACGGTAAGAACGACCACTTCTGCTATGAAGGCGGTATCCAGGCGTTCGTTGAATACCTGAACCAGAACAAAACCCCGATTCATCCCATGGCCTTCAGCTTCAACCTGGAGCGGGAAGACGGCATCGCGGTGGAAGTCTCCATGCAGTGGAACGATGGTTTCCAAGAGAGCATCTACTGCTTTACCAACAACATTCCACAGCGCGACGGTGGTACTCACCTGGCCGGTTTCCGGGCGGCATTGACCCGGACCCTGAACTCCTACATGGAGAAAGAGGGCTTCAACAAGAAGAACAAGACCAGCGCCACCGGTGACGATGCCCGCGAAGGTCTGACTGCGGTTATCTCGGTCAAGGTACCGGATCCCAAGTTCTCATCTCAGACTAAAGATAAGTTGGTGTCTTCGGAAGTGAAGACCGCCGTTGAGCAGGCGATGGGCGAAAAGCTGTCTGACTACCTGCTGGAAAATCCCAATGATGCCAAGTCGGTGGTGAACAAGATCATCGATGCCGCTCGAGCTCGGGAAGCCGCACGCAAGGCGCGGGAGATGACCCGCCGTAAAGGGGCGATGGATCTGGCCGGGTTACCCGGCAAACTGGCGGACTGCCAGGAAAAGGACCCGGCCCTGTCTGAAATCTACATTGTGGAGGGTGACTCGGCCGGCGGTTCCGCCAAGCAGGGTCGTAACCGTAAGACTCAGGCCATTCTGCCGTTGAAGGGTAAAATCCTCAACGTTGAGAAGGCCCGCTTCGATAAGATGCTCTCTTCTCAGGAGGTCGCCACGCTGATTACTGCCCTGGGGTGTGGCATCGGTCGTGACGATTATGACCCGGAGAAGACCCGTTACCACAACATCATCATCATGACCGATGCGGATGTCGACGGCTCGCACATTCGTACGCTGCTGTTGACCTTCTTCTATCGCCAGATGCCTGAACTGATCGAGCGGGGTTATATCTACATCGCTCAACCACCATTGTATAAGGTGAAGAAGGGTAAGCAGGAGCGCTACATCAAAGACGATGAGTCGTTGACCGAGTACCTGACCACTCTGGCACTGGAGAAGTCGGCGCTGCACGTTAACGCCGAGGCGCCGGGTATCAGCGATACCGGTCTCGAGTCGCTGGTGAACCAGTTCCGCAGCGTTGAATCGGTTATCGATCGTCAGAGCCGCCGCTTCCCCCGTAACCTGGTGAAGGCGTTGATCTATGCCGGCGGTTTGAGTGATGAAGCCATTAAGTCTGAGTCGACGGTGCTGGATTGGGCGGAAGCCTTTGCCAATGATGTGACCGAAACTGAAGGCGACGGTTCCTACTATCGCGCCGAGGTGGAGTTTGATGCCGAACGTGGGGTGTACGTGCCGAAGTTGATTCTGCGTCAACATGGTATCGACCACGAGTATCTGCTGACTTATGACTTTCTGCAGTCCCCGGATTACAAAGCCATTGTTGCCCTGGGCGAGCAGGTGGCGGATCTGATCGAAGAGGGCGGCTACATCAGTCGTGGCGAGCGACGTTTCCCGATCACTACCTTTGAGCAGGGCCTCAACTGGTTGATGAACGAGTCCAAACGCGGTCTGTACATTCAGCGCTATAAAGGACTGGGTGAGATGAACCCGGAGCAGTTGTGGGAAACCACCATGGATCCGGAAGCTCGTCGCATGTTGAAGGTAACCATCGAAGACGCCATCGCCTGTGACCAGCTGTTTACCACCCTGATGGGTGACCAGGTCGAGCCGCGTCGTGACTTCATTGAGCAGAACGCTCTGCTGGCCAACCTGGACGTCTAGTCCGGGTTTGCGAGCACGAACAGGGGCCCACATCGGGCCCCTTTTTTTGTCTTCACCTCAAGGGCTGGGTTTGTTTTAGCCCGCAGGATGGTGCGATACGGTTCAGCATGTCACCGTTGGTGACATGTCCTGGCATGGGATGGGTCGCCGAAAGAGACAGTCGTGTGATGAGTGGGCCATCGCTGTCGTCAATGTTCCACGTGAAACATAGACGGTTGATCTGGATAACCTACACAACAAAAAGGGGACCGCCGTTACCGGCGATGCCCCTAAACTCAACCGCTGTTCCACGTGGAACATCAGTTAAAGACGCGGTTTTCCTGCTCCTGAACCCGAATGAAGGTGGTGCGCTTGGTCAGCTCCTTTAGCTTGGCGGCCCCCACATAGGTGCAGGTGGAGCGTACGCCTCCCAGGATGTCTTGCACGGTAAACTCGACGTCACCGCGGTAGGGCACCATAACGGTCTTACCTTCCGACGCACGGTAGTTGGCCACTCCGCCGGAGTATTTATCCATGGCGGTGGAGGAACTCATGCCATAAAAGGCGCGGTAGGCTTTGCCATCCTTGTCGATGGTTTCACCGCCGCTTTGATCGTGGCCGGCAAACATACCGCCGATCATTACAAAGTCGGCGCCGCCACCAAAGGCTTTGGACACGTCGCCGGCGCAACTGCATCCGCCATCACTGATGATCTGGCCACCGAGGCCATGGGCGGCATCAGCGCACTCGATAACGGCGGACAACTGGGGGTAACCCACCCCGGTCTTGACTCGAGTGGTGCACACTGAGCCGGGACCGATGCCCACTTTGACGATGTCGGCGCCGCTGATCAGCAACTCCTCCACCATCTCGCCGGTGACCACATTACCGGCGACGATCACCTGATCCGGGTAATTAGCTCGTACTCGGCGGACGAAGTCGACAAAACTCTGTTGATAGCCGTTGGCGACGTCGATGCAGATGAACCTCAGGCGTGAGTCCAGCGCCATAACCTGCCCCAGCTTGATAAAGTCATTGTCGGACACGCCGGTGGACACCATGATGCGCTCGAAGAAATCGGCGTCTTTATCCTGCAGCCATTGCTGCCATTGGTCAACGCTGTAGTGCTTGTGTACGGCGGTCAGCATGCCATGTACGGCCAGGGCTTCGGCCATCTCGAAGGTGCCGACGGTATCCATATTGGCGGCGATAACCGGCACGCCAGTCCAGCACTCTTTGGCGTGCTTGAACAGGAAGGTACGACGAATATCAACTTGTGAACGGCTGGCCAGGGTGGAGCGCTTGGGCCGGAACAGGACGTCTTTAAAACCCAGTTTGATGTCAGCTTCAATATGCATGATCGATTCCCGAATACTACGAAATAGGGGGGCTCAGGAATCGGCACTTCTGGAAGGGATGCACCGATGCACTGAGACCATAAAAGTGGTCGTACGCACCGGTTTTCGACATTCTATGTTGAAAACGCCAGAAGGCAATTAAAATCACAAAAACGCTTTGTTCTTATTTATGAACAATAAAAAGCCGCCCTGGAAAGGGCGGCTTTTTCAGCCACGTGGCAAGGGTGACTTACTGTTGCAGCAGCGAGATGTCGGCCACCTGCAGGAACAAGCCCCGCAGTTGATTCAGCATCGCCAGGCGGTTGGCTTTCAGAGCCGGGTCGTCGGCGTTGACCATCACCTCTTCAAAGAAGTTGTCGATGGTTGCTCTCAGGCTGGCCAGTTGGCTCAGGCCGTCGCTGTAGTTGCCTTCGGCAAACAGGGGCAGCACTCTGTCCTGGGCGTCCAGAATCGCCTCTGCCAGAGCCTTCTCGGCGCTCTCTTGCAGCAGGCTGGCGTCGATGGCATCTGCCAGTGGGGCATCCGATTTGGCCAGAATGTTACCCACGCGCTTGTTGGCGGCCGCCAGGGCTTGGGCGGCGTCCAGGGAGCGGAAGCTCTGAACGGCCTTAACGCGGCGATCGAAGTCGACCGGGCGAGTGGGGCGCAGAGCCAGTACCGCCTGAATGACGTCGACCGGGTAACCCTCATCCTGATACCAGGCGCGGAAGCGGCCCAGCATGAACTCGATGACGTCTTCGCAGACGGTATTATTGGTCAGCTTGTCACCAAACAGAGACTGGGCCTTGGCGGTCAGGTCTACCAGGTCCAGGACCAGCCCTTTCTCGACGATGATCCGCAGCGCACCGATGGCCGCCCGGCGCAGGGCGAACGGATCAGCGGCGCCCTTGGGAGCCTGACCAATTCCGAAGATGCCCACCAGGGTATCCAGCTTGTCGGCCAGTGCCAGGGCTTGTGCTACGCCGGAATGCGGCAGGTCGTCACCGCTGTAACGGGGCATATACTGCTCGTTCAGCGCTACGGCGACCTCTTCGGCTTCTCCATCATGGCGGGCGTAATGCATGCCCATGATGCCCTGGGTGTCGGTGAACTCGAACACCATGGAGGTCATCAGGTCACACTTACACAGCAGGCCGGCACGTGAGGCGTGGGTGGTATCGGCGCCGATACCGGCAGCGATGTACTCTGCCAGTGCCTGAATCCGGTCGGTTTTGTCTTTCAGTGTGCCAAGCTGCTTCTGGAACAGTACGCTGTCCAGCTTCGGCAGCTGCTCAACCAGCTTCTGCTTTTTATCGGTATTGAAGAAGAACTCGGCGTCGGCCAGGCGGGGACGAACCACCTTTTCGTTACCATCAATAACCTGGGCAGGATCCTTGGATTCGACGTTGGCAACGAAGATGAACTTGGGCATCAGCTCGCCGGCCTGGTCGTAGACCGGGAAGTACTTCTGGTCGCCCTTCATGGTGTACACCAGTGCTTCTGCCGGTACCTTGAGGAACTCCGGTTCGAAAGAGGCGATCATGACCACCGGCCATTCCACCAGCGAGGTGACCTCTTCCAGCAGTTCGTCATCCAGATCGGCATTGCCGCCAATCTGTTGCGCCGCGGCTTCGATGTCGGCCTTGATGGTGGCTTTACGTTGCTCGTAATCGGCCACGACTTTGCCGGTTTCCAGCAGCCGCTGTGGGTAGTCTTCGGCGTGATCCAGCGTCAGTTCCTGGGCGCCCATAAAGCGGTGACCCTTGATGGTCAGGCCGCTGCGGATGCCCAGGATTTCGGCATCCAGACTGGTGCTGCCCAACAGCAGCGTCAGGGTGTGGACCGGTCGGATAAATTGAATGTCGCTGGAGCCCCAACGCATCGCCTTGGGAATTGGCAGCTTGGACAGGGCGTCGGCCACCAGGGCGGGCAGCAGTTCGGCTGCCGGTTTGCCCTTAACCTCGGCGCGATGCAGCAGCCATTCGCCTTTGTCGGTGACCAGGCGTTCGGCCTGATCGACGCTGATGCCGTTGCCCCGGGCCCAGCCTTGGGCCGCCTTGGTGGGGTTGCCGTCGGCGTCGAAGGCCGACTTGATGGCCGGGCCACGCTTCTCCACCACTTTGTCTTGCTGTGCGTCGGTCATGGCGGCAATCTTAACGGCCATGCGGCGGGGAGCGGCAAACCACTCAACCTCGCCGTGGCTCAGCTCAGCCTTGGCCAGGGCATCAACCAGGTTGTCGCGAAACGCTTCACCCAGCGTTCGCAGGGCTTTCGGTGGCAACTCTTCGGTGCCCAGTTCTACCAGAAAGGTTTCAGTAGCCATAATTCTATCACTGCTCCTTTTGACACATTGGGAAGCCCAGGGCTTCACGGGAAGCGTAATAGGCTTCGGCTACGGCTTTGGTCAGGGTGCGAATCCGCAGAATGTAGCGCTGACGCTCGGTGACTGAGATCGCCTTGCGGGCATCCAGCAGGTTGAAGGCGTGACCAGCCTTGAGGATGCGCTCGTACGCCGCCAGCGGCAGCGGCTTTTCAAGATCCAGCAAATGGCGCGCTTCCTTCTCACACTGGTCGAAGAAGGTAAACAGGAAGTCGACGTCGGCGTGCTCGAAGTTGTAGGTGGATTGTTCCACTTCGTTTTGATGGAACACATCACCGTAACTGGTGATGCCCAGCGGGCCGTCGGACCACACCAGATCGTAAACGTTGTCCACGCCCTGAATGTACATCGCCAGACGCTCGAGGCCGTAGGTGATCTCACCGGTGACCGGCTTGCAATCGAGGCCGCCCACTTGCTGGAAGTAGGTAAACTGGGTTACCTCCATGCCGTTGAGCCAAACCTCCCAGCCCAGACCCCAGGCACCCAGAGTCGGGTTTTCCCAGTTGTCTTCAACGAAGCGGATGTCGTGGATATCGGTATCGATGCCCAGCTCACGCAGAGACTCCAGATACAGCTCCTGAATCTCGGCCGGTGACGGCTTGATGATCACCTGAAACTGGTAGAAGTGCTGCAGACGGTTCGGGTTCTCACCGTAGCGACCGTCGGTAGGACGACGGGAAGGCTGCACATAAGCAGCGGCAAACGGCTCAGGGCCGATGGCACGAAGGCACGTAATGGGGTGGGACGTGCCCGCTCCCACTTCAATGTCCAGTGGCTGCACCACGGTACAGCCCTGGCGAGCCCAGAAGTCCTGCAGTTGCAGGATCAGACCCTGGAAGGTCTTGACGTCAAACTTTTGCATGGGGTATCACCTGGATACGTCTAAATGGCGTGAAACTTGCGCGAAATGCTGGTTAGTATACCTTCTGAGAGGGCTGGTATGTAGGCTAATTTTTGTCGTGTTAATAAAGGTATGGCCAATAGATGGATAAACAACGTTGTTCATGGTGTGGAACCGATCCGCAATACGTCGAATACCACGATACCCAGTGGGGACGGCCGGTGCGGGATAATCGGGAGCTGTTTGCCAAGCTGTGCCTTGATGGCCAGCAAGCCGGGCTGTCCTGGTTGATCATTTTGCGTAAGACCGGCCACTACTTCGAAGTGTTTGAGCAGTTTGATCCCGTCAGGATTATCGAGTTTGATGAGGCCCGGGTCGAACAGTTGCTGCTGGACCCCGGCATCGTCCGCAACCGGCTCAAGGTCAACTCGATCATTAAAAACGCCAAAGCCTATATGGCGCTGCAGCAGCAGGGCTTCGATTTCTCTGATTATCTATGGTCCTTTGTCGGCGGTCAGCCCATCGACAACGCCCTTAAGCCCGGTGATGACTTCCCCACTCGAAGCGCCGAGTCCGATGCCATGAGCAAGGCGCTGAAGAAGGCCGGTTTCAGCTTTGTGGGTACCACCATCTGTTACGCCTTTATGCAGGCCGTTGGCATGATCAATGACCATCTGGTGACCTGCCCGAGTTATCAGGAGTGCCGGCAACTGAGCCAGTAAAAAGGGCCGCCATGACGGGCGGCCCTGAAATGCGACTGACGGGGGTTACTCGAAGTAGAACGGTGCCCGCTGGCGCCGTTTCCCGTTCAACTCATTCATGGTGTCGGCGTCGTACAGCCGGCCACCCACCATGGTGTAGTGAACCCTGTCGGAGTCACGAATGTTGCGGAGTGGGTCGCCGTCGATGACGATCAGATCCGCCAGCTTACCGGTTTCGATGCTGCCAATCTGATGATCCATGGCAAAGTGGCGGGCCGGATTAATGGTGGCGGTCTTCAGTGCCTCCAGGTTGCTCATGCCCCCCTGGGCAAACATCCACATCTCCCAGTGGGCCCCTAGGCTTTCCCGCTGGCCGTGGGCGCCGATGTTGCTGGGGATCCCCAGCTGTCTGAGTTCATTGGCGACCCTGGCCACATTAAAATGGTTGTAGTGCTCGTCTGGCGCGGTGGTGCGACGCATTGCCCGTGGGCGCAAAATCTCCTGAGGCACGTACTTGGACAGGCGAGGGTGCTTCCACACCTCGGTTTTGTCGTACCAGTAGTTTTCACCCCAGATGCCACCGTAGGCCACCACCAGGGTTGGAGTGTAGCCGACGTCGGTCTGGCGCCAGAATTGCTTAATGTCATCGTAGATATTGGCCACCGGAATGGCGTGTTCAATGCCGGTGTGGCCGTCGGCGATCATGGTCAGGTTGTGCTGCAACAGACTGCCCCCTTCGGGCACCACCATCATCTCCAGCTCACGAGCGGCAGCGATGATCTGTTGGCGCTGATTCCGCCTTGGTTGGTTGTAGCTCTTGACCGAGAAGGCGCCCACCTTCTTCAGCCTCTCCAGGTGGAATTTGGCGTCTTCCAGGCTGTCGACATGGGCGGTGTAGCCGGGACCGTTGGCGCCATACAGGATGGTGCCGGTGGAGAAAATTCTCGGCCCGACGATGTCACCGGATTTTTGCAACTCACTGGCAGCAAACACCTCGGTGGTATCGTTGGAGGGATCGTGAATGCTGGTGACACCGAGCGCCAGGCTGGCGTAGTTGATGCGATTCTGCTCGGGAATGATCTCATTGTTTCCCTGGCTGCCGTGGGCATGCGCATCAAACAGGCCGGGCATCAGGGTTTTCCCTTTGATGTTGATGGTGCGGGTGCCCGCGGGAATGCTGATCTGATCATTGCTACCGACGGCGGTGATGCGGTTGCCCTCGACGATGACCACGCCGTCCTGAATGATTCGGTCACCCTGCATGGTGATCACCTGGCCACCGACAAAGGCGATGGTTTCACGTGGAACATAGGTGTTGGCCTTAAAGCCGATGTCGGTGACCGATGCCGGTTTGACCTCGGGCTGGCCGGGATCAAACAGCTGCTCGATATTGGCCTGATACAGTTCCGGCCCTAAAGACCAGTACAGGCCGGTGGCGGCCGGGTTCCAGCTGAGGTTTTCGCCCGCCCGCTGTGACAGCTGCTTCACCGGCAGGCCTCCGCCATTGGGTCCGATGTGCTGAGTTTCGCCGTGGCTGGCAAAGGGGGTCAGGAACACTTTGAAGCGCTCGGCGAAGGCCAGCTTGCGACCGTCAGGTGCCACATGAAACTCGGTGGCGTGATCCGAGGTAAAGTGTACCCGCTTATCAAACCCATCCAGATTCACACTGGCCAGCGCCGGCTTGTCGTCGGAGCGGGTGGTCAGGAACAGGCGGTCATTGCGGTTGCCGAAATGGGGCATGCTGCCCCAGTCACTGATCATCAATGGTGTGCCACCTTTGGCATCAACCCGATAGATGCCCGGATCGGTGTTCCAGGTTGTTGGGGTGATGTAGCCGCCGTTAATCTTGCGGTACACCACGGTGCGACCGTCGGGGCTGAAGGTGGGTTCGACGTATTTGCCCGGCTGGGTGGTCAGGGTGGTGACTTTGCCGCGTTTCAGGTTCATCACCTTGATGGCGCCCTGCTGGTCGTCGTGCCAGCTGGCGAAGACCAGCTGCTTGCCATCGCGGGAGAATTGCGGGAACAGTTCGAACCCTTGCTGGCTGGTAGTGACTCGCTGGGGTTTGCCACCGCTCACCGGCCGCTGCCACAGCTTGCCCAACGCCTCAAACACCACGGTCTTGCCATCGGGTGACACCTGCACCTGGCGCAACATCTTGACGTCAAACTGATCCGGATCCAGCTGTTGGCTGAAGCGCACCGCCGGTTGAACCTGTTTGTTGGTCGCCACATGGAACGGGACCAGTTGTGACTCGCCGGATTGCACATTGAGCTTGTGAATCTGACCGCCTGCCCAGAACAGCAGTTGGTTGTTGTCAGGGGTCCAGGCGAGGGTCGGGTAGACCCCGTGTATGGCCCAGGTCTCCTGCATGTCCCTATCCAGGCGGTCGTAGATTTTTCGTTTCTGTCCTGACTGCAGGTCATACAGGTACAGGCTGGTCTGGAAGCCATCACGGCTGATGTAGGCAAGGGTTTTTCCATCCGGGCTGGGAGTGGGGCGGATGGCGCCGCCGGTGCCGCTGAGCAACACATCGATGTCACCACTGTGGCGGTCATAGCGCTTGATCTTATAGATTCCCTGCACCGAATCCTTGGAGTAGTGGAAGGTCTTTCCCGGGGTGGCATCCTGAGAAAAGTACAGGTAACGGCCGTCGGGAGAAAAGGCCGGTTCGCCGAGATCCTTCTGGTCATTGGGGCGCTCGGTGAGCTGAATGCCGTCGCCGCCCTGGATGTGGTACATCCACACCTCGCCGGCCCCCAGGCTGCGCTGGGCGGTGTAGTGCTTACGGCCCACCAGGTACTGGCTATCCGGACTCCAGGTCGGACTGTTCAGCAGGCGGAAGTTTTCCGACGATACCGGGCGTGGTTCGCTGCCATCGGCATTCATGATCCAGATGTTATCGCCGCCATCCTGATCGGAGGTAAAGGCGATGTACTTGCCGTCTGGGCTGAATCTGGGTTGCATGTGCCAGGCAATGCCTTTTATCAGCGGCGTCGCTTCGCCGCCATCAATAGGCATCTGGTAGATGTCGCCGAGCAGATCGAACACCAGGGTGCTGCCGTCCGGGCTGATGTCGACGTTCATCCAGGTGCCCTGGGTGACGTCGATATTGATGGATTTCAGAGGCCCTTGAGGCTGATTGACGCTCCAGCCGGGGGCGTCGGTGGCGAACAGAGGGTTGCTCAAAAGCAACCCTGCGGTCAGCAAGCTGACTCTTAAGGGGAATAAGGCTGACATAGGACTCCCTGTCGTTGTTCTGGTTTTGTGGAATTGCGACGAGTCTACTGAAAGGGCGGAATATTGAATACAGAACACTCAGGAGTGAATCAGCGGCTTATGCTGTTCATGCTTGGAATGGGGGTAGGCTGTCCGGCGGATTGGGGTTGGGGTTGCATTTACGGGCACAGAGACAAAAAAAGCCGCGATAAACGGCTTTTTTGCAACGACATGTGTGTGTTGCCGTTCAGTTGCCTTTTTGAATCAGGTACTGGTAGGGCGCATTGTCCACCTGGCTGGCCAGCAGGGTGTGATCCATAAAGCGACAAAAGCTGGGAATGTCGCGGGTAGTGGAGGGATCATCAGCGGTAATCAGCAGGGTGTCGCCCTGTTCCATTTTTCGCACCGTTTTACGCACCATCATCACCGGCTCTGGGCAACGCAGGCCGATGGCGTCGAGGGTGTGGGTGGCATCGGTAAAGCTGTGTGACATCAGGGGAGCCCATTCTCTAAAACTGGGCGGATATGATACGCCGCTGGGTCGGTGACGCAAGCCATGACGATGGTTTGAACACTATTTAACCTACCCGATCACAAAAAAAGGGAAGCCGAGGCTTCCCTTTTGCGTGGCGGCTGCAGCGCCGCTTATACGCGCTCAAAGACGGTGGCAATGCCCTGACCCAGGCCGATGCACATGGTAGCCAGTCCCAACTCGACGTCGCGATGCTCCATCAGGTTGATCAGCGTGGTAGAGATGCGGGCTCCGGAGCAGCCCAAGGGGTGACCCAGGGCGATGGCGCCGCCGTTGAGGTTAACCATCTCATCCATTTTATCCAGCAGTCCCAGATCCTTGGCACAAGGCAGGGATTGGGCGGCAAAGGCTTCATTCAACTCAACCTGTTGAATATCGGCCATGGTCAGGCCGGCCCGCTTAAGAGCTTTGTGGGTGGCCGGTACCGGGCCATAGCCCATGATGGAGGGGTCGCAACCGGCGATGGCCATGGAGCGGATTCTGGCGCGAATTGGCAAGCCCAGAGCCTTGGCTTTGTCTTCACTCATCAACAGCATGGCAGAGGCGCCGTCGGACAGCGCCGACGAGGTTCCGGCGGTGACGGTGCCATTGACCGGATCGAATACCGGGCGCAGGGCGCCAAGGCTTTCGACGGTGGTTTCAGGGCGAATCACCTCATCCTGGGTAACCCGGATCAGGGCGCCATCGGCATCGTGGCCTTCGATGGCGACGAGTTCGTTATTGAAGCGCCCTTCGAGGGTGGCGTGGTGGGCACGCTGATGAGAGCGGGCACCAAACTCGTCCTGAGCCTGGCGACTGATGCCGTGCATCTTACCCAGCATCTCGGCGGTCAATCCCATCATGCCGGCGGCCTTGGCAACGTTGTTGGCCAGACCGGGGTGGAAATCGACACCATGGTTCATGGGCACGTGGCCCATGTGCTCGACGCCACCGACGATAAAGATGTCGCCTTCGTCCAGCATGATGGCCCGGGAGGCGTCGTGTATCGCCTGCATCGATGAGCCACACAAGCGGTTAACGGTCACGCCACCGACGGACTTGGGCAATCCGGCCAGCAGGGCGGCGTTACGGCCCACATTGAAGCCCTGTTCCAGGGTTTGCTGTACACACCCCCAGATCACATCTTCTATCTCTTCCGGATCCACCTGAGGGTTGCGAAGCAGCAACTGTTTCATCAGTTGTGCTGATAGGGTCTCAGCACGAACGTTGCGGAATACCCCACCCTTGGAACGGCCCATAGGGGTGCGGATGCAATCTACGACTACCGCGTGTTTCATTGCCAATCTCCTTATTTCGCTGAATAGAAACGGTCGCCATTGGCGGCCATTTCACGCAATTTGTCGGTAACCTGGTACATCTCGCCCAGGTGTGCAAAGCGGTCGGCCATGGCCACGTACTGCTTCAGCCCCAGCGTATCCAGGTAGCGGAATACACCGCCCCGGAACGGAGGGAAGCCGATGCCGTACACCAACGCCATGTCCGCTTCCGCCGGAGTGGCAACGATGCCTTCTTCCAGGCAGCGTACGGTTTCGTTGATCATGGGAATCATGGTGCGAGCGATGATCTCGTCCGCCTCGAATGGCTTGCTGTCGCCGTAGGCGCCTTTCAGTACCGCCAGGGTAAACTCATCGACGCTCTTCTTCGGTTTGCCTTTGCGATCGGGTGCGTACTGGTAGAAGCCCTTGCCGTTCTTCTGACCGTAACGTTCGGCTTCAAACAGAATGTCGACCGCGTCGCGGAAGGTTTTGCTCATACGGGTCGGGAAGCCTTCGGCCATCACGGCAACCGCGTGGTGGGCGGTATCGATGCCGACAACGTCCAGCAGGTAAGCCGGTCCCATGGGCCAGCCAAATTGCTTGCTCATTACCTTGTCGATCTGCTGGAAGTCGGCGCCATCGCGCAGCAGCAGGTTGAAACCAAAGAAGTAGGGGAACAGCACGCGGTTGACAAAAAAGCCGGGGCAATCGTTCACGACGATGGGGGTCTTGCCCATCTTGGCAGCGTAGGCGACCACGGTGGAGATGGTCTCTTCGCTGCTGTTTTCTCCGCGAATGATCTCGACCAAAGGCATTCGGTGTACCGGGTTGAAAAAATGCATGCCGCAGAAGTTCTCTGGCCGTTTCAGGCTTTTAGCCAGTGCATTGATGGAGATGGTCGAGGTGTTGGAGGTCAGGACGGCGTCGTCGCGCAGGGTCTGTTCCACTTCCGCGAGGACAATGGATTTCACCTTGGGGTTCTCTACCACCGCTTCGACCACCACGTCGGCGTCTTTGATGGCGGAGTAGTCCAGTGACGGCACGATGTTATTCAGTACCTTGGCCATGGCGGCGGGTTTCATCCGGCCCCGTTCAACCTGTTTGGCCAGCAACTTGGCAGCTTCATTCAGACCCAGGTCTAACGCCGGCTGGGCGATGTCTTTCATCACTGCGGGTACGCCTTTGCGCGCCGACTGGTAGGCGATGCCGCCCCCCATGATGCCTGCGCCGATCACTGCGGCGCTATTGAACTCGCGGGCTTGCTTGCCGGCCTTTTTAGCCTTGCCTTTGACGAACTGGTCGTTGAGGAAGATGCCGACCAGCGCCTGTGCGACGTCGCCTTTCGCCAGCTTGATGAAGGCGGCGGCCTCGGCGTTCAGGGCTTCGGTACGGCCACAACCGGCGGCGGTTTCCAGTAAGCGTACCGCAGCGTGGGGGGCCGGGTAGTGCGGGCCGGCCTTCATCGCCACCATGCCTTTGGCGGTATTGAATGACATGGCCGCTTCAATCTGGGACAGGTTCAGCGGGCTCAGTTTGCGTTGACGACGGGCCTGCCAGTCAATCTCTTTGGTGATGGCTTGCTTCAGCATCTTGATGGCCGCGTCCATCAGTTTGCCGTCGGCGGCAACCGCATCCAGGGCGCCTACAGCCAGGGCGGCGTCGGCGCGATTTTCCTGACCGGTGGTGATCCACTCCATGGCGTTGTCGGCCCCAATGACCCGTGGCAGGCGAACGGTGCCCCCGAAGCCGGGAATGATCCCCAGCTTGGTCTCTGGCAGGCCGATGCGGGCGGTGGTATCACCGACGCGCAGATCACAGGCAAGAATGGCTTCGCAGCCGCCACCCAGGGCATAGCCACGCACGGCGGCGATGGTGGGGACCGGCAGGTCTTCCAGCTTATTGAAGACCGCATTGGCCTCCACCACCCAGTTATTCAGGGTCTGCTCCGGCTCGGCGAACAGGCCCAAAAATTCGGTGATGTCAGCGCCAACGATGAAGGCATCTTTCCCACTGCTGACCACCACCCCTTTGAGGTCATTTTCCTGGGCCAGGGCGGTCAGAGCCTGATCGAAATCGTTCAGAGTGGACTGGTCAAACTTATTGACTGAACCGGCCGAGTCAAAGCACAGATTGGCGATACCGGGTTCCAGCCAGCTGACCACAATGGAGCTGCTTTGAAAAATCATGCTTGGTTTCCTTTTTACCGCGGGGGGTCACGTCCAATTAGTGACCGATTACTCAAAGTGTGTCCTGCGTCACAATAAATTGCAACACCTATTTAAAACACCTGTTTAACATCGGCTGAATGAGCTAGGGATTGTCGGCGGAGTGACTGTGTTACACTGGCGGCCAATTCGACACCCGTTATTAAGAAGAGATGGTCATGGAACGTTTAGCGCCTCTTTATCAGGCTCACATTGCAGAATTGTCGCAACGCAGTGACACCATATTGGCCCAACAGGGGTTGGATGGCATGGTGATTCACTCCGGGCAACCGCAGCGGATCTTCCTCGATGATATGGACTACCCGTTCAAACCCAATCCTCACTTTAAACATTGGCTTCCGGTCATCGACAATCCGCACTGTGTCCTGCTGATTCGTCCCGGCCATAAACCGGCACTGCTGTTTTATCGCCCGGTGGATTTCTGGCACAAGGTGCCGCCACTTCCGACCGATTTCTGGACCGAGTTTGTCGACCTTCAGGTCATAGAGAAACCCGAGCAGGCACGGGCGTTGCTGCCGGCCTCGCTGGCCAATTTTGCCTACATTGGTGAGCACCCTGAGCAGGCGTCCGAGTGGGGGTTGACTCGGATCAACCCCAAGCCGGTGATGGACTTCCTGCACTATCACCGCGCCTATAAGACCGACTATGAGCTGGCGTGCATGCGTATTGCCAGTGAAGTGGCGGTCTGTGGTCATGAGGCGGCCCGGGATGCGTTCTTCGGTCAGAAGAGTGAGTTTGATATTCAACTGGCCTATCTCTGCGCCACTCAGCACGGCGAGAATGACGTGCCTTACGGCAACATCGTGGCCCTTAATGAAAACAGCGCCATTTTGCACTACACCAAGTTGCAGAAAACCGCGCCCGAACAACTGCGCAGCTTCCTGCTGGATGCCGGTGCCAGTTTTCATGGTTATGCCTCAGACATCACTCGGACTTATGCGTTTGACCCGCAGTCAAAGTTTGCCGAGTTGGTGGCGACCATGGATAGCCACCAGCAGGCTCTGATCGACACCATTACACCTGGAATGCGTTATACCGATCTGCATCTGGCGATGCACCAGCGGGTGGCCCAGATGCTGCGTCAATTTGATCTGGCGGCGGGATCCGATGAGGCATTGATTGCCAACGGGGTAACGGCGGCCTTCTTCCCCCATGGACTGGGCCATCAGATCGGTTTGCAGGTTCATGATGTCGGTGGCTTTATGCAGGATCCGCAAGGGACACACCTGGCCGCACCTGATGAGCATCCGGCATTGCGCTGCACCCGCCTGATTGAGCCAGGCATGGTAGTGACCATTGAGCCTGGCCTGTACATCATCGACTCCCTGCTTAACAACCTTAAAGGGGAAGCGAGCTCAATGCTGAACCAGGCGGGCATCGATGCCCTGCGCCCTTACGGCGGTGTTCGCATTGAGGATGACATTGTGATTCATTCGGACAGAGTCGAGAACCTGACCCGGGATCTAGGCCTGGCCTGATGTCTGGCAGTTTTCTCGTTCCCTGCGGTCACTATGAGGTAGAAGAGGTGATCAAGCGCAGTCGCTTTATCACCTGGATTGCCCCGGTGACCGAGGGCAAACAGGCGCGGGCGTTGCAGCAACTGGCTCGCCAGCAACACCCGGAAGCCAGCCATCACTGTCTGGCGTTTAATGCTGGTCCCCCCGGAGACACTCGGGACATCGGTGCCAGCGATGATGGCGAACCGGCGGGATCCGCCGGCAGGCCAATGCTCAATGTGGTGTTGGGGGCGGACGTCGGTCAGCTGGCTGCCGTGGTGATTCGCTATTACGGTGGCACCAAACTGGGGGTTGGCGGGTTAGTGCGCGCTTACTCTTCAGGGGTGAAGCTGGCACTGCAAACCCTGCCCACCGAGCCTTTTGTCCCCTTGATTGAGGGCCGCATTCAGGTCAGCTATGCCGATCAGCCAAACCTGGAACACTGGCTGTCGCAGTTTGATGGCAAAATAGTTTCCCAGTCCTTTGAACAACAAGTAAGTTATAGGCTGGCTTTGCCATTGGAACACAAACACAACTTCACTCTGCAATTGGCTCAAAGCAGTCAGGGACGGTTGCAGGTAGAGTGGGATTAAATGCAGTACGCCAACAATAGAAATCAAAAACTCTGATGCAATATCGTTCGATTGTTCGCATTATCGGCCTGCTGGTGATGCTGTTTAGCCTGACCATGGTGCCTCCGGCATTGATTGCCGTGATCTATAAGGATGGCGAAGGGTCTACCTTTATGCAGGCGCTGGTGATCAGCCTGATCATCGGCTTGCTGGCCTGGTACCCTAACCGCAACACCAAAGAGGAGTTGAAAGCCCGGGAAGGGTTTCTGATTGTGGTGTTGTTCTGGACGGTGCTGGGATCCATCGGTGCCATTCCGTTTCTGCTCTCATCCGAACCGGCGCTGTCCACCAGCGATGCCTTCTTTGAGTCGTTTTCGGCCCTGACCACCACAGGGGCGACGGTGATCACCGGGCTGGATCACCTGCCTAAAGCGGTGTTGTTCTATCGGCACCTGCTGCAATGGCTGGGTGGGATGGGGATCATTGTCTTGGCGGTGGCCGTCCTGCCGATGCTCGGCATTGGTGGAATGCAGTTGTACCGCTGTGAGACCCCCGGGCCGGTCAAAGACAACAAGATGACTCCCCGCATCGCGGAAACGGCCAAGGCGTTGTGGTACATCTACCTGGCGCTGACCATTGCTTGTGCCAGTGCCTATTGGCTGGCGGGCATGAGTACCTTTGATGCCATCGGCCATGCCTTTTCCACCGTATCTATCGGTGGTTTTTCCAGTTACGACGAATCCATGGGGGCGTTTAACAGCCAGATGATCAACACCATCTGCGTGGTGTTCCTGTTGATTGCCGGTGTCAATTTCAGCCTTCATTTCGGTGCCTTCAGCCGTCGGGGGCTGAACCTGCGTAACTATTGGCGCGATGCCGAAGTGCGGGTGTTTCTCCTGTTTCAGCTGGCGCTAACCCTGTTGTGTTTCCTGGTGCTGCTGGACAGCGGCATCTACGATTCGCCGGAGTCGACACTGGACTATGCCCTGTTCCAGGCGGTGTCCATCTCCACTACCGCCGGCTTCGGTACCCACAGTTTTTCTGAGTGGCCGTTGTTCCTGCCCGTGCTGTTGATTCTGTCCAGCTTCGTGGGCGGCTGTGCCGGATCCACCGGTGGTGGTATGAAGGTCGTGCGTTTCGTGTTGCTGCTGTTGCAGGGGGGCCGGGAGCTGAAGCGGTTGGTGCACCCACGCGCGATGTTCTCCATTCGACTCAATAACAAAGCGGTGCCTGATCGAGTGATCGATGCGGTGTGGGGTTTCTTTGCCGCGTACGCTCTGGTGTTTGCCCTGTGCCTGGTGGCGTTGCTGGCCACCGGCATGGATGACATCTCGGCCTTCAGTGCCACGGCCGCCTGCCTGAATAACCTGGGACCCGGCCTGGGCCAGGTCGCCTCCCACTATGGTGACATCGGTGACGTCTCCAAGTGGATTCTGGTGCTGGCGATGTTGTTTGGCCGTCTCGAGATTTTTACCCTGTTGGTGCTGTTTACACCGGCGTTCTGGAAGAGCTGAGGACAAGACTGTGAGACGGATTGTGGTGCTGTACTCCACTGTAGATGGCCAAACCCGAAAAATCGCGCAGCGATTGCAAGCGAGGCTGCAGGCAACGGAAAACCAGGTGCAGGTGGCCGATATCGAGACCCCGAACCTGGATCTTAACAGTTTCGATACCGTGGTCATTGGTGCCAGTATTCGTTACGGCAAGTACCGGCCGGCGGTAATCCAGTTTGTGGAACAGCATCTGGGCTTGCTGAGCCGCAAGCGCAGCGCTTTCTTTTCGGTGAACCTGGTGGCCAGAAAGCCGCTTAAAAACACCGCCGAGACCAATATGTACGTGGCCAAGTTCCTGAAGCAGGTTAGCTGGAAACCTCAGTTGTTGGATGTGTTTGCCGGCGCCATTAACTACCCGTCGTTGAGCTTTTGGGACCGCAATATTATTCGTTTTATTATGTGGATGACCAAGGGGCCGACGGCTGCGGATACGGTAATGGAATACACCGACTGGGGGCGTGTCGAAGCCTTCGCCGATCGACTGAGCAGCGAATAGGGGTGTCTAAGGGCTTCCTGCCTGTATAGAAGGGATTACTGGCCTTTGCCGCAGTACAGATCGTAAAGCAGATTAATGACGGCTTCGACTTCCGGACTGTCCAGTTGATACCAAACTTGTTGCGCCTCTTTGCGGGTCGAGACCAGACCTTCGTTGCGCAGTACTGCAAGGTGCTGGGACAGCGCCGACTGGCTTAATGGAACCTGTTCGTTAAGCTCACCGACGGTTAGCTCCTGCTTGCCAATCAGGCACAACAGCATCAACCGATGGGGGTTGGCGATGGTCTTTAGCAATTTCGACGCTTGCTGAGCATTTCCTGTCATGGTTTCCAGGTCGATTGTGAGTGCCATAGTGTTCCTCAGAATTTAGCAATAACTAATATTAAGCCCATTACGTCGTTTTGTTAAGCGGTGCGAGATCCCGATTCTGAAGTAATCTGACTATTTTGCTAGTAAAAATGTGATCTTTTGCCATACCTAACGGCATGAATTGCCCCATATTATGAGGTGATACTGAATTTTCTGGAGGTTTTGTGAAACGCTTACTTGTTCTGTATATGAGTCGAGGGGGCCATACCGCCCGAGTGGCACGGGTGATCATGGAATCCGTGCGGGCCGAAGGCCACGAGTGCGACATGATGGACATCAACGAAGCGGTTCATGAATCGGTGGATTGGGACAGATACGACCTGGTTGCCCTGGGGGCGCCGGTATTGTACGGAACCTATGACAAAGGCTTCTTCAAGTTTATCGATGATCATGCGACTCAGATTGAGGCTAAGCCCAACAGCTTCTTCAACCTGTCGGTGGTGGCGCGCACACCGGAGAAGGCCACGGTGGAAGGCAACCGCTACATGCAGAAGTTCCTGGAACTGTCTCCCTGGAAGCCCAAAGACATGAAGGTGATTGCCGGCAAGGTGAATTACCCCGCCTGGGGCTGGCTAGACACCCTGGCGATTCAGATGATCATGAAGATGACCAACGGCCCCACGGATAAGAATTCGGTTATCGATTACACCGACTGGGAGGACGTGAAGGCTTACGGCCGTCACTTAATCACCCTGGCGAAGTGAGCCCCTTGGGGCGATTGACCTTTGGCAGAGATTAGCGCAAAAAAATCCCCAATGGCCAACACTCCCTAGTAGCGCCAGAAGGTCGGCAGGAGCAGTACCGCCACGGTAATGATCTCCAGCCGGCCCAGTAACATGCCCAGGCTGAGTGCCCACTTGGCCGCGTCCGGCAGGCTGGCAAAGTTTCCTGCCGGCCCGATCACCTCTCCCAGTCCCGGCCCCACATTGGTTACTGCAGTGACCGCGCCGGTGAGGCTGGAGACGGGATCCACCCCGACCAACACCAAAAACAGCGCCAGCAGCACGATGGTGGCGATAAACAGCATGCTGAAACTCACTAGAGAGCGCACGATGTCCTCACTGATGGTGCGCCGGTTGTAGCGCTGTGGAAACTGGGCCGACGGGTGAATCTGTTGTCTGAGGGCCTTGTGTAGCACGGCGCCGGCCAACTGAAAGCGGAATATCTTGATGGCGCCGGAGGTGGAGCCGGAGCAGGCGCCGACAAACATCAGGAAGAAGAATATGATGCTGGCGGCCGGGCCCCAGGCGCTGTAGTCGGTGGAGGCAAAGCCGGTGGTGGTCACCACCGAGATCAGGTTGAAGGTGGCCAGGGTCAGTGCCGGAAAGAACTCCATCTGCTGCTCCCGGCTCAGCCACCACCCCAGCGTCAGTGACGCAGCGATGACAAAGGCCAGGTAGCCTTTCACCTGCTGGTCATTCCATACCCGCACCGAGCGCATGTGCATCATCTGGACGAAGATCAGCATCGGCAGTCCGCCGAGAAACATAAACAAGCTGCCATTCCAGTGGGCCAGGCTACTGAAATGGGTCATGGAGCTGTCGGTGGTGGAGTAGCCACCGGTAGACAGGGTGGTCATGGCGTGGTTGATGGCTTCGAACGGCGTCATACCTGCCGCCAGATAGCCGAGGCAGCACAGGACCGTCAGTAGCAGGTACACCTTAACCAGACTGCGACCAATAAGCTGGGTACGCGGCATCCATTTATCAGACCAGTCCGATGACTCGGTGCGGAACAGGCGCATGCCACCGACGTTGAGCATGGGGAAGATGGCCACCCCCATAACGATGAAGCCGATGCCGCCGAGCCACTGCAGCAGCGAACGCCAGATCAGTATCGACCAGGCGGTGTCGTCCAGTCCCGACAGTACCGTTGATCCTGTGGTGGTGATGCCGGACATGGTTTCAAAGAAGGCATCGGTATAGCTGATGTGGTGATAGAAGGTAAACGGCAGTGCCGCAAACAGCGATACCACCACCCAGGTGAGGGTGGTAAACAGATACAGGTCCCGGGTGCTGAGGGTTAATCGACTGCGAAACCCGGTGCTCGCCGCCATCATGGCGGCGATAAAGGTGATCATCGACGATTTGAAAAATTCTCCGGCCAGTCCTTCGGCGTGGTACAGGGAGACCCCCGCGGGGATCAGCATCAATCCGGCGACGACCGCCAGAAACAGCCCCAACAGGAAAGAGAGTGGCCTGATATTAATCATGATGGTAACTGGGGCTAGATAAACAGCGCACTGGGCTGGAACAGCTTTTCGACCTCGGTAATGTACTTCTTGTCCACCAGGAACATGATCACATGGTCGTCGGCTTCGATAACGGTGCGGTCGTGGGCAATCAACACCTGATCTTTACGTACCACGGCACCGATGGTGGTTCCGGGCGGCAGGCGAATGTCCTGAATCTGCTTGCCCACCACCTTGGAGGTCGTTTCATCGCCATGGGCAACCGCTTCGATGGCCTCGGTGGCCCCGTCACGCAATGAGTACACGTTGGTGATGTCGCCCTGACGTACGTGGGTAAGCAGCGATGAGATGGTGGCCTGCTGTGGCGAGATGGCGATGTCGATGTTGGCGTCTTTGACCAGATCGACGTACGCCTCGCGCTGAATCAGCACCATCACCTTCTTGGCTCCCAGGCGCTTGGCCAGCAGTGCCGACATGATGTTGGCTTCGTCATCGTTGGTGACCGCGATAAAGACATCGGTCTGGTTGATCTGCTCCTCATTGAGCAGCTCTTGATCCGAGGCGTCACCGTGGAACACCGTGGTGGAATCCAGCCACTCGGACAGGGCCGCCGCCCGCTGGGGGTTGCGTTCGATCAGCTTAACGTCGTGGTAGGGCTCCAGTGCCTTGGCCAGGCCAAAACCGATGTTGCCGCCGCCAGCGATCATGATGTGGCGGTAGTTGGACTCCAACTCCTGCATCTCACTCATCACCGCGCGAATGTGTTTGGAGTCGGCAACGAAGAACACCTCGTCATCGGCTTCGATCACCGTGGTTCCCCGGGGCAGAATTGGCCGCCCCTGACGGAAGATGGCAGCCACCCGGGTATCGATATTGGGCATGTGCTCCCGCAGTGCCGACAGGGCGTTACCTACCAGGGGGCCACCATAATAGGCTTTCACCGCCACCAGGCTGACCCGGCCTTCGGCAAATTCCACCACCTTGAGGGCGCCGGGGTATTCGATCAGCCGTCGAATGTAGTGGGTAACCAGCTGCTCCGGCGCGATCAACTCATCGATAAAAAACCGGCCGCGGCAGTCACTGTTGTGGCCGCCACTCTGAAACAGCACATCCCGGCGGGCCATAAATTGCTCGGAACGGATACGGGCAATTTTGGTGGGGGTGCCATACAGGGTGTACGCCAGATGGCAGGCCACCATGTTGGTTTCATCTGAGTTGGTGACCGCGATCAGCATGTCGGCGTCTTCGGCGCCGGCTTCCTGCAACACCCCAGGGTGGGCCGCATGGCCGTGTACCACCCTCAGGTCATACTTGTCCTGCAGGCTGCGCAGGGTGTCCTGATGGTTGTCGACAATGGTGATGTCGTTATTTTCGCCGACCAGGTTCTCTGCCAGCGTGCCGCCGACCTGGCCGGCTCCGAGAATGATGATTTTCATCGCAACTTATTGTCTTTTCTTCAACCTGGCGTAGTAAAAGCCGTCACCGCCTTCCACCTGTGGCAGTAACTGCCAGCCCGGTTTTTCCTGTGAGTCGTCCGGATTGATGTTAAGCAGCATAGCATCCGGTACCTGCTGAAGAAATGTCTTGATCTGGTTCACATTTTCTTCTGGAAGTATCGAGCAGGTGGCGTACACCAGGGTGCCCCCCGGTTTCAGCATTTTCCAGTTGGCATGCAGAATACGCTGCTGCAGTTGCGCCAGAGTGTCGATGTCGTCATTGCGACGCAGCCACTTGCTGTCCGGGTTGCGGCGAATGACGCCGGTGGCGGAGCAGGGGGCATCCAGCAGGATGCGGTCAAAGGGTACTCCGTCCCACCAGGATTGCGGATCGGCGGCATCGCCAGCCACCAACTGGGCCTGCTGGCCGAGGCGATCCAGGTTTTGCTGGACCCGGGCCAGGCGGCGGTCATCGATGTCCAGTGCCACCAGGTGTTGCAGTTCGGGCTGGCGCTCCTGCAGGTGGCAGGTTTTGCCTCCCGGGGCGGCGCAGGCATCCAGAATGCGCTCGCCGGGTTGGGGATCCAGCAGGTAAGCGGCCCACTGGGCCGACTGGTCCTGCACCGACAGGCCCCCCTCGGCAAAGCCGGGAAGCTTGGTGACGTCGGTGGCCTTGAGCAGGCGCAGGGCGTTGTCACTGTCACCGGCAACGGCGTCGATGCCTTGCTCTGCCAGTTGTGCCAGGTAGGCCTCCCGGCTTTGGTGACGGACGTTGTTGCGCAGCCATAATGGCGGATGCTGGTTGTTGGCGTGCAGAATCTGTTGCCACTGATGCGGGTAGGCGGCTTTTACCCGTTCGATGAACCAGCGGGAGTGCAGGTGCGTGCGGGCGTCGTCCTCAAACTGCGCCGCCAGCAGGCTGTCCAGCTCACGACAGAAGCGACGCATGATGCCGTTCACCAGCCCTGACATGCCGGAGGCTTTAAGCTGGCGGGTGGCCTCGACGGTTTCGGTCACGGCCGCATGCTGTTTTACGCGCATGTGCTTGAGCTGGTACAACCCGGCCAGCAGCAGGCAGTGAATGATGCGCTTTTTGCCCTTCAGGGGTTTCTCAAGGCAGTTGAGTACCTGGCTGTCGAGCACCGGCAGTTGGCGCATGACCCCATAGCAGATCTCCGCCAGAAGTCCCTTGTCCTTGGGGTTGCTCAGCAGGCTCTGGGCCTGAGGCAGGCAGGTGGCCAGAGACTGGCCCTTATCGATGACCTGCTCGATGACCCAGGCGGCCTGGGCGCGGACGTTGCGTTTACTCATTGCAGTTGTGACCCTGTGTCGAACCACTCTTTGCGGGCGTTCAGAACCTCGGTGGCGGACATCGCCTTCTTGCCCGGGATCTGAATGGTGTCCAGTTTCAGTGCCTGGTCGCCACAGGCGATAACCAGTCCCTGCTTGTCGGCCTGCAGGACAGTGCCGGGAGCGGCGTCGCCGTCGTAGCGGCTCACCGAGGATTGCCACAGTTTGATGCTGTGCCCGGCGGCCTCAAAATGGCTGATTGGCCAAGGGTTAAAAGCGCGGACGCAGCGTTCAATAAATGCAGCGGGCTGGCTCCAGTCGATGCGGGCCTCCTCCTTGGACAGCTTATCGGCGTAGTTGGCCTGAGTGTCGTCCTGAACCTCGGCATGGGCGGTACCGGTGGCGATGCTCTCCAGTGCCTGCAGCAGTCCGCGTGGGCCCAGCTCGGCCAGTTTGTCGTACAGACGGGCGGAGGTGTCGTCGGCGTCGATGGCCAACTCCACCTTATGCAGCATGGCGCCGGTGTCCAGACCTTCATCCATCTGCATGATGGTGACACCGGTGTGCTGGTCGCCAGCCCAGATGGAACGCTGAATCGGGGCGGCGCCCCGCCAGCGCGGCAGCAGGCTGCCGTGGACATTGATGCAGCCCAGTCTTGGGGTGTCCAGCACTACCTTGGGCAGGATCAGCCCGTAGGCGACCACGACCATGATGTCAAAATCCAGCCCGGCCAGTTGCTGCTGAGCTTCTGGTTGGCGCAGAGACTTAGGCTGCAGTACCGGAATGTCGTGGCTCAGGGCCAATGTCTTTACCGGGCTGGCGGTGAGTTTTTTGCCGCGGCCTGCCGGGCGATCCGGCTGGGAATAGACGGCCACCAGTTGATGATCACTGTCAATCAGGGCTTGCAGATGGCGAGCGGCAAAATCCGGAGTACCGGCAAAAACAATTTTTAATGGGGTCAAGGCCTTCTCCTAGGCGTGTTTGGCGTCGAGGCGCGCCTGCTTTTCCAGCTTCTGACGAATGCGCTGGCGCTTCAGTGGCGACAGATAATCGACAAACAACTTGCCTGCCAGGTGATCCATTTCATGCTGAATGCAGATGGACAACAGCTCTTCGGCGTCCTGGGTAAAGGTGTCGCCGTTACGATCCTGAGCGGTAATGGTCACGGTTTCATGGCGATCCACTTTGGCATAGATGCCGGGTACCGACAGGCAACCCTCTTCATTGCTGAAGTTGCCTTGTTGGTTGGACAGGGTCGGGTTGATGAAGACCACCGGCCTGGATTTGTCTTCGGAATGATCCATCACGATCACCTGAACGTGGCGGTCCACCTGAGTGGCGGCCAGGCCAATGCCTTTCTCTTCATACATGGTGTCCAGCATGTCATCGATCAGTTGCTGCAGGTTGTCATCAAATTCGGTTACCGGTTTGGCAACGGTGCGCAGGCGCTCGTCTGGGAAACGCAGGACTTCCATAATGGCCATGGTTTATCTCATCTTCAAAATCGTAAAAACACTCAACCTGTCTATATTTAGGTTGTCATTGGCCTAATTTTAACTGTTTGGCGGCGCCTTTAACAGGCACAGTCCGAGTGGTTAATGATCGACAAGGATGTTCGATGCCCCAATTGCTGCTGATGTTGCTGTTGTTGTTCTCGCCACCTGGCTGTTCTCAGGAGCTTTTTTTACGCTCCGACTCTCCAAAGAGTTACACCGTTATGCGGGGGGATACCCTGTGGGACATTGCCGGCCTCTATCTGGAGGATTCCTGGCGGTGGCCGCAGTTATGGCAAATCAACCCCGCTATCGCCAATCCCCACCTGATCTACCCCGGAGATCGGCTGACCATGACGCTGGTCAATGGCCAGCCCCGGCTGAGTCTGAGCAGGGGGCGGTCGTTGCAGCCTCACCCCATTGAACTGCTCCCTTTTTCCCGGTTACGGCCATTTATGCAACGGGTCACAGTCGTCGATGCCGCGTCGCTGGCCCACCACAGCCGGGTGGTGGGTGCCAGCCGTGAGGCGTTGCGCCATGTCCAGGGAGACACGCTGTACAGCTCTGGCCCCCTGGTGGCCGGGCAAAGTTATGGGGTCTATCTGCAGAGGCAGCCTCTGCGGGATCCACAGTCCGGGGAGGTATTGGGCACCGAGCTGGTGCTGGCGGCCTCAGGTGTGGCCCAAGCTGACGGTCTGGGGGTGACCCTGACCCACAGTCGGCTCGAAACCGCCCTTCAGGCGCCACTGCTTGCGCTGAACACCCAGTTGGAGGCGCCTCTGTTTTTCCACCTTGATGCGGCGCCAACGACGCTGGAGGCTCAGATTATGGCCAGCCCGCAGCAGATGCGGGAGGTGGGGCCCGGAGAGTTGCTCTACCTCAACAAGGGAACCCAGGACGGGGTTCGGCCTGGCCAGGTGCTGTTTGCTTATCACCGCCGTCCGATTCCGGGCCAGCAAACGGCCATGGTGTATCGGGGTAGGGTGGTGGTGGCTCAGTGCTTTGAGCGGGTGAGTCTGGCGGTAGTGACATCGGCCCGGCACCCACTTCGACTGGCCGACTGGCTGTTACCGCCACCGCCGGAGTCCGGTTATGCCAGGCACTCTGACTGATTGGGCGGCGCTGATGATGGCGCCGCGACTGGGGTTAATGAAGGCGCTGTCGTTGCTGCAGCTGGCATCGCCATCGGTATTGCGCCAATGGGCGCTGGCCGGGGATCTGCCCGGGGTCAGCCCCGCCACAGCCCAATGGCTTGCGTACCCGGATATGGCCAGGATCGATGCCTTACTGGCGTGGGCAGAACAACCTGGGCAACAGATAGTGACCCTGGATCATCCGGATTACCCTCAAGCGTTGAGGCAGATTGCCGATCCGCCTTTGATGCTGTTTGTCCAGGGGCGGGTGGCGGCATTGCAGGGACCGGCACTGGCGATGGTGGGCAGTCGTCGGGCGACGGTGGCGGCCAGAGAGCGCACGGCACAATGGGCGGATCAGCTGGCCTCGCTGGGGTGGGTGATCGTCAGCGGCCTGGCGGAAGGTGTGGATGCGCAGGCACATCGGGGCGCCTTGCGGGGCGGGCTCACGGTGGCGGTGGTGGGATCTGGTCTGAATCACTGCTACCCCCGTATTCATATTGCATTGGCCGAACAGATTCGCCATCAGGGAGCCATGGTGTCGTCGTTCTTGCCCTGGCAGCGTCCCCGGCGGGAGTTTTTTCCGCAGCGCAATCGTGTGGTCAGTGGCCTCAGTTATGGCACCGTGGTGATGGAGGCGGGCATCAAATCAGGGTCGCTGATCACCGCCAGAATCGCCGCTGAACAGGGGCGGGAGGTCTTCGCGGTACCGGGATCGGTCGACAACCCAGGCTGCGAAGGGTGTCATTTTTTGATAAAGCAGGGTGCCAAACTGGCGGTTGATCCGGTCGATATCTATGAAGAGTTGCTGCCCATGGGGGCGATACGCCTGGCCAAGCCCGAGGCGAAGGCGGTTTCCGAGTTGCCTTTGCCGAAGTTGTTGGATAGTGTGGGTTATGAGGCCACTCCGGTAGATGTTGTGGTTGCTCGGAGCGATTTACCAGTAGATATTGTGCTTGAACAGCTGTTAATGCTGGAGTTAGAAGGTCGGATAGCGCAAGTGTCCGGCGGTTACATCCGACTTAGGGGAGGGTAACGCATGTTTGACATACTGATGTACCTATTTGAGACCTATGTCCAAAGCGATGTTGAGCTGTTATTGGATCGTGAAGAGTTAACAGAGGAGCTAAGCAGAGCGGGCTTCAGAACCGAGGAGATTGGCAAGGCCCTGGTGTGGATTGAGAAGCTGGCGGATCTGCAGGACGGTGCTGACAAGCCCTACCTGTACACCACCCCGGTGCGCAGTGTGCGAGTTTACACCGACGCCGAGCAGCGGCAACTGGATACCGGCTGTCGCGGGTTCCTGTTGTTCCTGGAGCAGGTGCAGGTGCTCAGCGGTGAGACCCGGGAGATGGTCATCGATCGAGTGATGGAGCTCGAAGGGGAGCCACTGAGCCTGGATGACCTGAAGTGGGTGGTGTTGATGGTGTTGTTCAATGCCCCGGGCAATGACGATGCCTACCGGCAGATGGAAGATCTGGTGTTTGAGCAACCGGATGGTCTGATTCACTGACCGCCTTTTATTAGCGTTACTCGAGAAGGGCAGCCGAGGCTGCCCTTTTTCATGCCGGTTAGATGTGCAGGCGGCTGTCGCCCAACGCCAGATGCTCGGGCTTAAGGTAGTCGCGATAGGCGTAACGATTCTGTTTGCGGGGCGTCGGCCCCATCGTCCCCACGGGGAGGGTCTCCTGGGGCAGGTCATCGACTAGGGCTTGCAACCAGTGGTTGTAGGCCGCCTGGTGCTTGGCCGCCAAAGCCGCTAACCCCTGTAGATAGCCGTCAAAGTCATCGCTTTTCAGCGCCTGGCCCAACTGTTGCAGTCCGGCGCGGTCGTATTCACACAGGTAACGCACCACCAGGTAGCTCCAGCGGTAGGTCATGTCCAGGCCGTCGTGGTACTCGGCGTTGAAGATGGCTTCCAGGCTGGGCCAGCTGTCGCTGCCGTAATCCCGGGCCAGTGTCAGCGCCTTGTCGTTATCGTGGCCTTTGGAGACGTATTCTGCCATCCCTTCCGCCCACCACACCTGTTGGCTGTCGAAGTGACCGAAGTCGCCGTACTTTACGTAGCGCCCGTCGAGGTAGTGAACGTATTCATGGTTGAGATTCCAGACCTTGAATTCGGACGTCAGCCACCAGGCCCGATAGGCGTAAAATGTGGCCTGATTGCCGGGCATCTGGGAGTTGCCCTCGATGTACATGCCGCCATTGTCGGTTCCGATATCGTATAACAGCTGTCCGTAAGCGTTGTATTGGCTCCAGTTCTTAAACACCACCACTTTGAGGGCCTGGTTCTGATCGCCGGGTACCGGCTCACGCATGGTGGCCAGCAGCTCATGAAACTCGGATTCCTGAGAAGTGAGTCGATTGCAGGTTTGGGCCAGTTCCCGTGGCGTCAGATCCTGGGTGCGGATGAACAGGCTGTCGGAGCACTGGTGCTCGATGGGCAGGATTTCAGATTCGTCCGGCAGGTGGCACAGGTCAGCAAACTGGCCGGTACAGCCCTCCATTCCGTAGAAAGCGTTCACCAGAAAGCCCAGGGTAAAGGCGTCTTTACCGGCGTCGCCGCGGTGGTTGACGTCGGACACGGCGATTTGGGTAACGGCCTGCTCCAGCTGTGGCCAGTTTGCCTCGGGTTGATTCAGTTGCCACTGAGCCAGCGCCCAGTAGGCATTTTTCAACGGCCAGTCGCCGGAGGGGCGCCGGGCGCCGTCGCTGGCGGCAAACTGCAACAACGCCTGATCCAGGCCGGTGGCCAGCAGGGCTTGTTTCAGTGGGCTGTCAGGGAATTCACGTCGAACCGAATCCAGCAACAGACCGGCGCTGCGAAGCAACTCCCATAAGGCGTAGTCTTGTACCACGGAGCGGCTGCCGATCTGTTCAAACTCGGCCAGAAGCCGAATCTGGCTTTGTGGCAGCGAACCCAGATCGCGGCCGAGGCCGTTTGGGGCGTAATAGCGGTACAGCAGTACGCTCCATTGCTCAATCAGGGCCGGTGTACTGCGGTTGAGGTTATGGCCCAGGGTTTCCATGGCGGAGTGCAAAGCATCGGATTGAGGCTGGTCGATAAAGTCGATGTCGGCGTAATAGCTGTAGGCACGCAGGTACTGCATCTGATTGAGCAAGGCATCGTGGTGCTTTTCTGGCTCGGTAACCAGTTGCGAGAAGGTGGTGATGGAGCTGGCCAGCTGATGATCGTTGATGACCTCGGCACTGCCTCTGTTGGCCAGGGACAGATCCACCAAAGCCGGAGTAGGGGCCTGGGTGGCACAACCGCTGAGGGTTGCCAGGGTCAGTAGGCTCAGAGTTAGGGTTCTGAGTGTCATCATCAGTCGCTCCTGTATATTTTTGTATACAACATCCTGAGTGGTTCACCGAATCGCAAACTCCGTGCCCCCCGGCTTGGGCACTGGTACTATATCAATGACAAAGTCATTGTCGATTTTTGTTCATTTTTTGTACGGAAAAGTGTGACGTGAGTAGAATTGATACCGGTTTATTCAATGCCCATGAGCACGCTTTAGAGCGAGAGTTCGAGGTGTGCCCCCTGTGTGGCTCCGAGTTGCACATCTTGCATGGCAAGCGTGGACAGTTTCTCGGTTGTCAGAGTTACCCCGGTTGTAGCTACAGTCGCCCTCTGACTCATCAGGAGGTCGGCATCATCGAGGTGATGGAGGACCAACTGTGCCCCGAGTGTGAGCGGCCACTGGCGCTGAAGTCGGGGCGCTATGGCATCTACATCGGCTGCACCGGCTATCCTGAATGCAGTTTTATTGTGCGGGAGGAGGAGCCGGAAACCGATATTGCCTGCCCGGAGTGTCGTAAGGGCCAGTTGGTGGCACGCTCCGGACGAACCGGAAAAACCTTTTATGGTTGTAACGCTTACCCCAAATGTAAGTATGTGGTGAATGAGCCTCCTCACGCCCAGACGTGTCCGGATTGTGGCTGGAAAATCCTGGTCGAAAAACGGATTCGGGGGGAATTGAGGTTAATTTGTCCACAACGAGCCTGTAAATATCGGGGGGAAGCGATATAATCGCCCGCGAAGTACCCTACCCATAATAAAACGGTATAAAAAGGAAGTACCCGATGACTACACCCTTTGTCGCAGTGCTGATGGGATCGGATTCTGATCTGCCCGTTATGCAATCCACTCTGGACGTACTGTCCAGCTTTGATATTCCCTTTGAAGTGAAGGTGACTTCGGCTCACCGAACTCCGGCAGCGACCCATGCCTATGTGCACGGTGCCGAAGAGCGTGGCTGTAAAGTCTTCATCTGTGCCGCCGGTCTGGCAGCACACCTGGCTGGTGCCGTTGCCGGCATCACCACTCGTCCGGTTATTGGTGTGCCAATCGATGCGGGCCCGTTGCAGGGTCATGATGCATTGCTGTCTACCGTGATGATGCCTGGTGGTGTGCCGGTTGCTACTGTAGCGATCGGTAAGGCCGGTGCCAAAAACGCCGGTTACCTGGCGGCTCAGATGCTGGCGGTCGCCAGTGATGAGATGGCTGAGCGTGTGAAGGCGGATCGTCAGAAGAACGCCGAAGCGGTGATGGCCAAAGACGCTGCCCTGCAGGAAAAACTGGGGCGCTAAGCGGTATGAGTAAACGCGTTACCCTTGCCCAGGGGGCTGAATTGGTGCGTAATGGCGGCGTCATCGCGTACGCCACCGAAGCGGTGTTTGGCCTGGGGTGCGATCCCGATAATCGAGACGCGGTAATGCGTTTGCTGGCCATTAAACAGCGGCCGGTAGAGAAAGGCCTGATTCTGCTGGCCGCAGATTTTGACCAGTTGCGTCCCTATGTGGATGAGTCGGCGCTGTCTGCCGCGCAACTGAGCCGAATGTTTGACAGTTGGCCCGGCCCGTTTACCTGGGTGGTGCCAGCGAAACCCGGTGTTCCAGACTGGATCTCCGGCAAGTTCGATTCCATAGCGGTACGGGTTACCGCTCACCCCGAAGCAGCCCAACTGGCGCGCTTATTCGGAAAACCTCTCATCTCTACCAGTGCTAACCTTAGCGGCCAAGAGCCGGGGCGCAGTGTGTCGGAGGTGCAATCTTGTTTAGCGGGCCTGTTGGACGGGGTTGTAGACAGCACAACGGGAGCGGCGTTGTCGCCCTCCACCATTCGAGACGCCCTCAGTGGCGAGGTACTGCGCGGCACTTGATGCCAAAAAGAGGGATTCATGGATCAACGGATTGAACAGGTAAAACAGTTTCTGCTGTCACTGCAAGACAGCATTTGCCAGAGTTTGGAAGCCGCCGATGGCGGTGCTCATTTTCAGCAGGATCAGTGGCAGCGGCCCCAGGGCGGCGGCGGTCGCAGCCGGGTGCTGACGGATGGAGCCGTGTTTGAGCAGGCCGGGGTGAACTTCTCCCATGTCTTTGGCGACAAGATGCCAGCCTCGGCGACGGCGCAGCGACCCGAGCTCGAGGGGTGCCATTTTCAGGCCATGGGGGTGTCGTTGGTGATTCACCCTAAAAACCCGCACGTTCCTACCTCCCATGCCAACGTTCGCTTCTTTATCGCTCAAAAAGAGGGGGCTGACCCCATCTGGTGGTTTGGGGGGGGCTTTGACCTTACTCCCTATTACGGCTATGACGAGGATGTGCTGCATTGGCACCGGGTGGCCCATGCGCTGTGCCAACCGTTTGGTGATGAGGTATACCCCCGTTACAAGTCCTGGTGCGATCGCTACTTCTTCCTGAAACACCGCGATGAAACTCGAGGGGTGGGCGGGTTATTCTTCGATGACCTTAACCAGCCGGGGTTTGAGGACAGTTTTGCCTTTATGCGTGCGGTGGGTGAAGGGTTCATTCCTGCTTATGCCCCTATTGTCGAGCGCCGCAAGGCCACTCCTTATACCGAGGAGCAGCGCCAGTTTCAGTTGTATCGGCGTGGCCGTTATGTGGAGTTTAATCTGGTGTATGATCGCGGCACCCTGTTTGGGCTGCAGTCCGGCGGTCGAACGGAGTCGATTCTGATGTCGATGCCACCCTTGGTGCGGTGGCAGTACCAATATGCGCCCGAGAATGGAACAGAGGAAGCCCGGTTGTACACTGACTACCTGCGGCCCCGTGACTGGCTGACGGAGCTCGGTTAATCCTCTTCCACATTGCGCATGTGGTCGGCCATTGAGATTAGGGCTTTCAGTATTGCCTGGCGGCCCTGCTTGTGTGACACCGTGTCATTCAGGGCCCGTCGCATGCAATCCAGCCATTGATCCCGTTGCTGACGGTCGACCCTAAAGCTCAGATGCCTGGCCCGCAATCTCGGGTGGCCATACGCCTGTTCAAACAGTGGCGGCCCACCTAACCAGCCTGACAAAAACATCCTCAGCTTCTCTGCGCTGTCGCTCAAATCTTGTGGGTGCTGTTGGCGCAACGCCTGGTACTTTGGATCGGTGTCCATCAACTGATAGAAACGGATCGACAGCGCGCGGATCGCCGCTTCGCCGCCGATGGCAACATAGGCATTGGAATCTTGAGCATTTCCTTGCTTGGCAGCCAGTTTGCGGCGTATAACAGATAGCATTGAATCTCCTTTTACAATGACAGCATCAATGGACAGATACGCCGTATTCGGCCATCCCATCAATCACAGTAAGTCGCCGCTGATCCATCGGGAGTTTGCCCGCCAGACTCAGCAGACGCTCAGCTATGAGGCGATTCTAGCACCCCTGGATCAATTTCCTCAGGCCCTGGCACACTTTCATCAGCAAGGCGGCAGGGGAGCCAATGTGACACTGCCGTTTAAGCAGCAGGCGGCGAGTCTGTGTGACCAGTTGAGCGACCGAGCCCGTCTGGCCGGAGCCGTCAATACCCTGTATTGGCAGGACGGCCGGCTCTATGGAGACAATACCGATGGCGAAGGGCTGGTGCGGGATCTGTGTCATCACGGCATAGACCTGACAGACAGTGACATTCTGGTTTTGGGCGCCGGCGGTGCAGTCAGGGGCGTCCTGCCAGAGTTGTTGGCGGCGTCGCCTCGTCGGGTCGTGGTGGCCAATCGAACCGCGTCTAAAGCGGAGTCTCTGGCCGAGGCATTCCATTCTCTGGGCCAGATCGAGGGGGGCGGCTATGCTGACATAGAGGGACAGTTTGATGTGATCATCAATGGCACCTCGGCATCACTGGCTGCCTCACTGCCGCCGATCGATTCCCGGGTGGTGAAATCGACCAGCTGGTGTTACGACATGGCATACGGTAATAAGCCCACCGTATTTCAACAGTGGGCCAAGCAAGCCGGAGCCAGGGGCCAACTGTCCGGGCTGGGGATGCTGGTGAATCAGGCTGCCGTCAGTTTTGAGCTCTGGACCGGGAAAACACCGGATCCCGCATCGGTGCATGAGTTGTTGTTGCAGCAATTGAGGCAAACATCATGAATCAACAAATCCTGTTTAATGACCAGCTGTCGGTCAACTGGCCGCAGCAATGGATAGAGTTTACTGCCATGGTTGCGGGCCAGCGGGTTGGCTGCTTCATCGCCTTGCCAACCCTGGCGCATTTGAGTGATACCGATATCGGCAATGAGGAGCAGGCGATTCAGGCGTTTGAGCGACTCAGATTTGATCTGGAAGAGGAAGCCGAAACGCTTATCGAAGAGGAGAACTTCGATGCCCAGGGGCGCATCTGGTTGCACCACCCGGCCATCTGAGCCTGAGTCATTAGCTAGGCCTGACCCAGGTACTCGTTCTTCAGTTTCACGTAGTTGGCCGCGGAAACCGCCAGAAACGCCAGTTCCTTATCATTAAGAGGGCGAGCCTGTTTTGCCGGGCTGCCCACATACAGATAGCCGGACTGCAGGGTTTTGCCTGGCGGTACCAAACTGCCGGCTCCCAGAATGACATCGTCTTCGATGACGGCACCGTCGAGAACGATGGCCCCCATACCCACCAACACCCTGTTGCGGATAATGCAGCCGTGCAGCATGGCTTTGTGCCCCACGGTGACGTCTTCCCCGATGATCAGCGGGTAGCCGTCGGGGTTACTGTCACTGCGCCGGGTCACATGCAGGACGCTGCCATCCTGCACGTTGCTGCGGGCGCCAATGGTGATTTGGTTAACATCGCCGCGGGCGGCGACCAGAGGCCATATGCTGGCGTCGTCATAGAGAGTGATGTCGCCGTAGAGAATGGCGCTGGGGTCCACAAAGGCGGTATCGGCCAGGGTGGGGGTGATTCCGGAAAACGGTTTTATGGCCATGATTAGCTCCCTAAATGCCCAAATTGATTACTTTATCACTGCGCGAGTCGGTTTTCTGAACAAACAGTAGTAAAGCACCATATTAGCCCTTGTCAGAGCAAATTAACTCCCTATAATGCGCCTCCATCGACACGGCAAACGGCGTAAAACGATTGCTTGGTTGAAGAGTTTGAGTCAAAAACGAGTTTCTCAAATTAGTTTTGAAAAAATCACTTGACTTGAACGCTGGGGAGCGTATCATTCGCATCCCGCTACGGACGAAAATTTCGTAGCTGTTCTTTAACAATTAGTCAGACAATCTGTGTGGGCACTCGCGCAGGATTGATATCTCATATATCAATGTTGCACTGAGTGACTATAACAAGTTAATTCAGTAATTCATTGAGTCGAAATCTTCGGACTCCAAAAAACTTTTTAATTGAAGAGTTTGATCATGGCTCAGATTGAACGCTGGCGGCAGGCCTAACACATGCAAGTCGAGCGGAAACGACGGTAAAGATTCTTCGGATGATTTATCGGGCGTCGAGCGGCGGACGGGTGAGTAATGCTTAGGAATTTGCCCAGTCGAGGGGGATAACCATTGGAAACGATGGCTAATACCGCATACGCCC
>NZ_FNEM01000023.1 GCF_900100175.1 Ferrimonas sediminum
CGACAGGAAGATCAGCATCAGTGACAGCCACAGCAGGGTGTTGGTCACCAGTTTCAGCCTCTGCTTCAACCAGGGGTAGAGCTGCATGTTCATGCCGCTTAGCTGATGCAACCAACGCTGGAACTGGTGGAAGGGGCACAGCTGGCTGCAATACACGTTCCGTCCCAGGAACAGAATCGCGCCCAGCGACCCCATCAACATGATGTACCACAGCAGATGCTGTTGCGGTGAGGGGATGTAGCCCAGCAGCAGCGAGCCGATCAGGGCGATAGAGAGCGCCGAGTTGAGCCAGTAGCCGATCAGCACCACCGAGGCGACCGACAGGGCCTGGTTGTACCGTTTCTGATGCTTACGCGGCACCCGCTTGTTCATAAAGGCCGCCGCAAACAGCAGGATCGCCATCAGCTCCTTGAGGCCGGCATTGAACCCGGGTTCCAGCCAGTTGGCTGGCAACTCGAAGTGCTCGACGCTGTTGTGCGCCGCCTCACGCACCGCCGTGGTCAGTCCCCGGGAGGTGAGGGTTGCGCCAGACAACGCATCGATGTCGTCACCAAGACGGATATTGCGGTTGACCGGTTTACCGTCAAACTGACGATAGAACTTGCCCTCGTTAAATCGAAGGATGTAACCAGGGGTCTCATTGTGGGTCAGCAGGTGGGTGTCGACAATGCGTCCACTGGCACCAATGCGGGTCGCCACCAGCATCGGGCCACCATAGCCCTGGGTTTCCGCCAGGCTCAGAACGTATTCTCGGTCACCGAGAACCAATTGAAACTGGTCACCACTGGCGCCCTCGAGCACGGTGATCTCGCCCTTGGGAAACGCCTGCTGCAACAAGCGACCGTAATCGGGTTGTTGCCATATCATGCCCACCACAAAGGCCACCGCCAGCGACAACCAGGCCACCAGCCTCAGCCAGGGAAAGCGACCCGCTTTGCCCCGGTTGCGGGAGGGGCGGTTGGAGATTCGTTGAGACATAGATTTCCTCAGTAAGATACCGTGTTCCCGGCACTGGCCGGAAACACTCCGAAGGACAGCGTTACGCCTTCTTAAAGGGGCGGATGAAATTCCGCCAAGTCAAAACTGCCAACACCATGGTCGACAGGCCAAAGCAGATCAGTCCCATGGCGCCGGACTGAGGCTCGCCCTCGGCGAAGGAGCCCCAGGACCAGCCCACACACAACCAGGCCAAAGCAAAGGTGCCAAACAGCGCCACATTAGCCATGGCTCCCAAACGGTATCGCCGGCCCAGTGAAAGGTAACCCCAGATTGCACCGGTGGTTGCCATCCCCATCAGGTACCACATTAATCCCATCATCTGTCTGTCCCCTTAGGTGAAGTCGCCACTAAAACCGCTTTTCCAGAACTTGATCACCGCTTCCTCATCGTTGACGTTGCCGTAACCAAACAGGATGTCGGCCCTGGTCATCAGGTCATGCACGGTACCGCCGGTGAAGGTGTTGGAAGCATCGATCAGGCGGTGATGCCAGAAGTCCGGCTTGTTCCAGGGACAAGCAGCGATACAGGCACCACAGTCTCCGCCATTGTCGGCCCAGAACTTGAGGCACTTCTTCGGATCGCTGTAGAACTTGCGCACCCCTTTATTCACATCCCAGGAATATTCCGGGTCATCTGACCCCGGATAAGTTGGGCCCAGGGAAGGTTTGTCATCCATGCTGATAGCGTTGGAGGGACAAGCGTCACCGCAGCGCTTACAGTGCTCACAGAACTCGGTGATGCCGAAGCTGCGAGGCTTGTCATAAGCCACCTCATCCAGCTCCAGATCGGTGTACACCTTGCAGATGCGAACCCGTGGGCCGAGGTTGGGAGCCACCAATGCACCGTTGCGGGCGCCTTCACCAAGGCCGGCGGAAATAGCGTAAGCCACGGAATTTCCCAGATCATTGGTGGAGCCAACTGCTTGAAAACCCAGTCCTCTAATGAACTTGGCCATGGAGCCAGCCAACAGAGCAGTATTGCTATACCCCATGGCGGCAGTGGCAGATTGAGGAATCATGGGCGCGCAGGCCATTGCCTCGTAGTCCATATCCACCAGCATGACAATTACGCTCTTGGGCTTGAAAGGAAAGTCCTCCTCCCATGAGAGTGTTTGTTCGGTCAAAGGGTTATACAAAGGGTTGTAGTCCCAACGGGGATCATGGCGGCAGATGCCCACCCGAACCGCGCCAAAGGTCCTCGCAGCCGTCTTAATCGCGCCGATCTTCTCTACCGAATCTTTGAAAGGATACTGATGCTCATGCACATCAGACTGGTTCCAGGTCAGGACACCCTGGTCCGGAACCCCGGCCTGCACAAGGGGAGCCATGGTCATGGAGCCATGCCAGCCAGCCTCCTCCAGGGCGTAGTCCAACTGGGTGTAACCTGGCTTATCGTTGTCATACCGCTCTGGTGAGGTAAAGAATCGGTGAAAGGCCTCGCCCAAATGCAACGGCTCCTCTCCGGTTTGAATGGGCCCCATGGACTCCTTACCGAAATTGAGGTTTCGCTCCGGGTATTGCTCCTGCAACGCCTTACTAAAACTATAGACTTGGATAACATTTCGCTGGTCCATGGGTTTGAAACCTGCGCCGATCTCATTGGGGTACCCATCGTGAACGATGCCATCCATACGATTCTTGACCCAGGCACCTGCGCCAGCCACCACCCCCACTCCAGCCACCGTTCCGGCACTGAGCTTTAGCAACTGGCGCCGCTTGGCATCGATGTTTTGCTCATCAACGCTCTGCTTTTTCTCTTCTTTCATAGTTTCACCTTCAGCCAGGAGCTGGCTTAAACTAACAATGATAATGATTGAAGGATTTTATAGAGGTTGACAAATATAATGTACCCCAATATTTAGAATCTATGGATGCAAAAAATGCATCCGTCACCTCAAGATCCAACATCGAGAGCAAAGAACAATAAAGATAGCCTTTCAATAACCATTGACTGGCCAATATACTCCCAACAAACAACATTATTAGGCAACGCCAAAGCCAAGCCCGTAAAAAAATAAAACCCACTCAGTCCAACAACCTTGCTTGCGATTTATTCAACAAGACGTACAATCACTTCAATGAAAGGTGTTTAAAATTTTAGTGGTTGTAGTGCGTCCCTCTTGCAAATGAGAGATTTTCTCTGAATAGGTCATTTCGCTTAGGCATACTGCAATACGCAAGGCCGTATCAATGTTAACTGAACTAACTGGTAACGGAGTTACTGCCGGCAAAACTCTTGTCAGAGGCCCTTCCTCAGCCAATGGAGCTACCGTCAAACGCCCTAAACCAAAGGCTTGAGCACTGGTCAAGCTCAATCATGGCAAAGACCACCGAAGTTAACTGCCGCTATGATTTACAGGTTCAATTACCGCCAACCCCATCTCTCTGGCATAATTCAACCATTGCTAAGAGCACCACCATCCACGTCCAATTTCATTGGTAATTTTAGAGCATCGACTCTCACCAAGTCCTGTCTCCCATTAATATTTAACATTAAAGCAACCTCCTTTCAGTAATAAGTTTCTCAGGAAGGCTACGGTATTGACAAGTTTGGGGAAAAGCCCCGTTCAGCCGGAACTGTACCTAATATACAAATCTGGATGAGACGAAAAAGGAAACGAAAATGGTACATCATAAACCAACGGCAAGATCTTTAAGTTTTGCAACAACACAAATACAGCCAATTTCCAGTAACACATCCTACTGTGAGGCTCTGTCACTCTTGAAAATAGCGTTGAAATAAAGCACTGCATTATCCCAACCAAGATTAATATCTGTTTTGAATCGAGCCAATCGTTTTTCAAATGAATGATACACTGCCAATGCTACAGCATCAGGAAGCTGTGTAATATAGCTCTTATAATAGTTTTTTCTCTGAAAAAGAGCACCCCCGCCAAGCGGGGATGCCGGAACACTGGCTGGCTAAGCCTGCTTGTAGGGGGAAATCAGGTTACGCCAACTGAGTACAGCCATCACCAGGGTTGGCAAGCCGAAGCACATCAGACCCATGGCTCCAGACTGGGGTTCGCCTTCGGCAAAGGAGCCCCAGGACCAGCCAATACACAGCCACGCCAGGGCAAAGGTGCAAAGCAGCACCGCATTGGCGGCGGCACCTAAGCGGTAGCTACGCCGCAGATAGAGGTAGCCCCACAATGCAGCCGTTGTCCCCATCCCCATCAGGTACCACATTAATCCCATCATCTTTTCGTCCCCTTAAGTGAAATCGCCACTAAAACCACTTTTCCAAAACTTGATTACCGCCTCTTCGTCGTTGACGTTGCCGTAACCGAATAGGATGTCCGCCTTGGTCATCAATCCATGCACTGTGCCGCCGGTGAAGGTGTTGGAAGCATCGATCAACCGGTGATGCCAGAAGTCTGGTTTATTCCAGGGACAGGCGGCGATGCAGGCACCGCAGTCGCTGTTTTCGGACCAGAATTTCAAGCACTTCTTGGGATCACTGTAGAATTTGCGCACCCCTTTGTTGACCTCCCATGCATACTCAGGGTCATCCGCTCCGGGATAGGTGGGTCCCATGGAGGGTTTGTCATCCATGCTGATGGCATTGGAAGGACACGCTTCTGCGCAACGTTTACAGTTTTCACAAAACTCCTGGATACCGAAGGTACGAGGCTTGTCATAGGCAACCTCATCCAATTCAAGATCGGTATACACCTTGCAAATACGCACCCTGGGACCAAGATTTGGAGCCACTAACGCTCCGTTGCGTGAGCCTTCGCCAAGACCGGCGGAGATGGCATAAGCCACCGAGTTACCTAAGTCATTCGTTGCACCTACAGCCTTGTATCCCAGCTTCTTTATAAACATGGCCATGGAGCCGGCCATTAAAGCGGTTCTGCTATAACCCACGCCTGCTGTAGATGACTGAGGGATCATTGGCGCGCAAGATACGGCGAGATAGTCCATATCCACCAGCATGACAATTACACTCTTGGGCTTGAACGGAAAGTCCTCCTCCCAAGACAAGGTTTCCTCAGTCAGCGCATTGTATAAAGGGTTATAATCCCAACGGGGATCATGGCGGCAGATCCCAACTCTAACGGCACCAAAAGTTTTTGCCGCCGTCTTGATAGCACTTACCTTCTCAACCGAATCTTTAAAAGGATACCGATGCTTATGCAAATCAGACTGATCCCAGGTAAGGACTCCCTGTGAAGGCACTCCCGCCTGGGAAAGCGGCGCCATAGTGTTCTGACCTTGCCACGCCGCTAGATACAGCGCGTAATCAAGCTGGGTGTAACCAATTTTGTTATTGTCATAGCGCTTGGAGGATGTCAGGTAACTTTGAAAAGCTTCACCCATATGCATCGGTTCCTCTCCAGGCTGGATCGGGCCCATCGACTCCTTGCCAAAGTTAAGGTTCCGCTCTGGATGCTTCTCCTGCAGAGCCTTACTGATGCAGTAGGTCTGATTTACATTACGCTGGTCCATAGGTTTGAAGTCGGCACTGACCTCACAGGGAAACGCCTCATGAACGATGCCGTCCATGCGGTTTTTTACCCAGGCGCCGGCACCAGCCACCACTCCCGCTCCGGCTACCGCGCCGGCGCTAAACTTTAGCAATTGACGACGTTGGGCATCGACACTCTGCTCATTAACATCCTGTTTTTCTTGTTCGCTCATAATTTCATCCTTAGTCAGGTATTGACCTAAACCAATATAATTCATGAGGGATCTTATAGAGGTTCATCAATATAATGCACCCTCATATTTAGAATAGGTGAATGCAAAAATTGCATCAGCAGAACAAAAAAGGCATAAGTACAGTCACACTTTAATGGAAAGAAACAACAAGATCACAATATCGCACCATAAAGTTGATATTGCTTATCATGAAGAAGCCCGTTTTAAAACGCCAGTCAACAGTGTTTTTGCGTTTTCATCAATAAGCTCTTTCACTCCTACTTTTGGTGTATTGCATTTTTATCCATCAGCCTTTACTTTGCACATGCTTCTCATAAATTTACTGAAAGCACCATCGGACCATCGAATTTCATTAGGCTTAGCCTTAAAAATTCGTAATTCGATAAAAACTATCCAATTAATGTTGATGAAAATCTATATTGATTGCATCCAAATAATCTGGATGCGATTTGACTGTGGAAAATTATATGAAAATAAACACCTTCCAACGAGTCACCGGCTTGGCTGCATCGGGGCTGCTGTGGACCGCCAGTTCTCTGGCTGCAACCTCCGGTTCCCATTACCCGCTTGGCGCAGAAGGCGTCAAGGCGGCCTCTGCTCCGCCTCCTGGCGTCCATTACCGTATGTACAATACCTGGTACGAATCCTCCACCATCACCAATAACGATGGTGATCGACTTCCCGTCGGCTTTGATCTGGATGTCTACGCCCAGGTGCACCGCATCGTACAGATAACGGATAAGACCGTGCTGGGGGCCAACTGGGGTTATAACTTCCTGATTCCATTAATAGACCAGTCAATTTCTATAACCTCAGCCGGGATCAATGAAAGCGAAAGCCTGGCTTTGGGTGATGTAGTCATTGAGCCCATAACCCTGGTTTGGTTCCGTGAACAGTTTGACGCCGTATTTGGCCTGGGCGTGGTTGCCCCCACCGGCGATTACAGCTCACACAAAGCCGCCAATCCAGGCCTAGGATACTGGTCAGGGCTGGTTACCGCAGGCGGAACCTATTATTTTGACCAGGAACACTCGTGGTCAATAAGCACTCTTAGCCGAACATTGTTCCACGGCAAACAAGATGATACAAACATCCGTCCAGGTGCCGAATTCATTTTGGAAGGTGGTATCGGCAAGGAGTTTATGTATAAAGGCAGCTGGATGCTTAGACCAGGAATCAATTATTGTGCTTACTGGCAGGTTAGTGACGACAGCAAGGATGGTCAAGGTGTCAACGCTAAAGAAAGAAAGCGTGCCTTTGGGCTGGGTGCTGAGTTAAACGTCTTTTACCTTCCATGGAAACTACAGGCTAACATCAGATATATGGAAGAGTTTGAAACCAAAAACACATCCGAAGGTTCCAGTATTATTCTCACCCTAACAAAGTCATTCTAATAAGACACAATAGTAGCGCTCGAATTAATTGAGCGCTGCCATCAGTCATTTAATGAGTAAACCTATCTCAAAACAAAAACAACTACTCTATATCTCCCAGTATATCCAAGAAAAAATCCAGAACAATCCTGACACGTTGTGGCATATAATGCCGACTTGAGTAAAGTCCCCATACAGTAAATTTCGAAGAATACTTTCCGTCAAACAGTTTTACTAGGGTCCCCTGCTTAAGCTCAGCCTGAACCATACATGCCATCACCCAAGCTACACCAATTCCATCTACGGCCGCCAATGCACACACTTCATTGATGTCCGAGTCAAGAGGGCCTGACACTTCTACCTCGTGCACTTCTCTCCCCTCACTCCAGAGCCAACGCTTAGAGGCCTGAACGCCTTTAGCGCTGAGCAGGCAAGGATAAGATGACAACTGCCTGGGATGCACCAGCTCCGGATGTTGTTGCATAAATGCAGGACTGGCCACAAAAGTCCGTTCGATTGACGCTAACCTTCTTGCCACCATAGAGCAATCCGGGGGCGTATCATGGCCAATAAACAACACCAGATCCGCCTGCACCTCCAAAGGACTTTGACAACTCTGATAAGAGACATATTTGAGCTGCAGATTAGGAAACCTGTCATGAAACCGTCCCATCGACGAACGGCAAACCAGTTTAAGGAAGTCCATGGGAGCCGCCACAGTAATCGTGCCTTCAGGGTTATCCTGTAGACGGCCGACACTCAACTCCAGCTCATCCGCTTCCGCCAGGATTCGTTTGCTGCGTTCAAGCACCATTTCACCGGCCATCGTAAGCTGTAGGCCTTTATTGGTTCGCTCCAGCAACAACGTTCCGAGGTGCTGCTCCAGCTGAGAGATACGGCGGGAAACCTTAGAAGCCGGTATACCTAGCACCCGCGCGGCTTCTCTCTGACTGCCATACTCAACGACAACATTAAACAAATAAAGGTCTTCGGTTTTCATCTTCACCCGGTGCTGAACTTATCCTGATGGCCATGATCGTCACTTTGTCACCTCAGTGGCGTGATCAACTGCATATTTCACATTTCAGAAATGTTCTCCCGTTAACTAAAACGGTGACCCAAGCCTATTTCCCTCAGTCTACTATGGGTATTCACAGTATAAAGGATCCGCGTGGATACCCCCATTTCAGCAAGGACAAACCAAAAACTGCTCTTTGACCAAGTACAAAAAAGGCGGCCCGAAGGCCGCCTTAGTATGGTCGCATTTTTGATTTAGCGGTTGCCGTTCACGTCACCACGATTGCCGGAACGACGGTTACCGCCACTGCGCTGACCGGTATTGCCGGAAGCATTGCCCGATGGCTTGGCATTACCGCTGCGGCGCCGTTGGCCGGCGGGCTTGCTATCGCCAGAGTGGGTGCCCTGGTTGCCACGGTTGCCTCCTGGCTTGCGGCGACGAGGTTTATCCCCCTCCCCGGCGGTACGTTCCCCCTCCCTTTGCGGATGGGGTTTCTTCGGTTTTTTGCTCTTGGGCGGACGAATCGCCTTTGAGTCCGGCAGCTCGTGCTGAGGCTCATGGCCCGGCATCACCTGGCGGTCCAGATGGCGCTGAATCAACTGCTCAATGGCCACCAGTTGCTCAATCTCATCGGCGCACACCAGAGAAACGGCGTGGCCGGAGGCTCCGGCCCGGCCGGTACGACCGATACGGTGAACGTAATCCTCCGCCACCTGGGGCAGATCGAAATTCACCACCTGGGGCAGTTGGTCGATATCCAGGCCACGCGCGGCAATATCGGTCGCCACCAATGCCCGTACATCGCCGGATTTAAAGTTGGCCAGCGCCTTGGTACGGGCTCCCTGGCTTTTATTACCATGAATCGCCGCGGCGGTAATCTTACGCTCTTCCAGGTAACGGGTCAGACGGTTGGCCCCGTGCTTGGTACGGGTAAACACCAGTACTTGCTGCCACTTGTTGTCGGTAATCAGCTCGGCCAGCAGTGCCGATTTACGCTTCTTGTCCACCGGATGCACCATCTGCTCAACAGTCTTGGCCGCCGCATTGCGTGGTGTTACCGAGATCTCCACCGGGTTGTGCACCAGCCCTTTGGCAAGATCGCGAATCTCATCTGAGAAGGTGGCTGAAAACAGCAAGTTCTGTCGTTTGGCCGGCAACAGCGCCAAAATCTTTTTGATGTCGCGAATAAAGCCCATATCCAGCATGCGGTCGGCTTCATCCAGCACCAGCACTTCCAGTTGATCAAACCGGACTGCATTTTGCTGATACAGATCCAGCAACCGACCCGGGGTCGCCACCAACACGTCCACCCCTTTTCGCAGCGCGGTCATCTGCGGGTTAATGCTGACCCCGCCAAACACCACAGCGGAACGCAACGGCGTATTCTTGCCGTATTTCTCGACGCTCTCCTGCACCTGAGCCGCCAGCTCACGGGTCGGAGTGAGAACCAATGCCCGGCACTTGTTGCTGCGGGCACGCTGGCCACCGGCCAGGCGATGCAGAATCGGCAGGGTGAACCCGGCGGTCTTTCCGGTTCCGGTCTGTGCCGCCGCCATAACGTCCTGACCGTTCAGAACGGCCGGAATCGCCTGGGCCTGAATCGGTGACGGAGTGTCGTAGCCCTGTTCGGCTACGGCATCAAGAATCGGTTGGGACAAACCGAGTTCGGTAAACTGCATAAATCGCGCTCTCTCGCTGTGACGGACCACTGCGGCCGTCAAATGAACCGCGAAGTGTACCTGATAGCGGCCGCTACTGCCGACTTTTCTTGCCGATTGGCGCAATCTTTATCCAAACCGGGCAACAATACCGCAATGCCCTGGCCCAACCCGGTAAAAGGAGGAGCCAGGTGGCTCCCCTATCGACACACTCATCCTACCTGTCATTCCCCTGAGGTCAGAAGCGACCGATGGCGTAAGGGCTCACATCAATATCCGGCGCCAGGCCCGCCATCACCTGTCCCAGCAGCCTGGCGCTGGTGGCAGCCTGAGTCAGCCCCAGGTGCTGATGGCCGAAGCTAAAGAAGCAGCGTCGATGCCGACACCCTCCGATCACCGGCAGCGAATCCGGCAACGACGGACGACACCCCATCCACCGCTCCCCCTCTCCCTGGCGGGCATCGAGCTGGGGTAATAACGCTTTTCCCTGGCTCAGCAGGATATCCGCCCGGCGAGGATTCATCGGTGCATCCCGCCCGGCAAACTCCACCGTGCCTGCCAACCGGGTGCCGCCCGCCATCGGCGTTATGATGAACTTGCGCTCTGCCGAGGACACCGGACGGCCCAGGCCGCTGTTCTGGCTCAGCATCAGGTGGTAGCCTCGTTCTGCCTCCAGCGGCACCCGGTAACCCAGTTGGGCTGCCAATGTCGCCGACCAGGCGCCGGCGGCCACCACCAGCCGATCGGCCTGCAGTTGACGGCCATCGGCTAGCATGACTTGCGCATGGGGCGTAACGGCGGTCACTTCGCCTTGCTCAAACCTGACACCGCGCGCACTCAGCGATTGCTGCAACCCCTGACACAGGCCATAAGGATCCAGGGTGTGGCCGGTCTCGGGAAACCATAACGCACCGGACAGCCGCTCAGACAACCCCGGCTCCAGCTTGCGCAACTGCTCCGAATCGAGCCAGTCACAGCTGACGCCGGCGATCGCAAAGGTATGAGCCTGACGCTGCTGCGCCAAGACCGGCGTTTGCTCGTACACCAGCACAGAGCCCTGCCGCAGTAGCCGATGGGACTGTCCGCATTCCACCAGCAGCCATCGCCAGTCCTCCATGGCCCGGCAGTTGAGTGCGGTAATGGCCCTCTGGTTGTGACGCCGTCTCGCGGGGGTCATGTTGGCCATAAACCGCATCAGCCAGGGCAACACCGTTACAAGGTAACCGCCGCGAATGCGAAACGGCCCCAGCGGATCCATCAGCATTGCCGGCACCCGGGGCAACAGCGCCGGATCCGCCAGAGGAAACACCTGCTCGGTAGCAAAATGGCCGGCATTGCCAAAAGACGCCCCCCGGCCCGGCTCATCCCGATCGACTACGGTGACCCGATCTCCCGCCTGGCTCTGAATCCAGGCCTGGGTCAGGCCGATGATGCCGGCGCCGACGATTAATGTATGTGGTTGTGTCATTCCTACCTCAGCATAAAGCCCCGGGAAAACGCATCGTCCGGCTCCAGCACAAACTTATGGTCACCGGTGAGGCAGCCAATGGCTCCGGCCGGGTCGAAGAGATCATAAACGCGTCCTTGTGATGCCATCTTCGGCCAGAGCACGTTTGAATTGCCCGGCACCTTGCCTGCGCGATAACATTAAGGTAACATAATCCCATTATTGCATACAATATACATGGACAGTCTGAGCAATTCAGGCGGTGTCAATTAAGCAAAGGAAGGAAACTCAATGAAGGTACACTGGAACGGCGTATATCCAGCAATTTCGACTCAGTTCAACGACGATGGCAGCATCAATTTTGAGTCCAACGCCCGCATCCTTAACCGGCTGATCGACGAAGGCATCGACGGCATCATTGCCCTTGGTACCGTCGGCGAAAACTGCTCTCTGAGCGCCGAGGAGAAACGGCAGTTTTTGCGCCACACCCTCAGCGTCGCCGATGGCCGCATTCCGGTGATCAGCGGCTGCGCCGAAACCACCACCCAGTTTGCCATCGATTTTGTCCGCGATGCCCAACAGATCGGCGTCGACGGCATCATGCTACTGCCAGGCATGGTCTACCGCGCCAACAAAGAGGAGACCTTGTACCACTACCAGCAGGTCGCCCGTGCCACCTCGATGCCGATCATGATCTACAACAACCCGGTGACCTACGGCGTCGATGTCGACATCGAGATGACCCGAATCCTGGCCCGGGAGCCCAACATCGTCGCCATCAAGGAGTCGACCACCGACACCCGCCGCCTGACGGAGCTGCACAACGGCTTTGGTGACCGCTTTATCGTCTTCTGTGGGGTCGACGACATCGCCCTGGAAAGCCTGATGCTTGGCGCCACCGGCTGGATCTCCGGCCTGACCAATGTGTTCCCACAGGAGTCGGTCACCATCTGGAAGCTGGCCCGGGCCGGCCGCTATGAGGAAGCCAAAGAGATTTGGCGCTGGTTCCTGCCACTGCTGCGTCTGGACACCGTGCCCCACCTGGTACAGTGCATCAAATACGCCGAGCAGTTGGCCGGGCGTGGCAGCGAAAACGTACGCGCCCCGCGTCTGCCTCTGTCCGGCGCCGAGCGTGACCGCGTCACTCAGGTGTACAACGACGCCATCGCCAGCCGCATCGATCTGAGCAAATACAATCTGGACTGATTGAGGAGCCGGAATGATCAAAGGCACATTCTTCTGTATCGACGCCCATACCTGTGGCAACCCCGTACGTCTGGTGACCAGCGGCCACCCGCCGCTTCGGGGTGACACCATGAGCGAGAAACGTCAGGACTTTCTGGCCCATCACGACTGGATTCGCCAGGCACTGATGTTTGAACCCAGAGGCCATGACATGATGTCCGGGGCCCTGCTGTACCCCCCCTGCTCGGCCAACGCCGATGCCGCCATCCTGTTTATTGAAACCTCGGGCTGCCTGCCCATGTGCGGGCACGGCACCATCGGCACGGTCACCGCCGCGCTGGAGGCGGGGCTGCTGCAACCCCGCACCGAGGGGCAGTTGATTCTCGATGTTCCCGCCGGGCAGATATCGGTTCACTACCGGCGACGGGGCCACAGAGTCGAGCGGGTGAGCATCACCAACGTCGCCAGTTACCTGGCCCACCGGGATGCGGTTCTGTTGGTGCCCGGATTGGGTCAGCTGACTGTGGATGTTGCCTATGGCGGCAACTTCTACGTCATCGTTGAGCCCCAGCAACACTACCCGGGACTCGAACACTGGGACGCCGATACGCTGCTGCGTTGGAGCCCGCAAGTGCGCCAGGCGGCACGCCAACAGCTCGATTGCCAGCACCCACAGGACACCAGTGTCCGGGGGATCTCCCATGTCCTTTGGACCGGAGCCCCGACCCAGCCCGACTCCGATGGCGCCAATGCGGTTTTTTATGGCGATCGGGCCCTGGATCGCTCTCCCTGCGGTACCGGCACCAGTGCCCGAATGGCCCAGCGTCATGCCAAAGGGCTGCTGGCCACCGGCGAGCGCTATGTGCATGAGTCCATCATCGGCAGTCAGTTCACCGGCACCGTCACCGCCACTACCGAAGTGGGTCCCTATCCGGCCATCGTGCCGGAGATTGAAGGCTGGGCCCGCGTAACCGGCCACAACGCCATCACCGTCGATGACGACGACCCCTACGCCTTTGGCTTTCAAGTAAAATAAGGAATTATCATGTTAACCCTATGCGGTCAGCACTTGATCAATGGACAATGGACAGGTCAGCCCGACAGCGACTTTCACAGTTTCGACCCCGCCACCAATGCCCCCCTGCCGTGGCAGTTTGCCGACGGCACGGAAGCCGATGTCAACCAAGCCTCCGACGCCGCCCGGGCGGCATTTCTTGAATATCGCAGCTGGACACCGCAACAACGTGCCGGGCTGCTGGAAGCCATGGCCGATGCCGTCGATGCCCTGGGCGACACACTCACCGACGTGGCCCACAAGGAAACCGCCCTACCCCGGGCCCGGCTTGAGGGCGAGCGCGGCCGCACCTGTGGCCAGTTGAGGCTGTTTGCCTCGCTGCTGCGCGGCCCAAGGCAAAGCCGGATCATCGATCTGGGCCAACCTCGGCGCACCCCACTGCCCAAGCCGGACATTCGTCTCGACCAGTTGCCACTGGGGCCAGTAGCGGTCTTTGGCGCCTCCAACTTCCCGCTGGCATTCTCGGCGGCCGGTGGCGATACCGCCTCGGCGCTCGCGGCTGGCTGTCCGGTGGTCATCAAGGGGCACCCCGCCCACCCGGCGACCACCGAACTGGTGACAGCAGCGCTGTTCAGCGCCATAGAGCGGGTGAGCGCGCCGCGGGGCGTGGTCAACCTGATTCAGGGCCGATCGCCGTCGCTGTCACGAGCGCTGGTTCAAGCGCCGGCAATACAGGCGGTGGGCTTTACCGGTTCGTTTGCCGTCGGCCAGCAACTGTCACAACTGGCGGCTGGCCGGCCGCAACCCATCCCCTTCTTCGGTGAGCTGGGATCGGTCAATCCCCAGTTTCTGCTGGAAGAGACCCTGGCGCAAAACAGCAAGACACTGGCACAACAGCAGCTCCAGTCAATGATGATGGGCCAGGGCCAGTTTTGTACCAGTCCCGGGCTGGTGGTCGCCCCTAAGGGAGCGGGTCTGGATTCTTACCTGCAAGCGCTGGCATCCGGGATCCGCGCGCAGGCCGCCGGCACCATGCTAACGCCGGCAATTGCCGCCAACTACCATCACGCCATCGAGCGATTGTCGGCCACCGCCGGTGTCCACGAGTTGGCCCTGGGCCTGGAGGTGCAGCGACCCAACCAGACCCAGGCCCGTGCCTTTGTCACCAGTGCGGCGGTAGCACTATGCCAACCACAGCTGTTGGAGGAGGTCTTCGGTCCGGTGGTGCTGGTGATCGAAACCGAGGATGACGCTCAGCGCCTGCGGTTGATTGACGCCCTGCCGGGACAGCTCACCGCCACGGTCCATGGCAGTGAGGCGGAGATGCAAAAAAACCAGTCCCTGATCACCGCCCTCGCCCACCGGGTCGGCCGGCTGATCGCCAACCAGATGCCCACCGGTGTCGAGGTCTGTCACGCCATGCAGCATGGCGGACCCTGGCCCGCCGCTACCCACAGTCAATCCACCTCGGTAGGGGCAGAAGCGATCAAGCGATTCACCCGGCCACTGGCCTGGCAGAACATGCCGCAGTCGTTGCTGCCACCGTCATTGCGGGATAACAGCGATGCTCCCCAGCTTCGCTATTAACCGCTAGATACGCCACTTTGTATACAAAAAGGGCCCAAATCTGGGCCTTTCGCTTTTCTTCACCCTACAAACTCGTTAACCTATAACCTGACTAATCAATAAGTAAGCAATCATGAGTCAGGCCAGTCCTATTGTTCATAAAACCCGCACTCAACTCGTTGTTGAGGTGTTGCGCGAGAAGATCCTATCCGGAGATATCAAGGCGGGAGAACCCCTGCGCCAAAGCGCATTAGCTCAGGAGCTGAACGTCAGCCGGATTCCGGTTCGCGAAGCCCTGTTGCAGCTGGAAGCGGAAGGTCTGGTAAAGTTCGAAGCCCACAAAGGCGCCACCGCCACCGAGTTGTCGGTGGAACAGGCCAGCGAGCTGTTTGAACTGCGAGCCCTGATTGAACCGGACCTGCTGCGTAAGTCGATCCCCAACCTGACCGAAAAGCAGCTGAATCACGCCGAAGAGGTGCTGGTCCAGCTGGAGTCTGCGTTCCGATCGGAAAACGCGATCAACACCTGGAGTGAACTCAATACCCAGTTCCATGCCTGTCTGTACCTTGGCGCCAACCGTCCCCAGGCCATGGACGTGATTAAAGGCCTTAACACCAATTCCGATCGCTACATCCGCCTGCAGCTGCTGCTGACCGGGGGGATTCCCAGAGCGGAAACCGAACATCGGGAGTTGCTAGAACTGTGCCGCTCCGGCCAGGTCGACGCCGCTGCCACCCTCCTCGTCAACCACATACTGCACGCCAAAGACGGCGTCAAAAAGCTGGTTGAACAACACGTTAACAACGAAAAATAGCCGCAGAGAGTCCGGTGAGACAACCGATGCCAAGCCGGGCTGCTACTGTTATAGCTATCGACCCTGTGAGCAACCACGCCCCACGTCTCGACTGCCATACTGCTGCGGGAATCCGATTTAAGCACTCCCGCCAGGGGTGCTTTGCGTTTTTGGAGAGCCTCCATGCTTAATGCCCAAATTACCGGCTGGGGCAAATGCCTGCCCCCCGCCACACTCAGCAACCACGATCTGGCCACCTTTATGGACACATCCGACGAATGGATTCGCAGTCGGACCGGCATCGGCCAGCGCCACATCAGCCACGTCAGCACCTCGGCCATGGCCACCGTAGCCGCACAGCACGCCCTGGCTGCCGCCGGCCTGCAGGGCAGTGATCTGGACATGATCATCCTTGGCAGCGCTTCGCCGGATACTCTGGTGCCCAACATCGCCGCCACGGTGCAGGCCAATATCGACGCCCAGTGCGCCGCCTTTGACATCAACGCCGCCTGCTCCGGGTTCCTGTATGGTCTCGGACTGGCCACCGCCCAGATTAAGAGCGGCCAGGCCAAGCGGGTGCTGGTGATCGGTGCCGAACGGCTCACCTTCCTGTTGGACTGGCTGCAACGGGATACCGCAGTGCTGTTCGGTGACGGCGCCGGCGCCATCATCCTGGAAGCGGTGGACAGCGAGGAGCCGCAAGGGGTACTGAGCTACGCCATGAACAACGACCCCCAGGCCCGGGATATCCTCAAGGTGGCCGGCTTCGGTACCGACATGGACCGTCTCAGCCCGACCGCCACCGAGTTTCAGTTCCAGTTCGAAGGCCGCGAGATCTTTAAGCGGGCCATTGCCGGCATGTCGGCACTGGGCAAGCAGGTACTGGAGGAGAGTGGCACCGATCTTGATGACGTGGATCTGGTGGTGCCTCACCAGGCCAACGTACGCATCATCGATACCCTGATTAACAAGCTGGGACTGGCCAAAGAGAAGGCCTTCATCAACATCGAGAACTACGGCAACACGTCGGCCGCGACGGTACCTATTGCCCTGTGTGATGCCCTGGATCAGGGTCGGATTCAGCCCGGTGACACCCTGCTGTCCTGTGCCTTTGGTGCCGGCCTGACCTCCGCCGCAGCCGTTATTAAGTGGGGATCGCGGATCACACCGGTACGCCAGAGCGACGCCACCTTACCGGCCTGTGACAAAACCGGCCTGGAACTGATTGCCGACGCCGTCGCCGCCAGCCAGAAACGCCATCAGCAACAAGACTGATGCGCCGACAGGCTCACGGCCTAATGGCCGTGAGCCTTAATCCAAGGCAACCTTGGCCGCATCCCAGTACAGATCCTGACCAAAATGCTGTGCCAATGCCTGATTCAGCGCCCCAAAAGTGTCAAAACGGCGTTGCTTGCCCGACAGGCAGAACCACACGAATCGGTAACAGTTGTCCTTGAGCAGGTCGTAACGCCGATACTGGTACAGTGAGTGGCCCGAACGCTCAATGGCGCCGAGATCCACCAACGGCCGGTGATGGCGGTCGACGCACACAAACAGTCGCTGGCCGGTGCGACCCTGTAGAAAGCGCCGCGCCGACACCACCCGCACCAGGCCGCTGCCGTGCAGCTCAACAATCTGATCGTCCCCCACCCAGATCCCGACATGCTCGATGGCGCCGTACACATGACAGGCCACCAGCGATCCCGGCTGGGGCGCGACCCGCGCCTTGCCACTGGCCCATTCGCTGGGGCGAAGCACCATCTGCGGGCTGTCGCTGCGATCGTGATAACGCCGCTGCTGTTTCTTATCGCGACTGCGTTTGTAATCCGCCGCCACCAGCCCACCGGCCAGAGCGGCCAGTATCCAGGGTAATGCCATGGCGCCTCCCACATCGATTTGTCGTTAATCCTAGCAATACCTGCCACGGCTTCCGCAGCCACAAAGTGTATCCAGTTATAACAATAGCCTCCTAAATCAATAATAAGCGACACTAAAGTCCATTTAAAGCCAGGTTCAGAATCTCTTTTTTAGCATATAGATAGCTTATAAATCTGACACTTAACCTGTTTCTTGTCCCAAAACATGGCAAAAGATTGCGGGCGGCGTACTCTGGCGCTAAAGCTGCGCCCCGTTTGGGTCGATATGAGCAGCAGGGCCGCTGCATAGCGGCCACAGACCAACCACAGAACACCGGCGCACGTTCGCCAATACAGGGTAGTACCGACATGAAACCGCGCATCACACTTACCGCTCTCTTCGTCTCCAGCCTGATTCTTGGCGGTTGCCAAAGCACACCGAAAATCGTTGCCGAACAGCAAGCCGACGCCCAGGCCACCGAGTTCTTCATTCAGGCCCAGTCTGCCGTCGACGGCCTGTCGCAGAGACTGATTCAGGCTAAAACCGATAATATCGCCCTGTATGCCCCAGAGTTGCTGGACGACGCCCTGGATCAGCAAAAAGACGCTCAGACGGAGTTTGACGACATTCGCTATACCCCCGCCGATGCCGATCAGGACACCGTCGACGACATTCTGGTTGCGGTACTGAAAGCCAACCAGGCGTTGGACAGCGGTTACCTGATCAAGCAGACTGCCGAGAAGGTACTGGCCGACGCCATGGCGATGCGCGAACGCCTGCAACAACTGGATGCCGCCAGCTACTTTGGCAAGCAGATGCGCCGGGCCGAACAGCAGTACCTGGATTTGTTGGAAGAGGTCGCCGATGGTGACATCGAAGACGCTCAGGAGGGCCAGGCCGAATTGATCAAGCTGCTCAACGCCATCGAGGTCAAAACCGTAGAGCGCCTGACCCTGACCGGCATGAAAAAACAGCTGGCCAGCATGCAGAAAAACCGGGTTGCCCGCTCTGCGCCACTGAGTTTTCAGCGCGCCGTCGCCAGCATGGAACGGGCCAAATCGGTGATCGCCTCGGATCCGAGAAACGATAAAGCCATCGACGCTGCCGCCACTCAGGTGCAGTTTGACCTGGACCACGCCCAGCACATAGCTCAGGCGGTGAAAAACCTCGACGCATTGGATGACGACGACTTCGAAAGCTACATCCTGGCGCAGGAAAACCGGCTCAACCAGGTGGTCCAAGCCCTGGGCAGCGATGACGTCCGCGACCGCCCCTTCAGCCAACAGACCCAGGCCATTGTCGAGGTTGCCACCAAGCTGACCCACAGTGCGGCGCAACAGCAAGTTGAAATTGAGCGGCTGATGCTGGCACTGGCCAGCCAGAAAACCGATTCACCGGCACAGGAAGCCGTGGTTGAAACGGCGAACAATGACCCCGTAGCCGAAGCCCAAGTAGACGCCGAAACCGAAATCGAAACCGACGCGGTCACCGTCGAGCCCGAGCCCATCGCCGAACCACAACCGGTCGCCAGTTCACCCGCCGCCCGCTAAGGGACAATCAACTCCGCCAGCCCTGGGTTTTGGCCCAGGGCACTGGCCTGGGCCAGCAACAGTTCACCACAGGCCAGCGCATCCACCAGGGCGTTATGCCCCGGATACTCCGGCAAACCATAGCGCCGTCGGCAGGCCGCCAGTGTCAGGTCATCCCGCTGCAACGTCTGGCCCTGACGTTGAAGCCGCCGCTGTTCCAGAGCCAGGGTGTCGACGGCAAGCAGCGGTTCCCTTTGCCCCAGCTCCCGAGCCAGATCCCGCCGTAAAAACGCCAGGTCCAGCCCGGCGTTATGGCACACCAGTACCCTGCCCTGCAGCAGTGGCCACAAGGATGCCAATCCCTGGTGCAAACCGCTGGCCCGCTCCAGTTGATGATCGACGATGCCATGAATGGTGGCCGATTGGCCCACGCTCTGACGGGTCCGCACCAGTTGATAGAACGCCTGCTGGCACCGCAACCGCCCCTGTTCGATGGGGATGGCGCCAATGCTGACGATCTCATCCTTAGCCGGATCCAGCCCCGTCAGCTCCAGATCCAGTGCCAGCAGTGGCAGTTGCCGGTAGCCCCTGCCCAGGCTCGAGGCCAGAGAGGATCGATGACCGCCGCGCCAGTTTCGCCAGCGCCATCGCAACAGCCGGGGGTGAAACAGGGTCATAGCTGTTTGCCAAATTTGAGTTTGACCCCGTCCTGGGCCTGGCCCAACACCACGAAGGCATCTTTCAGCTGGTGACGCACCAACTGCGACAGGGACTTAGGCTCCAGATAATTGCTGATCCGGTCGCCGGCCAACCACTGGCGGTGCTGATTGTCCAGCCGTTGGGCACGAATGAACTCCAGCGCATCCGCCAGGTTGAGCGCATCCTTTCGGGTCAGCAAACCCGCCTCCATGGCGGCCCTCAACCGCTTGGGCGTTTCCACTTCGTCGCTGCCACAGGCCAATGCGTACAGGCGGCCGATGTCGTTGATGATGGCCAGTCCGCGGTGTTTCAGATCCACCCCGGCCTTCTGCTCGCCATCTTTATCCAGCACCCACTGACGGAAGAACCCCAGCGGCGGGCGCCGGGATACACAGTTTTGCGCCAGATACGCCAGAAAAAACTCACTGTGCTGCGCCTGCTCCAACACCTGTCGTTGCAGCCGCCGGGCCAGTTCGATGTCGCCGGCCACACCGCGAATGTCGAAAAAGATGGAACTGTGCATCACCGCCTTGGGTTCCGGCTCACTCATCCAGTGCCTGAACTGCTGCTGCCAGCCCTGAAGCGACCGGCACCACTTGGGGTTCATCGCCATGATCTCCCCTTTGCAAAGCACAAAGCCACAGCGATCCAGGCCGATACACACCGACTCCGCCAGAGCCAGGAAGTAGCGCCGTTGCGATTCATTTGGCTCCCCGGCCAGCAACAAGCCGTTGTCCTGGTCTGAGCCAATCACCTGATCCATACGAGCCTGGGAGCCAAACGCCAACCAACACCAGTCCATTGGCGCTTCACCCAGTGTCTGCTGCGCCAGGGCGATCAGCCGCTCGGTTAATCGGTCGGAGATGGCGGTCAACAGGCGACCGACCTGCTCTGCCGACACCTCGGCGGCCACCAACGACTTCACCAGGTTCGGCACCCCATCCATCACCTGAACCAGTTGTTCCTGATCCTGACAGCGGTTGAGCTGCTTGATGATCAGCGCCGGATCCGAGTCCAGTTGCCGCATCAGATCATTACTGGTGACCAGCCCCTTCAGCTGCCCCTGTTCGGTAATGGGCAGGTGATGAATGTTAAACCGGGTCATCAGCAACTGGGCATCGAACCAGGTCTCCTGTGAGGTCAGGCAACGGGGCGACGCGGTCATCACCTGCTTAACCGCCACCTCTGGGTCAACCGCTTTGGCCAACACCCGGTTTCGCAGATCCCGGTCAGTGAGGATTCCCACCAACTGCCCTTCGGCGGTCACCGGCAGGCAGGAGATTCGGTGCTGACTCATCAGCCGGGCGGCCTCTGCCACGCTGGTATCGCCACCACAACTGACCACCTTGGCACTCATCACCTTGGACAGACGCATGGCGTTGGTGTGACGGTGATTGTCGTAGCGCACGCCAAGTCGAATTCGCTGGCCATGTTGACGGTTAAAGAAGCGCTCAAACTCGCGGTGGCGGTGACGAAGATCGTCGAAGGTGGCCAGCGGGATCAGGTAGAGTAGCCCGTCTTCAATGATGTGAATCTCGGCATCGGTCTGCTCCCCGGTCAACAGCGCCCGAAAACCAAAACATTGATGGCTGTCCAGCCTGGCCAACAACTCGCCGTCGTTATCTCTCAGCTCAAATACGCCGCTGGCGATCACATACAAACAGGGGTTGTCGGAATCAAACTCGATGCGCTTGTCGCGCCGGCTGGCGTAGGCGATCTCGATGCGGCCGGCACACTGCTCCAGCGCGGCTCGGGGAAGCCCGTCGAAGGGCACTGTCTGTGATAAAAACTGGATGACTGGAGCCAGATCCATAACCACCGTCCTAATCCTTTAGTCTTAGATGGCTCGTGCCTGCCAGATGACTCTGATACCCTCAGATCAACCCTGGCAAGGAGCCCTAAGAATGTTAACTATAATTGAGCCTATCCTAATCGTTTCCGGAATACTATTCGTCACTTACGCCCTGGCTATCTACAGCCGCAGGCAGCAGCATCTCAATGGATTCTGGCAGGTGTGGGTCGGAAAACTCAAAGACTTCAACCGACGTGAATTCGGTCTGTACCGCATCGGTATCGTGCTGCTGTTTGTGGGGGTGATCCTCAGAATCGCCAACCTGACCTTCGGTTAACTCCCCACCCAACAGCAATAAAGGGGCGGAAATCCGCCCCTTTTTGATGCCTGGACCGCAGCCCGTTTCCGGGCTGCCGAGCCGGGTTTAGTGCGCCTGGGCGTCACCGGACCCTTTCGGGAAACGGATCTGCTCAACCAGCTCCTGCACCTCCGCCGGCACCGCGGCGGTCATGCGGCTCACTACGAAGGCCACCACGAAGTTCACCACCATACCCAGGGTACCTATCCCCTCAGGAGAGATGCCGAACCACCAGTTGGCAGGCACGTTACCGGCGGGGTTCACAAACTTAAAGTAGATGATGTAGGCGGCGGTAAAGGTGATGCCCGATACCATACCGGCGATGGCCCCCTCTTTATTCATCCGCTTGGAGAAGATCCCCATGATAATGGCCGGGAAGAAGGACGACGCTGCCAGGCCAAAGGCGAACGCCACCACCTGGGCCACAAAACCGGGCGGATTGATGCCGAGGTAGCCGGCGACCACCACCGCCACGGCGGCCGCTATTCGGGCATAGGCCAGCTCCTGCCTGTCGGTAATGTTGGGCATCAGCGACCGTTTCATCAGGTCATGGGAGACCGAGGTCGATATCACCAACAGCAATCCGGCTGAGGTGGACAATGCCGCGGCTACGCCACCTGCGGCCACCAGGGCAATCACCCAGTTTGGCAACTCGGCGATCTCCGGATTGGCCAATACCATGATGTCGCGGTCAATCTTCATCTCATTGCGTTCATCGCCGGAGTAGAACATGCGACCGTCACCGTTCTTATCTTCCCAGCTGATGAGACCGGTTTCACTCCAGTTTTCAATCCACTTCGGTGCCTGCTCGGCCACAATGCCGCGGCCATCTTCACCGTTGATGGTGTTGATCATGTTCACCCGGGCGAACGAGGCAACCGCTGGCGCGGTGGTGTACAGGAAGGCGATGAAAATCAGGGCCCAACCGGCAGACAAACGCGCATCACTGACTTTAGGAACGGTAAAGAAGCGCACAATCACGTGCGGCAGGCCGGCGGTTCCCACCATCAGGGCGGCGGTAATGAAGAACACGTCGATGGTACTCTTGGTGCCGTCGGTGTATTGACTGAATCCGAGCTCCGTCGATAGCCCGTCGAGTTTATCCAATAGATACATCCCCGAGCCGTCATTGAGCGTCGAACCGAAGCCCAGCTGAGGAATGGGGTTGTTGGTCATCATGATGGAGATAAACACCGCCGGCACCAGGTAGGCGGTGATCAACACGCAGAACTGCGCCACCTGGGTGTAGGTGATGCCTTTCATGCCGCCCAGTACCGCGTAGAAGAACACGATGGCCATACCGATGATCACGCCGGTGGTGATGTCCACTTCCAGGAAGCGGGAGAACACCACGCCCACGCCACGCATCTGCCCGGCCACATAGGTAAAGCAGACAAAAATGGCACAGACTACCGCCACAATACGGGCAACCTGGGAGTAGTAACGATCGCCGATGAAATCCGGCACTGTAAACTTACCGAACTTTCTCAGATAGGGCGCCAGGCACAGCGCCAGCAGCACATAGCCACCGGTCCAGCCCATCAGGTACACACCGCCGTCGTAGCCCATGAAAGAGATCAGGCCGGCCATGGAGATGAACGAGGCCGCCGACATCCAGTCTGCGGCGGTCGCCATGCCGTTGGCCACCGGAGGCACGCCGCCGCCAGCCACGTAGAATTCATTGGTGGAGCCGGCCCGGGCCCAGATGGCAATGCCGATGTACAGCGCAAAGGTCAGGCCGACGATGATAAATGTGAGTGTTTGCAGTTCCATGACGCTCTCCTAGTCTTCCTGAACCTTGTACTTCTTATCCAGGGCATTCATTTTCGCCACGTACACGAAAATCAGCGCCACAAAGACATAGATGGAACCCTGTTGTGCAAACCAGAACCCGAGCTTAAAGCCAAACAACTTGATGCTGTTCAGAGGCTCTACCAGTAAGATGCCAAAGCCAAAGGACACCACAAACCAGATCACCAGCAGCGTTAGCAGCAGTTTCAGGTTTTCCTTCCAGTAGGCATTGGCCGATTCGTTGTTTTCGAACGCCATAATTGCTCCCCGTTATCTCTTCTTGTAATAGCGATGCAAGGCAGTAACTCTCTGGCCTGTGCAACTGTCCGCACGCGAACGTTTTGGAAACGTTGGCTAGCGAAATACCGCACGCTGACAACGCCAGGCCAGATGATTAATGTGATCTGCATCTCGACGGTTCTACACTAGCAAGGGGGAGGCGGTGCGCCTCTGAGACCTTAGTCTAAGGGCGATAAATACATGAGTGAGGTCTATTACTTAATTCAATAAAACCAATAAGATATGCTTGTTTTCAAGGGGGTGTTGGCCGAGCCTAGACTTTGGTCGTATGGAGGGAAAATGCCAGGGATCTCTCCCTGGCGGCAGTATTTAGCCTTTAGAGATTAAATACTTAATTAATTCAACATAGTCACCCAGGGTCCGTCCGGGGTTGACCACCATGTACTTGCCGTTCACCAGTACCGACGGAACCCCGCGGATCTGCGACAGCGTAGTGCGGGAGTCGCCATCGGCGATGGCCAGTTTCAGATCGGCACTGTCGGCGGCTTTGTCATACGCTTCAGGGGTGACCCCATAGCTGACAAAGAACTGCTTCAGTTGTGCTTCGGTGGTAAACGGTTGGCCCAGGCGATGGATCTGGTTGAAGAAAGCCTGATGCATCTGCTCATTGGTGCCCAGAATCTCGGTCAGATAGTAGCCCTTGGCAGCCAGTTTCCAACTGTCGCGGCCAAAACCCACCGCGGTGCGCTTCAAGGTCACCTCGTCGCCCAGAACCGCCATGATTTGCTCCAGAGCCGGGTCGAACTGTTCACAGTGGCCACAGTTATAGGAGAAAAACTCCCGCACCACAGGGGCACTGGCCTCGGACAGGCCGTTAATCACTTTATAGTGAACCCCCTCCTTAAACTCCTGCGCCGATGCGGCAAAGGCACTGAACATCATCACTATGGCTATCAATCTTGCGAGCACTGGTATTTCCTCTCTGTTGTCGTAACGGCAAACGCTTGCCATGCCGGCTTGCCGCTTGGTAATCGGTTATGGTGTCCCGTTGCATCAATGTTAACCCACCCGCAGCTTTTGGCCAAAATTCGATTCCAGGACCGCTAGTTAAGCTCTGGCACACCTCTTGCTAATAATCCCTGAACCTGGTGCTGCGGCAATGGCCGTCACCGCTTCACCCCTTTGACCCACGGGAACCGGTCTATGCAAATCAATAACAATCAGTTGATGCCGGCATCGCCACTAAAAACCACGGCGACCGCCATTGGTCAGGAGGCCAGAAACGCCACCTCCACAGCCAATGTCCACAAACAGGAGTTCGATGGCGAGCTCAACAAACTGGTGGAGCTTAATCAGCAAAAATCTGCCGCGTTCATCAAAAGCGCCCAGCAGGCGATGAATATGCAGGGCAGCGGTTCACTCAGCAGCCTGATTGGCGGCGGCGGCGCCGATCTGGAAGCGTTGGCAGACAAGATGAACGATGTCCGAAGTGGTCTGGCAGATCGGCAGCAGTCGATGATCGCCAATCCGGGCTCCGGCAGCAACTCCCAGTTGCTGTCGATGCTAGGCCAGGCTCGCTCGGCCCTGTTGTAATCGGGACGCGAAGGGGCGGCACTGCCGCCCCGCTCCGCTAGTCTTCCAGCGCTACTTTCAGGGTGATGGTGGTGGAGATTGCCTGGCCGCCGGGTTGGTAACTGCTGTCTGCCGCCCCACGCTCCATGACCATCATCGGCCGCGGCATGGCGCCGCGCTGTTCACTCATGGACAGTACCTCACCCAGGCTATTGCCGCTGGCCTTAGCCATCAAACCGGCTTTGGCCCAAGCATCTTCATAGGCCTTCACCAGCAACTGTTGTTGTTGCTCCTTGGCGTTGCTGGCCCAATAAGCGGGGTTATCCAACTCCGTCACCCCGTGCTGCAACAGCAGTGCGATCCACTGCCCGGACTCACCGGCATCCAGATCCAAACCGATGCTGCGTGAAGCTCGATAGCCCACCAGGGTGCGGTTGCGATCCTCGTACTGGTATTCCGGCATCACCCGCAACGAACCGGCATCTACCTGCTCCTTGCTGATGTTCTCATTGCGAAACAGGGTCAGCAACGCGGCCACTTTCTCATCCACCAACCGCTTGGCCTCGACCGGATCGCCGGCCACCTCCTCCACTCTCGATTGCAGATGCACCTTGTCCACCTGAACCGATGCCTGGGCGCTGCCCGACACCTCGACCCAGCGTTCTGTGGCCAACGCGGTCATCGGCACAACCATCAGCAGCCAAAACCATGGTTTCATTGTGCTCTCCTTTTATAAAGCAATCATTTAACTATTTAACGGCAGCGGGTACCATAAGACATCAGCATCAGGGAGTCCGCCATGTCCTCATCTCAACAGCAGTTGCTGTCGCTGCTCAAGCGCCTGGGCCCCAGCGCCATTGCGCCTCTGGCCGGAGCATTGTCGATGACCACCATGGGGGTGCGCCAGCACCTGGACAAGCTGGAACGGCAAGGGCTGATCCGTCATTTCGATAAGCAACAGGGCAAAGGTCGCCCTACCCGACACTGGCATTTGACCAAAAAAGGTCATCAAAGTTTCGGGGATCGGCATAATGACATTGCAATTCAACTTATTACTGGTCTTATAGAGCTGCGGGGAGACACAGCCATGACCGAACTGCTGCGTCACCGCCTCGACCGGCAACTGCAACTCTACCGCCAGCAACTGGGCGAAGCCGACGCCCTGCCGCAACAGCTGGAGCTGCTGGCGCGGCTGCGCACCGATGAGGGTTACATGGCACGCATCGAACAAGACGGCGACCAGTGGCTGCTCATTGAAGACCACTGCCCCATCTGCAGTGCCGCCCAGGCCTGCCAGGGCGTGTGCCAAATGGAGCTGGAGCTGTTCCAGGCGCTACTGGCGCCCGCCAGCGTCACCCGGACCCAGCATATTCTCGATCACCAGCCCCGCTGCTGCTACCGCATCAGCTCCGGCAGCTGATAGAGGTCGTCGTAGCGGTATTGCCAATTCAGTTCCCGGCAGATACGGCCGCCGTTGCACCATCGTGGCTTATCCTGACCCAGCACAAACTCCGGCTCCTGCAGCCCTAACACCCGGGCACAAAAACGGTAGTAGTCGGCGCGGTTGGGGTGATGGGGGCTGGCCAGGTTGTAGATCTTTCCCCAAGCCTGCTGGTCGATCACCGCGCAGATAGCGGCAATCACGTCGTGGCGGTGCACCAGATTCACCGGATCCAGGCCTCCGGCGACCTGTTTCTTGCCCGCCAGGAAGCGACCGGGGTGGCGGACACCGCCCACCAGCCCGCTAAGGCGCAGCACCGTAGCCCGCCCAGCAAACTGTTTCTGGAACAGCTGTTCGGCCTGCAGCATGATTCGGGCCCGACTGGAATCGTCGGTATCACTCGCCTCATCCACCCAACCGATCTGACCGCCGTACACACTGGTGGCACTGGTAAACAGCGCCTGTTGAACCCCCGCCGCCCGGGCGGCGCTCAGCAGTGGTTGCAGCCGTTGCCAGAACGGCAGCGTCTGCTCACCACGCCCCGGCGGAACACACACCACCAACACATCGATGCCGGACAGCAACTCGGCGTTCACCTCACTGCCGTCCAGCTCCAATGGCCGGGCGATGGCGCCTAGTGCTGTCAGCTCACCCAGCGCCTCGGGCCGTCGAGCCGTGGCCACCACTCGATGGCCGCGCTGAACCAAATGGGCCGCCAGAGGCGCACCCAACCAACCGCCGCCGGCGACAAAAATGGATTGTTTCTTCAAGGTGTGTCTATCCTGTCAATGAACTGATGCCCAGATAGTCGAGAACCGACCTCTCCAGATCTTGCGGCTGTACCGCTTCCTCAACCTGCAGCTCAAGAACTTCTAGGGTCACCACCGGCGCTTCCCGCCTCGGGATCTTTGAGTCATACCGCATCACCCGGTAGCTAAGTGCGCCGCCAGAATCGGTGCCCATGATCTTTGCCAATGTGCCGTCACTGAGGCGCACCAAGGTTCCTGGCGGATAGATCCCCAGAGTTTTAACCAGCAGCTGCAGGTAATCGGGGTTGAGTTTATCTTTCTTGAATTTAAATAAGAAGGCCAGCGCCTGATTGGGTAGCAACTGCTTGTGGCTGCCGTTAACCAGGGCATCGTATTCGTTGGCGATGATCAGTATCTGGGTCAACGGGCAGATCTGGTTCCCCTGAAGCCCCTGGGGGTAACCACTGCCGTCAAGCATCTCATGGTGGTTGGCCACCATCTCCCGAATGCGGCGGTGTCCCAGCGCCGCGCCTTTGAGCATATCCAGTGCCAACTTAGGGTGGGCGTCCACAAAACTCTGCTCCGCCTTAGTCAGCGCCAGACGCTTGTTAAGTATGCTGTCCGGTACCCGCCGCTTGCCCACATCATGAAACAGCGCCGCCAGCGCCAGCAACCGGATGTCGGCCGAATCGATCTCCGCAGCCCTGGCCAGTACCAGGGACAGGATGCAGACGTTGATGGCGTGGAACTGCAGTCCGCCATTCCCCTGATTGGCGGCAAGCAGCTGCAGCACCGGGTCCTCACCGCAGGTATCCAGTTGTTCCAGCAACAGCTCCACCGCCGAGCTGGCCTCGGCAAAGGAGCGATCCGCCGACGAATTCAGGTGTGCATAGGCGCTTCGAAGAAGATCCAGCGCCTTCACGTAAGCTTGCTCCACTTTGCGAATCTGCCGATGGTATTCGATATTGGCCTGGCGTTGCCGCTGTTGCTGCAACTCCTCCTGCGAGGGCTCTGGGGACGGTGTGGGCGACGTTGATTGCGCCAGGGCAGCGGACAACGATGCCGCCATGGTGTTGGCTTCGGCGGCACTGCGGCTCTGGACAAAGACGTATTCCAAACCCAGATTGGCGATCAGGGCAATCTGCTGCGGATCCTTGATGGTAAATTTGTTAAACAGAAACGGGTGTTCTTTCCAGGCCAGCGGCAAGCGCACCGACTGCCCCACCGACAGATGGCTGATTGGTACCCGTAACTCCTTCACTGCCATACCTACTCCGCACCTTCACTCCCGACCACAGGGGAGGACTAATAGTGCCAGCCGCGTTTTCTGAACACGAAACCCAGCAACCAGATGGGCCCAATCAGCAGAAACTGCACATCCTTAAAGAAGCTGGGTTTCTTGCCTTCCACATGGTGCCCGTAAAACTGCCCAATCCATGCCAGCACAAAGATCACTGCACAGATCATAAACAAATTGGTCAAGTTACTGATAATTAATAACATAAATCCAGTCACCAAAGCCATAGCCAGGGCGATATTACGGGACAGGTTGAGATAAAACACCAAGGCCACCGCAATCAGTGCCCAGGTTAACAGCGGCGACAGGGCCCACAGCGCGCCCAGAACACTGAAGGTGATTAACGGTACGCAGATCCAATGGATCGTTTTGTTGGTCGGGTTGCGGTGGCTTTCGCCATACTCCGCAAACCATTGTTCGATGTCTTTCATAGGCTTTTCTTTTCCTTATCTTTTTAATCCATTACGCCCGCTCCCTATTCGGGCTGATCCTACATTATCTTAGCCCGCCCGCCATTAACAGAATTTTTACATCCCTCGCGGCATGCAGAATGATGTGATCACCCCATTGCTGCGCCACACAGCATCAACCGTCGATCCCTTGTGTCTTGTTGACCCCGAACCCGCCTACCCCTGGTAACATTGCCCTTGAGCCACCCGGTCGCCTTGCCAGCCCTTGATATTTTGTGACCTGACAAAAAAGCCCGCAACTGCGGGCTTTTCTCTTTGGTTCAGGGCCGGGTCTCAGCCATTGAGCAGTGCCACCAACCCGGGTTCATCCATCACCTCAACCCCCAGTTGCTGGGCCTTGGTCAGCTTAGAACCGGCTTTTTCACCGGCCACCACACAGTGGGTGTTTTTAGACACGCTGCCGCTGACCTTGGCGCCAAGGGCCTCCAAACCCGCTTTGGCCTCGGAGCGGGTCAACTGACTCAGGGTACCGGTCAGCACCCAGGTCTGGCCCTTGAGCGGCTGGGCGTCTTCACTGACCTGCTCGATCTCGGGCCAGTGCACGCCGCCGCGAGCCGGATCCACCAGCGCCTCAATCACTTCCTGATTATGGGGCTGACGGAAAAAGTGATGAACATGGCGGGCCACGATGTCACCGACATCGTCCACCTCGATCAACGCCTCAACCTCGGCCTCAGCCACCGCCTCCAGGCTACGGAAATGACGTGCCAGGTTGGCAGCTGTGGCCTCCCCGACTTCACGGATTCCGAGTGAGTACAGGAACTTCGGCAGTGTCGTCAAACGCGCATCTTGCAACGCCGCGACCAGCTTCTGGGCTGACTTGGTGCCCATACGCTCCAGCATGGTCAGGGTCGATGCACTGAGGGTGAACAGATCCGCCGGTGTCTCGACCAGCTCTTTGTCCACCAGTTGATCGACGATCTTGTCCCCTAGCCCATCCACGTCCAGCGCCTTGCGGGAGGCAAAGTGCTTAATCGCCTGTTTGCGCTGGGCCTGACAATAGAGGCCTCCGCCACACCGGGTTACCGCTTCCCCTTCCACCCGCTCCACCTCGGAATCACACACCGGACAGCGGCTCGGAAATTCGATGGTGCTGGCGTGTTCGGGGCGACGCTCCAGCACCACAGACACGATCTGAGGAATCACATCACCGGCGCGGCGGATCACCACGTGATCATGCACCTTCACCCCGAGGCGGGCGATCTCGTCGGCGTTGTGCAAGGTCGCGTTGGACACGGTCACACCGCCGACAAACACCGGCTTCAACCGGGCAACCGGAGTGACTCGAAAGTGTAACCTTTCATCACACCATTCATAAGGGAAAAAATGCTGCGAAAACTTGTACGTTTTGCGTACAGTTTCTACGCTAAGCCTACATGAACGTATCAACTAGGTACTTACAGCATTGACGATTGATGTAAACCTCAAGCACTTATCCTCCTCTCTCAATGAGGACGTTTATAAATTGGTTGCTGAACATGTGGCTAGCTGCGCATCCCAGCGACAGCAGTCTCTGACAGGTGATTTGGTGGTTTACATCGAACTTTTACGCTGTCCCTTGAATAGCAATGATGTAGTTGAAACATCTCTAAGCTTAACTTACATCCGCATTCATCTTTGCCAAAGACACCGTTTTCCTGTTGCAAAACAACGCTTTTCATATTTCTTACATTTAGCGAAACATCTAATAGAGAAAGGCATTGTTAAAGAATCCGTCTACTTGCCCAAACGGATACAGAGTACTGCCGAATTCGAGTCCTATAAGGCTAAAGTTATCCCAGATAAGATCCTTGAGAAAATTGCGACTAAGCCTACTACACAGGAACTGTTCGACAACGCATTAAGCTCCTGCTGCCCTTCCAAAATCGCAAAATGTCTAAATGAGTATACCAACTCTTTCAAGACCAAGGCTCGTCGCCTTCACAAAATTCCCCTCATAGTGTTTTTAAAACAAGCATCGGCAAGCCATTCAAAATGGTATGAACTACCAAGTATCATTCAGGATGAGCTTCAAAAGTACAACGAAGATTTAAATACTAGATCTATAAAGAGCAGACCCACGTCTCGCTCACAATATATAAATGTAAAAAATGCTCTCTCAATGTTAATTGAGCACAACATGTTGCCAAAAGATACTCACTTGCCAGATTTCAGGCGTAAGCCAACTAAAGAACACGCTGCCCGGCCAATACGTCGCCCACTTACAGCATCGGCAATTGATGAAAAGCTCAAACATATGTCCACTCGACTCGATGCGGACGTTTATGGGTTGATTACAGTACATGTGCGAAGCCGCGCTATCAAAGCTCGAGAGCAACAGGAGCTGATAAAAGACTTGGTGACTTACACCGAAATCTTATGCGAGTCATTCAATAGTAATGATGCAGATGTAACATCCAATAACTTGGCATACATCTATATTCATGTTTGTCAGACATACGTTTTTCTTAGTGCTAAAAAACGTGTCAAAGAATTGTCATTGCTAGTAGAACACTTGATTCAGAAAGGCATAGTCGACGAATTCATTTCCTTACCCAAACGGATGCATAGTGCTGCCGAATACGAGTCTTGCAAGGCGAAGACTATCCCAGCGAAGGTCCTTGAGAAAATTGCGACCAAGCCATCAGGACAAAAATTGTTCAACAACACATTAAGGTCTTGCTGTTCTCTTAAAATAGCAAAACGTTTAGCCGAACATGTCAACTCGTTCAAAGCTAGGGAGCGCAAATCGCACAGAAAACCACTTGTAGAGTTTTTAAATCAGATATCAGCAATTCATTCAAAGTGGTATGAGCACCCGAGGATCATCCAGGGCGAATTGCTCAAATACAGAGGGAGTTTACTTAACAGACTAACCAGAAACTCGGCTTACCGGGACTTTCAGAATGTAAAAAATGCTATCTCAGTATTGATTGAGCACAATCTGTTGCCCCAAGACACCCACTTGCCAGACAACTTACGTAAGTTGACCAACGTAGAAAAAGTGCGCAAAGAGAATCCTCTGATAGCTCAAGTCGACCTGTATGATGAAACTCGCAGGCAATCCTATGTTGATACGCCAACATTCATACAAGATCTGAAAGCTGAACTTTCTAAGAATTTAAAACTACTAGTGAAAGAAGCCCAAAATATCGTATACAAAGGATATCACAAATTCCTCACCAAGGACGCTTTAGTGGCTAGAAGCCAGCGAAATGAATATCTCAGCCATCCTGAACTGCTTGTCTCCAAAATTAAAAATAAAAAAGTCCTTAGCTACGCTAAAAAGATAAACCCATTTGCTCCGCTTCACCCATTAGAGGAAGAGAATAGAATAGCTTACTATGATTACCACTTTGATTCATTAATAAAACATATAAAACCTAACAAAATATCAGAACTTAAATTCGGCCAAGGTATACTCGAATACTTTGGCCTAACTCCCTTAATATCATCAGCAATGCAAATTATTATCACTGAAGAGTTAGGAATTAACCCACACTCTCTTTATAACGCAAAAGTCTCATCTGATGGTCACGAGCAAGAGTTTGTGCAAGTCGATGATGAAGGAGGGGTCCGCATAAAGACATTAAAAGCTCGCGCCAAACGCGTAAGCACAAGGACGGCTAAGGGGTCCTTAGCTGCGCTTGCCAATATCGATGCTCAGAACATAAATGCAGCAGCATGTCTGAAAATGGCTTTAGAGATGGGTGCCAGAGCTAGGGAATCCCTAGGCGCAAAGTCTCTGTGGACCTGTCTACTAGTGACCGAAAAAGCTGGAGTTCCCTGGACAAGTACATTTCAAACTTATTTCGCTATCATTAGAGATCGAGCATATAGTGAGTCAGGTAGCGAAGCTCTAAAGGTTGCGACCTTGAAAAAAGTACGCTGTTCTAAGGGTGTGTTCATCTACCTGGAATCAAATGGTGACATACTGAAAGCAGCAACATATTTCGGAAATCAGGTAAAAACAGCTCTCAATAGATATATCCCTACGTATCTTGCTGAGTTAATCTACAGAGTCAAAATCAGATCTTTCCAAAATATTCTACTATTTATGGCTGTAGCCTCCGACGACTCGCCTTCTGGCTCATTGGGCATTAGCGAGAAAGATTTTAAAAGAAAGGTTACTCAAGCGTTCAGCAATCCCGACATGGGAGGAAGAATGTTCGAAAAACTGACTAAGCCAATATCTTCCGAAAAAAAAGAAATCGTCAAATATTTTTGCGTGTCAGATAAAAATATTCAACTAGCACTTAAGTACGCTAAATATGGAACAGACGAAACACTAAAGGCTGACTGTGTTACGGTGCTTTCAAAAATTTCAGAAGGACCAGTAATCATGAAGCAAATGCTCCGAAAAGCATACATAGTGGTTCAAAATAGCATTTAGGAGTTTATAATGTCGCAAAACTATGCAGATGGAACCAGTACACAGATATCCGAGAATGATCTGCTTGATTTTCTTGACAGTTCAATTTACCCAAAGCCACGCTGGATGATGAACGATTCCATTTATGACAATGAATGGATGATGGCTAAATCTGGATTCGACTCCCCAACTATAATAAACTCCAAAACGTGCAACAAGCTTTCCTTTAAAAAACTGATTTCGCCCGGTGAGTACCTGACTGATAAAGTCAACGAACCTTTGTTAACTGACATCCGTAACAGTCTTTTATATTTAGATATTACTGAACGGATCACTCGCCCGAAAAGAATAACCGAGATTCTTGCTACAGCAACCAAACTTATACTACACGCAAATGAAATTCGCCATGCCGATGGCAAACCGCCAGTTCGCACCCTGCAACTAATAAAATTTGACGATATTAAAGACTATTTGCTGTCTTTCGGTGTCGATAAAGAAACATTCAATTACACACTTGAAACCATCATTGAACGCTGGGATTCGCCAGAAAAAATTAACTGGAACTTGATCAAATTCGAATTTTGCACTGATACTAGAAAATTTGCGACTCTAAAGCATAAGATAAAGACCTATCTAAAAGCTCACAATGAAATCTTGAGTCGGGCATCCCACTATAAACTTGAATATCCAAATGCCAATATTCGAAAGTTCGATATTGATACTGACCTATGTCCCGCTGAAAATACAATATCTAACGAGATTTCAAAGTTGGAAGCACTTTATACAGCTCGCCCAGCTCAAAAGTATATGTTCCAGCACTCTGCGATTTCTCAATTTTCAAATGGACACGCTATTTTTTCTAAAATGATGTCTTCAAAGAAAACACAAACAATGCCAGTGAATGTCGCGCTTTATACCCTTTCTAGCGCACTAAACTTCGCAAGGGCATATGGGCCATCTCTTCGGGAGTATGTTGTCGCATTATCCAAGTCAGAAAAGGACTCTATAAATGATTTAAATATACAGCCATCCAGAGTTCAGAGAAATACATCAGAAATTAAAAAGTACGCATTCGAAAATACAGAGATTCCAAACCATCTCGAAAAACTCAATATTACCTCATGGGAAGGAGAAGGATTCGAGAAGATTGAGCACGCTAAACTAAGAAAAGGTTTGTCGGTTGGTGCTGCGATCTTGCTTTATATAGCCTCAATGTGGATACTTCTTGCCAGTTTTGGTGCCGGACGACTTACATCATTGATAACTCTCAAGCGCAGTTGCTTCCAGCAATCCCCCATTGACGGTCTTTTTGATATCGTAATGCGAATACCAAAAAGCTCTGAGCGTTTTGAACTGGAAGATGTGCATAGGCCAATTCCTGATTTAATTTATGACTACGGATTGGAGTTCGCATCATTTGTTTGCGAACTGGAAGAAAGGCAAGGCTATTTTGCTAACGAAGATGAGGTATTCCTTTTTAGCAGAATATTATCATTGCACTCATACGATGCATTCACCCACTCTAGCTACGATAGGAGTGAAGATCCAATTTATAGATATCCTCTCAGCGGAGATACTATATATAAAGCCATTTGTTTTTTCCAAGACTGGAGTGAGTCCCCTTTAATAGATGGGAAAAGATGGTACCCATCAAATCACCAATTCAGAAGACTTTTTGCTGTCTTATACTTTAACTTCTCAGATGAAGTTGGCCTAGAAGAGCTGTCTTGGTTTATGGGGCATTCCGACCTTGAACAGACATTTCACTACGCAGAGGTAGCACCGACTGATGAATGGATCGATGAGGCCGAAGCGGCAATCGCAAGAGCCGGTGCATTATTAAACAAGGTTATACATGGTGATGATATTGTGAATGATATTGTGAATAAGGCAAGAAAAGTAACTTCCATTTGTCTTGTACTAGAACCACTAATTCGAACAATGATTAGTGAACACAAGTCACAAACAGGACAAGAGGTTCGTTTTTATAAAATCGAAGGAAAGGAAGTTTTTTTCTACTTTTGTAAACCAGAAGAGGAATAAAAATGACAAAATTCAAACCGGGCGAAACATCCTGTGAGGTTTTGGATAAGAAAAGAGCAATAACAAAATCCATACTAACCAAGTCTAAACACATCGACAGGATCAAGACCTGCAAAGATATTCCCCCCAGCTTGAAAGTAAAGGGAAACTATATTTCAAGGGCGGCGGTTCATAGCTGGAGCGATGACCAATTTGGAGTAATAAGTTACTGTCGAAACGCCGCTCACTCTAAGCACAACAATCATGCCCTGAATGTTTTGATTGAATCTATTGAGAACGCTAACAGAAGACTTTCAAGTGCTCCAAATATCGAGTCAGAAAAGCACGGTAAGACCTCCACGCGTCTATCTGAAGATGCTGTTTATAAGTTGAGAAGTGAAAACGAATATTTGCGAGTAGCCCTTGCCGAGGTTTACAGAGCTTACATGCAACTTCTGGATAGCTATCGTGAAGACAAAGAGATTGATGAAGCATTTCGAAGACTAATAAAGGAACAGGCTCGAGTTCTTGGAAAAAATAGGGTATGGGGGGCCAAATGATGTCGACAGTAGAAATTGCGAGGCAACCTGATCTTTCCTTCCTTATAACTAGCAAGAGGAAGAATGAAATCGATGTTTGTTCACTCCCGCTTATACTCAAACAGGATGGTAAGTTTGACTGGGATGCCAACTCATACCTTACCAACTATGGAGGCGGACCGAAAATATTCAATATCAAACCCCTAGCAACTACTGTCGAAAAAAAAGCTTACAACCTGAATTTGTTCTGCACTTTCCTTGAAGGTTACCAGATAGAGCTTAGCGAAATTAATGACAGTATTTTATATCGATACGTTGAATATCTAAAAGAAAGGCGCATTACCGATGCAACTATAATTTCACACGTAAGAACGGCCCTTGGATATATTGCGCACTTGACTCAAATGCATCCAGCATGGAATTTATCCACAAATGAAGAAAAGCCCGTTCATAAGTACGGCGTTCACTATACAACAAAAACCTACAAATCAGGAAGAATTAACAAAGACTATTTGTATCATCGTTGCCTTGATGGACTCATTCACATTACTACGGAAGCGGAATTCATTCACGACCATGAGTACATTAAGTGGCTTGATGCAATTAACTGCTCTACTTACCACCCTACATTAAATAATTTTTTGGTTACCAGATGGCAAGCCCTTGCGACATTACTAGAAATAACTGGTTCTAGGATATCCGAAGCTCACCAAATTACTAGAACAATGATCAAAAAGGCTTCCAAATCCATGATGTCCAGCTCAGCGACGCACATTATTCGTAACATAGCCATACGCAAAGGTAAGTACAAGGGAAAAGTACGCCAAGTGCAAGTAGCCAAAGAAGACCTTCAAATTATACTTTGCCATATAAATATGGTTGAAAAAAAATTTCCGAATACGAAGCATGATGCTATTTTTGTTGATGTAAATACAGGCGCACAACTCAAATCATCCTATTTAAAAAACTATGCCAAAAAGGTAATTAACGGTAGCCCTTACAGCATCGACCTTAGACACGTAACCAATCACTCTTTTCGACACCGCTTTATCACATTGTATGTAGCCAAAGCCATCAGGAAAATGTCTAAATATGGAAGCTTTTCAAACATTCTAACTGTTGCAGAAAACGCATGTCGAAAAATAACTATGCATGCCTCGAATTCGACCTTGTCGCACTATGTACACTTGGCTACTGATCTTAATTACCACGAAGAATTTGAGGGTAGAGAATTGAGCAGTGTTTCGACTCAATTTCGCATTCGACTAAGAAAAATGATGAAAATTTCGGAACAGTATCGTTTAAAAGAAATATCTGAAAGTGAAGCACTAAACTCTATTATTTCCACTCTCGATGAATTCTAAAAATATTGATTTATCCAGAACTGACAAATTTCTGCTTGCTACTGGGAATATATTGCGGACAGAAAGTGCCAACAAATCGGTCATTCCCGATATGGCTGAAGCCGTCTACTTGGCACCCTACGGTACTCGTGATTTTCACCGCCATTTCCGCTAACCATGAACCAGAACATACAGAACTCCCCATTGCCTCGACCGGACGATATCCAAAAGCCAATACCGAGCAGAATGTGTGGAAAAAGAGAGCCTCAATGTGTGATTGCGGCAAGCGCTCTATCAGACAGGCGAAGCAGCACCGCTTGGCTAACTCGAAACACTGACAGTTCAGTCGGTGGGGGCGTGTTTTACCCCTTGACTGAGAGAAGGCTCATATGTGTTATATTAATCTTCCTCTTTGGTGCAATTTATACACTTATCTTCAATTAAGTAACCACCGCACCCTGCGCAAGGTTTCATTGTCGTTGGCACAGATTCTACGCAATCAGAACATTTATGCCACAAGCACATTCCTCCACCTAATTTTTCATCATAAAGTACAGAGTTAGCACCACATTCAGGGCACTCGTGGAATTCAGATATATCAATTTCTTGTTTTTCAAAATCACAAGTTGTGCAATAGCATGATACTGGATAAGACTCACCATCATAAATGATAAATAATGAATGATTTCCACAATGACAGCACCCACCTTTCACAAACTCATGCCTTTTATCAACATTTAGGAATGCTTCCTCAACGTCAGCAGCATGTTCTTCAAAGCAGATTCGATTGATGCCTTCTACAAAAGTATCACTCGCAGCCTTTTCACCAGCAAGTAACATCGCAGGCTTTATTACCATCAAGTAGAGTTTAACAAGCGAAGCTTTAAGGCTTTCTAGCGTCATTTCAAATGCAAAGTGCTGTATTTTATTTCTTTCTTTTGCAAGATCCTGAATAACTTTCAAATTAGACCTCTTGAATTGTTCAGGATAATATTTTTTCAATTCCTGACAAATACCATTGATATCTATTGACTTACAGTCATAAAGTTTTTCAATTTTCGGCTGCAATGGTGAAGCGCAATTTCTAAACAAAGAGTTTTTATCAAAAATAATTATTGGGTCAATTTGAACCAATATTTCCTTTAGGATTAATTCCGCGCCTTGAAAAAGTGACAGCAAAGCTTTTTTATAGCTTACAGGGCAATTTTTTTCTTCAGCAAAATCTAAGTAGTCCATACCAGATTTAATTGAATCTAGGGAGTTTTCTATTAGGGTGAATTTGATCATATTACTCGATTAATATAACAGTGTATTAGTGCGTATTCTGCATAACAGGGTGAAAGTTAGAACACATTAGCAAGCGAACCACTCTAAATCAATGACTTAAGCCGGCGTTTGCGCTGCTCTTGGAGTAAAACTGAAAATTTACGCCAACAGTTGTGGGTGAGTAATAAAGAATCATACTCGACTGGCAAGAGCCCAACGGCTCCTGCCGCCACGAAGCTGTCATCGGCCAGTGAAGAAACGTCATGGGAGTAGGGGGAAAATCAGTTTGTCGCTTAAAGCATAAACCTGCATAATCAGAAGTCAAATATCAATAACTTACAGGTACAACTGAAGCGTAAGATTGCATAAAAATAAAGAATAAAGCTGCATAGTGTATCTAATGTCACATTCCCGTCGTGTAAATTTACACCACAAGAATCTAATTCTACTGGCACATATATGCAGTCCCAAATTAGAGCATCCAATACCAGAATGGTGATCACATCAAATCAGCAAAAATGGTCAATTTTGCCAGCACCGTCACTTAGGGCTCTAACAATCGCCGTCCGGCCGGAAGGGTAATGCCGGCCACTGGGGCTGGGGCTGGGGCTGGGGCTGGGGCTGGGGCTGGGGCTGGGGCTGGGGCTGGGGCTGGGGCTGGGGCTGGGGCTGGGGCTGGACCGAACCAACCACAGTTTCATCCATATTTGTGACGTCCCCTAATAATTCATCAATTAAAATATCATGGGGTTACTTGATATACCTCAAGCAAATCAGCCCTCTTATTATATCTTATCCTAGGGTTATCCATACCTTTTAATTTTTCAAGCAATGTTTCACTCAAGTTTTCAGAACCAGAATATGTAACCAAATACTTTGGCTCGCACTCTCTTGTTAACTTACCTAAAGAGTCATTCATTTTAACAATAAACTGATCATCACCCTCAATAACCACAGAATAATTTATATTTACATCAGTCCTAATAGTTCGATCAAACCAGTTCAGCTCAGCCGTTCCTTTCCCTTCAAACGACAACAAATATGACCTTACCTCTTCCAGGCACTCATCATAAACTGGAAAGACAGACTTTCGAGTTTCAGCTGCATGAATAGCACAGCCACATAACATAAATAAAGCCATAACAATTCTAATCATTGTCTTACCCAAACATCAATTGGTACTGAATCGCCACTAATATCCTAGACACCCTGCTTGTCAGAAGAGAGTCCGGTACTTTATGGACAATGCATCACCCTATCCTGGTGGAGGCCATGGACTGATGAAAGTGGAGCGCAATTAGGATCAGCTATTTAGGAGTGGGGATTGAACATCCAATCTAGTGATGCCTATTTTTACTATTCTCTTCTAGCCAAAGCTTAACTTTATTCCTAAAGCTTTCACCTAAACTATCAGGTCTGAATGCACCCTCATGTGATTCAATAAAACTATTAATACTCCGGCCGGATTTGTCTTCTAAAGTATAATCAGCCCCCATCTTTAGTAAATAATATACAATGTCATAACGAGCTAAATCTGCCGCAGATAAAAGCGGGCTTTTTCCTTGAGCATCTACAGAATTTATATCTGCACCATTATTTAGTAATGTAGTAAAGCATGGGGCAATACCATCATTTTTTCCAACTGTAATCATTTCAAATATAGGAGCGCGATAAAACATCCCTGCCTTCAAATTTGGATTCCCTTCGTACTTCAAAGCCAAAATTAGCATCGAGCAGTCTTTTTTACGTGATACCCAGTGCATTACAGACCCGCCATCTTCAAAAATCACATTGGGATCAGCACCTATCTTCAATAAATGTTCAAACCCTTTCTCATTTTTCATAGCCCAAAATAAGGCTGTAGCGTCACTAGTGCCACGGGAATTAATATCAACCCCCTGAGACACTAACTCATCTATCTTTTTGATTTGCCCTTTTCCTGCTGCTCTTGCCAATGCCCTATGTTGTTTATCGGGAAACATGGTTTCAAGATCCATATGAATCAATACCTTCTTTGATATGGAGCCCTCATGATTTTTTTGAGAATGAGTTAATTGATTAGCAGAACTACAGCCAGATAGCGCAACTAAGCAAACCCAAGCAATTAATTGAGTTCTTTTTATAAACATTTTTAACATGAAGTTCCCATAATCTTACACATGCTTCCCATATCGTGCCAACCGCCGTGCCCTAGATTAATCTGTGTTCCCGGCACACTGCTAGGAGTAAATGCATTTATAGCACTAATAGCATCATAGCCACTATAGTAGTGAGTTATACTACCATTCGCCCTTTGATATGGCCCTAAGATATTATTATGTAAACCTGCCGCATTAAATACAGTAGCACTTCCCCCTGTGTGTATTGCTGCTGCTGAAGCGAGTCCACCGCCTAAGGAGTGCCCAGTGAATGAAATCTTTCCACCTGTATTTAGTGAGTATCCTTTAGCAAGTTCTATTGCATTAGTATATTGAGTTGATTCAATTCCCATTCCTTGCAAAATATTTGCTTTCCAATCTGCTAGGCTAGTGAAATCAGTACCCGCAAATGCTAGAACACTATTACCAGCTTTATCAATAAATAATGCAGCTCTTAACCCTGTGTCATCCGAATGCACATTAGCCAAAGTATAATCACCAACTTTATCACCAATCTTACCATCATAAGCTTTTGCACTCATTTCAGCATATTGAGCAGCTTGAGGATCAAGAGGTTTACTAGACCAGCCTATCGTTAATGCGGCTGCAAATGCTGCACTATATGCGCCATTAGCAAACTTACCACCAGTGACCTTCGATATAGTGCCTCCAACAGTTTTTCAAATAGAAGTGTCAGGTGAAATCTGAACTAACTCAAATAAGGACACGTTTGGTATGATACTTTATCACTCTACCACACTGTGAGGTAATTGTTCTTCTAACCTAATAAGCCCGATCACTCATCATTTTTTCAAACTCACCATCAGGAAAGTTCTCTCTTGTAGATGACTCAATATTATTCCAAGCCTTACAGCGAGAATTAAAGGAACTGTAATCAAGGCGCGAAACAGAGAGGGACAACTGATGTACCTCAACTATTTCCCCTAACACTCTGCCCATCTCTCGTAGATTTCTTCCGGTTTTGAATTTTCCAGTAACGATCACATGACAATCAACGTAATGTTCGAAAGAAGGCCCCAGTTCTTTATTGCTGCCGACTCTCACCCTTTGGTTTGAAGCATATAGACAGGCTTCTTGACTGATACACAAGTAATATTCTTTACCACCACCGTAACTAAAGCCAAAAAAGTATCCTGCCATGTTTACTTCTGACATGTCATAGTCATCAATAGCTTCCTGTAATTCATAAAATGACATAATCGGTATGCCCTTACCGATATCAGCAGTTGATGCTGTCGGCTTGAGCAATGCTATAGATAGCAAAACTAGAAAAGTAAATCTCATACTAACACCCAGAATATACACATTTTGTGAACTTATCACCGTGTTCTATCGGCATATCTATATGGTCATTACCAAAAGCAGACCACGCGCTTTTAGCATCGAAAACTTGCAGACCTATTCCGCTATGGCCAGGAACTTGTTGAAACGACAGATAAGAATGACCGGTCTTAAATGCATTTAAATCAACCGTTGATAGACCTTTACTTCCTACCGGATGGGTATGCCATCTTGCTGAAGATCCCCACTGATTCCTAAATGCAGTAGACCTCGAGAGGTTATATACAGCTCCCGAGTCATAACTTGTAATGACTTTGCCTATTGAATATCCACCATCAGTATTAGTATATATTTTTGCAAAAACTTCAGCATTGTACTCACTAGAGATAGATAGCGCATTGTCATGTAGCCATTTTGCTGCACCCTGATGCGACTTAAAGGAAGGAAGCTCTTTAATCCTTATGTTTAATTTCTCCAACGCGCTATCTAGACCAGCTGTATCACCATTAAACCGATTTATATAGCTTGATGAATCAGATACGCTCCTTCCGTACAGTTCATTAACCATTTCTTTTGGTATCCCGGCATTCTCCATTGCCATCGCCTGGGCGGCTTCACCAATCGTGGAAGTCCCAAAACCATACTGGGCGATCCCCTCCACTAGCCCAGCAGTTACAGCCCCCACAAATGCTCCTTGTAGCGCACCTTTTAACGATCCAGTGAGAATCGCACCACTAGCAAATCCCGCAGCAGCACCTCCTGCGGCCGCTCCCATAAACCCAGCAGCACTGGGACCATAGCCCGCCCCTAACGCCCATGATGCCATAGCGTTGGAGGCTGCTCCAAACGTAAAGTAGGAAACCACCACAGCAGCAATCACCTTCCAATACTTCTTCACTAATTTAAAAAGTTTTTTAAAGAAGAATCCACTCGGATCCGTATAGCTCATGGGATTGTTCATCACATAGCTATACCGGTTGTAGTTCTGCAGATTGTCCGGAGCCTGGATATGCGGATCGGCCTGCAGGAAGCGACCAAGGGTGGGATCGTAGATCCGACCATTCATATGGATGATGTCAAGGTTTTCTATGTTCTCATGCCCGGTGTACCCCTTGGTGTGCGATGGAGAAATCCCCACACCGAGCAGCGAGTCCGTATGAGTTTGCAGTAGCTTACCCCACGCATCGTAAACAAACTGCTGGATTACATTTCCGCCGTCATCAGTAATGGTGGTCGTCGAGCCCTGATGATCTTTATGCAGATAATAAGTGTCATCAGAGCCGTTACTACGATCAGTAATGATGACATTGCCAACGTAATACTTATGTTCGGTCAGATTGGTTACGCTGGCGCCAGTGCGAACGACCTTCTCGTAAAGCCCATCGACATAGGTCGTGGCATAGTAAGCTGCAGCGCCGTTTTCCTGCTTTTTGTCGTAACGATAGTAACGGGCTCGGTTGCCATCATACTTGAACGTTGTGTAATCGCTTCCTTTGTCAATACGGGATATAAGGTCGTACGAGGTGTACGTAAAGTCTCGTTTACCGTCATAAAGGACGTTGCCGTTATCGTCGTACTCCATCAGATAACTTGCAGGGTTGTTGCGAGTACACTGCGTACCGCTTAGGCCCCATCCTGATGGGCAGGAGTAGTCCAGTGACTGCGTCACTGTTCGTGAGCAAGTTTGTCCGCTCAGAGACCAACCGCTGTCACAATAATATACGTTATCGTACTCCGCATCCTGCGTAACGTACTTTGAGCATGATTGGCCACTCAAAGACCAACCACTCGAACAGGTGTAGCTTACCGACTGAGTCAGCGTCCGCGTGCAGCTATTCCCTGACAACGACCAACCTGCACTGCACGAAGCAGTTGCTGTACTTGTAAGCGTGCGGGAGCAACTAGCGCCTGACTTAGTCCAACCAGCCGAGCAGGAATAGATTGGAGTAGCTGAAAGTGTCGACGTACAAGTCGTGCCTGATTTGGTGTAGCCCGAGGGGCAACTGTAGACAGTTTTGGTCACCATGCATTCCCACTCATAAGGAATGCCAAAACAACGACCAATATCTGGCCCAGATGGGCGAGAGGCTGTAGAGAAAATCTCAGGAATCGTTTGTACAGACGATGTCGCATTAACGGTCTTTGTACATGTTGTACCCGACCGACTGTAGCCCGATGGGCAACTGTAAGTTACGGTGGCGGATTTGGTCTCCTCCTTCGAGCAACTAGTACCGTTAAGCGTATAGCCAGAAGGGCAGCTATAAGTGGGAGTTTTGGACTCATTTTTGATACAACTGTCTCCGGACAGTGTATACCCTGAAGTGGCACAGTAATGTGTTGCATCTTCTGTCAACGTCGTAGAGCAGGTCGTTCCGGAAAGGATATAGTCAACTGGACAGTAGTAGGCGTAATCCAGGTTGGCGGCTTTGCTCTCTACCTTCTCGCAGCTGTTTCCTACCCGAGTGTATCCGGCCGCACAGCTTTCCGTTGCTGGCTGAGTTTGAATATCGTCGCACCATCCATCAGCGCAGACGTCCAGAAGACGGTAGGGATTGGCATTATCGTATTTGTAGTAACCAACGCCTTCCTTAAACTGAATGTTGCCCAAATCATCATAGTCGGTTCGAATTTGATTTTGGGCCAGTCCACTGTAATTTGTAGTGTGCAGGGTTAGACGGTAAAGCTCATCGTAATCGTAGCTGTCCGTCCAGCTTAAAGACGCACTAGAAAGCATCATGTCTCGGGAGCTCAGATTACCCACGCTGTCAAAGCTGTAGGTCAAATCATGCAACGTACCGCTATTGCCCAACAGCATGATGTTATTGATAAAGCCCGAATCGGATTGGAAACTCTTGTTTTCGATAACGCCATTGCCGTAACTCACGCCGGTGACGTTGCCACGTACATCCATGGCCGAAATGGTTTGGTAGACTTTTCCACTTGAGGCGTTACTGCGCTTGACCAAGTAACCATTCTCGTTGTAGTGGTGGCGTACAACCAGGCCGTTGTTCGGATAAGTGACATCATGTACCCTTCCGACTGCATCATAGGTGTAGCTGGTCGTGTACAAGACATCATTTAGTCGAGATGTTGTGCTTTTTAGTTTGCCGTCATCGTAGTATTCGTATGTTTTTTGAGTAACGACATTAGTGCTGGTGCAACTGGTTTCGCTCGCGCCTAAGGTCTTTTCCACCACCAGAAAACCAGCAGTGCCGTTAGCAGCAGTGCCATACTCCCAACAGGTTAAACCTTCAGATTCAACTCGTTTAATTTTACGGCCGAGAACATCGTACTCCAGGGTCATCACCTCGGCTCGGCCATTAGTTTGACTAATAAGTTCGCCAAAGGCATTGAACTGATAGTGCCAAGTTCCTTTATCTGGATCGAAGGTTTGGTATTTCCTTCCATAATCGTCAAATAGAGCTGTAGTTCGCTCGTAGCGGTGGCCGTTTTTAGGCGTCACCGAAACGGCGACCAGATTTCCATAGGCGTCATAGTCATACTCAATAACTCCACCCAGTTGGTCAGTTACCCGCACCTTTTCACCAAGGGCATTGAATTGAGTAATGGTCTGGTTTCCTAAGTCATCCTCCGCAGTGACTGTTAGACCCTGATAGTAACTGGTAGCATATGCACCGTGCGGCATATTCTGTGCAATAACTCTCGAGTAAACGTCATACTCCACTGAGGTCGCGTAGCTTGAAGGTGACCCCAGTCCAGGCTCTGAAGTACTTGATACACGCCCCAGGTTGTCAAATTGAGTCTCGACCACAATCCATTGAGAACTGCCATCATCAAAGGGCCGTTTAAGTTGACCGATTTGACGACCAAACCTGTCCATAACCTTTTTGGTTGCAGGAGCACCATTAGGACGAGAAAGCACCGCCATATGAGCCCCGGTAATCCCCGAGCAATCGCCGCACAGATCATAGGACGTAATGATTTCTGTGCCATCGGGTGACACGGCCTTGATTTCCCGCCCCCACTCGTCAAATGTCCGAATACTCACTTGGCCGTTGGGGTCCGTTTTAGCGATGGTGTGAATCACACCAGCCACCGCATCCGCCGTTAAGCCGTTATATCGATAGCTAACGGTTTCTCCAACCGAATTAGTCTGGATGTTGGGGTAACGCCCTTTAGAACCATAGTTAGAGGTGCTAGTCCGGATCTGCTTGAAAGAGCCATCCCTGTTTATGCCGCCCTCGACGGACTCGCTGATCCGATTACCATACTTGTCGTAGCCGTAAGTAGTGACAAGTTTAAGATTAGCGTCATTGGGAGCAGTAATGGACTGCTCCAGAATGCCATCGCTGTTGTAAACAAAGCTCGATTCCCGCTCAATGTCCGTCGACATATCAGCGTTACGGCGTTTGGTGACCTTGGAATAGCTCAGGCGACCTTTGGCAGCACCGCCACCATAACCCTCATAAAGATTGGTGGTAACAGTCTGTTCCTCTTCCAGGCCTGTCACTAGGTTGTTTGTTGTGACTGTGATGAATTCTGGATTACCGTAATTGTCATGAATAGTTGAGGTATGAACCTCAACGGTGTCACCAAATCCAATCTCGTTTCGATATTCAGTATTCGTGGTGGCTAGCACATACTGGCCCAGTGAAGACATCGTTGACGAGTAGACGTCATAACCGGTTGTGGCGTGGTGAATGACTTGCTGCCCTAAACGTTGAGTCGTACTTTTGGGCAGGCCAATTTTGGGAAATGATTGCTCATAGACTGTGGTTGTCTCTATACCAGTTTGCTCGTCGATTGTTCGAAGGTATTCAAACCCGAGCAATCCGCGCCCTGAGCGGTTGGCCGTCAGCCCCCCGTACTCATAACGAACGGCAAGTTCGTTTATATCATTCACCTCAGTAGCAACGCGCTTGACCACCAACATAGGGCTTACAATGGCAAAGTTTCCATCTAGGTCAGCGGCACTGGATACCTGGGTTGGGTAAACGACGGCATTGCCGCCTTCAATATCCGTTAAGCGCGCATATTCAATCCTAGTCTCGACGCCATACCCATCGGTGATGCGACTAATGGTGTCGTTATGCTCACTGAGCAGATTGTCATGGCGATACCACTCTGAGGAAGATGCGGAAAACAGACTCAGCTTTCCCTCTCCAAACGCATCAGCAAAACGGAGAATTCTAGTGTTATCAATATCGATATTTCCCCTATCCAACCAGACAATGTCTGAACTGACGGCTGTGGGAATGGACATGAAAATATCGAAGGCGTTGGTGCTGCGCGGAACCAGGATATCTGAACGACCATCATTATTAAGATCAACGAAGTAAGTCTGATACTTTTTGATACTGTCCGTAATAATGCCTGTGCTAATTTCCCGCCCAAAGTCATACCCGGTAGACGGCCGCACACGCCATTCGTTGTTCGCAACATATGCGATATCAGTAAGGCCATCGCCATTGAAGTCGGTCACTCTCAAGGTGTCAACTTCACTGGTATTGGGGATGACCTGACGCAAACTCAAGCCATTGCCATCTGCAACATACAACCGCCAGAAACGGTCGGTCACCCAAGTGCCCACGTGGTCAGTAACGCACTCCTGCTCGGAGTGGACGAAATCAATCACATCACCGTTGCGAAAACACTGACTTTCTGTGACACGGAGAACTAAATCTGTACGGCCATCGCTGTTGATGTCGATCAGAGAACTGCTCTTGAACCCAGCCGACGCCCTAAACAACCCGAAGTCAGAAGACATCGGGTCTTTACCAATGCCGAAGGTATAGAGATCTTGCGCCGCTGCGAAGGCACCACCTGTGTTCTGATACCAGCGGATTTTCCCATTATCGATAAACAGAATATCTTCAAGTCCATCACCATCAGGATCCGCAATGGTGACGTTACCTTCTAAACCAATGGCTTTCCTGCCGGTGGGCAGTTTCTCAAAATTGGTGACCTTTATGTTCGGTTCACACGCTGTGGGATTTTTCCCGTAAATGTCACATACCTCAGAAACAGTATTGACGGGATCGTATCGAAGAATATGCCAATCAGATGATTCACTATCAGCCACCAGCAAATCACGCTGCCCATTGCCGCTGAAGTTAATCGAGTGGGCGTACTCGTGTTTTCCAGCACCTGTAGTATCGAGCGTTAGCGTGCTTCCCGTACTCAACCGATGAAGTTTCCATTCGGCATTGGTTGAATAAACCATGTCTACCAGTCCATCACCGGTCATATCGAAAAATTGTGCCGTCTCACGGTTATTGATGGGCAAGCTAGTAGATTTGGGATAGGAAAAGGGTTCGAATAGTGTCGCAGGGTTTAAAATCCATCTGGACTCAGGGTTGTCTTTGGTGTGTGGGTCAGCATCATGGAGAACCTCTATCCAATTTGAGCCCTCCGGCTTATTGGTTGGCTTATTCCAGTCGAAATTAATAGGGACTGAACAATTTCCGGTGTCCCCAACTGCACAGCGCTTAATCGATGTAAGGTAAGTACGCTCTTCAATAACCGATGAGCTGTTATAAGCCAAGTGATAACTGGACTCGGTTTGGCCATCCGTAGAGATGGTTACGGTAGAGAGAAGCCGAGTAACATTCAGTGGAGAGCCGATAATGTAACCACTTTGGGGCTTAGGGGTGGAAGTGTACCCGAAGTCAATTCGATGATATGGCAGTTCCGAACCGTGGCCCCCATATGCGATGGCTTGAAGATAGTGTTCACCAATATTACTGTCGTTTTCGTAGTGATAGCTGATGTAGTTGCCAAAAGGGTCAACCGTTCCAGACTGAGCCCAAAACAGTGCAACGGATTGCTCCTGGCCATTTTTTCCCTTGAACACCGCAGTTGATGAGGTTGCTGTACCGTCGGTATCTTTAAGTGTCACGCCAAAGTGCGCGGTAGCATCACCATAGTAATGGACATCGCCATCCTTGCTCTCCACCTTAAAGGCTAGGGGCCCTCCGGCTGTCGCGGTCCCTTGGGCGGTAACTCGGATGAACGATTCAACCTCAGTCCGGTATATTGAACCCGCCTCCCCATAGCCAGCGGGACTCTCTGTTGCCAGTATCAGGCGCTGACCATCTAAGCAAAATCTGTCTGTCGCGGTAAGGTCAACACCAATTAACGCACCATCTGTAGCAGGGGTCTGTTGACATCGTGTAATCGTTGAGTGAGCTCTTAGACTGAATCCGACGCCGATATAGCCACCGTTAAGAGAGGAGGTGTATGAGAGGGATACTTGGGGTGCAACTTCGCCACGTGCTTTAGGTAATATCAGCGGTAGCTGATATGTTGCGGAACCTTGCTCGTTAACTCGAAACTCTGCCTGAAGCGCAACCGTAGAAGCAATAGCATTTCCCTGGAGGGCGCAAAAAAAGCCAATTACCGCAATCCATCGCATCATAAACACTGCCCACACAACAACAATAAAACTTAAGGTTGCGCATTATTAACATCCGCACCAAAAACAAGCAACATCAATAGCCTCGGAGCAATCACAATGAATTAAGTTTTTTATAAGTTTCTGCTTTGTATAAGTTCAAGCATAAGATTTTCTGTCGGCTAAAAACCATTGGACAGAACGTTCAAGTATAATATTGCAAATTTGAATTTTTAATTTTGTAGTGGCTCAGACTTCACCTTTCAGTTACCCGTCCTTCTTGAGGTGGCTGTCAGGTCAAATCAGCTCAGCTGTCTCTCTTCCCAAGCCGATTATCCATCAAGCAAAGTGGCCATTTGTAAACATCCCGCTTTTAGTGGCACTCATAATTAGAGCTTTCCGGTGTGGTTTATTTGGCCAGATACTCCCACGGAGTCAGATCTCCCAGTGAGTCATGTGGCCGCTCTTCGTTGTACTCTCGGATCCAGTTGTCCGTTAGTTCGCGCACTTCATTCAAGGTCTTGAACACGTACATGTTGAGGATTTCATCCCGATAGGTGCGGTTGAACCGTTCAACGTATGAGTTCTGTGTCGGTTTGCCTGGCTTGATGAAATCCAACTGGATGCGGTGATCTTCGGCCCACTCGGCCAGCGCGGCGGAGATGAACTCCGGGCCGTTGTCCATCCTCACCCTGGATGGGTAGCCCCGCCAAGCGACGATGCGCTCCAGTACCCGGATGACCCGCTGGGCCGGCAGATTCAGATCCACCTCAATGGCCAGGGCCTCGCGATTGAAATCATCAACCACGTTGAAGGTCCGGAAGCGTCTGCCGCAAAACAGGGCATCGCTGACAAAGTCCATCGACCAACATTGGTTGGCCGCGGCTGGAACGCACAGTGGCTCTGGATTGCGAGTGGGCAGCCGTTTTTTGCCACGGTGTCGTTTGTTGAGCTTTAGCTCGCAGTAGAGCCGGTGAACCCGCTTGTGACGGCGTTGTTGAACAAATTCTGGGGAACCATCTGACTGTTCGTTGATCTGATCTCGTGACCATCAATCCGGGAACAACGCCATGAGCAAGTCGAACCGCAAGATCATCAACTGGAAGCAGTATAACGATGCCTTGGTCAACCGAGGTTCACTGACCTTCTGGCTTGATGAAGATGCAGTCGGTAAGTGGCGTTGTCAGGAACACCATGGTGGCCGAGGCCGGGGCTTCGAATACAGCGACTCAGCTATCGAAACCGCCTTGATGCTTAAAGGGATTTTTGGCCTGTCCCTGAGAGCAACCGAGGGCTTCATTAACTCATTGTTTGAGCTGATGGGTGTGCC
>NZ_FNEM01000003.1:0-14074 GCF_900100175.1 Ferrimonas sediminum
CATTGATATATGAGATATCAATCCTGCGCGAGTGCCCACACAGATTGTCTGACTAATTGTTAAAGAACGTTGCTTCGTTGCCGAAGCGAGGTGCGCATCTTACGCTTTCCTCATTTCCCGTCAAGCGTTATTTTCAAAGGCTTTTCCGAGTGTCGAATTGTTGCTCAGTGCCTTACTCAGTAAGCCGCTGTGCCCCGTCGACAGGAAGCGCATTATAGGGACGAAAAAGGAAAGCGCAACCTCAAAATCATCAATTCCAATCAAGCGGGCAATTATTAACCAGCACCTCTCGATTCAGGGCCAATTGACTCACACTGATAGGCTCAACTACTGCTTAAGAACCCAGTCTGCGGCTTGCTGCAGGCCCTCGACCACAACATCGGCCCCCTCAGTGCTCTCCACTTGTTTGCCGCTGCGAACCAGAACACAACCACTGACGTCCGCCTGACGGCCGGCGGTCATGTCGCTGGGTTTATCCCCAATCATATAGGAGCGGGCCAGATCCAGCTCGTAAGCTTGCGCCGCAGCCACCAACATGCCCGGCTCTGGCTTGCGACAATCACAATCGCGAACATAAGGGTCGTTGCCTTTGTCTGGATGATGGGGGCAATAATAGACGGCGGTCAACGGAGCACCAGCGGCATTAAATTGCTCCTTCATCCATTGGGTCAGGTGCGCAAACTGGGCTTCATCATAATAGCCCCGTGCAATACCGGATTGATTGGTCACTACTACCAGGGCATAGCCCGCCTCATGCAATCGACGACATGCACTCAAGACGCCGGGAAGAAACTCAAACTGATCGATCTGGTGCACATAGCCATGATCCACATTGATCACTCCATCCCGGTCTAAAAACACCGTTTTGCGCATGCTTATTGTCCTGTTTTTGTCTTTATCACTAATGCTTTGCTCATTATGGTCATTTAGAAGACCAGTACAAGGCAGTGACACCCCACCTGCCCGGGCGCGGGTCTGAATGTGGGGCCCTACTGAGACAGTCCCGGTGGCTTTCTGCTACACTGCGCCGCAGTTTTACATTCCAAAGAACGGCTATGACTTTCTCTTCACTCTCTCTGCACCCCGCGTTGCTAAAAGCCCTGGCTGATCTTAATTATCAGGCTCCCACTCCCATTCAGGCTCAAGCCATCCCTGAAGTACTGGCAGGCAAGGATGTGATGGCTGGCGCTCAAACCGGCACCGGCAAGACTGCAGCCTTTACGCTTCCTTTGCTGCATCAACTGCTCAACCAGGCGCAAACGGGCCCCAGCCTGCGGACTTTAGTCCTGGTGCCCACGCGGGAGCTGGCTCAACAGGTGTACAGCAACGTCTGTCACTATGCCCGTCACACCCCGCTGACCGCCGTTGCCGTTTATGGCGGCACCAGTTTACGACCGCAGATAGAAGCCTTAAAAGGCGGCGCCGATCTGCTGGTTGCCACGCCGGGCCGTTTGCTGGATCTGCTCTCTAAGCGGGCATTGTCTCTGTCTCAGGTGCAGCACCTGGTGTTTGATGAAGCGGATCGCATTCTGGATCTCGGCTTCAAGGAGGAGGTCTCGCAGATTTTGGCCCAGCTTCCCCGCCAGCGACAGACGCTGCTGTTCTCCGCCACCTTTGACGACAGTATCTTTAAACTGAGTCATCGTTGGCTTACGGATCCGGTTCACATCGAAGTCGATAACCGCAACAGCGCCGCAGTCAGCATCGACCAACAGGTCTATGTCGTGGACGCGGACCGCAAACGGGAGTTGGTGTCTTACCTCATCGGCAGTAAAAACTGGCACCAGGTACTGTTGTTCACCAAGACCCGTCAGGGAGCGGATGCCTTGGCCAAAGAGATGGTGAAAGACGGCATCAGCGCCGACGCCATTCACGGTGATAAATCTCAGGGGGCCCGCGACCGAGCCTTGGAGGGGTTTAAACAGGGCAGCGTACGCGCGCTGGTTGCCACCGATGTGGCTGCCCGTGGCATCGACATTACCTCACTGGAATACGTCATCAATGTGGATTTGCCCTTTATTGCCGAAGACTACGTGCACCGCATCGGCCGCTGTGGCCGTGCCGGCGCCACGGGTCTGGCGATCTCCCTCCTGAGCCCGGGGGAAGAGTACCTGCTGGAAGAGATCGAGGCAGTCCTGGATCAGCGATTGCCGCAGCAATGGCTGCCTGGTTTTGAACCCGATTTCAGCAAGCCCGTGGAAGACCATCGCAAAAACAGTCGCACCGCCCAGCGTCGCCGCGTTAAGAAACGCGCCCAGGGCGGCCGCACCGGCAACCGTCGCCGTTAACAAGTAAAAAAAAGCCCGCTGAATCAGCGGGCAAAAACACTATTAGAGGGATGATCAGTCCTGCGTTTGAGCAGCCTGTGGGGTAGCCGACTCCGGCGTTTCAGCATTCTCCTTGGCTACAGGAGCCACCGTCCGCCATAAAGCACTCACCCACAAACCTTGATACGAACTCATCTCTCTTCTCCAAACGTGCTCTCATACGGGATGAGAATTTACCCGCACTGCCTAAATGAGTAAAATGAATAAATCCCATAGATTGAATTCCATTTAGGCATGAATACATCCATCAAGGCGCTGCACTGTTTTCTGGTACTGGTGAAATGCGGCAACTACACTCGGGCGGCACAAGAGTTGTATCTGACCCAACCGACCCTCAGCAAACTGATCCAGCGACTTGAAGAAAGCCTCGGTACTCCGCTGTTATTGAGGAACAATCAAGGTATTAGCCTAACGCAGGCCGGCCAGCGCCTGCAGCAATCTGCCACGGCGATCATTGGTCAGTGGCACCGGTTACAAGAGGATCTCAGCAGCCTGGACTGCCTGAAGTCCGGCACACTGCGCCTGGGAATATGCCCGATGATGAGCAGCCTGGTGATTGAACTGCTGTCACAATTTCGCCAACGTTATCCGGGCATTGAGCTGACCATGTCCGAACATGGCGGTTTTGGTTGTGAGCAGGCACTGTTGTCCGACAGTCTGGACATCGCCTTTACCGCACTGCCGGTGACCCATGCCGAGCAGCTTTGCAGTCAACCCCTGACCCAATACCCGCTGTGGGCCTGCCTGCCCAAACGCCACCCTCTGGCACAAAAAGCCACACTGCAATGGCAGGATTTTCAAGATCAGCCTTTCGTGCTGTATAACGAGGACTTCTCTCTGGCCCAGTTGATTACCCGCTTAAGCCAGAAAGCCGGGGTTAATCTGAATGTGGCCTTTCGCAGCGGTCAGTGGGACTTTCTCGCCACCATGGTGGAAAATAATATGGGCATCACCCTGCTTCCGGCGCCTATCTGCCATAAACTGCCTGCCCAGCAATTTGAATTCCGGCCCATGGCACCGGCGCTTAGCTGGGATCTGGCGTTGATCTGGCGCCAATCACTGCCGTTGACCCCCGCCGCCCAGGCGCTGCTGGCGCTATCTAAAGAGTTGTCCTTCTCTGATAGCCCAACAGACGAAGCCTGAATCAATGGGTAAGCTGCAACAAGATTTTGGCAATCATCTGCCCCTGGGTGCTGCTGCCGGTCTTTCTCAGGCAACTTTTTATCTGCTGGCGAACCGTTGTCACCGAGACGGCACGCTCCTTGGCTATGGCATCTACGGTATGGCCAATGCATAAACCACTGCAGATTTCAGCCTCGGCCAGCGTCAGTCCGAACAGTTGTACAATCCAGCCTGGCTGAGGCTGCGTGCTGGAGACACAGGGCTCAAAACTGACCACCACCCCGCAGTTTTCCTGCAGCCCCCACACTCCGGTACTGGACCAGGTCCAGGGTTTCACTATCAACCAGACAGCCCCACCGCTGTAACTCAACAGACTGCGTTTGGGGGTGACCGGCCGCTTACCGTCCACAAAGGCAACCGCTTCATGCAACAGGCGGTTGTAAGTCAACTGGTGCTCAGTGTTACGAAACCACAACTGCCCCTCCAGTCCCCGGAACAACCCGGAGTGCTGTAAAAACTCGACGCCACCGGGGTTCTGATAATGAATGACCCCCTTTGCCGAACACAGGAACGACGGAGATGAGTGCGCATCGAACACCGCGGTCATCTGATCGCACTTTGCCAGCAACGACTGCCGACGCTCGGCCATGTTCATCGCCTGTTCTATATGGGGCACATAATGGTTGGAGGCACAAATGTGCTCATTGCTGTAATGGGACTGGCCCTGACTACGCATAAAGCCAAGCTCAGTAATTAGTTGGTTCTCATGATGAATCAGACAACCAATAGAATGGCGAATGCCCCGGGGCCGGGCAAAATCGCAGTAGATTTCCGACTGCAGAAACTGCTTGTCATCGTACACCTGGTGGCTGGGATGAAATCGGTTGTCCTGGTGAGGCAACAACGCCTGACTCCAGACATCCACCTGATAGAAATGGTTTTGATAGTCTTCAAAATGGTTGCCCTGAAAACCGTATTCAAAAAAGCCCAATGGCTGACTGTCCAGGCTATTTCTGGACATCAGAAAACAGTGGGTCGAATCACTGTGACGGGCAATGCGTCTGAGAACCTCCTGCCACAAGCGTGGCTCTTCGACAGCATGATAGATAAGTCTGATCAATTCCGTTTGCATCGGGAAGTTCGAACGTTCCAGTTCATCTGTATGATTTTTATACCAGATGGTAGATGACAGTGAAAGCTTACAGAACTACATTCACTGTACAGATTCACCACAGATCTGACCAAACCTTGAACGACCCTTATGGAAGCCTCTGCGCTTCCTTTTTTTTCAGCTCACTTTTCCCCGTGACTTACAGCACAAGTAGCAGTACCCTGCAAAAAGGGATATTGTATGCAAAAGTTGCAAGCACCATTTCAGCCACCTGGAGGCCGACGTCATCTCGGTGGCTACCCTGGCCCGCAAGCCTTTGGTTGATGGACACTGGTTAAGGCCCGGTCAGCACCTGGACCTGGTGGGTGGGTGCCTACCGACCTGACATGAGGGAAGCCACCGACGAAACGGTGCGCCGATGCCAGGCCTTTGTCGATACTCGCCAAGGAGCGCTGAAAGAAACCGGCGATCTGGTGATACCTCTGCTACACGGGATCATTACAGACTCAGATATTAAGGCCGACCGTTCGACCTTTGCCGACAAATACATCCAGGACGAACCGATGACCAGCAGTTGACCCTGTTCAAATCCGTCGGCCATGCTTTAGAGGATCTGGCTGCCGCCAAACAGGTAGCCAGCTATTGGAGACAACACCATGATCAATGAGGGGCATACCATGGTCCACCTGCACCGACGCCAGCAGCTAATGGAGAGCATTGGCCCCGCCGGCGCCATCATTTTGGTGGCCTACCCGGAGCGCCCACGCTCAAAAAACATCAACTACCGTTTCGTGCAGGATAAAGATTTTTTCTACCTGACTGGTTTTGAGGAGCCCGACGCCGTGGCTTTGCTTCGTCCGGGACACGAACTGGCTTTCATTATGTTCAGCCGCCCTAAAAATGCGTACCAGGAAACCAGCTACGGCGAGCGGGCTGGTATCGAGGGCTGCATCCATCAATATGGCGCCGACGCCGCCTACAGCCTGGATGAACTGGCACAGCGCTTACCGGAACTGCTCGAGGATCGAACCGACATCCTTATCAGCGACGAGCTGGATCAATACAGCGATTCACTGTGGCAATGGTGTAACCAGCAGCGTCACAACGCCGGCTTTGATGAGATCAAATACTACCGCAGCCTTCGGCCACTGGCTGGCGTACTGCACCCGATGCGAGTCATCAAGGATGGCCATGAAATCGAGAAACTGCGTACCGCCATCAATGCCAGTTGCTCGGCCCATCGCCAGGTCATTGCTCACTTGCGCCCGGGGATCAATGAAGCCGAGTTGTCGGCGCAGTTCAACCTGGAACTGGCTCGCCACGGTTGCGTCAGTGATCCCTACCCCAACATTGTGGCGGGAGGCGAACGCGCCATGTGCCTTCACTACGATCACAATAACCATCGCCTGGAAGCCGGGGCGCTGCTACTCATCGATGCTGGTGGAGAGTTTGGTCATTACAGCGCCGACATCACCCGCACCTACCCGGTGTCCGGTCACTTCAATGACGCCCAAAAAACGCTATACCAACTGGTTCTCTGTGCCATCGATGCCGCCATTGCCGAGGCGCGGCCCGGCGCAACCTGGAACCGGCTCTACGACACCGCCATGACAGTGCTCACCCGTGGCCTGATTGAACTGGGCATACTCAGCGGGCCTGAAGAACACGCCCTGGCGCAAGAGCGCCACAAAGCCTATACGGTGCACAAAACCGGCCACTGGCTTGGGCTGGACGTTCATGACGTTGGCCCCTATCGCGATCGTCAGGGGCAGTGGCGGCGGTTGGAGGCCGGTATGGTGCTCACTATTGAACCCGGGCTCTATTTCTCCAACCAGGATTTGAGTGTCGATCCCAAGTGGCGTGGCATTGCCATTCGCATCGAGGATGACATCCTAATCACCCCAACCGGGTGCGAGGTGCTGTCTGCCAATGCTCCCCGCACCATTGAGGAGATTGAAGCACTGATGGCCTGACCCCCAAGCCCGACTATAAAGTCGGGCCTCATCCTCACTTAAAATTATTCTGAAAAACCAGTGCATTGAATCGAATATCCCTACCCGAATTGCGCCGATTACGGCAAAGGCGCAAATACGAATGGTTATCAGCACCATTAACAGTGATCCCGCTCACAACTCTCATTCGCCACCACTCGCACCAATAGCACCGAAAATCATTCTCATTTACATTATCGCGAAGAATTCAGGCGCCTACGCCTATCTGTTGACCGACAGGAGATCGGAATGTTCGTTGCTAAAACCCCACTCTGTTTTGCCATTGCCTCAGTCTTAGGCACCCTGCCTGCCCTGGCGGAGACCACAGAGCCGGTGGATGAAAATATGGTGGTTACCGGAGTGACTTTCGATAACTACAAGGCCGACACAGCCAAAGGCGCCATGCGCTCCGATGTCTCTCTGCTTGATACCCCACAGTCGGTGACCGTGATTCCGGAGATCATCGTCGACGAACAGCTGGCCACGACCCTGGGCGAGGTATTGATCAACGATGCCAGTGTGACCGCCGGTTCTAAAAAGTGGAACCGGGAAGTGTTCAGTCTGCGTGGGTTCGAACTGGACTCAGGCAGCGGCTATCTTAGAAATGGCCAGCAAGCCTGGTCTCACTATGTGCACCCCATTGAGACACTGGAGCGCATTGAAGTTCTGAAGGGCCCCTCCTCCATGCTCTACGGCCAATCCGCCCCCGGAGGCCTGATCAACATGGTCACCAAGAAACCCACCGTCGAGTCGATGTACGAATTTGCCTTCGATGTGGACGAGTATGGCTCAACCCGATTTCAGGCCGATGCCGGTGGTGCCCTCAATGAAGCTCAGACTCTGAGGTACCGGGCTACGTTGGTCAAACAAGATGCCGAATACTGGCGCGAGTACCAGGATGGCAGCAGCCAGGAGCGCGATCGCTTCCTCGGCGCGCTGGCGCTGGCGTACGACCTGTCAGACTGGGGCATGTTATCTGCCCACTACGACCTCACCAAAGATAAGACCGGCATCGATCGGGGTGCCTGGCTGGATGACGACGGCAGTGTTATCGGCGACGACAGCACCATCTGGGACATGCCCTGGGCCTTTACCGATAACGAGGTCGAAAACTATGGCCTGGATCTGGATCTGTACCTGAGTATGAACTGGACCGCCACTTTGGGCTTCAATCATCAGATGTTCTCCCGGCAGCGACTGGACTCCTCTCCCAGCTACGACTCATACATGCGCCTTAGGGATGAAGGCCACAGCGACGGTCGCTACGAATACACCGCCTTCGATCGCTACGACGACTGGCAGTACAAAACCTACTACGCCGATTTCAACGGCACCGTTACCGCGTTGGGAGCCGAGCATCAACTGCTGATCGGAGCCAATATGCTGGACTACTACTATGGCCAGCTAAGAGACAAAGGCGACACCGAAACCTACATTCCGGGCCAATCACTGCCACCCCGACCGGACCTGGACTACAACAACGACAGCACTAAGTATGAGTCCGAATACAAGTATTACGGCTTCTACCTGCAGGATTTGATTACCCTCAATGAAAACTGGCAGTTGCTGTTGGGCGGTCGCTACGATATCCAGCGCAAAGACGGCAGTGGCAACGACAGTGAGTCATTCGTTCCCAAAGTGAGTGCCATCTACCACCCGGCAGAAAATGGCACCGTCTACCTGAGCTACTCGGAAAGCTTCCAGCCCCAAGGCGAAGTGGCTGACCCCAGAGACGCCAACGACGGCATGAACCTGGATCCGGAAACCGGCGAGTCGTGGGAACTGGGCACCAAGTGGGAACTCGCCGGCGGCCGCCTGTTACTGGACGGCGCCCTATTCGACATCACCAAAACCAACGTCACCACCACAGAAACTCTGCAAGGCAACCCGGAATTTGACACTCGAACCACCCAGGGCGGCGAGCAGCAGCATCGAGGCGCCGAACTCTCCGCTCAGGGCCAGCTGTCCCAGCAGTGGTTTGTGATGACCTCTGTCATGTACCTGGATGCCCAGTATAAGAACATCACCACCGAGGATGGCGTCGACCTGTCCGGCAATACGCCGGTGGATGCGCCTGAGTGGTCAGCATCGGCCTGGACCCGTTACAAGCTGAATGACCAATGGGCCTTTAACCTGGGCGCCTTCTATGAGGGCGAGCGTTTTGCCACCATCGACAACAGCATCACCAAGGACGCCTACCTACGCATCGATGCCGGCGCCTCGTACAAACTGACCGTCAAAGAGGTTGAGATGAACCTACGTCTCAATGTTGAAAACCTGTTCGATGAAAACTACATCGCCGGTGGCACCAACACCGACGCCACCATTGGCGATGGCAGGAACTTCCGCTTGTCGGCCCAGTTCGCATTTTAACCCTTCCCCAGCGATTCAGCAGGCCCCCGGAAACGGTGGCCTGCTTTTGTGCCATATAAAGGAGCCCCCATGCTGGCCAAGCTTCATCGTTACCTCGCCGCCCTGCTGGCCCTGCCACTGCTGCTGGTGATCCTCTCCGGGCTGTTGCTGGCTCTGGTGCCACTGCTTACGTCACCCGCCACAGACCCGGTCACGCCGCAGCAGATGCAACAGACTGTGGAACGCCTGCAACAGGATGGCCCCCTTCGGTTTGCCGTAGCCCTGCCGGACCACAACCTGATCATGGTCAGTTATCAGGGTCAGAAAAGCCGTCAGTTCCGGGATCTGGCTACCGGTGAACCCACAGAGCGTCCTTGGCAGTTCCAGCTTTTGGGCTTTGCCAAGGGACTGCACAAACACCTGCTCATCGACGCCGGCTGGTTAGTGGAAGCCAGTACCTGGGCGATGCTGGCACTCACCCTCAGCGGGCTGTTTTTGAGCCGCCCCAAATGGTCCAACAGTGCCATGGGCTGGCACAACAGCCTGGGCTGGTACAGCGCCCCCCTGATGTTGGTAGTCGTCATTACCGGTCTGCTGATGCTGTATCAGGGCCATGGCCCCCGAGGCGAGCCGCCGCAGGCCAATCCCGATAAACTCAGTCTGGCGGAGGCATTCGCCCGACTGGAAACTCAGCCGATAGCAAGTATGCGCATGGTGAGAGACGCTGCCGACGGTTACACCCTGTCCTGGCAGGACCCGCAGGGCACGCGCTGGCAATGGCATCCGGACAGCGAAGCGCAGCCCAGTGAGCAACCCACCCGCTGGGTTCGAGTGCTGCACGATGGCAGCTTTGGCGGCCGGCCCGCCTCGGTGCTGTACGCCCTGCTATCGCTGGCGGCGCTGACAATGCTGCTTACCGGCTTCTACAACTGGCTGCGCCGCTGGCGCATGGCCAGACCGGGCCCGACGGCCCAGGGCCCCAGCCACCTGGTTGCCTTTGCCAGCCAGACCGGGTCCACTGCAGAGCTGGCCCGCCATACCGCTGAAACCATGACGGCCAGCGGCCTGAATGTGCAACTGGCCTCACTGGCCAACCTGACACCAGAGGATCTCAAAGGACGGGAATCGGTACGACTGATGGTGGCCACCTGTGGCGATGGCGACATGCCGGTACAGGGGCAGGCATTTCTAAACGCCCTGCCGGGGGTCAATCTCAGCGAGGTTGCCTACTCACTGCTGGGACTGGGTGACAGCCGTTATCCTCAGTTTTGCCAAGCCGCCAAGGCGATAAATCAATCCCTACAGGAGTGTGGTGCCAACCTGGTGCAACCCATGCGGTTAGCCGATGGTGACCCGTCCGAGAGCTGGAGCCAGTGGATGGGAGAGGGCCACAGCGCACCATTACCGACGGCTCAGACTCACCCATTGACACTCACCCACAAACAGCGGCTGGATAAGGGACTGGGCGATACTCGGGAAACCTGGCTGCTGCAGTTCTCAGTACCGCCCTCTCTTTCCTACCACTGCGGCGACCTGCTGAAACTGCGTCCATCGGGCTGTGGCCAAGAGCGAGCCTACTCCATCGCTTCGGCGCCCGGACAAGGGCTGCTCTCTCTGTGCGTTACCCTGCATCAATGGCAGCAGGACTCCGAAACCCATTATGGCACTATGTCTCATGAGTTGTGTCGCCAACTGGATGTCGGTCAACAGATTCAGGGGCGTATTAGCGACAATCCCGGGTTTCATCTGCCCGCTGATGACACCCCGATGATCATGGTGGCCACCGGCTGCGGCATTGCCCCCTTTCTTGGCTTCCTGCAGCAGCGCCCTCAGAGCGACAACTGGCTGCTGTTTGGCAACCGTCATCAAAGCGGCGACTTCCTGTGTCAGGAGCAGATAGAGCAGAGCCTCGTCTGCGGCGAACTCGACCGCCTGGATCTGGCGTTCTCCCGGGATCAGGATAACAAGGTTTACATTCAGGATCGGCTACTCAGCGAAGGCGACACCCTGTTGCACTGGCTGGAAGAGAAACACGCCGTGCTCTATGTGTGTGGCCACCTGGCGCTTGGCGGTGGCATCAGCGCAGCCCTGACCCAGCTGTATCAAGGCCAGGGGTTATCCCAGCTCCAGGCCCAAACCAAGTTGGCGCAGCTGAAAGCCCAGGGTCGCTACCGGGAAGATCTGTTCTGATTCAGCCGGCGCCAATAAACTGCACCGACTCGACCAATGGTGCCCGCACCGTGCGGGCACCATTGGCCGGGGCATCGGCCTTCTCTTGACCAAAGGTCACACCCAACAAAATGCCCAGTTTCTGATCCAGTGACAACGCCAGCTACGCCAACTCAAAGATCTGCTTCAACGTAGCTTCGGGAACCGGGTCCGGCTTACCCTCTCACCGACCGTCGCTGTCGAACCAGAGTGTCAAAGTCAGTCATCCATCGCCTGCTGCGGCAGCCCGACCCAGGCTTCGCCGATGACGGTCTGAGTGCCTGATTCAGTGACCACCACCAACTTGCAGCGAGCTTGCCACTCCTCCCCCACCTGAGACAGTTCAACCACCTCGCCGCGACAACAGACGACATCGTATAGATGGGTAATGGCGGTAAACCGGGCTTTGAAGCGTCGAAGCTGTGCCTGTGGTTGCCAATTGGTCAACATTCTTCCCAGATAGGCCATGGACAGCATACCATGGGCAAAGACGTCTTCCTGACCCGCCTCCCGGGCAAAATCACTGTCGATATGGATGGGGTTGTGATCGCCGCTGGCGCCGGCAAACAGCGCCAGCGTACTGCGTCGGATTGGCGGCAACGCAAGTTCTGGCAACACTGTGCCCACCGCTAGGGAATCTGTCATGGCACTCTCCTTAATCATTGCAGTACACCAGGGTTACCTTGGCGCGGGCCACCATTTCTCCGGCCCGATCCAGATAGTGATTTTGCAGCTCCACCAACTCCAATCGCCCCCCTTTGCGGGCAACAATGTTCTCGACTTGAGAGTGCACTTCAATGCTGTCACCACTGTACACCGGCTTCAGGTATTCAAACTCCTGGCCCCCATGAAGCACTTTGGCGATGTCCATATCCAGCAGAGTCAGCACCGGCCAGGCCTGCGGCGACTCCAGATCCAGTGAAAACAGGAAGGTAGGTGGCATCATTACCCCGGGTAAGCCTGCCTCGCGGGCCACCTGCAGATCGAAATAGAGCGGATTGGTTTCACCGATGGTGCGGCAGAAAAACGCCAGTCTCCCCGCTTCCAGCGGCACCCGAAAAGGGGGAAAGCGGTGTCCTATGTGGGTGGTATCGAGCATCCATTGCTCCTTTTTTTGCCTAAACTTTACATAGTGCTGAACTTTAACCAAAAATCAAATGACCAATTTGCGCATAGTCGTCGCGATATTGTGCCCCGAATACCGTGAGCCCGGCCAAATAGACGAGCAATACCTTAGCGGATCACGTAAAATATCGCCCTTTCCAAGCAGCAAAGAGCATTTCCACCATGGCAATTAACTGGTTCCCAGGCCACATGCATAAGGCGAGAAAAGAGATCGCCGAACTGATGCCACAGATTGACCTGATCATCGAAGTGCTGGATGCCCGAATTCCTTTCAGCAGTGAAAACCCCTTGGTTCCTAAACTGCGAGGCGATACCCCCTGCATTAAGATCCTGAACAAAAGCGACCTGGCGGATCCGGAACTGACACTTCGGTGGCAGGCGTATCTGGAGCAGGAAAATGGCGTTAAAACCATCGCCTTGACCCAGAAAAACAAGGCTCAGGTTCGAAGCCTGCTGGATCTGTGCAAAACCACAGTGCCGAAAACCCCGCTCCGCACCCTGATTCTGGGCATTCCCAACGTCGGTAAATCCACCCTGATCAACACCCTGGCCGGACGCACCATTGCCAAAACCGGTAACGAGCCGGCGGTCACCAAAGCCCAACAGCGCATTCGGCTGCCCGAGCACATTGTATTGCATGATACTCCCGGATTTCTGTGGCCTAAGCTGAGCCCGGCCGCGTGTGGGTTCCGCCTGGCGACCACCGGTGCCATCAAAGACACCGTGGTGGAGTACGAAGAGGTGGCCCTGTTCGCCGCCGATTACCTGCGCACGGCTTACCCGGATCAGTTATGCCAACGCTACAACCTGGACGAACTGCCCCACGATGACATTGCCGTTCTTGATGCCATCGCCGCAAAACGCGGTTGCATGCGGCGCGGAGGGGTGGCCGATCTGCATAAGGTATCAGAGATCCTGCTGCACGAACTGCGGGCCGGCTCTCTGGGTCCCCTGACCCTGGAGACTCCGGAGATGGTAGAGAAAGAGCAGGCGGAAGAACTGATTCGAGCCGAGCAGGAAGCGATCGAAAAAGAGAAAAAAGAGGAACTCCGGCAAGCCAAGAAGCGCAAGCGCCGCAAATAGCACCGGTGCCAAGATTAAAAATAACAAAACCCGCGTGATGCGGGTTTTGTCGTTCTACAGGCAGTTTAAGAGAGAGGCTGCTCCATTTCATACACCACCTCGGTCGCCAGTTCCATCCGCGCCAGGATGGCCACTCTGGCATCCTCCAGGCCTTGGTTATAGAACTTGGCGCCCAGTGTCTTAATCATCTGATCCAGTAGAAACTCCACCTCAAACTGCCCCAGCTCCATACCCAGTTCATCAGCCAGATAATCCTGCAACTGATCCAGCATCGGCGCACGCTCATCGGGGGAAAGGGAGAGTGGTTTCATCGAACACCTTCAATAGATCGTAAAACCGCTACTCTACCACTGGACCACCAATAAGATCACTTTAGCTACACATAGCGGATGGCGGCAGTCATCGCCCCCAGAGAATCTTGGAGCCAACAGAAACGGCCAACATTGGGAATGGCGGCTAAAGTGTCACCAGTCACAGCCAAAAACGACTAAATACCCATCTGAGACGCCCCTTTCTGCTCAGGAGTTGGTCAAACGAACCCATTGCCCCTTTACAGGCCCACCAGGATTTTCTATGATTCGCGCCGTTGGAGAGATGGCTGAGTGGTTGAAAGCACCGGTCTTGAAAACCGGCAAGGGTTTATAGCCCTTCTAGGGTTCAAATCCCTATCTCTCCGCCATACATAAAGAAGCCCGCCTAGTGCGGGCTTTTTGCTGTTCTGCGCTCGAAGAAAGTGAGATAGGGTGAATGAGCCC
>NZ_FNEM01000003.1:14724-361756 GCF_900100175.1 Ferrimonas sediminum
GTAGCCAGTGGCTTTGCTGCGCCCAACCAAAACCCAAGACACTGGGCCCTCGCGTTCACAAGGGCGACGCGCTTTCCACCCGTCGTGGCCGCGCATGCGGGTAGCCGGTGGCTTTGCTGCGCCTACTTAAAATCAAAGACGCTGGGCCCTCGCCTTCGCAAGGGCGACGGTGCTCATTGGCAGGACCGGCAGTAAGCGGACAGCCAGGGGTTATCTCAGAGTACGAATAACCATTGAAGCTGGCTGACTTCGGTGTTTGCCGGGTTGGGCTCCGCCACGGCTAAGGAGTCGGATCTGTTCAATGAGTTTGATGATGCATTTTACTTTACCCTTGGTGCCGGTTTTTTGGGCAGCTACCACCAAATCGAACCATGCCGCCTCCCCCTCAGGTGCGACCCAATAGTTTGCTCTCTAATCAATTTCGCTCTGGACACTGCATCAACAGCGTTATTATCGAGTCTATTTTTTCGAAGTTGCGCCCAATAAATGCCCAAACAAGCTATTTTAACTAGAGTTTTGGTGCTCTCCTGTTAGGATGAATCGCCCTGCGTGCCTTACCAGAAACCAAAATTCCGAGATGAATTCGGCCAACTGGCCGAGCAACTGCTTTGAATTCAAATCATAATTAAGCCATCCGTCAGGCACCCAGAGGCTCCTGAAGCAACCCGGGCTGAGGCCCAGAAGTGAGGATGAATGACCAAAGGCATCGATAAATACAGCATCGACAGTACCGACTACACCGTCGGTCAGGACAATGTCCAAAAATGGGGCTTTGATGTCCACAACCCAGTATTCGGCATCAGCGCTGGCCTGATTGGCCTGTTTCTGCTGGCCACTTTCATCAGTGACGCTGCCACCGCCAAGGCCACACTGGACGGAATCAAATGGAAGATCATCAATAACTTCGACGGCCTGTTCCTATGGTCCGGCAATGTGTTTGTGATTTTCTGTTTGGCTCTGATCGTGTCTCCATTCGGTCGAATCCGCCTGGGAGGCGCCAGCGCCAAAGCCGATTTCTCCTTCCTGTCCTGGCTGGCAATGCTGTTCGCCGCCGGCATGGGGATCGGCCTGATGTTCTGGAGCGTCGCCGAACCGGTGGCCTACCTGACAGGCTGGTACGAAACCCCTCTGGGCGTCGAAGCCAATACGCCGGAAGCCGCACGGCTGGCCCTGGGTGCCACCATGTTCCACTGGGGCCTGCACCCCTGGGCCATCTATGGTGTGGTTGCGCTGTCACTGGCCTTCTTTACTTATAACAAAGGTCTGCCGCTGTCGATGCGGTCGATTTTTTACCCCATTCTCGGCGACCGCGCCTGGGGCTGGGCCGGTCACATCGTTGATATCCTGGCGGTACTGGCTACCCTGTTTGGCCTGGCAACCTCGCTGGGACTGGGGGCACAGCAAGCCGCCAGCGGCATCAACCACGTGTTTGGCACCGATGGCGGCATCGGCCTGCAGATCGCTGTGATCGTGGTGGTCACCCTGCTGGCCGTGGTGTCGGTGTACCGTGGCATTGAAGGTGGCGTAAAGGTAATCAGTAACATCAACATGGTCATCGCCTTTGTGCTGCTGGTTGCGGTGGCCCTGATCGGTTTCGCGGTGACCTTTGGTACCGTGCCGACCACCCTGATGGCGTACCTGGAGAACCTGATTCCCCTGAGTAACCCCCATGGCCGTCCCGACGAAGCCTGGATGCACGGCTGGACCGTATTCTACTGGGCCTGGTGGATCTCCTGGTCACCTTTTGTCGGCATGTTTATCGCCCGCGTCTCCCGCGGCCGTACCGTGCGTGAGTTCATTACTGCGGTGCTGATTGTTCCTACCATAGTCACGCTGTTGTGGATGTCGGTCTTTGGCGGCATGGCCATCGATCAGGTGATGAACGATGTGGGTATTCTTGGCAGCCAGGGCCTGACCGAAGTGCCTCTGGCGATGTTCCAGATGTTTGAAGCCCTGCCGTTCAGCACTGTGTTGTCGGTAATTGCCATTATCCTGGTGCTGGTGTTCTTCATCACCTCCTCCGATTCCGGCTCTCTGGTGATCGACAGCATCACCGCCGGTGGCAAGGTGGATGCGCCGGTATTGCAGCGCATCTTCTGGGCCGCAATGGAAGGCGCCATCGCCGCCGCGTTGTTGTGGGTCGGTGGCACCGAGTCGATTCAAGCCCTGCAGGCGGGTGCCATCTCCACCGCACTGCCGTTTACCGTGGTGCTGCTGCTGATGTGTGTCAGCCTGATTCTGGGCATGCGCACCGAGCGCCGTTAATCGCGTTCACTTCCCGCTCGCACAAATAAAAAGGTTGGCCTGGGCCAACCTTTTTTCATTTCAGCGCCACAACTGACCAATAGGCAGATCGGGGCTGAAGTGGTGGGCCACCTGAGCCTGAAACAGCTCTGCAGTGGCAATGGCATCCGTCAGGGCGTGGTGCGGTTGATACACCGGCAGGCCATAACGGCTACGGGAGCTGCCGAGGCGAACCGATTCATTCTTTTCTCTGCCCAACAGGCGGCGCCAACTCCACTGTCGCTTGCTGTGCTGCAGATCCGACTCAATCTGCAAGGTATCCACCATGGGGAAAGCAATCCCCTCCCCCAGTCGAGTCATCAGTGCCTTGTCCAGGAACTCTCGCTCGATGTTGCGGTAGTGAACCACCACCACCTTGCCAGCCAGGGCGTCCAGTACCTGATGCAAAATGCGACGCAGATCCGGGGCGTCGGACAGATCCGAGTGGGTGATGCCATGAATCACCACCGAATCCTCCTGTAGCGGGCTCCTGGGGCTGACCAGCCAGTGGCACGCCTGGCGGCAATAGACCCGATTCAGATCAAAGGGCACCAGACCGATACTGATGATGCTGTCATTTTCCGCATCCAAACCGGTGGTTTCAAAATCCAGCGCCACAAAGGGCACCTCGGCAAGCGGGGTAGCGGCTGGCACCAGTCCCGCTCGAAAATAGTGTTTCAGGCGACCATCACGAGCGGTTTTGGCCTGCTCGGCAAAGCGGGCCTCCCAATCCTGAGTCGGAGTCGCCTCGGCAGTGCGTCCAAACAGACGTCGAATCATTGCGACTCCTTACTTGAAGCTATTGGCTTGGTAGCGGAACTTGAGAAAGTTCTGAGCGTTACTCAGAATCTGAAACGCGTCCTTCAGGTTTCGCCGTTCAAACTCCGACATGTTCTCCGGCTCGATATTGTTATCGGCCTCGGTCTGAGCCTGAATATCCAGAGCCTGATGACGAATTCGCACCATGGAGATGTACTCCATGGCATCACGCAGATCCTCGGCCTTACCTTTTGGCAAAATGCCGGCGTCGATGATGTCGTCCAGGCGCTCGAACGAGTTTTGCGACCGGGAGCCCACCGCCAGCGCGTGTACCCGAATCAGATCCGCCAGTGGCGCCGTGCCCCGCCGCTTCAGGTTGATGGTATTGTTATGGCGCCCATCCTTCTCCATCACAAAGCCTTTAAAGAAACCCAAAGGCGGCGTTCGGTTCAGGGCATTGCGGGCCAGACACGCCAGGAACCGGTTGTTCTTCCTCGCCCGGCGTACGATAAAGCCATTGAGCTGCTCGGCCCACTTTACCTTGCCATAGACCCCGTCCAGGTCGAAAAAGATGGAGCTGTTGAGCAGTGCCTTGGGATTGGGGTTATCAATCCAGTCGGCAAAACACTCCTCCCACTCCTTCTGTGTCATCCGCCAGTCGGAGTTGGTCGCCATAATGTCGCCGGTGCAGTAAGCATAGCCACAGCGAGCCAGCGCATCACAGACGAAGGTCGCCAGCTGTTCAAAATAGGCGTTGTGTTTCACCGCATCGTAATTGTCATCGAGGATGATGGCATTGTCCTGATCGGTCACAATCAGTTGCTCATCCCGCGCCATGGATCCCAAAGCCAGGAAGCAGTAGGGCACAGGCGGTGGACCAAACTCCTCCTCCGCCAACTCCAGTATTCTCTGCTTAAAGCTGCGACCGATCACCGCCATGGCGCTGCCGACCATGTGCGAGTTGGCGTCCTCATTGACCATGCGTACGAAACAGTCTTTCACCTGCTCAGACACGCTCTCCAGCTCATCCACGCTTTGCTGCTGGAAGATGCTGCTCACCAGCAGCAGGCTGTTTTGTGACTCGTAGCGAACGATGTCGGTAACGTCGATGATCCCCAGCGGAGTGTTGTTTTTCAGCACCGGCAGGTGGTGGACGTTGTAGCGCAGCATGTACAACATCGCCTCATACACGTAGGCGTTACTGTCCAATGAGATAATGTCACTGCTCATCACCTCCGAGACCGCGACACTGGCACCCAGGCCCTGGGCCAGCACCCGATGGCACAGATCCCGCTCGGTGATGATCCCAACCACACCGCTTTCATCCTCGTCGGCGACGGTATCAGGATCAAACACCAACAGAGACGACACGTTTTCATCGGCCATTTTGGCAGCGGCAGTTTGCACCGACTCCCCCATGAAGATCCAGGCCGGATCGCCGGTCAACAGGGTCTTCACCTTGGAGGTGGTCAGATCGCTAGCATCCACCGTATTGGACACGGTCTGGCGCAGGCGCGCCGCATCCTCCACCTCCACGAAATCGGCGAAGCTGTCGTGGGCCTCATACAGCTCGTGAAACAGGGCTTCAGGAATGCAATACAACAAACCGTCTTCCAGGGCCCTTGCCGGAAAGCGAACCTTATTGTTGGTCATCAGCCCCAGTTGGCCGAACAACGCCCCTTCGGCCAGGCGGTTGTACAACTCACCGTTACGGCGGTACACCTCCACCACACCGCTGCGCACCATATAGAGATCATGAATCGCGTCGCCAAACTTCACAATCTCCTGCTTTTCGCGCACATAGGCAATCTCAGTCTGTCGAGCCACCTGGGCCACCACCTCTTCAGGCAGGGAGTCAAAAGGGGGGTATTGGGATAGAAATCCCTGTATCTCAAATAGTTCAGCTTCCATGGCCTGCACTCAAGCGGGTTTTTATCAATCCTAATTGAAGTTAGGGGATTCAACCAGTGCCCCGGGGGTTGCAACGCAGGGAACGGGATCCGGCCGAGGTTGTTAAGGCTATGAAAATCAGGCAGGTTAATAACATGACCCAGCAGAGGAGACAGGCCGTGAGCCACAGCGTAATTCAAAAGGGATTGGTTGCAGCCGGCATCATCAATATTGGTGGCGTGCTGCTGTTTTCAAAAGGCTTCAGTAACGACGCGCTGACCCAGGCCGACCCGGTGCTGTTCTCCACCTTTGGTCTGCTGTCCATCATACTGTGGGGCGCAGCCTATCTGGCGGTTTCCGGCAGCTATCGGCAGGTGCCCTGGATCATGGCGGTGTTTGCGGTGGAAAAGCTGCTGTACACCCTGGCCTGGAGCCACTGGATGGTCAACTTCAGCCACGACCTGCCGGCCCTGTATCAGCAAGACTGGCTGGCCGGGGCCTTCTTCAGCATCTATGGTCTCAACGACGCCCTATTCATGCTGTTGTTTTTCTACGCCTTCATCAAGACGCGCCATTCCGATGTGCGCCCCTCTCAGATCACCTGAATCGCACAGCGCCCCGCACAGCGGGGCGCACGGCACTACAGTGAATAGAAGTAGTAGATCTGCGACTTCATGCGAATGATGATGCCTCGAATGACGTCCAGAAACGACATGAAGGCGATGGGCTTTTCACCGCTGACCCAGGCCAGCCCCACCGAACCGACAGGCACGGTATAGCCCTCCGGCTCTTCAATTTTAAGACGCACAAAGTGATGCTTATTCTGCACGTTGGCACCGGTAGTCTGGCGAACTGCCTCTTCCCGGCCGATGAGGTTCCCCTGAGACTCACCGGTCGCCTTAACGATGCCGGTCACCTCGGCCTTGAAGATGGTACCCGGGTAGATGGCCGAGGCAAACTCCGCCGTCTGTCCCACCTTGATGTTGCGCATCGCCTGGTGATTAACCCGCATCAGCACGTATTTCTCATCGGTAAACATATTGATGCGGGCCACCGCCCCCACATACTGACCGGGACGCAGAATAAAGTTGGTCATAAAGCCGTCGGCTGGGGCATACACCCTGGTTGAGTCCAGGTTCCAGCGATCCTGAGCCAGAGTCTGAATCGCCACATCCACATCCGCCTGGGCGCTGGCTACCGACAACTGAGCCTGCTCCACCGCCAGCAGCGCCTTATCGGCACTGACTCTGGCTTTAGCCAGCTTCGCCTGCAAAGCCACCTGCTGGGCCTGTGCTGCGGCGACTTTATTGTGCTGTTCATCCAGCAGGCTTTCGGTCACCGACTGGGGCACTACCCTGTTCTGTTCAATGAATCGGGTCAACTGCGCCTGCTTCCAGATTAAATCTTCGTTAGCGGCTTTGAGTTCATTGTCGATGATCTCGATGTCTTTGATCGCTTCCTGGTGCTGCGCCTGGCTGATGGCCACCTCTTCGCCGGCCATGCTCAGTGCCACCTTCTCGGATGACAGGTTGGCCTCCGAGCGCTCGACGGCGATTCGATAGGGTTCATCGTCAAGTTCATAGATTAACTGACCTTCGGTAACGAAATCGTTCGGGGCCACATGCAGCGCTTTGACCTTACCCTTAATGGCGGTATTGCCCGGCCTGAGCTGCACATGAGGCGCCTGCACCACAGAGCCGCCCGACATATCCATGGGGGTGTAGTTCAACAGCCCCACCCAGACAAACAACAGCCACCCACTGCCGCCCAGATAGGCAAAGCTCTTGGTGTAGGTGTTCCAGGGCATGCCGACCAGTCTCAGCAGATAGATAAACAGCGCCCAAACCGCCAATCCCTCAAGCATGATCGCCCTCCTTCACCGGAGATTCACGCCAGATATCACGCACCCGGCGCAGGGCACTCTCACCGTCAACAAAAGCCAGGATCACCGCCAATACCCAAACCCAGTGCCACACAAAGCCTATCCAGGTCAGTATGGTGATCAATCCGGTCTGATGATGCTTGCGATTGTGGGCCTTACTGATGGGCAGCTCGTGCAGCTTCCAGAAACCATACAAGGCCGCCGCAATACTGCCGACCAACACCACCGCCGCCACAACGTGCAAGGTGGTGTCGGCCCCAGTCCCGACAAAAGGTGAACTCAATAAACTCATTGTGGTGCCAAACTCCCGAGTGTGTACTGTGCCCTGCTGCAACACCTTCCCCCGGCGGACTCAAGCCGGAGAAACGGAGCAACACTGACTAAAAAGCGAAGAGGTTCAATCGGCCAGGACCCTGACCAAGGATCTAACGTGCGGAATACAAAGGTATTTTCGCCACCTCGAACCATCCTCTGTATCGATGGCAGACAATGTTACATTTTGTTACTGAACCAACACTTAACTCAGGCGGAAAAATCAGTAGCACCGGCATAATCGGCAGGTAGGTTGCCGAGGCCCGGCCAGCCGCCATTGCAGCGGACGACCGGAGTGCGGCTCAGTCCGGTTCGGACCCGGATGGTTTTAGATTATCGGCATAGCCCTTGGGCGGTGGGGTCCAGCTGCGTTCGGCACGGGAGTGGCGATCGTTGCCTTCCCCCTGCATCGCCTTGGCCAGTAACTCTTCCAGTTGCATAAACAGCTCCCGGTAATGGGTGCCGAAACGATCCTCTTCGCTGGATTGCAGCCACGACTCGTACAACAGTTTATCGTGCTCACGATCCAACGCCTCGTAGACCGCCCGCCGCTGGCGGACCCGGAATGGATGGCCACCGAGGGCGATCATCGCCTCAGAAGCCAGAGTCAGGGCCGACTGCATGGTCTCCTTGATGACGTAATCCACACCGACACTGCGCAGGGCATAGACATGGCCACGATCGTAGCCGCGGGCAAACACTTTCACCTTGGGATAGTGGCGCTTCACATACTGCACCAACTCAACCGAACGCTCCTTTTCATCCAGGGCGACCACCAGCAACGATGCCTGTTCAATACCGGCGGTGTGCAGCAAATCCGGCCGGGTCGCATCCCCAAAGTAACTCTTGATGTTGACGCTCCTGAGGATTTCGACCTGCGAAGCATTATGATCCAGCACCACGGTTTTGATTCCGTTGGCGATCAGCATGCGATTGATGATCTGCCCGAAGCGGCCAATCCCGGCGATGATCACCGTCCCCTGCTCATCAATCTCGTCCGCCTCAGGATCATTACTGCGCCTCTGATACCTGGGCAATATCAGCTTGTCATACAGAATAAACAATCCCGGCGTCAGGAACATCGACAGCGCCACCACCAGAGACAGCATCTGGCCCAAAGCCGGGGTGATCACGTGCTGCTGCTGGCTATAGCCCAACAACACAAAACCAAATTCACCGGCCTGGGCCAGGCTCAAGGCAAACAGCCAACGATCGCTGCCCCGAATCCGGAACACCAGTCCCAACAGATACAACACCAGCAATTTGATGACGATCACCGCCAACGTCAGTGCCAGCACCGTGCCCAACTGCCCGGCCAGCACCGAAAAGTTGATTCCGGCGCCGACGGTGATGAAAAACAGGCCCAGCAACAACCCCTTAAACGGCTCTATATTGGACTCCAGTTCATGACGAAATTCACTGTTGGCCAACACCACCCCGGCCAGAAATGCGCCCAGAGCCGGGGATAAGCCCAGCAGCCCCATCAGTGCCGCGATGCCAATCACCAACAGCAATGCCGTGGCGGTGAAGATCTCCCTCAGGCCGGAGTCGGCCACGAAACGAAACAGCGGCCGACTGAAGTAGTGCCCGGCGGCGACCAGTCCGATAATGGTCGCCAGTACCACCAGAGCGTACGCCCAGCCAGGCAACCCGGCCACCAGGGACAGGTCATGATGGTCGGCGGCTTGAGCCAGTCCTTCAGCCGCCTGCTGCAGCTCCGGCAATGCCAATAGTGGAATCAAGGCCAGCATGGGAATCACGGCAATGTCCTGAAACAGCAGCACCGAAAACGCCGAGCGGCCACCCTCTGTTCGCCCCAGGCTCTTCTCGTTAAAGGTTTGCAATACAATAGCCGTGGAAGAGAGAGAAAAGATAAACCCGATGGCCAGGGCCGTTTGCCAGGCCAGCTGGAAATAGAGCCCCAGTGCCGTCATGGCGGTCGCGGTGAGGGCCACTTGCAGTCCGCCCAACCCCAGCAAACGGTGACGCATCTCCCACAACATCCGCGGTTCCAGCTCCAGTCCAACCACAAACAGCATCATCACCACACCAAATTCAGCGAAATGCTGAATGGTGGCCGTCTCCTCCCCGACCAAGCCCCACAGCGGACCGATCACCACCCCGGCAACCAGATAGCCCAGGACTGACCCCAGCCCCAGCTTTTTGGCAATGGGAACCGCAATCACCGCGGCCAGCAGATAGATAAAGGCCTGTAAAAAATAAGTGGTCATGGGCGGGCCTCCGCATCGTCAAAACAGGCGTTACAGGTCTCCAGAGGCAACATCGCAGGCCAATCACTATCGTCTCTGACCAGGCTGGTGAGCATTCGCTTCCAGCGTTCGGTGTGCTGCTGAAGCCGCAACTCCTCCACCGCTGTCCGAGCCCCGAACAGCACCAGGGGGGGCAAATACTGCATTCCGGTCAGGCGGGCGGTCTGCTCCAGCGGCCGCAGCAACTCCCGGATTGAAAAGTGGTTGTATCCCTGCTCCTGATAGGCACTCTGAGCACCACCGGCACTGACGGCGCACACCAGCCGCTTTCCGTGCAGTGCATTTCCACCCTGACCATAGGCGAAGCCATACTCCAGTACCAGATCCTGCCACTCTTTGAGGATCGACGGAGTCGAGTACCAAAACAGGGGAAACAGAAACACCACCACATCATGATCTCTCAATCGTTGCTGCTCCCGCTCCACATCGATGCGAAAGTCCGGATAATCCCGGTAAAGATCCACCCGGGTAACGCCGTCAATGCCCTCTGCGGCTTTAAACAGCGGCGCATTGATCTCAGACCGGTGTGATGAGGGGTGGGCGTAGAGAATCAAAACGGATTTTTGGTTAAGCATCAGTTCTTCCATGACAGGCAGTCGAAGTCGATAATACGCGGGCAACCACGGTACCGGCATGGCTGCCGGCACCCTGTAACTATAATCCTGATATAGGATGTATACCAATAACTTAGAAATAGGTGAGCAGTTTGAACAGAGTAAGGAAAGCCCGTGCCGACGACGCGCCGCGCCTGTGGCAGCTGCGCATTGATGCCATCCTATGCGGCTGCCGTGGCCACTACCCTCGGGCACTGCTCGATCGCTGGACACAAGGCACGCTCAACAACGAGTTTGTGAACCAGGTCCGCGAGCGCTTCTGGGTTATTGAACAGTGTCGACGGGTCATCGCCTCTGGCACCATAGATCTTGACTCCGGCAAGCTCGATGCCATCTTTGTCTGCCCGTCTGCCATGGGAACCGGCGTGGGCCGTAACATGATGAACCACCTGCAACACCTGGCGCTTGATGCGGGATTGACGCAGATCCACCTTGAGGCCACCCTCAATGCGGCGTCATTTTATCGCCGGTTGGGGTTTAAGGGAGATACCCCTAGCCTCTATCACAGCCCCCGCGGGTTCAACCTGGCGTGCATTTTGATGCACAAGCCGATAGCGTGAACACCGAACGCTTGCAGCCTGGGCACGAATGTACTCTAATGCCCTACCCGCGTTTTCCAGCTCCAGACTATGACCCAGACTACCCGCGTTGATTTCCACAACTGGCAGCCACAGTTGTCCAACACCCTGAAATTCGTTGTGATCATGGCTCGTTATCGGCAGCAATGGCTGCTGGTTCGCCACCACCAACGTGACACCCTGGAGATTCCCGGAGGCAAAATCGATACCGGCGAAACGCCCATAGAAGCCGCCCGGCGCGAGCTCTATGAGGAAACCGGTGCCACTGACTTTACCCTGACTCCGATGGAGATCTATCGGGTGTGTGACGGCAACTCTGCCCCCAGTTTCGGGCTACTGCTGACCGCGGAGATCCGCAGCCTGTCAGCGATACCCAAGGGATCGGAGATCGCCGAAGTTTACCCTGTGACCCGTCGTCCTCAGGACAGCGACATGACCTGGCCCGCCATTCAGCCACGCTTATTCGATCACGTCACCCGGCGGCATCAGCTGCTTGAGCAACTGGGCACCTATCAACACGTAATCTGGGATTGGAACGGCACCTTGGTGGACGATGCGCCACTGGCGACCGACATTGTGAACCGCCTGATGGCCAGCCAGAATCTGGGCAGCATCAGCCTGGAACAGTATCGAAACGACTTCTGTCACCCGGTCATCGATTACTACCAGGGGTTGGGATTCGACTTTAACCGTTTGCCTTTTGATCAGCTGTGTCAGCAGTTTGGTCAACACTATCGCGCCGCTCGGGAGCAGCTGAAACTGCATAACGGCAGTCGCTTTCTGCTGCGCTCACTCAGCCGGAGCCATACTCAATCGCTGCTGTCTGCCAGTGCTCAGCACAGCCTGGAGCAGTGCATCAGCCACCATCAGCTCGATGGTCTGTTTGACTACCTCTACGGCCTGGACAACCACCATGCCGCCTGCAAAATCGACCGCGGGCGGGAACTGCTGCAGGTCAGTGGCATCGCTCCGGAGCGCACTCTGGTCATCGGTGATACCGATCATGACTGGGAGGTGGCCGACGCGCTGGGCACCCACCTGTGGCTGATCGCGGACGGCCACCAGAGTGAGGCCAAACTCGGCGCATTGCACGGCTCTGTTTTCAGAAACTGGCAGCAACTCAACCTCAGTGAAGCGTGATGACAGGCCTTAGAATATGGCCAGGCGAAGATTTTCTATAATCAACACCAAAGTCACAATCCAGCTAAGCAGAGTGCCCCAGAAACGGCCTGCATGATAACCGCCATTGCCGCCGACCAAGCCCCAGGGGTGAAGCACCCTGGCCACCAGCCAGACCGATCCGACCGAATGCAGCAGCCAGGCATTGGCCCCATTCGATTCGGCGGCGATGAGCATCAGCAACACCAGAGGGGCGTACTCCAGCAAGTTAGCGTGGCTGCGTACCCGCAGCTCCAGCGAGCGGTTATCGCCACAGCCAACACCGATGCCGCAGGCCCGTCGCATCGCCACTACCCGATAGGCCAGAACCATCATAATGGCGGCGGTAGCGGCAATGTAAATTCCACTGATCATCAATGACATAAGCTCTCTCCTTAGACCAATTACCCTAACACCGCCGCCGCATCCCGCCCAGCCTTACCAATGGGACAACTAAGTGCCCGGAGGCAGTTATCAGGATGCGGGTTTCGATGATTCGGACTCAGACGCGTAGTAAGGCCGGAACAGTGTCAACTTAACCACCCCCACCCCAAGCCGGAACATCAACCACAGCCAGCTCAAAAACAGTACGTGCCAAGCCTCCAATGCCCAGACCAGGGCGGAGCCTCCCGCGATGAGTCCCACCGAGATCTGAAACACGTTAATGACGTTGGTGTAATGATCCTCAATAACGGTCTGATAAGCCTCTGGCTTCTTTATCACGGTCCAGACACCGCCGCACACCCAAATCAGGGCACACAACCACCAAAACCAGGGGCTGACCAGTCCCAGCGGGCTAATCAGCAGACTGACGCACATCAAAATGTATGAGATTTGCGCATCGAGTCGTGCCATTTCATTGCGCTGGGGAAATGGCAGTAACCCCGGTGGGTTGGGGTGGCGAGCTGACATCATACCTCCTTGTATATACTGTCAGTTTTGCAACGGTGTGGATCCAAGATGGACGGTCCCGGTTATCGAATCAACCGAGAAAATCGCCGCTTTACAATCTGTTGAACAAATAAACGGAGGCTCTGATTCCTGCGCCGGCTCACTAGAGCGGCCGGAAATCTGAAGAGTCGGCGTTTCGATGAAAGTCGACGCCGTTGATGTAGGCGGTGATCACCTGCCCCATGGCTTGTTCCTTAGGGTTCGGCAATGGCATACGAATAACCGCCAAAGCCGCGTAACACAGGCCATCATTGGTCTGAATTCCGCGATCCACCACCTGCTGCAACAGCTGGACTTTATGGGCATCGCTAATCCCGCGGTCCGCCGCCAGCAGTGCCATATTGAAATCCCCCTCCTGCAGCGCTGCACTCACCAACTGCTGCAAGGCCTGTGCCTGCCGGTCTGCCAGCTTATGGGCCAGAGCCGTCTGATACATGGCAAACAGCCACTTTCTTTCACCGGCGTACTCCGGTTTGTCCAGGCTGACTTCTATGGGATCCCGCCCTGCCATCACCAGGGCTTCCATCGCCTGCGCAGAGCCTCCGACGCTGCCCTGTTTGACCACGGTCGTTGCCCGCATCGCCGAGATGCCCAGAGCCATCACCGCCACTACGGCCAGCACATGATGTAGTTTCAAGCCAATTCCTTGTTATTCCTGTCACAGCCGTATACGCCGCCGTCCGTCCCTGAAGCTGACCGCCGCACGAATCCGATAAAACATGCACTTCTAATTTAAGCCAGTCTACAAAGCCATCGGTAAGGATGCAAACGGCACAACCGGTATCACAGCATCTGTGGAGGCGTACGGCTCAGTGGATTGCAACACCACGGTGCTTAGTTGCGTCAAATCGCTGCCGAAATCCGGCCTATCCCCGACTGTCTCGAAACTCCGACGGGGTCTTACCGACCCATTTTTTAAAGTTGCGATAGAAGACCGAGGGTTCGGAGTAACCGAGCCGCTCGGCGATGTCACTGATGGGCAACTCGGAGCTGAGCAGTAACTTGACCGCCCGCCCCCGGCGCACCTTATCTTTCAACTCCAGAAACTGGTGCCCTTCCCGCTTCAGCCGGCGGCCGAGGGTGGCAACACTGATATTGAAGTGATTCGCCACCAGCTCCTGGCTCAGGGTTTCCAACTCCTGCTGGCGATCAATGTAATCACGCACCCGGGCACTCAGAGAGTCGTCGTTACGATAATGGGTGAGGAGTTGTTCCGGGCTGTTGGCCAAAAATGGTGACAGGGTATCGGCGCTTTGCTTAATGGGCGCTTGCAGATAGCGCACCGGCATCACCAACTCCGTGACCGGCGCATCGAAACGGATCGGAGCCTGTAACAGGGCAGACAGGTCGGTATCAAAGCTGTGACGGGGAAAAGAGAACTGAACCCGGCTGAGCAGCAGCGGTGAATCAATCATCCAGGCAGACCAGCGATGCAGGATAATAGCCAGGCTCAGCAGGAAAAAGCTGATGTCGCTGTCACTCTGACCGTTGACCATCCGCAGCTGAAACCGGGCTTCCTCGCCCTGCTCCAGCAATTGCCACTGATACTCATCGGACATCAACCGGAAATACTCGATCACCCGCAGCTGCGCCCGGCGCAGGTTGCGACAGCCGATGCAGGCTTGGCACATCATTCGGAAACTGCCCAGACGCATCGGCTTAACCGCATAGCCGGAGGACTCATCATCCAGCAACTGCCACAACTGCCTCAGCAGCGCCGCATAATCGCGGGCAACCAGCCCCCGGCCCTGCTCCAGCGCCTGCCAATCGAGTGCGAAATTGCCAAGCAACCGGTCAACATCCAGGCCCTGGCGCCTGGCGGCGGTGAGCGCACCGATGATAAAGGCACTGTCGATCATCCCCTCTCCGGGGGCGGCGCTGCATCTGCTCTGGCTCATCTCCCTGCCCTGGCTGTCCATACCCGCTCAGAGTATTACAACTCAATTGGGCCAAGGCAACCCGGTCATCGGCCGCGACAAGGCGGCATGGAAAACGGCGTCCCATCGAAACATCGGCAGTGGATGGCCGGTTTGGCTGAAAATGGCGATCAGCTTCCGTGAACAGGCTAAGAGATCATCAGCCTGATGTTGGTGACTCAAAGATCTTGAAGCGGTGTGTTTTGGGCGATGTCGACTCGATTGATTATCTGGCTAAATCACTGACGCTCACTCAATTGGCAACCCTTTGATTGTTATCAGGATCAAAAAAGCCGGGCATAGGCCCGGCTCTGGTTGGGATAGATAACGTCCGGGTGATTAACCCAGCAGGCCCATCACCAGGTTGGTGTTCTGGTTAGCACGGGACAGGATGTTGGTACCAGACTGAACCAGCAACTGGTTCTTGGTCATCGCCGCACTTTCCGCAGCAAAATCAGCATCCATGATGCGACCGGCAGCAGCAGTGGTGTTCTGGCTAACGTTAGCAAGGTTGTTGGAGGTGTGCTCCAGACGGTTGATGTTGGCACCCAAAGTAGAGCGGGAGGTACCCACAGCATCAATAACGGCATCAACAACGTCGATGGCAGCGTTGGCACCGGTAGTCAAATCTACGGCATCCAGGCCAAGAGCAGCAGTGTCCATGGCCGCAACGGTCACGGTCAGAGTTTCAGTAGAAGACGCACCGATTTGGAAATCAACACCAGTATCCAGAGTAGCGAACAGGTCGTTGCCGGCATACTCGGTATTACCCAGAATACGGCCAACTTCCGCTTTCAATTCGGTGAATTCCGCGTTCAGCGCAGTCAGATCGTCGGCGGAGTTCACGCCGTTAGCGCCCTGAGTCGCCAGCTCTTTCATGCGCATGGCGATGTTGTTTACTTCGTCCAGAGCGCCGTCGGCAGTCTGCAGCATGGAGGTGGCATCGCCGATGTTACGCTGGGCGGTGTTCATTCCGGTCACGTTGGCGTTCAGGCGGTTAGCAATCTGCAGGCCGGCAGCGTCGTCGGAAGCTGAGTTAATACGCAGACCGGTGGACAGACGCTCCATGGCGCTGTTGAGGCCATTGTTGCTCTGGTTCACAGAGTTTTGAGCAACCAGGGATGGGAAGTTAGTTTGTACTGAAAGCATTGGGTAATCTCCGTGAGATGTGTTTTCTAAGTTCAATAATCAAAAGCGCCTGATTCTCTGGGATCTTTAAAATTTTTTTTCGCTTCCAGATAAAAAATCTCTCTGCCTGGGTCTGCAGACGAAAAAAGCCCCGCCAATGGCGGGGCCTAATTCAAACCACCAAGGGTTACAACACGTACTTCAGGGAGAACATAAATCGACTCAGATCGGCGTCGGTGCCGTCGGTACGTTCGTTCAGGGCGTAGAGATACTCCACTCCGACCGTGATCGGCTTCACCGGTGAATACAGCAGGTTGATGTTGCCGCTGTAGGAGGTTTCGTTGACTGCCGCCACAGGAGAGGTATCGTAATCCGCCTCCAGCGCCGAGGCGGTAATGTTGGAACGCCATTTTTCATCCCACCAATGCTGGTAGGAGGCAAAACCGGAATAGGTGGTGATCGCTTCGACCTCGCCATTACCCAGCACCGCACCATTTACGAAGTTCAGTGCCATGTACCGACCCGCGCCTTCACCGACGTTGGCCATAAATTTAAAGGTATCCCTGCCGGAGCCCACCGGAATCACCCCGGAGCCACTTAATGCCCAGCCAAAGGTGCTCTCATCCATGTTCTCCTCTTCGTACTCCAACTCCCTCAGCAGCGCCGCCAGCATGAACTTACTGCTCCCGGTTTTGAAGTTGTAGCGCGCAATCAGGTCGGGAATCAGATCCGAACTGCCGGTCTTTCGAACTCCGGTGGTGTAATCAGTAAAGGTGCTGCTGGGGTTTTCCAGAGCAAACTGCCAACCGCCGTTGGTGTAACGAATCTGCCCCTGGCGGGCAAAGGTGGTGCCTTCAGCGGCTCCGACGAAATCCAGCGCTTCTGGCAGTGCTCCCACATCCTGGAAGGTGGTCCAGGTCTGCCCTACCAACCAGTTGTCCACACTGACAAAGGCGTGCCTGAGCCGGGGCGAGTAGCTGTTGGAGACCCGTTCATTGCCATCCGTATGGGTCAAAAAGTCCATCTCCACGAAAAACTTCAGCTTATGACCATCAATCTCATTGGTTGCGGCGAAGTTGAAGCGGGTCTCCCTGGCATGGAAATCGGTCACACTTTTGCCGCGGGAGCTGTCGCCGTATATGGCACCGGGTACATAGAACTGGCGCGAGATGTTGTTGTCATCCGGCGCCCCTTCGCTGTAGTTACTCACCATCAAATCGGCCTTGACGTAGCCGCCAAAGGCAAACTCGGTGTCACTGAGGGATTGAAGGGATACAGCCGCCTGTGTAGCCGCAACGGGGGTCAGCAAAGCCGCGACCGCCAGGGCCGTGCGATTAAGCAGTTTCATCATCATCTCCATGATATTTTTGTATTCCAAACCACTATCATCCATAGACAAACGGTTGAAAATTAGCCAAAGGTCGAAGATGATTTGATGGCATTTTCTAGAGATTTGAACTAGCAGCCGATCTCAATTGATGACTTGAGCGCAATAAACAGCCACAGCAACAGGGCCATTGAGGCCCACTCGAGCACAAAAAAGCCCCTGACAAGCAGGGGCTGTTGCAACTCGATGTTTTAAGGCCTTAGTTGGCGCTGCTGTCCTGGGACGCCATGGTAAAGCGCTTCATCCAGCCGAGGACATTGTCGTACCACTGCACCAGGTTGTCCTGACTCAGGATCCAGTGGTTCTCTTTCTCGAACACCAGCAATTCAGACGGGATGTTCTTACGCTGCAGTACGGTAAAGGCCGCCAGCCCCTGCTCCAGAGGCACCCGGTAGTCTTTGGCACCGTGAACCACCAACATCGGCGTGCGCCAGTTGTTAATGTGGTTTACCGGATTAAACTTCTCGTAGTTTTCGGTGGCATCCCAGTAAGTACCGCCAAACTCATGCTCGGGGAACCACAGCTCTTCGGTCACCATCGAGAAGCTGCGCATGTCGAACAGGCCGGCATGGTTCACCAGGCACTTGAAGCCATCTGGCCAGTTGCCGGCAATCCAGTTCATCATATAACCGCCGTAGGAACCACCGGCAGCACAGGCGTTATTGGTATCCAGCCAGGGCTGCTGTTGTCCCACTGCAGCCAGACCTTTCTGAAGATCTTCAAGCGGCTTGCCGCCCCAATCCAGAGAGATGGAATCGGTAAACGCCTGCCCGTAACCGGTAGAACCATGGAAATCGACCATCACCACGCCAAAGCCGGCGGCGGCCCACAACTGGGCATTCCAGCGACTGTGCCAGCGGTTGCCGAACGAGCCCTGGGGTCCGCCATGAACCAGGAAGGCTACCGGGTACTTGCTGCCCTTTTCGAAGTTGGCCGGCTTAATCCAGTAACCGTAAACGGTCTCATTGTTCCAGCCCTTAAAATTGAACTGTTGGAATTCACCCAACCCCTGCGGGTTCAACAGATCCTGATTCAGATGGGTCAGCCGGGTCGGCTCGCTGCCATTAAGCCCCACCACATACAGGTCGTTAGGCGACTGCAGGCTGTTGTGGGTATAGAACAGCTTGCCCCCCACCACTTTCACCAGGGAGTTGCTGCCCTCCTCCACCAAAGGGCGCTTGTCGCCAAAGCGTACGTCCATGGCATAGATGGCCACTTGTCCCAGATTCTGGGCAGTGACGTACAGAGTGTGGCTCTCTTCGGCAAAGGCGATGCCGGAGGCGCTGCGATCCCACAGCGGCGATACCTCACGGGTTTCGCCACTGCGCAGATCCTTGAGCATCACCCGGAATCGATCCGCTTCAAAGCCCGGCTTGCTCATGGCCAGATAGGCCAGGTAACGGCCGTCATCGGAGAATACCGGATTGGCGTCCCAGGCCAGATTAGACTCGGTCAGGTTAACCGGTTCGCCACCGGTGACCGGCACCTGCCACAGGTCGTAGTTGGTCTGCCAGGCCTGATCATGGCTGGCCGCCTTGGCACTGAACACCACATGCTGACCGTCTGGAGTAAAGCTGACCTCCTCCATGCCGGAAAACGGCTTAGGGGGCGTCTCGGTATCCAGGCCCGAGGTAACATCCACCGGCGCCGTCAGGCTCTGACCCTCGATTTTGGCAACAAACAGGTGATTACGCAGTCCGTCACCCCAGGTGTCCCAGTGGCGTACCATCAGTTGATCGTAGTGACGGCCTTTCTGTTTGTTTTTCTTATGGGCGTCCTGCTTCTCTTTGCTGCAGGCCAGAGTGTCACACTCCACATTGACCCGAATCTGCATCACCACCTGGCTGTTGTCGTTGGACAGCTTAAAGCCGTCCACGTCCAGAGGCAGATCCGACAGTTGCACCGCCTCACCGCCATCCAGGGCAATCGACCAGATTTGGCTGCTGCCACTGCGACCACTTAGGAAAAACAATCGCTTGCCATCTTTGGACACCACCAGATTGTGCTCGGTGGATTTGTTGTTGGTCAGGCGACGAGGCTCACTACCCAGAGTCTGCAGATACAGATCAGAGCGGGCACCAGCGGCGGTTTTCTTCTTCACGCCATACACCACGGTGTTGCCATCAGGCAGTACCACGGTGGAGTGCAGCTTACTCAACCCGTTGAGTTGGTGGATATCAAATGGGGCCGTCGTCGGCGCCGCCACCACAGAGGCCGACAGCGCCAGGGCACCGCCCAACACAATACCGTGTTTCATTATTGCTTTTCCCTTCAATGCGAAATCCGGCCTGTCGCCGGACTAAAAGGACGCCCACTTAAGGTGGGCGTCATTATTGTTATCCCTGCCAGGCAGGATTATTTACTCAGTTCGGTGTCCAGCTCTTCAATCTTGGCTCGCCAGATGGCCGGCCCGGTCTGGTGAATGTTGTTGCCACTGGAATCAACCGCAACGGTGACCGGCATGTCCTTCACGACGAACTCGTAGATCGCCTCCATGCCCAGCTCCTCAAAGGCCACCACCCGCGACTGTTTGATGGCCTTGGCCACCAGATAGGCAGCGCCCCCAACGGCCATAAGATAAGTTGCCTTATGCTTGGCGATGCTGTCGACCGTAGCCGGCCCACGCTCGGCTTTGCCGATCATACCCATCAGGCCGGTCTGCTCCAGCATCAGATCGGTGAACTTGTCCATTCGAGTCGCCGTGGTCGGCCCCGCCGGGCCAACCACTTCGTCACCCACGGCATCCACGGGACCGACGTAGTAGATAAAGCGGCCCTTAAAGTCGACCCCGTCCGGTAGACTCTGGCCTGAGTCCAGCAGCTCCTTAATGCGTTTGTGAGCCGCGTCCCGGCCGGTGAGAATTTTACCATTCAACAGCAGGGTATCGCCCGCCTTCCATTGCAGCATCTCCTCCTGGGTGATGCTGTCCAGGTTCACCCGCTTAACGCTCTCACCCACCTCCCAGGTGACTTCCGGCCAATCGGCCAGATCCGGTACCGGCAACTCCGCCGGGCCACTGCCATCCAGAGTAAAGTGGACGTGGCGGGTCGCAGCGCAGTTGGGGATCATCACCACCGGTTTTGAGGCGGCGTGAGTCGGCGCCGACTTGATTTTCACATCCAGAACCGTGGTCAGTCCCCCCAGGCCCTGGGCACCGATCCCCAGCTTATTGGCCCGCTCGAAGATCTCCAGGCGCAACTTCTCTTCGGTGGTCTCGGCGCCGCGAGCTTTCAGCTCTTGGATATCGATGTGCTCCATCAGTGACTCTTTGGCCATCACCCCGGCTTTCTCGGCCGTGCCGCCGATGCCGATTCCCAGTACCCCGGGAGGACACCAGCCCGCGCCCATGGTCGGCAGGGTTTTCTCGACCCAGGCGGCAATGTCATCGGAGGGGTTCAGCATCACCATCTTGGATTTATTTTCCGAACCGCCACCTTTGGCTGCCACAAACACCTCGACAGTGTCACCGGCGACCATCTCCACATGCACCACCGACGGCGTGTTGTCTCGGGTGTTTTTACGGGTACCGGCCGGGTCGGCAACGATGGAGGCTCGCAGCGGGTTGTCGGCATTGGTATAGGCCTGGCGCACACCTTCGTCCACCATCTGCTGAACCGTCAGATCGCTGTTCCACTGCACCTGCATGCCAATTTTGACAAAGCAGGTAACGATGCCGGTGTCCTGGCACAGCGGTCGATGGCCCTGTGCAGACATGCGGGAATTAATCAGAATCTGGGCAATGGCGTCCTTGGCTGCCGGGTTGGCTTCCCGCTCGTAGGCAGCGTTCATTGCGTCGACGAAATCTTTCGGGTGGTAGTATGAGATGTACTGAAGAGCATCAGCCACGGAGCTGATGAAATCCTGTTTGCTGATCACGGCCATTTAATCTACTCCACTGAGGCATCCAGCCCCATTTCACTATGCCTGTGTTTTTATTGTGGTTATCAAATCCGACTAATCATACCCCGAGGCAACACCGGCGCGCCAGTGTTGTGCTCACTCTGGCAACAAAACTCAGCGTTCGTTTCATTCACTGAAGCGGGCTTAATGGATCATCGTTACACAGTCGATGTCGATGTCGCCGCCCGTGCCTCGGCAATGCCACGGGCCAGCGTCGCCAGGGTAACCGGTTTGGTCAGAAACCCATCCATGCCACAGTCCAGACAGCGCTGCTTGTCCTCTGCGGTGGCATTGGCCGTCAACGCCACGATAAGAGTGCCGGCTCCCGGGCCAAGGCGGATCTGCCGGGTCGCCCGGTAGCCGTCCATTAGCGGCATCTGGCAGTCCATGAGGATGAGGTCAAACTGCTGTTGCTGACTGGCGTCCACCGCCTGCTGGCCATTGGCGGCAATCTGCAGTTGTTCACAACCCAGTTTTTTCAACATAATCTGCATCAGTTTCTGGTTACTCAGATTGTCTTCCGCCAGCAAAATCGACAGGCCCTTCAATGGCAGAGGGTTGGCGTTCTCTTCGGTTTCGATACGACCACCGGGCACTTGCTGCAGCAGCGGCACCGTCAGGGTCAGGGTAAACCGGCTGCCCTTCCCCATCTCAGACTGCACCTGCAACTCTCCCTCCATCAGCAGGCTGAGTCGCTTACAGATGGCCAACCCCAGTCCAGTGCCTCCGAAACGCCGGGTGACGGAACCGTCGGCCTGAGTATAAGCATCAAAGATGTAGGGCAAATTTTCACTGTCAATGCCAATGCCGGTGTCGGTCACCGCCACTACCAGGGTGCATTGGGTATCATCCCGGGCCAATACTTCGGCCGACAACTGCACCTGGCCAGAGGGGGAAAACTTGATGGCATTGCTGAGCAGATTACCAAGAATCTGCTCCATCCGGCCTTCATCCATGGACACGCAAAGGGGCAGATCATCGGCCAGGTCCAATCCCAGCAACACCTTTTGCAGCCGCGCCGAGCCCTGAAAATGAGCGTGCACTCTTTGCAAAAAATCCACCAGTACCGACGGTTGAGGGTCCAGGCTTAATTTCCCTGACTCCAACCGGGAAAAATCCAGCACATCATTAACAATATGCAACAGGCTTTGCGACGCTCCCTGCAACAGCAACAGCTGCTGTTGGCCTTCGGGATTCAACCGGCTGCGCTGAGCCCCCAGGCAATCAACAAAGCCGATGACCGCATTGAGCGGTGTCCGAATCTCATGGCTGGCATTGGCCAAAAAATCGCTCTTGGCCTGCAATGATTGACTCAGGCGGGTATTTAGATCTTCGGCCTGAATCTGTTTTTCATGCAGGGCCCGATCCGATTGCTCCAGAACCCGTGCCAGCTCCGCCAGTTCATTTTTTTGCCTGCCGGTGCGGGGAAAACTCACTGCGCCACTGCCCATGGCCGGCAACTGGCTCACCAGCTCCGCCATGGGCCGGCTCAGCCATCGACCGATAATTCGGTAGATGGCAGCAAACGCCAGCAGGGAGAACAGCAAGGTCATCGACACCTGCCGGGCGATCTGCCACTGCAGGTCTTCGGTATCGACCTCCATGGTATAGCGAAGCCAGGAAGAGGATTCATATTCCAGCTGCTGGCTGATGTACATGCAGCCATTAAGCAGCGGTGACAACCAGCTCTGCTGCTGCGAACACGCCGCGACGCCGGGTTGACGGCGGTATTCGTAACGTCGCTCGCCATCCAGGCTGAACAGCGTCACCCCGTTCAGGTGGGGGAAATTCCGCAACCGTCGATTGAACTCGATGCCGGCCTCGGCCTGATCCAACATCACCACCTCGATCATGGTCGGTGCCACACTGCTGGCAACGCCGACAAACTGGGTTTCCAGCGTCTGTCGATCCACCCGGTAGGTCCAGGCGCTGCTGGCCAGCGCCAACAACATAAAGCTCAGGAAGATCGCTGCGTTCAGCCTGACCGTCAGAGAGTTAAACATAGAGCCTCACCGCTCTACCGGTAGGTCGCGGGCCGACCAATCCAGCCAGGAACCGTCATAGTGCATCACATTCAATCCGGCCTGGCGCATCAGAAAGTACCCCAGTGTCGACGCTTTGCCGGAATAACAATAGGTGATGTAGCGTTGGCGTTTATCCAGATCCGCAAACAACAGGGCCAGCTGTTCAGCACTTTTCATTCTCGGCTGACCGTCATCCCCCGGTTCATAAAAGGCGGTTATTGGAATATTCACCGCCCCCGGAATGTGACCGAACTTGTCGGTTTCGGAATGTTGCCCGAGATAATCCGGCTCAGGCCGATTATCGATAACGGTGAAGTCGGGGTTAAATCCGGCCAGTTGCGTCATTCTGGCGTTAGCCAGAACGTCGGGATTCAATGTGGACAGATAGCGAGACGGCGATGCCTGGGTCGCTGCCGTGGACAACGCCGACTTGGGCAGCGGCGCATTCAGTACGTAAAGCCGCCGCAGCCCATAGAGTTCTAATACCCAGGCCAGACGCGCCGCATCCAGCAACTGGCCGTCATCGTACACCACAATGGTCGCATCCGGACGCGCGCCCGCCTGACGCAGCCGCGCCGTCATCACCGAGATGGTTTGCACCAGCAACACCCCGTCTTCCTTTCGATAGGTACTGCTGACCGGAAAGCTGATGGCGCCCGGACGGTGCCCCGAGCGATACTCCTGGTGTTCGCGGGCATCATACAACAACACCGGTCGCTGCTGTTGCTGCCAACGCTGCCATTCGGCCTCGGAGAGGGTCTCGGCGGCCCCCAGTGACCCCGCCAGCAAAAGCAGAAATGCAACCGTCAGCACTCTTCCCATGCCAATCTCCTTATGGCTGATATTCCGAAGGTTTCATCCTGAGCCTTGAGTATAGTAGCCAAACGTTCGCCTGGGTGTCTCTTCACCATGAGCCCCACCGACGTCACACAATTTGATCATTTTTTTTACTTTCACTGCGGTGGTCATCTGTGTGACTCTATCAGTAAGACCTCATCTGCCTTCAAGGAAAGAGTATGCGCAGTTTGTTGCTGTTTATTGCTGCCGCCCTGTTCAGCATCGGAGTCCCGGCGACACCGGCAACGGATTTTGAGATTCCGGTGGGAGACCAGACTCACTCGATGCTGGCCCTGAGCCAAAACGGGCCGGTGTATGTGGATTTCTGGGCCAGTTGGTGTGGCCCGTGCCGACGGTCGTTTCCCTTTATGAATCAACTGGTGCAAGATTTTGGTGACAAAGGACTGACCGTGGTTGCCATCAACCTGGATGTCGACAAGCAGGATGCCGATCGCTTCCTGACCGAGTTTCCCGCCAATTTTGCCATCGTCTATGACCCGGACTTTACCCTGGCCGAAGCCTATCAGGTGGGCGGCATGCCGAGCAGTTACCTTATCCACCGGGGAGAGATCATTGAGACCCATGTGGGCTTCAGACCCAAGGATGCCGAGCAGACCCGCGAGACGCTGACGCGATTGCTGCCATAAACGCCTATTAGAGGGACCGACATGAACACCACCAAACTCCTGTTGATGATACTGCTGCCACCGATGCTGAGCGGCTGTGCCAATCTGGGGGTGAAGCCCTATGAGCGCAATCTGCTGGCCCACCCGGCCATGGCGCTGGAGGCCGATGCTATGGATAAGGCCTTTGACGACCATGTCTATTTCAGCAAAGAGGCCAGCAGCGGCGGCCGCAGCAGCGCCGGGGGAGGCTGCGGATGCAACTGACGCCGTTCAGCAACATCACCGCCGCCCTGGCCGTCGCCACCGTACCCTTGGTGCAAGCTGGCGGCGACGTCGCCGGGCTGGAGCCAGAATGGAATATTGATGCCGCCTTCCTCTATTACAGCGAAGGCGACAACCGGGTTGATGCCTACGAGGGGGTCTTAAAGGCCACCCGCAGCAATGCCGATGACCAGATACTCGGCGTCACCGGGACCCTGGACGTTCTTACCGGTGCCTCCCCCAATGGCGCCGTTCCGCAAAATCAGCTGCAGACCTTCACCCGCCCGTCCGGAAAAGGGGAATACCAGATACAACCTGGGGTGCTGCCGCTGGACGACAGCTTCAAGGACACCCGGGCACAGTTAAACCTGCAATGGACCAGTCCGCTGAACCGGGCCATGGGCTACACCAGCGGCCTGCACATCTCCAAAGAGTACGACTACCTGTCACTGGGTCTCAACGGTGGCCTGAGCCGCGACTTTAATCAGAAGAACACCACCCTGGCCCTATCCGGCGCCATATTCTTCGACACCATAGAACCAGAAGGCGGCACCCCGGTCGGCTTGTCGACCATGGCCATCCGCGACGACTTCCCCAGCGAAGAAGCCTTCCAGCAAGCTTTTAATGCCACCCGCAGTGGCAGCGACGACACCAAAACCACCTGGGATCTGCGCCTTGGAGTGACTCAGGTGCTGACCCGTCGATGGATCATGCAAACCAACATCAGCTACGCCCGGGTAGACGGCTATCAGAATGATTTTTTGAAACTCCTCAGCGTGGTGGATGCCACCGGCACTGCAGTGCAGTATCGCTACGAACAGCGCCCGGACAGCCGCAATAAGATGGCGTTTTTCTGGCAGAGCAAATACCACTTCGGCCCCATTGCCGACATCAGCTACCGCTACATGAGCGACGACTGGGAGATCGACTCCCATACTCTGGATGGGCGGCTGCGGTTTGAATTTGGCCGTCACAGCCTGGAACCCCACCTGCGTTATTACACCCAGAGTGCCGCGGAGTTTTACCAGCCCTTTCTGATCACCGGCACCGCACTGCCCCACTACGCCAGTGCCGATTACCGCATCGGTGAACTGGACACCTACACTGTGGGAATCAAGTACGACTACCGGCTTAACGACAATCAGCGAATGGCCGTACGGCTGTCCTGGTATCATCAGGCCCCGGTGGATGACGACGCCCCGAAACCGGGCCAGCTGCAACAGCAGGAGCTGTATCCGACTCTGGACACCCTGATGCTGCAGACGAGTTACCATTTCTGATGTCGGCGGCCGGGAAAACCCCGCTGGAGCTGACCAGGCAGTCTCAGGCTGGCCATTTCAGAGGCCATTTCGAGGCCATGGCATGCCGCTGTGAACTGCTGATCCGCACCGAAAATCAGGCCGAGGCGAAGGCCATCCTGACAATGGCGGCATCGGAAGCGCTGCGAATTCAACACAAGTTCAGTCGCTACAACCGACAGGGCATGTGCCACCGCATCAACCTCAGTCAGGGCCAGGCGGTGGCCATCGACGCCGAAACCCATGCCCTGTTAACCCTCGCCGACACCGCCTATACACTCAGTCAGGGGTTGTTTGACATCAGCAGTGGCATCCTCGGCCGTCTGTGGCGATTTGACGATGACCAGGCGGCGCCGTCGCCGCAACAGGTTGCCGACCTGTTACCCTTGGTTGGCTGGCACCAGGTTCAGTTGGACACCGGCTCCATCACCCTGCCTTTGGGCATGCAGCTGGATTTTGGTGGCCTGGGTAAGGAGTACGCCGTCGACCGCTGCGTCGCCCTGATCCAATACGCCTACCCGGGCGTTGAGGTGCTGGTGAATTTCGGCGGCGATGTCGCCATCAGCGCCGAACCGACGAGGCCCTGGGAGGTGGGGGTCAGCCATCACGTCACCCCCGATGCCCCCTATACCCGTCTGTCCCTGAGCCGGGGGGCGATTGCCACCAGTGGCGACAGCGAGCGTTTTTTGATTGTTCAGGGACAGCGGCTCAGCCACATACTCAACCCCAACACCGGCTGGCCGGTCGCCAACGCGGCGGCCAGTGTCACGGTTCAGGCCGAGCGCTGCATCGATGCCGGCCTGCTGGCCACTCTGGCCATGCTTCAGGGCGAACACGCGGAAGCCTTTCTGGCCGCTCAGCAGGTTCGCCACTGGGTGCAGCGGCGCTGATCCTCGAACCATCGGCCGTCGCCTCCGAGTAACTGAACTGGTATCATGACCCCAAAATGACCCTGCACCGCCGATGACCATGCCTCAGATTGTCCGCCGCACCCTGGATTGGGCCTGCGACGCCCCGACCCTGTTCGCCCCCCTGCAACACCGCCCCTGGGCCATGTTACTGGACTCCAGCTGCGCCAGTGTCGATGGCCGGCACCCGGATGCCCGCTATGACATCCTGGTTGCCGATCCACTCGCCACCCTGGTCACTCGCGGAGCCCATACCGACATCGACAGCCCCGACGGCCACCAGCGCAGTAACGACGATCCGCTGCGGTTGCTGCAACGCGCACTGACCCGATACCTGCCCACGTTGACGGATGCTCAGGATCTGCCTTTTATCGGCGGCGCACTGGGCCACTTCAGCTACGATCTCGGACGCCGGTTTGAACGCCTGCCGGTGGCCGCCGACGACGACATTCACCTGCCGGAGATGGCGGTGGGTCTGTACGACTGGGCACTGGTTCTGGACCACAAACAGCAGCGGGTAGAGCTGATCGTCATCGGCGACGAGTTGCACTGGCAGCGCCGCTACCAGTGGCTGCAACAGTGCCAGCAACAACCTTCGGCTCCGTTCCGGCTGCAGCAGCGCTGGCACCATGACAGCAGCCGCCAGCAGTACCTGGCTGCGTTTGACCGGGTTCAGGCGTATCTGAACAGCGGCGACTGCTACCAGATCAACCTGACCCAACGGTTTCAGGCACCCTATTGTGGCAGCGAATGGCAGGCCTATTTGAGCTTGAGACAACACAACCAGGCGCCGTTTTCCGCCTTTATCCGCCTGCCCGATGCGGCCCTGTTATCGGTGTCGCCGGAGCGGTTTCTTCAGGTTCAGGGAAACCAGGTTCAGACCAAGCCCATTAAGGGCACCCAGCCACGCAGTCACGACCCCCGCATCGACAACCACAACGCCCTGACCCTGGCCCACTCCGAAAAAGACCGGGCGGAAAACCTGATGATTGTCGACCTGCTTCGCAACGATCTGGGCCGGGTCAGTGCCCCGGGAACGGTTCAGGTCCCGTCTCTGTTTGCCATCGAGAGCTTCCCGGCGGTCCACCACCTGGTGAGCACGGTCACCTCTACCCTGGCTGAGGGCGTCAGCCACTGCGATCTGCTGCGGGGCGCTTTTCCCGGCGGCTCCATCACCGGCGCCCCCAAGATACGGGCCATGCAGATCATCGAAGAGCTGGAGCCCTGGCGACGCAGCCTCTACTGCGGCAGCATCGGCTACCTCAGCTGCCACGGCAAGATGGACACCAGCATCACCATTCGTTCCTTGGTGGCCACCGGTCAGCGTCTGTACTGCTGGGCCGGGGGCGGCATTGTCGCCGACTCCCGTGCCGATGCCGAATACCAGGAGTGTTTCGATAAACTGGCCCGCATCCTGCCGGTTCTCGACACCCACGCGGACTGATACCTCGGGCAGCCACCAACCAAAGGCGGATTCCCAAGCGGGTCCGCCTTTGTTATGTTGAAGACTGAGCAGCCACAAGGAGCAGCCTGTCCGTGAATCGCCAGCAGTTTCTGTCCCAGTTTTCCCTGCAACCCATGGGCGCAGGCGAAAACCCACTTCGCCGCCATCCGCTGGCCCCCAGCTTCAAAGACGCCTCGGTACTGCTGGCCCTGTGTGACAGCAATGATGGCCTGCAACTGCTGCTGACCAAGCGCGCCGGTCACCTGCGCCACCACGCCAATCAAATCAGTTTTCCCGGCGGCAAGATGGATGCCGACGATCGGTCGCCCTGGCATACCGCCACCCGGGAAGCCTGGGAGGAGGTCGGTCTGAGTCCGGACGCCCTGACCCAGGTCGGCACCCTGCCGGAGTTTCACACCATCTCCCGGTTTCGAATCCAGCCACAAATCGCCTTTATCGAGCAGGACTTTATTCCGCGCCTGAGCCAGGATGAGGTCTGTGAATGCTTCTTTGTGCCCCTGGCCCACCTGATAGAGCCGGACAACCGCCGCACCGTCACCATCGAGCGCCACAACGACAGTCATCCGGTGTATTTTATGTTCTGGCAGCATCATCGAATCTGGGGCGCCACCGCCGCGGTGATCGAGCAGTTGATCCGCCATCTGGGCTACCCCAGAGCACCAAACTGAGGGGCCGGCACCACTTTTCTTGCAACCGCAGCGGGAATTCTTCCTTAAGCCCTTGAGAAACGAAGTCAGCAAGGTAAGATTAACGGTTCGAAGTCCGTTGGCCATCGTGCCAATCAAAGACTAGTTTTTTATCTCGCTGGAGAGACAACCGAGAATGAGTGTGGCAACTATCGCTGACGTCTTAAAGGGCGTTCACGCCGTCGGTAGCGAAGTCACGGTACAGGGGTGGATCCGCACCCGCCGTGATTCCAAAGCCGGTATTTCCTTCCTGGCCGTTTACGACGGTTCCTGTTTTGACCCTATTCAGGGCGTCGTGCCGAATACCCTGAATAATTACCAGGAAGATGTGCTGCGCCTGACCGCTGGTTGTTCCGTAAAGATGACCGGCGAAGTGGTTGAGTCCCCCGGAAAAGGCCAGCAGTTTGAGATTGCGGTGACCGGCGTTGAGGTCGTAGGCCTGGTGGAAGACCCGGACACTTACCCAATGGCGGCCAAGCGCCACTCCATTGAGTACCTGCGCGAAGTGGCTCACCTGCGTCCGCGGACCAACCTGATCGGTGCGGTCATGCGGGTGCGTAACTGCCTGTCACAGGCCATCCATCGTTTCTACCACGAGCAGGGGTTCCTGTGGGCCTCGACCCCGATTCTGACCGCCTCCGACTGCGAAGGTGCCGGTGAGATGTTCCGGGTGTCGACTCTGGACATGAACAACCTGCCCCGCACCGACAAGGGTGATGTGGACTACGACAAGGATTTCTTCGGCAAGGAGACCTTCCTGACCGTATCCGGCCAGTTGAATGCCGAAACCTACGCCTGCGCGCTGTCAAAGGTGTACACCTTCGGTCCAACTTTCCGCGCCGAAAACTCCAATACCAGCCGCCACCTGGCCGAGTTCTGGATGGTTGAGCCGGAAGTGGCCTTTGCCGACCTGGAAGACGCCGCCAAACTGGCCGAGGATATGCTGAAGTACTGTTTCAATGCGGTACTGGAAGAGCGCATGGACGACCTGAAGTTCTTTGAACAGCGGGTCAACAAAGAGGTGATCACCCGCCTGCAGGACTTCGTCAAAGCCGATTTCGCCCAGGTGGATTACACCGACGCGATTCAGATCCTCAAGGATTGTGGCAAGAAGTTCGAGTTCGACGTTGAGTGGGGCATCGACATGTCCTCCGAACACGAACGCTACCTGGCGGAAGAGCACTTCAAGGCACCGGTAGTCGTAAAGAACTACCCGAAAGACATCAAAGCCTTCTACATGCGCATGAACGACGACGGCAAGACCGTGGCCGCCATGGACGTATTGGCTCCGGGAATCGGTGAAATCATCGGTGGCTCTCAGCGTGAGGAGCGCCTGGACGTTCTGGATAAGCGTATGGAAGAGATGGGCCTGCCAAAAGATGAGATGTACTGGTACCGCGACCTGCGCCGCTACGGCACCGTACCTCACGCGGGCTTTGGCCTGGGCTTCGAGCGACTGGTGAGCTACGTCTCCGGCGTTGCCAACATTCGCGACGTGATTCCTTTCCCACGCGCCCCTCGCAGCGCCAACTTCTAAGTTGCCACGCGGCCAGGAATAAAAAAACCAGCCATCCGGCTGGTTTTTTATTGTCCCCCATTTGGCTCTAACGAGTGCCGCCGGCCACCTTGAGGTACACCAGCGCAAACGGCGCCGAAAACAGCATCCGCTTTTACCACCCCAGCGTCATGTTGCCGCGCCCCCCCTGAATGTCACCGTCTCGACAGCCAGCCTGCCACATCGCCGCCAACGGGGCGCATTCAGCGGTAAACCCCGCCCCACCGACGCGTTCAGTTACACTTGATTACAGATCCGCTAACAACGACCTTTCCGTTTCGCAACCCTTTCCGGTATGGTATCCGCTGATACCTCTGTGTGTAACACAGAAAACCAACACAATAATAACGAACCAACCACCCGCCTCCGCGTTTCTTCCGGTGGGTGCTGCAACCAGCAAAATTTCAAAAGGACGAAATCATGCTTCGACAAACTCTGGTGGCTTCGGCGATCCTGTTATCTTTAGCCGCCTGCTCCTCCATGGAACCCAATCAAGACGTGACTTCCCAGACCCAGGCCGTGGCCCAACTGGCCGACAGCAACCCGCTGAAGCACAAAAGCACCCTGCAATACCAGGCTCCGAATTTCAGCGTTATCGACGACAGCCACTTCAAACCTGCCTTTGAAGCCGGCATGGCCAGCCACATGGCCGAGATTAACGCCATCGCCAACAACCCGGATGCACCGACCTTCGACAACACCATTGTCGCCATGGAGCGCAGCGGCGATCTGCTGAACCGCACCGCCAGCGTGTTTTACAACCTGGTCGGCTCCACCGGTAACGACGCCCGCCAGGCCCTTCAGACCGAAATGAGCCCCAAGCTGTCCGAGCATCAGGACAACGTCTACCTCAACAGCAAGCTGTTTAAGCGGGTGGAAACGATCTACAACCAACGTAACGATCTCAACTTGAACCCAGAACAGATGCGTCTGGTCGAGATCAGCTATGACGGCTTTGTGCTGGCCGGCGCCAAGCTCAGTGACGAGCAGAAGACCCAGGTGCGGGCAATCAACAAACGCCTGTCGGAACTGACCAACACCTTTGGTCAGAACCTGCTGAACGCCAGCCAGGAGGCCGCCATCCAGGTTGAGGACGTTAAGCGTCTCGACGGCATGGCGCAGTCGGAGATTCAGGCCGCCAAGCTGGCCGCCGAGAAAGCCGGCAAGTCCGGTTACCTGCTGACCCTGACCAACACCACCCGCCAGAGCGCGCTGGCGACACTGAACGACCGTGAGCTGCGTGAACAGCTGTGGCGTGCGTCAGCATACCGGGCCACCAACGGTGACACCGACAACCGCCCTGTACTGCTGGAGATGGTGAAGCTGCGGGCGGAGAAAGCCAAGCTGTTTGGCTACGACAACTGGGCCGAGTACCAGCTGCAGACCAACATGGCCAAATCCCCCACTGAGGTGATGGATCTGCTGGGCTCCATGGCACCGAAAGTGGTAGCCAACGCCAGCAAAGAAGCCGCCGACATCCAGGCCATGGCCAGCAAAGGCCACCCGGACTTTGAAGTAAAACCCTGGGATTGGCTCTACTATGCCGAGAAGGTCCGCCAGCAGAAATTCAATCTGGATCCGGCCGAGGTGTCTCAGTACTTCGAGTTCAACCGGGTTCTGGAAGACGGGGTATTCTTCACCATGGATCGCCTGTTCGGCATCACTCTGAAGCCGCGTCCGGACCTGCCGGTCTACCACCCCGATGTTAAGGTGTACGAGATCTTTGACGAGGACGGTAGCAGCATCGGCCTGTTCTATGCCGATTACTTTGCCCGTGAAGGCAAGCGCGGCGGCGCCTGGATGAACGTGTTCACCGGCCAGTCGCACATGAACGGCACCAAGCCCACCATCATCAACGTCATGAACATCAACAAGGCACCGGAAGGCCAGCCACAACTGGTGAACTGGGACGAAGTGACCACCATGTTCCATGAGTTTGGCCACGGCGTTCACGGTCTGTTCTCCGACGTCTACTACCCAAGCCTGGCGGGCACCAACGTCTCCCGTGATTTCGTCGAGTTCCCGTCCACCTTCCAGGAGGACTGGGCCGCCAATCCGCAAGTGATCGCTAACTACGCCAAGCACTACCAGACCGGCGAGCCGATCCCGGCGCCCCTGCTGAAGAAAGTGCTGGCTGCGGGCAAATTCAACCAGGGCTACGACACCCTGGAGTACCTGTCTGCCGCCCTGATCGACATGGAGTGGCACGCCCTGGACGTTGAGCATGCCGACGTGGCCGATGTGGAAGCCTTTGAAGCCGCCGCGCTGAAAAAGCACGGCGTCGATGTGGCCGCGATTCCGCCTCGTTACAAATCCAGCTACTTCGCCCACATCTTTGCCGGTGGTTACTCGGCGGGCTACTACGCCTACATGTGGAGTGAAATCCTGGCCGCCGATGCCTTTGCCTACATCCGCGACCACGGTGGCCTGACCCGTGAACAGGGTCAGCACTTCCGCGACGCCATTTTGTCCAAGGGCAACAGCCAGGATCTGATGAAGACCTACATCGGCTTTAAAGGCGAAAAGCCGAACACCGAAGCCCTGCTGCAGCGCCGCGGCATCTCTCTGGCCAAGTAAGCGGTCACAGCCTTAACAAACCGGCCCCAGCGGCCGGTTTTTTTGTGCCCGAACGCCGTAATTGTGGCTGGGAATTTTGCTCCGGTTCAGGCACCTCTGTTACTCTGTCCGCCACCGGGTCAACGTCGACCCCATAACGGAGGAACTCTTAATGATTGTAATCATCCCCAACCGGGCAGCGGTTTCCTAACCACAGACTCCCTTGCCCGGACGCGTTCCGGGGCACACGCCCCCGATTTCTTTAAAATCATGACGCCATGGCGTCAGGGGTACGATTATCATGAACCAAACACTGTCCTTGTCCCAACTGGGATGGCGACCCTATTTTCAACAACAACTGACCCTCGAAGAGCTGGAATGGCTGACACCGGTGCGCATCAGCAGCCACCACCGCAGTCAGGTTCAGGCACTGAGTGAACTCGGCGAACTGACGTTGCCGCTATCGGCTCAGGGCGATGCCCTCGCCGTCGGCGACTGGGTACTGGTGGACCCTCAGCATCGAATACGGCGACGGCTGAGCCGGCAATCCCTGTTTCAGCGCCGGGCGCCGGGCAGCAAACTCGAGACCCAACTGATCGCCGCCAACATCGACACCCTGTTTGTGGTGTGCTCGCTCAATCACGATTTCAACCTGAATCGCATTGAGCGTTTTCTGGCCCTGGCTCATGAGGCCAGTGTCCAGCCGGTGGTGGTGCTCACCAAGGCGGATCTCTGCTCGGAGGTCGCGGCACGGTTGGCCCAGGTACGGCAACTGGATCCGATGCTGATGGTCGAGGCGATTAATGCGCTGGAACCCGAGCAATTGGTGCGATTGAGCAGTTGGTGTGGCCAAGGTCAAAGTGTGGCCCTGCTGGGCTCTTCCGGTGTTGGCAAATCCACCGTCATTAACGGCCTGTTGCAACAGCCAGAGCAGCAGACCGGGGCGATACGGGAACAGGACAGCAAGGGGCGGCACACCACCACCCATCGCTCCCTGCACCTGATGAGCCAGGGTGGCCTGCTGATGGACACCCCGGGCATGCGAGAGCTTCAGCTCAGCGATTGCGAGCAAGGGGTGAATGACGTCTTTGCCGATCTGCAGTCTCTGGCCCGCGACTGCCGCTTCAGCGACTGCCAGCATCAACAGGAACCCGGGTGCGCGGTTCAGGCCGCCATCGCCAGCGGGGCTCTGCCGCTGCGGCGACTGAAAAGCTATCAGAAACTGATGCGCGAACAGGCTCTGAATGGCGCGACATTGGCGCAGAAGCGTGCCAAAGACAAAGCGTTAGGAAAGTACTACCAGCGCATTCAGTCGGCGAGCCGACAGCAAAAGAAAGGCTATTGAGTCAAGGGGCCGCCGCGGTGGCCCCCTTCAGCAAAGAGCCGCCCTGTGGGCGGCTCTGTTTGTCATCAATAGTAGTTGAGGTACTTCTTGGCGTATTTACGCAATTTCTTGTTCGGCGCCTTGGCAGCCACCTCTTCAACCACTGGTCGATACAGGGTCTCAGCCGAACCGGCCAGGGCCTTGGTCATCCAGGCGTAAGTATCGATGGTCAACTTACCGTCGTCCATCTCCGGTACCCGGCGCTGCAACTGCTGCGCCAGAGTCTGAAGCAGATAATCCGGATAGAGGTGTTCAAAATGCACCCGCTTGGCGGCGATACGCTGCAACTCCAACTCATCACTCTTCATCATGTTTGCCAGCCGGTTCACCTTCAAAGGCTGCGCTGGCTCAAAGCCAGTAGCATCATTGATGATGGGGTTCCACTTCTGGTGCTGAGTCAGCAGGCTCAGCCCCTGCTTGGCGTATTTACGCAGCTTCTTCGAATACGGCTTCTGACTGTACTTCTCCAGCAGCGGGCGGTATTTTTCGTTACCGGAGAACCCCAACGCCTTGAGCAACCAGGCTCCATGTTCTTGATTGGCCTTTGAGTTTGACTCCGACGTCACCCGCTCCAACTGCTCCGCCACGGCATCGAACAGCACTTCATCACTGAGTCCGGCCCACTCCAGGCTGCCCGCCGCCTGAATCTGCTGCTGACGATTACCGGAATCAAACTGCGCCTGATAGTAGGCCAGGTCATACTCCTCTGCCGCCAACAACGGGCTCACCAGCAGTACCATCAACCCCAGCCATTTACTCAATCTGTTCATGTTTGTCTCCGATTTCATTGCATCTACTGCGCACAGGGTAAACCAAAGTCCCCCCGAGTTGCATGGGAATACCGAAACATACTGTTCCAAATCAATAATTTCGACAGCCATATCGGCTTAATGTACGATGTTCACTACACTCACAGCCGACACCAGTTAAAGATGGCCCGTTCACGTAAGTTGACTCTCCTGCTGCTGTTCTTCTGGGCCCCGCTGGCGGCCGCTGCCGTGCCCTCGCTGTGGCTCGGTGGTGGTTATGGCCCCCAACCCGGGGACCACCAACAGAGTAACAGCGCTGTCAGCCTCGACTGGGTGCCCTACCACTACGCACGCTCGAACCGCCAATGGCTCTCAATCGGCGCATCCGCCGCAAGGCTGCGCGCCCATGGCCAGCAGGGCAATGAGGCCTTGTGGGCACTGTCGCTGTTTCCGCAACTGACTCTGAACGGCCCCCATTGGGGCAACCAGCAGACGTTTTTCCAGGTTCGGGCCCTGGGGCCCACCTACCTGTCAGAGACCTCGCTGGGCAGTCGCCATCAGGCCAGCCACTTTGCCTTGCAGGCCCAGATTCTCGCCGGTATCCATTTCGGCCAGCGGCAGCAACACGCCGTCGCCATCGCCTACCGGCACTATTCCAACGCAAACCTTAACCAACCCAATGACGGGCTGGATGTCTCGTTCATGCTGACGGTTGGCCTTACTCTTTAATCAAAGGATCCTAGAATGAAGAAACTGCTCTGCACCGCTGCCCTGCTGGCCTCCGCCGTCCTGGTGGCACCGGCCACCATGGCCCGCGATGACCTGGTTCAATTTGATATTCAGACCGCCATGGAACATGGCAAGGAAAAGCAGGTACTCAATGACAGCATCAAGATGGTGTTTGGCGAGGAGCACCAGTTGACCCCGGTGCAGGAGTTTGGCCAGTTCACCTCCAACAAGAAGACCAACGCCTTTGCCAAGTCGGATCAGGCCGCCTGTAACTGGGCGTTCCTGTCGGCGGTGAAATCTCTGCAGGAGCGGGCCGTCAAAAGCGGCGGTAATGCGGTGATCAACATCCGCTCCTACTACAAGAAAAATGACTTCCGCTCCGCCACCGAGTTTCAGTGCGGCGCCGGCACCATCATGGCCGGAGTCACCCTGGTGGGTGACGTGGTCAAACTGTAATCCCTCAAGCGGGTGTCTGCCGGCACCCGCCGCCCTACAAGATGTACTCCCACAGTGGCCCACGTTTTCCGGCGGCACGCAACATCGAAATGCTGTCGCTCTGATCTTCATCCGGCAACACCCAGCGTTGTTTCACCCCTTGCAGTTGCTGCTGCAACCCGGCTTCATCAAACTCCGGACTCAGGTAGTAACGCGGATGCAGCAGGTCATCTTCAGACGAAAGCTCTCCCGCCGCCACCATCTGCTGCTGCAACAGGGTATCCGGGTAGACCCGCATGCCATAGAAAGGAAACAGCACCGTCGATGGCAGTCGTTCGGCGTTGGCAATGGTCTCACTCAAGGTCTGCCGGGTCTCGCCCCAGCCCCCCAGTATCAAGAAGTGGGCCTGATGAATGCCCAGATCCGCGGCCACTTCGGCGGTGCGCAGCACCTGCTTAAAACGAAATGGCTTGCCATAACTGGCCAGAGTCTGATCCGACATCGCCTCCGTGCCAAACTCCAGGTGGGTCAGCCCCGCCTGCTGATACAGAGCCAGTTGTTGTCGGCTCAGGCGGTGGGGAGCGAAGTACGCCCCCCAGCGGGTCGGCAGTCCCTCTTTGATGAGTGCCCGGGCCAGGGCCTCGTTAAACTCCGGCTCGAGATTAAACACCGAGTCGGTAAAGAACACATAATCGATGCCATGCTGATCCCAGGCCTGGCGCAGTGTCGATACGATCTGCTCCACCTTCAGGGTACGCACCCGGCGACCGTCGATGATGGGATAGCTGCAATAGACACAGCGGTGAGGACAGCCCCGCTTGGTCTGAATGTTCAGCATGCCGCTGTAACGCCAATAATGCGCCACCAGATCCGGCTCAAACTCCAGAGTGGGGTTATCGATATGGTGGTGGCGCGGCGTTAGCCGGCAACCTTGCTCCTCGGGAGTCACCAGTCCCTCAATGAGAGTGACATCGCTACCCTGCTGCAGTCCGTGCAACAGTTGCAACAGCGTCTGCTCCCCCTCTCCGACGATGCCATAATCCGCCTCGAGGGCCTTGAGAATCCGCTCGGGAAACAGCGAATAGCCCGCCCCGCCCAGAATCACCGGCGCCGGTGTTCCTCGACGAATCGCGGCGACCACCTGAGCGTAGCCGTCGATGAAGCTGCGCTGCTGGGTCAGATCCACATCATCGACATTACGCAGCGACACCGCCACATAGTCGGGGGCCAGCTCCGCCACCCGCTGCTGAAGCTGGGCTTCGTTGAGCTGATTCATGTCCAGCAGGGTAACGGTCAACTCCGGCCACTCCCGATTGAGATAGCTTTTCAGGTAACTCAATCCCAGGGGGTAGACCGGATATGGGTTGGTAAATCGATTGGCGGAGACCAAAAGCAGATGGGGCACAACAAAATCCCTAGATGATAGGCAAAACCGGGGGCGTTGCCCCCGCAAGAGGTCGGTCAGGGGCGTTTGAATATCAGTGACGTATTGATACCACCGAAGGCAAAGTTATTGGACATCACCGCCTGGCACTGAATCTCGCGCCCACTGCCGGTAATGTAATCCAGATCGCCACATTCGGGGTCCAGCTTCTCCAGGTTAATGGTGGGGGCAAACCAGCCGTCTCGCATCATCTCGATGCTCCACCAGGCCTCCAGTGCACCACAGGCACCCAGGGTGTGACCGACGTAGCTTTTCAGTGAACTGATGGCGGCCCGCCCCATCACTGCGGCGGTGGCCTGAGTCTCGGCCACATCGCCCCGATCGGTAGCAGTACCGTGGGCACACACATACCCGATGTCGCCGGCGCTCATGCCAGCGTCATCCAAAGCCTGCTGCATGGCGATGGCCATGGTGTCTCTATTTGGCTGGGTAACGTGCATGCCATCGGAGTTGGTACCAAATCCCACCACTTCAGCGTAGATGGTGGCTCCCCGAGCCAGCGCATGCTCCCGCTCCTCGAGAATCAGAGTGCCGGCACCCTCGCCAATCACCAGGCCATCCCGATCGCGATCAAAGGGACGGGGGGTACGCTCCGGGGTGTCATTGCGGGTGCTGGTGGCAAACAGGGTATCAAACACCGCCGCTTCAGAGACGCACAACTCTTCGGCGCCTCCGGCCACCATCAGCATCTGGCGGCCAGAACGGATCGCCTCAAAGGCATAACCAATGGCCTGGCTGCCAGAGGTGCAGGCACTGGAGGTGGTATGAACCCGACCCTTGATGCCGAAGAACACCCCCACATTCACCGCCGTGGTGTGTGCCATCATCTGGATGTAACTGGTGGCCGTCACCCCGTTCATCTCGCCGGTTTCCAGCATCCGCCCAAAAGGGATAATGGGATCGGTAGAGCCAGTAGAGGAGCCGTACGCCACCCCCATGGCCCCGCTTTGCACCACAGGGTCATTCGCCAGCCCGGCATCTTCCAGCGCCAGTTCGGTGGCTCGGGTAGCCATCAGTGACACCCGCCCCATGGAGCGTACTGCCTTACGTTTGTAATGCGCCGGTTTTTCGAAATCCGTTACCGGAGCCGCCAGACGGGTGTTCATCTGTGCCACCCGATCCCAGTCGCTTTGGTACACAATGGCATTGTGACCGGCACGCAAACGGGCCTGGATGCTGGCCCAGTCCTGCCCCAAGGGCGAAATGCCGGCCATGCCGGTGATCACAACCCGCTTCACAACATGCCTCCGTTTACCGACAGCACCTGACGGGTAATGTAGCTGGCATCATCGCTCATCAGGAAACCAACGGCCGCCGCCACCTCTTCGGGTTGACCGAAGCGACGCACCGGCACCATCTCTTTCAACTTTGCCTGGGGCAACTCGTCGGTCATGTCGGTCTCGATCAGGCCGGGAGCCACGCAGTTAACGGTGATTTTGCGCTTCGCCAACTCCAGGGCCAAGGCTTTGGTGGCACCGATGATGCCCGCTTTGGCGGCACTGTAGTTGACCTGACCTCGATTGCCCGCCACGCCAGACAGGGAAGACAGAGTCACGATGCGGCCGCCTTTGCGCGCTTGCACCATCGGCATCACACAGGGATGAACCACATGATAAAACCCATCAAGATTGGTGCGCAGCACCTTGTCCCAACTGGCTTCGGTCATCGCCGGAAAGGCGTTGTCATCACTGATGCCGGCGTTACACACCACGCCATAATAAGCACCATGGCGTTCAATATCGGCCTCGAGTACGCTTCGGCAGGCTTCCCCATCGGCCAGATCAAATTGCACCAAACGGCACTGGCTTCCGCGCTGGCGACAGGCCTCTGCCACGGACTCGGCCGCCGCCTGATTGCTGTGATAATGAAGCACCAGCTCCACACCATCATTGGCCAGGCGCTCGGCAATGGCGCGGCCGATCCCCCGGCTGGCACCGGTAATGAGTATGCGTCGTGTCATCAGGGTGTTCCTAAAAATTCGTTGACGTTATTGGGTTGAAAGACATTGATTTTCGCACTGGCTATGGCGATCTCATCCTGATGGATGTCGCACTGAAACGACGCCATTCCGTCCGAGTCCTGATACAGCCTTTCTACCGTAATTCGATAGGGTTTTCCCAACTCAAAAGCGGGATTGTGAACCGTGTAACGACGGGTGCCCAGCAGAAAACCGATGCGCACCGGCCGGCCCTGCTGGTGGGCCTCAATGCCGGCCAGGGCCGCCACCGTCTGGGCCATGTACTCCATGCCCACCCATTCGGGCACCCGCTGCAGTTTGGCATCATAAAACGGCGACGTCTCGCTCAGCTGCAACTGGCAACACAGTCGGTTGTCCTGATGGGACACCAGTTCATCGATTAAGATCATCGGCTCATCATGCGGCAAATATGCCGCCAGAGGGTGACTCATCAATTACCTCTCACAAGAAAAAATCAAAGCGATGTTACTGCCGCCAAACGCAAAAGAGTTACTCAGCAGATAGGCACCGACACGAGGAAGGCGATGAGATTCCTGTGCCAGCAACACCGGGGACAGGCTAGTATCACGCTCTCCGTTCAGTCGTTGCGGTGGCAGCTTGAACTCAGAATTATCGTCACTGAGCAGCGCCCAGCACATGGCCGCCTCCAGTGCCCCGGCAGCCCCCAGGGTATGACCGGTCATCCCCTTAGTGCTACTGACCGGGACCCGGTCGCCGAAAATTCGGTACACCGCATCACACTCCATGGCATCATTCAGCGGCGTCCCGGTGCCATGAAGGTTGATGTAGCTGATGGCTTCAGGGGCGATCTGGGCCATGGCCAGCGCCCCGCGCATCGCCGCTTCAGCGCCGCGCCCCTGAGGGTGAGGCGCCGATACATGATGGGCATCGCTGCTCTCGCCGGCGCCACACAGGCGTACGCCACCGGCTTCACGGGTCATCACAAACAATACCGATGCCTCACCGATGTTGATGCCATCACGACCCTGGGTTAGGGGGGCCCCCTGCCCCTTTGAGTAAGACTCAAGGGCATCGAAACCATTGACAGTCAGCCGGCACAGGCTGTCACTGCCACCACAGATAACCGCATCCACCTTACCCTGCTGCAGCAATCTGGCGGCGGCGGCCATCGCCTTGGCCGCCGACGAGCAGGCTGTCGAGATGGTGTAAGCGATACCAGGCAATTCAAACCGCTCGGCGACAAACAGGGCACAGGTACCCATCTCCTGTTTGCGATAGTGGTAGCTGCGCGCCTCGGGAGGCCGGCCGTCATCGGCCCACAGCGCCTGTTCATAGGCTTCTATCCCTGAGGTTGAGGTGCCCAGAATCACCGCCAGACGGTCACGGCCATAACGGTTGATCGCATCCTGAACCTGGCTGTCAATCTGTTCACAGCAGTAGGCCAGCATGCGGTTGTTACGACAATCCCAGTGGGCCAATGACTCTGATAACGGCTGACTCAACTCCCTGGCCTGCCCCACCACGGTAGCCCGTTCGAGGTGAAACGCCTCGCTGCTCCTCATGGCACCAGGCTCTGCGGCCATGATCCCCTGCAGTAACTGCTCCGGCGTTGTCCCCAAGGGGCTGAACACCCCCGGCTTCCCCAGCTTTACGCCTTTCATAATGACTCCTGGATCAGGGTGCTAAGGGTCATGCTAACCCCGTACAGATGGTGTTCAAATCGGCGCTGATCCGCCGGCCCGGTGATGGTCACAAGCGGCACGCCTTCGCTGCTCAGTTGGCGGCAATGCAGGCCGTCGCACTGCGACGTCAATTGAGCCGGTCCATTCAGGCGCGATGCCAATTCGGCCAGTGGCCGCTCCGACAGCTGCACCATCGCCAGCAACCAGGCGGGGTCTAACCCTCCGGGCAGCCCGTGAACCTCGGACTCAAGCTGGTTGTCACTCCACTGAATCACCAGACTGATCTGCCCCAGACCACCGGTGGCAGCCAGCACTCGCCGGCCAGGCAGACGCTCATCCACGCCCTGCAACGCCAATGCCGGCAGCGCCGGATCGTCAAACGCCAACTGCACTCGCTGCACAACGCGCGTCGGTGCGATGTCGGTTGCCGCCGGCAACAAGCAGTAAGACACCGACGGACTCAAGCGGGCACACTCGCCGCCCGGTAATCGCATCGCACACCCGGATAACGCCAACAGCAACACCAGACTCAACCACCGCATCACTGGCATACCTCTACCAGGGCCGCCAACCGCCGGCCGCTGTCCTTCACAAAGGGGTTATCTCTGTCCCAGGCGTAGCCGGCCAGGATGGAGCACACCATCTGCCGAATCTTAGGGTTGGCGTTTTCATGGAACACCACGCTCTGAAAGCGGCCGTCGTACCAGGCCTTGACGTAGGTTTTAAAGGTGTCCACCCCCTCCTGAAGCGGGCGGCTGTACTCCTGTTGCCAGTCCACCGCGTGCCCCTGAAGTTGCCGGTGCAAGACCTCGGCGGCCAGCACCGCCGATTTCATCGCAATGGTCACGCCGGAGGAAAACACCGGATCGAGGAATTCGCCGGCGTTGCCCAGCAGGGCAAAGCGCGGCCCGGCCAGGCGACTGACGTTGGCGGAATAGCCCTGCAACTGAGTCACCGGCTGATCAAAACGCGCATCCGCCAACACCGCCGCCAGACTGGGCGTATCGGCGACCCAGCGCTTCAGTGTCTCGGTGGGGTCCTGGTCTACCCGATCGTCAAAATACTCTGCCGATGCCACCACCCCTAAAGACGCCCGGCCATCGGAAAAGGGGATCAACCAGAACCACACATCTTCATGGTCGGGGTGGACAGTAATCAAAATTTTGTTGCGATCGAAGCGACCCTGGGCCCGGTCTTCGATATGGGTAAACAGCGCCTTGCGATTGGGGAAATCGGACGGCGACTCCAGTGCCAACAGCCTGGGCAACACCCGGGCAAACCCGGATGCGTCCAACACAAACTGGCAGTCTATCCGGTAATGACACCCCTGGTCGGTCTCCACCTCCAGCACGGCCCCCTGCTCCTGCATCTGCACCGATGTCAGTGAATGACCATAGCGAATCTCCACCCCCTGGGCGGCGGCTCCATCCGCCAGCAGTTGATCAAACTTGCCCCGCTGTACCTGAAAGGTGGTACCAGGGCCCGGAGAAAACTTGTCGGTGAAGTCAAACTCCGCATAACGCTGGCCACGGCTAAATGCGGCACCGTTCTTAAACTGAAACCCGGCCTGCTCCACCGCCCCGGCCAGACCGGCCAGCTGCAGGTACTCCATGCACTGGGGTAACAGGCTTTCTCCGATAGAGAAACGGGGAAAGTGGGCCCGCTCCAGCACCAGCACATCATGACCGTTGCGCTGCAACAAGGCACTGGCGACCGCACCGGACGGACCGGCTCCGATGATCACCACGGTGCGGCTCTCTTGTTCTGTCATTTTGATTCCTTTCCTATGTGTCGTTCGACAACCGGTGCCAACACCGCTGCCGTCAATAACCCCATACTCAGGCTCTGGCCAAAGGCAGCCAATGGCGGGGTGCTCGACAGTCCCAGCATGCCAAACGCGGCCACGGTGGACAGCACACTGAGCGCAATGGCCAGGCTGCAATGCCCCCACTCCGTTCTTGGGGTCGACGCCAGAAACAGGGTTTGATCCAATGCAATGCCCAGCATCAGCAACAGCCCCAACATATGAAACAGGGTCATGGGAATGCCTGCCAGTCCCCATACGGCAGCCACCAATAACATCGCCGCCACCGGTGGCAACACCACCAACAGCGCCAGTTTCCAGGGGTGCACACGAGAGATCAGCAGCACCGCCATGACCAGTATCAACAGGGTCACCGTCATTAACGCCCAACGATAATGGGCCATCACCCGCCCCAGGTCTTCGATCCGATCCAGATAGCGAACCCCGTCGATGGCCGACAGCGCCTGCAGCGCCGCAACATCCTGTACCCCGGTCAGTAGCACCACACTGCGCCACCCCGATGGCCCCGCTCCCAGCCACTGCAATTTCAACGGCGACCCACCAGGCTGGGCCAGCCATTGCGCCGGCGTCAGCATCGGCGCCTCGGCCAATTGCCCCGCAAGACCCTGGGTGAAATTGGCGGCGAAACCGAGTTGCTGCAACCCCTGGCTCAGCTGTGGCGAGGTGTAAGCCAGGGTCAAAACCTGACGGCTGGTCTGCTGCTGAGCCAGCGACGGAAGGGTGTCGGTCAGCAACGACGCGCCCTGCAGTTGCTGTGCGGCAATCAGCGCCTGCAGCGGCCCACGCAGCGACTCTTCCAGTTGCAGCAACTGCTGTTCGCTGTCGGCGTTCAGCAGCAACATTCGGTGTTGCTCTGGCAACGGCAGCAACTGGTTGAGGTGGCGTTGCTGCTGCATCAGCGACGCTGAGCTCTGCTGGAAATGGCGCACATCATCGTCAAAACGCAGTTGCGAAACGCCCACAGCCATCACCAGCGTCAGCCCCAACCACAGCCAGGGGGAACGGGTCAGCCGGGCGCCCAGTTGCGACCAGTCTCGGGCAACGGCGACGCAGCGTGGATCAGCCGTGGGTTTGACAAACCCCATCACCGGCATCCACTGGACGGTCAAAAATGCCCACAGCAGCCCGGCGATGGAAAACACCGCCATCTGCTTGAGGCCGGGAAAGGGCATGACAATCATCACCAGATAGGCCAGGCAGGAACTCAGCAACGCCAACAACATCGGCAACCTCAGGGTTCGCGCCGACCGGCGGGCACTGCTACCCGGTTGGCAACTGAGGTGCAAGGTATAGTCCACCGCCACCCCCACCAGGGTGGTACCAAACACCAGGGTGATGGCATGCAGTTGTCCCAGTAACAGCAAACAGGCCGAGGCCCCCACCACCAGGGCACTGCCAATCACCAGCAGCAACCAGCCCAGAGGAGCCAGTCGCCGGAACACCACCAGGGTAAACAGCACCACCAGCAGCAAAGACGCGGAACCCAGCCAGGTCATCTCCCGCTTGGCCTGAGCCGTGGCTTCGGCGGCATGAAACACCACTCCGGCCCGGGTTACTGTGATTTCGGGCCAGCGTTCACTCTCCTCATTGAGGGCCTGCAACAACCGCTTCTGGGCCTCTGGCTCAAACGCCGACCCCTGCAGTTGCCAGCGGGTCAGCAGCAGTTGCCGCTGTTCCCAACTGCGGCTCAGGCCACGCTCCTCAGGCTGCCACCCCTCTATCCCCTGTGCCAGGGATTGCAGGTAGTCGGGAAACAGCAACAGAGGGTCACCTTCGATCAGCCCGGCGGCGGGAGTCACCCCCGGTGTTGACAAGGCAAGATACAGCCGGCTAAGCCACTGTTGTGGCGGCTGCTGTTGCAACTCCCTCTGCTGCGCAGGCGTCAGCAATCCGAATCGATAGGGATACAGAAACCGGCCCAAGGATGCCATCCCGGAATCGGACGCCGATTGCAGCACCGCGCCACTGCGGCCCAATCGTTGGCTGAGGCTGTCCGCCATCGCCGTTGCCATGCCACTGTCCGGAGCGTCCAGCAGTAGAAAGAACGTCTGTCCTCCGGCGGTGGCAAACCGGTTTACCACTTCCGATGCTGCTTCATCCTGACCCGAGGGCAACAGGGTGGTGATGTCCGTACTCATGGCTGGCCAGGAAAACCCCTGCCGGAAAGCCGTTGCCAGCAACACCAGCAGCAACAGTGCCAGCCAGCTACACCACCCGTGTACCGGTGTCCACCGGCGAACCGATTCAGAATTGAGCAAGCTCGCTCTCCAGTAAGGGGCCATCCTGGCGATCACTGAAGCGAATCACCGTCGGTTGGCCTGCGGAATCGGTCAGGGTTAACGTGCCGATGGCCTGATGCTCACCGGTCAGCTCGATCTGTCGAAACAAACCGGACAACAGGCTGTCCGTTGGGGTCAGCTGCAACTGCCATGCGTCCAGTTCGCCGTAGGCCTGCATCTCAAAATGACTGGCCAGGGCATCGATATCGCCTCGCATCAGTGCGGTGATCACCGGCAACATCGACGCCATTCCCGGCTGCTGCAGACGCTCGCCGTCCAACACCAGCTCGCCGCGGCTGATCACCATGGTCTGTGGCCAGGGGGTGCGTTGCTTCCACACCACCCCATGCTCTGGAGCGATCAGGTACGCCCCTTCACTGACCATCGGCGCACTCAAAAACGGCAGGGTTTTACTTTGGCTGAAACTGCCGCGCACAGGTTGCGGCTGTCCCAGCGCCTGCGCCAGAGCCGTCAGTTCCAGAGCCTGGCAGGAAAACGCCAGCCCGATGAGCAGCAAAACTAGGCATCGAGCCATGGCAACAACCTCTGCTTCAGTATTTGCGGCGACGCTAGACACATCTCGCCGGTAGCGCCGTTAACCGCCACCTGGACCGTCTCGCCCTTAACCAGTCGACGGCCGCTGTCGGCATCACAGACCCGGTAACGGATCCGCAACCGCTGCTCCCACTCGATCAGCTCGGCATAAACGCGCAACTGCTGTTCGAATTCGGTCGGCTGAGGGTAGCGAATCTTGACGTCAATGATGGGCCAGCGGTAGCCCGACGCTTCCATCTGCCGATAGTTGTAATCCAGTTTGTCCAGCAGCGCGCAACGGGCCAGCTCAAAATAGCGCAGGTAGTTACCGTGCCAGGTAATGCCCATGGGGTCGCAATCGTGAAACGGCACTTTCACCTCGACACTGGCAGACACAATCACTGCCATTGCGGCACCTCCCAGCGCCCTTGCTGGATGCCCATCAGCGTATGGCGCAGCGACTGCTCCAGCGGCCGGTCTTCGATCACCAGATCAAACTCCGACGCCACCTGGTCGGTCAACCCGGCAATGCCGGCAGTCAGGGCCAGGCCACCTTCCTGACGTTGTCTCAGCGTCAGGGCCTGATAGGACGCCAGCAACAGCGCCGACGCCACCTGTTCGGTCAGGGTCAGAACCCGCAGGGCGTCGCGGGCGGAAATGGTGCCCATGCTGACTTTGTCCTGATTGTGGCACTCGGTGGAGCGGCTGAATACCGAGGCTGGCATGGTCTGCTTCAACGCTTCCGCCGTCCAGGCCGAGGCACCAATCTGAACCGCCTTGAAGCCATGATTGATTGGCGCCCGCTCTCCAGTCGAGGCCGACAGATTCCGCGGCAGACCATTGTTAAATTTGGTATCCACCAGGTGCGCCAACTGCCGGTCCATCAGATCCGCCAGGTTAGCCACGGCATTTTTCAGGCTGTCCATGGCGAAAGCGATGTGACCGCCATAGAAGTGGCCACCATGGAGGATACGACCGGCGTCGCCATCGATAATGGGGTTGTCGTTGGCGCTGTTGAGCTCGGTCTCGATGGTCTGGCGTAAAAACGGCAGGGCATCGGCCAGTACCCCGATAACATGGGGAGCGCAGCGCAGCGAGTAACGATCCTGCAGGCGCGGCGGATTGGGATTGCCGTCGTTGCCACCGAGGTCCTGATAGATCCAATCGGCAATCTGGGCCTGGCCAGGGTGCGGTTTGGCTTCAAACAGCACAGGATCGAAGTGGTACGGGTTGCCTTTCAGCGCCAGCGAGCACAGAGCGGTCAGCCGGGCACAGAGCCGGGCCAGATAGTCGGCGCGGGAATAGGCTTCGCAGGCCACCGCCGTCATCACCGCGGTGCCGTTCATCAGCGCCAGTCCCTCTTTAGGCCTGAGTACCAGCGGCTGCCAACCAAGCTCGGCGTAGACATCCTGAGTCTCTCGAATCTGGCCTTGATAGTAGACCTCCCGCTCACCGACCAGGGCGGCGGCAATGTAGGACAGCGGGGTCAGATCGCCACTGGCCCCCACCGAGCCCTCTTCGGGAATCCGTGGAATCACCCCGTGATTGAGCATCTCAACCATGCGCTCCAGCAGTGCAATGCTGACGCCGGAACGGCCGATGCACAGGGAGGCCAAACGCGCCGCCAGGATCGCCCTGCCCTGAGTCTCATCGAAATGGCGGCCCATGCCACAGCCATGGAAACGGGTCAGATGCAGCGGCAACTCCTGAACCAGTTCATCGGGGATGGTGACCGTGCAGGAGTCACCATAGCCCGTGGTGACCCCGTAAATCTCGCCGTCTTGCTGCAACAGGGTATCGAGTAGATCGGCGCTACGCTGCAACCGTTGCCGTACCTCGGGACAGTCACTGAGGCTGACCCGGGCTCCGGCGGCGATGGCATTCACCTGCTTGATGGTCAACGGGGCCGGGCCAAACTCAATGAGGGCGGACTGGGACAGTTGGCTTAACTGCGATTCCATCTGTTATTCCTTATCTACTAGCTGGCCATCATCACGCAGCCAAAAATCATAAAAATTGAACCAGTGCAATGGGTTCCGTATCACCTGCTGCTCCAGCTTGCGGGCATAGTGGTCGACACACTCGCCAATACGCTGGTTGCGGGTTTTGCGCGGCCCGCAAAGGGGATCCGCCAGTTTCTCAAAGTGCAGTTGTGGCGTCGGATCACCGGGCAACCCCAACATCAGATACAGCGGGCAATCGAGCACCGACGCCAGCACGTAGGGGCCGATGGAAAAGGCCGCCGGTTGACCAAGAAAATCGGCGTAGTGCACTCGGCCGAAATTGGTGGCCGAGGTGCGGTCACCGGCGATGATCACCAGTTCGCCGGCAGCCACCCGCTCCTGCAACAGGATGGCGGTTTCCGGCCCCAACTCATCCACCTGCAGCAGCTCCACCTGAGAGCGGGGATTCAGTTCGGCCAGAATGGCATTGAACTTGGCCGCATGGCGAGTCAGAGCCAGCACATTGATGCGCTTACGAAACTCTGATTCAGCGGCGGCCCTGAAAATCTCTATATTGCCAAAATGCGCGGTCAGGATCATCGCTCCCTGACCCCGTTCAAACAGATCGATCATCAACTGCCGGTTAGGAAACTGGGCAGGGCCTACGTTCAGCTTGCCACTCCAGGCGTCCAGTTTGGTCAGGGCGGCCTGGCCAAAATTCAGGAAATGGCGGTAGCTGGTCCAACCGCCATTGCCAATACTCGGCAAGCCCTGGCTTTCGCGCGCGGCGTTGACCCGGGTCAGGTAGGCCTGGGACGCCTGCCTGGCCTCTCGGCCAGTCAGGAAGAAATAACCGATGATAAACGGTAACACCGCCCGGCAAAGCCAGCGACCACCGTGACGGTATAGCCACAGCAGAGTCTTCAGCCCCCACATGGCACCGCGCTCTGACGCCTTGCTCCAGTGCTTACGACGGCGCTTTCTGAACAGCAGCGAGGGCAAACGCCACAGCATGCCAAAGACCAGACGAGTGTGCATGCAACTGATCAGCCAGTTGTCTTCCAGGGCCCGAAAGTGAGATCGTCCCTGTTCGGGGTAGATCACCGAGGTTGGCTGCTGGATGATCGGCGTCCCCTGCCAGAACAGCCGCACCAGTATCTCCGGATCGAAATCCATACGATCACCCACCCGCTGCTGTTCGATGACGTTGGCCACCGCAGCAACCGGGTAGACCCGAAAACCGCACATGGTGTCTTTCAGCTCCAGGCTCAGAGTTTCCACCCAGACCCACACATGGGTCAGGTAACGGGCCAGGTAGCGGTGTCGGGGGACAGATTCATCGTAACGGGGAATGCCGGTAACCACCGCATCGGGCTGCCGTTTCGACAACGACAACAGCTGGGGCAGATCATCGAGATCATGCTGACCATCGGCATCGACCTGAACCGCATGACTGAACCCCTGCCGGCGGGCCCACAGGATGCCGGTTTTCACCGCCGCCCCCTTACCGCCATTGGCCGGACGCCGAACCAGAGTCACCCAGGCGTGATGGGCGGCCAGCGTTTCCACCGCCGCCAGCTCTTCGGCACTGGAGCCATCATCCACCACCACACAGGGCAGTGCCATCGCAGCAAGCCGCTCCAGCACCGGTGCCAACTGCTGGCCATGGTTGTAGTGAGGAATCAGCAAACACGCGTTCATGCCGACTCCGGCTCAAACACAACCCGGCCGCTGGAGTAACGCTTTTCGGAACAGAAGAAAGCAAACCGCACCCGACTCTCATCGAGCTGCTCCAGCTCCAGGGTCAGCTGTTGTCCAGGCCGCTGAAGTTGCTGAAACTTCACCACTTCGAGCCGGGCACAGCTCTCAGGCATGCCGTAGCAAGCCTGGGCCTGGGTGATCGCCCATTGCAACTGGACCACCCCGGGCAGCACCGGGGCGCCGTTGAAGTGGCCGTTAAAATAATCCAGGTCTTCAGGAATCATCAGTGTGAATCGATTCACACCGTCGACACAGTTCTGTTCCAGCCACACGGGATCAATGTTGGTCATCATGGAATAACTCCAGCAAAGCCGCCCTCGTCAGCTTACCTTGATGGTTAAATGGCAGGCGCTCGGGATAGCGCCAGCGTCTGGGCAAAGTCACTCGTTCAAAATGCCCGAGCAGGTGTTCTTTCCAGCGCAGTGCCAACTGCCGGCCGCCGAGCTCAGTCCGGGCCGCCACACCGGCCGCGCTCAGCTGCACCACGGCACCGATCTGTGGCCGTGACGTGGGCAACAGCACCAAGGCAACCTGCGCCACCCAGGGGTGTCGCTCCAGCTCCTTCTCCATGGTCACCAGGCAGACCCGCTTTTCGGCGATTTTTACCGTGCGGTCGGCACGACCGAGGAGCTGCATGCCCTCGACGCCGATGGTGACCCGGTCGTCGGTACAGTACCAGTGGTCGCCATCAAGATAGGGGGAGCGGATCCACAGCCGCTGCTGCTCGCTCTTGACTCGAACACAGTCAAACGGCTGCCACAGCGGATCGGGCTGCTGTTCGCTGGTCTGACGATGAGCAATGCCCCCGGTTTCGGTGCTACCATAGATCTCCACCACACCTTGCTGCCAGTGGCGGCAGCGCTCCAGTGCCGCATCGCGGCGCAGCGGTCCGCCCGAGCTGAACGCCATGACCGGCGCCGGGCCGTCCTGCAACTGCCAGTGCTGCAGTAGTGACGGACTGGCGATCAGGACCGCGGGGGCATGACACCCCAGCGCCGCGGTCAGCGTTTCCGGGTACAGCAGCGTCTCAATAACAAAGGAGCGCCCGGCACAGAATGGCCACAACAACCGGAACAGCAACCCATAGATGTGCTGATGGGAGACACTGGCCACCACCGTCGACTGTTGCAGCGACTCGCCAAACTGCTTCTCCAGCTCATTGATTTCGGTTTCCAGCTGCGACAGGGACTTGTCCACCGCCTTGGCCTCGCCGCTGCTGCCGGAAGTAAACAGACGCAGACACCCGCCTTCACGCCACACTACGTCACCGTGAGCGGTTTCACCAATCTGCCAGTCATCGTCCATCTGCAGCTGGTGATGAGGTGCCAACTGCTGCAGCGTCGACGCCTGGCCATTGGCGGGCAATATCACCTCGATACCCAGGCCCAACAATGCCAGCAAGCGTACCAGGAAAGTCTGTGAGTCATCGCTGTACAGCAGCACCGATGTCGGTGGCTCTGGACCGAGGCTGGCCTGCAACTGCGCCACCCGCTGACGCACGTCGCTCAGCAAAATCTGACCGCGCTCGGCACCACAACAGACCACAGAGTCTTCAGAAAACAGCCGCGCCGCCAGGGACAAGGTCATGCCGCCTCCTGGTATTTCGGCCGTATCAGTAGTTCTGCGACCACCATCAACCCCATCAGCCCGTAAGAGATCAGGCCGTTGTATAGTGTCCAGCACTCCATATCCCCGTAGATCACCGTGGCCGTTGCAATGCTGCCGTTGACCACAAAAAAGACGCACCAGGCCACTGTTACCCGGCGTAAATAGGGTACCGCCTGCGCCGGCAGATTCGGATGCCGCAGGCGGGCAAACTGCTCAATCATCGATGGGGAACGCCGCAGCGACCAACCGAAGGCCAGTAGCATAAGTCCGTTCACCAAAACTGGATACCACAGCAACACCCGCTCATCCCGGGTAAGCAGGTACAAACCAACCAGGCCTGCGCCCACTAGGGGGATCGCCCGGCCAGCCCGGGGAACCATCGCGGCACGGACCAGCAATAATGCCAGTATCAGAAAAGCAAAAGTCGGCCCCAATTGCTGCTGGACCGACACATACACTAATACCGGGTACGCCACCAACAGCAGCGTCACCACGATGGCAAGCAGGGCCTTCATCAGGCGGGAATCAATTTTTCCAGCGCATCCAGAACGTCATTGACACTGCGGACAGCCTTGAACTCCTCAGGCTGTATCTTCACCCCTGTGGTTTGCTGCAGCTTGATCACCAAGTCAACCGCATCGATGCTGTCCAGATCCAGATCTTCATACAGACTGGCCTCCGGGGTGATGTCACCGGCCTCGATTTCGAACTCTTCAACCAGAATGGCCGACAGTTCGGCAAACAACTCTTGACGACGACTCATCACTTCTCCCCTTGTTCAGTTTGGCTGCTGATAAAACGGGCCAGGGCATCAACACTGGCAAAGTGAGAGCGGGTATCTTCGGCATTGGGGTCCAGTTTTACCCCATAGCGCTTCTTAATCGCCACCCCTAACTCCAGGGCATCGATGGAATCCAGACCCAGTCCTTCAATAAACAGGGGGGCACCGGTTTCAATGTCGTCTACCGTAATCTCTTCCAGCTCCAGCGCGTCAATGATCAGCTGCTTTAACTCGGTAATTAATGGGTTCATTCTTTTTCTAACTCCGTATTAAATCTCTGTTCCATCTCGCGGGTCAGTCGTCTCACCCGCAACGACTCGGGAGCCCCCTCATCCACGGGACAGTCAATCGGTTCACCGACGTTCATGCTGATCACAAACCTCGATGGCGAAACCCGATACCAAGGAGTGCCCTTGGTCAGGGTCGTCGGGGTGCAACGCAGGGTAATGGGCAATATCGGTGCCCTGCTCCCCAACACAATTCGAGCCGCACCTCGCTGCATCTTGATCGGCTCTCCAGGGGAGGTTCTGGTGCCTTCGGGAAACACAATAATATTGTCGCCCTGTTGCAACTTCTGCCGGCTCAATCTTACCACGTCATCCGGACAATCATTGGCGATATAACCCGCCGCTTTGATCACCCAGCGCATAAACGGGTTTCGCAGTAACGACTGCTTTACAATGCAGTTGGTATGGGGAATCGCCGAGATCAACACCACCACATCCAGCAAGCAGGGGTGATTGGCAATGATCACCATCCCTTTGGCCTGCTGAAGCCGTTGCGGCTGCTCTATGACGACCCGGGTCACCCACAGCAACTCCATAAACCGCACAAAAAATCGAAACAACCAGTGGACGCAGCGCTGGGCACGCCGCTGTTTCTCTGCGGTGGTACCGGGCATCAGCGACAACACCGGGAACACACCGATGCCGGCGATGAGGCCGCCCAGACCAAAGACGGCAAAACTCAGGCCGGTGGCCAATACCCGGTAGCCATGATAGAGGGCCTGCCTCACCGGGACACGCTCCAATGGTAACGCTGTCGCTCCTGCTGCATCACCACGCCACCGGCGGCACTGTTTAACATCCTCAGCACCTGCCAGGGTACCGAGGTAAGCGGCGGGTGATCGGCCGGAGCCTCGCAGGCCCGGGCCAGCAACCGGGTCGAGGCCGACAGTGACAACCGCAGAGCCAGCGCCATGGCCGGTTGCTGCGGCTCTGCCGGTGTCAGAAATCGAGCCGGTACCGGCTCATCCATGTACACCACCAACACATCCTGATCGGCGCTCAGTTGACTCTGACCTTCAATCAGGGCCATCAACAGGGTATCGCTGCCTGCGGCAATGGAGGTGGACGCCTGGGTATTGGAAAAATGAATGCCATAACTGCCGGACGCGAAATTGTGCACCGACTGGCTAAAACGAGTGGGCGATACCGCCTCTCCCGCCAACAGGCGATCGAGCATGTCGACGGTTTGGCCGACTTCACCATGCTGAGATGCAAACACGGTCGCCAGTTGCCCCTCCCCGTTCAACGGCTCCGCCACATGCAGCGCCATTTTGGCCAGCCGCGTCAGGCGACGACGCTTCATCGCTGGCACAAAAGGCAGTGCCGGCGTTGAGCCATCATCAGCATCGGGATAAACGGGCAGTTCGCTGGCTGGATTCGAGGTTGACGATGTCCACCCCTGCCAACCCAGAACAGGGAAAGTGTATTTCATATCTCGTTGTAATTACGATTAAAGTCGTTATTCTGATTTATGCGACGGCTACAATATCGTTTTTCGCCAATCCACACAAGAATGAGTAAACAAACCGGGCCAGAAATGACGTCTCCTACCCAGATTCATTCACTATTTACATATAACGATCAGCAGCTACGAATTATTATCGGAGAATTTTTCGGCAATCCAGATCGAAAGCAATTAAAACACGCTCAACGAGCCGCGGTGATAAATCTATATAAGCAACTCAATATTGATGGAAAATTCCCCGACACCTGGTCAAAAGACCCCAATGGCAAACCCCATTTCCATCACCACCCCTGGCAACTGTCCATCAGTCACAGCGATCGGTACGTTGCCCTGGTCGTAGCCAGTCACGGCCCCTTGGGCATCGATCTTCAAACCCATGGCCGCCGGCACCAATCACGGCTGTCTCGCTACCTAAACTGGCCCGAATCCCAGTTTTTCCATCGTTGGTGCCTGTACGAAGCGGCGTACAAAGCAGGACTGACGGGTTCGCGTTCCCTGCTCGAGCTGGTTGCGGACGCCGAGTTGTCGCCGCAGCCGTTTTCCTTCCTCAATGCCACCGGCCACTGTTGGTCTCCCGCCCCCGGACTGTCCGCGGCCTTAATCACCGCTACGGACTTGTCGACACCGGCGCTCTGTACTAGTTTGATAACAAGCTAAAAAATCAAATCAGCTCGGACGCATCCCATTTCAATGAGGACGCCAGACCTATGCCGACGTTGTTTTTTTGTTGTTTGCCCCTCCTCCTCTGCGGTTGCAACAACCTGTATTTTTACTCGCCCGGACCCCAGGAACAACCACTCGTGGCGCCACAGCATTCACGTTACCAGGATCACTGGCTGCCCTCGCGCTCCGGCAATACGCTTCACCTTCAGTACCACTTCGCTTCCAGCCGCAGTGATCGGCTGGTGGTCCACTTTCATGGCAACGCCGGCAACCTCAGCGAGACCGGAGAAAAGGTCCTGTGGCTGCTGGAACACGGGTTCGATGTGCTGATGTTCGACTACTCCGGCTATGGCCACTCCACCGGCCGGGCCACTTCTGACGCTCTGGCTCAGGATGCCGCCACCGTGTTGCGCTTTGTCAGCCGCAACCCAATCACCCGCCACAAAAACACCACCATTATTGCCACCTCGATGGGCAGTGCCATCGCCCTGGAAGGGCTGGCCTTAACCGGGCTGGAAGCCCATTTCAACCAGCTTCTGGTGGACAGCTCATTTGATCTCTATTCGCTGTTAGCCCGGGATGTGGTGGCCGACTACCCGGGCGGGCGGCTGTGGCGCCACCTAATTCCCTGGTTTGTTGATGACCGCGCCTCACCGATCCATACCGCCAGCCAGCTCAAGCAGTTGCCGGTCATCATCTCCCACTGCCGCGATGATCACCTCATCCCCTACCAACGGGCCGCGGGTCTGTATGACTCCCTGAATACCAACAAGCAGTGGTGGTTACTGGATAATTGCCAGCACGCCAGAGGCTTTACCGACGAATACCCCAACCATCAACAGCAATTACTTTTTCAGCTAAATATCGGGGAGGCGCAGGTGGGGTTCGAATCGAATCCGGAGTCAAAGCACCCGCCGCGAGCCAAGCCTCATAATTCGGCACCAATAGGGGGCAATTCATTTACCGCCCCAAGGGGCAAATAGTTTATCGGGATTTGATACTAAATATGCAACTTAAGCCTAATGAGTATCGCTCAACCTAAATATCCTATCCGGGGTAAAGAATAAAAAACGCGGCCATCAGTCGCGCTTTAATTCCACCGTAATGGATAAAATTTGATGGATTGACCGCGCTATTTCAACGCCTTTCGATCATTACCCGCTTGTCCGGTAATGGCTGCATCCTGTGTTACAGGCCCACCTCTGAACTCCCTATTACGCTTTATGGCGCAAGCCACCGCACCCACCATAAAAAGTCATAGCAATGAATCATTCTGTTGCTTCAGGACGTTGAAGAGAGCTAAAAAAAGCCAAATAATAGTAGCCCCTCATCAAACTCCCACAGGAAAGCGATACCATGAGCCCCAACCCAGGCAAGGCCGTTTTTCTCACCGCCCTGAGTGTGATGGCCTCGCTGCTGATGTTTCTCTATCTTCAGCCACGCTACGGCAGCGGCATTGCCGCCCTGACCTGGCTGCTGCCGGTGGTGGTCGGTTTGGCTCTGCTATTACACCATCGCCGTGCCGACCGGCACGCTGCCCCAGACCACCGCGGCCAGGACTGGAGCGGCGTCTACCAGTATCAAATGAAACGAGTCGTTTACCGGGTCTGTCCCGCCCTGGTTCTGTTCGCCCTCAGTTGCGCCCTGCTGGCACTGCAAGGACGAGGCAGCAACACGCTACTCAGCCTGTGCCAAAGTCCGCCTGGCCAGGTGTCTGCGACCACATTGGCACTGGTGGTCACCCTCGTCGGCTCCATCTGCAGCGTGATTGTCGGCCTCTATCGCTGGGCGCGCTGTCCGGCCTGCGGGGAGTTACCTCCGGGAACCGGCGGCAGCACCGGCGGCGTGCCGCTGTTTCTGGATCATTGTCCCAGGTGCCACGCCACTCTCAGTCGCGCGCCCGCCGTCAGGAAGTAAACCCAGGTAACACCGGCGTTGGGCGGCCCCTCGGTCAGGGCTTGGGGAACGCCCATGATCTTCAGGCCATCAGACTTTAGATAGGTCACGACGCTGCCGCATTGGATGGTCGCTCCGGTACTGGAAAGCGGCGCATGGGTGCCTCTGTTGCCATACAGTCAGGGCGATGGATTGCCTGGCTACACCACCTATCCGCAAAGTCACCATATGTCGTCGCAAGTGTGGACGTTCATCCGGCTCTTACAGGCGAGTCTGGCGCAGGTTCCGCTGTTCGCCCCGCTGGCATCAAGGTAAGCCGCCCCGGCGGCTAACCAGGGCGGCTCCTCAGCCCGCTCTATGGGCTGACACTAACGCCGTCCGGACACGGCTATTCAGGCTCATCCAGCGCCACGCGAGCCGGATCCGGTGCCACCCACTGACGACGCTGTCCGGGTTCCGAGATCACATAGCCCAGCATCACCCCGATGCAGCTGAGGCCAATGGCGATGCCCACCGCTTCCAGCGCCCGGCTGGCGAACAGGGCTACCGCCGCACTGGCAGCAAAGCTGATGCTGATTTGAATGCTGTTTTGCAACCCTGCCGCCGTGGCCGGGCACTCTTTGGCACACCCCAGTGCCCGGTTGACCACAATGGGGTACAGGGCGCCGTTGGCGGCCGCCAGCAGGCAGAAAGGCGCCAGAAGCGGCCAGATCACCGGAATCGACAGCTGAGACACCACCAACAGGATCAACGACGCCAGACCAAACACCAGCAGCAACTGTTTCAATACCCAACCATCGCCGCATTTCTCCACCGCCCGCTTGCCCAGATAGCCGCCAACCATAAAGGCCAGAGTCTGGGGAATGAACACCCCGGCAATGTCACCGGCGCCGTAGCCTAAGGAGGTCATCACCTTGGGCAGGCCGGTGAGAAAGGCAAAGAATGCCGCCGAGCCAGCACTGTAGATCAGCACGTTTCCCAGATAGTTAGGACGACGCAGCAGCAAACCAAAATCAGCGGCGATGCTGGTGTTGGTCGGCAGCGGCCGATCCGCAGATCGCATCAGGGTCACCCCAAAACAGAGCGCTCCCATGGCCGCCAGGGCAACAAAGATCGCTTGCCAGTCAAAGCCATGCAGCAGTGCCACCCCTAACTGAGGCGCCAGCGCCGGGGTCAGTGCCACCAGCGGCATAATGGTGGCAAACAATCGCCGGGCATCGGACTCGCTTTTTTCTGCGATCACCATCGCCTGCCAGATCACCGCCGCCGCCGACACTCCCAGGGCCTGCAGCGCTCTCAGCAGCAACAGTTGCCAGATGCTGTCCACCACCAGTACCGCCAGAGAGGAGAGCACAAACAGACCCAGTCCCAGCAACAAAGCATTGCGACGACCAAAGCGGTCGGAGATCACGCCCCACAACAGCTGCCCCAGCGCCAACCCCGCCAGAAACACCGACAGGCTCAGCGCCACCGCTTCGGCGCCGGTACCAAAGTAGTCCTGCATGCGTTCAAAGGCGGGCAGGTACATGTCCGTGGCCACAAACCCCAGCATCGACAACGCAGCCAGATACACCATTTCCAATCGAGCCATCTTCATAACATTTCCAATCAAAATAATTAATCAATGGAGTGGCGCCTACCCCATGTATATCAAGGGCTGCGATTGTAGAGATCGTCATGAAGAAAATTAAACGATATAATCACCCTCTATCGTTCAAAAAATTTGATTAGTATGTTTTCCAAACACACCTTGGTGATGCTGGACACCGTCGCCAGGCTGGGGAGCTTTACCCTGGCCGCCCAGCAACTGCACAAAGTGCCGTCGGCCATCAGTTACAACGTCAAGCAGGTGGAACGGGATCTCGGAGTCACCCTGTTTCAACGCCTGCCCCGACGGGTCGAACTGACGGAAGCGGGCCGGCACTTTATGGCGGAAGCCCGAGTGATGCTCAGGCAGATGGAGGAGCTTCGGCAGCAGACCCAGCGGGTCGCCAACGGCTGGCAACAGACCCTGAGACTGGCGCTGGATAATGTGGTCAAACCGCTGCGGATCACGACATTGGTACGCGACTTCTATCGCCAGTTTGACGACGCCGAACTGGTGATCAGCATGGAGGTGTTTAACGGCGTGTGGGATGCGTTGGCCGATGGCCGGGCCGACATCGCCATTGGCGCCACCTCCGCCATTCCGGTCGGCGGTGACTTTGGTTTTCGCGACATGGGAGAGCTGCAATGGCGCTTTGTCATGGCCCCCCACCACCCCTGCGCCAAAGAGGCGGTGCTCACCCATCAGCAGCTGGAACAATACCCGGTGATCTGCCTGGAGGACAGTGCCCGAACCCTGCCCAAACGCAGTAACTGGCAACTGGATAATCAGCGCAGACTGATGGTACCGGACTGGCCCAACGCCATCGCCTGCTTCATCGAAGGGCTGGGTCTGGGCTGCATGCCCAGCCACTATGCCGACCCGTTGATTGCCAGGGGACTGCTGGTCGAACGCGCTTTGCCGGATCCGCGCCGCCCCAGTGCCTGCTGCCTGGCCTGGCGCAATGACGATAGCAACGCGTTACTGGCCTGGGTCCTGGATTATCTGGGAGACAGCGAGCAGCTTAACCGCGAATGGCTCAGCTAACCGACCGAACCTCAGCCGAAAGCAGGATGGTAGGCGACCTCGCCACAAGGGACACTTCCCTTCAGGCTCCGGGCCATAAAGTACTGAGCCGGAACCCCGGGGTAGGTCAACGAGGATTCCGCCACAAAGCCAAAACGACCGTAATAGGCGGGATCACCCACCAGCACCACCCCGTTCACACCCTGGGTGCTGAGTCGTAAAATCGCCTCATTGACCAGCGCCGAACCAATGCCCTGGCCCTGGCTGTTCGGCGTCACCGACACTGGGGCCAACCCGACCCAGCCCAGATCCTCGCCATCAATGGTCACCGGAGAGACGGCGATGTGTCCCACCACCCGCTCCTGCTCCAGCGCCACCAACGACAACACCAAGGCCCCCTGACCACGCAGCCTTTCCACAATCAGGTGCTCGGTAGGCTGGGCTCCTGGCTCATGATGAGGATGGTTGAGAAACGCCTCGTAAGTGATGCGGCCGATGGCCTCACTGTCACCAATCTGTTCAACCCGTATCTGCATATCCCACCTCAACCATTTATTGTCCCTAAAGTGTACCTGAGTGGCCCACGCAAACAATCACTTACACAGTTTTATCCGTTGACTTGCATCCGGTTTTGCAGCGCCAGTCGCTTTTCCCTCCGCCGCCAACAGCAGGGTCTGGGCATGAACCGGATTCCGGATGGTATAGATACCCTCCCTGGCGACGACAGGTTTAGAAACCGTGAACAAGCTGTGGTATTTTTGCCACTCCCTGCGTCTATCCGCAACAATAAATTACAACAGGAACACCGCGTGTCATTTCGATCTCTTTTTCTGGGACTGTCCCTTGTGGGATCAGCCGCCATGGCGGCCGATCCCCTGTCGGTTGCCACCGACCCCTTCCGTCAGCTGGATGAACTGCTGCCCACCCCCACAGTATACCGAACCGCATCGGGCCAACCCGGCCACCAATACTGGCAACAGCAGGCTGACTACCGCATCCAGGTTTCCCTGGATGACAGCAACCAGTCGCTGTCAGGAAAAGAGACCATCAGCTATCAGAACCACTCTCCGGATCGGCTGAGATACCTGTGGGTTGCCCTGGATCAGAATAAATTCCGTCAGGACTCCCTGGCCAACCGCATGCGAACGGTCACCGTTGCCCGCGAAGGCGACCAGGCCAATCGCGTCGACATGGGCAGCTACCGCCGCGCCCTGGAAACCCAGACTCACCCGGCCGGCGTTACCCTCTCTCTGGTGGCCGATGGCCAGGGTAAGCCATTACCCTACACCGTGGTCGATACCATGATGCGGGTCGACCTTGCCACGCCGCTGGAACCGGGCCAGGCCACCGAACTCACCATTCACTGGCAGTATCAGATTCATGAACAAAAAGCCCTGGGCGGTCGCTCCGGCTATGAGTATTTTGAGCGGGACGACAACTACCTGTATGAAGTTGCCCAATGGTTCCCCCGCATGGCGGTGTACAGCGATGCCCACGGCTGGCACAACAAGCCCTTCCTGCGCCACGGGGAGTTCACCCTGGAGTTTGGCGACTACGACGTCAGCATTACGGTGCCCGCCGACCACATCGTCAGCGCCACCGGCCAACTGACCAATCCACAGCAGGTGCTAAGCGACACACAGCAGCAGCGGCTACAACAAGCCAGAACCGCCGCCAAGCCGATAAAAATCATTACTCTGGATGAAGCGCTGGCCAATGAAAAGCGCCGTGCCAGCACCACCAAAACCTGGCGATTCAAGGCGGAGAACGTCCGCGATTTCGCCTGGGCCTCCTCGCGCAAATTCCTCTGGGACGCCCAGGGCTTTAAACAGGGTGATACCGATACGCTGGCGATGTCGTTCTACCCGGAGGAGGCCACTCCGTTGTGGGATCAGTACTCCACCGCTGCCATCATCCATACCCTTGAGGTCTACAACCGCTACAGCTTCGACTACCCCTACCCGGTGGCCATCTCGGTCAACGGACCGGTCGGAGGCATGGAGTACCCGATGATCTCCTTTAACGGCCCCAGACCGGAGATCAACAAAGAGGATCGTAGCGATCGCACCTGGTCCAGACGCACCAAATATGGCCTGATCACGGTGATCATTCATGAAGTTGGCCACAACTACTTTCCGATGATCGTCAACTCCGATGAACGACAGTGGACCTGGATGGATGAGGGCATCAACACCTTCGTGCAGTACCTGGCAGAGCAAAGCTGGGAGGCAGACTACCCCTCCAAAGGCGGAGAACCCCGCCACATCACCGGCTACATGAAGAGCGATGGCCAGGTGCCGATCATGTCCAACTCAGAATCGATTCTGCAGTTTGGCAACAATGCCTACTCCAAGCCGGCCACCGCCCTCAACATTTTGCGCGAAACCATTCTCGGCCGGGAACTGTTTGACTTTGCATTTCGCGAATACGCCGAACGCTGGAAGTTCAAACGACCGATGCCGGCGGACTTTTTCCGCACCATGGAGGACGCCTCCGGTGTGGATCTGGACTGGTTCTGGCGCGGCTGGTTCTACACCACCAATCACGTCGACATCAGCATCGACGACGTACGCCAGTTCAGCGTCAACACCCAGGATCCTGACATCGAGTCCCAGTGGCAACGTCAGCAGGAGCAGGAGAAGCCGGAAACCATCACCGATCAGCGCAACCAGGGCATGAGCCGGTTTACGGACGGCAAACCGGAGCTGTTCGACTTCTACAATGAGCACGACAAGTTCACCGCCACCAATGCCGACCGCAATACCTACCGTAAGGATCTCGGCAAACTGGAGCCCTTTGAGCGCGAACTGCTTAAAGACGACCACAACGTCTATCTGCTGGACTTCAGCAACCGCGGCGGTCTGGTGATGCCGATTCTGCTGCAGCTCAGCTATGACGACGGCAGCAGCGAACGCCTGACCCTGCCCGCCGAGATCTGGGTCAAAGACGCCAGCCAGGTCACCAGCATGCTGATTCGCCCCAAGGGCAAGCAGTTGACCCAGGTCGTGGTGGATCCCCATTGGCAAACCGCCGATGTGGACACCGGCAACAACCACTTTCCACGCCGAATTCAGCCATCGCGATTGCAGCTGTTTAAGGAGAAGAAAAAGAAAAACATGATGCAGAAACAGCGCGAAGTCCTGAAGACTCCCGCTCAGGATGAAGATGACTCATGAAACGGCTTATCACCACGATGTGTTTGTTACTGCTGGCGCTGCCGTGTTGGAGTCATCGCTATCACTTTGGCATGACCCAAATGAGCCTGAGCGCCGATGGCACCAGCCTGGAGGTCGTGCATCGCTACAATGCCAATGACATGAGCCAGGCATTGGCGCTGCAGGCCGACGAGGGCTTCGAAGACAACGAGGCCCGACTGCGGGCCTACTTAAACCAGCACTTTGTTGTTCTCGATAACGACGACCGGGTCATCGCGCCGCAATGGGTCGGCCAGGAGTCGGATGTACGGGACCTGTGGATCTACCAGGAGCTGCCGCTAACCGAGCGGCTGCGCGCTCAGTTCAGCCAAGGAGTCCGCGTCGGCGTCACGCTGCTGTTCGAACTGGAGCCCTCACAAGTCAACACCCTGACACTGCAGAGCCACGGCACCCTGCAGACCTGGCAGCTGGACAGGCGTCAACCCGCGGCCACAGTGCAGCTGAAGCGGCACTGATTACTGGCCCGGAGTGCACACCCGGGCCATCAATAACGCATCAACGTACCGGCCGTCCCGGAAGGCGTACTTACGGGCACGGCCCTCCTGCTCGAATCCCTGTTTGCGATACAGCGCCAGTGCCGCGGAGTTATCCGCATAGACCTCCAGCTCAATGCGCCTCAAGGCCAGCCAGTTATCGGCCAGATCCAGCAGGGCCGTCAGCAGCGCACTGCCCACTCCCATACCTCATGACCGGCCGTATTTCGCAAGCTCTGAACGCAAAAAGCCCGGCTGGATGCCGGGCTTTTGGGTGTCACTCTGTGTGCACTTAACCGATGTGGGTCAAGCCGCCCATGTAAGGACGCAGCACCTGCGGAATCTCAATGCGACCGTCAGCCTGCTGGTTGTTTTCCAGAATGGCCACCAGGGTGCGACCCACAGCCAGGCCGGAACCGTTCAGGGTATGCAGCAATTCAGGCTTGCCGGTGTCCGGGTTACGCCAGCGCGCCTTCATGCGGCGAGCCTGGAAATCGCCCATGTTGGAGCAGGAGGAGATTTCACGGTACTTGTCCTGGCTCGGTACCCACACTTCCAAATCGTAGGTTTTGGTGGAGCCAAAGCCCATGTCGCCGGTGCACAGCACCACTTTCCGGTAGGGCAGATTGAGGTTTTTCAGAACCTGCTCGGCGTGACCGGTCAGCTCTTCCAGGGCCGCCATCGATTCTGACGGCTTGCTCAACTGAACCAGTTCGACCTTATCAAACTGATGCTGACGGATCAGGCCGCGGGTATCACGGCCCGAGGCGCCCGCTTCACTGCGGAAGCACGGTGTATGGGCGGTCAGTTTAACCGGCATCTCTTTGGCCTCGATGATCTCATCGCGGGCCATGTTGGTCAGCGGCACCTCGGCGGTGGGGATCAGGCTCAGACGACGATCGGTGTCCTCTTCCAATTGCTCGGTGTGGAACAGATCTTCACCAAATTTTGGCAACTGGCCGGTGCCACGCAGGCTGTCCGGATTCACCAGCAGCGGCACATACATCTCGGTGTAACCGTGCTCCTGGGTATGCAGATCCAGCATGTACTGAGCCAGGGCACGATGCATGCGGGCGACCTGGCCCTTCATCACGATGAAGCGGGCACCGGACAGCTTGGCGGCCGCGCCAAAATCCAGGCCGTTGACGCCTTCACCAACATCAACGTGATCCTTGATATCAAAATCAAACTGACGCGGTTCACCCCAACGGCTGACTTCCACGTTTTCATCTTCATCGGCACCAACTGGGCAGGAAGCATCCGGCAGGTTAGGAATGCCAGCGACGATGCCGTCCCACTCCTCCAGCAGCTTGTCCTGTTCCGCTTTGGTGGCGGCCAGCTTATCGCCCATGGAAGCCACTTCGGCCAGCAATGGCTCGATGTCTTCACCGCGGGCCTTGGCCTGTCCGATCGACTTCGAGCGACTGTTACGTTCAGCTTGCAGTTCCTGAGTTTCGACCTGCAGCGCTTTACGCTGTTCATCCAGTTTGGTCAAACGAGCCACATCCAGGATGTAGCCACGAGTTGCCAGACGCTCGGCGGTTTGCTCGAGGTCGGCACGTAGGTATTTGCTGTCTAACATATCGCTCTTATTTTAAATTCGTGCATAAACCAGTTGCTGACCGCACAGCACCATCAACAGACAGAGGCCGACGTTCAGCAACACATTCAACATGGCTTTAATCCAGAATCCTTCCTGCATCAACAGAATGGACTCATTGGAGAAGGTCGAGAAGGTGGTTAACGCACCTAACATGCCAACACCAATGAAGGCTTTCAGGGCCGGAGGCAGATCGGAAACGTCGCCCCACGCATAAAGCGCCCCCATGATCAGAGAGCCGATGCAATTTACGATCAGTGTACCAAAGGGAAAGCCAGTTCCGAATAGCTTTATGGCCAATAGTGATATGCCATAACGTGCGCTTGCTCCCACTGCGCCCCCAAAAGCCACAGCGATTAGGTTATTCATAACGTTTGTTCTCGCTTAAACGGTCCAAATCCGCCAAATGAGCCAGCTTTTCCCTGATTTTCCTCTCCAGCCCACGATCCGTCGGCTGATAAAATTGTTGCTGCGCCAGCTCCTGCGGCAGGTACACGTCCCCGGCGGCATAAGCACCAGGTTCATCGTGGGCATAGCGGTATTCGGCGCCATAGCCGAGATCCGCCATCAATTTGGTCGGGGCGTTCCTCAGGTGCACCGGCACCTCCAGATGGCCGGTTTCCCGGGCAGCCACCCGTGCGGCCTTGAACGCGGTATACACCGCGTTGCTCTTGGGCGCGGCGGCCAGATAGACAATCGCCTGGGCGATGGCCCGCTCCCCTTCTGCCGGCCCCACCCGATGAAAGCAGTCCCAGGCGTTTAGGGCGATCTCCATGGCACGGGGATCGGCATTACCCACATCCTCGGAGGCGATGGCCAGCAAACGCCGGGCCACATAGAGCGGATCACCGCCGCCCTCTAAGATGCGACAGAACCAGTACAGGGCGCCATCGGGGTTGCTGCCCCGCACCGACTTGTGTACCGCCGAGATCAGATCGTAATACTGGTCGCCCTTGTTGTCGTAACGGGCGATGGGTTCACCAGCCACGTCCGCCAGATGGGTCAGGGTCAGTGGCGCGCCGTCGCTCATGTCCACCATCAGCTCCAGCAGATTCAGGGCCCGGCGGGCATCCCCATCCACCAGCTCGGCCAGCGCCTGGGCCACCTCTTCGGGCAACACCACCTGCTGCTTCCCCAGCCCCCGCTCCGAATCGGCGACTGCGTCACAGACGATGCGCTTGATGGCCTCGGTAGAGAGCTTTTTGATCACGTACACCCGGGCACGGGACAACAGCGCGCTGTTGACCTCAAACGACGGGTTTTCGGTGGTGGCGCCAACGAAGATCACCGTGCCGTCTTCGATAAAGGGCAGGAACGCATCCTGCTGACTCTTGTTGAAGCGGTGCACTTCGTCCACAAACAACAGGGTTCGGCGACCATGGGCCTGGGCGATATCTTTCGCTTTGGCAATGGCATCGCGGATCTCTTTCACCCCCGAGGTCACCGCCGAGATGCGCTCGACATGGGCGTTACTGTACTCGGCCACCAACTCGGCCAACGTGGTCTTGCCGGTGCCCGGCGGCCCCCACAGAATCATCGAGTGGGCTCGGCCCGCCTCCAGCGCTTGTCGCAGGGGCTTACCCTTGGCAAACAGGTGTTCCTGACCGATGTAATGCTCCAGCTTACTGGGGCGCATCCGCGCCGCCAGCGGCCGAAAGTCGGGGCTGAAATCCAGATTCAGAGTACTCATTGCCCGCGCTGATCGTCGATCTCAGTCCCCTCGGGGGCGGTAAAGACAAACATCGCATCCGCCAGAGGGGCGGTGGAGAAGTTAGTCAGCGCAAACTCGCTGCGTACCGCCTGGCTGTCGGTCATCGCCAGCGAGGCGATGGCATCGCCGGCAAAGCACACCGACATCTTGCGCACATGGCTGTCTTCATCTTTGGGTTCGGCGTCAAAGCAGTCGCCGCGCTGGCTGAACTGGTATTGTTGCCAGGCTTGCTCGTCGGTTCGAGTCAGTATGGTCAGCGGGGTCTGGGCAATGGCGTCGTCCTGGCGGTATACCGACACCGATTCCATCAGAGGCTCATACACCCACACCGCCTCGCCGTCGGCCACCAACAGGCTCTCCTCCGGTGCGGTCAACTGCCACAAAAACCGATCCGGCGCCCGTAGCGCCAACCTGCCTTCGCCGGTTTGAATCAGGTTGCTGTCTTCGTCGAACACCTGCTGCTGAAACTCGGCCTGAAACTGGCTCAGGTTGTCCAGTCTCAACTTCAAGTTCTGTTCGGCGTTGGCATGGGCCAGCAATGGCAACAACGCCACCGCAATTGCAATTCGTTTCATTCAACCTCTCACTGTCGTGCTGGTACCAGCACTTCTCGGTTACCGTTGTGCCCCGGCGCGCTCACCAGGCCACTTTGCTCCATCTCCTCGACCATTCTGGCGGCGCGGTTGTAGCCAATTTTCAGCTTTCGTTGCACGCTGGAGATGGATGCCCGGCGGGACTCGATGACAAAAGCCACCGCCTCGTCGTAAAGGGCGTCTTTCTCACCGTCAGAGTCGGAGCTTTCTCCCGGCAGCAGCACCTGCTCACCACCACTCTCTCCGGCCAGAATCTCTTCGATGTAATTAGGCTTACCCCGGGCACACCAATCGGCCACCACCCGGTGCACCTCATGGTCATCCACAAAGGCTCCGTGAACCCGCACCGGCACTCCGGTTCCGGGCGGCAGATACAACATGTCCCCCTGCCCCAGCAACTGCTCGGCGCCCTGTTGATCCAGAATGGTACGTGAGTCGACCCGGCTGGACACCTGGAAGGCGATCCGGGTCGGAATGTTGGCCTTAATCAGACCGGTAATCACATCCACCGACGGACGCTGCGTCGCCAGAATCAGGTGAATCCCGGCGGCCCGGGCCTTCTGGGCGATTCGGGCGATCAACTCCTCCACCTTCTTACCGACGATCATCATCATGTCGGCAAACTCATCCACTACCACCACAATGGAAGGCAGTTTCTCCAGCTCCGGCGGCTGCAGATCCATGCTGTCGGTGGGCTGCCAGAACGGATCCGTCAGTGGTTGGCCCTGCTGCTGGGCGTCCAGAATCTTGGCATTATAGCCCTTGAGGTTTCGCACCCCCATGGCCGACATCAGTTTATACCGGCGCTCCATCTCCCCCACACACCAGCGCAGGGCGTTGGCCGCCTCTTTCATGTCGGTCACCACCTCGCACAGCAGGTGCGGAATGCCTTCGTACACCGACAGTTCCAGCATTTTGGGATCGATCATGATCAAGCGGACGTCTTCCGGCGTCGACTTGTACAGCAAGCTGACGATCATGGCGTTCACGCCCACCGATTTACCGGAGCCGGTGGTACCGGCCACCAGCAGGTGGGGCATCTTACCCAGGTCCACCACCACCGGGTAACCGGAGATGTCCTGCCCCAGCACCATGGCCAGGTTCGACTTGGACTGCTCAAACTGCTCGCACCCCAACACGTCCCGCATAAATACGGTTTCCCGGCTCTTGTTGGGCAGCTCCAGGCCGATCACCGACTTACCGGGAATCACCTCCACTACTCGAACACTCACCGCAGACAGGGCCCGCGCCAGATCCTTTGCCAGGTTGGTGATTTTAGAGACTTTGACTCCTGGAGCCAGATCCAGTTCAAACCGGGTGATCACCGGGCCAGGATGCACATCCACCACCTTGGCCACCACATTGAAGTCTGCCAGTTTCAGCTCCACCAAGCGGGCAATCTGATCCAGCTCCTCCTGGGAGATCGGGTTCTGCGCCTTATGGGGTCGATCCAACAGCTCCAGTGTCGGCATCAGGGTCTGGGCTTCCACCTGCGCCGGAGTTAACGCTGGCGGGGCTGCCGGCACGACCTTGGCCGCGGGCGCTGCCGGTTCGGCGGCCGCTGCCTGAAGTTCTGGAGACAGAGCCGGGGCGGAGTCCGGGAACGGCTCGGTCAGGTTGTCAGGAAGCAGCGGTTCCAGCGGACTCAATTTGGGTTCGGCCCGGGGGCCGTCCATCGCCTGCTTCAACTCCTCGGGCAACGCCGCAGGCTCGTCGCTGGCCGTCAGCGATTCGTCCTGCTCCTCCTGTGGGCCGTACACCCGTTCGTCGTACCAGTCGACAAAACGCTTAAACCAGGCAAAACGATGCAGAACCGGCACCTTGTCCAGCCAATCGGAGACCTCGTCATCGGTCACCGCTGACTCGGGTCCGTCCTCGATCACTACCGAGTCGGCCCGGCCCGCCTTAAGCTGGGACGATGCGCGCTGTTTATGGGACTGGGCCACCTGCAGCAGCTCATCGGCATCGTCGTTGTCATTTCGGTCACGACTCATCAGCTTCGACGGCAATCGCCACAACCAGGTCATCGCGGTGATGACGCCGAACCCTACCGCTTCCACCACGGTGGCCCAGCTTAAGCCAGTAAACAGGGTAAAGCCGGCGCCAACAAAGCACAGCAGCAGCAGGGTGGTGCCCAGCAGGTTGAAATAGGGCAGCATGGCATCACGAATCACATCGCCAATGACGCCGCCGGCAGAAAAGTAGTAGATGTCATCGGCATTCATCGACGCCAGGGTAGAAAAACCCAGTAACATCAACAACAGACCAACAATGCGAAGGGCCACCGAGAAGTAATCAATCTCACCGATGCGGTAGCTACGGCGAAACATCAGCCAACCGGTGACTGCGGTCAGCACCGGTACCGACCAGGCACTGAGGCCAAAAGAGAAGTACAGCAGATCGGCAAGCCAGGCGCCTACCCGTCCCATGAGATTGTGTATCTGCCCATCCCAGGCGGTTTGACTCCAGCCGGGATCCGCCGGATGGAAGCTGCCCAGGGCGGCCAACAGATACAGGGCCAGGGCGCAACAGACTATCAGCCCGCCTTCCAGCAACCGCTGAATCCCATTGAGGGTACGGGGCTGAATCGCTTGGTCACTCAAGCTCGTTACCTTTTATGCACTTAACTAATTACGATAAAGAATACCATATCAGACAACGGCCACTGATGCATGGTTATCTATACAGTTATCCACGGCGGCGTCATCGCCTGCCCCGCCATGAAAAGGCCGGGCGGCTAAAACGAAAAAATGCCTCATAAAGAGGCACTTTTTAGGTAAATCAGAAGGCACCAGGCTTAGGCTGGCACGCTGTGCTGGGCGATAAGCACCCGACTGGTCTGTTTTACCTCTTCCATCACCACGTAGGTGCGAGTGTCTTTTACACCGGGCAGTTTCAACAGCGTTTCCGACAACAGCTGACGATAGGCGGACATGTCGCTAACACGAGTCTTCAGAAGGTAATCGAAGTCACCGGAGACCAGGTGACACTCTTGGATGTCATCCAGCGCCATCACTGAGTGGTTGAATTTATCGAACACTTCTGGGGAATCGCGGTTCAGGGTGATTTCGACATAAACCAACAAAGAGGCGCCAAGATAATGAGGATTTACCAGTGCGGTGTAGCCCTGGATAAAGCCTTGACGCTCAAGACGTTTTACCCGTTCCAGACAGGGCGTTGGGCTAAGGCCGACGCGCTTGGAGAGTTCAACATTGGAGATACGACCATCCTTTTGCAGTTCATTCAGGATGTTGCGGTCGATTCTATCCAACTCTTTGAGTGGCTTTTTCTTATTATATGCCATTATGTGCTTCCTTTTCCCTTCTTGGTTGGGATTTTATCCTAATAATGCCCAAATATATCGGAAGAAAAACTTCCGACTGAATAATATACTGATTCGCACCCGATAGCCACGAAAAAATCATATTCAGGCGCATAAATTCACTACATACGCCTATGGATTAGTAGAAAACAACAAAAGGGGAAAATATGATCATCGGTGTGCCAAAGGAGATTAAGAACCACGAATATCGTGCCGGCATGGTGCCAGCCAGTGTGCGGGAACTGACCCGTCGCGGCCATAAGGTACTGGTGCAAACCCAGGCGGGAAGCGGTATCGGGTTCGACGATCAAGACTACATCAACGCCGGCGCTGAGATCCTCGACAGCGCCGATGCCGTCTTCGCCAGCGCGGAGATGATTGTAAAGGTAAAAGAGCCTCAGGCAGTGGAACGCGCTATGCTGCGCCCCGGCCAAATCCTGTTTACCTACCTCCACCTGGCACCGGATCTGCCACAGACTCAGGATCTGGTGAACAGCGGCGCTGTCTGCATCGCCTACGAAACCGTGACCGACAATAAAGGTGGCCTGCCCCTGCTGGCACCGATGTCCGAAGTAGCCGGCCGTATGTCCATCCAGGCCGGTGCCCAGGCACTGGAGAAGTCCAACATGGGCCGGGGCATGCTGCTGGGTGGCGTCCCCGGTGTTGAGCCCGCCAAAGTGGTGGTCATCGGTGGCGGCATGGTCGGCCGCAACGCCGCCCTGATGGCCGTTGGCCTGGGTGCCGACGTCACCATCCTGGATCGTAACGTCAACGTATTGCGGGATCTCAATCACCAATTTGAGAACCGGGCCAAGGTGATCTACTCCACGGCCGAAGCGTTGGAAAAGCACGTTCTGGAGGCTGACCTGGTGATCGGTGGCGTCCTGATTCCGGGTGCTGCGGCACCGAAACTGATAACCCGTGAACACATCAGCAAGATGAAGCCCGGTGCCGCCATTGTCGATGTCGCCATCGACCAGGGGGGCTGCGTCGAAACCTCCAAAGCGACCACCCACCAGGATCCGGTGTTCATCGTCGATGATGTGGTGCACTACTGTGTGGCCAACATGCCCGGCGCCGTTCCCCGCACCTCCACCTTTGCCCTGAACAACGCCACCCTGCCCTACATCATTGCACTGGCAGAAAAAGGCTATAAACAGGCACTGCTGGACGACGAGCACCTGCTCAACGGCCTGAATGTCATCAACGGTAAAATCACCTGCGAAGAGGTGGCCGAAGCGCTGAACTTTGAGTTCTTCGACCCCCGCAGCGAACTGACTGGATAAAAAACCTGACAGGGCAATCGAAAAAAGGGGGCAAGAGCCCCCTTTTCTTTTGCCCGTCGGCCCCATAGAATCCGGACAATTCCGTATAAAAGGATGGAGACCCTAATGAGCCAGGTAAAACACTGTGGCCTTTTAATTCTAGGTTCCGGCCCCGCCGGCTACACCGCAGCGGTGTACGCCGCCCGAGCCAACCTGAACCCGGTGCTGATCACCGGCATGCAGCAAGGCGGACAGTTGACCACCACCACCGAGGTGGAGAACTGGCCTGGTGACGCCAGTGACCTGACCGGTCCGGCACTGATGCAGAGGATGCAGCAGCACGCGGAAAAATTTGATACCGAGATTCTGTTCGACCACATCAATGAGGTGGATCTAAGCACCCGCCCGTTCCGCCTCAAAGGCGACAGCGCCGAGTACACCTGTGATGCCCTGATTATCTCCACCGGTGCCTCCGCCAAGTATCTGGGACTGGACTCGGAAGAGGCGTTTAAGGGCCGCGGCGTTTCAGCCTGTGCCACCTGTGACGGCTTCTTTTACCGCAACAAGCCCGTGGCGGTAATCGGTGGCGGTAATACCGCAGTCGAAGAGGCTCTGTATCTGTCCAACATCGCGTCTGAAGTGCACCTGGTTCATCGCCGCGAAGGCTTCCGGGCCGAAAAGATCCTGATGAAACGCCTGAAGGACAAAGTGGAAAACGGCAACATCGTATTGCACACCGACCGTACCCTGGATGAGGTGCTGGGCGATGAGATGGGCGTTACCGGCGCCCGTATCAAAGACACCCGCTCCGACGCCACCGAAGAGCTGACCGTGGATGGCGTGTTTGTCGCCATCGGCCATCAGCCTAACACCGGCATCTTCGACGGCCAATTGGCGATGAAAGACGGCTACATCCTGGTACAGAGCGGCCTGGAGGGCAACGCCACCGCCACCTCGGTGGCCGGCGTCTTTGCGGCTGGCGACGTGATGGATCACAGCTATCGACAGGCGATCACCTCCGCCGGCACCGGCTGCATGGCGGCCCTGGATGCCGAGCGCTACCTGGATGCCCTGACCGACCAATAAAGTCGGCTCTTTCCACCTGAATCAAGAGGGAGCCGGTCTCCCTCTTATTGTTTGTCAAAGAAGAATCTATGGACAAAGCGTTACAGCGCCAACTCAATGGCTGGCTGCGCGGGGCCGCCAGGCCCGCCCGCAGCTGGCTGCTGCTTACCATCGGCTTCGGCTTGCTGGCCGGCATCTGCATCATCGGTCAGGCCTGGGTACTGGCCAACCTGCTGCATCAGTTGGTGATTGAGCAGGTCGACAAAACCACACTCACCAATGACTTCCTCCTGCTCGCGGCATTGATCGCCGCAAAATCCCTGGCCCTGGCTGGCCGGGAAGTGGCCAGTTTCCGCATCGGATCGCTGGTGCGCCACAACACCCGCCGGGCGATTTTGGATAAGCTTGACCGTCTCGGTCCGGCCTTTGCCAGCAGCAAAAGTGGCGGTGCCTGGACCACCATGCTGCTGGAACAGACCGAGCAGATGCAGGACTTCTTCTCCAAGTACCTGCCGCAGATGATGCTGGCCGGACTGATTCCGCTGATGATTCTGGTGCTGCTGTTTCCCATCAACTGGATCGCCGGCCTGATCCTGCTGGGCACCGCGCCGCTGACCGTGCTGTTTATGGCCATCATCGGCATGGGCGCCGCCGACGCCAATAAACGCAACTTTCAGGCCCTGGCACGACTATCCGGTACCTTCCTGGACCGGTTACGCGGTATGAGTACCATCCGCCAGTTTGCCGCAGCCCAGTCCCAAGCCGACACCCTGCGTGATGCCTCCGACGAGTTTCGGCAGCGAACCATGGAGGTGCTGAGAATGGCGTTCCTGTCGTCGGCGGTACTGGAGTTTTTTGCCGCCATCTCCATCGCCCTGATCGCGGTCTATTTTGGTTTCAGCTATCTGGGCCACCTGGATTTTGGCCATTATGGCGCTGGCATCACCCTGTTTACCGGCTTTCTGGTGCTGCTGCTGGCTCCGGAGTTTTATCAGCCGCTGCGGGATCTGGGGGCGTTTTATCACGCCAAAGCCCAGGCGCTGGGCGCGGCCGAGTCCATCGTCGATTTTCTGGATCATCAGTCCGAACTCAATCAGGGCGACCGCCGCCTCGACGCCGACTCACCGATGCACATCCGCGCCTCAAAGTTGGTAGTCTGTGCCCACGACCACACCCCGCTCACTCAGCCTGTGGACTTTGAACTGCTTCCCGGGCACAAACTGGCCCTGGTGGGCCCGTCCGGCGCCGGCAAGAGTTCGGTGATGAAAGCCCTGATGGGACTGTTACCCTACCAGGGCAGTCTCACCGTTGATGGCATCGAGGTCCGGGAACTCAGTCGCGACCCCTGGATGCGCCACTACAGCTGGCTGGGCCAAAATCCGGCCCTGGTGCACGGCAGCGTCCGTGACAACCTGCTGATGGGGCGTTGCGACATCGATGACGCCCGCCTGCGGCAGGCCTGTGAACACGCTCATCTGGATCAGGCCCTGGCCCAGTTCGACCAGGGTCTTGAGCACAAGGTGGGCGATCGCAACAGCGGCCTGTCCGTCGGTCAGGCCCAGCGCATCGCCCTGACCCGGGCTTTGCTCAAGGACGCGCCCTTGCTGCTGCTGGATGAGCCCACCGCCAGTCTGGATCAGCGCAGTGAACAACTGGTGATGGATGGGCTGAGGCAACACTGGGTCAACAAAAGCGTAGTGATGATCAGTCACCGCCGTGACAGCCTCAACGAGATGGACACCGTGGTCACCCTGACTGCCAAGGAGCACACCGATGCGTGATTTACTGCCCTTCGTGGCTCTGTTCCGTCCCCATTGGAAACCCATGCTGTTGGGGGTGTTTCTGGCTGTTCTCACCCTATGTGCCAGCATCGGCCTGCTGTCTCTGTCAGGCTGGTTTCTGGCCGCCTCGGCCAGTGCCGGCCTGGTGGTTGCCACCCGGGGACAGTTTAACTACATGTACCCTTCCGGTGGCGTTCGTGGCCTGTCCATCCTGCGTACCGCGGCTCGCTGGGCCGAGCGGGTCGTCAGCCATGACGCCACCTTTCGGCTGCTGACCGATCTTCGCGACCGGTTCTTCCGGGTCCTGGCTCCCCTTACCCCGGCGGATCGCAGTGATCTGCGCGATGGCGACCTGCTCAACCGCATGGTGGCCGACGTCGACACCCTGGATCACCTGTACCTGAGGCTGATCTCACCGCTGATTGCCGCCCTGGTGGCCATTGCACTGGTGTGCCTGCTGGTGGCCAGCTTCGACCCTCAGCTGGCGCTGACGCTCGGCGCCGTGCTAATGAGCCTGCTGGTACTGCTGCCGCTGCTGTTTTACCGCCTGGGCCGCCGTCCCGGCCAGCTGCTCGGCGACAGCACCCGTCTGCTGCGGCAGCAACTGGTGGATCTCATCAGCGCCCAGACCGAACTCAGTGTCTACGCCGCCACCGCCAACCAGAGGCAGAAGATTCACTCCGCCGAAAACCAGCTGATTGGCGCCCAGGCCAGGCTGACCCGGGTCACGGCCCTGTCCCAGGCCCTGTTGCAACTGCTCAACGGCTGGACGCTGGTGCTGATGCTGTACCTGGCCGCCGATCAGGTGGGCAGCGCGGCGCCTCCGGGGCCGCTGCTGGCGCTGATCGCCTTTGTCACCCTGGCCAGTTTTGAAGCCCTGATTCCGGTCGCCGGTGCCTTTCAGCACCTGAGCCACACCGTCAATGCCGCCCAGCGACTGAAACCGGTGTTGGAACAGCGCTCCAGCGTCCGCTTCGGCGATGCCGACTGGCAGCAGGGCAGCATCACCCTGGACAAGCTCCACTTCAGCTACCCAGGCAGTCCCAATCCGGCGGTCAACGGCGTGTCCCTGACATTGGCACCGGGGGAGAAGATCGCTCTGGTGGGCAAAACCGGCTGCGGCAAATCCACCCTGCTCAGCCTGCTCAGCCGTGAGTGGCAACCCCAATCCGGTCAGATCCGCCTCAATGACACCCCGTGGGAGTCGCTGTCCGAAACGGCCTTGCGGCAACAGCTCTGTGTTGTCGAGCAGCGGGTGCACGTCTTCAATGGCAGCCTGAGGGACAACCTGCTACTGGCCAGCCCCGACGCCGGCGACGCCCAATTGACTCAGGCGCTGACCCAGGTCGGACTGAGTGCCCTGCTGGACGGGGAGGGCCTGAATCAGTGGCTGGGAGAGGGCGGGCGTCAGCTGTCCGGTGGTGAAGCCCGCCGCATCGGTCTGGCCCGGGCACTGCTGCACCCGGCACAGCTGCTGTTGATGGATGAGCCCACAGAAGGACTGGACGATGCCACCGAGGGCGAGGTGCTCAAGCAGTTGCTGCAAGGGACCCGCAGCATCATCTACGTCACCCATAAGCAGGCGGGACTGGCGCAGATGGATCGGATCCTACACATGGAGCAGGGGCAGATTCGGTCCTGACCCAGACAACAAGGGCGCCTGCAGGCGCCCTTGTCTTTAGCGGAGTGTTACATCGCCTTGTCCACCCGGACACTGCCGCCCTGAAGGTACACCAGCCGGACTTCATCCCCGGCCTGGAACAGCATGCTGGGGTCCCGATCCTGCAACACCATCAGCTGCTCTCCGGCCTCGGTCTTCACTATTAGCTCCACCAGCCGAATCTGCCGCACCTGATAGGCCGGATTATTGTTGTGTACCATACCGGCGCCCAGCAGCGCCCCGACCACGGTTGCCACGTCTTTACCCGATCCACCACCAAACTGGTTGCCAATCAGACCGCCTACCAGGGCACCGCCAAAGGTTTTCCAGCCCCGGTTGCGATCCTCCACCAATTCATCCTGCGTCACCTGGCGCACAGATTCCACTGTGGCATAATCCACCTTCTGAACCGGCACCGCCTGGTTGCGATTGTAGACCTGAGCCTGGGCCTGCACCGTCACCAACAGCATCAAAGCCAGTAATCCTCGTTTCACCCACATGATTTTTTCGCTAACTTTAATAGATACACGGTTTAATAGTACGCCTTATGGTTAAAGTTGTCCGTTACCTGAATACTGAAAGTCACTGGTTTCCTACCCCGCAGGAAGCTCTGAATGACCCCAATGGCCTGCTGGCCATCGGCGGCGACCTGTCACCGAAGCGTTTGATACAGGCCTATCACAGTGGCATCTTTCCCTGGTTCAATCCCGATGAGCCCATTTTGTGGTGGTCGCCGGATCCCAGGGCCGTGTTCCGGGTAAACGATCACCATGCCGGCAAAAGCCTTCGAAAGAGCCTACGCCGCGCGGGGTGGCAGATAACCTTGAATCGGGATTTTGCCGCCGTCATCGATGGCTGCGCCGCCCCCCGGGCCAAACAGGACGGCACTTGGATCAGCGCGGCCATGCGACAAAGTTACCTGACACTGCACCGGATGGGGGTCGCCCACTCCATCGAGGTCTGGGATGGCGACCAACTGGTTGGAGGGCTGTATGGCCTGCGGGTGGGCGGACTGTTTTGCGGCGAATCGATGTTTCACCGCCAGACTGACGCTTCCAAGGTGGCCTTCTGGGCCCTCAACCATCACCTGCACCAGTGTGGCATCGACTGGATTGACGCCCAGGTTCCCAACGCTCACCTGGCTAACCTGGGAGCCAGAACCCTGTCGCGGGATCGGTTTCTCAACCTGCTGGCCAGGCACCGGGATCAGCCTGTCTGCGCCAGTCAGTGGCAGACCCGGGAGATTGAGTTAGATGTCTGAAGTCAGCCGCCTGCCCGTGGGACTCAGCCAGCCGTTCGACTGCAGCTACCGGCCGGAGAAGAAGGAGCAGCTGCTCATCGTCCAAAGCAAGATGACGCCGGCTCACTTCGAGGGGTTGATGCGACTGGGGTTTCGTCGCAGTGGCAGTGACGTCTACCGGCCTCACTGTCCCGAGTGCCGTTCCTGTCAGCCGATACGGGTAGAAGCCGCCCGCTTTCGCCCCAGCCGTTCGCAAAAACGGATCCTGGCCAAAAACCGCGATCTGATCTGGAGCCAGGTGGACACCCCCACCGATGAGCATCGGCGCCTGTACCACGACTACATTCGCCTTCGACACCACGACGGCCCCATGTTTCCGCCCACCGACGAGCAGTTCAACCGGTTCCTGCCCTGCTCCTGGCTGCCGCAACGCTATCTGGAGGCTCGATTGGATGGCCGTCTGGTACTGGTCGCGGTCACCGATGAACTGGAGCATGCCCTGTCGGCGGTCTACACCTTTTTTGCACCGGATCTGGCCCAGCGCTCCCTCGGAGTACTGGGCATTCTCAAACAGCTGGAGCTGGCACAACAACGGAACAAAGCCTTTCTGTACCTGGGCTATCAGATCGATGAGTGCCGGAAAATGGCCTACAAAACTCACTATCGGCCCTACCAGGTTCTCGTCACAGGAGGATGGCAAGCCATTGATTAATAATGCAACATCATGCCTGTCTGTTTAACCTGCCAGAGTACAGAGACAAAGTTGGTGACACCGGCAGGGGAAACTGGGCGGGGAGCGCCGATGTGGCGTATAGTTGGAACAGGTGTCAGCTTTCGACCGCTGCGAAGGAAAGCCGCTGAACAGCCTGATGAAGCGCGCATTTCGCCGCTGATGGGTATAACTTTACAGTGGCCGGTTTTTACGGCATGATACGCCCGATTTTTGTTTCGTAACAGGATAACCATTTAATGGCAAAAGAAGACAGTATTGAGATGCAGGGGACCATTTTGGAAACCCTACCTAACACTATGTTCCGTGTTGAGTTGGAAAATGGTCACGTTGTTACCGCCCACATCTCTGGTAAAATGCGTAAGAACTACATCCGTATCCTGACTGGTGATACCGTTACTGTAGCTCTGACTCCTTACGACCTGACCAAGGGCCGCATCGTCTTCCGCTCCCGTTAATCGCCTGTTCCGACTGCGCGATGCACTCGCGCCACAGACCGATTAAAATAAAAGCCCAGCTCGATGCTGGGCTTTTTAGTGGCCGGAGCACACCGCCTCCGAGGGCGGTGGCCCTATCAGGTTTCAGTAACGGTGCTGTCCTCACTGGAGTAATCGAAACACAGTTCGTCCGCTTTCACGCAGACGCTGACCTCGCCCCCCTGCTGCAGACGACCGAAAAGAATCTCATTGGCCAGCGGCTTTTTCAGCTGCTCCTGCACCAATCGGCTCATGGGGCGAGCCCCCATGTTCTGATCGTAACCCTTCTCAGCCATCCAGACCCGGGCATCCTCATCCACAGTCAGGGTCACGCCCTTATCGTCCAGCTGCGCCTGCAGCTCCACCAGGAACTTATCCACCACCTTGGCGATCACCTGCATATCCAGGTGATTGAACCAGACGATGGAGTCGAGACGGTTACGAAACTCAGGGGTAAACACCCGATTAATTTCGCTCATGGCATCGAGACTGTGATCCTGCTGACGGAAGCCAATGGACTTACGCACCGTCTCCTGCACCCCGGCATTGGTGGTCATCACCAGAATCACATTACGAAAGTCCGCCTTGCGACCGTTATTGTCGGTCAAAGTACCGTGATCCATCACCTGCAACAGCAGGTTATAGACATCCGGGTGCGCTTTTTCAATCTCATCCAGCAGCACCACACTGTGGGGTTGCTTGAGCACGGCATCGGTCAGCAATCCACCCTGATCGTAACCAACGTAGCCCGGAGGGGCGCCCACCAAACGGCTGACGCTGTGACGCTCCATGTACTCGGACATATCAAACCGAATCAGCTCAATCCCAAGCAATCTGGCCAACTGTTGAGTGATCTCGGTTTTCCCCACCCCGGTCGGACCGGCCAGCAGGAAGTTACCCACAGGCCTGTCTTCATTGCCCAGGCCACTGCGAGACAGGCGAATGGCCGCCGTCAGCGAATCGATGGCCTGATCCTGGCCGAACACCACCAGCTTCAGGTTGCGATCCAGGTTGGCCAGCAGATCCTTATCCGACGCCGACACCGACTTCTCCGGGATGCGGGCGATTTTGGCGATAATGCTCTCGATGTCGGTCACCGACACCGTCTTCTTACGCTTGGAGGGTGGCAACAGCGCCATACGGGCCCCGGCCTCATCGATGACGTCGATGGCTTTATCCGGCAGGTGACGTTCATTAATGTGCTTGGCCGACAGTTCGGTGGCGGCAGTCAGGGCCGACTGGGTATAGCGTACTCCATGGTGCTGTTCGTAACGCTCTTTCAGCCCCTGCAGAATGCGAATGGTCTCCGGCACACTGGGCTCGACCACGTCAATCTTCTGGAATCGGCGCGCCAGGGCGCGATCTTTCTCAAAGATTCCCTGGAACTCCTGGTAGGTGGTGGAGCCGACACAGCGCAACTTACCGCTGGATAGCAGTGGTTTCAAAAGGTTAGAAGCATCCATCATGCCGCCACTGGCGGCGCCGGCACCGATGATGGTGTGAATCTCATCGATAAACAGGATGGCGTTCTTGCGCCGCTGCAGTTGCCGCAGCACCGCCTTGAAGCGCTTCTCGAAGTCACCGCGGTATTTGGTGCCCGCCAGCAGCGAGCCCATGTCGAGGCTGAAGATGATGCAGTTTTTCATCACCTCAGGTACCTGCTCATTCACAATCCGATAGGCCATGCCTTCGGCAATGGCGGTTTTACCGACCCCGGCTTCCCCCACCAGCAGAGGGTTGTTTTTGCGGCGGCGGCACAGCACCTGAATCGCCCGCTCCAGCTCGGAGTCCCGGCCAATCAGCGGATCAATCAGGCCGGCCTGGGCCTGTTCGTTCAGGTTGGTGGCGAAGTTCTCCAGCTTTTCGCTGCCCTCGCCAGACTCCTCGCTCTGAATCTCGTCCTGAGGGCCGTCATTGCTGGCATCAAGCTCGTCGCTGCCGCCTTTGACCACCCCATGGGCAATAAAATTAACCACGTCGAGGCGGGTTACATCGGATTTTCGCAGCAGGTACACCGCCTGGGACTCCTGCTCGCTGAAGATGGCCACCAGCACATTGGCACCGGACACCTCATTGCGGCCGCTGCTCTGGACATGGAAAACCGCCCGCTGCAGCACTCGCTGAAAGCCGAGCGTAGGTTGAGTCTCACGCTCCTCGTCGTCCTCGGGGATCAGTGGCGTTGTCTGCTCAATGAAGCCCTCGATCTCCTGCTTGAGGGTCACCAGCTTGGCGCCGCAGGCTTCCAGGGCTTCTTTGGCTGCCGGATTGTCCAGCAGGGCAAGCAGCAGATGCTCCACGGTCATAAACTCATGGCGGCTGCTTTTGGCCCTTTGAAACGCGTTATTCAAGGTCAATTCGAGATCTTTGTTCAGCATATAGATTTCCCCTGAGTTACGTTGCACATGCCTGTTAGACGCGCTCTGTTGAGCACAACAGAGGGTGGTCGTTTTCACGGGCGTAGCGGTTGACCTGGGCAGCCTTGGTCTCGGCCACATCCAGGGTATACAAACCGCATACGCCTTTTCCCTGATAGTGGATCGCAAGCATTATTTCCGTTGCTTGTTCAACTGTTTTCGAAAAATATTTCTGCAGGACCAGTACCACAAAATCCATGGGGGTGTAGTCGTCGTTGTTCAGTATCACTTTGTACTGAGGGGGTGGCTCTACCGCCTGTTGTTGAGATTCCTTTTCAACAACAAAATCTGTTTGGCTCTCTCTGCTCATAGTAAAAGCGTAGTCACTTTGGGTCGATTTGTTGAAGATTGTGCGGTAATAAAGTCTTGACTCCCATGTTATCCATTTGTTAATAGATAGGGAGTCAACATCATAGTTGGCCGCTATGTTTCATTCCTATCTCTGTTATATGGGTGAAACCAGACGATTACAAGACGATTCAAGACAATGGAAGGAAGTCGAGGTATGGCTAACGGAACGGTTAAGTGGTTTAACAACGCCAAAGGATTCGGATTTATCTGCCCAGAGACTGGCGGCGAGGACGTGTTCGCGCACTACTCCACCATCCAGATGGAAGGGTATCGCACGCTGAAAGCTGGCCAAACTGTGGAATTTGAAATAGAGCAGGGCCCCAAGGGCATGCACGCTTCAAACATCACCCCCGCCAAGTAACACCTGGCCGAAGGCCGAAAAAAAGCAGACCCGAGGGTCTGCTTTTTTATGTAAGCGGGTTTATCACCCTCAATTACATGTTGTCGATGATGGCATCGCCAAACTCGGAACAGCTCAGCAGCGTGGCATCGTCCATCAAGCGATCGAAGTCATAGGTCACGGTTTTGGCGGCAATCGCCCCTTCCATGCCGTTGACGATCAGATCCGCCGCTTCGATCCAGCCCATGTGGCGCAGCATCATCTCACCGGAAAGAATCAGAGAGCCGGGGTTCACCTTGTCCTGGCCAGCGTACTTGGGCGCGGTGCCGTGGGTCGCTTCGAACAGCGCCACACCGTCACCGATGTTGGCACCAGGAGCGATGCCGATGCCGCCCACCTGAGCCGCCAGTGCGTCGGAGATGTAATCGCCATTGAGGTTCATGGTGGCGATGACGTCATACTCCGCCGGACGCAGCAAAATTTGCTGCAGGAAGGCATCGGCAATCACATCTTTAATGATGATCTCTTTGCCGGTGTTGGGGTTGGTCATCTTGCACCAGGGTCCGCCATCGAGCAGCTCGGCGCCAAACTCTCGCTGGGCCAGTTCATAACCGAAGTCCTTAAAGGCCCCCTCGGTGAACTTCATGATGTTGCCTTTGTGCACCAGGGTCAGTGAATCGCGATCGTTGTCGATGGTGTACTGAATCGCCGCCCGCACCAGGCGCTCGGTGCCGGCCTTGGAGATCGGCTTGATGCCGATGCCGCAGTTATCTTCGAAGCGGATCTTGGTGGCGCCCATCTCCTCGGTCAGGAACTTGATCACCTTGTCGGCCTCGGCCGTGCCCGCCTGCCATTCGACACCGGCGTAGATATCTTCACTGTTCTCACGGAAGATCACCATGTCGGTCAGCTCAGGCTGCTTCAACGGGCTTGGGGTACCGCTGTAATAGCGAACCGGACGCAAACACACATAAAGATCCAATTGCTGACGCAGGGCCACGTTCAAAGAGCGGATACCGCCGCCCACCGGCGTGGTCAACGGGCCCTTAATGGCCACAGCGTAATCCTTGACCGCCTCCAGGGTCTCTTCTGGCAACCAGGTATCGGCGCCATACACCTGGGTGGATTTCTCACCGCAGTAGATCTCCATCCAGTGAATCTTGCGCTCACCGCCATAGGCTTTTTCGATGGCAGCATCCAGGACTTTTCGCATTGGCGGGGTCACATCCACACCGATACCGTCGCCTTCGATAAATGGAATGATGGGTTCATTGGGGACGTTCAGCGCACCGTTGTCGGTAACCGTGATCTTCTGACCTTCGGCAGGAACGACAATCTTTGACTCCATGTTATTCTCCTTTTTCCTTGCGCTTAATGTGCGGCCGACTCTGCGACCGGCAGTTTGAGCTTTGTCACAATTCGCCGTCATCATAAAACATTCCGCTTATTTTAGAAACGATCAGCCGGTGAACTGTTCGCCAGTATTCACCAGCTCCGAACCAGGCTCCATTGCACCTTGGTCTAGTCCCCAAACGCAAAGACCGGTACACTGTCGCCATGCAAAAACAACGCCCATTCAAAGCCGCCAAGCGGCCTGGACAGCGACCCGCGCCACGACCGAAACGCCCTCGCGGCCCCCGGCAGGTGCTGCTGTTCAACAAACCCTTCGACGTATTGACGCAATTTACCGATGACGCCAATCGAGCCACCCTTAAAGATTACATTCCCGTCGAGGGGGTGTACGCCGCCGGGCGCCTCGACCGGGACAGCGAAGGCCTGCTGGTGCTGACCAACGACGGTCAGCTGCAGGCCAAACTGACCCAGCCAGGCAAAAAGACCAGCAAGACCTACTGGGTTCAGGTGGAAGGGGTGCCCAGCGATGACGCCCTGGTCCAGTTGCGTCAGGGGGTCACCCTCAATGACGGCCCTACCCTGCCGGCCAAAGTAGAGCGCATCGACGAGCCGGCCATGCTGTGGCCCCGCACCCCCCCCATTCGGGAGCGCAAGTCGATTCCAACCTGCTGGCTGGCCATCACTCTGATAGAGGGACGCAACCGCCAGGTGAGGCGCATGACCGCCCACATCGGTCACCCGACCCTGAGGCTGATTCGCTATCGAATGGGTAACTGGACCCTCGACGGTCTCGACAGCGGCGACTACCGGCAGGTGTAAGGGGCGACGGTTCGAATCTGACGAACATTTTTTGATTGCCCCCTTGAAGCCATTCGCCAATAGCCCCATATGGCCAATTCATGGTAAAATCTGCGCCCGCGCACAAATGGGCGCATTTTTCTTTTTGCACTTACTCTATTCGGAAATAGCGTGTCTATGTCAGATAACCGTTCCAAGAAGGTGATCGTCGGCATGTCCGGCGGCGTTGATTCCTCCGTGTCCGCCTACCTGCTGATGCAACAGGGCTATCAGGTCGAAGGCCTGTTTATGAAAAACTGGGAAGAGGACGATACCGAAGAGTATTGCGCCGCTGCCCAGGATCTGGCCGATGCCCAGGCGGTGTGTGACAAGCTGGGAATCACTCTGCACAGCATCAACTTTGCTGCCGAATACTGGGACAACGTGTTCGAGTACTTCCTCGAGGAGTACAAAGCGGGCCGCACCCCCAACCCAGACATCATGTGCAACAAAGAGATCAAGTTTAAGGCATTCCTGGAGTTCTCTGCCGAAGCGCTGGGCGCCGACTACATCGCCATGGGCCACTATGTCCGCCGCCGTCAGACCGCCGACGGCCGCTTCGAGATGCTACGGGGCCTGGACAGTAACAAAGACCAGAGCTACTTCCTGTATACCCTGAGTAGCGAGCAGGTCGGGCAAACCCTGTTCCCCGTCGGCGATCTCGAAAAACCGGAAGTACGCCGCATTGCCGAAGAGCAGGGTCTGGTCACCGCCGGCAAAAAAGACAGCACCGGCATCTGCTTTATCGGTGAGCGCAAATTCACCGATTTTCTGGCCCAGTACCTGCCCGCCCAGCCCGGCGACATCGAAACCGTGGACGGCGAGTGCATCGGTACCCATCAGGGCTTGATGTATCACACCCTGGGCCAGCGCAAGGGCCTGGGCATCGGTGGCATGAAGGAGTCCGGCGCCGAGCCTTGGTATGTGGTGGACAAAGACCTGAAACGCAACGTGCTGGTGGTAGCTCAAGGCGCCGATCATCCGCGGCTGTTCTCCAACGGCCTGGTGGCCAACCAGCTGCACTGGGTCGATCGCTGCGGGCCCGCCGACGGCAGCAAATTAAGTATTAAAACCCGTTATCGCCAACAAGATATTCCTTGTTCCATCAAGGTATTGGATAATGGCGACCTTGAAGTCCTGTTTGACGAGCCGGTCTCCTCCGTGACTCCGGGCCAGTCTGCCGTGTTCTACGACGGCGACGTGTGCCTGGGCGGTGGCATTATCGACGCAGTCATTCGTTAACGGAAACTGAGATGCAAGATAACCTGCAAGCACGCACCATGGCTTTTGCCGCCCTGTCCCAGGCCATCTGGCAGGTGCAACAGCTGTCCCGTTATGGCCGGGTAGACGAAGACGCCATGGCCATGAGCCTGAACGCCATCCTGATCACCGATCCGGACAACCCGGAGGAGGTGTACGATCGCGAACGCCTTAACGCCGGCTATCGTACCCTGGTGGATCAGATTGGCGACGGCAACCGCAAAGACGTCGATCTGACCCGCTACATCGTCGGCATCATGGCACTGGAGAGAAAGCTGGCCAAAAACCAGGCTGCGCTCAGCATGCTGAGTGAGCGTCTGTCTCAGGTGAAACGCCAGCTGCACCACTTTGAGATCACCGATCCCCAGGTACTGGCCAACCTGTCTTCCATCTACAGCGACGTCATCAGCCCTCTCGGGGCCAAGATTCAGGTGGTGGGCAATCCAGAGCAGTTGCAGCAGACAGTGAATCAGAACCGCATTCGGGCCCTGCTGCTCGGTGCCATTCGGGCGGCGGTGTTATGGCGTCAACTCGGCGGCAAGCGGCGACAGCTGATGTTTGCCCGCAGCGCCATGGTGAAAACCGCCATGCAGGCGATTAAATAGAATACTCATAAGATGCGCTGGGATCCCCGGCGCATCTTCATTATAACGAACCGTTGCCCGAGCAATGGTCATACTCTCTGACTTTGTACCCAAGGAGATTTACATGGAGCTGTCCAGCCTTACTGCCGTCTCACCCGTTGATGGCCGTTATGGAAGCAAAACCGCCCCTCTTCGTTCCATTTTCAGCGAATACGGCCTGGTAAAATACCGGGTTCAGGTAGAGATCAGCTGGCTCAAGCTGCTGGCCGCCTGTCCGGACATCACCGAAGTGCCCTGCTTTTCCGAACAGGCACTGGCGACACTGGATGCCATCACCGCCAATTTCAGCGAGACGGACGCCGCCCGGGTCAAAGAGATCGAGCGTACCACCAACCACGATGTGAAAGCGGTGGAGTACTTCATCAAAGAGCGCATCGCCGACTGCGCCGAGCTGCACGCCATTAACGAGTTTGTCCACTTTGCCTGCACCAGCGAAGACATCAACAACCTGTCCCACGGTCTGATGCTGACCGAAGCCCGGGATCAGGTGCTGCTGCCTTACTGCCAGCAACTGGTCGACGCCATCAAGGATCTGGCCCGCCGCTACGCCACCATTCCGATGATGGCCCGCACCCACGGCCAACCCGCTTCTCCCACCACCATGGGCAAGGAGATGGCCAACGTCGCCATTCGACTGGAGCGACAAGTAAAACAGATCGCCCAGGTGGAGATTCTCGGCAAGCTGAACGGTGCCGTGGGCAACTACAACGCCCACCTGTCCGCCTACCCGAATGTGGACTGGCATCACCTGTCCGAGCGCTTTGTGTCAGGCCTGGGCCTGACCTGGAACCCCTGGACCACCCAGATCGAACCGCACGACTACATCGCCGAGCTGTTCGATGCCTTCGCCCGCTTCAACACCATCCTGCTGGACTTCGATCGTGACCTGTGGGGCTACATCGCCCTGGGCCACTTCAAGCAAAAAACCGTTGCCGGCGAGATTGGGTCCTCCACCATGCCGCACAAGGTTAACCCCATCGACTTCGAAAACTCCGAAGGCAACCTGGGTCTGGCCAATGCGTTGTTCGGTCACCTGGCCGCCAAGCTACCGGTATCCCGCTGGCAGCGTGACCTGACCGACTCCACCGTGTTGCGCAACCTGGGTGTGGGAGCTGGCTACAGCCTGATCGCCTACCAATCCACCCTCAAAGGGATCAGCAAGCTGGAGGTGAACGAGCAAAGCCTGCTGGATGAACTGAACAACAACTGGGAGCTGCTGGCCGAACCGATTCAGACGGTAATGCGCCGCTATGGCATCGAAAAGCCGTACGAGAAGCTTAAAGAGTTGACCCGGGGTAAACGCGTCAACCAGCAGATCATGGCCGAGTTTATCGATGGCCTGGCCCTGCCAGACAACGTCAAAGCGGAGCTGAAGCAGCTGACACCGGCCAACTACATCGGCCACGCTCACGGCTTTATCGAACAGCTGTAATCGCCCAAAACACTCTATTTAACGCCACCCTACGGGTGGCGTTTTTGTATCAGCAACCCAATCCCTTGCCGTTGAACTAGGCTTGTCTGAATCATTCCTCACCGCTGGGTGATTCCATGAAGCCACGCATTTTGACATTGTTGTGCCTGTTGCTGACGTTTATCGGCTGCAAGCCATCCCCGGAAACCACCGCTACCGTCAAAGTCCGACCGGTAAAGCTGGTTACTCTGGACAATACCGCCCTGGCCACCACCTACCAGTTTCCCGCAGTCATAGACGCCTCCAAAGACGCCGATCTCAGCTTTCAGGTCAGCGGCCTGCTGCAGGAGCTGAACATCATGGAGGCGCAACAGGTTAAACAGGGCGACGTGTTGGCGATGCTGGATCAGCGCGATTTCATCAATAAGCTGGCCTCGGCCAAGGCGGAGTACGATAACGCCGAACGCGAATACCGGCGACTGGAGCAGGTCGCCTCCAAAGGGCTGATCTCCCAAAGCGAGCTGACCAAGCAACGCTCCGCCCGTGATATTGCCAAAGCCAACCTGGGCATCGCCGAAAAAGCCCTTAGCGACAGCGTCATCACCGCCCCCTTCGACGGCACCATCGCTCAGATCCCGGTGACCAAATTACAAAACGTCACCGCCGGTGACCTGATCGCCAAGATGATCGACACCTACGAACTGGAGGTGAAATTCGATGTGCCCTCCCGGCTGATTCAAGACAACACGCCCCCCAGGATAGAGGTAATGCTCAATGCCGATCCCAGCCGCCGCTTCGAGGCCAGATTCAAGGAGCTGGGACTGATCGCCGATCCCAACTCCCAGACCTACCCGGTCACCATGGTAATCACTCCGCCGCAAGATCGGCTGGTACTCCCAGGCATGCTGGCCACGGTGGAAGTGATTCCTGAATCTGCTGACCAGGCCAGCATGGTCGCCATCCCCATGGCCGCGGTCCAGTCCCAGGGGGACAGCACCTACGTTTGGCTATTCAATGAAGCCAGCTCCACCGTCAGTCGTCGTGACATCGAGGTCGATGACGACATCGGTGAACAGATTCGGGTTCGCCAGGGGCTTCAGATGGGTGACACCATCGTCGGCGCAGGGGCCGCCTACCTCGCCGAAGGGATGGAGGTGCGACCATGGCAGGACTGAACCTGGCGGAATTCAGCATCCGCAGCACCGTACTCAGCGTCATCGTCATCCTACTGGTGATCGCCGGAGGCTGGAACGCCTACCAGGAGATGCCCAGACTGGAAGATCCGGACTTTACCATTCGCGAAGCGCCTGTGATCACCCTCTACCCCGGCGCCAGCCCGGAGGAGGTGGCCGAAGAGGTCACCGATCCTCTGGAACAGGCGATTCAGGAGATGCAGGAGGTGGACACCATCGAGTCGATCTCCGCCGACGGCTACTCGGAGATCAAGGTCAACATCAAGTACGAATTTTCCACCACCAAGGATGCCCTGAGCCTGGTGTGGACCAAACTGCGCAACAAGGTGCGAGACGCCCAGGTAGAGCTGCCTCCAGGCACCTATGAGTCGGTGGTGGTCGACGATTTTGGTGATGTCTACGGTCTCTACTACCTGATCACCGGCGAAGGGTTCAGTGCCGCCGAACTGCGTCGCTACGCCAAGGCGCTGCAAAACGAGCTGCTGCAGGTGGAGGACGTCGCCAAAGTCAGCCTGGGGGGAGAACAGAGTGAAGCGATTTACGTTGAGATCTCCCGCGCCCACGCCACTGCATTGGGGGTGTCCATCAACACCATCTACGACATCCTGCAGCGACAGAACGCCGTCAGCGATGCCGGCACCGTTAAGATTGGCGATCTGCGGGTCACCATCTACCCCTCGGGCACCATCGACTCAGTGGAGGCGATACGCAGCCTGCAGGTCTCCGACAGCGCCGATGGCCGGGTAGTCTACCTGAGGGACATCGCCAACGTCTGGCGAGGCTACCAGACCCCCAGAGACCACAGCTACCGCTACAACGGCCAGGAAGCGATCGCCATCGGCATCTCCGGCGTTCTGGGCAGCAACATCGTTAAGGTGGGCCAGGCCATTGACGCCAAACTGGCGGAGTCCACCAGTCGACGCCCCTGGGGCATCGAGGTCCATCAGTTTTATCATCAGGGGCAGGAGGTGGCCAACTCAGTTCAAGGCTTTGTAACCAATGTGGTCGCCGCTCTTGCGATCGTGGTGGTGACCCTGTTTTTGTTCATGGGATTCAAGTCCGCCTCGGTGATCGGTGCCATCTTGCTGCTGACCATCGCCGCGACCCTGGCCACCATGCAGATAGGCGGGATCCCCATGCACCGCATCTCGCTGGGGGCACTGATCATCGCCCTGGGGATGATGGTCGACAACGCCATTGTGGTCACCGAAGGCATACTGGTCGGGATGCAAAAAGGCGCCCGAAAGCTGGCCATCGCCAAGTCGGTGGTAGCCCAGACTCAGTGGCCGCTGTTGGGAGGCACCCTGGTGGGAATCATCGCCTTTGCCCCCATCGGTTTTGCCCCCGGCGACACCGCCGAGTACACCGGCCACCTGTTCTGGGTCATCCTGATCTCCCTGATGTACAGCTGGCTGTTCGCCCTGACCCTGACTCCGCTGTTTTGCTACTGGCTGTTTAAAGAGCAGACACCAGAGGGTGACACAGACAATAACGACGGCGCCTTTACCCGCGCCTACAAGGCCAGCCTCAAGCTTGCCCTGAAGTTACGCCTGCTGGTGTGTGCCGGGGTGGTCGCGCTGTTCATCGCCTCGGTCTGGGGCTTCCAGTTTGTCAAAGAGGGGTTCTTTCCGGCCTCCACCTCTCCGCAGATGGTGGTGGATTACTGGCTGCCCCAGGGCAGCGACATCGATCGCACCTATCAGGATCTCAGCCAAATTGAAGCCTATGTCCGTCAACAGCAGGGGGTGGTCGGGGTCACCAGCACCATCGGCGCCGGAGGCCTGCGCTACATGCTGATATACGCTCCCGAATCCCCCAATGACGCCTACGGCCAATTGTTGATTCGACTGCAGGATTACCGCCAGGCCGATGAGCTGATCCCCCGTATTCAGAACTACATCGATGATCACTACCCCAACGGCCAGGCCAAGGTGTGGCGTTTTGTATTGGGGCCGGGCGGCGGCTCCAAAATTGAAGCCACTTTTAAAGGTTCGGATCGGGTGATCCTCCGGCAGCTGGCGGATCAGGCCAAGTCCATCATGATCGCCGACGGCGGAGCCATGGCAATTCAGGACGACTGGCGGCAACCGATCAGCGTCATTGAGCCAATCTATTCCGATGCCGAAGCCCGCCGGGCCGGCATTAACCGCGAAGATCTGGCCGCTGCCCTGCTGACCAACTTTTCCGGCCGGCAGATCGGTACCTACCGCGAGTTTGATGACCTGATCCCCATCATCGCCCGGGCACCGGCCCTGGAACGGGTCGGCATCGAAGAACTGCGCAACATTCAGGTGCTCAGCTCCAGCACCGGCCGCACCGTTCCCATCACTCAGGTCACCGATGACATCCGCACCGTCTGGCGCAACGGCCAGTTGCGGCGCGAGGATCGCATCTGGACCATCAAGGCCCAGAGCGACCCGCTGCCGGGGGATCTGGCGTCGGATCTGCTCAGGCGCATTCGGCCACAGGTAGAGGCCATTGCCCTGCCCGACGGCTACAGCCTGGAGTGGGATGGTGAGTTTGGCGACTCCAGCGAGTCCCAGCAGGATCTGGCCTCCACCATTCCCCTTGGCGTGCTGTTTATGGTGATCATCGTGTTTGTACTGTTTGGCAGCGTCCGCCAACCGCTGATGATCTGGTTGGTGGTGCCCCTGGCCCTGATTGGGGTGGTTGCCGGCCTGCTGCTGACCAGAACACCGATGGAGTTCATGGGGATTCTGGGACTGCTGTCGCTGTCGGGGCTGCTGATCAAAAACGCCATCGTACTGGTGGATCAGATCGATCTGGAGATCAGTGACGGCAAACCCGCCTACCAGGCCATCGTCGATGCCTCTGCCAGCCGGGTCCGCCCGGTGATGATGGGGGCCCTGACCACGGTTCTGGGGGTGCTGCCGCTGTACGCCGACGCCTTTTTCCGCTCCATGTCCGTGGTATTGGTTGGCGGGCTCTCATTTGCCACCGTGCTGACCCTGATCCTCATTCCGGTGTTGTACGCGCTGTTTTTCAGAGTTCCAACCCCCGCCCCCTGAGCATGTATAATCCGGGCCTGCCAAGCAGGCCCGTTTATTTTTCAAGGACACCTATGTATTCGTTGCAACCGGACAACCTCGACGCCATTCGCCACCACTGGCAACACCGCCCGTTGTATATTCCCACCGCCTTTGCCGACTTTGTCGACCCGTTGGAGCCGGATGAGGTGGCCGGGGTGGCCCTTGAAGAGGCCGCCAGCAGCCGCGTCGTGATTCAGGAGAGCGGCCAATGGCGCGCCGAACCCGGCCCCATTGAGGATTTCAGCCGCTTTGGGGATCAGGGCTGGCAGTTACTGGTGCAGGCGGTCAACCATTTTGTGCCGGCGGCAGCCGAACTGGCCTATGCGTTTCGATTCCTGCCGGACTGGCGCTTTGACGACCTGATGGTCTCCTTTGCCGTGCCCGGCGGTGGCGTCGGTCCCCACATCGATAACTACGACGTCTTTATTATTCAGGGGCAAGGGCGACGGCGCTGGCAAGTCGGCGACCGCGGCCGGCATCGACCCCGTCCGGGGCACCAAACCATGGCCCTGGTGGAGGATTTTGACGCCATCATCGATGTGGAGATGGCACCGGGCGACCTGCTTTACATTCCTCCTGGCTACCCCCACTGCGGCCAGACCCTGGCCCCCTCCCTCTCCTACTCGGTGGGGTTTCGGGCCCCCAGCCAGCAGGAGCTCATCGGTCAGCTGGCAGACCACCTGCAGGATCAAGACCTGGGCAATACACGCTTTGTTTCCAGTACCGAGCCGACACAGCCACAGCGCATCAGCCTGTCGCACCAGCAGGGGATGGCCAAGCTGATCAACCAGCTGATGGCCGACCCTGACACCCTGGGGCCGATGCTCGGCACCCTGCTCAGCCAAAACCGCTTTGAGCTGGATCTGCAGCCACCGCAGCCGCCATTGACCCTGTCGCAGCTGCAACACGCCCTGCAACACGGCGCGCATCTGCAACGGGTAGGAGGATTAAAGTGCCTGCAACTGGAAGGCGACGACTCCAGCCTGTTTCTGGACGGCCAACGCTGGGCCCTGCCCGGCAGCCTTGGCAACGCCGCCACCGATCTGGCCCGGTATCACCGACTGGAGGGCCACAGGCTCACGCCCCTGCTGGCCTGCCCCAAGGCCGCCGACGAGCTGCTGCAGTGGGTCAACCAGGGCTACTGGTATCTGGATGATGACGACCGGGATTGAGCATAAAAAAGGGGAGCCAACGGCTCCCCTATTTGGGTGGTTTCCGAGTGGATTAATCGGCCAGCAAAGACACGGCGATGGCGCCGGTATTGCTGTAGCGTTTTGACGGCACCGCCTGGCCGTTTTGCTCAATCTGGAACTTCAAATCGTGGCCATAGGCCTGGTAAGCGCGACGATCTTTCAGCTCAATCCGGTATTCACCCTGATCGGCGTTAAACACCAGATGGATGGGCGCTGAGGTGTAGTGGTCATTGGCCTCAGGATGGCTGATAAAGGGGTTGATGTAACGCAGGGTCACCACCTGCTTGCCCTGACCCAACTCGATGGTGTTCTGCTGCCCGGATACCGCTTCGCCGTTGACGTTCATCGCCTCAAACCCCAGCGGCAGCTGCAGTGTTGCTGCCGTTGTGGTGGCCGAAGCCAGCACCAGTGCCGCGCCGATCATAAGTGTGTTCATGTTATCGTCTCCCGATAGCTGTTTGTGGGCCCGGACTCCGATGCCATCCAGCCCAGTCCCTATTAGATCTAACAGAAAATGTGACATTGATCACACTTCAATTTCATTGGCGCAGCAGAAACTGAGGTAAACAGCGCCGATCATCACCATGACTCACTGCCGGCAAGCCGAAATCGCTGCCAGGCAAACTATTAGATTGACTAATAAAAAAAGTTCACTCTGAATTAGGTGCTGCTGAATGGTGAGGACAGGGCCGACAACGGCGGCAATCAAGGAGGAGCAGATAAAAAAAGGGGAGAGCCCGAAGGCTCTCCCAAATCGTGCAGGAATTGATTGTTGCAGAGCTTACTTGGCGTACTTAGCCGCTTGCTCACCGGCCAGACGACCGAAGGTGACGATGTCGGAGATGGCGTTACCACCCAGACGGTTGGCACCGTGAACACCGCCAGTCACTTCACCGGCACCGTACAGGCCAGGAATCACTTTGCCTTGAGCGTTCAGAACCTCAGACTTGTTGTCGATCTTCACGCCGCCCATGGTGTGGTGTACACCTGGACCCACTTCGATGGCGTAGTACTGGCCTTCGTTCAGGGCGCGAGGCAGCTGAGGACGCTCGAAGTCGCTGTCTTTACCGGACGCTACCAGCTCGTTGTAACGGGCAATGGTTTTCTCCAGGTTTTTACCGTTGATGCCTTGGGAATCGCCCAGAGCCACGGCAGACGCATTGGAAGGCACAACACCCAGACCGATGTACTTCTCAATCTTCTTCAGAGAGTGACGTACAGAATCATCGAAGATCAGGAAGGCGGTCTTGCCAGTCTGCTGCAGGATGGCTGCGGCAGCCTTGTCACGGGTGGTGATCTCGTTGACGAAACGCTTACCTTCGCGGTTCACCAGAATGGCACCGTTACCGCGAACCGCTTCAGTCACCATCACGCCGCCCTTGATGGACAGAGTTGGGTGAGCCTGGATGTACTTCAGGTCAACCATTTCGGCACCGGCTTCAGCGGCCACATCCAGACCGTCACCGGTTGCACCAGGTTGGTTGGTGGCTTTAAAGCCTTTCAGCTTAGGATCCAGCTTGGAAACACGTTCGTTGTTCTTACCGAAACCACCGGTAGCCAGTACCACGGCGTCGGCTTTCACCCAGTAGTAACCGGTGTACTTACCTTTCACCAGCATGCCTTTCACTTTGCCGGCGTCATCTTTCAGTACTTCAACACCACGGCTGTTCATGCGCATGTCAATGCCACGCTTAACGGCGTTATCGTACAGCACCTGTACTACGTGAGCGCCAACACCAGCGCCGCCGGTAGGCCGGTGGGTCCGGTTAACGGAAGCGCCGCCCATACGGCCCACATCGCTCAGGTCGGCACCCATGCTGGTCATCCAGTCAATGGAGCCGGCGGAGTCTTCAACCAGTACCTTAACCAGGGCAGGATCGTTGATGTTACGGCCACCTTTCATGGTGTCTTTGGTCATCAGTTCGATGCTGTCTTTGATGCCCTTAGCCGCTTGCTGTTTGGTTTCCGCTGCGTTCATGCCGCCGGCGGCCAGTTTGGCGTTACCACCAATAACCGGTTCTTTTTCAATCAGCATCACCTTGGCACCGTTATCGAACGCCGATACCGCCGCAGAGAAACCGGCGCCGCCGGAACCCACAACCAGTACGTCTACGGTGTCACGAGGCGCCGCAGCCAGTGCAGCCTGACGGTCTGCCTTGTCTTTGTGCAGTTCGGCAATGCTCGGCTCATGACGCTCCCACTTGCCGCGGTACGGCATGTCGAAATCGAAGCTGTGGCAGGAGTCACAGTAGTTCAGAGATTGCTGGTGACCGCTGTGGCAGGAGGTACAGGCAGGCTCACCCGGGAAGTGAGAGTCGTGAGCGTTGTAGTGCTCATGCTTGGTGGTGTCAGCAACCTCTTTCAGGTCGCCGTGGCAGGACACACACTGGGCATTTTCATGGCTCAGGTTGTCATCGGACAACTCCATGCTTTCGGTGTGACAAGCGTCACACTCCATGTTTTCACCATGAAAATCGGCCAGATTATCGGCAGCAAAGGCGCCGGTAGATAGCAGGCCGGACACCAATACCGCACCAATAGATAGTGCATATTTGCGAGCGTTCATCAATATCTCCTAAGTGTATTTAGCAATCCGATAATTAACAGGTAATACGGACAACCAATAAAGTGCTTAAAATAAAGACCCGTGACCAAACATTCAGTACACAATTTATTTCAGCTTTCTTTTGATACCTATAATTGAGTACTCAAAACTCAGATTCAAGTGTCTTAGGCAGAACTGGAGCTAGGGTCACAACCGGCCTTCGAGGCCATGCACAACTGCATGAAGGATAAGGGCGCTATGCAATTTTGCATAGCGCCGCGCCAAGCCGATCAAACAAAAACCAAAAACAAGAAGGCGGACAAAAAACAGAAAATGAGATAAATTCAAAAAACAAATTTGGTAATGGATCACATAACAATATTGAATCTTTCCTTAATCTAGCCAGCAAATAATCCCCACTCTAAATAAAAAGGGTTTTAAGATGAAAAAAAGCATTATTGCTTCTTCAATGCTGCTGGCACTGATGGGTTCCGCTGCTGCTCAAGCTGAGATGCCAACCTTCTACGGCGCCATGCGCATGGCCGTGACCAACGCCGACACCGGCTTCGCCTCCAACATCGGCGGTGGCGAAGGCACCACCATCGAGAACGACTTCTCCCTGGTGGGCATCAAGGGCAATGTAGCCCTGAACGACGCCCTGGCTCTGGTGTACAAGGCCGAAGTGATGGTTCGCGGTGAAGACAGCGACGCCAGCAACCCTTTCTCCTCTCGTGATACCTACCTGGGTATGAAAGGCGGCTTCGGTGAACTGACCTTCGGTAAGATGGGCCAGGCATTCTGGAAAGCGGAAGGCGGCGTAGACAAGTTCAACCTGACCAACACCGACATCAACCGTCTGTTCTCCGGTAACAGCCGTCACGGTGACATGATCAGCTTCACTTCGCCCTCTCTGGGTGGGGTTACCGTTATCGGTACCTACCAGCTGGAAGACGATGCCTACGGCGCCGACGCCGATATTGAAGGCGATCTGTACTCCGTTGCCGCTCTGTACGGCGACAAGAAGCTGGCTAAGAAAAACTACTTCGTGGCGGTTGCCTACAACGCCGGCATCGGCGGCGACGAAGCCTACCGCGTAACCGGTCAGGTAAAACTGGGTCAGGTTAAACTGGGCGCCATGTTCCAGGATACCCAGGATCTGAACAACAAGAATCTGGATGGCAACGGTTTTGCCATCGACGCCAGCTACCCGCTGACTGAAAAGCTGAGCCTGAAGGCCCGTTACGGCCAGGACGACTCCGGTAACGGTAAGTACGCCGGTAACGTTATGAAGAGCCTGTCCGGTCTGGACAAGGCCGACGTCACCGTCGCCGAAGTCACCAACTACGCCGTGGGTGCGGACTACAAACTGAGCAAAGCCGCCAAAGTCTACGCTCACTACAGCCGCTTCGACGCCGAAATTGCCACCGCCGGTGCCAAGCTGTACGACGAAGGCGACAACATCTTCTCCATGGGTCTGCACTACAAGTTCTAAAACCGCTTGCACTGACTCACAAAAAGGGGCCATCTGGCCCCTTTTTTTCATTCCTGACTGAGTCAAATTCGCGACCTCGAGCACACCCCAGCGGGCCGGCCTTAGGTATCATTCCTGGCTATGAAATATTGTCTGTTTTTGCTTATCGCGCTGTCGGGTTTCGTCAGTGCCAATGCCGACCCCGTCATCTTCGGTGTGCACTCCAATACCGCGCCGCTGGAGTGGCGCAATAATGGCGTCGACCAGGGGTTTCACGTCGAACTGATGTCCCGCATCGGCCAATTGACCCAGCACCAAATCCGGGTACGAAGAAAATCGTTTCAGCAACTGGTACGGGATGTCCAGAACCCCGACAGCGACATCGACGTCATTGCCGTGGTCAGCCCGGTCAGCATCAACCGCACCCTGCAGCAATCCGATCCCATCTACGCCACCCACGCCAAAGCCTACACCCTGCAGGGTAAGAGCTTCATCAATAACTGGCAGGATCTGGCCAACAAGCGGGTGGCGATTAAAGTGGGCTCGTTCGTCGACGTCTACCTGCAAGGCCACCCGCAGAATTTTATCCGCATCGATGTCGACCTCTACGAAACCGGCTTTAAGATGCTGCTGCAAAAACGGGTCGACGTGGTACTGGCAGAAAATTTCGTTGCCCGACGACTGCAGCCCCACTACCCTTCGGTTCGAAGTGCCAGTGATCCGCTGATTTTCGGTGCCTTTAACTTTGTCAGCAACGATGAGAACGCCGAACTGATGGGGCAGATCAACTCCGCCCTGAGGCAGTTGAAACTGTCCGGAGAATACGACCGGCTGGTCAACAAGTGGTTTGGTACCGGACGGGAGAAGGTTGACCTGATCTCAACCCAGGAGAAGGTGATGTGGTGGGCGCTGTTCGTGGCTACCCTGTCCGCCACCGGCATGGTGTTCACCTGGTCCATGAGCCGGCGACTGCACAAACGCACCCTGGACCTGGACAACGAACTGGCCCAGCGCCGAGCCGCCGAAAAGCAGATCTTCCAGCTGTCGGAACAGTTCCAGTCGGTATTGGACGGCATTCCCCACGGCGTCATTCTGTACGATCGCCAGCAGACACGGCTGTGGAGCAACGGCAAAAACATCGAGTTGCTGGAGTCCAGCGCTTTGCTTAACGCCAGTGGCCTGCACTTTCAGTTAGCGCCGCTGTTGCGTCTGGTGCTCAACACCCAGAAGCCGCAGATGAGAGAGTTGCATCAGGATCAGCGTTATTGGCAACTGCAGGTTCACCCCATCGGCGGCGAGCAGGTGGTGGTGCTGCTGGAGGAGACCACCGAGCAGCATCAACTGCGTCAGGCCAACGACCAGGCCAGCCGCCTGGCCTCGCTGGGAGAGCTGTCCGCCGGCATCGCCCACGAGATCAACAACCCCACCGGCCTGATTGTGCATGCCATCGCCCTGTTCAGCGAAGCGATGCAGGATCTGAAGCCGGCCATCGAACACTACCAGCACCAGGACCCCTTCTGGCTGATTGCCGGCCTGGAGCCCCAGCGTGCAGTGTTGGAGCTGGATCACGGCAGCCAGACCATTGAGGAGGGCGCACGACGCATCAGCCGCATCGTCAATGACCTGAAGCAATACGCCCAGCCTGAGCAACACCGCAATCATCAGCAGCTGAACGTCAATGACGTTATTCAGGTGTCACTGCGCCTGACGGCCAACCAGGTAAAACGCTTCAGCGTTGAGACCCACCTGTCGGAACCGGGACCAAAGATTTACGGGGATGCCCAACAGCTGCAACAGGTGGTGATCAACCTGATTCAGAACGCCTGCCACGCCATGACACCGGACAGTGGCAAGCTGATCCTCAGCAGCGGTATCGAAGAGGGAATGGTCTTCATTCGCGTATCTGACAATGGCTGCGGCATGGATCATGCCACCCTGCAACGCATTAAAGAACCTTTCTTTACCACCCGCCGCGCCATTGGCGGCAGCGGACTGGGGCTGTCGGTGTGCAGCCGCATCGTCAATGAACACCATGGCGACTGGCAAGTGCAATCCAGCCCAGGTAAAGGCACCACTATGACTCTGCTGTTTTCCGAGGAACCCAGCCAATGAAACTGGCAAGAAACCTGCTGTTGGTCGATGACGAATCTCAGTGGCTCAGAACCCTGTCCATGACTCTTAACCGGCTGGTACCGGAAGCCAATGTCGACACCTGTGTCGACAGCCGCCAGGTCATGAACCGGCTCGATACCAAGGACTACGCCCTGGTATTGCTGGATCTGACCATGCCGTTTCATTCCGGAGAAGAGCTGCTGGAATCGATTCGCAATCAGTACCCCAACACCCGGGTCATTATCGTCACCGGGGTTAACGAGGTGGATACCGCCGTGCGCTGCATGAAGCGGGGCGCCTATGACTATTTCATTAAAACCGGCGATGTGGACGATCTGGCGACCTCAGTTCGCCGGGCACTGGAGGTGGTCGGGCTGGAGCGAAGCTATCAGCACGTCAAGGACAGCTTCCTTACCAAGGAGCTGAGTCAGCCACAAGCCTTTAACCACATTCTGACCTGTGAGCCGGCAATGCTGGATCGGCTGCGTTATCTGGAAGCCCTGGCCATCAGTCCGGAGCCGATATTGATTACCGGCGAAAGTGGCTGTGGCAAGGACCAGTTTGCCAAAGCACTGCACCTGTTGTCCTACGCCGATGCCCCCTTTGTGTCCATCAACCTGGCTGGCCTTAACCTGTCCACCATCGAAGCCACCCTGTTTGGCCAGGTTCGCGGCGCCCTGGGAACCGATGAACCTGCACGAGCTGGCCTGGTGCACAGCGCCGCCGACGGCGTGCTCTATCTGGATGAGATCGGTGATCTGCCCCTGGAAGCCCAGAGCAAGCTGCTGGATCTGCTTCAGCACCGGCAATATTACCCGCTGGGCAGCGATCGGCCGCAACCGGTCCGCTGCCGCATCGTCGCCTCGACCCAGCATGACCTGCTCGCGCTGAAGCAAGCGGGCAAGTTCCGTAACGATCTGCTGTACCGCCTGCGTTCCCACCGCATCAACCTACCGCCACTTCGAGATCGGCCCCTGGATCTCACCATGCTGATCAATCACTTTATAGAGATGGCCGCCAAGGAGATGCAACGCAGCGTACCGCTGCAACCACGGGATCTGGCCGACAAACTGCGCGGCTACCAGTTTCCCGGCAATCTGCAGGAGTTGAAAGGGATGGTGTTCGATGCAGTCAGCCGCAGCAATGACACCCACCTCAATATCGCCCCGTTCCTGGAGGCGATTAACGAGCTCAATGGCTCGGTTAACCCCATCGACCAGCATCTGCGTTTCCCTGACCAGCTACCTACCCTGGCCGAAGCTGGCAAGGCGCTTATCGATGAGGCCATGAGCCGTACCGCCAACAACCAGACTGCCGCCGCACAGATGCTGGGAATCAGCCAGAGCGCCCTGAGTCGGCGCATCACCAAGGGCGAGTAAGGCCACAACCATGAAAAAAGGGAGCCGACGGCTCCCTTTTTATTCCTGCTGCAATCAGGCTGATTGTTGCTGCCAGTAGCGATCGGTCATGTGCATGGTGGCCATGGACTCGGCTCGGGCGATCATCAGATTGGCAAACTCCACCTGAGTCTTATCTTGTGTGGTGCGCAGGATGTTCTCCGCCTTCAACTGCCAGTTCAGGGCGAAGTGGCGCAGCGCTTCTCGAGCATCCGGAATGTTCTGGGCATCCAGCAGATCCGTAGGCAGGTCACCACTGATCACCCAGAAGCGACGGTTGGCACTGCCAGTTTCCTGAATTTTCCACAGCGTCACGAAGGGAGGCAGAATACGGCTGTCTTTATCCAGCACCTTACCGGGAATCAGGCCCTTCTCTGCCATATGGCGGTTGGCTTTCTGAAACTGCTCACGAATCCAACGCTGTTCCTCGGTGCCTTGTTGTTCTTTCATTACTTCTTCCTTATTTATTTCAGCGCTTACCAGTCAACTGATGGGCTTTCGCCTCCGGAGTGTGATCTATGTCAACTTTGCTTGCCATCTTTGCCACTAAGGTACCGTGGTTCTACTTGGCGCACCCGGTCGTCACTGGTATGGTTGCGTCCATAATCACATATAAGAAGGCCTGAAACCAAGGCCAAACTGCACAGGGAGCAAGCAAGTGGCTATTTTTGAGCACATCTCTTTTGACGAGCACGAGCACGTCATGTTCTGCCATGACAAGGCCTCGGGCCTGAAAGCGATCATCGCTGTCCATGACACCACTCTGGGCCCAGCAGTCGGCGGATGCCGTATGTGGCCCTATGACAGCGAAGCGGACGCCATCAACGACGTACTGCGTCTGTCCCGGGGTATGACCTATAAAAACGCCCTGGCCGGCCTGGAGTTTGGTGGCGGCAAATCGGTGATCATCGGCGATCCCAAATCCGACAAATCCGAGGCCCTGTTCCACGCCTTCGGCCGCGCGGTGGACTCTCTGGGTGGGCGTTACTACTCTGCCGAAGATGTTGGCATCAACACCTCAGACATCATGACCGCCCACGAAGTGACCCCTTACATGTGCGGCCTGGAAGGCCAAAGCGGCGATCCTTCACCGTTCACGGCACTGGGCACCTTCCTGGGGATCAAGGCGGCGGTAAAACACCAGCGCGGCCTGGACAGCCTAGAAGGAATCAAGGTCGCAGTCCAGGGACTGGGTCACGTCGGTTTCGATACCTGCCGCTACCTGTATCAGGCCGGTGCCGAACTGGTGGTCTGCGATCTCAGCGCCGAACAACTGGACCGCGCCGCCACCGAATTCGGTGCCACCATCGTCGGCCTGGACGAGATCTACAGCCAGGCGGTTGACGTCTATTGTCCGTGCGCCCTGGGTGCCACCATCAATGACGCCACCATTCCCCAGCTCAAGGCCACCATCGTCGCCGGCTGTGCCAACAACCAACTGGCCGAACCCCGCCACGGCGAAGTGCTGAAGCAAAAAGGGATACTGTACGCACCGGATTACGTCATCAATGCCGGTGGCATCATCAACGTCTCCTTTGAAAAGGACTACGACGCCGCCAAGTCAGACGCCAAGGTACGTAAAATCTACGATACCCTGCTGACCATCTTCCGCACTGCCGAAGAGCAGGACCGGACGACTGGCGACGTGGCCGATGTCATGGCCCGTGAGATCATTGCCAAGGCCAGAGCCACCAAAGCCTGATTCTTTGGCCCAGCTTGCACAAACCCCGCCCCGCGGGGTTTTTTTCTGCCTGAAGGCCGGCATTCATCGCTCCATTTTTGTGATCCTGCGCCTTGAATCGAACTAACCCCCTACATACACTCACTCAAGGATTTAAAGCAAGGCATTGATACATAAGCTTATTTGCATGTGTCGATGGCGCAATTAACCCTGTAGTGGCCGAGCATCTTAGGAGTCGGCGCCGAATTTAAGGATGAAGTAATGAAACCAGCCCTGCTGCTGTGTACGGCCCTGCTGCCCCTGCACGCCGTCGCCAACACCTCCTCCCACAGCGTCGAGTACCAGATGGATTTTTCCGCCATGGACAGCGATCGCAGCGACATCACCCATGAACTGAATGATGTAGGCAGCTTCCACAATACGCTGTCCTACCGCTACGCCGTCACCGACTGGTTGTCGGTGGGCGTCGGCTACCTGTGGGGCGACAGTGAAGACTTTGCCCTGTGGCCCGTCGATTTGTTTACCGATTCCAAGCTGGAGTACCAGGGCATTCAGTACAGCGTCCGTCTGCAGCTGCCGCTGTCACAGCGCAACCGCTTCTATCTGCAGGCCAACGGCCTGGATTTCGACTACGACGTCTTGGATGACGGTGAGACCGTAGGCAGCGACGACGGCTTTGATTTCGGCCTGTCTGCGGGCTGGCGCTACGAGTGGGACATCGGCCTGGGCTTGAAAGTGGGCTACGACTATCAGAAACTGGGCGATCACATCGACATCAAGGGGATCAGCATCGCCCTCAGCTACCGATTCTGACCACCCTGCCCGCCACAACGCCGTGCCCGCCCCGGCACGGCCACCATCGACCGCCTCCCCAAAGAGTTCGGCGGCAAACCGGGGGGCGGATCGGCTCACACTCACTCGCTGTCAACCGCAGCGCCCCGTTGTAGGTGTCAGGCCGCCTAGGGCACCACAAAATCCCGCCCCGGATCGCTTGCGGGCACAGGTCCTGTGACAGCGCCCGGTGGCAATGGTATCCTAGCGCCCTCACAGCAACTGATTTAGCGCTCATATGCCTCAACTAACACAACCTGGACACGCCGATCTTCACCGCTGGCTGGAAGCCCTGCAGGTGGAATTTTACCTGTGTGACGCCTGCGACGGCTTTCACCTGACCCGCCTCCAGGAGTGCCCCGGGGTGTTCGACAGCAAGCTGGAGCTGGCAGAAGACCAGAGCCTGATCCAGTTCAGCACCTCCATGGAGCTGCGTCCAGCCGCGCTGTTCAAACTGCACAGTGAGTTGGGCGAACTGAACCAACGATTCGGCGAACTGAAACTGTTTATCGAGCTGCTGGACGACACCCTGCCGAAGCTGATCATCAGCGCGCAGGTGCGCACCGCCGCCGGTCTGAGCGAAGCCCAGTTTAACGATTTTGTCGGCCATCACAGCCAACAACTCAAGACACTTCTGGCCTGGGTGCATGAACAGGGCTATGCGCTACTGGAAGGGGACGACGACGAACTGCCCGCAGAGATTGAGATTGAATTGGGTCAGCAGCATCAGCTTCACTGAGCCCGGTCTCAGCCATAAAACACGGTTCTTCGCCGATTAGCGGCAACTGGAAATAAAAACGGCTGGAAGGTGATGGTTTGGTCGTCAAACACCAACCATGACCACCGGCCGTTTTCGATGCAACAACCTGCCTTGCCCTTCTCCCTGTGGAAAGGGGCCTTTGCACTCCTACTGAGTGCCATCAAGATACAATCAGTCTCCACCTAGCCCCTTCAGGCCAGGCCGGTATCGTGGGTCGTTGACCACTGGGCACTGCCTTTGCGCCGACGTTGCTGCCCGCGCTGTGGCGCTGCCACCGGGCAACCCTCCTGGCTGGCGTTCCGCGCTCGTCAAACGGGCCGCCGTTCACGGCAATGGGCGACGAACCTTTTGGGGTTCTTCGCCCATGAAGGGGAATTACACGTATCCCATCGCCTGAGCGGCCACCACCACCACACTGGAGATGGCAAACAGCATCAGCATAAAGCGCCAGATGAAGCGAAGCCAATCGATCCAATCGATGCGACACACCCCCAGTGTGGCCATCAGCGAGGCCGAGGTCGGCACCAGAACATTGGTAAAGCCATCCCCAAGCTGAAACGCCAATACCGCCACCTGGCGACTGACACCAACAATGTCCGCCAGGGGTGCCATTAGCGGCATGGTCAACGCCGCCTGCCCCGAACCTGAGGTCACAAAGAAGTTAAACACCGACTGGAATACCAGCATAAACCAGGCTGACAGCATCTCCGGCATGCCACCGATGGCATTACCGGCACTGTTCAAGATCGAGTTGAGCACAGACGCTTCGGCAGGGTCGCTGCCCCCAAGAAGCAGTAAAATCCCTTTGGCAGCCCCCACCAACAGTGCCGGTGGCAACATCAGGCCGGCCCCCTCTTTAAAGGCATCGGCAGCGTCGTTCATGGTCATGCTGTTCAATCTAAAGGCCACCGCAATGACGGCAGTCACCACTCCCATGGTAAAAAATTGTGATGCAATTTCAGGGATATACCAAGCATGCACCACCACACCCCAGATCACCCAGATGACGGTCGCGACCACAGTGAGCATCACCAGAGCGTCGCCCAGATTCCAGCGGCTGTCTTTCAGATCTGGTTGCGGCGCATCCCGCAGCGGCTGATCGGACGCGAAGCTGTATGAGCGGCGCGGATCGGCCTTTACGCCTTTGGCGTACCACAGGGTAAACGCGATGCCGATCAGGGTGAAACCCACCCACAGGGCCATGCGCAGATCGGCACCGGAAAGCACCGGCACACCGCTAACTCCCTGGGCAATGGCCACCGAAAACGGATTCATCCAGGATGCGGCAAACCCCACCTGGGTCGCCACATAGGTCACCATCACAGTGGTAATGCCATCGTAGCCAAGGCGGATCATCAAAGGCGCAATGATGATGGCAAAGGCCACCGCTTCCTCGCCCATGCCGAATACGGCGCCTCCTAGGGAGAACAGGGCAAACATCACCGGTATAAACAGCGACTCATTGCCCTTGGTCTTGCCGATGATGCGCAAAATGCCATTGTCGATGGTGCCGGTTCGCATCACGATGCCAAAGGCACCGCCGATGATCAGCATGAACATGATCACGCCGATGGCGCTGCCCCATTTCGAACCGGAAACCAGACCTTCAAACACAAAGTTGAGTAGACCTACACCGCCGCCGCCTTCAAACAGGCCAACGCTGTTATAAACAATCTCGCCATCCTCATCGGTGGCATAGGCAAAGGAAGCGGGATCGATGACGGTTCTGGTCTTCTCAGCCCCATCCATCACATAGGTGGCGGTCTGAGTTTCAAAACTGCCCGCAGGAATCAGATAGGTGGCTGCCGCAGCCAGCACACCGATCAGAAAGATCAAAATCAGGGTATCCGGCATCTGCCAGGTTTTGCTGCCCGGCATCGGAACCGCCGTGGTTGAAGTGTCGCTCATGATGACGTCGCTATGGAGTGATTGTTAGGGTTGTTAATGGCAGCGATGATAGAGGAATCTTGATTAATGAACACCCTTTAACGGCAAAAATCGTGACAAAATCGCATTTAAAATCGATAGGAGCGCATAATTATTGAGTAAGGCAGTAAGAGAGAAAGCCGATGGTGTTGCGATCCCGTATTAGCAACCGGGCGAGAAGACAGCGCGTACCCCAAATGGGTAAAACCACAGAATCGGAGGTGCCGTAACCAGAAAAAATGCCAGTCAGCTTAGCTGACTGGCATGACTCCGTAACGATCCTGTTGCTTATTGCTGGACGGCTTAGCTGATTTTCGCCGCCACCAACGCCTTGCCGGCCTCGTTGGCCAGTCTCAGCCCTTCGCCGTCCCGTTCAATGGTGCCGGTACACGGCATCAGAACCGGGCGCTGGAACTGGAAACTGGCCTGAGTCAGTGGCTCATTGACGCTGGCCAGCATCTTGGCCACCAGATACATGCCGTGGGCAATGGGGGCATCGAAGCCAAAGGGTTTGGCCGTCAGGCGGTGCAGGTGGATAGGGTTATAATCGCCGGAAATCGACGCATATCGACGGGCATCGGCCTCTTCGAGCGCAATCTGTCCAATCGCCTTCCAATCGTAGGCGATCTTGGGCTCGCGGGTAGGACGCCCCCGTTTACGGGGTCCGTCCAGTTTCAACAGACAACGGCTGACGTAACGGGCCACGCACTGACCGGCCAGGTAAAACTCGCCGATCAACTCAAACTCCAGCCCTTTGATGGTTTCCTGCTGGTCACCCACCTTGAGGGTGAAATCGTATTCCTGCTCCAAACTCAGGGGCTGCAGCAGTTCAAAACTGACGCCGAGATGGATCATGCCCAGGGGTTTCACCGGCACATCCCGCTGAATCAGCAGCATCAGTTGCACCGGCTGAGTGGCCACAAACAGGTAACTCAGCGGCAGACTGCCCGAGGCAAACCCACAAAAGGCGTTGTACTTCTCCAGCTTGCTTTGATCGAATCGAAACCCGGTAATCTCGATGGCCTTTTCAGGCAACTCCGCGGGCACGGCACGCTTCATAATGGCGCGGGCAATCAGGGGGATCGAAGCAGGGATCTGGTTAGCATGGTATTGAAGCACGGCGTTTCCTTGAGGGGGCATAACAATGCCTAACAGTTGAATCTACAACCCACTAGGATACCGATTTTCCCGGGCCACATGGACAGACCAGTATGAAGTCAGGGGCTAACGCCCCGTCAAAATGCACGATGAGCCGCCAAATTCTTCAGCTTGGCCATGCTGGCTTCATTGAGCGACAGCCGATCTTCCGCCTGCTCCTGCATCCAGTCAAACATCGCTTTCACCGCCGGAGTATCTTTGCGATCCGGGTGGCACACCATATAGTAACGCTGCCCTGCGGGTACGAATGATTCTATCGGCACCACCAGATTGCCGGCCTCCACCTGGGGCGCCACCATATTCCAGCGACCGATGGCGACTCCCTGGCCGGACATAGCCGCCCGATAGGAGAGATCGGCCCGGTTAAACACAAAGCCGCGATCTACCGACAAGCCGTCAATCTCCGCCAACCGGGCCCAGTACTGCCACTCGGTATAAAAACCGGAGCCCTGCCAGGCGGTCTCATCATGCAGCAGCAGGCAATCAGCCAGCTTACTCGGGTTATTCCACAGATCGTGGTTGTCGGCGTACTCCTTGCTGCACACCGGCACCAAGCTCTCCTCCATCAGGTCTTTGCCAAACAGGCCGGCACTGAGGTGATCGGAGTAATAGACGGCGATGTCCACCGATTCGTGCTGGAAATCCGTGGCTCTGGACTGGGCCCGCACCTGCAGGGTCAGCCGCGGGTATTTGCTGTGCAGATCCCCCAGCCGCTCCGCCAGCCAGCAGCGGGCAAAGCTGTGTGGCACGGCGATGCTCAGGGTTGAGGAGAAGTCCTGTTGCTTAAGATCCCGAATGGCGATCTCCAGCCCGCCCAGGGACTGATCCAGCTCCGCCAGCAAACCGGCGCCCTGCTCCGTCAGCTGCAGCCGGCGGTTAAAGCGCAGGAACAGCTTAAAACCCAGCTGCTCTTCCAGTTTCTTGATGCGATGACTGACCGCAGACTGGGTCAGGTACAACTCTTCCGCCGCCTTGGTGAAGCTCAAATGACGAGCCGCACATTCGAAGCAGTGCAAAGATGACAATATGGCGCCGTTCAGCATACCGACCTCGGATTAATATGATTAATTCGAGGATAATAATAATTCGTTGGTCGACATTGGCAAGGCTAAGTAGTATCAACCCATCGACAGCGGGACAGGGCTCACAAAACAAGTGTGTGAACCCATCGAGTTAGCGCTTACACATCCCAGTCGAATGCGGCCTTTCGATGCTCCCTTACCTTTCGAAAGGCCGTGCAATATTGCACTCTGAGCGGCAATGGATTGCCAGCAGAGTCGCAATAACCTCCCCCCGACCAGCACCCGCCTGTTTACTAAATCGTCACCACAACCTAAGCCAGATTAAAACGATTCACTTCAAAGCATGATGCTCATCGATATTGCATCAAGGCCCCCCAGGTATTGGTCACCGTTTAACCGACCAGGATCTGATGCAGGGCTTCCAACGGGTGACGCGGCCGCTGTTGCTGATAGCGCTTTACCTGGGAACGGCAAGAGTAACCTGACACCAGCACCTCCTCCGCCGACGCCTCAATGGCCGGCTGCCAGGAGAGGCGATACAGGTCCTGGGAGATCTGCAGATTCGATTGCTCATGGCCAAAAGTGCCGGCCATGCCACAACAGCCACTGTTCTGGTTGGCCAACTGCGCGCCAAAATGGGCAAACACCTGTTGCCACTGCGCCACTGCCTGCGGCCGCAGGCTGTTTTCAGTACAGTGGGTCATCAGCCTGTAACTCTGCCCGCAGGACGCCCGCTCGGGCCAGCGTTGCAATTGGGTGACCAAAAACTCATTCAGCAGCCACACCTTGAAATCGCCTCTGGCCTCCCCCAGCACCTGGTCATACTCATCCCGATAGGTCAGTACCAAGGCCGGATCCACCCCAAGCAGGGTGACGCCGTAGCTGGCTACCCGGTTTAAACAGCGGGCCCCCCGGGCGGCGGTAACCGCAAAACGATCCATAAAGCCTTTGATGTGCTGTGGCTTGCCGTTGGCGACAAAATCCATCACCCGCACCCTATACCCCAGCTGCTGCAACAGCTCGGCGGCTTTCACCACCACCTCGGCATCGTAGTAGCTGGTAAAGGGATCCTGCACCAGCACCAGGGTATTAGCCCGCTCCTGCTCCGAGGATTGGGCCAGCTCCGCCTCATCCAGACGCAGTGACTGCGGCAGACGCTGGGCCAGTGGCGGCACCGACAACGCCGGCGTATCCACGTAGCCAAACAGCCTTTGTGCCAGCCAGGCCGACAGCGGGTTCTGGGTCAGGCTGTTCACCAGCCTGGGCGCCTTGGCCATCCACACCAGCGCCCCTTCGATGCCAGCCACCAGGTGGTCTTTGACCGGTCGCAGGTAGCGCTTGTGATACAGGTGCAGAAACTCGGCCCGAAAACTGGGTACATCCACCTTCACCGGACAACCACCGGAGCAGGCTTTACAGGCCAGGCAGGTGTGCATCGCCTCATACACCTCCACCGAGAAGTCGTCCTGCTTATGGCGGCTCAGGGTCGCCTTGATCCGTGACCGCAGTGACGCCATGGGCACCGATTTCAGGTTGGCGGTGTCTACCCCGTCGTTAGCCAGCAGCCGCAGCCACTCCCGCATCAGGGTCGCCCGCCCCTTGGGTGACCACACCCGATTGCCGGTGACCTTGTAGGAGGGGCACATGGGGCTGTTGCTGTTGTAATCAAAACACAGGCCGTTACCGTTGCAGCTGATGGCTTTGTCAAACTGGGCCCGGCCCTTGGCCGCTATCTGGCGGTCAAAACTGCCCCGCTTGACCTCGTCGATGCTGTAGAGATCCGACTCGCTCTGCAGCGGCGCACAGATCTTGCCGGGATTGAGTTTGTTATCGGGATCGAACCAGCCTTTCACCCGGCGCAGATCATCAAACAGTTCACCAAACACCGCCGGGCCGTATTCGGAGCGCACACCGCGGCCATGCTCGCCCCACATCAGGCCGCCGTATTTACGGGTCAGGGCCGCCACTTCATCGGAGACCTGGCGCAGCAGGGCTTCGTCGGCGGGGTCGCACATGTCCAGCGCCGGACGCACATGCAGCACCCCGGCATCCACATGGCCAAACATGCCATAGCGGAGTTGGTGGCGATCCAGCAGCGTTCGAAACTCCATAATGAAGTCCGCCAACTGCTCCGGCGGCACTGCGGTATCCTCGGCAAAGGCGATGGGCTTACGTGCCCCCTTAGCGTTGCCCAGCAGCCCCACCGCTTTCTTACGCATCTGATAGACCCGGGCGATCTCGTCCGGCTGTTCACACAGACGATAGCCCAGTACACCATTGCCCCCGGAGGACAGCGCCTCGATCAGCCGCTGCACCTTGGCATCGACCTCATCGGCACGGCCGGCAAACTCCACCATATTAATGCCGGCCATGGCGGCATCGAAGGCGTTGGGTACCAACTCCCCCACCGAATGCCAGATGATATCCTCCTTGGCCAGTCCCAGCACCGTGGAGTCGATGGTTTCCACCGCTGTGGCTTCGGCCTGCACCAGGCTGGGTGCATGGCGCAGGGCCGACTCGAAGCTGTCGTAACTGATGTTAACCAGGCGCCGCTGGGCCGGAATCGGGGTCAAGTCCAGGGTGGCACTGACGACAAAGGCCAGGGTGCCCTCGCTGCCGCACAGCAGCCGGGTCAGATCCAGCACGTCGGTGTCGGCATCGTAGGCGTGACGCAGGTCATAACCGGTCAGGAAACGGTTAAGCTCGGGAAAGGTGTCGCGGATCTGTGACTGCTTCTGCTGACACAGTGCCAGTACCGCCTCCGCCAACTGACGGGCACGACCACCCAGGGCGGCCCGCGCCTCGGCATCCCAGGGGCCGGTTTCCAGCAGGGAGCCATCGTCCAGCACGGCGGTGATCCCCAGCACGTGGTCCGAGGTTTTGCCATACACCAGCGAGCCGGCACCGGAGGCATCGGTGCTGATCATTCCCCCCAGAGTGGCGCGATTGGAGGTGGACAGATCCGGAGAGAAAAACAGCCCGTGAGGACGCAGGGCGTCATTGAGCGCGTCTTTGATGACGCCGCTTTCCACCACTGCGGTGCGACCGCCGGCATCGATGTGCCGAACCTGGTTGAAATAGCGGCTGGTGTCCACCACCACCCCAAAGTTCAGGCTCTGGCCGTTGGTGCCGGTGCCGCCGCCACGGGGGGCAAAGTGGATCTGGCGAAACGCCGGCGCCTGGGCCAGGGTCATCAGCAGCTGTAGATCGTCACGGTCTTTGGGAAACACGACCGCTTGCGGCAGGAACTGGTAGACGCTGTTGTCCACCGCCATGCTCAGACGGGTCCCGTAGCGGGCATCAATGTCGCCCTTGAATCCCTGTTGAAAAAGCTGCTCTAGGTAATTTTTATAATGCGCATCGAGTCCTTGCGCTGTCAGCAATGCTGGGATCATCTGACTGCCTGTCCCTGTGGTGCAAAAGTGACCCCCATGATAATAAAAAAGGGGCCGCTTTAGCAGCGGCCCCTTCGGTTATCTTAGAATTTACCAGACTTATTTCTTAGGCAGAGTCTTGCCCAGGTACAGCCAGGTTTCGATAACGGTGTCCGGGTTCAGGGACACAGAATCGATGCCCTCTTCCGCCAGCCAGGCGGCGAAGTCTTCGTGATCCGAAGGACCCTGGCCACAGATGCCCACGTACTTGCCACGGGCCTTGGCCGCTTGAATGGCCATGGACAGCAGTTTCTTGATGGACGGGTCACGCTCATCGAACAGGTGGCTGATGATGCCGGAATCCCGATCCAGTCCCAGACCCAGCTGAGTCATGTCGTTGGAACCGATGGAGAAGCCATCGAAGTGATCCAGGAACTGGTCCGCCAACAGGGCATTGGATGGCAGTTCGCACATCATCTGCACCTTCAGGCCGTCTTGGCCGCGTACCAGGCCGTTTTTACCCAGCTCGGCAATCACGCCCTCGGCTTCACCCAGGGTGCGGACGAATGGGATCATGATCTCCACGTTGGTCAGGCCCATCTCACCGCGAACCCGTTTAATCGCTTCACACTCGAGGGCGAAACAATCACGGAAGCTGTCATCGATGTAACGGGACGCACCACGGAAGCCCAGCATCGGGTTCTCTTCCTCAGGCTCGTAACGCTCGCCACCCACCAGGTTGGCGTATTCATTAGACTTAAAGTCAGACAGGCGAACAATTACCCGCTTCGGGAACACCGAGGCGGCGATGCAGGCCACACCTTCGGCCAGACGCGCGGTGTAGAACTCAACCGGGTTGTCGTAGCCGGCCATCAGTTCGTCAATCTCGGCCTTCACCTCGGCTTCCTGAACGTCGTAGTTCAGCAGCGCCTTCGGGTGTACGCCGATCATGCGGTTAATGATGAACTCCAGGCGAGCCAGGCCGATGCCTTCGTTAGGCAGGCGACCGAAATCAAAGGCACGATCCGGGTTACCGACGTTCATCATGATCTTCATCGGCAGTTCAGGCAGGTCGTCCACCCGAGAGGAGGTCAGGGAGAAGTCCAGCTTGCCGGCGTAGATGAAACCAGTGTCGCCTTCGGCGCAGGACACCGTCACTTCACTGCCGTTTTCAATCTTGTCGGTGGCATCAGCACAACCTACGACGGCCGGGATGCCCAGCTCACGGGCGATGATCGCCGCGTGACAGGTACGGCCGCCACGGTTGGTGACGATGGCACTGGCACGCTTCATGATCGGCTCCCAATCCGGGTCGGTCATGTCGGTAACCAGTACGTCACCTGGCTGAATCTTGTCCATCTCTTCGATGGAGTCCAGTACCTTGGCGGTACCGGCACCGATCTTGTGACCAATGGCACGGCCTTCACAGACCACATCACTGCTGCCTTCCAGGGTGTAGCGCTCCATCACCTGAGCGTCTTCATTGGAGCGAACGGTTTCAGGGCGCGCCTGTACGATGTACAGCTTGCCGTCGATGCCGTCTTTGGCCCACTCGATGTCCATCGGACGACCGTAGTGCTTCTCGATGATCACCGCCTGCTTAGCCAGTTCCAGCACCTCTTCATCGGTTACCGAGAACTGCTTCTGCAGATCGACATCCACGTCAACAATCTCAACCTGCTTACCGTGAGCTTCGTCGCCAGAGTAGATCATCTGGACCAGCTTGGAACCCAGGTTGCGACGCAGCACGGCTTTGTGACCCGACAGCAGGGTTGGCTTGTGCACGTAAAATTCATCAGGGTTAACCGCACCCTGCACCACCATCTCACCCAAGCCGTAGGCCGAGGTAACAAATACCACATCTTCATGGCCGGACTCGGTATCGATGGAGAACATCACACCGGAGGAGGCTTTATCGGAACGCACCATGCGCTGAATACCGGCAGACAGCGCCACGCCACGGTGGTCGTAGCCCTGGTGCACACGGTAGGAGATGGCACGGTCATTAAACAGAGAAGCAAATACGTGTTTGATGGCGACCATGATCGCATCGATGCCACGTACGTTCAGGAAGGTTTCCTGCTGGCCGGCGAACGAGGCGTCCGGCATGTCTTCAGCGGTTGCAGAGGAGCGCACGGCGAAGGAAGCATCTTCGCTGCCACCCTGATTCAGCTCCGTGTAAGCCTCAGTAATGGCCGCTTCCAGAGCAGGCTGGAACGGGGTATCAATAATCCACTGGCGAATTTCGGCACCGGCCTTGGCCAGGGCATTCACATCGTCCACATCAAGAGAGTCCAGAACGGTATGAATCTTTTCGTTCAGGCCACTTTGCTCCAGAAATTCGTCATAGGCTTCAGCCGTGGTCGCATAACCACCTGGAACCTGCACACCGGCGTTCGCCAGGTTGCTGATCATCTCGCCGAGAGAGGCATTCTTACCGCCAACCCGGTTGACGTCGTTCATGCCAAGTTCCTGATACCAGAGTACGTATTGGGTCACTGTTCTGTCCTCACAACCTCAGATTTATTATATGCCCCTTCCTAAGGGGTCGCTGGCATCATACACTTCCCCCCAAGTAGCGCAAAAGCCTAATTATTCTGTAATTTTATTACTACAAGAGGCCTGTATGACCCGCAAAGTATTCTACATTTCTGATGGCACAGCGATCACCGCCGAGATATTTGGCCATGCTGTTTTATCGCAATTTCCAGTAGACTTTGAGCAGAAAACCATCCCTTTTGTCGAAACTCTGGTGAAAGCAGAAGAAGTCAGAAACTTAATAAATGATTGTTTTATTACAACGGGCGAGCGGCCATTAATCTTCCACTCCATTGTTAATCCAGAGATTCGTGCCATCATCTACTCCTCCGAGGGTCTGGACTATGATTTTCTGAATACCTTTGTGGCACCGCTGGAGCAGCAACTGGGGATCAAGGCTGAACCCAAGGCACACCGGACCCACAGCATCGCCAACGACTCCTACGATGCCCGCATTAACGCCATTCACTACGCCATGGATAACGATGACGGGGTTACCCTGAAGAACCTGGAGGAAGCCGATGTGATTCTGGTTGGGGTCTCCCGCTGCGGCAAAACCCCGTCCAGCCTCTACCTGTCGATGCAGTTCGGCATCAAGGCGGCCAACTACCCCTTCATTGCCGAAGACATGGAAAACCTGAAGCTGCCGACCGAACTTAAGAAATACAAGAAGAAGCTGTTTGGCCTTACCATCAACCCGCAGCGTCTGCAGGAGATTCGCCAGTCACGCCTGGCCGACTCCAAATACGCCTCGGCACGCCAGTGCCGCATGGAGGTCAAAGAGGTGGAGTTTCTGTTTAAGAAGGAGCGCATCCCCTTCCTGAATACCACCAATAACTCGGTGGAAGAGATTGCGACGAAAATTCTGTCCCAGACCGGGTTGGAAAGAAGTATGTTCTGAACCAACACCCCCCATCGAGGCTTCTTGGCCCCGATGGGGGAGTCGATTAATGCTTGTGTTCCGGATAGTAGCCGGCCAGCCCCTCGATGGCGGTGGTCAACGACTTGGCAAACTTAGGATCCGCATTCTGCTTGGCCTTCATGGCCGCCACGATCACCGCATGATGATCCGTCAACCGCTTCTGGTAATCCTTCTGGCTGCTCTTGACCCGCTGGGTCAAGAAATAGTCACTGATGGTGGCGATCACCTTCTGGGCGTGCTGCTCTTTGTTCATCACCCAGCGAACCATCTGATTCTGCGACTGCGCATCGCTCTTGCCACTGAGCTCGGCCATCATGGCGGTGGCTTTGGCCACCGTCGCCGCATCCTCCAGCATCTGTTTTACCCGGGCATGATCATCGTAGATGCCACAAGGCACCTGGCAATGAGACCAGGCCAGCGGTGACATCAATCCCAGGCACAGGCTGAGCAACAGCATCATCTTCTTCATGGTTATTCTCCTTTATCCATACAGTGAGAGAGCCGGGCTCCAGGCAACAAGATCTTCAAACCCGGCGCCTTTTCCCTCTCCCGAAACCCAATTCCCCTAGCAGTATGGCTCGCTCGTGCCAGGTCTGCCGAAAAAACACCGTCACCACCGGTGACCCTCTCCCTTCGGCCTTGCAGCGTGATGGCGGGCCTTAATTCAGCTTCGCCCAGGAGTAGTACAGATCCACCAGAGCAACCTGTAGCAGGCTGTCGTAACTGACCTGGCCGCTGGCGATGCCATAGGCAAACAACCGCTGCCGGGCGCCGACCTCAAAAACACGCCCATAATATAGCCACCGGTGTAATGCTGAACGTTAGAGTTCTGGCGGTTCCCATGGCGGCAAGGGTTCGCCTGGTTAACCGAATAACCCGCTCGCCATGACAATATGGCTTAAGCGCGTTGACGGCTGAAAACCGACACGCCTGTCCGATCCCCACCATTAGGTCAGCTTCACCATCGAAGAGGCTTTCGAGGCACTGAATCATCCCCTCACCGCGATGGTTACGGCCTCCAAAGACCTATAAAAACCAACACCAACCCCAGCAAAACATCGAAAAAACCGAATCGAAATGAAGCTAGAAACGGGGGATTATCACCACCGACTTCATTTACAAGGTAATAACTAAATAATATTATTAAACCATGGATAACGAAAAGCTATTACCAGATAACAAAAAGGTATGATAATTATGAATCAATTAGTTAAAAAACAAATTTCCGCAAAAACCGTGGTAGGAGTGGCGGTCGCAGCGGCATTGGGCATGCTGTCATTGTCGGCGTTTTACACCGTCGACGAAGGCCATGTCGGCATTGTGAAACGCTTTGGGGAAGCCCAGCAACAGGTCAACCCGGGATTGCACTTTAAGATCCCGGTGGCCGATCAGGTGCAGAAGCTGGAGATTCGAACCCGCAAAAACGTCGAGAAACTCAAAGCCGCCACCCACGAACAGATGCCGGTGGACATCGATGTCTCCATCAACTGGACGGTGATCCGCTCGGAAGCCTTTGAGCTCTATCGTAACTATGGCGGCCTGGATCAGTTTGAAAACCGCATTCTCGACCCGCGCCTGCGCTCGGCAGCCAAGGATGCCATCGCCCGCTACAAAGCCGAAGAGATTGTTCAGAATCGCGGTCAGGTGATCGGCAAAATCGAGGAGATTGTCATCCAAACCATGAAGGAGTTCCCGGTCAAACTGGACAGCGTTCAGATAGAGAATCTGGGGTTGCCGCAGAAGTATCTGCAAAGCATTGAAACCAAGCAGACAGAAAAAAACCTGGCGGCGGCGGAGAAGCACCGTCTGGAACGTCAAAAGCTGGAAGCGATGCGGGAAGTCAACACCGCTGAAGCCAAACGCGATGCCGAGAAGGCCCGGGCCGACGGTAACGCTTACGCCATTACCACCGAGGCCCAGGCGGAATCGGAAGCGATTCGTATCAAGGGCCTGGCGGAAGCGGAAGCGATGCAGAAAAAAGCCGAAGCCATCAACCAGAGTCCGCTGCTGGTGGAGTACGTCCGGGCGCAGAACTGGGACGGCAAGATGCCCTCCACCATGATGGGGGCCGACCAGAACGTGCTGTGGAATATGCAGAGCGTTAAACACAATCCATAAATCGACCAATGGCCGCCGTTCCAGCCGGAACTCCCCCTGGAACGGCGGCCATTTTGGCGCATTTATTAACCAAGTTGTCACCCATTAGGCATTGTGCCTTACCTAACGGCCAAGATTCGGTATAATCCGTCAAATTAGTTGCAAACGGTGACCTGTACTCACCCCGTTGTAGGCACGCATGACATTTAAGACCGATGAATTACGGACCACGCTTCTGTGCAAGGTGATTTCCCCTGCCGAGCTGGCCAAAGAGTTTCCCTTATCCGATCCAGCCGCCGAAGCACTGCTCAGTGCCCGTCGCCAGGTTGAGGCCATTCTCAGCGGTGAAGATTCCCGCCTGCTGGTCATTATCGGCCCCTGTTCCATTCACGACGCTGACGCCGCGCTGGATTACGCCAAGCGCCTGGCGGTACTGCAGCGTGAACTGGCCGATGATCTGATGATTGTCATGCGTGTGTATTTCGAAAAGCCCCGCACCATCGTCGGCTGGAAAGGCCTGATCTCCGATCCGGATCTGGACGGCAGCTTCAGCGCCAACAAGGGCCTGCGTCTGGCACGAAAACTGCTCACCGACATTACCGAACTGAAACTGCCCATCGCCACCGAGTTCCTCGACATGGTCAATGGCCAGTACATCTCGGACCTGATTACCTGGGGTGCCATCGGCGCCCGCACCACCGAAAGTCAGATCCACCGCGAAATGGCGTCGGCGCTGTCCTGCCCTGTCGGCTTTAAAAACGGCACCGACGGTGGCATGCAGATCGCCATCGACGCCGTCCGCGCTGCCCGGGTACCACACATCTTCTACTCGCCAGACAAAGATGGTCAGATGTCGGTGTACCGCACCCATGGTAACCCGTTCGGCCACATCATCCTACGCGGCGGCAAGACCCCCAACTACGATGCCGAACACGTCATCGATGCCAGTAACAAGCTGTCTGAAGCGGGCATCAGCCCGCGTTTGGTGGTGGATTTTTCCCACGGCAACAGCCAGAAAGATCATCGCCGCCAGCTGGACGTGGCCGCCGATATCATGGCGCAGATGGAGCAACCCCATGGCGGCATGATCGCCGGCATCATGGCGGAAAGTTTCATCAATGAGGGCAACCAAAAAGTGGTCGCCGGTCAGCCACTGACCTACGGTCAGAGCATTACCGACGCCTGCCTGCACTGGCAGGACAGTGAAACCCTGCTGCGGAATCTGGCCCAGGCCAGCCGCCGCCGTCGCCAGCGCTGCCCCTGATTCCCCGTTTCTCAGATCCGATCAGAAGGGGCCGCCATGCGTGCCCCTTTGTTTTTGATTAAAATTTGCATAAAGTAGTGGCACTATAATTACAAGGACCTACGCCGCCATGGATCAGCCTGACCGCTCAATCATCATCGCCGACGATCACCCCCTTTTTCGCCAAGCGTTGAAACAATCATTGAGTCTGTTCATGGCAGACACCCGGTGGCTGGAGGCCGAAAGTGCCGATACCCTGGAGCACTGCCTCAACCACCACCCCGGCATCGACCTGATTCTGCTGGATCTGCAGATGCCCGGCAGCCACGGCTACTCCACCCTTATCCACCTGCGCAGTCACCACCCGGCCATCCCGGTCATGGTGATATCAGCCCATGAGGACAGTCAGACGGTGGCCAAGGCGATGCAGTACGGTGCCCAGGGCTTTATTCCGAAATCGGCACAGCCGCAACAACTGGCGGAGGCACTGCAGCGGGTTCTCGAGGGTGACATCTACCTGCCCCAGGGGATGGAAAACCTCAATGAAGCGCAGAGCAGCGATGATGACATCGGTGCCAGGTTGGCCGAGTTAACCCCGCAACAATACCGGGTGCTGCAGATGTTTGCCGAAGGTCTGCTCAACAAGCAGATCGCCTATGAACTGGAGGTGTCTGAAGCGACCATCAAAGCCCACGCCACCGCCATTTTTAAAAAGCTCGGCGTGCGCAATCGTACCCAGGCCGTCATCGCTCTGCAGGGGCTGGACATGGACAGCCGTCCGGTCTGATCGGGCTGGGAGTGCCGGTGGCGTCCATTGCCACTATGTGATATCCCTGATTTTCACACTCACCTGAGTGAGGCGCCCGGTCTGCTCGATGACATTCTGGCACTGCTGCCATCCATGGTCGCGCAAAACCTTTACTGGCCCTGGCCTGGCTCAGGGCGAAGACTCACTGGGCGGTGGTGCCAAACCACTGCTGCAACTGCTCCGATGCCCGCTGCCAATGGGCACTGGTGACATGAGCGGCCACCGTGGCCAATGCCACCGTCAAGGCGCCCAGATCATCGCTGAAGCCCACTCCGGGCGTCAGATCCGGAATCACGTCCAGGGGCAAAATCAGGTACCCCAGCGCCGCCACAATCACCGTCTTTGCCTGGGTTGGCGTATGCGGGTCGGTCAGACAGAAATAGAGCACCAGCGCCTTTTCCACCGCTTCCCTTCCTATACGAACGGCATAACGGCGCAGGGTGTCCCAGAATGAGTCTTCATTGAAGTACTTGCCATAATCGTCCATCACTTGCCTCAGGGTTCACACGTTACTGCCAATACAAGGTATACTACGCTATTGCGACGGAAGGTGGCAGCGCCCGTGCCCTTTCTCCGGCCCACAATCTAAGGTAACACCATGAATTTGAAACAAGAGCTCCAGCAACTGAACAACCGGCTGGATAAAGTCCGTCGTAAACTGAATGCCGCCCACGAGCGCGGTGACGTGGCGATGATCGACAAGTTCTTTGAAGAGAGCCAGGCTCTGACCAAACAGATCGAGAACGTCAAGAAAACCCAGACTCGGCAAATCAGCCAAAAAGGGAACAAGGTCAGTAACCTGCCCTTTAAACGCGTGCTGACCAAAGAGGAGCAGGCGGACATGGGTAAGCTGAAAAAATCGGTCCGCGGGATCGAGGTGGTTCACCCGATGACCGCCCTTGGCCGCGAAATGGGCATCACCGAAGTCACCGGTTTTGCACCAAAGAAGTTCTGATTCCAGAACGACCACAACCCGCGCCGGCTGAATGCCGGCGTGGTTGTTTCTGGGCCGGGAATCGGCTTTCCGGGCACCCCGCCCTCTGCGCAACGACTCCAAACCCCCCCGTAGACAACGGTTCCCATCGGCGCATTCAATACCTGACAGCACTTATAACACCATCTCTCCCCGGTTATGACCCGGTAGACAATCGCACCGCAATGCCACACCCTGAGCCCTTGACCTGACTCATTGAGACCCCGCCATGTGGATCGCCTTTACTCTGCTCGCCGCCTTTGCTCAATCGTGGCGCAACGCCCTGCAGAGTCAGCTCAGCAAAGAGGTTAAGGTCGCCGGAGTCACCCTGGCACGGTTTCTGTATGCCGGCCCACTGGCGCTGCTGTACCTGGGGACACTGCAGTTATGGCGCCCGGCACCGCTGCCCCCCCTGTCTTTGACATTGGTCGGCTACGTTGTGGGCGCGGCGGTGATGCAGATAGTGGCGACCGGCTTGATGGTGCGGCTGTTCCAGATGAAAAACTTCTCGGTCGGCGCCGGACTGGCGAAAACCGAAGCACTGATGGCCGCCATTCTCGGCACCCTGCTGTTTGGCACGCCCCTGTCGGGCCTGGGCTGGCTTGGGGTCTGCATCGGCGCCGTCGCCGTGGTGCTACTCAGTGGCCGGGGCCACTGGCGCCGGTTGTCGGGGGCGACCCTGGTTACCGGCCTGGCCTGCGGCACCACCTTTGCGCTGACCTCGCTGTGGATTCGGGAAGCCAGCCTGGTACTGCCCCTGCCCTTCCCCCACCGGGCCGCCTGGGTACTGGTGCTGGTGATCGGCCTGCAAACCCTGCTGTTACTGGGCTACCTCGGTTTGCGGGACAGGCCCACGCTGCTGGCTTTGTGGCAGCGCCCCAAAGCCACCTTTCTGGTCAGCCTGTGCAGCTGCATCGGCTCCATCGGCTGGTTCTCCGCCATGGCGCTGAACGCGGTTCCCTACGTCAAGACTCTGGGCCAGATAGAGGTATTCTTTACCCTGGCCATCGCCGCCCTATGGCTGAAACAGCAGGTGCAATTGAAAGAAGCGGCCGGACTGGTACTGATCGCCGTGGCCGCCATCATGGTGATGTGGAGCTAAAGCAGCAGCCGCACCTCCACCCGGCGGTTACAGCCAAGTTTGTCGTTATCCGCACTGCTGCACACCGGGCTGCCTTCGCCGTACCCCACCGACTCAAGGTGGAGATCCGGACGCACCTCGGCGATAAACTCCGCCACCGCGCCGGAGCGGCGCCGGGACAAACCGAGGTTGTACCCCGAACTGCCCAGACGATCGGCGTGCCCGGCTACGCCGATGCCCAACTTGCCCTCCTGCTCCACCATCACCAGCAACTCAAGCAGCGCCTGTTTGTGCTCCAGAGACAGCTGGAACCCGTCCAACGGGTAGTGCAGTACCAATGTCAGCCGCTGCGGATCAAAGGCGCAGCCCTGGGTAAGCGACTGCTGCTCGGAGGTTTCGGCCACCGTTGCCACCGGCGTCACCGCCAGCAGTTGACCACGATCATGGTGACTCAGTTGATAGGCTGCCCGTTCGCGGCTGCTCTGCTTATACAGCGCCAGGCTGTCCATGCAGCCTGCCAACGCCGGGGCACTGGTGATGGCGGCCATCAGCACGCCGGCGGCCAAAAGGTGCGTCGATATTGTCATTCCAATCGTCCCGTTTCTTCATTCAGCATCTGCAAAATGTACTTGTATACGTCCGGCCCCTGACTGGCGTGATAGATGTTGCGTTCGCCCACGCAGTCGTAGAAACCGTTGCTCTCTTTATCCAGCAAGAAGTCCACCCCGATGACCCCGGCCTTGACCGAAATCGCCTCGCCATGACGGCCGGTTTTGCCGCGCATGTTGTCAAACAGCTGCTGGCACAGCCCCGCTCCCACCAGCATCTTCAAGTAACGATTGGTCTTAACCCCGTTGTAGGTTTTGGTATTGTCATGGCCATCGGAGAGTACGATGAACACTTGATCCGGGTTGAGGTTGGTGGCTTCATCGGACACCACCGCCGCCCGCAGCATCCCCTGCCAGGAGTAGGTGCCGGCATTGCGGGCGTTGGCGGTCATGGTATCCAGTTCGGCAAGGAAATGGTCATAATCCTCGGTCAAAGGGATATCGTGAAAATTCTTCGGGTAGTAGTAGCTGTATGACTGGTAATAGTTGGAGGCCGCCGGCTTGTCCTCAAACATGTGGGCCACGGTTTCATTGATGTTGTCGTAGATGTCCATGTTATACAGGGTGCGGGTGCCACCGACCTTACGCACACTGAAGCGGTTAAAACCGATCAGGGCGATGCGACTCTTCTCCTGATTATATTTGTTGTACAACTTCAGCTGATCCACCACCCGCGACAGGGTATCTTTAACGATGGCGTATTTCGTCTGACCATCGGTCCAGGCCCAGCTCATCGAGTAACTGAAGTCGACAATCAGGTACACATCCACCGGCTTGGGCAGGTAACGCTTGGACAGCGAGCCGCCCTTAAGCTCAAACTGCTCCTTGATGCCGATGGCGTCAAAACTCAGCCAGCTGTCGTAACGGGAGTGCACCTGCACATCCGTCTGCATCGATGGTGCCAGTTCACCCGCGTCCTGCATGCAACCACTGGCGTAGGTGCAGGCGTCCTGACCAACCGTCACGGTCAGGGCACCGACGTTGTCCTTGATATAAAAATCGACCACCTGCTGCGCCAGCTGCTCCGACTGGGACTGGGTGGCTTCGTGCTGGGCCGCCACCGCCAGGCTGGCCACTTCGGCCGCTTCCAGCAAGCGGGCATGGGCCAGCATCTGCTGAGCCAGATGCATGGCAAAAGCAAACAGCATCATCATCACCGGCAACATGCCGACAAAGACGATCATCGCCGCCCCTCGCTGTTTGTGTAATGCTGGACGTTTCATCAAAACCTCGCGTATGAGATGGAACTGGCGACGATGTTGAACGGGTCGCCCTGCGCCACGCCAATGAGATTAAAGTCGGTCCGGTAACAGAGCGACACCTGATAGACAGGTAATTTTCGAGCCTTGGAGGTCAGTGGCGACAAGTCGTCCATGGCACTGTTATTGATGGAGGCAAACCCACAGCCATCAACGTTGCCGCTGCTGCGCACCGCATAGGAGGCGGCTGGCGGCGCCGGAATGTACTCCTCCACCACCACCACCAGAGCGCCGGCGTCAAAACTGGCCATGGAGCGCGCCAGGCCGGCAGCCACAATGGCCTCGATGTCACTGACCAGGCTGGCGCATTTGCTGGCGTCGTTGCCGTTAATGCCACACATCTGCCCTTCGTCATCAAAGAACTGCCGCCGCTCCGACACCAGGGTCACCGCCGAGAAGGCCGCCCGGTCCAAGGCCCCCTTTTTGGCCACCGCAATCATGTAGTTCACCTGCATGGCGAAGAAGCCGGATAACACCAGCAACACCATCGCCAGCTCAACGGTAAAGACCCCTTTGCTGTTACCCATCGCAGCCATCCCAGTACTTAAACTTGCAGCGCTGATACTCCTGCACCGCCACCACCTCGCGGTGCACCCTCAGCTCCGGCAGATAGACGTTAAACATCGGCTGGTAACGGTAATCCACCTGATACACCGCCACCGCCGCATTGAGGCCGGAGCTGGAGGCCAGAGCGCAGCTTTGCAGTTCACCGCCGCCCTGGCTGCACTGGGCCAGTGCCGACAGATCGCGGAAATAGACCACCTCCGCCCGCACGGCTCCCAACTCCTCGCTGCTCATCCACCACTGGATGCCGTTCTCCCGCAGGGCCTGCAGCAGAGCGTACTCGTAATCCGCCACCACGGTTGCGCTGAGGCTGCCCTGTCGTTTGGCGGCATTGACCGCGGTCGCCAGGGCATGGTCGGTGGCAGCCATGGCGTAGGTCAGGACGCAAAATTCCAGCCAGGCCAGCACCATCAGGATCAGTACCGGCAGGCCCAGCGCAGCCTCCACCGCCACGTTTCCCCGCTGGCGTTTCACAGCGCGGCCTGCTGATGACAGCTGGACTGAGTTACCACAAAGGCACCGGGCTCACTCACCTTAGACAGAAACTGGCTGGCTTCGCCGACGGTATCGAAATCACCGACACAGTAGCGATACCGAGACTGGGACTGCTGTTCAAACAGCGAGCCGTAGCGCTGGATAAAATCACGGCGCATACGCTGGCTCAGGGGCCGATCCCAGGAGGTCACCTGAATGCAGAATCGCTTGTCCTGGCCTGCACCGGGCAGGGTGCAGGCGGCGGGGCCATCGCCGGGCTCGGTTCGCCCCTCCGGTTGCGACGGTGCCGGGGCGGCGGACTGAGGTTCGGATAACGCCTTTGGCGGCGCCTTGCGCCACAGCACAGGCTGACTGTCGGCTGGCAGTACCCCGGCCATCAACGCCTGCAGCTGCCGCTTGGCCTGCTGCTCGTCGTCGTTCTGACGCAATACCTCCAGCGCCACTAGCGGCCGCTGCGCCTGTATCGCCGCCACGATCAGGTTGGCGCGAATGCCGCCATCCTCCGGGTGCCTCAGGTACAGGGGTTGCAGCAGCGCCAAAGCCTGCTGCGGACGCTGCTGCATCAGGTGCACCACCGCCTGGTTGTTCAACACCTGCAGATCACTGGCTCCGAGACGACGGGCCTCCTCAAACTGGTCGATGGCCAGTTCAAAGTGCTGCTGGGCGGCACTGGCCCGCCCCAACAGCAGCAGAGTCTGCACCGGGTCACCACCGGCCTGCCGGTACTGTTGCAGCTGCGACTCACACTGCTGCCACTGTTGCTGCAGGCACTGTATCCGCGCCAGCGCCAGTCGTGCCTGAGGCTGTTGCCGCTCCTGTTCGCTCAGCAGGGTGGTGTACAGCTGGGCCGAACGCAAATCCTGCTGATCCAGGTAGAGGCTGATCAGCCGTTGTTTATACTCTGGACGCTGGTTCAAGTTGGCCTTGTAGTGCGCCACCAGGCCGGCATGATTGCCCGACGCCAGCAACAGCGCTTCGCGGGTCTCCAGCGGGTCCTCGGCGGGACGACTGGCACAGCCGGCCAGGATCAGGGTCAGCAACAGCCCGGTTACGACGTTATTCATGGCTCCACCTCATGGTTAACTCATCATCCGGACGATGCCCGGTGCGGCGATCAGCACCACAATGGGCACCATGATGAACAGGATCAGCGGAATCGACATCTTGGCACCCAACTTGCCGATCTTCTCCTCCAGGTTCATCATGTTGATCTCTCGGATGTCCGTCGCCAAAGACGACAATACCGGCCCCACCGACGAGCCATACTGCAGGCTCTGCACTATGGTCATCACGAAACTCTGGGTTTCACTGGTGGGCACCAGCTCATAAAATTCATTGATCGCTTTCTCGATGCCGACCACCTTGGATCGCTCCACCGTCACCCGCACCACCCGGGCCAGATGAGGATCCACCATCACCAACTCACCGGCCAGATGCGCCAGCGACGCTTCGATGGTCATGCCGGTGTGAACACACACATTCATCAGATCCAGCAGGAAGGGCAAACGACCGCTGATCTGGCGGACCAGGCGCTTACCCCGCATCTCCAGATACAGATCCGGCATCACCAGAAAGCCCACCGCCGATAAGCTGATCAACAGCACAAACCGGGTCGAGCTCAAATGGCCCCGCAGCACCAGATACAGGGCAACGGCCAACACCACGACAAACGGGATAAACTTCAGGAAGTAGTAGCTCTGTGCCACCCAGCGCGGATAGATGCCGGCGGCATTGAGTTTTTTCTCCACCTCGCCCTGATTGAAGCTGAAAGGGGACACCAGCCGATCCCACCCCTGGCCCCGGCTCCGCTCTGAACCGCTGCTGCCCAGCAACGAGTTAACGCTCCAGCGAATGGCAAACCGCTCCCAGACCCGGACTCCGACCCAGGCCAGCAACAGCGCACACAGCAGCGCCACCAGGTAGAACCCGTAGGGAGGCAGGCTCGCCATCTACTCCACCCCCCGCAAAATCCAGGCGATGCAGGCAAAGCCGATCAGTTCGCTGATCAACACGTAGTAGAAGATCGGCTTGCCGCCCTCTTCAAACATCACGAAGTGGTAGTTCTCCGGACTGGTGTACTTGAGGATCAGCAGGAAGATCAGTGGCAGCGCCGCCACAATTTTGGCCGACGCCCGCGCCTCGGAGGTCAGGGCGCTCTTTTTCTTATCCAGACTGCGGGCGTCGAACATCAGGCGGTTAATGCGGTTGATCACCTCCTTGAGCTGGCCGCCGCGACTCAGGTTCAGGCGAATGGTGGAGACAAAGAAAAAATACTCCACATAGGGAAACGACGCGCCGCTGCGCCGCAGCACGTCATCGGGGTCCTCGCCAATCAGCAGTCGCTCCGACATCAGCTTAAATTCGCGCCCCACCTCATTATCCAGCTGCTCACCCACATACTCGAAGGCGTGCACCACGCTCTGGCCTGCCGACAGCGCGCCGGAGAGGATGTTGAGGGCATCGGGAAAGTCGTCCTGGAACCGCGATTCGCGGCGCTTTTTCAGTTGCAGTACAAACACCACAAACGCCAGCGGATACCCCCAACCCAGCACCAGCACCAGGCTTTGATGCAGCAGCATCTCATTGATGGCACCCAGTCCCACGGTGGCCGCAACGACAAACAGCAGCATCTTGACCCCGGGCTTGGGAGCCATCAGTTTCAGCAGCGCCTGCCAGTGCAGACGCAAACGGGTCTTCAGGCTGGCATCGAAGCGAGAGGCATCGATCACCATCCGGGCCACCTCCATCGGTTCGCCGCCCCGCTCCAGGCCAATCAGCTGATTGACCCGGCGTTCGCTGCAGCGGCGGCGCCACCACAGCCACAACAGCGCCAGCAGCACCACGATGATGGCCAGGCGGATCATTCAAAGATCTCCCGCAGCTCATTCTCCAGGCCGAAGAAGCGGGCCCGCTCATAGATCACCGAACGGGTGGACAAGCCCGGAGTGCGAAAATCGCCCTTAATCCGGTTACCGGAGAAGCCATCAATGCCGGTCTCAAAGCGGAAGATGTCTTCAAGCACCACACTCTCGCCCTCCAGCCCCACCACTTCGGAGATGTACATCACCTTGCGGCTGCCGTCGTGCAGGCGCTTAACCTGAACAATCAGGTCGACGGCACTGACGATGGAACGGCGGATGGCCGCCAGAGGCAGGCTGGCGGTGGCCATCATCACCATGCTTTCCACCCGGGCAATGGCATCTCGGGGGCTGTTGGCGTGCAAGGTCGACATCGAGCCATCGTGGCCGGTGTTCATCGCCTGCAGCATCTCGAACGCCTCACCGCCGCGACACTCACCGACAATGATGCGATCCGGGCGCATCCGCAGGGCGTTGATCACCAGTTCACGGGCATCCACGGCGCCGGTGCCTTCCACGCTGGCCTGGCGGGTTTCCAGACGCACAATATGGGGTTGCTGCAACTGCAGTTCGGCGGCGTCCTCGATGGTCACCACCCGCTCCCGCTCACCGATGAAGGCCGACAACGCGTTCAGCAGCGTGGTTTTGCCCGAGCCGGTGCCCCCGGAGATCAGCACGTTGCACTTACAGTGGGACGCGATGGAGAGCAACTTGGCCATCTCCATGGTCAGGGCGCCAAACTCCACCAGGTTCTCCATCTTGATCTTCTGCTGCTTGAACTTGCGAATGGAGATGGAGGTTCCGTCGATGGCCAGCGGCGGAATCACGATGTTAACCCGGCTGCCATCCTCGAGGCGGGCATCGCACAACGGTTTGGCCTCATCGATGCGCCGGCCGACGTTGGAGGCGATGCGCTTGGCGATGGTATTGAGCTGCTTTTCATTGACGAACTGCACCTCGGAGCGCTCGACCTGGCCGCCAATCTCGATAAAGACATCGTTGGGGCCGTTGATCATGATGTCGGAGATGTCATCGTTCTCCAGCAGCACCTGCAGTGGCCCCAGGCCTTTGAGTTCGGCAAACAACGCCCGCACCAGCTCCATGCGCTGAATGTTGGTCACCTGCAGTTGACGCTGATCCACCAGCAGATCCACCGACAGCCGCAGCTGCTCCTGCAGCTCTTCGTGGCTGACGTCGGCGATGCTGGCGGCATCGATGGCATCGAAGATCTCATCCCGCAGATCGATGTAAATTTTCTTAAGCACACTCATCGCGACAACCATCTCAGGCCACGACCGCCATACAGGCGCTTGCCTGCCAGCTCATCGACGATCACCGCCAGGCTGCGCAGCAACTTGCGTGAACTCCAGTACGCCTCGCCTTTCTGAATCAGGCCCTTTTCCAGGCCCGGTTCATAGGCCAGCACCAGCGCCGACTCCATCTTGAGCTTGTCTCGGGCGTCGGCCAGCGACAGGGCATAGTCGCCATTGGGGCGGGACTGGTTGAGGATCACCTGATGGGGCACCTTGTCCAGTTTGCGCTTCATCTGCTGGTACGCCCGCAGCGCCGACACCGAGGGGTCCAGCACCAGAAAGATGCGGTGATAGCGCTCCACAAAGCCCGGGTCATTGATCTCGTCAAACAGTGGTGCCGGTACCGAATCGACAATGAAGTTGTAATCCTGGGCCAGCTGCCTCGACAGCTCCAGCAGGTTGGCACCGTGAAAACCGACGCAGCTGTTGACGCTCTCCAGCATCAGGCTGTCGGCACGGTCATTGACCCGGTTGAGGTAGGTGCGGGCGATGGAGGCGTCAATCTCCTTATGGCTGAGGTCGGCGCTGTTCTGACGCACTTTCAGCCCCTCGATTCCCAGGTAAAGATCGCTGCTGATGGCGCCGTTATCATGCTCCACCAACAGGGTGGGCAGACCGGCCTTGGCTGAAAACAGATGCACCAGGGCACTGCTGATGCAGCTGACACCGACGCCCCCCTTGCAACCCAGCACCAAAATCCGTTTGGCGGTACGGGCCCGCACTCCGGCGGCGCTCGGGCCCGGGCGCCTGAGCTCACCGATACAGTGAATCAGGCCATTGAGGTTGCCCTCCCACAGCAGGTAACGGGCTCCCTGGGATTCCACCCAGTTTTTGAGCCTGATGGAATCCATCAGCCCCAGAATCACCACATTGATCTGCACATCCAGCTGAGTGGTATTAGCTTCCACCACCAACCGCAGTTCATCCTCATCGCAATGGCGCAGGTCCAGCACCAGGTTGCGGTTGCCGGTCTCTTTATCGGCCCAGCCCCGAATCGACACCAGCGCCGACTGGGTCTGCGGCTTACCAAAGCCCTCGATGGCATAGGTTTCGGTGACCTTTTCCAGCAGTTCGCTGTCGGCGGAGATCACCAGGTCGCCGCATTGACGGACGGTTTTCTTCTCCGCCGCACCGGCTTTAAAAATGCTGCTCAGATTCATGGCCGCAGCCTCCGTGGCAGGGGGTTAACCAGACTATTGACCCGGTTATGCTCCAGCGAACAGCCAAAACGATAGTGTTGACCGGATTTGAGGCTGATCACGCCGCACTGCTGGCCTTCGATCAGCAGGTAGTCGGCGTCAATGGTCAGGGCATCGGCCCCGCCGGCGAACAGGGGCACCAGGGTCACCGATCGTGGCGACAGGCCGGCATCGATGGCCGCCTGCTTCAGGGTCTGTGCCAATGGCCGGGCACCGGGGCCGAATGACAGCCTCAGGGTCAGATGATCGCTGTGCTGGCGCAGTTGAGCCAGAAATTCACCGGCCCGCTGAGGGGCGCCGGGCAACCGTGCCGATGCCAACTGCAGCTGGCTCTCCATCTGCCGGACGGTGACCCGGTTAGGCTCGGACGTGGGCACCGAGCAGCCGGCCAGCAACAGTGCCAAAATCAGTATCACGGGTTTCATCTGAATCCTCCCTCGGTCAACAGCGGTTGCAGGGCCTGGCGCTCAGATGCGTTAAACTCCAGCCCCAGCAAGCGCTCAATGTCACTGCTGGGTTGCATCATCGGCAGGCGAATCCGCTCCGGCGAGATGGGCTGCACCAGGTTGACGGTGGCGACGATGATCAGCTCAGTTTTGCTGTAATCGGACTCGGTGCGACTGAACAGGCTACCCAGCACAGGAATGTCCCCCAGCAGGGGAATCCGCGACAACAGCTCGCGTTCCTCGGAGGTCAGCAGTCCCGCCAGCACAAAGCTCTGGCCATCTTTCAACTGCACCGTGGTGTGGGCGCGACGGGTTTTCAGGGCGGGAATGTTGGCCAGGGTGCCCTCATAGGAGTTCTTGGCGTCGACGGAGCTGACCTCGGGCATCAGCGACAGACGGATGTTGTCCGAGTCCATCACCTTGGCGACGATGTTGAGTTTGATGCCGTACTCCTTATAGGTGACGGAGACGGTGTCATCGGTACGCACGGCGATGGGGATCTCGCCCCCCACCAGGAAACTGGCGGACTCGCCGGAGATCACCGACAGGTTGGGCTCGGCCAATACCTGCCCCAGAGTCTCGTCCTTCTTGGCATCAATCACCGAGATGATGTCCTCGGCGGAAAAGTCCAGCAGGTAATCCACAAACTGTCCGGTATCGGCACCGGCGGAGCCATAGCTGACCCCCAGTTGGCTCAACAGGCCACTGGACACCTCAGCCACGGTCAACTTGACATTGATCTGTTCGGTGGTCAGCACCTTGAGGTTGTTGATCACCCCCCGAAAAACACTGGTGCGGCCGAACTCCAGATTGGCCAGCTCATGGCCATTGCTGTCGTTGACCACCATCTCGTTAACCTGAACCTCTTTGCTGAGCATCTCCCCCACCAGCTCGTACACCGATTGCTTCACCGATTCACTGGAGACCGTACCCTCGAGTACCACCTGCTCCAGCACGTTGCGGATGGTGATTTTTTCATCCGGGTAATGAGCCGAAATCAGCTGTTCCAGCACCACCGGATTCAGATTGACCACCAGGGTATGGTTGGCCAGCTCATTGCCGGACTCGTCGTACAGGATGATGGTAGACAGGCCCGGACTGACGCCAAACACCACCACTCTGGAGTTATCCACTACCTTGTAGTCAGCCACCTTGGCGTTGGACACAAACACCGTATCGATGGCGGTGGTCGACCGCAGCGTGGTGGCCGCGCCCTGATCCAGATTGAGTGAGCCCGCCAACACCTGCCACGACAGGGCGGTCGCGACGATGGCCATTATGCTCATGTGCCAACTGAATCTCATTGTGCCTCCCCGGCCCGCATCTCGCGCACGCCACTCAACCGCTTAATAATGTCGCTGCTTTTGACCGACAGGGTTTTGCCGGTCAGGTGCGACGGCACCAGGGTGATGTCACCCAGTTTGCCGGCCATCTCCAGATGCAGGATCTGCTCCACCGTCAGAGCGATCAGCAGGCTGGCACTGCGCGATTCCGATTCACCGGCCTCCCCCGGAGTGCTGAGCACCTGAATCACCTTGGCGCCATCGACAATCACCCGACTGGTGATGTCTGCCATCTCGGCGTAACCGGCTTCCTTGATGTTGTGGGTCGATGAGGTAGTGGAGACAAAACTGACGCGATCGCCAACGGCAATGGGCACCGTTTCGATTATTTGATTGTCGTTGGACGAATAAAAATAGGGAACAAACTTATCCCCGATGGACAAAGCCAGATAGCCGGCATCACCAGGATTAGAAACCATTTCCGCCGATAGGAATTGCCCTGACTTAAAGTTACCCGTAAAGACACTGCCCTTGGTGAGGTTCAAAGACTGTGCTGTTGAGATGTTTTTACTCAACACCTCTTTTTCATTCAGTGATAAAAACTCTACTGACTCCGAAGAGATCGACTCTGCCCGTGAGGCATCACGGGTTAACCGCGCAACTTCCACTACTCTGATCGGTTGTTCCGCTGCCTTTGGTTTCGACTCTGGAGCAATTAACATTCCCTCTAAAGAGAAAATGGTAAACAGTACCACCCCAAATATCATCAAAAAAATTAATAACCTACTCATGGCATCTACTAAAAAGGAGGGACAACCTCCTCTCTGCTCTTATTCGATATTTGGTTCGGCTGCCGGCAGACTGTTTAAATATCTAAACAGTCTGCCGGAACCACCTGCGCCGAAATGATGGACGGACGATAATTTTTTGACAACGTTAATTAGTTGGCGGTACCGGCCGAGGTCATGTTGCCCTGGATCGAGGTGATAGCACTGGTCAGCGCCGTTTTCAAGGAGCCATCATTGAATACAACCAGAATGATCGCCGACATGGCAACCGCAATAATAGCGTATTCCACTGCCGTCACACCACGCTCATCCTTAATATACTGACCGAAAGAAAGGTAAAATTTAGACTTGATGAAATCGAACATAATCAGGTTTCCCGAATTTAATTTGGCTACAGTTAGTTAGTATTGCTTTGCCGTTCCAATACTAGGGTTTCACCCCAAATCTGACATAGCAATTTATGCTTATATTTTTATAAGAAAAAATGAAAAAGAAATGTTAAAGTCCGGTCTGCCTTGGCCGATAGGGTTTTGATTGGCATTATTTCTAACGGGGGTGGAAAAGTGTGGTTATTTGCTTTAGGGGTTTTTAGCCTGATGGTCATGGCTTCTGACTTCAGAGAGAGAAAAATACCAAATATAACAGTGGCTTTAATTGGAGTAATCACTGTAATTATTACACTGCTGTCCGGTTCAGAAACGCTTGAACAGCAACTGATACAGACAATAATTACAATTACTGTCGGCTTCTTGTTAACCATTCTAAATATATTCGGAGGTGGCGACAGTAAATTACTGGCCGCCTACGCCCTTGGCATCTCCCCGGCTCTCTACCCCGGTGTGCTGTTTGTAGTCTGTGTACTTGGTGCCCTGGTTGCCACTGGCTTATGGCTGCTCAACCGTCAACAGGTACGCCAATACGGTGTTCCTTACGGACTGGCCATCGCCCCGGTCGGATTGACGGCGGTAGCACTGTCTGCCATGGCCTGAGCCCGGCGCCCCACGATTAAGCAAAAGCCCAATTTTCGCTCTAAAATCAAAGGGAGACTCAGGAAGGGTCATGAACAAGGGTAGGGAAAACACAACCATCAGTACTGGTCTAGGCACCGCCTGCGGTGGCGGCGACCGCGGTCAGCGGGGCGATAGATGAAACACTCCATCGATATTAAGTTCCTGAAAACTTTCGCTTGTGTCGCCGATAAACGCAGTTACAGTGATGCCGCTGCCACCCTGTTCATGACCCAGCCGGCGGTGTCTCAGCACGTCAAAAAAGTCGAGCAGCATTTCGGAAAGCGGTTGCTAGAAAAGAGTGCCGGCCTGCGCCTTACCCGTGAAGGACAGTTGGTGTTCCTCTATGCCCAGAAAGCGCTACGACTGCAGGATGAGATGATGAGTGAATTTGCCAAGCTGGGTCAGCAACAGAGCCTGAGTATCGCCATCGATGATGGCCTGAGCCCGGACCTGGTGGTGGCCATCGCCCGGGAACTGTCCGACTTAAGCAGCCTGAATCTGACCATCCGCCGTTTTAGCGCACCACGCCGTGCCGGCGCCGAGGAAATGGACCTGGTGATGGGGATCGGTCGCCCTGCCGACCAGATACCGGCCCGCGATGTCTTGCATGAACAGCCTCTGCTGATGCAATACAGCGCCGCTGAAGATGGCAGCGACACCATCTCCCGAATCTTCTACTCCAGCGCCCTCGAGCAGCAAGAGGTCAACGCCATCGCCGCCGATCAGGCGTTGGTCATCAGCGACAACTGCCTATGGGTACAGGCCGCCGCCGCACCGTTGCTGGAAGACGGCCACGGCCGCCCCGAACAGTTGCTGATCGCTCCCCCGTGGTCACTGCCGTCTCGCCAGCATGCCACCGAGATCGCGGATTACCGTGCCAGCTTTTACCTGCGGGCGTCACAGCAATTCAGGAAGCACTTTGATATGTACGATCTCACCGATCGGATCGGGACGGTGGTCAAGCAGCACACCGAAGGGCAATAACAGCCTACATCAGCGCAGTATGCCCCGTTCAGCCAGGGCGCGGGCGTACAGATACAACAGCAGGGCAACAATGAAAATCACCGCGGTAAACCCCAGTGAAAACGGGTCCCCCATCACCGCCATGCCATTGCTAAATCCGTAGTTATGCACCGTGGTCACCACCATCGCCAACCAGGACACCAGTAACACCCCCACGGCGCGCCGGGAACGCAGCAACATCAGCAGCGCGCCGAGTACGCCGCCCCACACTGCCATCGCCCAGCAGGCGACCACCCAAGAGGGTAATCCGTAGAAAAATGCCCGCTGCTCCGGGGTAAACTGGGCCATATATAGCTGATGCCGGGTCTGGGTCATCAGGTAATCAAAGGCGCCACCGGCGGCCCACAGCAGTGCAAGAATGGCTACCAGCCACAGCTGCCAGGGTGATGTCGAACGTGGCATTACCGCCCCTCCCTAGTCGTATCACATTTCAGCCTGCGCCCATCAGGTCGCCAGCCAGTCGTTGGCCAGAGCAGCCATCATCACCTTGTCCATAAAACGGCCATGGCGAAACCCCGCCTGGCGCAACACCCCTTCGTGGACATAGCCAGCTTTTTCATAGGCTCTCACCGCGCCGGGATTATTGGCAAAGGCGGTCAACTCTATGCGGTTCAATCCCAGTTGCCGGAAGCCGTATTCGGTCACCAGCCGGGTCACCTCAGTCCCCACTCCCCTGCCCCAGTGACGCTTATCACCGATTAGAATGAAGTACTCGCCGCAGCGGTTGAGCTGACTGATGCCAACGATGCCGGCATAACCAATCAGCTCACCGGAGTTTGTGCACTCGATACCCAGCGAGATGCTACCCCGCTCGTCATTAACCTGGGCCAACCACTGGGCGTACTGCGCCTGGGACTTGGGCAGGGAGAAGCTGGACAGGCTGTATTGCACCACCTCCGGGTCGCAGGACCAGCGGTAAAACTCGGCGGCGTCTTCCACCCTCAGGCTTCGAAGACGCACACAATCACCTTGAATCATCATACTAATCTGTTACTCCCAAGCGATTGTCACCCACCGAGCAAGCCACCACCCGCGACAGGCTGGCCAGGGGCAAACCACTCTCGTCCTGCCAGCAGTTAAAGGCAGCCTGGGCCTGCATCTGCCCCCGTTTAGAGTTGGGCGACGCATCCAGCAACTCGTGGGCTTTGAGGTAGGCGATAATATCGCCGGTCATCAGAAACGTGTCGATGCCGACGCTGCGCAAAAAATAGGGGCCGGTGTTGCCACCAAGCCGGCTGCCACGACGCTTGAGCTCGGCCCACAGGCCGATGACATTGCGGCTGTCCCACTGCTGCAACCATTGACCAAAGCTGCCGTGCTCCTCGGCCAACTCCTGCACCATCAGCGCATTGTCCATGATCGCCTGCATCTTCTTGCCATGGCGGATCAGGGCCGGATCGCTGGCACGCTGATCCAGCTGCTCCGGCGACATCAGCAGCAGCTTCTGCGGCTCAAAGCCCCAGAATGCTTGCTCAAACGCCGGCCACTTATTTTCTACCACCCGCCAGACAAATCCGGATTTAAAGATTTGGGCACTCATGGCCGACAACAGCGCGGCATCACTGAGACGCGCCTGTCCGCTGTCGGCCTGGGGCAGTAAGGCCGTCAGCGCCGCATCGCCGCCTTTGCGCCCGGCGGCTCGCTGCCAGATGGCGTCAAAGTGTTCCTGTTTACTCATTCTGTTTATCCGCTTCCTGTTCCAGCCCCCGCCGATATCGTCGGTCAGTCGAGGGCAAATTAATGCTGTTCCGAGACCAGCGCCGACACCATGGCCCGAAGCGCCGCCGGTTTCACCATTTTGGCCATGTAGCGGTAACCCCGCTGGGCCACCTCCTGCTTGAGCTCCTCGCGGGTATCGGCAGTGATCAACACACCCGGCACCTCGTCGCCGTAACGGCGGCGAATCTCATCCATGGCATCCAGGCCGTTGCGGTTATCATCCAGATGATAGTCCGCCAGCATGATGTCCGGTTTGAACCCCTTCAAGCCCATCTCGATGATCGCTTCCTCCAGGCTTTCGGCCAGGGCCACCTCGCACTGCCAACGCTCCAGCAAGGTGGACAGGGCCGCCAGGATCGCCGACTCGTTGTCGATGCACAGCACCCGTACTCCCTGCAGCGGACTCAGAGACACCAGCTTCGGCGCACTGCGAGCCGGTACCGGTGCCGAGGTTACCGGCAAGGTCACCGAAAACATCGACCCTTCACCCAGTGAAGAGCGGACTTTCAGGGTATGGCCCAGCACCTTGCTGATGCGATCCACAATCGCCAGCCCCAGACCGATGCCCCCCACCCGGGCATGCAGATTGAGCTGTTTAAACTCGTAGAAGATCTCCCCCAGCTTGTTCTCGGCAATGCCACAGCCGTTGTCCCACACCTGGATCTCCAGCATGCCTGCGTGCAGTCGGGTGCCCATCACCACCCGGCCTTTGGGGGCGTATTTCAGGGCATTGGTCAGGAAATTCTGCACAATTCGACGCAACAGATTGGGGTCGGTATTAATGCTGCAGGAGCGCAGATGGGCGGAGAAGCGCTGGCCATTACTGGTGGCCAGCGCCGAAAACTCGGTCACCAGCGGCTCAAGAATGTCCATCACATTGACGTCACTGCGGTTGACCTCCATGGTGCCGGACTCCAGCTTGGAGATGTCCAGCAGATCCGCCAGCAGGTCTCCGGCGGTGTGCAGAGAGCCGGAGACATTCTCTACCGTCGGCAGCAGCGCCCTGTCCAGGTTCTGGTGCTGAGCCAGCGCCGCGGTGAACAATCGGGCGGCGTTGAGGGGTTGCATCAGATCGTGACCGATGGCCGCCAGAAACCGGCTCTTACTCTGGTTGGCTTCCTCTTCCGCCTCCTTGGCCAGGCGCAGTTTCCGGTTCAGGCTGGCCAACTCCCGGGTGCGTTCCTCCACCCGGGCTTCCAGGGTCACGTTCAGCGCCTGCAACTGCGCCTCCTGCTGGCGAAACTCGGTGATGTCGGTAAAGGTCATCACAAACCCCCCACCAGGCATGGGATTACCCCGAATGCTGATTACCCGCCCATCCTGACGACGACGCTCGGAGCTGTGGGCACTGCCCTGGCGCATAAAGTGCACCCGCCGGTTGACGTGCTCCTCAATGCTGCCTGGGCCGCAATAGCCGCGCTGGGCGTTAAACTCGATGATCTGCTCCACCGACATCCCCAGCTGCAAGAAGCCGTCCGGGTAGTGGTACAACTCCTGGTAACGCTTGTTCCAGGCCACCAGTTTCAGATCCTGATCCACCACACTCATCCCCTCATAAGCGTGCTCGATGGCGCCGCGAAGCATGTCCTGGGACAGCAGAATCTTGGCACTGGCCTCGTCCATCAGCGAGAACACCTCGTCCAGGGCCAGATCCCGGCCCCGCAGCACGCTGTCCATCACCAGATCCGCCGACGACGCCCCCAGAACACTGGAGAGCAGCCGTTCGGTGTGGGCGATCAGCTCCATGGGCGCACTGCGCCCCCAAGAGCGGGAATCCACACTGGAGGGGCTGAAATCGGAGAAGCTTTGGTAGGCCCGGGTCGGACCTACAAACCGCGACGCCAGCAGCAGCAAGTCGTGCTGCGTGACCACTCCCAGCAACTTACTGGTGACCCGGCGCTCCTCCGGCAGCAGCACAAAGGCGCTGGTCTGAATACGCTCGGCCACTCCGGCCCGGAACACCATCGAACCCACCACGTAGAACAGACCATTGGCCAGCAGTGCCAAAAACAGGTTCAGCACCGTCTGGCTGACCCCGAACACACTGGTCTGCTGCCCCAGCTCCGGCTGCAGCATCACCACAAACCACAGGATGAAACCGATGGTCAGGCCGCTGAGGACGCCATTGCGGTTACCGCCTTTCCAGTACAGCCCCCCCACCAGGCCGGGAGCCAGCTGGGCAAAGGCGCCAAAAGCCAGCATCCCCAGTCGCGCCAACGACTCCTGAGAGGTGATGCTCTGGTAGGCCAGCAACCCCGCCAGCAACAGCAGAATAATGGTGATACGACGGGTGTTGAGCAGCAGGTTGGAAAACTGGGAGAAGTTCTGGCTGCGAATGCGGCCGGACCGCAACAGCAACGGCACCAGCCACTCGTTGGACACCATGATGGAGATGGTCACCACCGCCACAATCACCATGCCGGTGGCGGCCGAGATGGTCCCCAGCAGCGCCACCACCGCGGTCCAGAAGTGACCGGTGGCCAGCGGCAGGCTGATCACCATGGTGTCGGCGGCGGCGCCGTCCGGCAACAGCAGGCCGCCAGCCAGGGCCAGAGGCACCACAAACAGGCTAAATATCACCAGGTAGCTGGGGAACAGCCAGCGGGAGCGTTCCACCGCCCGGGGTTTATCGCACTCCACCACCATCACATGGAACATGCGCGGCAGGCATAAAAATGCCGCCATGGACAATACCGTTTCCGGCAATAACTGCTCCAGATGCAGATCGTGGGAGGTGTCGGTCATCAGTCCCTGGGCCCGTGCCTGTCCCAGCAAATCTCCCAGGCCATCAAACAGGCCGAACACCACCAACAGGCCGACGCCCACAAAGGCGGCCAGCTTTACCAACGACTCAAAGGCGATGGCCAGCATCAGCCCAGGGTTGTGTTCGGTGGCATCCAGCTTTCGGGTGCCGAACAGAATGGCGAACACCGCCAGTACCGCCGAGATCAACAGCGCCAGGATATCCCCTTCTATGGCGCTGGTGTCTGGCTGAAACAGACTGAAGCTGAGCACCATCGCCTTCAGTTGCAGGGCGATGTAGGGCATGATGCCGAACACCGCAATCAGGGTCACCAGGGCCGCCAGCAGCTGAGACTTGCCGTAGCGGGCGGCGATGAAATCCGCTACCGAGGTGATGCTCTGCTGTTTGGAGACGGTCACCAGTTTTCGAATCACCCCGAAGCCGACGGTAAACAGCAAGATGGGGCCGATGTAGATGGGAATGAAGCCCCAGGGATCGGTCGTGGCCTGGCCGACGGTGCCCAGAAAACTCCAGCTGGAGCAGTACACCGCCAGCGACAAGCCGTAGACCCAACGCTTGACCCGGCCCGGAATCTGGCGGATATAGCGGTCGCCTCCCCAGGCGATCAGAAACAGCAAGCTCAGGTAACACAGGGCGGCAATGCCGATCAGCAGGGTCGAATTCATGTTGTTATTCTCGTTATTCCTTCAACGCTTATCATGCCAGCTCAACCAGTTAGCGCAAAGTCGCAGCAGGCAACTATGCTCAATTAGCTAGACCAATGTCTAATGGTTGAACCCCGGCCATCTTGCAAAACTCACAGTCAATACGACATGAATCAAGAGAAGGATTCCTCGATGAGCACGCAGTCTCTCTATCCGGTGAATGCCGACTTCGCCGCCGGCGCGAAAGTAAACGAAGAACAATACCGCCGCATGTACCAGGAATCGGTGGTCAATCCCGAGGGCTTTTGGCGTGAACACGGCCAGCGCATCAGCTGGTTCAAAGACTACACCAAGATCCGCAAAGTCTCCTTTGATGACCACAACCTGTACATCAAGTGGTTCTACGACGGCACCCTCAACGCCTCCTACAACTGCCTGGACCGTCACCTGGAAAGCCGCGGCGACCAGCCCGCCATCATCTGGGAGGGAGACGACGCCTCCGAACAACTGACCCTGACCTACAGCCAGTTGCACCAGCAGGTGTGTGCCTTTGCCAACGCCCTGCGTGGCCAGGGCGTCCAGCGCGGTGACGTGGTCACCATCTACATGCCGATGGTCCCGGAAGCGGCGGTGGCGATGCTAGCCTGTGCCCGCATCGGCGCCATCCATTCGGTGATTTTCGGTGGCTTCTCCCCCGACTCCATCGCCAGTCGCATCATCGACGGCAAGTCCAAGGTGGTGATTACCGCCGACCAAGGGGTTCGCGGTGGCCGCATCATTCCGCTGAAAGCCAACGTCGATGCCGCCCTGGACAACCCGGACGTTTCCACGGTCGAGCGGGTAATCTGCCTCAAACGCACCGGCGGTGACATTCAGTGGCAGCAGGGCAGAGACATCTGGTGGCACGAACTGATGGCCGTCAGCTCCCCCTATTGCCCCGCCGAAGAGATGGGCGCCGAGGACCCACTGTTTATCCTGTACACCTCCGGCTCAACCGGCACCCCCAAGGGCGTGTTGCACAGCACCGGCGGCTACATGGTGTACGCCTCCATGACCCACGAATACGTGTTTGATTACCGCGATGGCGAGATTTACTGGTGCACCGCCGACGTGGGCTGGATCACCGGTCACTCCTACATGGTGTACGGCCCGCTGGCCAACGGTGCCACACTGCTGATGCACGAAGGGGTGCCCAACTGGCCCAGTCCGGCACGCATGGGCGAGATCATCGATCGCCACAAGGTCAACATCGTCTACACCGCTCCGACACTGATTCGGGCTCTGATGGCCGAAGGCGAAGCCCACTTCGACGGTTTTGACGGCAGCAGCCTGAGGGTGCTGGGGTCGGTGGGTGAACCCATCAACCCGGAAGCCTGGCGCTGGTATTACGACGTCATCGGCAAAGAGCAGCACCCCATCGTCGATACCTGGTGGCAGACCGAAACCGGTGGCATTCTGATTTCACCCCTGCCCGGGGCTACGGATCTGAAGCCCGGCAGCGCCACCCGCCCCTTCTTCGGTGTACAGCCGGCGCTGGTGGACAACATGGGTAACCTCATCGATGGCCCCGGCGAAGGCAACCTGGTGCTGCTGGACTCCTGGCCTGGGCAGATGCGCAGCGTCTACGGCGACCACGACCGCTTTGTTCTGACCTACTTCAAGACGTTCCGCGGCATGTACTTCACCGGCGATGGGGCCCGCCGCGACGAAGACGGCTACTACTGGATTACCGGACGGGTGGACGACGTCATTAACGTCTCCGGGCACCGCCTGGGCACCGCCGAAGTGGAAAGCGCCCTGGTGGCTCATCCGGATGTGGCCGAAGCCGCCGTGGTGGGTTACCCCCACGACATCAAGGGTCAGGGGATCTACGCCTACGTGACTCTCAACAAAGGCACCGAGGAAACCGAAGCCCTGCGTCAGACCCTGCGCCAATGGGTTCGATCCGAGATTGGCGCACTGGCCACGCCGGATCTGATTCAATGGGCCCCCGGCCTGCCCAAGACCCGCTCCGGTAAGATCATGCGTCGCTTCCTGCGTAAGATCGCTGCCAACGAGGTGGGCAGCCTGGGTGACTCCTCCACCCTGGCGGATCCAACGGTCATCGACAGCCTTATCGAAGCCCGTCTGAACCGTACCGAATCCTGATAACGGCGCGCCGTTGCAGTTGCCCGGCCCCACTTAGGTGGGGCTTTTTTTGCCCAAGTCATCAAGGCTGGGGCTGATGGGACGGATGCTGATCAAGGTTTCCAGGCTACCCATAGGTGGTGCTGGTGGTTGGCTTTCTCTTCAGCGGCGCCGTTCAACCGTGCCACTCAATCTGGCTGAGGGTAGATCTTGCACTTGCGACAGGGGGCGTCGGCGTAGCCCAGAGTGAACTTACAACGGGGACAGGGGCGCTGCTGGGGCGGCTGCACCACCATTTGGGGTTTCACCGGCGTCAACACCCGCTTCACCCCCACGCCCAACGCCAGGGCAACGACCGCCAGGGCGACTCCCATCATCCAATCCATACTGCTTCACTCATCGTTGTCGTGGCCAGGGCCGCTTGTCTGTGCGGCTCAGGGTAGCTCCCTTGCCCCCGGCTGTCTGTGACCCGTGGCTAATGGCCAAAAAAAACCCCGCCGAAGCGGGGCATGGGAGTGAGGGCGATCAATCCAGGCTGGCGCCGGAGGCCAGCTCGACCCGGTTTCGACCCAGCTCCTTGGCTCGATACAACGACTGATCAACCCGCTTAATCAGTTGGTTGAGCCGTTCACCAGGTAAGGTCTGCGCCACCCCGAAGCTGGCGGTCACCGAGGTCGCCATCGGCATCTGCTCAATCAACACCCGCAGTTTTTCTGCCAGCAGGCCGGCACTGGCTTCATCGGTACCGGAGCAGATCACCAGAAACTCCTCGCCCCCCCAGCGCCCCAGGTGATCCACCTTGCGAACATTCTCTTTCATGCTCTGTGCTACCTGCATCAGGACTTCATCCCCGACCTGGTGCCCCAAGGTGTCGTTGATGGCTTTAAAATGATCCAGATCCATCATAATCACAGAGAAAAACTGCTGGTAACGCAGATAGCGCTCCATCTCCGCCAACATCAACTGGTCAAGGCGGCGACGGTTATGAACATTGGTGAGCACATCGGTGACCGACATCTTTTCAATGGCTTTACGGTCTGTGATGTCAGTGGCCACCTGGGAGAAACCGATAACCTGACCTTTAGCATCTACCTCCGGGGTGATCACCGAGTCCACCCAGTACTCCTGCCCCTCTTTGTGCAGGTTCCGCAACTCTCCGCGCCAGCTCAAGCCGCTGGACAACGCCTGTCGAATCTCCTGGCGTTGCTGCATCGGGTTCTCGGGATGACGCACCACGGCGTGAGTTTTCCCCTTCAGCTCCCACAGTTTGTATCCGGAGGTCTCACAGAAAGCACTGCTGGCATGGGTAATGCAACCTTGGGCATCAGCGCTGCTGGTGATCACATGCTGATCCAGACGCGCCGTGGTGCGCCGCAACTCACCCAGAGTATCCTGTAGCCTATTCTGAAGATGGGCCGGAACCACCGCTGCCACCCAGGACAGGGGGAAGGAGATCAGAATGACACTGCCGGCAATCAGCAGTGCCGCCAAGGTATTGGCTTCCATCATTTGGGTCAGCGATTCCCGGGTCGGTGTCATGATCACTTTCAGCTTTTCGCCGTTATGGAACAGCTCATCGATGCTGAAGCTGTGCACCTGGGTATTGCGGCTATCGCTGCCAGCCAGCAATGCGGGCGCCAGCGCCGGCATCATATCGAACAGGGTGTTACGATCCGGCAGATAGCGACTCCAGGAGTTGGACGCATCCGGGCTGACCAGCACCTCCCCTTCGCCATCGACCACCAACACTTCGAAATCCACCGCCCGGGTCAACTCCTTCAGCATCAACTTAGCTTCGGTATTGATGATCACCATCCCGGCAAAGCGGTTGTCCAGGTAGATGGGGGTCGCCACCCGGAACGTCGGCCGAATCGGCCTTTCCAGGGCACCGTTTTCCCTGTTCAGATCCAGTTTAGAGTGCCAGTGCTGGCGAGCAGGAAGGCGGCGGGTTTCGGTAAAGTAGTAGCGAAGGCTCTTATCCTGCAACCGTTCCGGGATGACCAGAGCCGGATTGATGTCGCCGCGCTGGCGATCCACCCGAACCCGTTCCATGCCGGTGCGATCCAGGTAGCGAACCTGCATGTATTCCGGCTGAGAGCGGGCCGCCATCAAAAACAGGTTGTTCATGGCCTGCAGCCCCCTCTCAGACGGCGCATGGATGTACGCCAGGGTCAACGGGTTCTCCGCCAGAGCGGTCACCATAGACTCCAGCGACGCCACCGAGGTGCGCAGTTTTTCCAGTTTCAGGTTCTTTTCCGCTTCAAACCTGTGCTCTACCGACTGATCGATGTTAGTGGATTGCAGGCGATAGTTGATCAGTGACGACAGTAAAGCCACGGCAATACCGAATACGATGAAGCACACCGACAGCAGCAGGTAACTGTTACGGTTACTCAATGACCGCTTGCTCAACCAACGGTTTAAAAAGCTCTCTCTACTCATGAATCAAAAAACAGTCCACAGCGCCTAATAAGGAGGCATGCTACCGCAATCTCAGCCGGCTGACAGTGGTCCGCTGTAGGGCCGTTTCCGCACGAGGCACCGCCCCCACCGGCGCCCTACCCGATTTCTGACCAAAGCAACAGTCCCCTATACGCAGATTCCTACGGGCTTTTTCCCCAATTTTAGGGAAGCACTGTCGCTTCCCCGCCCATCCAAGCGGGAAATTCAAAAAAAATTAAAACACGATCACAGCTTGGCTACAGCCGCATCCCGGCTGCTATCGACCAATTGTTGGACACTCGAGGTACCAAAGCAGCCAGCGAAGAGAACCCCGATTGATAATTACCCGCCGGGGGTGTAGAAAGAGAAACACGATTCTTCGAAGGCGAATTCGCAATGTCCAAAATCAAAAACGAAAAAGCGTTACTGAAGAAAGCGATGCAGATCGGTGAAGCCTATGCCGTCAAGGCGGGATACCACTCATTCAGTGCCACCGATTCGGCCGATCAGAAGGTGGAATGCATCTACCGTTTACTGGTGCACGACAAGCTACTGACCCCCCTGCCTCAGGATCAGGAGAATGGCGTCAACATGAAGCATCGGCTGGTGAAATGGATTGCCGGAAAACTGCCCAAAGACCACCCCCTACTGCAATAATGTTTCAGGGTGCGGCCTACCGCACCCTTCCCTTTCCATCGTACGGCCAGCAGATTGATGCAACTTCGCCCCTACCAGCACGCCTCAGTTCAGGCGGTAATTCGCCACTTTCGTCAACACCAGAGCCCGGCGGTACTGGTGCTGCCCACCGGTGCCGGCAAAAGCATCATCATCGCCGAACTGGCCCGGCTGGCCCGGGGCCGGGTGCTGGTGTTAACCCATGTGCAGGAGTTGGTAGAACAGAATCACAGCAAGCTGGTGGCCATGGGCCAGGATGCCGACATCTTCTCCGCCGGGCTGGGCAGGAAGCAATCCTGTGGTAAGGTGGTGTTTGCTTCCATTCAGTCCCTGTCCGCCTCCCCCCAGGCCTGCAACCAGTCTTTTTCCATGGTGATCATCGACGAGTGCCACCGGGTCAACCTCAGTGGCGACAGCCAGTATAAACAGGTGGTCGACGCCCTGACCGGGGCCAACCCGCAGCTGAAATTACTCGGCCTGACGGCCACCCCTTACCGACTGGATCAGGGCTGGATCTACCAGCAGCACAGCAATGGCACCCTGCGCAGTGCCGAACCCAAGCCCTTTAAAACCTGCATCTTCGAGCTGCCTATCGGCCAACTGATCAAAGAGCAATTCCTCACTCCCGCACGCATCGTCGACGGTGCGGTAGCCTCGCTGCTGCTGCCCAGCGATAATGACGACCCGGACACCATGCTGATCAACCAGGGCCGCGCCACCAGTCTGATCTGCGAGCAGCTGGTCAAACTGGGGCCACAACATAAAGGGGTGTTGGTGTTTGCCGCCTCGGTACGCCATGGCGAGGAGATTCTCGGCAAGCTTCCCGCCGACGACTCAGCCCTGATCACCGGCGCCACTCCCGGGGCGGAGCGGGACGCCATCATTCAACAGTTCAAGCAACAAAAGCTCAAATACCTGGTCAATGTGTCGGTGTTAACCACAGGGTTTGATGCACCCCATATCGACCTGATCGCCATCCTGAGGCGCACCGATTCGGTAGCACTGTTCCAGCAGATGGTGGGGCGGGGATTGCGGCTGTACCCCGGAAAGACCGAGTGCCTGGTGCTGGACTTTGCCGGCAATGGCTATTCGCTGTTTTCGCCGGAAGTGGGCGAACCCAAGCCCAAAGCCGACACCAGTGTGGTGGAGGTGCCCTGCCCCAAGTGCGGTCACCACAACCACTTCTGGGGCAAGGAGGATGACAATGGCTGCATTCTTGAGCATTTTGGTCGACGCTGCCAGGCCTTAATCGACGACGGCAACACTCAGCCCCGACAGTGCGATTTCCGCTTTCGGTTCAAAGAGTGCCCCAACTGCCTGGCTGAAAATGACATCGCCGCCCGTCATTGCCACCAGTGCGACACCGCCCTGGTGGATCCGGATAAGCGCCTCAAGGAGGTGCTGAAACTGAAAGATTATCTGGTGCTGCGGTGCGCCGGCATCGCCTTAAGCCCGGTTCAGCTCAAGTCCGGTCAGGCGGGCATCAAAATCAGTTGGTACGATGAAGATGGTACCGAAATCAATCAGCATTTTGGCTTTTCCACACCGGGTCAGAAAGGCGCCTTCTACCACAACTTTGCCCGCATGCACCTGCGTGCACCGGGCACGCCACTGCGACTGCCGAATGTTGAAGCGGTTCTGGCCTCGGCCTCGCTGTTTCGTCACCCGGACTTTGTGGTGGCCCGTAAGGAAAAATATGGCTGGAAGGTAATCGAGACCCTGTTTGACTATCGGGGCCGCTACCGAAAAGCCGATAGCGCTTATTAATCATACCGATTAATCAGTTATAACCCTATATAAAATAACGAAAATTGACTTCTCACCGTAAAAAGACCGATTTAGCGTTAACCGCCATTTATGGTATAAACTAATCAGAATTTTGATGGAGAACCCCATGTTTGTTGTAATTTTTGGCCGTCCTGGCTGCCCCTACTGCGTTCGTGCCAAACAGATCGCCGAAAACCTGACCGAATCCCGCGAAGATTTCAAATTCCGCTATGTGGATATGCACGCCGAAGGCATCAGCAAAGAAGATCTGGAAAAGACCGTCGGCAAACCGGTTGCCACCGTGCCTCAGATCTTCATCGATCAGGAACACGTTGGCGGCTGCACCGAATTTGAAGCCTACGCCAAGGAAAACCTGGGCCTGTACGCCTAACTCTGCATACAGTTCGGCTCCGGAAGCCAGACAGTTTCCAGAGCCGATGCTGCCACAAACTAGAATTTCAGTTCTACCCCAAAGCTGAATTTTGCATCATCACTATTATCTGACCCGCCAGGTGCAAAACTTCCGGACACTTCAGTACGAGAATATTGCCCCTTAAAGTATACAAAAGCCGCCTTCCCCAAAATAGTGCTATTCATACCCTGTGTCCAACACACATCATAAATCTCTATCTCAACACCAGAAAATGAACGGCCACCAAACATCTCTATAAAAGTAAAATGTGTATCATCCCAAGGGTGCAGGATATACAGATTCAAACTCGAAAGCTGGCTGTGGTTACCACCACCAAGTTCATCTGGAACCATTGCCCTAATTGGATTTTTTTTATCAAAGTCAAGATAGCTGTAATTTAAGCTAGGAAAAAACTGAGTCTTACTATTATTGGCGGTGATCGGTAAAATGTAACCAATAGTACTCATCAGGGAAACATCGTCGGTGTAGATAAAGTCTCCATACACCCCGCCAAAACGACTGTCAAAGTTCGCGAAACGAAAGCGGCCATCATTTGAGTCCATTTTATAGTCCAGCTGGAAAACCCCTTGATTTTCGCTGCCTTCATACCAGTTAGTATCACCACCACCAACAATGAATTTGAGCTCGCCCTTTTCGTCAACCTCAACCCCGACTTTGGATGTGGGGTTACGGGGATCTTTACTGTGAAGTTCTTGTGACAAAGCGACAGGCGAAACAAAAATAAGTAAAGCCAAGGCTGCACCAATTATTTTATGCATTATTATTCATCCCTAAGTTTATTTATCATGTTTAAATGACCCTAGAGTTAGGGTCATTTATTAAAGGCTAACAATTATTTAATTCCCACATACTTCTTATAAATACTTGGCGTGGGTGCCACCGCCTCTTTAATTGTTTTTTCAGGCACGGTGATATTCATTGCCTCGGCATACTGTCGAAGCCGCGCATCCAGGATGTGATACACCTTTACACAATGTTCAAAAAAGCTGCTCTCTCCCGCGTCATAATGAACCGCTTGCGCCAGTTCCCTGTCTCCCACGGTGTTGGCCAACCACAGTTCCAGTTCGTCAAAATCCACGCCAGGAACCGACTTCTTGTTGGGTTCGAACAGGATGTACAACGATTCGACTGAATTCACCAGCATCGGCGCCATTCCTCTTGGGCGGATAACGATCGACGCCATCATCGCCTCCTCAAATTTCACCTGACGCAGATAATGTTTGGCCTGGGCTCCGGTAAGTTGAATCATCGACGCAATCCCTCCTGACCCAGCTTGCCGGCCCGGGCCAGGCGATCGGCGACAAAGGCCATATCCAACGCCTCCAGCGTCTCACGGGTTGGCCAACCGCTGCTAAGATCCCAGCCTTCGAGTCGATAGTAGTGGTCTTTCCAGTGTTCCACCCCCTCTCTATCGAGTTGGCGCCCCACCGTATCTTCAAAAGACCATTGACCCTTGTCATCCGTTGATGGCCAGCTGTAGGTGCCCAGCTTGGAATGGTCATACTTCTTGTCGTAGATGTAATCTTCGAACTTCACCAGATCACGATGGCGCCCCTGCAGAACCCAGATGGCATTGTCGAGGTTATAGACCTGGCGACCGCGCCGTATCCCCTCCTCGAAAGTGATCGCCTCACCGGTGACGGCTTTCCAATACACCTGTTCACCCACCTCGGGGTCGGCGGTGGCGCCACGGAAGTCGGGGCGATTGAGGTTGCAGCAATCGGGCCAGCGGAAGTCACACATCAACAGCGAATTTTTATAGAAGCGGTTGTAGTGCATCTGCCACTGCACCGCCCGGGCCAGGTTTTCCGAGTACATATTCTTTTCTGAGAAATCCAGTGCCTGGGGCCGATCATTGGCATAGGGAATCATCTTTTCCGTGTAGCATCTGGCCATGGTTTCCGCGTCGACAGGGTGGTCGATTCCGGCGGCAATTTCATAATTGACGTTCCAGAAGATCCAGTTATAGCCGTGGTCATTGATATCGCGACTGTCCATCAGGGTGGCATACCCCCAGGTCAACTCCGCCCGGGGATCATAACCATGCTCGGGTATGCCCCAGTAGGGGTACTGCAGAAACTTGCCATTTTTCAGATCCTCCTCCCGACCAATGGCTTTAGCCGCCTCGACAAACCCTTCTGCGACCAATTCACCAATATCGGTCTTATAAGCGATGGCCTCACAGAAAGCCTTGCAGAACTCCATGGTGCCAAACTTGTCCCAGGGCAGGTTGGACTTAATTTGCTTATCGGGACCAATCAGTCCGTACTGCGCCAGGGCTCCCAGCCATAGGCAACCGTCCGTGAGCGGATAGGAGTTGATGCCCAGGCGTTGGATGGTTTCTGCAGCGTACATCATGGTTTCGGTGACATCTTTACGTTCATCGAACAGGGTCATCTTTAATGCCGCTTCGCCGCGCGCTGCCAACAGTGCCGGCGCCAGATACCACACCGTAGTCTGACAGTGGGACTCGTTACCATAGCCGTCACGGCGCTGCTTGCAACCGTTGACGCAGCCATGACAACCGACACTGCGGTGATTCTCGTCTATTTGAGCGAAAAGGAGTGCTCTCGATGCACTGCCCAACGCATGGGCTCCCACCTCTGAATTAAGGCGTACGTTAGCCGCTTCCGGGTTGGTGGGAGTACCGAGAAGGGTGAGGTTATCGGCATCGTTAGCATAGAGCTCCCGGGTCTTAAAACGGGCATTGACCAACGCCATGGGATCGGCCACATCAACGGCACCGGTACCAATGACACTGATCGCCTTAAGGTTCTTCGAGCCGAAGACGGCGCCGAACCCACACTGGCCGGAACCGTGGCCGGCACCATGGATAAGAGAACCAAATATCGACTGGTTTTCTCCCGCCGGGCCAATGGCAACGACGGCGGCCTTCTGGGTGGTGCGGCCGATGTCACGGTTGTCGAGCTGGGCGCTCCATCCGGCGGTCGCCTCAACCTTGGCCACCTCGTCCTGAATCAACTGCTGGGTGTCGTAGGTGTCTTTCCCCCACACCTCGACAGCATCCTGGATGACGACCCGGTCATTACGGATATCCAGGTACACCGGGTGCGGTGCAGCACCGGTTATGGTGACCGCATCCCAACCGGCGTGTTTCAACATGGCACTGAACTGGCCGCCAAAGTTTGAGCGGGCAAACCAGTTCTTAGGTTTCAAGCCGGTGCCGATGCCGGTCACCTCACAGCGCCCTCCGGCGGAGGGCACATTGGTACCGGAAAAGGGTGACGCCGCCAAGGTAACCACGTTTCGAGGATCCCGGCCATCGGTGATGGATTCAACCTCCGGACACAGATCCCAGAACAGGGCGGCGCCGAGACCATGGCCACCGCCCCAGCGCTGATACTTGAGTGTCGGAATGACCGAGGTGGTTAAGTTCGTTAAATCAACATGCAGAATTTTTCCAGCGAAGCCTTTCATCATCATTGTTTTAATCCTCGATGGTTTTGCCGGTGAGAGCCCAGCTTTCATTGCGTAGATTGACCACATAGCGGTCGTCGGGCGCATTGGCCCCCGGCAGTTCAGTCACAAAATCGATGGCAGCTACCGGGCACACCCGTTGGCAGGCACGAACCCCCTCGGGGCCACCCTCCTCCTCCATAAACGGCGTGTTGACACAGAGATCGCATTTTTGGGCGCTGCGGGTTTCGGCATTCCACTGCACCCGTTTTGGGGTGTAGGGGCAGGCTTCGATGCATTGCATGCAGCCAATGCAGCGCTCCGGATCGATATCACGCACAAACCCATAGTCTTCGTTGGCCTTATTGGCGTTGACCGGACAGGCGCCGACACAGGGGGCATCCTCGCACTGGTGGCAGGTCGCCATCTGGATGTCGCCCGGGAAAGGTGCAAAGGAGTCCTGCTGAATCTGGATTCGGGCCAGCGACATCGACGCCTTGCCATGGTGAGTCAGAGAACAGGTGGTCATGCAGCTGCCGCACCCCATGCACTTTTTCAGATCAACCACCAATGCCCCGCCGGCACTCTTGATGTAGATTTTGTCGTCACGCAACACATAGGCACTACCACTGAGGCCAATCAACATGCCTGCGCTGCCCAGTGCGGTAAGAAAATGGCGACGGCCACTGTCCATTTCGGTATTGCTACCCTTATTTGTCATTGCTGAGACTCCTGCTGCTGTTGCTTCTGTTCCAGTTCTCGAAACCACAAACTGTGATGCTGCCTGGCGTAATCACGACTGACATAACCGGTCACCATGCCAACCAGGGTGTTCCAGGCCCAGGGAGCCACCCCCCCCAGCAGGGCATGGACCGGAATGAGCAACAGCATGACGAGCGCCGCCCAACCGTGCCCAAAACTGATCATTTCAATGATGACCGGATCGAGGTCGACTCCCCGGGCAACCAACTTGCCAAACCCGGAAACAATCACCACCAGGGAGGTAACGATGATCACCAAGCCGGCCAGCCGTCCTGAATGGTGATATTTGGGAGCAGGAATGTGGTTAGGGGTTAGACCCAGCATGTGGGTGTAATGCAGAAATGACTTCTTCACCTCTATCCATAGCGATTCATCCGGCAGATGACTGCGCAGGCGGTGAGTATCCACCAGTTGGTTGCAGGCCCATAAACTGCAGCCAAACAGGAAATACAGGGCACCGATAAAATGAAGGTTAAACATCAGAGCCGTGGCGCCGGCACTGGTCACCAAGCGTGGAAACCAAAGAAAGCCCAGTACAACGCCGGTGACCAGCAGCAGCACACAACCAAAGGCGCTGGTCCAATGGGTTAACCGGGCCACACCGTCGTGGCGAAGGACACGGTCCTGCTCCAGGCGATCACCGGTCCTGCGCAATTTGGCTGAGCAAAACACCCCTCCAGCGGTCACAAACAGCAAGAAATAGGAGAGGCTGTCAAAGAACAGGATGGCGTTGCTCCCCTGCTCACCGCGGTATGAGGACACCACAATGGCAATGGCACACAAGAGCAGTGCTATCCCGAATCCAAGCAGCCAGCCTAGAAAGTTATTCGATTGGTTATTCATATTGGCTCCTGACATGAACATTGAATGTGTTTTCGGTTTTTGGAGAGAGTAAAAACCGATGGCCGGCAGTATTTCTTAGAAAGGGAATCAAATCTGACCCAGTTAAAGTTCATAAATGAGACACCCATCAGCATCGTTGTGGGTTGCTAACTGATAAACAGGCTAAATCCGAACAACTCTGGAAATAAACACCGAAAAAAGAACCATAAATAACCCCGAATGGGGCATCACAAATGACTCATGGTACAAAGGGACGCAGTATGGCTTACGGGTTGGGGCTACAACGACCTGGCAGCAGAAAGCCTGAACTCGCAGATTATCGGCCCAAAGGTCAAAAAAAAACCGAAGCAAGCCGCCAATTTCGTGATGTAGCGCAAACTGGGTGACCAATGCGTGAGGTAGTCTCATCCTCAAGCTTTGAAGATGACAAACCTGAATTCTAATTTAGATCGATAACTATAATAATATGACGCAACTTGATTTAAACCTCGTAAGATACCTGTTAGTAGTCAATGAATATCGGACTACTCATGCCATTGTCAGACACCTCGAGATCAGCCGCTCAACGCTCAATCGCGGCTTGGCCCAACTGCGAGCCCATTTTGGTAATGAGCTGTTTATCACCAGCAACGGTCGTTATGAGCCGACAGCATTCACTTCGAATCTTATTCAGCTGATTTCACCTCTTCTTCAAAATCTGGACGACTACATAAAACACTCCAGCGAAAGCTCTATTGAAAATATTGAAGGCAGCCTCAGCGTATACGCTCCGCTTTACATCACCGAACACATTATGTTTGACCTGATGGCCGGCTTGAAACAGCACCACTGTAAGTTTGATTTAAAATTCCACGTTTGGCCGACGGGCAATCTTCCCGATCTGAACCAAAATGACTTTGCAATTGGAATCAATTATTTTCCTTTTGATATTGATCGCCGGTTTATCCAGAGGCGTCTTGGCAGTGTTCAACTCGGCGTTTATCTGCGTGCCGACAACCCGCTGTCGATAAATCAAGAAATTGATATAAAGGAGTTACAAGAGATCAACTCCGTCAGGCTAGACCCCGGCTGCAATGTTCCATTCCTGGAAAGGGTCATGCTCGAGGAGTATGGCATAGAACTTAAATCGGACATCACCGTGCCCTCCATCCAGGCGGCGCTTCGTTGTGCAGAGCAACTGAATTACTCTGTTTTTTCTACCAACGCCTATCCGGAACATCTTTCGCATAATTTAATTTGGCGACCGGTAATCAACGAGGGTAAGCCAGTCAATTTTGAGTATGGTTTTATCTGTAATCGCTCCTGGTATCAGCATCCTGCCATGAAGACTCTCGAAGATCTGTTGAAAACCAGTTTTCAGCACGCAATTAAAACCATACTGGAGCCATAACCGCGAACCCCTGCCGGGATCCGGATAGCCAATTTCCTTCAGTGCCACCCTGCCGGTTTGCTGATGATCATCGGGGCGCTTCGCCGCCTCCTCCCGGAGGGGTCACCGCAGATGACAACAATTATCATTTGCATTAAGTGTCGATTCGGGCGACACTAGCCCCTCTTAACCATCACCGAGGAATCGTCCGCAGTGCCCCACGTCGCCACCCAAGTCAGTTCTGAGCGATTACTTAATCTCAAACAGGCGTTTTTCAATGGTATCCTGGCAACGCTGGCCAGCATCGGCCTGGGGTTTGGCTTTAAACTGTGGTTGGCCCAATGGGTCGCCAAATCGGATCTCGCCCTCTATAACACCGTTATCGACGTCATCTCCCTGTCTCTGATCCTGCTGACCGGATTCCGGTCATCGATGATGGTCAGCTACAGCCAGACCCGCAAAGATCGTGACATCATCAACATCTTTCGCATCAGCTTGATTCTGATGGTGCTACTGACCTGGGGGATGGTTATCCCCTACATCAAGCACCAGCTCAACATCGATGTGGGCTACGTTGAACTGATGGGAGTCATCATGGCCATGGGCCTCAAGGTGTACGCCAACAACCTGCTGGGAATGTACCGCCTGTATACCCTCACCAATCGCTTTACCTGGATCGAACCCCTGGCCAACATCGGCTTCTTCCTGGTGTTGTGGTTCGGGCTGCAGTTGAGTGCCTTGCAGGCGCTGTTCTACAGCATGATTCTCTCCAGCGGCAGCGCCGCCATCTACATGCTGCGACAACGGCGCAAGGTCGTTGCGACCCAACCCCTGAGCAAAGTCCAGATGGAACCGGCGATGGTGGCCTACGTGAAGAAGAGCTTTACCGCCGCCCTGGAGGCCGGTGCCAGCATCCTGATGGTCTATATCACGGTGTTGCTGACCATTCGCGACTTCAGTATCAATGAGTTAGGGGATTTTCAGGTGGTCGTCCGGCCGATCCTGACCTACATGACGCTGCTGTTCGTATTTCCCATCTACCGCTTTGTGCTGCCGGAATTGGCCCAGTGTCTGCGAGACGACGCTCACCATCAGGTCGAGGAGATCAAACGCTGGATTTTCCGGTTGGCGGGCACGGTCGGTGTGACGTTTTTTGCCATCACCGCCCTATTTGGCGATCCCCTGATCCGCTGGCTGTTTCCCGAGGAATACGCCCAGGCAGCCCCGGTGCTGACCCACGTCGCCCTGTTCTTTGTCTTTATGATGCTGAACGCCTACCAACTGGCTTACATCAAGGCCAACGGCAGCTTTACTCTGAGCCTGGGTATTCGAGTGACCGGTATCCTGACCCTGCTGATCAGCTACAACGTCCTGGAACTGCTCACCGACAACGTGGTAGCAGTGGTCATTGCCCAGGGCTGTGGTTACGCGATGATGTTCATTCTGTCGATGTTCGCCGAACACCAGTTGCAGAGACGCCACCACGGCTCCGAGCTACAAACCGCCTAGCCTGGCAAGATCCAGTGACTTCCCGGGCTCAGCTGCGCTTGATGCGAACCACCCTCATCACCTCGACCTCAAACCCGGCGACGGTCTCCACGTCGACATAATAGGTCAAGTTGACCCGGGCGCCCTTCAGGCTCTGGTAGCGCTGCTTACGCTTGTATTTAAATGCCACCTGATGTCCATCCAGCATCAGGGTGTTGTTCACCCAATCGCCGCTGTCCCTTTGCACGTGAGACGCCACTTTCTGATACTCGGAGTGAACCAGTTTCTGATGACGCTGAATCAGGGCATCGGGATCGGAGGCTTTCATCATCAAACCTTGGCCAGTTGATCTGCCAGCGTCAGGCAGTGGCGGCGCAGAGTATCGATCACCTGGGGATCGATGTCGGTTTTTTGCTCCAGTTCGGACTTCACCACCGCCGCCTGCTGTTGCAACGCCTGCCCGGTTTCAGTCAGGGCGATCACCTTGCGGCGCTCGTCCTCACTGCTGACGGTACGCGTCAGCATCCCTTTACCTTCCAGACGCTTAACCACCGGGGTCAGGCTGCCAGGATCGAGCCGGGTTTGTCTGGACAGCTCGGTCAGACTGACTTTGTCCTCCAGCCACAGCGCCTGCATCACCAGATACTGACCATAGGTCAGGTCAAACCTCTCCAGCAGAGGTCGGTACGCCCGGGTCAGCGCATTGCTGGCGGTATAGAGGGCAAAACACAGGTTGTCAGACAGTTGCGGTTTCATAATTTCTCCAGAATGAAACTGCATCATACCTTCACCCGGTCATTTCTCAAATAATTAGCGCACAAAACATTTGCGCACAACAATCTATTCCGATACAGTGCAGCCAATTAGTTAGCGCGCAAATCAATAGCGCATCAACCATTGAGGACAAATCATGAACAGCCATGTCATTACTCTGGCCTGCCGCCCGGTAGGCCTGCCTACCGCCGACAACTTTCAGCTGCAATCACAGGCACTGCCGGCACTGCAACCTGGGCAGGTGCTGGTCAAAAACCTGTGGATGTCGGTCGACCCCTACATGCGCGGCCGCATGATTGACCGCAAAAGTTACATCGCCCCGTTTCAACTCGGAGAGCCACTGGAAGGCGGTGCCATCGGCGAAGTGATCGAATCCCGACATCCGGATTTTACTGTCGGTAGCCACGTCAGCAGCATGCTGGGCTGGCGCAGCCACTTCATCAGCCGTGGTGACGACCTGACCCGCCTGCCCGACACGCCGCTGCCTCTGCAGAGCTTCCTCGGTATTATGGGCATGCCCGGCATGACCGCCTGGGTCGGACTCAACCGCATTGCGGCGCTGAAAGCCGGCGACACCGTCTTTGTGTCGGCGGCATCGGGTGCCGTGGGCAGCGCCGCCTGCCAGATTGCCAAACTGGCGGGCTGTACCGTTATCGGCTCCACCGGCTCGGCCGGAAAAGTGGACCAGTTGAAACAACTTGGTGTCGATGAGGTAATCAACTACAAACAGGTGGACTCCCTAAGCGATGCCATCGCCACCGCCGCGCCCCAGGGCATCGACGTCTACTTTGAAAATGTCGGCGGCGACCACCTCGAAGCGGTGCTGAACCACATGAATGACCATGGCCGCATTGCGGTGTGCGGCATGATCGCCCACTACAACGACACCGAGGCGCAGCCAGGGCCGGCCAACCTGGCCAACCTGATCATCAAAAAGCTGAAGATGGAAGGCTTTATCGTGTTTGATCACTGGGAACATTACGGCGAGTTCGCCGCCCAGATGGGCCAGTGGCTGGCCGAAGGAAAGATTCAGTCCCAGGAAACCGTCTATCACGGCCTGGAGCAGGCCGCCGATGCCTTCATCGGCCTGTTTGAAGGCAAAAACAGCGGCAAGATGCTGGTTAAACTGGGTGAATAACCGACGCTTCTCCGGGGTTGGCGCCACTCCCTTCCGGCACCAACCCCAACTCGGTGTTATGCTTACTGGTACTGGTCAGGGAGCATCACGCCAGTGAGGAGGGAGTTGTGCATCACCACGCGTTGATCAATGCCTTAAAAGCCAGCCAAAACTGGATAAACCAGTTCAATCACGGCAATCTCGACTACTGCGTTGCCAGCTATACCGAAGGGGCCCAGCTCGAGGTGATCCCCATGGGCCGCTTTGAGGGACGCAAGGCCATTCGCGAATTCTGGCAGGGCATCATGCAGTCGGGCGCGGCCGATCTCTGCTATCGAAAAACCTGGCTAAAACTCATCGATGACAACAACGTTCAGCTGGGCAGTGAATGGTCGATGAACATCGGCCACGGCGTCATTACCCTGGAACAGTGGCAACGTCAGGCCGACGGCCACTGGAAACTGACCCACGATGCTTTTGAGATACTGGAGCAATATTAGCAACGCAATCCGCCCTAAAGTTGCAACTTGCTTCAGCTGTAGCTAATTTAAAGGGCTGACGCTTCGATGAAGGATGGACATGGACAGTTTGCAATTCACGCAAGTCGCCCCCCCCAATGACGGTGAGATCGCGGCACTAAAGCAGGGACTGACCGGCTTTAACGACGCGGTTACCGGCAGCCTGCAACATGAAAAAATTGCCTGTTTCATCAAAAACAGCAGCGATGACATCGTTGGCGGCATCGCCGGTGAAGTAAAGCTGGGCTGGTTGCACGTCGACGGTATCTGGGTTCAGGAGTGCCAGCGACGCCAAGGTGCCGGCTCCCGGCTGCTCGCCCAACTTGAGGGATACGCCCACGCCAAGGGCGCTCACGGGATTCACATCAAGACCACCAATTTCATGGCACTGGAGTTCTACCAGCAACACAGCTACGAAGTCTTTGCCAAGCTGGAAGACATGCCACCAGGCTACGTCAGCTTCTTCCTGAAGAAGGAACTCAACGCCCAGATGTAACATCACCGCTACGACGACGGCCCGCAGTGATCGTCGTCTTTAGAGGGGCTCAGCGACCCGGTGCCCAACAACCAGTCGGTGAACGGCCAGGTAATGTTAAAGTTGATTCGGTTCATCCGCTTAGGGTGATGATGCAGACGATGGCGCTCACGCATGCTGGCGAAAAAGCCGATTCGAAACAACCGGTGAGTGGCAGGAAGGTGCCAGCAGAAGTGGCTGACCTCATACCACAGGTAGGCCGCCACGGTGGTGGCCAACCACAACCAACCGCTGTTGGCTCCCAACCACCTTCCCAGCCCCAGAGCAACCAGAGCATTGCCCAGGCTGATCACCAGGATCAGATACGGCGGAAACAATACCACCCGCCAATCGCGGCTATCCCGACACAACAGATCCTGATGGGTGAAAAAACGGTGATGATCACCACTGTGGCGCTGATAGAACAGCGGCAAGATCCGGGTCCGGCGGTGCCCCAGCCAGCGGTGAGCGACGTACTCCAACACATTGGCCACCAGCAGTGCCACTGCCACCGTCCACCATTGCCAACCGGATACCGACTCCAGCTGCACCAGGGCCAGCGCCATCACCCCGCTCCCAAACAGCGCCACCGCGGCCGCATGCCAAGGCCCCCGATAAGCGGGAGAAACCCCCTGCCGGTACCGCTGTTGGAAGGCCCGTTGACGCTCTATCCAGTCCATGATCGCGACTTCCTCTGGTATGCCTGACCACTCAAGCTAACGGCATCACCACCAAACTACAACAGCGGGGAAAACACCGATGAATAAAAACATCGTACAACAGGCGCCCACAACTCATTCATCCTCCGGCTTGAGGCCATTGCCAAAGTACACTCACCCATCGTAGTTTTCCGTGACACTATCTGTTCAAAATGCTCCGACAAAGTGACATAATACCCCACCAAAACGGCATCCAAATCAAAAATAAAACTATAAACAACAGATATTTAGAGCAATTCGCTAAGGCGTAAATTTCAGGTGGCGCGGAGTCGTAATGGATTATCAACAAGTTGAGCTGTCAAAAGTACATCATACAGCCAAACAGTGGCTGCCCAGCCTGCAGATACTGGAACGCTCTCTGGGAGCCCACGCTCTGATCGCCTACCTCGATCACGACGACGCCCTGCAGCCGCTGGTAGCCTCCGCATCACTGTCTGCTGAAGAACAGCGCCAACTGCTGCACGAAGTCACCGCCAGGCGGATAACCGAAACCTCCTTTGCAAGTAACGCCGAACCGGCCACGGCTGATCTCACCCCTCAACGGATGATCGAGCTGTTCCTTCCCACTCAGGCTCTGTTTGGCGTTCTGTGTCTGTGCAGCGGCGATGACAGCCCCCTCCCTGAGGAAGCACTGATCCTTGCCGACAACCTGGCAGCCCGAATTCAGCGCGATCTGGCCCTGCTTCAGCAAGACTGCCTCAATGAGTTCAACCGGCAGCAAGGCCAACTTCAGTCCGAATCGTTGCCCAGCCTGCAGGCGTTCATCAACAGCATCGAAGGACATATCTGGATCAAAAACCTGGATGGCATCTATGTCTGTGCCAACCACAACGTTAGCCGCGACTGGGGCACCTCCCCCATCGGCAAAAATGACTTGCAGCTGTTTGGGGCTGAACGCAGTGCCATCTTTGATGCCGCCGATCGAAACGCCATCCGCAGTGGCAAGCCCATTGTCACCGAAGAGTGTGCCGATGCCGATGACCCGGATCAGAACCGCTGGCTCGAGACCATCAAAAGTCCGGTGATCTCCGAGACCGGCGAGGTTGTGGGTGTCATCGGCATGACCCGCAACATCAGTCAAAGAAAGGCGTTTCAGGACCAACTTTCCCTGGCAGCCACAGTGTTTGCTAACTCCGTCGAGGGTGTATTGATCACCGACCGCCACGGTACCATCATTGAGGTCAACAACGCCTTTACCGAAATTACCGGCTACCGGCGTGAGGAGGCGATCAGCCTCAACCCGCGCATTCTCAAGTCCGGCCGTTACGACAACGGCTTTTATGAGACGATGTGGCAATCCCTGACTCAGGAGGGCCAATGGCAGGGTGAGTTATGGAACCGCCGCAAGGACGGCAGCCTCTACCCTCAGATGACCACGCTCTCTGCGGTATACGACGATCACCGGCGCATCCGTTATTACGTGGCGGTGTTTGCCGACATCTCGGAGCAGAAGCAGGCGGAGGAACGCCTGGCCCACATGGCCTACCACGATCCGCTCACCGGGCTGCCCAACCGGGCTAAGATGCAGGCGGAACTCAAGCTGGCCATCGAACGGGCCGAAGAGCGACAACAGCAGATGGCGGTGGTGTTTGTGGACGTCGACCATTTTAAGCTGATCAACGACAGCGCCGGCCACCTGGTGGGTGACGAAGTGTTATGCGAAGTGGCCAACCGGCTGAAGCAACAGGTACGCCAGGTCGACACCGTCGCTCGCATTGGTGGGGATGAATTTGTGGTACTGCTGTCCGGTATTCCCGATAGCCAGGCAGCCACGGCTGTGGTCAGCAAGCTGATGGCCCTGTTTGAAAGACCCTTTGAGCTCGGCAGCGGCGATCAGTTACGCCTGACCTCCAGTCTGGGCATCGCCCTGTTCCCTCAGGATGGCCGCAACAGCGACACCTTGTTGAAACACGCCGACAGCGCCATGTACCGCGCCAAACAGCAGGGACGCAACAGCTTCTCCTTCTTCACTCAGTCGCAAAATGAACGGTCATTGGAGCACCTGAAGCTGCAGAGCGATCTCCACGATGCCATCGCCAACCACGAACTGCACCTGAACTATCAGCCCCAGTACGATCTGGCCTCAAACCGAATCGTAGGCATCGAAGCGCTGATCCGCTGGCACCACCCCAGACTCGGAGTACTGGGCCCGGCCCGCTTTATCAACATGGCCGAACGCATGGGGCTGATCACCGATATTGGCCTGGTGGTGTTAACCCAAGCCTGTCACCAGGCAAGCCAATGGCTGTCTCAGGGGCTGGAGTTTGGCCGGATCGCGGTGAATGTGGCAGGTCCGCAACTGTTGCGACGGGACTTTAGCGACGAAGTTCAGGCGGTGCTCAAGCAGACCGGCTGTCCGGCCAGTGCCCTGGAGCTGGAGGTCACGGAAAACTTCCTGATTCAAAACCCCGACGATGCCATCCGCAACCTGAATCAGCTCAGGGCACTGGGTATCCACATCGCCATCGATGACTTTGGAACCGGCTACTCCTCCCTCAGTTACCTGAAGCGACTGCCGTTAACCACACTGAAGATCGATCAGAGTTTTGTGCACGGCATCAGCGTCGATGCCGACAATCAGGTGATCGCCAAGGCGATCATCTCCATGGGCAACTCATTGTCTCTGAATGTCATTGCCGAAGGGGTAGAAACCAGGGAGCAGGCTCAGTTCCTGGCGGAAAATGGCTGTGAACAAGCCCAGGGATTTTTATTCAGCAGACCGGTCAATGACTCAGCCATACTGAAACTGTTAACGCAGCAAACCGATCCGCAGCCACTGCTGCAGCCCTAACACCACCGCGGTGTTTCTGTGTGGCGCCAGAAACCGTCCAGGCAGGGACAACACCACATCGGATACGGGTCAGATGGTCAATTGGCTAGATCATGATGCCGACACTGCCTAAGGCAACAAACAACACTGACAAAATGAAGCACTCTCGAATCACTATCTTCATAATCTCTCCTCAGTCTGAATAGATAGCGCGGCGTCCTTGAACGCCATCGCTTAACACCAGGTCAATCGCCGGCTGGCAGTGCTGACTGGCCCTCGCAGGCCGGGAATCGATAGCCTGGCACCGGGAATGGGTTCCCATGGCTCTGCATACCGAGTATTCATACCCGTTGCCGAACGACCAACGCCTTCATGATGACACAAAAAATGGTTAGACTTCAAATTAAATCCAAGACCGAGCTGCATATAAATGCATCAAACCATAAATACAATCAATCAATTAACAGCAGATGTTGACTAAAGTCATGAATAACAGTCAAAAAGTTGATTCGACATCAAACCAAAAAAATGGCCCTTTTTGCCAATGAACAGATCCGTCAGTGGATCAAGGCTGCTTCACAGCAAATGGCGGCCAGTCGCAGCCCTTTTAGCGCCCGGAAGCCTCTGCTGCCAATTATGTTAAACGACGGCGGCCGCTTCGATGATGTCAATGAAAAGCGATCTGTCGGAGAACCCTGATGCGGGCCGGCAAAGCCGTTAACCCGGGGGGAGTACGGTGCAGAAGGAAAGACGGGCATCAGCAAGCATCGGCCGAAGCCCTTACCATCGGGCCACTAACGGACGCTGCGGCTGTAGACCTCCAGCCCCTGACTCAGCGTCGACAGCCAAACCGTCAGAGACTGATGACCCCGCATCAGTTCCACCTCGACGCTGGCCCCTTCGGAGGCCAGGCCGGCCAACTTAAGATCTTCGCGGTTGAAGGCGCGCTGGCCATCAATAGCCAGAATCACATCGCCGGGCTGAACCCCCTGACGGCTGGCTTCGCTGTTGGAGTAGACACTGCCCACATACAACTGATTCGGCAACCCGGCCCTGGCCAGGGCGTCACCATAGGCCTGACTGGATACCGATTGCCGTGCCTGTTGCCAAATCGCCAGCCGCTGGCGCTTCAGAGATGCATCGAAGGCCCAACCTTCCGACAGCGCCTGATGCTGCAACGCCTGATCCAACGTCATCGCTTGCTGAATCTGGGCCAATGCCCGTTCGGCCATCGCGACCTCCTGGGCAACGGACACCACGGCCTCTGTGGCGGGAGACGAGTCTGCCGAAGCTTGGCGGGCATCCGCTGGGGCAAGGCCCGCCAGTGGAATGTCATGACGTTCGGCAATGTGGTACACCACCGCCATCAACAGCGCCAACTCCTGATTCAGCAACCGGTTTTCCTCCTGCAACTGACTCAATGCCGCAGGCTCAGGGACAGGGAGCTCAACCGCCGGTCCGAGCAAGGAGGCACCCAACGCCCCCACCAATACACCGGCCACTCCCCAGCTCAATGACTTGACTACCATCGGCCCTCCTTCGCCTACGGGTATTTAACCCCAGTAAAACAAAGGAGAAATCACATTACAAACGCAATTCGGACAAAAGAGTTCGAAGGAAAATCAGTGGCGGTCACGACTCAATCAGATGGGACAGCCTGGCTTGATCGCCGGATTCATCCAACATCACTTTACAGATCCTGAGGCGATAATGGCGAATCAGGTCGCGGTGGTGAGGATCTTCGGCGACGATACGCTTCAGGTGTTGGTGCCAGCTGTCGACATCCTGGATGCTTTGCCAAAAAGAGAGGCTGAGCAGCCGGTGCTCATCCATCATGCTTTGAAAACGTTCGATGGAGACCAGTCCCGGATGCTCATTAATCAGCTCCAAAAGCTGACTGGCCAGGGCCATCAACGCGCCCTTGCCAGTTTCGGTGGGGTACACCTCTAGAATTACCGTTATCATTGTCGCTCCCTGCCCGGGGGCACCCTGAGCTGCCCCCTGATCCCCGAGGCCGTTTCTGTCTGCCCGGGGCTAAATTCAGCGTTGCGCCGTCAGTTGGCACAACTTGACGATCACCTCGACCGCCTGCTCCATTCCCTCTAAGGTAATGAATTCGTGCTTACCATGGAAGTTAAAACCACCGGTAAACACATTGGGGCACGGCAACCCTTTGTAGGACAGCACCGCGCCGTCGGTACCACCGCGAATCGGCTTGATGTCCGGCTCAATGCCGCAGTTGCGCATGGCGTCTTCGGCCAACTCAATGATATGCGGGTGAGGCAGCACCTGCTCCTTCATGTTGCGATAGCCATCCTGCCACTCCAGCTCGCACGGCATTCCCTGATCGGTAAAGGCCTGGGCCTGGGCCTCCAGGTAGGCTTTGCGCAGGTCCAGGGAGGTCAGGCAGAAATCCCGGACAATGTAACTCAGGCTGGCTTCGGCAGTACCGCCGTTAATGGCCACCAGGTGATAGAAACCCTGGTAACCCTCGGTGTGTTCAGGTGTTTCGCTGATGGGCATCTGCTGATGGAAGCGGGTCGCCAGGGTCAGAGCATTGACCAATTTGCCTTTGGCGGTTCCCGGGTGAACAGAGTTGCCGGTAAACCGCAGCGTGGCACTGGCGGCGTTGAAGTTTTCATACTCCAGCTCCCCGACCGGACCACCATCAATGGTGTAGGCCCACTGGGCACCGAACTTGGCCACATCAAACTCACTGGCGCCACGACCGATCTCCTCGTCCGGAGTGAAACCGATGCGAATATCGCCGTGGGGGATCTGCGGGTTGGCCTTAAGCACCATCATGGCGGTGATGATCTCGGCAATACCCGCTTTATTGTCGGCACCGAGCAGAGTCGAGCCGTCGGTGGTAATCAAGGTCTTCCCCTTGAGAGTGGACAGCACCGGGTACTGGGCCGGATCCAGCCGGTCACCCTGCTCGCCCAGGGCAATGATGCCGCCATCGTAGTCCCGAATGATCTGGGGCTTCACGTCTTTGCCGGAGGCATCCGGGGCCGTATCCATGTGGGCCACAAACCCGATGCAAGGCACCGGGGTGTCGACGTTGGCCGGCAGGGTCGCCATCACATAACCATGCTCATCCAGGCTGACGTCACTCAGCCCCAGGGTCAGCAGTTCGTCATGCAGTGCCCGGGCCAAAACCCACTGTCCCTCGGTACTGGGCAGTGACTCACTGGCGGCATCGGATTGAGTATCGAAGGTAACGTAATGCAGGAATCGATCTAACAGCTTTTCCATAAGGACTCTAATCTGGCTAAGGGCAAACGCCCATTATGCCAGCGCTCGAGAGTCACTGGGGGTGCGTCAGATCACGTCTGTGCCAACGCAGCCTAGTCTGACCGGGCCCGAACCTGCCTCAGGCAGCGCGCCATGACCTCATTGTTGTAGTGGTGGACCACGTTCTGGGCATTAAACAGCTGTGGCAACTCCAATAACAGCACCAGGGCAATCACTCCCCAGCCCCAGGGCTGCGGCAGCACAAACAACAGCAGAATGCCCAGCAGCATCAGCGCCAGATTAAACATTCCACGGCCGGGACGCCCCAGGTAGAAGTGGTGCAACCCGGCCACAAAACACCAGTTCAGGGCCGCATAGGTATCGGGGTCTTTCACCAGTCGGCGCTCCATGGCGTAGTAGCGCTGTCGCTGAGGGTCGCTCAGTGTCCGAATCTCCTGCCTCAGTTGCTCCTCCTGCTGGCGCAACTGTTCACTTTGCTGACTCATTGGTTCTCCCTGGGAATGGGGTCATGAATAATATGGGGACAGTCCGGATCGCTGCAGCGGCGAATCCGCTGCCAACCAAGAACAATGCCGCGACAGGCGCCGAAGCGCTCTATCGCCTGGCGGGTGTACTCCGAACAGCTGGGGTGAAAGTTGCAGCTGATATTAAAATAGCGCCGGGCACCGCCGCCCCGTTGATAGCGGCCAATCAGGGCAAGGCACAGCCGTTGCCCCCAGCCGGGTGCCTGCTTCAACGATTACGGCCCAGAGTCACGATAACCGCTTCCCGGTCCCAGAACAGCATAAAGCGCTTACGCTCGATGACCTGGAACACCAACTGCCACCCGGCGGCGGCTTCTTCATTGAGGGTCGCTTCCACTTTTTTCAGCGGCAGGCCACTGGAGCCCAGCAGCAGGGTTCCGCAGCCGCCTTCGGCGATGTGAATGACTTTGTATTCGGTAAACTGAGACATTGCATTTCCAAACTAAACCATGATCATGGTTTAAATTACTCGGTTCAAAATACAAAAATCAACTTCAATAACAAATAATTACACAACATCAGCTACGAGACAGAAAAGAGGCCCGATACAGGCCCATCTCCCTGGTGAACAAAGGAGGTTCGCTGACACTCTCCGTCCCATTAATGGTGGCAGCGCCAATGGTAGAAATGCCGCATTGATGCCCGTTCAGCTAACCAGCTGCAGATCCGCCAGTTGCTTATACAGCGCGTTTTGAGCCACCAACTCCCGGTGGGTCCCCACTGCGGCGATGCGGCCCTGCTCCATCACCACAATGCGGTCGGCGTTGACCACGGTGGCCAGACGGTGGGCGATGATCAAGGTGGTTTTTCCCTTCATCAACTCATCCAGCGCCAGTTTCACCTGCTGTTCACTGGCGGCATCCAGGGCACTGGTGGCTTCATCCAGCAGCAATACCGGCCGGTCGGCCAGCAGGGCACGGGCGATGGCGATGCGCTGTTTCTGGCCACCGGACAGGCGTACGCCCCGCTCGCCAAGATCGGTGTCGTAGCCGTTGGGCAAAGCCTCGATGAACTGATGGGCCCGGGCGGCGCGACAGGCCGCGTGCACCTCCACCAGGGTCGCCTCGGGACGGCCATAGCGCACGTTTTCCAGGGCACTGGTGGCAAAGATCACCGACTCCTGGGGCACCAGGGCAAACTGCTGCCTCAACTCGGTGGGCGCCAGTTGCTGAATGTCGATGCCATCCAGCAGAATCCGCCCTTGCTGGGGAAGATAGAAGTGCTGCAGCAGCTGAAACAGCGTCGACTTACCGGCGCCACTGGGCCCCACCAGCGCCACCCGCTCACCGGGCTCAATGGTCAGCGCCAGATCCGACAACACCGGCAGATTCGGGGCACTGGGGTAAGCAAACCCCAGGCCCTGCAGGGTCAACTCTCCCCGCACCGGCGAAGGCAGCGACCGCGGCGAAGCCGGGGCCACGATGGAGGGCTGAGTATCAAGCAGCTCCATCAGCCGCTCGGTGGCCCCCGCCGCCCGCTGAACCTCACCAATCACCTCGCTGATGGTGGCCACCGCCCCGGCGACCATCACCGCATAAAACAGAAACGCGGTCAGCTCACCGGCGCTGAGGCCGCCACTGAGCACCTGCAGCGCGCCCAACCAGGCCACGAGGGTAATGGCACCGATACTCAGGCTCATCACCAGCGCAATCAACAAAGCCCGGTAGTAGATTCGGGAGGCGGCGGCGTCGATCACCGCCTCGACCCGGCCCTGGAAGTGAGTTCGATCCACCTGCTCATGGGTGTAAGCCTGCACGGTGTGAATCTCATGCAGGGTTTCATCGACATAGGCTCCGATGTCCGCCACCCGATCCTGGCTGTCACGAGCAAAGGTGCGCACCCTGGCTCCCAGGACTTTGATGGGTACCAGCACCACCGGCACGGCAATGGTGACATACAGCGTCATCAGCGGACTGGTCACCAGCATCATCACCAGCCCCCCCACCAGGGTCACCGACGAGCGCAGCGCCATGGACAGACTCATGCCCACCACGGTCTGAATCACTGTGGTATCACTGGTGAAGCGGGAGATCACTTCACCGGTACGGGTCGACTCGTAAAAATCCGGCGACAGAGTCAGCAGGTGTTGGTAGACCCTGGAGCGGATGTCGGCACTGACCCGCTCACCCAGCCAGGACATCAGGTAGAAGCGAAAAAACGCCGCCGTTCCGCCCACCAGATTGATGCCCAGCACCACCAGCATGATCTGGTTAAGCCGTTCACCGTTGCCACTGAGGAAGCCTTCGTCCACCAACAGTTTGACACCCTGGCCCAATGCCAGCCAACTCAGGGAGCCAAGCGCCAGGGCGACACAGGCTGCCGCGACCCGGCGGCGATAAGGTTTTAACAGAGTACCCAACCAGGGCACCACTGCAGCCACACGACTTTTCTTCATGCAATTCCAATCTATTCAATGGCATTCAATGCAGATGCGATTGAACCATCATAAACAAAAACCGGTCCCTGTTGGGACCGATCTCCTGTTAGTACGGTAAGAGACTGTGTCCGTCACGCACTGCGGGCATGCCCATGGCCTTTGCCATCCCCGGTCATCCAGCTGACGCGGTTCAGGTCTTTGCCTCCGATGGCAAACGCCTGGCCAAAACCTTTCACAAACAGGCCCTTACTGGGCTTTAGACAGTAGAGGTTAAAGTCCGTCAGCTTAGCCAAGTTCTCTGCAATCTCACCAAAGCGCTGCGTCAACGCCGCGATACCCTGGCTAAACACCGCAGTATCGCGCCCAATCAGTTCGGCGGTGACGTCAAAGGTCAGCCGTTTTCGGCCATAGATGGATTTGGCACTGACCTCGTCCTGTACCATCATCACCGACAGTTGCTTGTTGACCTTGAGGTTGATGCCATGGCGAGCGATGTCGCTGACCAGGATATAAAAGCCGTGCTCCCCCTGGGCAAAAGGCGCATAGCTGACATTCGGCTGCCCATCCACGTCCAGGGTTGCCAACATCAGGGTCTGACAGGCCGCTTTAAACTCTTCCACCTCCGGCAGCAGGCGCTCCTGCAACCGCTGTTGTTTCTGATTCTCCATAAGGGGTCGTTTCCTTTAGTTATACGGCCTTTGGTCACTCATAGGGCAGCGGCGACTGCCGCTGCGGTGTTACTCAGGCGGCAGTGACAACCTGCTGCTTCAATGCGGCAAATCGTTGTACCTGATCCGCCAGCAGCACCCGTTTCTTGTCTCTGCCCAGATAGATCTTGAAGATGATGGCACCATCTGCGTCGAACATCTGAATGCTGTGGCTGTCACTGCCCATAAACGGCTTACTCACCAGCGCCACCTGGGCCACCGCATCCAGTTTCAGATGCCCGTGCAGTCCTTCGCCCTTGGTCACCAGGTTGTAATAACCGTGTCCCGGCTTGCCCTTCGGGAAGCCGCCTTTAAATTCAAAGATGCTGCCGGCAACGCTGACAATGGTGGTCATCGGCCCCCATTCCGGCAGGTCTGCCATCAGCGAGTCCAACTGTTCCCGGGGCCATACCGTGCCCATGCCGTCCGGCAGTGAGGCCACGACCTCAAACTCGGACACGCCGAGCAGGTCGGCAATCTGGCCCGGCATGGTACCGGGGTTGTCGTGAATGATGTCGGCCACAGCCTGAGCCAATTCACTCATGCGCTTTTCTCCATAGAAAGGGGGTTAGTATCAAGGTAACTGAGCAGGCCATTACACAGATTGACCTGCCAGAAGCGGCCAGCCAGAGTGAAGGCCACCGCGGTGTCGGACACCTTGGCCAGCCCGCGCTGCTGCCACTGGGCAAACAGTGGCCGGGCATGCTCATAAAGATCACCCCCAAGCAGCCGGCGGGAAATCACGCCCTTGTCACAGGCGCCTACGAGCTGGCTCTTGAGGTGGGTTTCAGATTTAGGCAGCAACACCATTATTGGCCATCGCTGCTGTTCGATGCTGACCTGGTAGCGCTCCAGATCCCTGGGCTGCATCAGGGCGAATCCTCCCAGATTGCCGCCGGCTCCCGCCCCCAGGGGCAGAATTTCGGCCCCGGCTTTCACCATGGAGTTGTACAGACTACGCTCACGGTTGTCCTGGGACCAATGACAGCAACTGAGTCGCTGAAAATGATGCCTTTCCATGAAGTCATTGCCGTATCGGTACATCTGCGACTTGGTGGCCGTGTCTGCGGGTGGAGGCGCGCTGCCTTTTTCACACTGCTCCAGCATCGGCGTCCCTTTCAGGTCGATAAGCTGGTACAGATCGACGCCACTGACATTGGTGGCCAGCATGTCCTCGAGATCCTGCTGCCAGATGCTGGTGCTTTGGTGAGGCAGGCCAAACAGCAGATCAATCACTATGGGCGCCAGCCCGGATTGGCTCAACTCGGTCAGGCGGGCCATCACCGATTCACGGTCGTCCAGCCGTTTGGCCGCCTTACGCACCTGGGTATTGAAACTCTGTACCCCAAAAGAGAAGCGGTTAAAGCCCCCCTCCAGCGCCCCGTTGAACTTGGCGTCATCAAACTTGTTGATGCGGCCCTCCAGCGTCAGCTCGCAGTCGCTGGTCAGGGGAAAGTTGGCCCTCAGAGCCTGGCCCAGTTGTGTCAGTTGCAACGCAGACAGATCCGTCGGAGTACCGCCACCGATGTAGACCGCATGAAACGGCGCACTCTGTGCGTACTGAGTGCGGCCTTTACGCTCAATCTCCTGCAACAAAAAACCAAAATACTGATCGACCAGTTTGCGACTGGAGGCGTACTGGAAAAAGCTGCAAAAGGTGCAGCGCACCCGGCAAAACGGAATGTGCACGTACAAAGCCCGGCGTTTATCTGAAGTAACACCGGCACTCAACAGTGACGACAATCGCTGTTGGGCTTGCTCTGGCGCTAACGGTGGCCTGCCCGGCCCACCGGCGTGGGCACCGCGCTTTTGCTCAAACGCGTATTTCAACGGATCCGGCGTATCCTTGCCGGTCATCAAGTCATCCATGCTAGGGGCGAAAGTCATCTCAACTCCAACGAATTCAACCAATTAACATGCGGGCCAACCCCTACCGCCAGTGAGAGTAAGTGACTGACGTCAATGCTATTTCTTGGTTTAGGTAACTCAATGACCACGGACTCTACCGGAGAACAAGATTTAAATCAAATGCGAATCATTTTTATTTGCACTCTCAATATCATCCATTCTATTATCTGTGCACCCTCTGCTTAAGGATCCCAGGTCGTGACTCCCAATCGTTATCTCTTGTCTGCCGTTACCGCCGTACTCATTCAGGGCTCGGTCATTGCTGCCATGCCAGTGGAGTCCCCTGTGGTTAGACAATCGGGCCAGGTCACCTCCCAGATCAGTCTGTCTCTGGCAAAAGCGGTCAATACCGCCGAGCCCAAGCCGGAGTCCAAACCGGAGTCCAAACCGGAATCCAGGCCGGAACCCAAACCGGAACCCAAACCGGAACCCAAACCGGAATCCAGGCCGGAACCCAAACCGCAACCCAGGCCGCAACCCAAACCACAGCCCAAGCCAGAGCCTAAACCCGCAGCCAAACCAAAATCTGAGCCTGAGACGAAACCCAGGCCGGAGCCCAAGCCCCAACCTCAAACGGCTACGACTCCGGTTGCGGCCAAGCAGGGGGTGATGGCGCTACCGGAACTGGTCAATCAACCGGCCTTTCTGACTCCCCCCAAACCACCGCGTTACCCCAAGTCTGCCCGCAAACGCGGCCAGCAAGGGGTCACCCTAGTGGAGGTCTGGCTCGATAGCCTGGGGAAACAAGTCAAGCTGGAGGTGATCGAAAGCAGTGGCCACAACAGCCTGGATCAGGCGGCAGTGGCCGCCGTTCAAAACTGGCAGTTTGCCCCGCAGTCTCCCGGCTCAACCGCAAAAGCCTCCCGGGTCCAGATCCCGGTTCGCTTTGCCCTGAATTAACCGACAACCCCTTAGGAGTTCGCCCCCATGGCGCCGTTTGAAACCTACCTGAACAACCTGGGCGTCATGGCCTGGCCTCTGCTGTGCTGCCTGACTCTGACATTGATCATATTGATTGAGCGGCTCGCCAATGTGGCCATTAACGCCCCGTGGCGGGATCACTGGCTCAGGCAACTCGACTGCCAAAGTCCCCTCGACTGCCCGGCGCTGGAGCAACGACTCAACGGCCGTCGCAGCCTGTTGTCGCGAGGCACTCAGATGCTGCTGAGTCACGCCAATCAGGATAAAGCGTTGCGTGAAGAGATCGCCGGTTTGTGGCTACTGAAGCAGAAACGACGACTGATGGCCGGCCTCAAAGTGCTGATGGTCATCGGTATCATCAGCCCGATGATGGGGCTGCTGGGCACGGTATTGGGGCTTATCCAGATGTTTCAGGAGATCGGCGCCAGCAACGGTCCGGTGACTCCAGCCCAACTGGCTGACGGACTGGGGCTGGCTATGTACACCACCGCCGCCGGCCTGATCATCGCCCTGCCCGCCGTGGGCGGCGCCCATCTGCTGACCCTGTGGGCAGAACGTCAGCTGGGGAAGACCGAACACGTGCTCAATCGCATTAACCTGTGGCTATCCGGCATCACACCGCGCTCTCAACAGGAGATGACCGCATGATTCGGGTGCGCGAGTCTGCGGCAGACAGCCAAAGCAGCGGCGTCGACCTGACACCGCTGATCGACATCATCTTTATCGTTTTGGTGTTTCTGTTGTTGACCGCCAATACCCGTCTGCTGGCACTGCCGGTGGATGTCCCCGAGCAGGCGGAGTCCGCACTCAATCCAGTCCATGAAGACAAAACCCTGGCGGTCAACGTGTTGGCCCAAGCCCCCCATTACGCACTCAACCAAACCCCTTACCCAAACTGGGATGAGTTTAAATCCGCGTTTTTAGCGGCTCACAACCAGTATCCCGATTACACCGTGGTGGTGGCCGCCGATAAACAGGCCCCCATCCAGCCCTTGATGCAACTACTGGCGCTGATGCAAGCCAGGCAGATTGACCAGACCCAGATTCTGATGGAGGAATAACCATGAATCATCGCTTTCCCCTTACCACTGCTTCCCTGGTACTTGGCGCCTGCCTGAGCCTCTCTTCCGTGGCCGCCGAACGCGTAGTCAGCGCCGGGGCCGCCGTCACCGAACTGGTGGTGGCGCTGCAGGGCGCTGACAAGCTGGTGGCGGTGGACGTGACCAGCAAGGTACCGGAAGGGATGGAGGTTCCGATGCTCGGCTATCACCGTACCCTGTCTGCTGAGGGCATTCTGTCGATGAACCCGGATCTGCTGGTGGGCAGCGATGAGATGGGGCCGAAGGCCACACTCAACATCATTCGCCAGGCCGATGTGGAAGTCGCCAACCTGCCGGCGGCGGAAACACCGGAACAACTGCTGACCAATATCGATACTCTGGCCGGGCTGCTGGCCTCCGAAACCGCGGCACCGAAACTGAAAGCCAAAATCAATGAACAGGTGACCCGCATCACCGACGCCAAGAAACAACTGGCTCGCTCGCCCCGGGTGGTGTTTGTACTGCTGCGAGGGGATCGGGGCGCCCGTCTGGGCGGCCATCACACGCCCGCCGACATGCTGATCACCCTGGCCGGGGGCACCAATGTGGCCGGCTTTGACGGCTACAAATCCGCCAACGAAGAAACCCTGTTGGCGTTAGAGCCAGAGATGATTCTGGTCACCAAACCCAGCATGGACGATGACGACGCCGCCAAGGCGCTGCTGGAATCGCTGCCGCTGCTGGCCCATACTCCGGCGGGTAAAAACGGCCACATCCTCAACCTGCCCGCCAAAGCACTCCTGGGCGGATTGGGGCCCAGTGCATTGGACGCCGCTGAAAATCTGGCTCGGCAGATGGTGGAGATCCGATGATGGACCAAGCCCGACTGTTGTGGCCGCCACTCATCGCATCGCTGATGGTGGCCGGCCTGTTGTCAATCACCACCGGGCCCCTGGCCATCGATCCTCTGGATAGCCTGAGGGCGCTGTGGGCCACGGTCGTTAATACCGAAGTCACGTCGCTCCAGCCCCATGAACAACTGGTCATCAGCAACGTGCGCCTGCCGCGCACCCTGCTGGCCATCATTATTGGTGCCCTGCTGGCGCAATGTGGTGCGGTGATGCAGGGGCTGTTTCGCAACCCATTGGCGGATCCCGGCATCATCGGTGTCGCCTCGGGGGCGGCTCTGGGGGCCGCCATCTCCATCGTGGTATTTCCTTTGGCCGGAGACTACCTGGTGCCGATTGCCGCGTTCCTCGGCGGACTGGCCACTACGCTGGCAGTATACCGACTGGCCCACAGCCGCAACGGCACCTCGGTCACCCTGCTGCTGCTGTCCGGGGTCGCCATCGGCGCCCTGACCGGTTCCGGCATCGGCTTTCTGACCTTTGTCGCCGACGAAACCGCCCTGCGAGATCTGACCTTGTGGCAGATGGGCTCGCTGGCCTCGGCCCAGTGGCACAGTATTGGTATTTGCCTGGTGGCCTTTGCCATTCTGGCCTGGCAGTTCCAAAAAAACGCACAGTCTCTCAATGCTCTACTGCTCGGAGAGGCGGAAGCTCGCCACCTGGGCGTAGAGGTGGAGAAGCTGAAGATCAAACTGATCATGCTGACCGCCCTTGGCGTAGGCGTCAGTGTGGCCGCCGCCGGCATGATCGGCTTTATCGGTCTGGTGGTTCCCCATCTGATTCGTATGATCATCGGACCGGATCACCGAACCCTGCTACCGCTGTCGGCTGGCCTGGGCGCTGCCATCCTGCTGCTTGCCGACCTCGGTGCCCGCACCTGGATGGCTCCGGCCGAAATGCCGGTCGGCCTGGTCACCGCGATACTCGGCGCGCCTTTCTTCCTGGCGCTGCTGCTTAACCAACGCAACCGGCTGGGGTAATCATGGCATTTTTACACATTCAGGATCTGGACGTTGCCGTTGGCGGTAAAGCGCTACTACAGGAGGTGTCACTGGATGTACGCCCCGGGCAATTTACCGCCCTGCTGGGCCCCAACGGGGCTGGCAAAAGTACCTTGCTTAAAGCCGTTTGCGGTGAGATTGGCCATCAGTCTGGCCAGATTCAGTTTCTGGGTCGCCCCATGGAGCGGTGGCCGCGCATCGAGCTGGCCCAACACTTGGGCGTGCTGCCACAGCACAACAGCCTCAGCTTTCCTTTCCGGGTTCGGGAAGTGGTGGAGATGGGGCTGTTTCCGCTGAGCGCCAGCGCCAGTGAATCAAGGATGATTGTCAACCACGCTCTGGAGCAGGTGGACGTCTATCACCTGGCCGAGCGTCGCTACCCGACCCTGTCCGGTGGTGAAAAACAGCGGGTGCAACTGGCGCGGGTGCTGACCCAGCTGGCTCAGGCCAGCGAACCGCCCCTGCTGCTGCTGGATGAACCCACCTCGGCGCTGGATCTGTCTCAGCAGCACCGGGTGCTGGCCTTGGCCAAGGCACTGGCAAAAGAACAGGGCTTTGGGGTCATCGCGGTGCTGCATGACCTCAACCAGGCAGGGCGCTACGCCGACCACCTAGTGGTCTTGGATAACGGCAGCATTCGCTACCGGGGCAGCGCCAACGAGGTGCTGACCGGGGATCAGGTCGAGTCGGTGTGGCATTACCGCCCTACCATCGTCAATGACCCTAAATGGGGCACTCCGGTGGTACTCTGACGCCACCTAAATCACCCACACCAGAAGGCGACCGGCCTCTGCCCCGGTCGCCCTTTTGCTGCCCTTTCCCTAACGATACCAGACTGAACCCGGCCGGCGCTGCCGTCATGCAGACAGCCACACCATGCCCCTCTCCTGCCCCCCGATAAGCAAGCACAAAAAAGCCGACCCCGCAGCACGAGATCGGCAAACGCACCCAAGGGTACTGATGAACTTCATCCTTTGAGCTCTGTCTACCCTCAAAAAAAGCCGGCCCTGGCAGCGGGCCGGCAAAGCACCTAAGGGAAGGTAGAAACGGTTAAGGGGTCTTAATCTTAAAGAACATGGCGTACAACACCGGCACCACCACCAGGGTCAGCACCGTGGCAAACCCCAGGCCAAACATGATGGTTACCGCCAGCGAGGCAAAGAAAGCATCGAACACCAGTGGAATCATTCCCAAGATGGTGGTCAGTGCCGCGTTACTCACCGGCCGCACCCGGCTGATGGCACTGTCGACGATGGCCTGATAGGGCTCTTTGCCACTCGCCAACTCCAGGTTGATTTGATCCAGCAGTACAATGCCGTTTTTCAACACCATACCACTGAGGCTGAGTAGCCCCAGCAAGGCGGTAAAGGTGAACGGCTGGTTGGTTATCAACAGGCCGATGGTGACGCCAATCAGGGACAGAGGCACCGTCAGCCAGATCACCGCCGGTTTGCGGAAAGAGTTAAACAGCACCACGGTGATGATGAACATAAACAGGTAGCCCATGGGCAGGGAACCAAACAGCGACGACTGCGCATCCAGGGTCGACTCATATTCGCCGCCCCACTCCAGCTCATACCCGGCAGGCAACGCCAGCGCTTCTACCTTAGGGCGAATGCGTTTAAACAGCACATCGGCGGTCTCATCGCCCAACACATTGTGGTCGGCCATGACCGTAATGGTGCGCTTTCGATCTTTACGCTGAATCAACGAGTCGGTCCACACCAGATCAATGCTGCGCACCACCTGCTGAATCGGCACATAGTGCTGCAGGGTCGGGCTCCAGATCTTCAGGTTATCCAGCGTGGCGTAATCGTCGCGATACTGCTGCTCCAGCCGGGTAACAATCGGCAGCATGCGGGTACCGTCCCGGTACATGCCGACGGTACTGCCGCCAAAGGCCATCTTCAGCGTCTGCGCCACCGCTTCGTTGCTGATCCCTAAGCGACGGGCCTGAGAGTCATCCAACACCGGGACCAACTCCTTGGTGCGCTCACGCCAGTTGTGACGCACCCCACGGGCACCGCCATCCTGGTTAAGGATGTCCTCAACCTGAGCCGCCAGTTGTCGCAGCACATCGGGATCGGCACCGGACAGGCGAGCCTCAATTTTCGACTTCGGCGACGGACCGAATTCCATCAGTTTCAGCTGGAACAGCGGCTCGACAAACGCCTTGGGCAATTGCTCATCCAGCACCCTGGCCAGTGCCATCATGTTGTCCTGATTGTCGCTGCGAATCGCCAGCTGTGCATAGGAGGCATAGGACTGCTCCGGGGCGTAGGTCAGGGTAAATCGCGGCAACCCCTGGCCGATGGTGGACGCCACAAACTCCGCTTCCGGCCGCAACAGGATGTACTGTTCAACCTGCTTGACCATCGCCTCGGTTTCCCGAATGTCGGTGCCTTCAGGCAACCACATGTCCAGGTAGAACATCGGCGTATTGGATGGCGGGAAGAACGCCTGCTTAACCTGGCCAAAGCCGGTAATCGCCCCGGCCAGCAACAGCACCATGGCCACCATGGTGGTCTTGCGGAATTTCAGTGACCAGCGTAACAGGCCACCAAAGATCAGGAATCCCCGACCTTGATAGGGGTCCTTACTGTCCTCCTGAGTCGATGGCGCAGATAACAGGATGTCCGCCAGGAACGGTGTCAAAGTCAAGGCGGTTACCCAGCTCAGAAACAGAGAGAACAGCAGGACGTAAAACAGAGAGTTCATGAATTCACCGGTGGCATCCGGTGACAGCCCGATGGGAGCGAATGCCACAATGGCGATGATGGTGGCGCCCAGCAGCGGCCACTGAGTCTGAGACACGATATCTTTACAGGCCTCGAGCTTGCTCTTGCCCCGCTGCATGCCCACCAGAATCCCTTCCACCACCACAATGGCGTTGTCCACCAGCATCCCCAAGGCGATGATCAGCGCCCCCAGCGAGATCCGCTGCAGTTCAATGTCGGCGTTTTCCATCAGGATAAAGGTACCCAACATGGTCAGCAGCAGCACCGCACCGATGATCAGGCCACTGCGCAGCCCCATGGTAAACAGCAAAATCACGATCACGATGGCCACGGCTTCGGCCAGGCTCAGCAGGAAGCCATTGACCGAGTTTTCCACCTCCTGCGACTGGTGATAGAGCGGGTGCAGTTCGATGCCAACCGGTCGGTCCTGCATCAGTTCCGCCATCCGCTTGTCCACCGCCTGGCCCACTTCCACCACGTTGACGCCATCGGAGAAGGCAATGCCCAAGCTCAGGGCCTGCTGACCGTTATAACGCATCCGGTGAGTAGGAATCTCCTGAAAGCCCCGGTGCAGAGTCGATACGTCACTCAGGCGCACCAACTGGCCGGAGTCACGACCATGAATGATGGGATCAATGCTGCTGCCTACCGAGGTCGGCCTCAGAAACAGCGACTCGCCATTGATGGTCATCTGGCCGGCATCCAGTACCGCGTTTTCCTGGGTCAGCAGGTTCACCACCTGGCTCATATCCAGGTTCAGCGCCGCCAGCCGGGTCAGGGACATCTCGATAAACACCTGCTCCTGCTGGACGCCATCGATGCTGACCTTGCCGACGCCCTCGACCAACTCCAGCTCGCGGCGCAGGGTATCGACGTACTGTTTGAGGTCGTCAAACTCATAGCTGGAGCCGGTCACCATATACAGCACACCGTACACGTCTCCGAAATCATCGATAACCGCCGGGGTACGGGCCCCCGAAGGCAGCGACGGTGCCAGATCATTAACCTTGCGGCGCACCTCATCCCAGATCTGTGGCAACTCGCTTTCGTCGTACTCCATCTTCATAGACACGGTGATCTGCGACAGGCCCGGTGCCGAGGTGGAGACGATCTTGTCCACATAGGGCAGGCGCCGTATCGCCTTTTCAATGGGGTAGGTAAGCTCCTCCTCCACCTCTTCGGCGCTGGCGCCGGGGTAGGCGGTGACCACCATGGCGTCTTTAATGGTAAACGCCGGATCTTCCAGCCGCCCCAGGTTCAGAAAGGAGCTGGCGCCGCCAATGGCCAGAATCAGCAGAAACAGCCAGCTGATGACCCGGTTTTTAATGGTGTATTGGGCGATATTCATGTAACGGTTTAATCCTTGTTGACGACGGTAACAGCTTTGTTGGGGCGCAATTTCGCCAAGCCGGAAGTAATAATGCGATCGCCACCGGACAGGGCACCCATCACCAGTGCACCCTCCTGAGACATTCGGGCCACCTCAACCCTCATCGGTTCGGCGACGCTCCCCCGAACCCGCCAAATCTGGAACCGGTTGGCGACATCCGTGGCCTGCAGGGCCGTCAGGGGCAGCCGGTAACCACTGGTCACCGGCAGCCCGGCCGCCTTCAGGTCGATGCTCACTTCCGCGGCTTCACCAGGCAACATCTGCCATTGGGGATCATCCAGAGCCAGTTTGGCCACATAGGCACCGGTATCAGGGTCCAGTCGCAACGAGTGCTCCAGGTAACGCATGGGAATGGATTCCGACCGGCCTTTCAACGTGACCTGAGGCTCATAGTTCATGGCAGGTGCTATGGTGACCGCATGACTCAACAAGGTATCAGGTACCTGAACCTCCACATCGATACGATCACTTCGATACAGGGTCAGCACGGTTTCCCCCGGTGCCGTAGTTTCGTGGGCCTGCTGCTCCAGGGTATCGACGATGCCGTTAAACGGTGCGCGCAGCTCGGTGTAACTCAACTGCGCACGGGCTGAGTCCAGGCGGACCCTGGCCAGGCGCAGATTGGCGTCGATCTCATCGAAGTCAGACTGGGCCATCAGCCCTTTATCCAACAGTTTCGAGGCGCGCTCCCACTGCTTTTGCAGCAGCTGTTGCTGGGCAGTGGCGTCCTCAAGCTGCTGGCGCTGAATGGTGTCATCCAGCCGGGCCAGAATCTGCCCCTGCTGCACCGCCTGGCCCGGTAATACCGCCAGGCTGACCATCTTGCCTTCGATTCGAAACGCCATTCTGGTCAGCTCTGCCACCGCGACCTGGCCGTTAAAGCGACGCTCCAACAGGTGTTGGGGGGTATCCAGAGTGATGGTCTGAACCAGTTGCGGGGCCAGCGGCTGATTAGCCTGATCCGCCCCACACGCAGTCAATCCGGCGACAAGCGATGCCGCCACAGTCCACTTCATTACCGTCTTCATGTTAAATTCCCCGCTCTCTTTCCCACACGCGCACCAACTGCCCCGCATGCAGCCGGTTGGCACCGGCAGTGACAATGCGGTCACCGGACTGCAGCCCGGACTTCAAAGTGCCGTCGCCGTTCAGCTCCACCATCCTCTCCTCCAGGGTGCTGTGCTCCGGATGGATGCGCCAGACCTTGGCCTGATGGCCAACCCGGCTGATCAACGCCCCTTGGGGCAGGGTCACCGGTGTCATGGTGTTATTCAAACGATTCAGCTCCACCCAGGCGGTCATGCCCGTCAGGGCATTGACCACTTTGGGGCGCGGCATAATCAAGGTAATGCGGTAGCTGTTGGTGTCCGGATCCGGCTGGGAGGCGAACTCCTTGATGCGGGCATTGGCATAACGTCCGGGATGGCCACTGAACACCACACCGGCATTGAGCTCACCGGTTTGACGAAGTTCCTGCCCGTATTGCAGCGGCAGGTTGAAGCTGACATCCACCTGATCGTTGTTCTCGACGCTCATCACCACCTGATTGGCGGCCATCACTTCACTGGCGCGGGCAAACGTCATCGATACATAGCCACTGAACGGCGCCCGAATTCGAGTGTCATCGAGATCGCTCCGGGCCTGAACCAGGCGGGCCTTGGCCACCACCTGGTCGGTCTGAGTGCGATCGAACTGATCTTCGCTGATCAGCTTTTGCGCAAACAGGCGCTGATCCCGTTCGGCACGAATGGTGGCCAGGTCGTACTCCGCCTGCCGCGACTGAACCGCCAACCGGTAATCGGTGGGATCCAGTTCCGCCAGCAACTGGCCCTCAAACACCGGCTCACCCATGCGCACATACACGCCGCGCAGCTGACCTGGAATGCGAAACCCCATCTGTGCATGCCGGCTGGCCTCAACCTCGGCGGCAAACGGCAGCGACTGTACCTGTTTACCAATCACCATCGCCTTCACCGGCTGCACCACCGCCGGCGACGGCTGACCGCCATCGGGCTGAAACTGAGCCTGAGAATAGGCATAACCGGCCCAGGCCATTACAATAGCGGTCAACAGCGCCAAGCGCCGATGCCGTTTCCAGAGAGGATTTACTGCAGTTTTAAACATTGAAACCACGTGACACCATAAAGAGTAATTTACTATCCACGCGTATAGCTTATATACTACACGGGCGGATAGCAACTGTTGCTATACAAATGTATAGCAAGATGGTTCGACTAAGGCGCCGAGTTGGGCGAGGCTAATGAGTGAGAAGCAATGACAGCAAAACGTTCCGGTAGACAGAGTGCCAACTCGGCGCAGCAAACCCGTAAGCAGATCCTGTGTGTCGCAGGTGAACTCTTTGTCGAAAAAGGGTTTGATCGGGTATCGGTCCGCGAGATTGCCGACAGTGCCGGGGTCTCCCATGGCCTGATCCGCCACCACTTTGGCAGCAAGCATCAAATCTGGGAGCAGGTTTGTGATCGGGTGCTGAATGACGTACTGATGCAGATTAAAACCATCTTGTCTGAGCTGGATCCCAAACTGCCGGCCAACGAACGTTACTTCTCGCTGATCAGCCGATTTCTGGCCACCCAGCTGTGCGACCCGAGGCCGATGCGGCTGATGGTGGATGCGGTTCGGGACAATGAGATGCTATTCAATTACTTCCAGGACGCTCCCGCCGATATCGAAGCGTTGTTTGACTCCGAGCTCCGGGCGGTGCAGGCACAAGGCTATCTGGAGGGGATGAAAGTCAAAGAGATGAAGTGGCTGATCTGCATGTTCACCGACGCCCCGGCCACTCTGGCGCCGTTATTGGTGGACGTGTACGACACCAGTCTGGACAAGGCCAGGGTCCAGCACTGGATGCTTGCCTGCCAACTGCTGGCCAATCCTCTGGGCATTAGCAACGACAAGATTCCCAGGCCGGCCACCCTGGAAGAGGTCGCCCTCCCCTGGAGCCGCTGCACCCCCGACGACCTGTGTGACGAGACTTAACCCTCCAGAGCCCCGACTGGCGGGCCCTGGTGTCGCCACCGACATCGATTAATCCAGGCTCTTCTTAAACCGGGTTGACGCCACCGCCAGCCCTATGACAGTAAAGCCCGCCAGCCACAGGGCATCCTGCCACATGGCGATGAGATCTGAGCCACGCAACACCACCCCGCGAATGATGCGCATAAAGTGTGTCGCCGGCAACACCTCGGCTATCCACTGGGCGGCATTGGGCATCGCTTCATAGGGGAACATAAAGCCAGACAGCAAAATCGAGGGCAGCAGCACAAACACCGTCATCTGCATCGCCTGCAGCTGAGTCGTGGCAATGGTGGAGATCACCAACCCCAGTGTCAGGCTGGCGGCGATAAACAGCAGGGTTCCCCACAGTATCTGACTCACCTCACCATTGATCGGCACGCCAAATACCGTCACTCCCAGGCCCAGGATGATGGCCACCTGCACCAGACCGATGAAGATATAGGGGATGATCTTGGCCACCATCAGCTCCAGAGAGTGCACCGGCGTGGTGATCAGCAGCTCCAGGTTGCCTCGCTCCCGCTCGCGGACAATGGCCGCCGAGGTAAACAGGATCATGGTCATGGTCAGAATCACCCCCAGCAGGCCAGGCACTATGTTCACCGCCGAGCGCCTCGATGGGTTGTAAAACAGCGCCACCTCAAAGGTTTTCTCCTTTACCCCGGAAAAACTGGCCATCTCGGCAATGGGCATGAACTGAAACTGCAAAATCGCCGAACTGACCATGGTATCGCTGCCATCCACCAGCCACTGCCCCAACTGACGCCCCTGGGCGGCGCGTTGATTCAGATCCGACGGCAGCACCAAAGCGGCCCGAACGCGCCCGGCGCCGATGGCGGCCTCCGCTTGCGCCACCGTCGCCAGCCGCTGTTTCACTTCCACTACCTGGGTCGCTTTCACCGACTCGGTCACCACCCGCCCCAGCACCGACTGGCTTTGATCCACCACCGCCACCGGAATGTTGCGCACATCGGTGTTGATGGCAAAGCCAAACAGCAGCAGCTGAATCAGGGGGATCATCACCACCATACCGAAAGTGATTCTGTCCCGGGACAGCTGGCGCAACTCCTTAAAGACAATGGCTTTAATCCTAAATACGCTGTTCATTGCCGCCCCTCCCCGGTGCAGGTAACAAACACATCTTCCAGGCTGGGGCGGGCCAGGGTCAGCCGACCATGGCGCAGCGCCGGCTGCTGCTGTTGCAACCAGGCAATGGGATCCTCAATGGCCGTATCCACCAACACCCGCAATCGAATCCCCAGCTGGGCGGCAGAACGTACCTGCGGCAAGGACACTAGCTGCTCTTTAAGCTGCCGCAAGCCCACCGCTTCCACCTCCACCACCGACACCCCCATGTCGTTCATCAGGGTTTCCGGTGCGCCGTCGGCTCGGACAATGCCCGCCTCCATGATTGCCAGGGCGTGGCAGCGCTCCGCTTCATCCATGTAGTGGGTGGTCACCAAGATGGTGGTCCCGGCATCGGACAGATCAAACAGCTGCTCCCAGAACTCACGGCGATTCTCGGGATCCACTGCCGAGGTGGGCTCATCCAGGAACAACAAATCCGGCTTATGCATGGTGGCCGCCGCCAGCCCCAGTCGCTGCTTCTGGCCGCCACTCATGCCTCCCGCTCGCTGCGTCGCCAGCCGGGTCAGGCCGTAGGTGGTGAGCTGCTCATCGATGCGTTGACTCAACTGCCGATCCGGCATGCCGTAGATCTGACCGATAAACTGCAGATTCTCCCTGGCGGTCAGATCCTCATACAGTGAGAATTTCTGGGTCATGTAGCCAATCCGAAGGCGCAGGGCTTCCGCCTGCCTGGGGATAGACAGTCCCAGTACCTCGACACTGCCCTGGGTGGGGCTCAGCAGGCCGGTCAACATGCGGATGGTGGTTGACTTGCCACAGCCGTTAGGCCCCAGAAAGCCATAGATACTGCCGGTGGGCACCGTCAGGTTCAGACCATCGACAGCCTTGAAATTGCCAAACTTGCGCACCAGCCCCTCAGCTTTGATGGCGTATTCAGTCATGGGGCATCTCCACCTGGGCGGGGACGCCCGACGGCAGGTGACGGGCAGATTCGGGCAGAATCACCTCGGCCAGGTACACCAACCTGGCTCGATCCTGTTCATTTAAAGCGTAGTAAGGGGTAAAAGCCGGCTCGGTCGCTATCCAACGAATCTGGCCCTGATAGCTCTGTTCGTCGCCATCAACGTGCACCATCAGCCGGGTACCGGCACTGAGCCGAACCCGATAGGGTTCAGGCACATACACCCGGGCAAAGGGGGTCATGTCAGCCTGGATGGCGGCAACGATGCCATTGGTGGGCACCCGCTCACCAATGTTATAGGGCAGGCTGTCCAGAATGCCGTCCCGGGTCGCCACCACGGTCAAATCGCTGAGAATCTGCTCCTGCAATGCCACTTCCGCTTCGCTGGCATGAAGTGCCGCCTGGGCCTGGGTGATGTCTTCTACCCGGCTCCCCCGAATCAGCTTCGCCAAGGTTTCTCTGGCCAAATCCTGATCCGCTTTAGCCGCGTCCCGGTTGGCTTTAGCGCTGTCCAGGGTCGCCACGCTGGCAAGCTTCTTTTCCACCAGGGTTAACGCTCGCTCCAGACTTTTATCCGCCTCCAGCAGGGTGGCGCTGGTCCGCTCCACCTTGGCCTGTGCCGCCGCGATGTCTTCCGGTCGTTCACCGTTGGTCAATCGCAGCAGGTAGGCTTCCGCTTTCGCCTGCTCAGCCTTGGCCCGGGCCACCACGGCCAACTGCTGCTTGTCATCCAGCACCACCAATATGTCGCCGCGTCGAACAAACTCCCCCTCTTTAATCGGCCGCTGACGAACAATCTGATTGGCGGTCGCCGTCAGGATCACCCGATCCCGCTCCAGGGTGCCAAGCGCCTCGGTCGGCACCGGGTCGGTGCAGCCTCCCAGCGCTAACGCCATCATCACAGCAAACAATTTCCATTTCATAGGGGTACACGTCTCCGAACAGGGGTAGACCACCAGTCTACGAAAACCGGCTAAATTCACTACAAACTCAATTCTCACTGTGAGTACAATTTGATGAATTTTCAAGCGTGACAAAGAGTAAAGGCCTAACTCTCCTGCGAGGGACCCACCGGCAGCCCCACTTCGGCGATGGACTGATGTGCTCGCCGGTTAGGTTTAGGCTCATGCTGAAAAAGTGGGGCCCGCCTTCGGAACGGTTGAAGAAATAGTGGACAACGATGGCCTGTATGGCCGCCAGGTGGTAACCAAGCGTCCCCGAGGCCCCCCAGACCCTCAGCGGAAAAATCCGAAGGGGAATAAAAGGCCGTAAGCGGCCGGACTAGGGGTCGGACTCCCCTGGCCGCTTGCGGCTATGAGACTCCTGCAACCATACCCTCAGGTTAATACCGGTCAGCAACAGCAACACCGCCGCCACGGCAAAGACCATCAGACGGCCTTTCCAGGCGGCCACAACCGCCAACCCAAGACCGAAAACCAGAATAAAAAATTGACTGAACATGGCCTCTCCCTGCGCCACCCAAGGCTACCAGCCTCAGCCCATTAAATCGGGCCTTAAGAGAAAAATCTCTTCGATACGCTGTTTTTTTCATTTCTGCGGCCCGCCTCCGGTTTTGTTCACAGCGCACCTCGACGCCAGGGGGGGCTGATTCACATTTTTTCATCCTGCTGTCGGCTCTCAGACAATAGCCCAGGCAGATCACATTGTTAAATCAAGTTCTTACCTAAAATCAACAGCACTACCCCCCCTTTTTTAGCAATGATTATGACCATTATTGAAGCCCTGACTATCGGGCTGGGACTCAGCTACGCTGCCGCCCTGTTGCACGCCAGTCAACATCATTACGGTGCCCTGACCCTAATGTCGACTCTGGCGGCCGCCTTGCTGATCGCCAACCAGGCCACCCTGTGGCTGACCGTTACCCTGGCTATAACACTGGTTGCTGCGCTGCATCGTAGCCGCTGGGGGGAAAACTGGCTCACTCAGGTCGACCCTCAGCGCCTGCGCGTGCTGTGCCAGCATACTTTGGCGCTATCGATGTTGGTGGTCGCTGCTCAGTATGGAATTCATTTGTGGTTTCTCGGCCAAGGGCTGACGCCTCCCCTGCCCCGGCCGGATGTGGTGGATGCCTTTTTGCCCATCGCCGGCGGCCTGGGGCTTCGGGGAGCCATCGAAACCGGCCACCTGGACCACCACCATCCTGCTGCCATGGTGATGTTGACGGTGGTGCTGCTGGGCGGGCTGCTGTTCAAACGGGCTTTCTGCGGCTGGGTGTGTCCGTTGGGGCTGGCAGGGGAGTACCTGCATCGCCTGGGCGACCGCCTGCTCCCCGCCCGGCGCAACGTGCCTCCGAGGCTGGACGGGCCATTGCGAATGATCAAATACGTGCTGGCATCGGCACTGGTGTACGTGGTGGCGCTGGCGCTGCCAACCATGGCACTGCCCGGATACCTGAAAAGTTCCTATCACATTATGGCCGACGTCAAAATGGCCCAATTTTTTGTCGAACCGGGTACTTTGACGCTGCTGATGGGAACGGGGTTGATTGTGGCATCGATGTGGCGCCGCCAGGCGTTCTGTCGCTACCTGTGCCCCTACGGAGCCCTGATGGGCCTACTCAGCCTGCTGAGCCCACTCAAAATTCAGCGCCAGTCCGATCACTGCCTGATCAACAGCAAAGGGCTGGCCTGCGACAAATGCAGCCGCGCCTGTCCCGCCGGCATTGCCGTGCATCAGCAGACCCGGATTCACAGCGATGAATGTCAGGCGTGCCTTCGCTGTATCAGCGCCTGTCCCAAGCGGGCACAGGCACTGGCACTGAGCCTGCCTAATCAGCGTAAGGTCAGCGCCAACGGCCTCTTTGTCCTGTTGGTCATCACCCTGCTGCTGCTGCCGCTAATCGCACACCTCGCCGGAACATGGCACAGCGAAACCGACCCACTGATCCGCATTCAGCTGATACAGATGCTGGACAGCCTGGGGATGTAACCCGGCTGACTAACGGGAACCGCAGCGGCTTTGACCCAAAGCCGCGTACACTCGCACAATCCCCCGCTCATCGAGACGGTGCAGATAGCGATCCCAGGCCCGTTCGGCCACTCTCTGGGAATCCCCGGTGAGGGAATCCTTCCACTGTGCCAATTCCACGATCTGTTCACGGCTTAATTGACTCTGCCCCAGGCGGCGTACCCCTTCTTCCAGGCTTAACATGATCGCCTCCACCAATGCTCTGAGCTTATTTCTAGTTTGGCTCAGCTTCAGTGTCAAACGTCACTTGTCAGCCTAATCCTGAGCAAGCCAGGCCACGGCGTTACCAGTACAAAAGCCATCCCCCTCTCTCAGCCAGCCTCTGCTAATGGGTATTTTTTGCTCTACGCTCTAACTCATTGCTAATATTATTATTTCAATACTTCGTGAGCGTAGCCATGACCCTTGTTGCACGAATTCTGCTGTTGGCATTGCCTGTGGTTATTGCGGGCTGCGCCACCTCCCTGCCCCAGGTGAGTAAACCCGAGTCTTACGCCATTGCCCCGGATACCAACCAGCAGGCCTGGGAGTCCATTCAAGCCTTGCAGCAGGCTCACCCGGGCCAATCCGGGGTGTACCCTATCGGTGACGGCCGTGAAGCCTTCATCGCCCGACTCCAGGCCGCCACCGATGCCCAGGCCAGCATCGACCTGCAAACCTACATCTACCGGGATGATGATACCGGCCGGGCTGTGCTGTGGAGCCTGTGGCAAGCCGCCGAGCGGGGTGTCCGGATCCGGTTGTTGCTGGATGACATGCAGACCTCGGGCAACGATGAAGCATTGGCAGTGCTGCATCAGCACCCCGAGATTCAGGTTCGACTGTTCAACCCGTTCACCAAACGCCAATGGCGGGGATTGGAGTTGGTCGGCAGCTTCGACCGCACCAACCGCCGCATGCACAATAAAGCCTTTATTGTCGACAACAGTGTCGCCATCACCGGTGGCCGCAACATCGGCGACGAATACTTCGACGCCAGCCATGATATTGCCTTCGGTGATTTCGATGTATTGCTGATCGGGCCGGCGGTAATCGACATCAGCACTCAGTTCGATGACTACTGGAACAGTGACTACGCCATTCCCGTCGATGCCCTGGTGGAAACAACGCGTAGCACCAACCCGGCCGAAATCACGCGTGCCTTTGAACAGCGCATCGACGCCGATAAAAAGCAACAACAAGCCTACATCGACAGTCTCTACGAAACCGAGCTGGTGACTCATCTCGAACGGGGTGAACTGCCTCTGTACTGGTCACGAACCCGGGTGGTGGCCGACTCACCCCACAAGGCCGACAGCAGCAGCCCCGAGTCCAGCCTGATGGTGGACGCCCTCGCCGAAGAGTTTCGCAGATCCAACGACTCGTTGCTGCTGGTCTCCCCCTATTTTGTACCGGGCCAGGCCGGTGCAGATAACCTGGTGGCCATGGCCCGCCGCGGTCTGAAGATCAGCATCATCACCAATTCGCTGGCGGCCACCGATGTGGTCGCGGTGCACTCCGGCTATCGAGGCTATCGACAGCAGTTGCTGGAAGCCGGCATCGCCCTTTACGAAACCAAGCGCCGTCCCGGTATCAAGCCTGGCAGTTGGGCTGCTTCATCGCAGGCCAGCCTGCACGCTAAAACCATGGTGTTTGATCACCGTACCCTGTTCGTCGGCTCCTTCAACCTGGATCCGCGCTCCGCCCTCATCAATACCGAGATGGGGGTCTTGTTCGACTCGCCGAAGCTGGCCAAGCTGATGACCCAGTCGCTGGAAAAACAGATACCCAAATCAACCTACCGCCTGAGCCTGGAGGATGGCGAGTTGCGCTGGCACGATGACCAGACTGGAGCCGTGCTCTCCTCCGAACCCGACGCCAGCGTGTGGCGACGGATGGGCGCCTGGTTAATGACCTGGCTCCCTATCGAAGACCAGCTGTAATCTGCCCCATACAAAAGGGCCGGCGATTGCCGGCCCCTGATCAAGGGTTAACGGTTCTTTTTGCCTTTACCGGGCTTATCGCTACCGCCGCCACCACCGGTGTCACCGCCTCCGCTACTGCCGGTGCAGCTGGCCAGGGCCAGGTGCGCGTCGTAGGCACGAATCAGGCCATGACCATAGGCATCATCGCGGCCCGCCGTCCCCAAGTCTTCGGCAGTACTGGCCAATGCGGTGCGCACTTCTGAATTACTGCAGGTCGGATTATGACTCCACACCAGTGCCGCCACGCCAGCCACGTGCGGAGTCGCCATGGAGGTACCATCGAAGTAGGCATAGTGATCGGTGGACACCGCCAGGTCAGCCCTACCCAGGCTGGCCTTCAGGGCGGCACCGGCGCTGTCGCTGATTCCTACGGAAGGGATGGAGGTCGAAGTCTCGCCCAGGGTGCCGTACAGCATGCCCGGCTCGTTGTTGTAGATCACCGCACCGATACCACCGTTGCTTTGGCAGTTAAGCACCTTATCGGCAAAGCTGACGTTACCGCGGGCGATCAGGCAAACCTTGCCGGAGGCGGCGCAGGAGGCTTCGCCGGTACCGCAATCCACCAGGTCACCGGACACGGACTGAATGGGAGAGCCATCCATCATCGCCGAAGCATAAGCGCTGCCGTCAACGGTCAGATCAGACTTGGCTGCGCTGTCCATGGGCACGGAGGAGAGTACGCCCACCCCGGGTGCCGCCAACTCGACCTGGTTGGTCTGCTGCGAGAAATCCGCCACAGCCTTGTTCTCATCTATGGCCGCAACGGACACCACTGAATCGTAGGAGGCGGGGTAGGAGTGACGGGTGTTACCATCATTGCCAGCCGCGGCGATACTCAATACCCCTTCACCAAAGGCCTGTTCGAAGGCCCGCATCTCGGTACGGTTGGAGCGGGAACCGCCCAGGCTCATGTTGATCACCATGTTATCCAGCTGGCGATCGGCCTTAGCTGCCTTACAGGCATCCAGCGCGGCCACCAGACCGGAGGAGTAAGCCCAGCCATCGGCGCTGAACACCTTGATGATATGCAGGTTGAGGTTGCTGTTAGGCAGTACGCCCACCACACCGACGTTATTGGCTACCCCGGCAATGGTGCCGGCCACATGGGTGCCGTGACCATTTTCGTCGGTGAACCAGTCTCCGGTTCCCGGGTCACTGGTACCCTGGACCGCGCCGTTGTGGTTCAGATCTTCGTGCTGGCCGTCGTAACCGGAGTCAATGATGCACACCAGGGTGTTAGAGGCGGCAGCATCGGACAGCTGGTCAGCCTGTACCATAGGAATGCCGTAAGGGATGGTTTCGGACATCATGTAGCGCTTCACGTCCGCTTCTACATACTCTACGTTCGGGTTGCGCTCCAGTGCCTTCAGCGCCTGGGCCGGCAAGCTGACCGCCATCGCGTCATGGGCGGAAAGCTGGCGCTCAACCCGTCCCTTTCCCTGGGCAACACTGGCGGCCACTCCCTGGCCTTTACCCGGTTTGAATTTAACGATGTAACGTTCCTGAGTTTCTGCATAGCCCACATTGAGCAAGCTGGCGGCCGCCAAAGACAGCGCCAAGGAGGTCTTCTTCATCAGAGTCATAAATTCTACCTAACTTATCCTTAGTTATAGTTGTACCCCGTATCCCGAGGTGTCACGACTCCAGACTGTGACAACGATACCCTAACCTTAGGGAAACGCAGGCGTAAAGCAATCACCCGTGGCTGCAACCAGGGCGTTAACCTGATGCTGCTCGCCTTAACAGCGACTTATTCAAACAATCTCGCCACATTGCAGCCATCGACACTAAAGCTAGCCGAAATAGTGGAACCAAAAAGTTTTTTTATAAGCATTTCCATTCAAGGAGAGGAGATGCTTTCACTTGCCAAATAAAATCAAAAACTTGCAATGACCTGCCCCTCTGGACAGACCTGTTCCCTTTTTTGAGGGCAGTTTTGTACCGGAAGAAAATTTGTTTTGAACTCGATCACGATTCAACCGTGACGCCGATCTCGGTGCCTCAGCACAGTGGCGGGACATTCTGTGAATTGACTCCGGTTCATTAACACCCAAACCCAAAAATTCACCCCGCCAAAGTAAAATATTTCATTGACTCTCCGTCCCATGAGAAATTTTTGTCTGTGAAGGCGTCACGGTGTCTGTTGCTCCCTTTCCGTACTCTGAGCTCATCAAAACAAGCAATCGCACTTGGAGAAACCATGTCTAACAGACGCTCATTCCTCAAACTGGGGGCTGGCATTGCCGCTGGAGGGCTATCCGCCAGCATGCCGGCACTGGCCGCACGGGAAGGGACACAACACTGGGACGAAGAGGTCGACGTTCTGGTGATCGGCTCAGGCTTTGCCGGGCTGTCCGCCGCCCTGAACGCTCAGCGTCAGGGGCTGGGTAAAGTACTGGTACTGGAAAAAATGCAAGTCATCGGCGGTAACTCCGCCATCAATGGCGGCTGGTTTGCGGTACCCAAGAACCCGATTCAGCTGGCTCAAGGCATCAGCGACGACAGCCCGGCCGAGCTGGTAAAAGATCAGATGATCTCCGGCCGGGGCATGGCCAACGAAGCGATGCTGACCCAGATCGCCGAGCACGCTCTGGACGCTTACCATATGTGCGAGGATGCCGGCGTTGAGTTTCGCAAAAACTTCAACATCCAGGTCGGTGGCCACAACAAAGCCCGCGCCATTCGCAGCAAGCACGGTACCGGCGGCGATTACACTACCAAACTCTATGAAGCCGGCGCCCGGGAGGGCATCGAGTATCGCTTGCAACACTACATCGAAGACTTCATCCGGGTCGGTGATGAGGTCCAGGGCGTCGTGGTTCGCCGGGGCTACCGTTTCCCGGATCAGAAGACCGGCGAGCTGATCCGCATCAAGGCCAACAAGGCGGTGATCTGCGCCTCGGGCGGCTTTACCCGCAACATGGCCCTGCGCGCCGCGGTGGATCCATCACTGGACCCCACCCTGGACGGCACCAACCACCTCGGTGCCACCGGCGAGGTGATGCTCTCCGCCATGGCTCACGGTGCCCTGCCGGTACACCTGGATATGATCCAGACCGGCCACTGGGGCTCTCCCGATGAGGGCGGCTTCGGCTGGTCGGTAGCCTTGCTATCCATCAGCTGGCACGAGGGGATGGCCGTCAGTGTCCTGGACGGAAAACGCTTCATGAACGAGCGCGCCGACCGCCTGACCTGTTCCACCGCCATCATGAAGAACCGCTACCCGGACGGCACTCCCGCCTATCCGCTGGTGTTCTTCAACCACGATGACCATCCGGGCGACGATCGCGTCATGCGGGCCCTGAGGGATGAGATGGCCTGGAAAGTAGACAGCCTGGAGGAGATGGCAGAGAAGTTCAACGTACCACTGGCGCAGCTGAAGCTGAGCGTCAAAGAGCACAATGAGAACGTGAAAAAGCGGATCGATCCCCTGTTCGGCCGCAAGATGGACACCGCTCAGATACTGAAGGCTCCCTTCGTGGTCTCCCGTGTCTGGCCCAAAGTCCACTACTGCATGGGTGGCCTGAAAACCGACCTGGATGGACGCGTACTCGATGGTCGCACCATGACACCAATCAAGAAGCTGTACGCGGCAGGGGAAGTCACCGGCGGCGTGCATGGCCGGGCCAGGCTGAGCTCCACCTCCTGCCTGGAGTGCCTGACCATGGGCATCATCGTATCCAAAACCATTAAAGCTGACGCCTAAGGAGAACAGCATGAAATCAATTCTGTTAACCCTGGCGCTAGGCCTGGCTCTCACTGCGACCGCCCAGGCTGGCGAACTGACCAAGGTCAAAGGCAGCATCAAGGGCCGGGACAACCACCAGTTCCTGTATGAAGAGGGGTGCAAAGCCTGCCACTCGGGATCCGCCAAAAAATACGTCGACGACAGCGCTTGTCAGGACTGCCACGGCAACATTAACGACATCGAGATCACCCGCGAGCTGGTGCTCGAAGAAGCCAATCCGCACAAGAGCATTCACTTTAACCAGGGCGCCAGCTGTCTGGCGTGCCACGCGGAGCATCAGCAAAAAGCGCCTGTGTGCTCCGAGTGCCATCGCACCTGGTTTGACGTGATGTAACACCCTCGACACCGGAGCGGCTCCGGTGTCGACCAAAACAACAAAGTACCATTCCAATAGGATGAAGATGATGAAAAAACTTGCATTACTAATCGGCGTATTCTGCTCCGGCTCTGTGCTGGCCAATGCCCATCTGGAGCACGCCCAACTGCCTTACCAGCAAGCCACGGCAATCCCTTACGACAGCACCCCTTACACGCCTCAGGACACCATGCCCGAGCAGTGTAAAGACCCGATGGTGATGCAGTACATCGCCGATTGGGAAGCGGGTCGCGTTGACTTCAACACCATTCAGTCCAATGACTCCATTGCCAAGGATCAGCGATTCTGTAAGACCATGGACGACGACGGCAACATCATGGAAGCCAAGGACTGTAAACTGGAAAATGCCCCGGTCGGCTACCTGTGGAAAGAGCTGTCCGACGCCCCGGTAGTTATCGGCATCACCAATGGCGGCAAGTCTGACCACGCCCCCCACTTCCACGGCCAACCTGAGTGTTACTACGCCGTTTCAGGCCGTGCCCGCACTCTGGCAGACGGCCAGTATAAGTGGATGGAAAAGGGACAGTACTTCTACATTCCCGGTAACACCATCCACAACACCCCCATCACCGATGAGCAGGGCTTTGGAGTGATGTACTGGTACCCGAAAAACGCCCATTTCGACGGCTTCAAATACTACTGGCGCAAAGACGTGAAGAACCTGCGCGTAGCCGAAGAAGCCTTTGATCGCATCGATGCCCTGCGCAAAGCCGCCATGGATCTGGGCCCATACGGTACCAACCAAGACAAGTTCAAAAAATAAACAGATCCAACTATTTTTTGGAGCCGGTGCTGCCGGCTCCCTTTAAGGCAGTGAAATAATGAAAAACCTAACCAAACTCTCCACGGTGGCAGCGGCGGTCCTTACCCTGCTGACCACCCCGGTTCAAGCCCAGGAAGAAGACGGCATCAGCATCGGCGGCGCGGTGCGTGTTAACTACGGCATGAAGCTCTACAGCGACGCCTCCAAAGACAAGGGCGGCGACCTGACGTTTGATATGGCGGCCATCAAGTTCAACGGCAAGCACGGCGACTGGGGCCTGGCCTCGGAGTACCGTTTTACCTCCAGCACCGATTACATCAAGTACGGCTACGGTTACTACGACGTCAGCCCGGAATGGCAGCTGCAGTTTGGTATCAACAAGGTCCCCTTCGGCAACCGCGAATTCATCTCCAACAGCTGGTGGTTCGGTATTCCTTACTACCTGGGCTTCGAGGACGATCATGATGTGGGCCTGAAGGCCACCTTTGATAACGGCCAGTGGCACACCGACCTGGGCTTCTACAAGAACCCGGAGTACGGCGCCTCGGAGAACAAGCGCTACGCCACCGATCTGTACACCGGCACCATCAACGGCACCGAGTACGCCAACGAAGAAACCAACCAGCTGAACCTGCGCCAGACCTACACCCTGGCCCACGACGGCGGCAGCACCACCATTGGCGGTTCAGTTCAATGGGGTCAGATCTACAACAGCAAAACCGAGAAAAATGGCGATCGCTATGCCATCGCCGCTCACCTGGACTCCAGCTTCAACGGCTGGAACATTCAACTGCAGGCGATGCAGTACGAATACGACGCCGAAAACCAGGCGGGCGTAGACGGCAACAAGATCGGTGTCTCGGTCGTCAGCTGGCAGTATGAGATCGCCTCGAAAGGCCAGGCCTACAACTTCAACATCGCCAAAACCTTCCCCACCAGCTGGGGCAGCGTCAAGGTATACAACGACTTTGGCATCATGACTCCCGACACCGACGATGACAGCTTTGACAACAGCTACCAGAACGTGACTGGCGCCGCCATTGCCGCCGGGCCGCTGTACATCATGGCTGACTTTGTCATGGGTCGTAACATGACCTTCTCCACCGAGATGGACGACCACGTTGGCCTGGAAGAAGCGGGCGACGGCTGGGATCAGCGCATCAATATCAATTTCGGCTACTACTTCTAAGCCAAAACCAACATCACTCCTGTCCCCCAAGCGGCGCCCCTCGGTGCCGCTTTTTTAGTTGCTGACGATTTCACGACAACGCCCGCAGCAGTGACAACAGGGGCGGATAGCCGCCATGCCCCTTCATTAAATCCTCTTTCTGGTGACACTCGAACTCCTGAAACCTGGAACGCAGCCAACCCTGTTTGCCGCGCTGCTCGAATCGGACCGTTTCCCTGTCAACATGGCAGCCAAGCAGTAAAAAGGCTCCTTAAGGAGCCTTTTTATAAAGAGTCATCATCCCCGCAAAGCTCCTAGGCGCCCTCCTTTTGCATCGCCAGACAGTTACGGCAACTGTTGAAGCTGTCACGGTTAGCCTGGTAATACATGTGTACCCGCATCCCCATGCGCTCAAACTTCGCCAGACTCAACTCCTCTTTCCACTCATAAGGCAAGAAAACCCTTTGTAACTGCCGGAACAGGGTCTGTCGTTTTTCATGGAGAAACTGTCTATCAATCAAGCGACTCTCAAATGAGGACAGGCAACCACTGAGAAAAAACGTAATCGCCTGGGCGTGCTCACGCACCTCATCCTGAGTGGCGATCAAATCTCCCTGCTTCACTGCGAGTGCAAGGTAATCGTTGTTGGCTAACCAGTACTGATTGATTCTTTGTTCGAATACCTTGACCTTCTCAGGGCTGGCCAGGCGCCATATCATGCTGTTCACCGCCGTTTGACGAACCAGGTTAAAAGTCGGCGAAAAATAGGTAGCTTCAAAACTAAAGATTATTGGTATCAGAACCTTTTCGACCGACGTCAGCTCGGGATACAAACGCTCAAATTCCGAAAAATGATTGGATGTCGCGTTACGCAGAAAGCAGCACACCAACAGATCTTCCTTGCTTTCAAACAGCTTATAGAAGGTGCTGTTAGACAGCTCCGACTCTTTACTGACCTGGGACAGCTTAAAGGAGATCAGACCCTGCTTTTCGATCAAGGATTCCGTCGAATCGAGCAACCGGTGACAACGTTCAATCTGTACATCGGAATGGGGGCATTGCATACGTTCACTACCTATAGAACCGGCTTCAAACAGCCGGCGTCATTGTACTAAAAACAGGGTGGCCCAGTCCGCAGCAGTTCACATTTGCCACATTAACCTGTCGTTTTCCATTCACTCGAGATCACAAATAAACCCAATTCATTCACCGGGCCAGCAAACCTCTGGCAACCCAGGGACGCTGAATCAACAACTCAAACAAAATCACCCCATAACAGGCCGACTGAATGGTCCACCAGGCAGTGACCGACACCGGCAGACTCAACACCAGTGCCAGGGTCACCGGGCCATGAACCGGCAGGCGCCACCACAGGCGGCGACTGTCAGTGACTAAAGGCAGTGATGGTATCAAGGCGATCAGCGCCAACACCAGCACCCGGGCGCCCAGGCAAGCAACAATGGCCATCCCCATGACCCAGTAGCGCTCGGTAAACATCGACAGCGTAAGACTAAACCCCAACACCAACACCAGTACGTCGGCCCACATCCGCCCGCCCTCGGCAATAAAGGGCCGACTGGCGGCATCGATGCGGGGGGACAGCAGCAACACTGCCACGGCGGTGGTGACCACCCCGGACAAGCCAAAGCCCCACTCTGCTCCCCAGAACAGCAGATAACTCAAGGGCAACAACAGTCTGGGCGCTCGGGATAACAGTGGCCTCATCAGCCAGTGAGCACACCACGCCAGCACCAAACTGGCCAGCATCAACCAGAAAAATCCCAAGCTCAGCGACAGCGGTTGCAGTTGCTGCAAAGAGCCCGCGGTCGTCAACAGCATCAACCCCACCACGGCCAACATCTCTCCCCACAGGCCCTCGCCCTCCAGCAGCACTAGCAGTCCCCGCTTTTGCGGTATCAGCAACGAGCTCCAACTGGGATCGGCGGCAGCCAGCAACACACCGGCGATCACCGCCGATAACAGCGGAAATCCGGGGTGATCAATACTGAAATACAGAATCAGCGCCACGACCGTCACTGTGACCGCAAACACCAGACTGGAGGGGACTATCACCCAGGGCCACAGCCTGGACAGCCGCCGGCGGGAGAGGTGCAACGCCCCCTGTACCATCAACCAGGGCAGCAGCAAAAAGTAGATCCCCCTGGCCAGGTCCGCGGCCGTCACCCCGGTTTGCCAACCGAATCCAGTGACCGCCTGGCCCACCACCACCCCCAGCAGCAGCAGCAGCGGGTGGCGTACCAACAATTCCAGACGGGCCGCTGCCACCACCAAAGTAATGGCGCCCAAACCCAGTAACCAGCTCGATTCCAAAATCGCCCTGAGTCCTTATTAGATAACTGATTTATCTAAGCATAGTAGGCATTTCCACCACTGCACTGCCTCTGGACGCCCCAAAGGACCCGGCCACAAACTGGCCACAAACCCGCTACGCCATGGTCATCCCCCATGGCTCACAGACAGGCAAAGTTGCCGAAAGCCTCCCCGGCGGCAACGGAGCGATCGAATTCAGCTCCTAAAACCAGCAAATTCTGCGAGCCATCGCTCACTTTGGCGCCGGCCCCAACAGTTGTGAGTATTTGGAGGCCGGTTCGTAATCGACTGGTTAACGAAATGGGTCTGACCGACTGGGGCCATGGTCTTCCATCCGGCGGCAGGCCCCGCAATCCGCGGCCCCAGCCCCAACGGACAGGCCCAAAGCCGGGCCTCAAACCATAACAGAATCGGAATTGCCAAAGCTTTCCAAGTATTTGAGAGGACAATTGACGAAGATTATCGAAACATAACGCGGTGTTTTCACCCAAATTAAAACATGTAATTAAAATTCAAATGAAGCCACAAAATAGCCATGAGCCGACATTATGTTCGTAATTTTCCTACACATTCCAGTGCGACCAAACAAAATATCCGCTGGTAAATGAGTTTTTAGATTAAAGAGGTTCTAATCAGGTTCAAGAAGTAAAATTCATTTTATTGAGCGATATTCAACCTGGAGTTCAGATAATGACAACCATTCACATTAAGGGATGCTAAAAACGAAACATTATGAATTCCGAATGCACATCTAAGATATTGATTTATAAGCGTTAAATCAAGTTGTGAAATTTTCGTTTCAAAAGCAAGAAAAAAAACGTGATCCACATCACTGGCGCAAGGCGCGCAAAAATGCCATGGATCACAAAAATTCACCAATTGGGATGAGAAACTCATTCCCGATTGCTACTAAAATGTGAAGTTCATCAACATTGATTTGGATCAATTTTCTTTCCCGCTTTCCGCTATTGAATACGCTACCAATTACTAGCGTTCAGCTGTGGATTAATAATTTTCAGTTGACGTAGTGAAAGTGAAAGAAAGTAATCATTCCTCAATAGAAGGGAAAACGGCGTGAATCTCATACAGACACTCGCAACGCTCACACCGATTATTTCGGTACTTGTATTTTTGGTGCTATTGCGCATGCCTGCTTCAAAGGCAATGCCAATCTCTGCAGTATTAACCGGTTTAGCAGCTGCCTTCATCTGGCAGATGGACACCACCATTCTTGGTGCGTCCGTCGTCCAGGGTATGCTAGATGCGATAACCCCGCTAACCATCATCTTCGGTGCAATCTTCCTGCTGAAGACGCTGGCAGCTTCCGGCGCCATGGATACCATCCGTGCGGGCTTCACCAACATCAGTGCCGATGCCCGAGTTCAGGTCATCATCATCTGCTGGCTGTTTGGCGCCTTCATTGAAGGTTCTGCAGGCTTCGGTACTCCAGCTGCCATTGGCGCTCCACTCCTGGTACTTCTGGGTGTTCCGCCACTGGCTGCTGCAGTTGTCGCGTTGATTGCTGACTCCACTTCAGTTTCCTTCGGTGCCATCGGCCTGCCGGTGCTGTTCGGTATGGACAAAGGTCTGGACGCCGGTGGCGTTTCCATGGCCGCTGAGCAAATCGCCGCACTGGGTGCCAACGCAACCTTCGCTGACTACGCTCAGCAGATTGCCATGCACATGATCACCATCGACCTGGTGACCGGTTCACTGATTCCTGTGGTACTGGTTTGTGTACTGACAGGCTTCTTTGGCCGCAACAAGTCCTTCGCTGAAGGTTTGGCTATCTGGAAGTTCGCCCTGTTTGCAGGTCTGGCCTTCACCATCCCAGCCTGGCTGATCAACTACTTCGCTGGTCCTGAGTTCCCATCCGTCATCGGTGCTCTGGTTGGTATGGCTGTGGTTATCCCTGCTGCGAAGAAAGGCTTCCTGCTGCCCGCTCAGCCTTGGAACGACTTTGCTGAAAACGACGGCAAGGCCGCGTCTGCCACTGAAGGCCAGCCACAAGCTGCCGGCGCCGACGTCACCAAGCCTCAGTTTTCCCAAGCCGCCGCCTGGACCCCATACCTGGTAATGGCCGGCCTGCTGGTACTGTCCCGGGTTGTTGCTCCTCTGAAGAGCTTCCTGCTGAGCTTTAACATCAGCTGGCCTGGCCTGATGGGTACCTCTCTGAGCTCCGGCTTCAAAACCCTGTACGCACCTGGCGCCTTCTTTGTGGCCGTGTGTATCCTGGGCTTCTTCATCTTCAAGATGAAGCCAAAAGCGTTCTCCGGTGCCTTCACAGACTCTTGCAAGTCCATGATCCCAACCATCATCTCCCTGGGCGCTTCGGTTCCTATGGTGAAGATCTTCCTGAACTCCGGTGAAAACGCCGCAGGCCTGATGTCCATGCCTAAGGCACTGGCTGACCTGCTGGCTAACACCATGGGTGCCGTTTGGGAATGGACTGCGCCAATCGTTGGTATCTTCGGTGCCTTCCTGTCTGGCTCCGCTACCTTCTCCAACATGATGTTCTCCGGCCTGCAGTTCTCTGTAGCAGACAACATCGGCATGAACCACGCATTGGTACTGGCCCTGCAGGGCATCGGTGCTAACGCCGGTAACATGATGTGTGTAATGAACGTGGTTGCCGCCGCTACCGTTGTAGGTATGGCTGGCCGCGAATCCGAAATCATTCGGAAGACCATGCCTGTTGCACTTGCCTACGCCTTCGTGGCCGGCACCATCGCCTTCTTCTGGGGTGGGTTCTAACACCTTCTAGAAGAACTGAAAAGCCGGACCAAAGAGTCCGGCTTTTTTATTGCGAAAAATAACCCATACCACTTCGTCTTCCTGCCGTAATCAACACATTTTACACTCCCGCAAAATAAGCAACTGCCAAATTTAACTTATATTACAATAGGTCAGAAGTCGTATTTGGCGCCCACGACACGAAAACACTTATCCCCATACACCTAAATAACCCCCCCCCTCATTTACCACCATCTCCGCCGCATAGGCGCCGACAAGAGAATTGTGCACACAACCAAACAATAAGGTTCGACGAATCCATAGTCCGACGCATCGCAGAACGCCCAACGAAGAGCATTCCGGTTTCCATGGTGACGACGAACGCGCCTGGTCGGATCATCGAACCAGGAGAGCCTCTGCGATTTAACCAGGCACATAATGGGTGATCCCGGCCATGAAAGACGAGCGCCTGCTGGAGACCGGTGATGCCATGGCCGTCTGTGTGAAAGGGCAACTCGCGAGCATCCGGTTGTCAATTCTGTTTCAGGGAAAACCCAGAAATCTGATGGGTACCCAAGGTAAGCCGTAACAGGCATTAAACTGCAGCAGGCGGGCAAAAATGACAGCCAAGAAGATGATTAACCAAGCGGCGCTGATGGAGCGAATTCTTTGGAGCATCGGTCACCATGGTGAATCGCTAAGGCGTGTTGAGTTTTACGGGATACCTGTGTGCCAACCCTGGGCAACAGATCAACTCCGTGATGGATCCGGTCGATGGACGACGCTCTGCAATCGACCGCCTTATTGAGCTGCCTCCATCTTTAACCCACTTCTGCGCTAATGAGATAGACCGACCCCGGTCCTCCAGAGCTCGCCGGGAATTTTTCTTCGATAAAATTGTTCATCCGCACAAAAACCAGGGTGTTTTTTAACTCTATATTCGGTCATTCGTCCAAAGATGTAGAAATGCCCTTGTGGCATAGTATCCATGTTGAATAAATGTGATCCAGGTGCGGGCTATACCAAGTGCAATAAATATTTGTTCAAATATTTAACTCCCTTGGTACACAATATAAGGGTATAAAAAAGTGCTAACTGCTAACTACAGTGAACTGGCTAACAAACTTAACCAGATTCTTGACCAGGACCGCGTTCACACCGACTACCTTCGCCGGGTAGCCTGGGGTACCGACGCTTCTTTTTATCAAAAACGTCCACAGATCGTTGTTCACCCGAAGACCGAATCTGAAGTGGCAGCCTCCCTGGCGGAGTGTCATGCCAACAAGACCCCGGTCACCTTCCGGGCCGCCGGTACCGCCCTGTGCGGTCAGGCCATCTCCGACTCCATCCTGATGGTTGCCGGCAGTGGCTGGGACAAGTACGAAGTGCTCGATGGTGGTGCCCGCATGAAACTGCAGGCCGGTGTTATCGGTGCCAAGGTCAACCAGGTGCTCAACCCTCTGGGCTGGAAGTTTGGTCCCGATCCTGCCACCATCGCCTCGGCCATGGTGTCCGGTATTGTTGCCAACAACGCGTCAGGCATGAACTGTGGTACCCACCACAATGCCTACCGTCTGATTGAATCGGCCCGCATCGTTATGGCCAACGGTTTCGTTCTCGATACCGCCAGCGAAGCCAGCCGTAAAGAGTTCACCGCCAAGCACCCTGAAGTGATCAAAGGCATCGAACAGATTCGCGACGAAATCGCCGCCGACGAAGAGATGACTGCGCGCATCAAGCGTAAGTACTCCATCAAAAACGTGACCGGTTTCGGCATGAACTCCTTCGTTGATTTCCACGACCCGTTCGACATCATGCTGCGCCTGATGGTGGGTTCAGAGGGTACTCTGGGCTTCCTGTCTGAAGTCACCATGAAGAGCGTGGTCAAGTCCTCTCACTCCGCCTCTGCCATGGTGTACTTCGACTCCCTGCGCGGCGCCTGTGAAGCGATTGTGGAGCTGCGCAAAGACGCCTTCGATGAAACCAACGCTGCCGAGCTGCTGGATAACTTCGCCCTGAAAGCCGTAGCCGCGTCCAAGTACGAGACTCCGGATTTCCTGGCCGACATCCACAAGGACGTCACCGCGGTACTGTTCGAAACCTTCGGCATGAGCCAGGAAGAGATCGACGCCAACATCGCCAAGATGACCGCTATCATGGCCAAGCATGGTCTGTACAAGCCGGCCGAGTTTACTCAGGTAGGCTCAGAAATCGCCAACATGTGGGCCATCCGTAAAGCGGTATTCCCTCTGGCGGGTTCCATGCGTCCGGCTGGCACCTCCTGCATCATCGAAGACATCGCCTTCCCTATCGAGGTGCTGCCCCAGGCCACCATCGATCTGCAGAACCTCTCCTTCGAGCACGGCTACAACGATGCGGTGATCTACGGTCACGCCCTGGAAGGCAACTACCACGTTATCTTCTCCCAGGACTTCAGCACCCAGGCTGAGATCGATCGCTTCGACAACTTCATGGCGGCGGTCGTAGAACTGGTTGCCACCAAGTACGACGGCTCCCTGAAAGCGGAACACGGCACCGGCTTCGGCATGGCCGCCTTCGTTGAGAAGGAGTGGGGCAGCAACATCTACAACATGATGAAGCGGGTTAAGCAGGTGATGGACCCATCCGGCATCCTCAACCCGGGCGTGATCATCAACGATGACCCACACTGTCACTCCAAAGGCTTTAAGCCACTGCCTAAGGTGCACGACCTCATCGACAAGTGCATCGAGTGTGGCTTCTGTGAGCAGCACTGTGTGGCCCACAGCCTGACCATGTCACCGCGTCAGCGTACCGCCGTCGCCCGAGTGATGAAGACCCTGGAAACCACCGGTAAAGAGCCGGAGGTTCTGGCGGATCTGAAGGCCAACTACCCCTACTACGCCATGGATACCTGTGCCGCCGACGGCCTGTGTAAACTGGGCTGTCCTATGGGCATCGATACCGGCAAGTTCATCAAGAAGCAGCGCGCCAAGTACGCCACTTCCATGGACAAGAAGATCGCCAACTTTACCGCCAACCAGTACGACAATCTGGAAGGGGTTGCCCGCTTTGCCCTGGGTGCCACCGACATCGCCCGTGCCGTGATTGGCGAAGGCGGTATGGGTGCGGTGACCGGCCTGGCCCGTAAGATCATGCCGGGTATGCCGATTCCTCAGTGGACTGAAGGGATGCCTAAACGTGGTAAGGCCCTGCCTGAGATGTCCACCAAAGGTGACACCAAAGCGGTGTACTTCCCTGCCTGTCTGAACCGCATGCTGGGTACTGCGCCAAGCAACAAGGACCAGCGTTCGATCCCTGAGACGATTAAGTCTCTGTTCGAAAAAGCCAACATCGAAATGTTGTGCGGTGAGAAGCCTCAGGGTCTGTGCTGTGGCCAGTCCTGGGAGTCTTACGGTCACGACGAGCAGGCGGATCGCAAGTCTGACGAGCTGTCCAAGTGGCTGCTGGAAGTCTCCAACAACGGTGAGCACCCGATTCTGGTGGAAACCACCGCCTGTCTGGAGCGGATGCGCCGTGCCTGTGACAAGCGCCTGAACATGCTCGGTCCAGAGGAGTTCGCCATGCAGTTTATGGTCGACAAGCTGGACATCACCAAGATCGAAGAGAAGATCGCGGTGCACCCAACCTGTACCTGTCGTAAGATGGGCATCGTCGATGACCTGGTTGGCCTGGCCAAGCTGTGCGCATCCGACGTTGTGGTACCAGAGCGTGACAAGGTTGGCTGTTGTGGTATGGCCGGTAACCGCGGCATGAACTACCCGGAGCTGAACGCCCACGGCCTGCGTAACCTGAAAGCGGAAACCAAAGACAAGGGTTGCACCAGTGGCTACTCGGTGTCGGCCACCTGTGAGATCGGCCTGACCACTCACTCCGGCATTCCGTACAAAAACATCCTGACCCTGCTGGACAAAGCGTCCAAGGCCAAAGCCTAAGCGGTCCTGAGATGACAAAGGCCACCCTCACGGGTGGCCTTTTTTTGTCTGGGCTCTGAGCCTCACTCAGACGCTCATACCAACCCCGCAATGCTCAAGTCTTCACAAGGCCTTACCCGATGGCTTACAACGCCGTTAACCCCCTCTTATGGCCGCGTACCGGCCCTGGGTCAGAGACAACAGCTGGTCCGGAGCCAACTCAATCTCCAACCCCCGCCGCCCCGCAGAGACAAAAATGGTGGCGTGAGCCTGTGCCGACGCATCCAGCAGCAGCGGCAGTCGCTTCTTTTGCCCCAGCGGACTGATGCCGCCGACCACGTAGCCGGTGGCCTTCTCCGCCACCTTGGGATCGGCCATCGCCAGCCGCTTGGCTTTGACGGCCTTGGCCAGCGCTTTCAGATCCAATTGTCCGGTTACCGGCACCACGGCCACGTAAAGTGTGCCGCTGTCGTCTGCGGCCAGCAGGGTCTTAAACACCCGGGCCGGATCTTGCTGCAGCGCTTCTGCGGCTTCCAGACCATAGGAGCTACTGGCGGGATCATGAGAATACTGATGAAGTTGGTAAGCCACTTTGGCTTTCTTGACGGCATTTACAGCAGGGGTCATAACAGGTCGTAATCGAGACGTACAGGCCACCTAGTATGCCACAGCCGGGCCCATTCGCGGCCAGAGCGGATCACAAATCCACTGCTGACAAGAGTTGAAACAGAATAATGGCCGATGATTGTGTTGCTAAAAAAGGTATATTCGCCCAGAAACAATTAACACTCGACGATATTATTTTTCTTTCTGTTGTTCAATGCAGGCAAAAACAGTTCAAATTTGGAATACTAAAACCGCCTCATTGAAATTGTGACCGACCGTCAGGAAATGCGGCCAAATAGAATATAGGATTTGCTCATTCTCTCTTCCAGGCAATATGAATGAATAGCAAACTCAATAAACTGGATTATTTTACGTTGAGTGTGTTTGTCGAGTTGTATGAACAACGTAGTGGCATCGCGGTTGCCCGCCAACTCAATAGCACCCAACCCAAGGTCAGTCGCGCCCTGACCTGCCTTCGTGAAGTATTTGAGGATGAGCTGTTTATCCGCCAGCAATACGGCATGGTCCCCAATCAACGGGCCGAATTTTTTTACCCCATGGCTAAGGAGCTGGCCCGTCAGTACCAGCAGTTGTCACAGGCCCTGGCCCACGACTATACCCAGAGGTGGGAGGTCAATATTGCCGCCCAGGAGCATCTGTTCCGGATTATGGTCGATTGCCTGAACCAAACCCGCACCGAACTGGGCAACGGCTTCGGCTACAATCTGCACCCATGGACCCCCGACTCCCACAAGCAGATCAGCCTGGGGCAGCTGGATTACTGCATCTCCATCAACCCCAAACACTCGGATTCCGTGGACCAGCACCATATTGGCAGCGTTCAGAATTACTTCCTTGTTGCGAGAAAAGGCCACCCGGTTTTTGAGCAACCGCTGTCACTGGCCAACCTGCTTCATCACCCCATGGTATTGTTTAACTATGCCTTAAGCAGCCTCAAGCACCATCGAATCGAAGTGGCAGCCCAGGAGTTGGGCAGCGCCATCGAGGTCGCCATGAAAACCTCCAGCATGTCACTGTTGCTCGAGCAGGTAGCACGAACCGATCACATCAGCATACTGGCGTCGGTGTTTGCTCTGGAGGCGGTCAAGGAGCGCAGCGAACTGGCGTACGTCAACATCACCGATTACTGGAGAGCACAGGTGCTATCGCCACACAGCAATAATGAGTTCCAGTTCTATCTGGAAAGTAAGGGCAGTGCCGACAGTCGATTAACCGAAATATTCGCCAGGAATCTTCGGGATAAAATTTTCACATTGCAATCAAAACAAGATAATGAGCAACCTCATTAAAAGCTCATTCTCAATATACCTTTTGCATTATTGAGATCGGATTATTCATTACTAATAAAACAGCAAGGATGAAAATGTAAAATTATATGTCAGCCGAAAGAATCGATAACTATTATTATTTTCATGTTTTTACACGACCTTGATATCTACCGAAACGCTACCCTTCTGAGTAGCGTTTTTCTAAACAACCGACCAATTCAGATAGGCAAACGTCAGTGTGCTCACCGTCAGCGCTCTTTCACAATCGCCGCTGAAAAAGCGTCTCATCCCCCTTTTCGTCCGGCAGGTTTTTCACCTTAAGTCTGGCCGCCAACGGAGCGGCTACTCGCGACCTCATCCCGCCCCGTAGCCGGCATCGGCGATGTCCTCATCGAAGACGTTGTGTACCCGAGTCGTTGAATACCTCGCCCAAGGGGGGGGGGCAAAGCCGGGTGGCAGCTTGACCGCATACCCAAAGTGGCCCCGTCGGTTGTCGCCAACGGACCTGACGTCGATGAGTGTATTTTCAATCTCTCTGCCAATCGGCCGGTTTTCTCCCCGGTTTCGAGTCGATGAGCCGAAAGAAAGCCCGTCAGGGATTCCTTGAGCCGGCGGCAGGCTCCGCCCCTTTAGCTCCCACTTCGGGACATTTTGTCCATCCGCGGCGGTCATTTCAGGTAATCCGTGTTCTTTTACCCCCTTTTCTGTTGATCCACATCCCACCATCTCGCAGTCACAATTGATGGAAATACGTTACAGATCAACCATGCGCCCAGACGTTCCCTTTGGCGTTGCGGACCGACTGTGCATCTATCGCCGCAGCGCTATTTTTTATTCGGAGTTTCCCATGCTGTACCGCCCCCTGATTTCCGGCCTGCTGTTCCTGGCCGTAATGCCAGCCCAGGCCATTGAATGCAAAGCCAGCTATGGTGACGGACAGGTGGAGTTCAAGCTGGCCACCGGCAGCCCCGGCGAACTGGGCCTGCTCAAGGCCCTGGCGGATGCGTTTAACCAAGGCCATAACAGCCGTCTGTGCTGGGTTAAAGCCGGTTCAGGCAAGTCTCTGTCTCTGCTCAAATCCGGAGAGGTTGACATGGCGATGGTGCACGCCCCCGCTGCCGAGAAACGTGCGGTCGAGCAAGGCTGGGCCACTCAGCGTACCCTGATTGGCAGCAACGAATTCTACCTGGTGGGACCGGCCGGTGATCCTGCCAAGGTCAGCCACGCACTCAGCATCGCCCAGGCTTACCAACAGATAGCCGATAAACCGGCACTGTTCCTGTCCCGGGGCGATAACTCCGGCACCCACAAGAAAGAGCGGATGATTTGGGAAAAAGCCCAGCGCTCGCCTCAGGGCAAGTGGTATCGGGTCACCGGCAAGTTTATGCGCGCCACCCTGCGTCAGGCTAACCAGCAGCAGGGCTACTTTATGACCGACAGCTCCACCTGGGTGGCGGAAAAAGCCAAACTGGACAACTTAAAGGTGCTGTTTGCCGGCGATCCTGTCCTGGTCAACACCTACCATGCCCTGCGCGGCGTTAGTGGAAACGACGCGGCCCTCAAGCTGTCTGGGCAATTTATCAATTTTGTCGGTTCCAACGCCGGTCAGGCGATTCTCACCCACTACGGCAAAACCGCCCACGGCGCCGCCATGTACACCGGCATCGCCGATACCACCAGCAGCCACTAACCGGCTGCACCAGTTCGCTCTGGCGGGTTGTCAGGTTTCTCACCGTCTCCTGCACATCCCGCCCTCTCCCCCTCTTCAAGGCTTGAAGATCACTGAACCCAGCCCAAAAACTGAATTTTATTTTCATAACATTGCGCCAGAGCATTAAAATCTCAGATAACAACTGGCATTATCAGCCCAAACTTATAGGGTTCCCCTGATCAGGCTCGAGTGTTAATGAACGAAAAACTGACCAAATCAGAAGAGAAACAATTAACTCAGATTTTGGACGACGCAGCCCAATTCGGCGGCATGACGCTGATGCAAAGTCGTGGCTATCTGGCTCACATCCACTGCTTTCCACGGACCATCGATCCTGGCGTATGGAGTGCTCATATCGCCAACATGAAACCAGAAAAAGAACTCTGGCCATTTGAAAACAAGACCATGGAGATGCTGTTTACTCTCTACAACCAGCTGCATCATGAGGTCGTGGAAAAGGGCCAGGTGCTCTCCCCCCGCTGCCAGCCGCTGCTGGAGCAGGTAAAGGCACGCACCATTCCCCAGGATCTGCGCCATTGGTGCGCCGGCTTTATGACCGGCTACATGGTGTTGCGTGAGAACTGGCAGGAGATTTGCGATTCCGAACAGCTGGAAGAGGTGGAGTCCTGCAGCCACATGATGGGGTATCTCGCCACCCTGGGTAGCGAAGAGGAACACGCCCTGGCATGGCGCAACGATCAGGCCGAGCCGGAGCCGCAGATGCTGCTGGACGCCATCAGTGAAGCCATGGACTACATGCATGGCTGGTCTCAAATGGAGTTGGATGACAACAACCAACCGGTCAACGCTATGATCAATCCGGACTCCGGCAGCCACTGAGTGCGGTAACAACGCAAACAGGCTGCCACTGGCAGCCTGTTTCATTTTTAGCGCAACACGGTTACACCGGCATTCGCTTCAGAGGGTTACGCTTCAGGTAATCACACAAAAACTGCATCAACGCCCGTTGCACCTCCGGCAGAAAACGCTGCGCCGGATGCAACAACCACACCGGTACCGCCGGCGGCTCATAGTCACTGAGGACCGGTCGCAGGGCTCCGGTATCAAACGCCCGCCACAACTGGAAGTCCGCCAACTGCACCACGCCCCGATCCGCCTGCGCCTGAGCCCGAATGCACAGACTGTCGTTACTCTCGAAATCGCCATCCACCTTCACCGGAATCCGGTGGCCCCCCTCCTGATACAGCCAGGAACGAGGCGTACGGTGGACGTTGTTGATCAGGCAGTTATGATCGGCCAGATCCGCCGGGTGCTTGGGGATGCTGTTTAACGCCAGGTAACCGGGCGATGCACCGGTCAACATCCGCATGGTGGTCAACTTGGTGGCCACCACGTCCGCGTCCGGCTGTTTGCCGGTTCGAATGGCAAAGTCGTAGCCCTCCTGAACCAGATCGCATTGTCGGTTCAACAACCTCAACTCAATGGCAACCCCTGGATTTTCCCGACCAAATTCGGCCAGGGCCGTTGGCAGGATCGACTGACCAAACAGCACTGGCGCCACCAATCGGATGGTACCCGCCAGGCCATCGCCGGTCTGGGTACTGCCATACAGACCATCCACCTCCTTACAGATGGACTCCATCTTGGCCAGATAGCGTTGCCCTTCATCGGTCAGCCGTACCGAGCGGGTGGTCCGCTGCAGCAGTTGCACCCCGAGGTGACGCTCCAGCTCGCTGACCTGCCGGCTAACCGCCGACGGCACCAGGTTTAACGAGGAAGCGGCGGCGGAGAAACTCTGTTGCTCCAGCACCGCTCTGAATATCCGTATCGATTTTAATAGGTCCATCGTTGCCAGAATTAGAACAATTGATTGATTAATAGATGTCTATTCACATTTTGGACTCAATCAACCGACCATAGCAATAGACAATTGAAAAAATCTGCCCCACCCCGCTATCAGTGTGCCGAGCTAAACCCGGCGTGGCTGGCCAACGGAAGCTGACTCAGGTGGTGCTCCAGGACCGAAGCAGACACCATCGAACCCGTGGCAACGTCAGCGAGTTTGCCTCTCAGTCCCGGGGTGCCTTAAGTTCTGTCGTCACCGTCGGTGAGGAGGGCAACGCACCATCATCGGACACCCAGCCGTCCCGGCCATTGCGCTTGGCCGCATACAGAGCCTGATCCGCCCGCCGGAACAGCGATCGCTGCGTGTCCTCAGCCCGCCACTGCGCCACGCCGGCGCTGACACTGACCCGGTGGGAGACCGGCGAAGCCGGATGGGGGATATCGTCCCGCCTCAGGGCGGCGATCATCGCCGTCACCACCTGCTCCGCCGCCCGCAGGTCGCAGCCATTGAGCAACACCGCAAACTCTTCGCCTCCGATGCGGCACAAGGTGTCGTTGTTGCGGTCAACCACGCTTTGTAACAGTTGAGCCACCTGGCGCAGACAGTGATCGCCATAGTCATGACCCTGGTTGTCGTTGTAGAGCTTGAAATAATCGATATCGATAAGAACCAGACTGAATCTCTTACCACCGCGACCCGACTCCGCCACGGCTTCAGTCAGCACCTTATCGAAGCCTCGGCGGTTGGCCACATTAGTCAGTGGATCGAGATAGGTTTCCTGCTCAAAACGGGCAACCAGTTTCAGGTTTTCTGTGTACCGATCCATCCCGAAGAAATACCATTTACGCAGGAAGTGAGCACTGAGCAGCACCAGTACCGGAAATTTCAGCACCGACAGATAGGTGGTCACCGACTGAAATCCGCTATGGATGTTGGTCAAATAGACAAACGACCCCATGATCATCGATGTGCCGACAGCCAGCATGGTGCGACTTGTGTACCAGCCAATCACCATCGACAGACACCCCAGCACAAAGATCTGTTTGGTGGACTGAAATCCCATCCAGCTTTCGACAATATTGATGGACAGGGCGCTCCAGGCCAAGCCACAGAAGGCCGCCAGGCCCACTCGAACCCAGTGGCGTGTCGGGGTCACCTCGCTCACCTGAGTTTTGAACAGCAATATCAGCACCAAGCAAGCCAGCAACTGCACGGCCGCCAGTCCCAGCACCCGGTGTGAGTAGCTGTGAAAATGCAAATAGAAGTTGGCAAAAAACAGGGCCTGCGTAATGAGTGTCGACAGCAACACCCACTGGGTTCCCTGGCGGAAATTGCGGGCCTGAATCGCCTCGACAACCTCTTGGTAACGCCGCTCAGGCATCGCTGTTCACCGGTACTCACCCCATGCGGTCTCTACAGGCCCCTAAAGGGCGTTTTCTGGGCGGCAGTGTACCCCGAAGGAACTTCAATGTGCCTTGTTTGAGCAATGATTGAATCTTAATCACGGCGCAAATTTTGCTGCCGAACCGGCCTTAATGGAAAATAACAACCATGAATCAATATGTTGGTTTTAAGTACACAACGGCCAGGCTCAGAAAGCCCAGTTCGCTGCCGAAAACCAAGCACCAAAAATGCGACCGCTCGCACCGGAAACAGCACTCAACCAAAACCACAACAATGGTCGTTATCGACGCACTATTCCGCCGAGCCGGCCTCATGGGCTTTGGCCGACAGAATCATGCTGGTAATGCTGGAGCCCTTACCCGGTATCACCATCACCCCGGCAGAATCAAAAAAAGGCGAGACCATCGCAGTCTCGCCTTCATCAGCAGGCAGTCACCCTACCCCGAATTTCTCATTTTATCCGACGCCGTTTCTCATTCTTGGCGGCGCGCTACAAAAATTCAGGCACAAAAAAAGCGCCCCTCGGGGCGCCTTTTCAAGCCAACGCGACATTAAGCGCGTTTAAAGTCCAAGTGGGTAACTTTAGGCTTGTAGGGGTGACGCTGCATGTCCTGCACCTTCACCTTCACTTCTTTACCGTCAACGTTCAGAGTCAACTCGGAAGTGTAGAAAGACTCATTTTCCTGAGCTTTCAAAATGAGATTGTGATCCAGCTCGATGGACACAGCGGCTTCTTCGCCACCGTAGATGATGGCTGGGATCTTGTCCGCGTGACGCAGGCGGCGGCTCGCACCTTTGCCCTGGTCTGCGCGTACTTTAGCTTCGAATACGAAAGACATGGTAATACCTTATTATCAGATAAAATAATGCCACTGCTTGCGACCAGCAGTGGCACTTTGCAAAAAGCGGACGGAGTCTACCACGAGGTGGTCGTTTCTCCAACGACTTTCTGCAGTAACCCGCCCCGGTTACCAACGCCTTACCCGCCCGGTATCCACATGGACAAAGCCGGAGCTAGGATAGAAGCCGACCCCGCCACGCTTAAGCTCCAGCGCGGCATCGCGCAGATCCTTAAGCTCGACACCGGGAATAGCAATGTCGATGGCCATGCCACGGGTGTGATAGCTTTTCTTTGCCACGCCAGAGGACTGGTTCGCCAGCATGGTATTGGTTTTCAGACTGCGGTAGCCGGAAATGATCTCGATGCGGTTGTCGGTTCCCAGGCTTCGCTTCAGATCAAACAGCAGGTTAAACAGATCCTGGTCCATCTCTGCGACCTCGCCGGTACGGTGGTCCCGCAGCACCTGGTTGAAGCTCTGTAGCGCCTGAGGATCATACTCTCCGCCCATCCAGAAAGTCTGGTTACTGGTCTCACCGGTGTGCCGATTATAAAAGCTCAGACTTTTCGGGGTAGAGCGACTGGCCAGGGCGACCTGCGGCAATTGGCACAATACGGCCGTTGCCCCCAAACCCAACATCAGGCGGCGGCGAAGAAGATCACAGTGCGTCATTATAAAACTATCCAGTGCTGCGAAGACTCGAAGAGGCAAGGCCCCCTTCCCTCAGTTGGCCGACACGCTAACGGTTATTTTTTGCACTGGCAAGTTTGCAGTTCCTCTGCTACTCCCAGAGGATACGGGGTAAACATCGGATTAAAAACGAGGTTATCGGCCGATCTGACCGCCCATGGCGATGGTCATTTTGTGATCGAGATCACCATCCTGGTGATACAGATCGCGTCGATATTGGGGTTTATGGTCTTTTCCCATCCAGGCGCTCCAATACACCAGGTACACGGGTAACGGGCGTCGTAACTTAAACCACTGGGTGGCATTGCTGCGGCGTGAACGGACAAACTGCGATTCGCGAATGTCGCCATATTCCACCAGCTGCCGAGCCAGCAGGTCGGCATCCTGCACCCTGACGCAGCCGGAGGAAAACGCCCTGGAGGGCTTATCAAATAGCCGCTGTTTTGGAGTGTCGTGCAGATAGATGGCCTGATTGTTGGTCAGGTGGAACTTATACCGGCCCAGCGCATTCGCATTACCCGGGCGCTGGCTGAGCTGAAAGGGAAACTGCCCATAAGTGGCCTGCTGCCATTGCTGCGGCGTTTTATCGACTCGCTCCCCCTGCCAGTCAAAGGCGTCAAAATTCTGCTGCGCCAGGTAGTCGCCGTTGCGGCGAATCTGAGGAATCAGGTCTTTGCTAACGATGGAGCGCGGTACATTCCAGCTGGGGTTAACCACCACACTCACCATCTCGGTGGCCATTCTGGGCGTCCTACGGCTGTTACGACCGACGATGACCCGGCTACGAAACCGCTCCCCCTGAGGAGTAACCCATCGCAGGGAGAACTCCGGAATATTAACCAGCAGATACTCCTCGGAAAACCAGCGACGATCATGGCTCTGACGCAAAATATTGCGAGACAATCGCTGCGCTCGAACCGACGGAGGCAGGGAGAGCCAGGTACGGGTTTTCGGACCGATCACCCCGTCCGCCTCCAGTCCATGCCGACGCTGGAAACGCTGCACCGCCTCCACCAATTCGGCATCGTACTCCTGCCCCAGTACCGATCCCTGAAAGTCGTTTAACAGCTTAAGGACCACCCGAATCTGCTCCACTTCGACATGGCTCTGATGAGGCTCTATCAGGCGGGTGGCGCTAAACTGAGGCCAGTTAAGATGGACCATCCGCTGCAACTGTTCCACCCAGTGCCGGGCCGCCAGATAGTCGCTGCCCCTGGGTTCGAGATCGATCACTAACTGAACCAGACGCTGCTGACTGACGGCGCTGGCCAGTTCAAAGGCACTGCCTTCCGGGCTGGTAAGATGCAGGGGCATCTGCCCGAGCAGATCGCCACCGATTGGGCGGGAGGCCATCACTTGGTTGAACCCCTGAATCAGCAGATAGGACTCGGTCAACAGATCACTCTGTTGCCTCAGGGTCAACGACTCCTGGCTCAATAATCGCTGCAGTTCATTGAATTGGTGGGAGACATTGGACGCCGCCAGGAAACTCACCTGTTTGCGCAACTCCTGGCCTGCCTGACGCTGAGCCGGGTTGTCGAACCACAGCGGCGCTGCCATGGTGCCCGAAGACGCCATAACCAACCACAACACTAACCACCACACTCGTGCCACCGCAACCCCCTTAGATCCGGCCATCACTCCAGCATGACCGTCGGGCCTTTATCCCATCCTGGGGGCGCCAATTCTGTCGCTGTTATCGAAACCAGAACCGTCGTCGCAGCAATGATTTCTCGCATTCAGCAGTAAGTATGGCAAGAACCCGAAGAAATCATCGGAAAAAATCATTCTGGTCAGTATAGAGCACTGAAAAAAAAGACCCTTTGGCAGGAACGCCTAAGGGTCAGGGGTTTCAAGGTCAAAACAGTAACGGGAGGGCGTTCAACGCACGAGCGCAACTGTAGCGACATCAGGTTACCGTTTCATGACACTCAGCCCGAAGCTTCTCCCAACGTGTCATTAAGGAAGGTCAACCAGAAGCGTCCCCGCTGCGACTGCCCATGCTCAACGGCTTTCACCGCCGCCTGACGGGCCAGGTGATACTCCTTTAACTGGTAGTGGGCATTCACCTGAGCCAGATACAGTTCACCACGTCGGTCCTCCAGAGACTCCACCAGCACTGCCTGCGCCAGCACCGTCAATGCTCGCCGGTGCTGACGCTGCTGCAGCAGCAACCTGGCTTGGGGCCACAACAGCTCCGGACGTCGGCGGGCAGCCACTTCCCATGCCTCAATCGCCTGTTGCCACTCCCGAGCGGCTTGCCAGTAACGGGCCAGTTGCTGCTGGTGCTCCGCCGCCGGCGAAACCTGCCCACGATCCAGGTATTGCTGCAGGTGACGGGCAGCCAACTCCGGTAAGCCCTGGCTGGCAAACAGTTGCACCAGAGTCAGGTAATCGGTTTCACTCTCCAGCACGCCGCTACGCTCTGCCAGGGCAGAGGTGACCAAGGCGGCCTCAACCTTGTTTTGCTGCAGCTGCACACTGATGCTCTGGCGCCACCAGGCCAGGCGTTTTGGCTGCAACCGCAGCAATGCGACCAGGGTCTGCTCCGCCGCCGCCCATCGCTTCAGATTCCACTGGGCGGTCAGACTCAACTGCCGGGCAACCAACACCGGGTTGTAGGACGCCTCACTCTCGCCAAGCAGTGTCAGCGCCTGCTCCGATTCGGCCTGCACCTGCTGCCACTGCCGCAGCCGGGCCTGGCACCTCGCCGCTCCGATATGCCATTGGGCGACCCGGTCATACTTATCGGTGTCGCTGCGACTGGCAATCAGGGCCTGATACTGCACAATGGCATCGTCAAAACGTTCCTGGCTCAGCAGCAGTTGCGCCAGTTCATGCTGGGTCTGGCGTTCGCTGACCGGGTCCAGGCCGCCACTGTCCAGCGCCTGCTGCATCTGCTCAATCGCTTCGGGGTAACGTTCGGCCACTGAGTACAGACCCGCCAACATGCGACCAACATAGGCCGAGGCGTCCTTTGACGAGGGCGAGAGCGACTCCAGCAGTTCAATGGCCTGATCCGGCTGCTCCTGCTCGTACAACTCGTAGGCTTTTTGCAATTTGGCGGCCACAAAGGGACTGATGGCCGCCTGCAGCGGCAGGCTGCTCAGGCAGATCAGAACCAGGCACAGTCGTAACATCACTGTAATCGAAACTCCAGTTTAAGGGTTTGTCCCGGTTGCGGCACCGCTTTGCCATCCACCCTCTTGGGTTGATACTTCCAGCGGGCCAGCGCCTTAACCGCCGCCCGATCAAACAAACGCACCGGTTGAGACTCCATAACGGTAATCTCGGTCGGACGGCCGTCGGGGGCGATGGTGAACTTCATCACCACAAAACCCTCGGCCCGCATCCGTTTGGCCCGTGGCGGGTACGCCGGCTCGACCCGGTAGAGCGGCATCGCCTGACTATCCGACTGGGCAAAGCCGGGTTTGCCCGGCATGGATACTGCCATGGTGTCGATATCCGACAGCGCCAGCGGCGGCAAACTGGGCGGCTGTGGCCGGGCCGGAGCACTGGCATTGTCCGCCACACTGGCGGTAGGCAGAGGCGGCAGCGGCGGTGGTGGCTCAGGCAGGGTTCGCTGTCGTCGCTCCAGCCGCTGTGGTCGCTCGACCATGGTGATGCTGATGGGGTCTCTGGCTGCGGACGCAGCGGGCAGGGGCCCGTTGCCCCCCACCATCCAGGCCATCAGGCTGAACAGCGCCGCCGTCACCCCCAGAGCAATGGCCGCACAAGCCAACAGCGACTTCATGGCGCCGGCTCCGCCGCCAGGGCAATGTCGTCGATGCCTGCCGCCTTGGCGGCGTCCATCACCTTGACCACAATGCCATTAAACGCCCGCTCATCGGCCTGAATCACCAGAGGCGAACCAGGTTGATCCACCATCAGCCGTTCGAGATTGGCTTGCACCCGTTCCACATCAACCTGACGGGAGTCGATGAAGATCTGATTGTGGTCATTGATGGCGACAAACAGGCCGGCCCCCGCCTTGGAGGCGCTCTGGCTGGCCTGTGGCCGGTTGACGTCAATGCCGGACTCCCGCACAAAGGAGGTGGTGACAATAAAAAAGATCAGCATGATGAACACCACATCCAGCATGGGGGTGAGATCCACTTCCGCTTCTTCCTGAGATTCCGCTTGCCGTAACAATCGCATCTTACTCTACCTCTTGCATTTTTATCGCCAGCCGCCGCAAGGTGCGTTGGCACCCCTTGGTCAGTCGCGCATGGACAAACAGGCCCGCCAGCGCCGCCACCATGCCGGCCATGGTCGGCAGGGTCGCCATGGCAATGCCCGCCGACATCATCTTGGGATCACCGGTGCCATTGGCAGCCATCACCTCGAATACCGAGATCATGCCGGTCACCGTGCCCATCAGCCCCAACATCGGGCAGATAGCCACTAACGCTTTGATCAGGCTAAGGTAACGCTGCAGCCCACGTTCCGCCCGCGCCAGCAGCCCCTGACGCTGGGCATGGGCATACCAGGACAGGTGCTCCTTTCGCTGTTGCCACACCTGTAACAGCCGCCGCTGCTGCCTGGGGAACCCCAGCAGCAGGTAACTGATTCGCTCGGCGATCAGAAACCAGGTCAACAACACGCAGCCGGCCAGCCACCACAGCACCGGCCCGCCCTGGGCCATAAACCGGTTCAGCCACTCCCACCAGGCAAGCATCAGGCCGGCTCCACCGGGCTCTGCCGCTCGGCATGCTGCGCCACCAGGGCGATGCTCTCTTTCTCCAGGATGCTGCGAATGGTCCGGACCCGGGACGACAGCAGATTATGGGCCAGCAGCAGGGGAATGGCCGCCATCAGGCCGAGCACCGTGGTCACCAGCGCCATGGAGATGCCACCGGCCATGATCTTGGGATCACCATTGCCAAACTGGGTGATGGTCTGGAAGGTACCGATCATGCCGGTCACCGTCCCCAAAAGCCCCATCATCGGGGCAATGGCGGCCATCAGCTTCAACATCGACAGCCCTTTTTCCAACCCCTGTTGCTGAGTGACGATCGCCTCGGTCAGTTTGAGCTCCAGGGTGTCCAGCGACTGGCTGCGCTGCTGCTGATAGACCGACAATATTCGTCCGAGCGGGTTGTCCGACGGCTGCTGCGGCTTGGCCAGCTGACGGTTGATGCGCAGTTGAATCCGCGCCAGAACCAGCATGCGTGCCAGGGCAATCACCCCGCCAATAACCAGCAACAGAGCAATGCCTTTGCCAACCAGCCCCCCCTGCTCAAACCGCTGCATCAGGGTCGGCGTGGTCTGCATCTGGGTCAGCAGCTCCCCCTGAGCCGGATCCAGCAACAGCGGTTGCCAGCCGGTCAAGGTGGGCACTGCCACTCCATTGGGCTGACGCGGGTACACCGATACCAGGCCACGCTCGCGGTTCAGCTGAAGGTAGCCCTGCTCGGACACCAGATTAAAGTGCCCCAGCCGCCACACCTGCTGGTCATGAACCTGGCCTTGCCGATCCGCCACCGCCATGGTGACCGGCTCGACCCGTTTCGACGCTTCGATGTCGGCGTTGAGCAGTACCACCATCTGCTGCAATTGAGGCAGGGACGGCAGGCGGTCGGTTTTGGACAACCGCAATGCCTGCTCCCGGTGCTCCGGCTGCAGAAGGCTGCCTGGCCCCTGAGCCAACTCACGCTGCAGTTCGCCTCCCGCCTGGCGCACCACCCCGTACAGCTCTCCTAAGCTGCTGCTGGCCAGAGCCAGTTGCTGCTCGGTATCGGCCAGTGCCTGCTCGTTGGCGGCAAAGCTCTGGCTCAATGACTCAACCCGGGCCTGAAGCTCACTCAGCGCCCGGCGCTGCTGCGCCAGCAACTGTTCTGCTTGCCGGTGTTCGGCATGGAAGCGGGCCTGACGCTGCTGGTTATGCAACTGCTCCTGAGCCAGTGCTTGTTGGCTGGACTGGCTCAGCTCCGCCAGTGGCTGGGCCAGCGCCGCCGCCGATACCAGCAAGGTCAATCCAAACAGAGTCGCCTTCATGATTGCACCTCGCCGACAAACACCGGCACCGTCATCAGCTGGGGCACCTGTTGACCGCTGGCCACCCGGTACGCCAGCTCCAGTTCGCCAGCCGGGTGATCATCCATCGTCTGCCAGCGCTTCTGTTGTGGGTGCCAGCGCCAATATGCACTGCCATCCAGATTTCTGGCCAGCAGGGTCAGGCGCCCAAGGTGCAACAGCTCCACCTCTCTGGGTTCACCCTCGTTGACGCTGATGCTGTCGCGGTACACCGCCACCTTGCGGCCATACTCCAGCTCAATTTGATAGGCTTCGAGCAGGCGGCGAAACTTCTCGGCATCGGCCACGTCGGCACGGGACATCAAGGCACTCAGCTCGGTTAATCGCAGCCGGCGCTGTGCCGCCTTTATGGGCAGATCGTCGGCCAGCCTCAATTTGAGATCCGCCAGCATCTGATACATCAGCGGCACCAGTCCGGTACGGGTGGTATCGATGCCGTCAATCTGCGTCTGCTTGTCCGCCAGCTCCCGCTGCTGGTCCTTCACCAGGGCCTGCAGATGGTCGTGGTAGACCTGAAGGTTTTCCAGCTCCTGGGCCAACCGCTCGGTTTCCGTGCGCATCTCCAGGGTGTCATCGGCCAGGCGCTCCACCTGCAGCTGAGTCGTCCGCCCCTGTTGCTGGATGGTGGACTGGGTCTGACGGGCCTGATCTAAAGGCTCGCCGGCCTGTACGCTGGCAACCAACGCCAGCCAGGTCAATGTAAATAGGGTGTAAATGGGCTTCATGGTCTCTCTCTGGGCTCCCGATCGGCATCGGATGGTGACAGAGCCCCCATTACATCTCAATGAAAATCATTCTCATTATAATGACCCGGATCACAATTCAAATAAGTTGGACTAAAACACCTCTTAAGCAAGATTTTCCCGACCCAGATTCGAACCGCACAATGCTTCAATAAGTAGATGATTTTAAATGGATTAAACTATTAGAAAGCGGAAGTTACCTTTCCTGTCTGGTTTCTGGTGCCCCGTGAGCCAACTCACAGTCACTGTTAACAAAACCGCATACACTTCAAAGCGCTTAATGTTCCCAAAGCATGTCATGTTGCGCCAACTCCCCTTAGTTGGCGCTTTCTTTTGCCCGTCGAATCGACCAAGTATCCAGCAGTCAACCGAACAGGGTTCGATTTTCCCCCGTGTTTCAGGTATAAAGCCGCTCCTTAGCGACAACCCGAGACTAGTATGAATCGCCAACAACTGATCCAATTGATGGCCGAACGCAGCGGCCTGAGCAACAGCGATTGCCAGAAAAGCCTGAAAGCGCTACAGGAGAGCATTGCCCGGGCCCTGCATGAGGGCGAGAAGGTGTATCTGCCGAAAATGGGGGTGTTTGAGATTCGCCATCACCTGCCAAAAACCGGACGCAATCCGCAAACCGGAGAGCCGATGGAGATCCCCTTTCGAACCAGCGCCGCGTTTCGGCCCAATGCCACCTTCAAGGCAGCCGTTAACGACTGAGCCCAAAACAGCAACAAAAAACGCCGCCCATGGGCGGCGTTTCTGACTCTACAGGAGCCACTTCGAGCATCGTTCGCTATTCAACCACCCTGCAGGCCACCACTGAATTGGAAGGCTGAAGAAAGAACAGCGCGTAACCCGCCTGTTCATTATTCTCCAGTAGCCGTATTGTCAGGTTGTGAACCCCTAAATTGGCTAGGTTACTCTTGGCAAAAGCCTCAAGGTACTGAATGTGCTGCACTTGCAAGGCTTCTGGCTGATGATATTGGGTATCGATATGATCAATAGCCAGTTCAAAGGCATCGCCCATGACCGAGGTACTCACCACGGATCCGGTCATTAGCATCTGAGAATGGACCACTCCCTCTTTGGAGAAATACCGGAAACTCATGCTGGCCAAATCATCTTTGAGGGCAACGTCGACAATCAGGTAGTGCTTATCGCCTGTCACAGACTGACTATCATGAAGTTCATTGCGACAATTCAGAGTAAGATCGGTATTCGGCCTGATGGCCACCAACACGGCAGCAACCACCAAGACCAACAACAACGTCACGATGACGCGGGTCTTAGTCACACTCAAACTCCTGTTTTAGCCATTGAGGATCAATAAAGGTCGGCTGGAACCGGAAGTCGCCAATCCTGATGTTCCGTATGCTGTCCCATTGCCCCTCTCCCTCCTTGAGCAGGGCCACGCTCAACATCTGGCGATCGTGGGACAATGACAGACTGACCCTGTCCCAGGGAAAGTAAACGCAGCTGGATAACAGATTGCTGAGCTGTTCCGAGTAGCCTTGCATCTCCCTTAAGTTTGACTGGGAGCTGGTGATAATTTCCACCACCATTGTCTGTCCATACTCATTATGAATTTCGGTGGTAGACGCAGACAAAGAGGAAGGCGGGAAAAAGAGACGAATCGACACCAACACCACCACCACCAAACCCAGTAACATGGCACCGCCCCTGCACCATGGAAACGACCAGGAGCACAGCCTCCCCAACCAGCCAATGTCCGGCACTTGGCTTGACTTACCGTCATCGGCCCCCCGTTCCTCCGAGATAGGCAGAAACTGGTAACCCTCTTTGGGCACAGTTTGGATGTAGCTGGCCCCGGGTTCACCCAGAGATTGTCTGAGAGTACAGATTGCCTTCACCACCGCCGACTCCCGGATCAGCGGGGTTTCTCCCCCATCACAACTCAAGTGGCGCTTACTCAGCGTCATTCCCGGATGGCTGACCAATTGCTTCAAAACCAGCAGTTCACTGCTGGTCAAGGCCTTGTGGTGCCCGCTTTCCCTATGCTCCAGGCAGCCGTCGGCCGTCAGGAATCTGTACTGCCCTATAGTGATAGCGGGTGAATCTTCTTGCTTAACTGTCATTCGAAATATTGTACCGAATTCTTAAAAACCGGTCTGTGACCGGAACTGGCTTTAAAGAGATAACTCCCGCTGCCGAATCCCCCTCCCCAACACAGGCAAACCCGCTAACCGTGACCGGAATCACAGTGATTCCGCACCCAGGAGCAGCAGTAATAGCCATGCGACCAACCATTAACGGTGGAATTCACCAACATATCGACCCCTGACAGGGCGATACTTCAATGCAGTAAGAATAAAAAACCCTCAATCTCGAGCGACTGAACCCCACTCAAACCGCCACTATGCCGGGAGGTTCCTCACATTATCAAAGACCCCGGGCTCATAGCATGAATGTCGAAGCCGCTGATGACGGCAATGTGCCCCCTCCAGCATGAAGAGAGATAATGATGAGTATGCACCGTAGAGACGCCCTGAAGAACATAATTGGTATCACCTCCTGCGCCGCCGGCGCCAGCCTGATCCCCGGCTTTGCTAACGCCGCAGAAGAGCCTGGCTCCTGGCTACTGTCACCGGGAGAAAGATTGGCTTATGCCCGCCTGGATCCTGCCGAAGTCGCCGCCATCGCTTTTCGTGACGACGTAAAACCCAACGGCTGTATGTACCAGGTATTCCATGCCGTGATTGAAGCCCTGCGCAAATCCGCGAGTCCGGACGCCGACAAGTTTGCCAGAATCCCTACGGCCATGGCGGTATATGGTGGCGCTGGCGTTTTAGGTCAAGGCACCATCTGTGGTAATAACAACGCCACCGGCATGCTGTATAACATCCTGAGCATCAATGGCGAGGCCCCCAGCTCTCTGGGCAAAATCTCCGCTTACTATGAACAGACCCCCTTACCGCGTAATGATACTGAATTCCTGCAGGCGGTTGGCTACAGTATCGAAGCATTTAACTCCGAGATTGTTGTTCAGACCGAGGCTCGTAGCCTACTGTGTCACGCTTCCCTGACCCGATGGAGTGATGCCTCAAACATCGCCATTGCCAACAAAGCCAACCGTTGTACGCTGCTGTCTGCCTCCATTGCCTGGCGAGTCACTGAGTTGCTGAATATGGAATTGGCCGGTGAAGACACCTCCAGCCTCCCCGGTGACACCGCAGAAACGTCAGAGTGCCTGAGTTGTCATACCAAGGCGAACGCCTTCCCGACTTCCGTTATGGCCCACATGGAATGTGACACCTGCCACGGCACCAACTGACCGTTGTCAAAAGCGATAGGACTCCACTTATGAAAATAAAACTCCTCCCTGTAGTTGTGGCCGGCCTGACTCTGGCCGGGTGTGGTAGCGACGACAGCGCCGTAACCGAACCTGTTGTTCCCGTGGAACCGACTGAGCCGGTTGAGACTGTGGCGATCGAGGATGCCGACAGCATCAACATTATCGAACCGGATTTGGAAGGCGATACCAGTGAAATCACCTTTAATCTGGCAACGGATGACGGTAAGGCGATTACCGGGCTGTCAACCGTCTCTCTGGACTACGTCGGCATTCCCGAACCCAAGGAATGGACCCACTTTAAAGACACCATGGGCCTGCCCGGTCATGAAATTCAAAGGTTCAACTGCACGGCTGAGGATTGCAACATCGCCATCGTCCACAGTCAAACCACACCGGGGCATTACACCCTAAACGCCGATGATTATGACTGGGAGACTACCCCGGCGGTAGTCAAAGCGTCGATCACCATTGTTGACTCGACGCCGGTCTGGCTGGAATCAACGCTGCCCTAATCCACCCGGTTCACCGAGGGGGAGTACATTACTGGCCAAAAAAATCCGGCTTCAGGGGCTGAAGCCGGATTGACGGTTAACCGAAGTGCCTTAGAGGCCTCCCCCTTACTGCTGCATCAACTCACGGATGTACTTCACCGGTGCCGAGCCGTAACCCAGGAAAGTTTCATGGAAGCGCTGCAGATCGAACTGCTGCCCCAATTGCACCTTGTTCTCTTCACGCCAGTCGTAAATCTCACGGAAGCCGGAGTAGTATGAGGTCAACTGCACCTGGCTCAGGGTCGCCCGACGCCACTTCTGCGCCGCCTCCTCCTGCTGCTGGAAGGCACCGTCCACCATCAGTGACATCGCCCGCTGCCGATCGATGCCCTTCACCTGAATCTCGTAGTCGATGATGGTGTTGGTGATCACCCGCAGGTTCCACTTCCAGTACATCAGCCACAGTTCCGGCTCATAGCCGCCATAGCCCTGCTCCAGCATCACCCGCTCGGCATACACCGCCCAGCCTTCGATCATGGCGCCGTTACCAAACAAGCTTTTGATCAGGCTGGGAGACTCGTTGGAGTACACCAACTGGGTGTAGTGACCGGGAATCGCTTCATGGATATTGAGAATCTGCAGAATCCAGTGATTGTACTCACGCAGATAGCTCTCGGCCTGCTCGTCACTCATGCCATCCAGCGGCGTGACATTGTAATAGGTGTTGGCGTGCTTATCGTACGGACCCGGCGCCGAGATAGAGGCGCCGGCAAAGCCGCGCATGTAGGCCGGGGTTTCCCTGACCACCAACGGCTTATCAGGATCCAGAGTCACCAGTTTGCTGTCGTTGACAAACTGCACCAGCTCCGGAATCTGTTTACGTACCTCGCTGACAAACTCGTCACGCTGAACGTGGCGGGCCGACAGGTGATCGATCATCTGTCGCACCGCCAGCAGATCGTCGGCAGGCATCCGGGTGTTGGGGAAATACTTGGGCCACAGCTGCTCGGTGATGGTGACCATCTGCTGCTGGGCCTGGGACTTGTCCGCCAAGGCCTTCTGATACAGCTGCTTGGCGGTCATGCCGGCCTGAATATCGAGGGCAAACTTCTCTTCGTACAGGGCTTCACCGATGCGGAACGAACGGGCACCGTGCTGCGTCAGCCGCGCCACCTCCGCCTCCAGCCAGCCGATGTGGCTCTGAATCGCCTGTTTGGCGATGTAGAAGCGCTGCTCAAACAACCCCTTCTCCTGCGCCGACAACCCGGAGTCCAGTGCCATGGTCAGCATGGCATCGGAGAACACACTCAGGGCGCCCTGGTTTTGCAGCAGCGCCAGCTCGGTGTGCTCCAGAGTCGGGTTGCTGATATTGGCCCGGGCGGCACTGTAGTAGTCAGGCACCAACTCCATGCGGCCGAGAATGGCCCGCAAGCGCACCTCTTCGGCCGCATAGGGCTCATTCATCAACCGGGCAAAGGGACCGGCCACGTTATAATTGGCCGGATTCCACTGCCAGGATTTAAAGCGGGTATTCTCCCACTCCATCTTATCGAGCATATTGGTGATCAGCGCCAGGTCGATGCGGGCGGCACTGGTCAGCGGTTGCTGGGCATACGGCATTAGGCGGGCCCGCCAACGGGCAACAAACTGCGACTCGGAAGCCCGACTCATGGCATCGGGGATCTCCAGCTGGTCGGCGTAGTCATAGAAGCCGCTGTACAGCGCCCAGGTCGGCGACTGTCGCCACAGATCCTGAACAAACTCCTGGCCCACCTTATCGAACTTCGCCGATTGGCATTCGGCCAGACAGGGGGCGGGAGCGGTAACCTCGGCGGTTTGAGACTGGCAGCCCGCCAGGCCGACGGCCGACAGCAGCGCCAGGGCGGCGATTTTCAATTTCATTATTATGACTTCCCTGAGTCTGATGGGGATTCTCAGGAGCCAGTAAACCATGAATCCGGGGCCGATGTTAGCCCCGGTTAAAGTTGGTAACAATTTGTTGAAATGACTTGAAGTTCCATAACTTAGGCCGAAGCGCCAACAGCCCAAGGCACAGCATCAGGTACAGTGCCGGCTCATACCAGCCGGACTTCACCGACCACCAAAAGTGCACCGGAGCCAGCAGTGCCACCAGATAGACCCAGTTATGCAGCCGCTGCCAACGGCGCCCCAACCGGCGCTGCATCCCCTGAGTGGAGGTCAGTGCCAGCGCCGTCAAAATCAGCAGTGCCAGCATGCCCACCACAATGTAGGGCCGCCGAACCACCTCGGACAGCAGCAGCGCCCAGTCCCCCAGCAAATCCAGCACCAGGAAGGCCCCTAGGTGCAACAACGCGTAAGCAAAGGTCCACAGGCCGAGCAAGCGGCGCACGCGAACCAGCGCGCCCAGCTTCCACCACCGCGCCAGTGGCGACACCAGCAAACTGGCCATCAGGCCATGCAGGGCGCCCATCCCCAGGAAGTGAATCACATACTGAACCGGGTCGCCGCCGGCCGCTCCCCCCTGTACCGCCGCCGCCAGATACAACAGCGGCAGCAGGAAGCACAGGTGCAGCAGAGTTTTCAGCGCCAACAACCGGCCTTGGGTAAGCGTCATCAATACCACCGCCCCATATCCAGGTTCGCATACAGGGCCGCCACCTGTTCGCCGTAGCCATTGAACAGTTCGGTGGGAATCCGCTTGGCAGACAGCAGGCCGCCGGCACCGATGCGACGTTCACTGGCCTGGGACCAGCGGGGGTGATCCACCTGTGGATTCACATTGGCGTAGAAGCCATACTCATGGCTGGCCAGCAGGTTCCAGGTGGTGGGCGGCATAGTTTCCACCAGGCGAATACGGACAATGGATTTAATTGACTTAAAACCGTATTTCCACGGCACCACCAGACGAATCGGCGCGCCATTTTGAGGCGGCAGGGTCTGGCCATAGAGACCCACGGAGATCAGTGTCAGCGGGTTCATCGCCTCATCCATTCTCAGCCCCTCCACATAGGGGTACTCGATGCCACCACCGGCAAACCGCGACGCCTGCCCCGGCATCTGTTTGGGATCGTACAGGGTCTCGAAGGCCACGTACTTGGCCCGGCTGGTGGGGTTGGCCTTTTTCAGCAACGCCGACAACGGAAACCCCAGCCAGGGTATCACCATCGACCAGGCTTCGACGCAACGTAAGCGGTAGATGCGCTCCTCAATGGGCAGGGTGTTGATCAGCTCGTCCACGTCCAGAGTCAACGGCGTGTCCACCTCGCCTTCAATGGACAACGTCCAGGGCCGGGTTTTCAGCCCCTGGGCATTTTTGTACGGGTCGGTCTTGGCGGTACCGAACTCATAGAAGTTGTTGTGGGTAAGGATCTTATCCTCCGGCGTCAACTCATCGCCGATGCCGTAGTTGCTGCTGGATACCGACGTCAGCGGTCGCCGCGGCGCCATGGCATCCGTGTCACTGCCCTGGCTAAACCAGTCCAGCAGCCCCGCCTGCACATTCAGTGGCACACTGGCACTGATGGCCCCTAGCCCCAGCGCTTTGGCTACCTGCCGCCGGGCCCGGAACACCTCTTCGGGAGTCACGTCGTTGTCTTTAAATCTGTCCCACTGTGGCTTGCGAAAAAATGTCATTCAGCTGTCCCTACTTCGATACTTACCCCTGTTAGACCCTGAAAAGGGCTAAACCATTTCAATGGGATTCACATTCATTGGTGATCAAAGCAAAGCCAATGGCTGCCACAGTCGCCGAGCCCCGCTCTCAGGTCAGCAGGTCCTCCACCTCCAGCGAGTCGTGAATGTAGCAACGCAGCGCCTCAAGCAACCACTGCGGACAGGTCTGTCGATCTTTATAGGTCAGATAGTATCCAGGCTCACGGGAGCCATTGCCTATCCCCTGATGGATGCGGCGACGGGTCTGGCTCGGCACCAGCCTCACATTCAGGCACTCATTGGCCTTGAGGAACTCTATGGTGCGGCGACCACCGGTAAAACTGAAGCTGTCCTGATGCCCCAACATGCTCACCAGCTCATCCAGCGTATTGACCCGGGCCCGAATGTTCAAATCCCGGCCATTGAGCTTGGCAAAAATCTCCATGGGATCCTGGGCATCGTTAAAGGAAGCGCACTCGGTGACCACGAAGGGGTAATCAAAAATCACCTCTTCGAACCGATCAAACTGCTGCCACAGGGGGTGGGATTTGGCCGCCACCACACAGGTGCTTTTTGAATACGCGATGAATTCAGACTCCGCGCCTTTTACTGGCACCGCGCTGAAGTACACCCCGAGATCGATGGCGTCGGAGTTGGTGTCGCTGTTGAGGCTGCCGCTCCAGATTCGCAGGCTGATGTCGATCTCTTCCCCGTTTTGGCGCGCCGCCTCCAGCAGGTAGCTGGTCAGGCCGTTACTCAGGGTCGCCGGAACCGCCAGGTTGACCTTCTGCCGCTCTCGTTGCTCCTTTCCCTGGTTGCCCATCACCACCGGCACCATGCGATCCAGGTTGGATTTGACCGACTCCATCATCGGGTACAGCTGCACCGCCAATGGCGAGGGTTCGAAATTATACTGGCGCCGAATAAACAGTTTGTCGTTAAACACCGAACGCATGGCACTCAGGCTACGGCTGACTTTAGAGGGCAACACCTCCAGCTCAGCTGCAACCGCTTTGGAATTCAAATATTTACCCAGGTATACAAACACCTGAACATCGAAAAATGACAGACTTCGAATCTGTTTATGCAACTGTTCCAACGTTTCCACTTTCACCTCTGAGCCCCTAGTTCGCAAGGGGGCCAAGCCACTGCCGATGCTCTGTTAACAGAGTTGCAAATTCAGAGTCGGCGAGTTCCAACTCCCGCATCATCACAACATCTTATGGCCTTCTCAATGCAATCCGGTAACAAAATACCGAAGTGTGAACCACACGCCGACCAGGCCAAGATAACACGATCCCAAAATGCGCAATTGACATTTCCTTGTCGCGAAATTTCCTGATTCGATCTTGCGCTCATCCACACTGGACAGTGGCAATCCGCCGGCGTAGGTTTAGAAACATGGATCGCCCACGGCTCTCCACTGACGGAGGGCATATTAAGGATGACGCACTTATGGCTTACCACCCGCGCACCATTGCACCCGGCCCCCTGATGTCGCTACGCCACGTATCAATGAAAACCTATCGGGTCAGTTTTGATGCCACTTTGCCGGAGCCCGGTCAACTGTGCGAGGCGATGGCATGGATCACCCCGTTTGTCATCAAAAAACCGCCGTTTCAGCATGCCCATGTCGGCTTTGCGATTCTGCACCGTGGTCTGAAGCGGGATTATCTGGTGGTGTGCTACTGGGCCAATCACAACGAGTGCCTGACCCAGATTGCGGTTCGGGACCGCGACCACCCGGGCCAGTGGCGCCTGGCCGACAATGAGTCATTTTGCGTCTGGGACATGCAGATCATGGCGTTTGAACGGGATCAACTGGTCAAACACATCCTCGCTCCTGCACAGCCGAAGCTGGCCGGTTATCTTGGACTGCACCTGAGTATCGATGGCGAAACCAGCGACCGCTGAAGCGAAAACCAGCAGTTGCACCGGCGCCGCTTGCAGGCCCAGGCCGTCAATGACACTCTAATCACTCACTGATTTTCTGTTGCTGCAGGTGCCATGTTTACCAATCCTATCGTGTTAGCCGCTCTGGGCGTCACCTTTGTCATCGCCATGGCCATCGGCTGGCTGGTGCAATCCAGCGGCCGCCGCCAGGCCGAACACCGGGCCGTAACCCTGGAAGCCACCAATGAACAACTGGCGGAGCAACTGGAGCGCCACGACAACCGGCTGCAACACAAAGAGCAGGAGCTGAATCAACTGCACAGCGCCCTGGCCGACAGCCGTGCCCGCGAGGAGCCCCTGCGCCACCAGGTTCAACAGGCTCTGGACAGCGAGAAACGCCTGACTCTGCAGTTTGAGAACCTGGCCAACCGGATTTTCGACAACAAGAGCCAGCAACTGAGCGAGCAGAGCCAGTCTCAACTCAGCGCCGTGTTGACGCCGCTGCAACAACAGCTGGAAGGCTTTCGAAAACAGGTTCAGGACAGTTACACCTCGGAAGCCAAAGAGCGCTTCGCCCTCAAGCATCAGCTGGAGGATCTCAAGGCGATGAACCTGAAGATGAGTGAGGATGCCCTAAACCTGACCAAGGCCCTCAAGGGGGACAACAAGGCCATGGGCAACTGGGGGGAAGTGGTGCTCGCGCGGCTGCTGAGTCAGAGCGGTCTGAGAGAGGGGCACGAATACGACACCCAGGCCGCGCTCAAACAGGACGACGGCAAACGCTACCAGCCGGACGTCATTGTGCACCTGCCGGACGACAAAGATGTGGTGATCGACTCCAAGGTGTCGCTGCTGGGGTACGAGCGCTTCTATAACGCCGAAAACGACGACGATCGCCAGCGCGGCCTGAGGGATCATCTGGCATCGGTGCGCGCCCACATCAAGGGCCTGTCCGACAAGGACTACCAACAGCTCAACGGCATTCGCACCCTGGATTACGTATTGATGTTCATTCCGGTTGAACCGGCGTTCCTGGCAGCCATCGAGTCGGATCCGGAATTGGTAAATTTTGCCCTGGAGCGGAACATTTTGCTCACCAGCCCCACTAACTTGATGGTAGCCCTGAGAACCATCAACAACCTGTGGCGGTTTGAATACCAGAGTCGTAATGCCCAGGAGATCGCCGCCCAGGCCGGAAAAATCTACGATAAGCTGGTGGGATTTTCCGATGACCTGCTCAAAGTCGGCCGGGCGCTGGACACCGCCCAGGGCAGCTACCAGAAAGCGCTGGGTAAATTCTCCTCCGGCCGTGGCAATCTGCTCCGCCAGGCGGAGCAGATGAAGCAACTCGGGGCCACCACCAGCAAACAACCGCAGGCCGCCCTGCTGGACGATGCCCTCAACCCGGTGCTGGATCACCGGGAAGCGGTTGACGCCAAGGAGTAGCCTAAGCTGGACTACACTGAGTCCTGGTAGCAGTAGAAGGATGAACTATGGCCCGGATTGGCTGGACGATAATCATACTGCTGTGGGTCGGACTGGCCTGGGGCCAGCCCGCCCTATCGCCACAGCAACTGGAGTATAAGCAGGCGCTGTCGGCACTGAAACAGGGTGACAACGACGAATTCCGCCGGTTACGCAACCAACTCCAAGACTACCCGCTGTTGCCCTACCTGGATTTTGAGCATCGCTCCAGCCAGATGCACAAACTGACCGCCCAGCAGGCGGTGGAGATCCTCTCTGCCCTGACCAATACCCCGCTATATGACCGCTTTAAACACCGCTACCTGGTGCAGGCAGGCAAGCAGCAACGCTGGTCGACCTTCCTCAGCATCAGCCCTCAGCCTCCCCGCAACACCGATCTGCGCTGCTACTACTACCGGGCCAAACTGGCTGAGGGTGACACCAAAGCGGCCTGGGCTGGCGCTCGGGCCCTGTGGTTGACCGATCGCAGTCTGCCACAAGCCTGTACCCCGCTGCTGCGCGCCTGGCAACAGGCCGGTCGGCGCAACAACGAGCTCATCTGGCAACGGATGCTGTTGACCTTTGAAGGCAATCAGGGATCGCGACTGGCCTATCTCAATACCCTGCTGTCCCGCAGTTGGCGCGAGCGTGGCGACCTGCTGGTTCGCCTGTACCAACACCCGAAAGAGATTCGCCAGCGCACCACCATCAAACATCATCAGGAGCAGGGTCGGCAGATCGCCGCCGTGACCCTGTACCGGCTGGCCCGCCGTGCTCCGGAGTACGCCCTCAAACACTACCTGCGCTGGCAGGGGCAGTTGGGTGAGCGCGAAGACGCGGTGCGTACTCGGGTCATCCGCTACGCCCTGGCCGACAACCTGTGGACCCCGGAGCTGGCCGGGCTGATGGAGTCCTTCCCCGAAGACACCTTGATCGTGTTGCGCACCCGCCAGTTGATCGCCCGCGGCGACTGGCAGGCCATCAACCACTGGTTGGCCCGGATTCAGAACACCGAGGCCGACGACTGGCAGTATTGGCGCGCCCGGGCCATGGAGGAGTTGACCCTGAGCGAAGAGGCCGACGCCGCCTATCGCGCCCTGGCCAAACGGCGCAGTTACTACGGCTTTCTGGCGGCTCAGCGACTGGGGCTGCCCTATCGCATGAATCAGGCCCTGCCGGAGAATGACCCGCAACTGACCGCCAGGGTGGCAACCCTGGCCTCGGTACAGCGCATCGGCGAGTTACTGGCCCTTGAGGATCATCGCGCCGCCCGCAGCGAGTGGCGCTGGCAACTGCTGCGCGCCAGCAAAGCACAGCAGTGGGCGCTGACCCGGCTGGCTTTTGAGCAGGGCTGGCACTACCTGAGCGTCGAAGGCACCATCACCGCCAAGAGCTGGGATGCGGTGCCATGGCGCTTTCCCGACGCCTATGGCGACGACTTTACTCACTTTGCCCGCCAGCGGCAGCTGGACGACACCCTGCTCAGGGCCGTCGCCCGCCGGGAAAGCGCCCTCTACCCGCTGGCCCGTTCCGGCGCCAATGCCTATGGCCTGATGCAGCTGCTGCCCACCACCGCCAAACAGGTGGCCCGCCAGCAAAAGCTGAGCTATTCCGGTGCCCGGTCACTGTATCAGCCCAGGTTCAACATTCAGCTTGGCAGCGCCTATCTGAAGCAACTGATGGATCAATATCAGGATAACCGCATCCTGACGGCGGCCGCCTACAACGCCGGTCCCAACCGGGTGAAGCGCTGGCTGAAGAACAGCGATGGCAAGCTGGCGATGGATCAGTTTGTGGATACCATCCCCTACCGGGAGACCCGGGACTACGTCAAAGCCATCCTCAGCTACCAGTTGATCTATCGCACCCTGCAACAGCGCCCCTCGGACCTGGTCAGCCAACCGGAGTGGCAGCGGCACTACTAAAGCCTGCTCCCCGAATGAAGCTGAACTATTCTTGTTGAAGCTGAATCAACAAGGAGTGTTCGATGCCGCAAGCTCTGGAGCCGGTGATTCACCAGTTACAACAGGTGCTGCTGGACAAACCCGTCGCCATTCGGCTGGCACTCACCTGTCTGATTGCCCGGGGTCACCTGCTGATTGAAGACCTCCCTGGCATGGGCAAAACCACCCTCTCTTACGCCTTGGCCCGTACCCTGGGGCTGAGCCACCAGCGGGTGCAGTTTACCGCCGATATGCTGCCGGCGGATCTCATCGGTGTGTCGATTTACGCCACCCCCAAGCAGCAGTTCGAGTTTCATCCCGGCCCGCTGTTCAGTCAGCTGGTGCTGGCAGACGAAGTCAACCGCGCCAGCCCCAAGACTCAGAGTGCCCTGCTGGAGGCGATGGCCGAAGGCCAGGTGTCCACCGACGGCATCACCCGGGCGCTACCGCAGCCATTTTTCGTCATCGCCACCCAAAACCCCATGGAACAATCCGGCACCTTTCCGCTGCCGGAGTCCCAGCTGGATCGCTTCATGATGAAACTGAGCCTGGGTTACCCCAGCCTGGAAGCGGAAAAACAGCTGTTAACCGGCCAACACCTGGCCGACAGTGGCGAGAACCTCTGTGCCCTGATGGGATCGGCACAACTGCAGGATCTGCAGCAACAGGCCGATGGGGTCGGGGTCGCCGACATGGTACTGGATTACCTGCTTGAGCTGATTCAGGCCAGTCGTCACGGCCATCAGGGCACCACACCATTGTCGCCCCGCTGCAGCCGGGCATTGTTGGCCGCCACCAAAGCCTGGGCCCTCCTGCACGGCCGCAACTTTGCCGTTCCGGATGACGTACAGGCGGTGTTTGCCGCCGTCACCGCACACCGGCTCGATGCCGGCCGTCATCAAGGTAACAGCCGGGCCCAGTCCCTGCTGGAGGCGGTCAACCCGATACGCTGATGAATCTGAAATTCTGGCAGCGGCCGCCACTGCAGGCCAGCCCTCAACGGACTTTGGGCCACAATGACATCCTGATTCTGCCCACCCGTTTCGGAGTGCTGTTTCTTGGCTTATCGCTGGTGCTGTTTCTGTTCGGCTCCAACTACCAGAACAACCTGATATTGATGCTGGCATTCCTGATGGTGAGCCTGTTCAGCTCCTGTCTGTTGATCTGTTATCGCAACTTGGCCGGAGTCACCCTTAGTCCTCAACCGGCGCCCGGCACCCACGCCGGCGACCCGGCCCGGTTCCCGATCAGCCTGTCCGGCACTGGCCACAGCTACCACCTGCAGCTGGGGTTCGTGCAGGGGGACAAACAGCTGCTGCACACGTTGTCGGCCACCCCCTCCCGGTTGGAGGTCGCCTGGCCCTCCCGACGGCGCGGACCGCTGCTCCCACCGCCGCTGATCATCAGCAGCCGCTATCCCCTTGGCCTGTGCCGGGTCTGGAGCCGGCTGGCCCTGAATCAAGCCGCCTGGGTCTGGCCTCGGCCGCTCGCTGGCGACACGCCGCAGGCACACCGGCCCCGGCAAGAGCAGGGGGACAAACATCAGTCGAACAGCAACGATTTCGATGGCCTCAAGCCCTGGCAGCGGGGCCACAGCCTGGGCCGGGTTGCGTGGAAACAGCTGGCCCAGCAACGGGGGATGCTGGTTAAGCAGTTCGACAGCCCCGGCCCCAACCCCGAACTCCTGACCGTTGACAACCGGCACCCGCAGCTGGAGCACCACCTCAGTGAGCTGGCCGGGCGCCTGCACCGGTTGCACCAGCAGGGTGTGCCCGTTGGCCTGTCTACCGACACCGAGACCCTGATGCCAGCGCTGGGCCGGACTCACCTGCACCACTGCCTGACCCTGCTGGCCCGGGTGGAACCCCATGCTTCCTGATCCCCCCTTAACCACCGTCGCCCTGCGCCAGACTCAGGGTTGGCTGCTGATGACCCAGCAGATGCTGGTGATTCACCTGATCGGCATGGTGCCCAACTGGGCGCTGGCCATCGTCAACCTGTCGCTGCTGTGGAGTCTGGCCATCTTCCTTGGCAAAGTCCCGCGCCCCCCTACCTGGCTGCTGTTTACCCTGACCCTGACGGTGCTGCTGGCGCTGTTCCCCATCTACCTGCAACAGGGCATCGCCGTTGCCCTGGGGATCATGATCGCCCTGAGTTACTGCCTCAAGTCCCTGGAGGTGCGCAGCCGCCGGGATATCCTGACCCTGGTACTGGTGGGCTTCTTCCTGATCACCCTCAGCCTGATTGAACAGCAATCCTGGTTGAAACTGATGTCGGCACTGGCGCTGTTTGTGCTCAACGCCACCATACTGCTGAGTCTGCATCGCCCCATGAGCGCCCCCCACAACCTGAAGATGAGCCTGAAGCTGGTGCTAGGCAGTCTGCCAATGGCGTTGATTCTTTACCTGCTGCTGCCTCGGCCGGATCCGCTGTGGCAGCAACCGGTAGGTGGCCGCGCCAGCACCGGCTTAAGCGCCGAGCTGGCCCTGGGGGAGATCGCTCTACTGACCCAATCCAATGAACCGGCCTTCAGCAGCCGCTTTACCCAACCGCCCCTGGATCGTGATCTGTACTGGCGGGTATGGATTCAATCCCATTTTGACGGTCAGGTGTGGCGGTCACTGCCAGCCCTGCCCGGCCGCTCACCGGATAATGGAGAAGGGAAGACTCACCATGGCTACCAGATTCTCGGCTGGCCACAGACAGAGTTACGCGTACCCAGCCTGGCAGGCAGCCAAAGCCAGGATGCCTCGTTGGGTCAGGTTCGCGGTGATCTGTGGCAGAGGCTGTATCAGTCCGGATCACCACAGCTCACCTTTCGCTGGCAACCGGGCCGTGGCCCGACACCGCCCAAGGCGGGCCTGGATTACCTCCAGCTTCCCGAGCACACTAACCCCAGAACCCTGGCCTGGGGCAAACGGCTGCGGTCCGAGGGGCTGGCCCCCACAGCCGTTCTGCAACGGCTGCTGACCTTCTTTAAGCAGCAGCCGTTTGTCTATACCCTCAGCCCACCTGCCACCGGCCGCCACCAGGTGGATGACTTTCTGTTTACCACCCAGGCGGGGTTCTGTGGCCATTACGCCAGTGCCACCGTGACCCTGCTGAGAGCCGCTGGCATTCCCGCCCGCCTAATCAGTGGCTACCAGGGGGGACGCTGGCTACCGGACGGCCGCCTGATGGTGCGCCAGCTCAATGCCCATGCCTGGGTTGAGCTCTGGGTTGAGGGGGTTGGCTGGCTGCGCAGTGATCCCACCCAGCAGGTGTCGCCAGACCGCATCGAACAACTGGGGCAGCAACGATTGTTCCAGGCGTTGTCCTTACCCTCATGGCTGCAAAACCGCGCCCTCACCGACTCACTGAATACCCTGCTGGATCGCCTCGATTACCAGTGGCAACGCAGCGTGCTGGAGTTTGATAAGCAGCAGCAGCGGCAGTGGCTGGCCGAGGTGTTGGCCTACAGCGACAGCCACCAGATCCTGCTGCTGACCGCCGCCCTGCTGGCGGCACTGGTCATGATACAGCTGGGGCTGGCCGGCATGCTGCCGCGCTGGCGGGCACCGGTGTGGGAGTTGCTACTCTGGCGGCAGTTGCGCCGCCTGCTGATTCGACGGGGCCAGGCGCTACCGGCCAACGCCTCCATGACTTCGATCATCAACGATGCCGCCACTCACTGGCCCCGGGCCGCTGCTGATCTCAGGGGATTTCAGCGCCGGTTTGAGCAGTTGCGCTACAACCCGAAACAGACCGGCCACCACCAGGGCCGACGGATTCTATGGCAGCGACTGATGCGGATTCGCCGCCACCTGGCCCGCCCCCCTGCCGACGGGCGGGGGTAACAATGTATACTCAGCGGTGATGCAGATCGGCATCAATGTCTTTGTCGGTGAGTGATCCCGGCACATCAAAGCGCCACTTTGCAAACCAGAGCCAAGCCTGAACGGCAGCCAGTACAAACGTCAGTGTCAGGGTGAAATGAATTAATCCGGTAGTTGCGGTTGAAAATGCTGACATAAACACCTCTCTTTCGCCCGAGGATTACGGAACAAAACCCAGTGACCTCAATCATGTTGGCGCTTTCCAAGTCGATAACGGCAACCCGTTTGCTCCGGTTGCAACGGCATCAGCCGGGTTCTGACAAGCAAACTGTCCATAGACACAGCCCTTGTTCTACTTCGACGTTAGACCAAATAATTAGGCGATACTGCCTAAATTTTAACCAACAGAAAACATCGACGGACCGGGGAGTACTGCAGCCACCAGCTAGCCGTTGATGAGTAGGGCTTGGTTAATCGGCGTATTGAACGCCACTTCAGGAAAGGGAATCCGTCACACCTCGCTTTAAGGCCACCGGTGTTGGAGACCGTCGAATAGGCTCGCCCACTCAATCTGTTAACGGTTATTTTAGAAAAAGAGTGAGTAGGAACGGCTGACAGCGTAAACGGCTGATCCCACGGGATTTCAGCGCCGGTTTGAGCAGTTACGCTCCAACCCTAGACTGGCCTGTGTCCGCTTAGGCCGGCGGCTTCTGTGGCAACGGCTGATGCGAATTCGCCGCCACCTGGCTCGCCCCCCCTGCCGACGGGCGAGGATAGTGGTGTATACTCAGCGCAAACCCTTTAAAAGAAAACAGATTGATGACTGACGGCCCAACTCTGCTGTGGCACGACTATGAAACCTGGGGTGCCAATCCGGCCCGGGATCGCCCGGCGCAATTCGCCGCTATCCGGACTGATCTGGATCTGAACCCCATTGGCGAACCCATAGAACTGTTCTGCCAGCTGCCGGCAGACTACCTGCCCAGCCCGGAGGCGATGTTCATTACCGGCATCACCCCGCAGCGGGCCAATCGCCTCGGCGAGGTCGAAGCCCAGTTTATCGCCAAGGTTGAAGCCCAGATGGCCCGGCCCGGTACCTGCACCGTGGGCTACAACTCCATCCGTTTCGACGATGAAGTGACCCGCTACACCCTGTACCGCAACTTCTTCGACCCCTACGCCCGGGAGTGGCAAAACGGCAACAGTCGCTGGGACATCATCGATCTGGTTCGGGCCTGTTACGCCCTGCGTCCGGAGGGCATCGAGTGGCCACTGCGGGAAGACGGCAACCCCAGCTTTAAGCTGGAGCACCTGACCGCCGCCAACGGCCTGGACCACGGCAATGCCCACGATGCGGTGTCCGACGTGGAAGCCACCATCGCCCTGGCCCGGCTGATCAAAACCCGTCAGCCGAAGCTGTACGACTGGTTTTTCTCCCTGCGCCGCAAACAGGCGGTCTCCAAACTGGTGGACGTACTGGCGATGAAACCGCTGCTGCACGTCTCGTCACGCTTTCCCGCCAGCCAGGGCTGCGCCACTCTGGTGATGCCCATGGCCTGGCACCCGGACAACCGCAATGCGGTGGTGGTGGTGGATCTGCATCAGGACATTACCCCTCTGCTGGAGTGGGACGCCGAGCGACTCAAGCAGCGGCTGTATACCCCCAGCCGGGATCTGGAACCGGGGGAACCGCGAGTGCCGGTGAAGCTGCTGCACTTCAACAAGAGCCCCTTTATCGCCCCGGCGGCCACCCTTGAGGATCAGCAGGCCGAGCGACTGGGTCTGGACAAACAACGCTGTCGCGACAACTATGCCCTGCTGCGCCGCCATCATCAGCAGATTCGTGAAAAGCTCACCGCCTTGTACAGCGACGACCGCGACGGCAACGATGACCGCGACGTCGATCAGCAGTTGTACGGCGGCTTCTTCTCCGATGCCGATCGCAGCCAGATGGAACTGGTGCGCAACACCGCCCCGGAGCACCTGGCGGCACTGAACCCGCAGTTCAGCGATCCGCGGTTGGCACCACTGCTGTTCCGATACCGCGCCCGCAACTACCCCTTTACCCTGTCGGAGCAGGAGCAGAAGCGCTGGCAGCTGCACTGCCAGGAAAAAATTAATGATCCGGAATACGCCATGAAGCTGGAGCAACTAGTGGAAACTCATCAACAAGATGAGACCAAAATGGCGTTACTGAAATCCCTCTACCACCATCTTCAGTCACTGTAAATCTGAGAAATGTCGCCCACTTCCCCTATATTTGGAAGTGGGCGTGATCTTGATCACATCAGATTGATCAACAACTCCCTAAACTGTAATTCAGTTCCATAAATTGAGGATTGAGGATGAACACCCGTTTTAACGACGCGTTAACTCAATTGCCCAAAGCTCTGGCTGACACCGTGTCACCAATGCTGACGGACCATTTTGCCGGACACCTGTCCGCTGAGCAGTTAAAGGAATTAAGCGATCAATCCGGCCTGTCTGGTGCCGAGCTGTATCTAGCTCTGTTACCCATTGCCGCGACGCTTTCATACGCGCCCATCTCCAATTTCTTCGTTGGCGCCATCGCCCACGGTGAGTCGGGAGACATCTACATGGGGGCCAATATGGAGTTGGTGGGCGAAGCCCTGTTCCACTCCGTCCACGCCGAGCAATCCGCCATCAGTCACGCCTGGCTGGCGGGGGAGCAAAAGCTGGTTGGCATCACCGTCAACTACTCGCCGTGCGGGCATTGTCGTCAGTTTATGACCGAACTGAATAACAATGACAATTTAATCATCCGCTTGCCGGAGCAACCGGCCCAACCGCTGACCCACTACCTGCCCTATGCCTTCGGGCCGAAAGATCTGGGCATGGAGGATGGCCTGCTCGATGGCAATGACCACGAGATGACCCTGGACAGCGACGACCCGCTGGTGCAACGTGCGCTACGGGAAGCCAACGCCTCCTACGCCCCCTACAGCAAAACCCCTGCCGCCATCGTGCTGGCCACGGAATCGGGTCAGGTGTTCGTAGGCCGTTACGCCGAAAACGCCGCCTTTAACCCCAGCCTGCCACCGATGCAGATGGCCATTAATGCCATGGCCCGCCAGGGTATCGGCTTTGATCGCATCCACCGCGCCATTCTGGTAGAAGGTGATAAAGGGCAGATCAGCTTCCTCCACAGTGCCAGCGACGCCCTGGGCACCATCAGTCAGGTCCAACTTGAAACCTATAAAGCACAGAGTTAAAACCCGCAAACTTCAGGTGGCCCACCGCCGCCTGAGGTTCCTGCAGGCCGCTTCGGCGAAAAGTCAAACAAACAGCGCTGCCTGAAGGCAGCGCTTTTTTATGCCTTCATCCGGCATCATTTGCTCTTGGGAAGGCGCATCTTCAGTGATGAGGTATCGAAACGACTGCCCCCCAATCGCTGCACATCGGCATAGAACTGATCCACCAACGCGGTCAGCGGCAGTTGGGCACCGTTGCGGCGTGACTCATCCAGGGTGATCCCCAGATCCTTACGCATCCAATCCACGGCGAAGCCAAAGTCATACTCATCCTTGAGCATGGTGGCACCGCGGTTGTCCATCTGCCAGGATTGCGCCGCGCCCTTGCCGATCACCTCCAGTACCTTATCGCCATCCAGGCCAGCCTGCTGGGCAAAATGCATCCCCTCTGCCAGGCCCTGGACCACGCCGGCAATGCAGATCTGATTGACCATCTTGCACAACTGGCCGCTGCCTACCGGCCCTAACCGTTCGGCGCAGCGCGCGTAAGCGTCCATAACGGTCCGGGCACGATTAAAATCCTCCGGCTCGCCACCGGCCATCACCGTCAACACGCCATTTTCCGCACCGGCCTGACCACCGGACACCGGTGCATCCACAAAGCCAATCGATCGCTGGCTGGCCACCGCCGCCAACTCGCGGGCGACATCGGCAGAAGCGGTGGTGTGATCCACCAGCACCGCCCCCTCGCCCATGGCTCCCAGGGCGCCGTCATCCCCGAGCACTACCTGGCGCAAGTCATCGTCATTGCCGACACACACAAACACCAGTTCGCACTCCCTGGCAGCCTCGGCCGGCGTCATGGCGTAGTCGCCACCATAATGCTGCTGCCACTGCTGGGCCTTGGCGGTGGTCCGGTTAAACACCGTCACCTCATGCCCCGCAACCTGAAGATGCCCGGCCATGGGGTACCCCATGACGCCCAATCCGATAAAGGCCACCTTAGCCATCACTTTCCCTCTTTGATGAAGCGCTAAACAGGACTCCATTGTGGGTCAGTGACAAACAGAATGCGAGGCCTTCTGTTCCGACATTCATCCATTTGATATGCCGGCGCTTTATATACTCCACTCCACAGATTGGCCCGACACCGGAAACACCTTCTGCAGCGGCGCTTTGTCCACATCGTAAAACCACACCTCCACCAGAATCTGCTGCTGGTCCCTACCGGTCATCACCTCGGTCTCAAAACGACCGTTGTGGATGCCGCCACTGGCCAGCCGGCGCTGATAATTGGGCTGGTACCCCTGGACGCCCGCTTCAAAGTGGGTATAGAGCGACACAAACGCCCGCTCATCGCCGCCCAGGGACACCACCACTTTCAGGCGGCGGGCCCCCTCGAAACGCATCTGGGGCGAGGCCACCAGATCGGCAGTGGTCAACGGCTGAGGCTCCGCTGCCGGGTCATCCTCCGGCTCATCTTGCGGGTCGTCCGCCGGTGTGGTCGGAGTCGGTGGCTGCGGCGTATCGGATCCACCACCACCACCGCCGCCGCACCCGACCAACAACGCACTCATAAACAGCAAAGACAACAGGTTGATGATTTTCATAATTCGGTCCTTGTCTCAGAATCAGTTAAACAGCTTGTCGGCATTGGCGTTGTTACGGTGGTACCAGTCCAGGTACTGGCCGCCGTCGTACTCGATGTATTGCTGGAACTGGGGATAGGTTTGCAGCAAGTCCTGCTTCTCTGCCGGATAGTGCCAACTCTGGGGAAACTGCAGTCCCCAGGGCAGGCTGTTGCTGTTGCGGTAGTAGCGGTTGCTGCCCGGATTACTGTCGTCGTCAAAGGTACCAAAGTAACTGCTGCTGCCCTGATCCGTCGGCGGGAAGTCCGCCAGATGAATCTCTAACGGCCGGCCCGGTGGCGTATCGAAGCCGGTACGATAACGATTCGGACTGGCAAAGATGAACGGGTCGTAAGGGGCCGCCGGCATAGCGTTGGGCACCACGCCTTCGTTGAACACCAGGATCAGCTGAAACTGAAACTGGAGACCGTCGTCACAACCGGTCTGGGTTCGGTAGAAGCCGCACCCCATGGTCACCTCGTCAAACAGATCCTCACTGAGGATCAACACCGCCTCGCTCTGGCCGCTTTCCAGCACGCCACTGGTATCGGCGGCCACGCCGTTTTTCAGGTATTCCAGCTGGGCCACATCGATATTACTGCGACTGATTTGCGGCAGATGAATGGCAAAGCCGTTGTGCTGCTCGGCGCCCAGCGCCTGCAATTTGCCATTGATGACCACCTTGGTCACTTTGGCCAACTGGGTGTATTCGGTGATCTGCAGATCCATCACCACGTCGTTCATGTCGTAGTCGGCTTCAAACGGCCAGCGATCCTCAAAGGCGATGCTGGCAAACTGGCCCTCATTGGGGTAAGTCTGGGTCGTGGATCCCGGAGTACTCACCGCCACCGCGTAATCCTCCACCTCGCCGTCCGCCGAGCCGCCCTTGGGGCCCAATCCGGTGTCTGAGGAGATTCGGAACCGCGCTTGAGTCAATCCCCCCAGAGCATCTGCCGGCACGGCAATGGAGAGACTGGTGCTGCCGGGTTGCAGTTCCCTGTCGGTGATCACCAACTCATCGACGCCGGCAAACACCCCATCCTGGTTCCAGTCGATGAACCCCTGCAGGTAACCGGATTGCTGAGTGACCTGAACCTGGATCACGGCAGAGCTACCGGCTTCAAAGGCGGTGACAAAATCCACCCCGTCCTCATCATCCTGGCCATCAATGTCGTCACTCCAAGGGGCACTGAAACCGTCGTTGTCGGCGTCCACGAGCTCGCCCAGTTTCGGCCCCAGGCTGCCCAGAGCATGACGGGCGCCATTGTCCTCCATACGGGTACCGTAGCTGGCCGGGGCATCACCGAAGTCCACGTTAACGGGGATCACATCGGCACTGGCGCAGCGGGCGCCGTCGTTGGAGGAGGAAGCCGGCCCATAGGCGAAAAACTCGGCGCTGGCATCCAGCTGGTCGGGGTTACGCAAGTCGATGCGAAAGATATGGCCATCCTGGTTGCGACTCAGGTAGTAGTAGCCACTTTTCTCAAAATAGCCGGCGCCAAAGGTGCCGGTGACGCCGCTGTTGCCCAGCACCTCACGGGAGCCATCGGAAGTATCAATCTGATACAGATTGCCGCTGCTGTTGTCCACCGCGTACAACCGCTGGTTACCGGGATGAAAAGCAAAGTCGGTCAGGATCATGCTGGTGTCGGCCCCCACCACCTGCTGCGCCTGCAGATAGAGGGCAGAAGTTTCATCCAGAGACACCGAGTACAGGCCGTGGTTTCTGTGGTAGATCCAGTAGGTGTCGTTGTGAACATCACCCACATAGAAGTGCACTCCACTGGGCAGCCCGGTCACGCCCAGAGCGGTCGCCTGATAGTCCGAGTCCACCTGAACCACGTCTTTCAGATGTTTACTGAAGCCGTAGATGTAGCGGTCGGTTTCATTAAATCCGATGCCATTGACGTTGCCGGGAATGCCCAGATCATCGCTGAGCTCCTCATAGGCCCCGGTCACCAGATCCACGCCGTACACCACCGTGTCTTTCTGAAACAGATACGCCTCGGTCGGACAGGTGGTAAACGCCGCCCCCTGAGCCTGACCGGCGACCATCGCCCCCAACATCCACCATAGTTTTCCCATTAGCGCGCTCCCGTTAGCAAGATAGGAGTACTTAAGGAAAAATCATGCCAAGTTCATAACGCCATGTTATTTAAAATAAAAAAAACAGGAATGCTTAAGAAAGTTGCATTCTGCAATGGCCGCAGAGGCGCAGGGAGGGTGACAATTCGCAATCCGAACTGTTTGATTTATGAAATTAAAAATCGAGCAATAACAAAAACTAATCTATCAACAGTGACAGCATATCGTTCGGTAATATGTCGCTTACCGATACATCTCAGGGAAAGAGTATGAAACTGCAAATTGAGGCGGTGCGAGCTTTTGTTGCAGCGGCCGAAAACGGTTCATTTACCGCCGCAGGAAAAGAGGTAAAAAAACTCAGGCCGTCATCAGTCAACAGGTTCAAAATTTAGAGATTGACCTCGGTTTTGACCTATTTAGCCGCCTCGGTAAATACCCGGTATTAACCCCCAAGGGCACACGATTGTTGAAAGACGCCCGCGTTATGCTGTCTCAGGTAGAACACTTTTCCAAGCAAGCCCGGGCCATGGAAGGCAACGTCTAACCCAGCCTGCTGCATCAAGATCCCCAGGCCCGCATCTACTTCGATTTCGACCGCAGCGATCTGACTCCGGCTTCGGTGGCAATTCTGAAAGAGGTGGCCCAAAGATTAAAACACAACCCCCGCGCCATCGCCGTTACCGGCCACACCGACGACCGTGGCAGCGCCAGTTACAACCAACAGTTGGGTCTGGCCCGGGCAGACAGCGCCAGCCGGGCTTTGGCAGAGATGGGGGTCGACGAATCCAAACTGGACAGCAGTAGCGCCGGCGAAAGCCAACCCTGGAAAAGCAACGACAGCAGCGAAGGCCGGGCCGCCAATCGTCGAGTGGAGATTCGCCGCGACTGACCCGCCCCAAACACAAAGAACGGCACCAATAGGCGCCGTTTTTTTTCATCACTGTGCCACTTAGCAGCCGCTATAGGTCATGGCCTGGGCCACTTTGTCTGCACCACTGGGGCGGGTCAGTGACAGGTAACACTGAGTCGCCTTGGCTTTGATCACCATGGCGTTGGAGCTTTCACCGTCCACCAACGAATCGAATCCGGAAGGTACTACCACCACCTCGGTTTCCATGGCATCGCCCACCACCACAAAGCCATCTATCTCCATCATGCCGTGGAGGTTATGGGGAGTCAGCTTGATGGTGCCATGGGCAGAGGACACCAACTCGACGTTGTTGTCGTCGTACAGGGCCTGACTGGTGGCCGCATTCATATCCAGCCCCTCCAGCGCAAACTTGGTAATCACCAGCCGCTCCGATTCAGTAAAAGCGCCGGCAAAGGCATTCAGACTCTGTTGCCTGGCTTCAGAGGAGGGGGCGATCAGCGATGGCGCCGCCACCACGGCCAATACCGCCAGCACCACAATGACGATGATCAGTTCAACCAGGGTAAAGCCCCGGGGCTTAGCAACCACGTAGGCCATCTTAGAATTCACATTGGAAGGAGAAAACAGGGGGCACCGGGCGGTGCCCCTTTGAATTAGGCTTTCTTAAACAACAGAGAGCCGTTGGTACCACCAAAGCCGAAGGAGTTACACAGGGCGTAATCCAACTCGGCCTGACGCGCTACCGGACCGACGAAGTCCAGATCGCAGCCTTCATCCGGGTTGTCCAGGTTGATGGTCGGTGGCACCTGCTGATCACGCAGGGCCAGGATGGTGAAGATCGATTCAACCGCACCGGCGGCACCCAACAGGTGACCGGTCATGGATTTGGTGGAACCCATCATCAACTTGTAGGCATGTTCGCCGAACACCGACTTAACGCCGTTCACTTCGGCGATATCACCGGCAGGCGTAGAGGTGCCGTGGGCGTTGATGTAACCCACGGCCTCGGGCGCCACACCGGCGTCATTGAGGGCGTTGGTCATCGCCGCCGCACCACCGCGACCGTCGCTCGGTGGCGAGGTCATGTGGTGGGCATCGCCACTCATACCAAAACCCACCAGTTCGGCGTAGATCTTGGCGCCACGGGCCTTGGCGTGTTCATACTCTTCCAGCACGATCATGCCGGCACCGTCGCCGATCACGAAGCCATCGCGATCTTTATCCCAGGGACGGCTGGCCTTGGTGGGCTCGTCGTTACGGGTCGACAGCGCCTTGGCTGAAGCAAAGCCGCCAACACCCAGTTCGGTGGTGGCCATCTCGGCACCGCCGGCAATCATCACATCGGCATCGCCGTAGGCGATCATCCGCGCCGCGTGACCGATGTTGTGCACACCGGTGGTACAGGCGGTAGTAATGGCGATGTTCGGGCCGGTAAAGCCGTACATGATCGACAGGTGACCGGCAATCATGTTGATGATGGTGGATGGCACAAAGAACGGCGAGATGCGGCGGGGGCCGGACTTAACAAACTGGCTGTGATTGGCTTCAATCAACTGCAGTCCGCCCATGCCGGCACCAATGGCAGCCCCGATACGGTGGGCGTTGCCGTCGTTCACTTCCAGCCCGGAATCCTTGAACGCCTGGATGGACGCGGCCATTCCGTACTGGATAAACAGATCCATCTTGCGGGCATCTTTCTTGGAAAGATAGGCCTCAATATCAAAATCCTTGACCGAGGCAGAGAAGCGGACAGCGAACTCGCTGGCATCGAAGTGGGTAATGGGCGTGACACCACTCTGACCGGCCAGTACGTTGGCCCAGGTAGTATCGACGTCATGGCCAACCGGGGTAACCGCCCCAAGGCCTGTGACCACAATGCGGCGCTTGGTCATTATTATTCTCCGTCAGAAACAAAAACAGGCGGCCCAAGCCGCCTGTTTTAAAATTCGTCGGCTTACTGGTTAGCCGTTACGTAGTCGATCGCTGCCTGAACGGTAGTGATCTTTTCTGCTTCTTCGTCAGGAATCTCAGTATCGAACTCTTCTTCCAGAGCCATTACCAGCTCAACGGTATCCAGAGAGTCAGCACCCAGGTCATCAACGAAAGAAGCTTCAGCTTTTACGTCGTCTTCTTTCACGCCCAGCTGTTCGATAATGATCTTCTTAACGCGTTCTTCGATGTTGCTCATAGTCTTCGCTTTCCTATTTATTTTACGCCATTGCGTAGAGTTGCGAGTAGTTTATTCGATTCGTCTGACAATGCAAGCCACGCTTTTGTGGTCAAACCACGGAGATGACTTCATTTAGCCGAATTTCGCTTCAAATTAGCTACTGGATCACGGTTTCGGCCCAAATCAGGCCATTACCATTCCGCCGTTGACGTGCAGAGTTTCACCTGTGATATAGCTTGCACGATCTGACGCCAGAAATACAACCGCATCAGCAATTTCTTTCGCCTGCCCCAAACGGGCCACCGGCACCTGGCTCATGATGGCTTGCTTCTGGTCATCATTAAGCTCTTCGGTCATGTCGGTCTGGATGAATCCGGGCGCCACCGCGTTAACGGTAATGCCGCGGCTGGCAACCTCTTTGGCCAGGGACTTGGTAAAGCCCAGCAGGCCGGCTTTGGCCGCACAGTAGTTGGCCTGACCCGGGTTGCCCATGGTACCCACCACAGAGCCGATATTGATGATCCGGCCGGCGCGTTTCTTCATCATCGCCCGCAGTACCGCCTTGGAGGTGCGGAACAGAGAGGTCAGGTTGGTGTCGATGATGTCGCACCACTCCTCTTCCTTCATCCGCATCATCAGGTTATCGCGGGTAATACCGGCGTTGTTCACCAGAATATCGATATCACCATGTTCGGCCTTAATCGCCGCAAAAAGTTCCTCAACGGAGGCCTGTTCGGTCACATTAAGTACCATGCCCTGGCCGTGAGTCCCCAGGTACTCACTGATGGCGGCAGCGCCGCGCTCACTGGTGGCGGTACCGATCACCTTGGCGCCGGCGGCCACCAGAGTTTCGGCAACCGCGCGACCGATGCCACGGCTGGCGCCGGTTACCAACGCCACTTTTCCGGTCAAATCGATGCTAATGGTCATGAGAAGTCTATTCCTTATTATAACGCCGCAGCTAAGGTTGCTGGACAGTTCAGCGCCGCAGCGGAGATCGTCTTGTTAATTCGTTTCGCCAGACCGGTCAGGACCTTGCCCGGGCCACATTCGTAGGTGGCTTCAACCCCCTGCTCGGCCATGGCGTTGATGGTTTCGGTCCAGCGTACCGGGCTGTACAGTTGTCGAACCAGTGCCTGACGAATGGCGTCGGCCTCGGTTTCCGCGGCCACATCGACGTTGTTGATCACCGGCACCTCAGGGGTGCTCAGGGTCAGCTCATTCAACGCCAGCGCCAGTTTGTCGGCAGCGGGCTTCATCAGGGCGCAGTGAGACGGCACACTGACCGGAAGCGGCAGCGCACGCTTGGCACCGGCTTCCTTACACAGGGCTCCGGCGCGTTCTACGGCGTCTTTTTCACCGGCAATCACCACCTGCCCCGGGCTGTTGTAGTTCACCGGCGACACCACCTGCCCCTGAGCCGCCTGCTCGCAGGCGGCAGCAATGGCGTCGTCATCCAGGCCGATAATGGCGTACATGGCGCCGGTTCCCACGGGAACGGCTTCCTGCATCGCCAGGCCACGCAACTCCACCAACTTAATCGCGTCTTTAAAATCCAGTACACCGGCACACACCAGGGCAGAATACTCACCCAGGCTGTGACCTGCCATGGCGGCCGGAGCTGCGCCCCCCGCCTGGCGGTAAGCCCGGTACAACGCCACACTGGCGGCCAGCAAAGCAGGCTGGGTGCGCTGGGTCTGGTTCAGATCTTCAGCCGGACCCTGGCTGACCAGGCTCCACAGATCATAGCCCAGAACCTCCGATGCCTCGGCAAAAGTCTGGCTGACGACGTCGTTTTCTGCGGCCAGTTCAGCCAGCATGCCAACGGTTTGGCTTCCCTGTCCGGGAAATACGAATGCAAATTTAGACATGATAATTCCTTAGAATTTAACCAGGGCCGAGCCCCAGGCAAAGCCGGCACCAAAGGCTTCCAGCAACAACACCTGGCCGCGCTGGATACGACCATCTCGTACCGCCACATCCAGGGCGATCGGCACCGAGGCCGCCGAGGTGTTGCCGTGTTCGGCCAGGGTCAGAACCACCTGGTCCATGCCCATGCCCAGCTTCTTAGCCGTGGCTTTAATGATGCGATAGTTGGCGTTGTGGGGAACCAGCCAGTCGATCTCCGACTTGTCCATCTGGTTGTCCACCAGAGTCTCTTCCACCACCTGGGCCAAACGGGTCACGGCGTGCTTAAACACGTCGTTGCCCTTCATAAACATGTATTCCTCTTCGCTGGTGGCGCGAGGGGCCTTGCTGCGAACCGGGTTGGCCGCTTTCAGCAGCGGACCATGGCGACCATCCGCATGGATGTGGGTCGACATCACCCCGGGCTGCTCAGAGGCGCCAACCACGGCGGCACCGGCGCCATCACCAAACAGAATGATGGTGGAGCGGTCATCCGGATCGCACAGATCCGCCAGGGCATCGGCGCCGATCACCAGCACCTTCTGGCAGGCTCCGGATTTGACGAACTGATCCGCCACCGCCAAAGCGTAGATAAAGCCGCTGCAGGCTGCCGCCACATCAAAGGCGGGAATGCCCTGAATGCCCAGCATCGCCTGCACTTCACAGGCTGCAGACGGGAACGCATTGGCGGCACTGCAAGTACCACAGATGATCATGTCGATCTCGGACGCGTCAACCCCGGCCATCTCCAGAGCCTTCACAGAGGCCTGGTGGCTCATGTAGGACACGGTCTCGTCGCCAGTGGCGATATGACGCTGGCGAATGCCGGTGCGCTCCAGGATCCACTCGTCGGTGGTGTCCACCATTTTTTCCAGATCGGCATTGGTGCGGATCTGGGTGGGCAAGTAGCTCCCAGTACCTAAAATTTTTGTATGCATAGGAATATCAACAGGATTTTTCTAGTAGCACCGACTCGAGTCGAGCTTTGATTTTGCCAGGCACCTGCCTTTGAACCTCCGTTATGGCCTCTTCGATGGCGCGCAAATAGGCCATCTCATCGGCGTTCCCGTGGCTCTTTACCACAATATGGCGCAATCCTAACAGACTCGCACCGTTATAGTGGTCGGGGTTCATTTGCAAAAAAAGCTTTTTTAATCGCCCTTTCAACAGCCAGCTCAGACAGCGGGCCATCAGATTCTGTTTCACCGACTGTGCAATCTGGTGCATCAGCAGGCGGGCGATCCCTTCGGTGGTTTTAAGAGTGACGTTGCCGACAAAGCCATCGCAGACGATTACGTCCGCGTCACCGGTAAAGATCCGGTCGCCTTCGACAAAGCCTATGTAATTGATATGGGGAGTACTCTGCAGCAACCTTGCTGCTTGCTGAACCTGATCGTTACCTTTGATCTCTTCGGTACCGATGTTAAGCAGGGCCACTCTCGGATTGGGATTTCCCGTGACCTGTTCCGCCAATACGGCCCCCATGACCGCAAACTGAAACAGGGCTTCCGAGTCGCAACAGGCGTTGGCGCCCAGGTCCAGCAGGTATACCGGCTGTCCATGCATGCTGGGTAGTGCGCTGACCAAAGCCGGCCTGTCCACCCCGGGCAGGGTTTTCAGTACCACTTTAGCCATAGTCATCAGTGCACCGGTGTTACCGGCACTGACGCAGGCGTTGGCCTGGCCATTGGCCACCAGGTCCAGCGCCAACCGCATCGAACTCTGTTTCAGGCGCCGTAAGGCATGCAGGGGCTTGTCGCCCATCTGCACAACCTGATCGGCATGCAAAATCTGCAACCGAACGGATTCGGACGCATGATGCTGACGTAAAACAGAGAGAATCTCGGGGCGATCGCCCACCAGAATAAGATGCAGGTCGGAATAAACCGACAGCGCCTGCAAAGCTGCAGGCACTGTCACATGAGGGCCGTGATCGCCCCCCATGGTATCTAACGCTAGGGTTAGATGAGTCAAGTCGGTAACAACTTACTTGTTGATTACCTTCTTGCCACGGTAGTAACCGTCGGCAGTTACGTGGTGACGACGATGAGTCTCACCAGAAGTCGCATCTACAGACAGTTGACACTCAGTCAGAGCATCGTGTGAACGACGCATACCGCGACGAGAACGAGTCACTTTACTTTTTTGTACGGCCATGGCCCCAATCTCCTAATTACTTACTTTTAAGGTTTTGTAACACCGCAAAGGGATTCGGACGCTCTTCCTCAGGACTGACGGGTGGCAATTCACCCACGACGATCTCAGTTTCAGGGCGGTTGCAATCAGCCAGATCATGCATAGGCATCATCGGTACGGCCAACAACAATTCGTCTTCCACTAATTCCTGTAGTCTGATCTCGCCGTGCTCATTGAGTTCGACGGGATCGTAAGCATCCGGGAGCTCTTCGACCTGTGAATCGTCGGTCACAGGACTGTATGCGAATTCAACTGCGATAGGATGCTGAAAAGTTTCCATACAGCGCTGACACGTCAGAGTGAGCTCCGTCACAGCCTTCCCCTTGAGGTAGACTATCCCCTGGATGTCAGTGCCGCATTCAACGGACACTTCAGCATCAGTGCAATCGCCGGAACTCACACCAATCAAACGCTTCAGGTGCTTGGCTTGAAGGATACCTTCATAGCTAAGACCCCGTTGAGCAGCTCGTTTTGGGTCGAGCGATACCGGAATTTGAACATTCTGCATAGGGCGCGCAGTTTATAGATTGAGTTCCACAGAGTCAAAGAATATTTTAGACCCTGAGTTCCCATCTGAACACGCTGTAATCAGCGCCCTGCCTTAGTCTACTCACCACATCGACATCACCACAACCACGGTGATTCCACTGACGCTCCCCTATCCCCTGATTTACCGCGCCGTCATCCCGCCCTTGGTGGTTTGCCAACACCGTTCACAAACCCGGCAAAACGCCCTGTCAGAATCCAATTCTGAAGAATTTGTGACCCTTTTTCGCCGAAGTTTGCCTCGAGATTGAACCAGATCAAAAACCCGCCAACCCCCCTTATGGTGATTTCGAATCTCATCTGCTAGTCTTGCGGCCTGAAAATTTGTATCAACTTTTGAAGTGTCATCATGAAAAAGCCGCTTATCCTTGGCTCCACCTCACCTTTTCGACGTCAGATTCTCGAAAAACTGAATCTCCCTTTCCGTTGTGAAAAGCCTGAGGTCGATGAAACCCCACTGGACGATGAAACCGCCTATCAACTGGTAATGCGTCTGGCCGAAGCGAAAGCCCGTGCCGCCGGCCAGAGCCACGACGATGCCTGGGTCATCGGTTCCGACCAGGTTGCCGTGATCGACGATGAGATTCTGGGAAAGCCCGGAACCCACGACAACGCCGTCGAGCAACTGCAGGCCGCCAGTGGTAAAAAAGTCACCTTCTATACCAGCCTGTGTCTGCTGAACACCGATACCGGTGAAAGTCAGGTGGATGTCGAGACCTTCAAGGTCTACTTCAAGAACCTCAGCCTGAAGCAGATTGACGCCTACCTGAAAGCCGAACAGCCTTACAACTGTGCTGGCAGCTTCAAGAGCGAAGGCCTGGGTATCGCCCTGTTTGACCGTCTCAGCGGCCGCGATCCCAACACCCTGATGGGTCTACCGCTCATTCGCCTGACCGAAATGCTGCAAGCGGAAGGGTTCGACGTACTGCGCGCCCAGGCGGATCTTGCCTCCTGAATGCAGTCATGATAAACCTGTTCTGGTCAACTTTTGGTCAGAACAGGTTTATGGAACAGCGATTCACCTCATTTCAGGAGTTCTACCCCTACTATCTAGGGGAGCACCAAGACCGCCGCTGCCGCGTGCTGCACTATATCGGCTCTACGCTGGTGCTGCTGACTGCCGGGATTGCCGTGGCCTCCGGCCAACTGCTGCTGCTGCTGCTGCTGCCGGTAATTGGTTATGGCTTTGCCTGGGCCGGTCACTTTGGCTTCGAAAAGAACCGCCCGGCCACCTTTACCTACCCCTTTTACAGCCTGCTGGCGGACTGGGTGATGCTCAAAGACGCCATTACCGGCGAACTGGCACCCAAGCTCAAGCAACTGCAGGCCCCCAAACACAAGCCAGTTCGGTGAAACCGCAGTGACTGCGTTTCAAGCCGAAAACCGGGTTCGCGGGTCGGCTCGCAACCACACCACTGACGCTACCCTCGCCCACGGACGATAGGATACACTGGCGCCCTTCCCGAACTGCACGTACCTGAAATTACCATGAGCCAAGCACGGATTGGCAATGCCCTGGCGGCGTTGTCTTTTGTTCTGTGGGGCATTCTGCCCCTGTACTACCACTTTCTTCCCCAGGCCAACATGAATGAGTTGCTGGCGATCCGCATCATCACCTCGGTGCCGGTGATGCTGCTGCTGATTCGGTTGCTGAGCCGCAAGCCGATGTCGCTGGCGGCAGTGGTGGCCGATCGGCGCTCGCTGGGGTTATGCCTGCTTGCCTCACTGCTGATGTGCGTCTCCTGGTACAGCTTTACCTACGCCCTCACCCATGGGCAGGTACTGGCGGCCAGCCTGGGATTTTTCATCAATCCGCTGATTGCCATCGCCCTGGGAGTGATGTTTCAAAACGACCGGCTGTCACCGGCGCAGTGCCTTGCGGTGGTGCTGGCCACCGCCGGTATCGGCTATCAAGTCTATCAATATGGCGAGCTGCCGTGGATCTCTCTGCTCATGGGCAGCTTTTTTGCTCTGTACGGGCTGGTGAAAAAGTACATCCGCTTCGATTCCCTGACCTCGGTGGCGGTGGAAGCGGTGCTATTAACCCCGCCTGCACTGGCGTTCCTGCTGTACGCCCAGGCCACCTCGGGGCTGTCCTCCCTCGGCGGCAGTGGCAGCACCCTGCTGCTGTATCTCGGTGCCGGCCCCATTACCCTGGCGCCCCTTATCCTGTTTACCCTGGCCATCAACCGCACCTCTCTGACCATGGTGGGATTGATGCAGTACATCGAACCCAGCTTGCAGTTCCTGCTGGCCACCGTCCTGTTTGCCGAGGTGTTTGACCAGGTCAAGGCCGTGACCTTTGGCCTGATCTGGCTGGGGCTGTTGCTGTGCTCGGTCGAAGCACTGACCCAACAGCGGCGAAGACGGCGGTTGGCCCCCTAGACCGCCGCCACTATCAACCTAATCCATGGATGGGGTTCAAAGTTTTTCCATCACAGTGCCCGCCTGGGCGGCTGGAGTGATAGGGTTTACCGATCGCCGTCCCAAGGAGTGGATTTCATGTTCCCCAAGCTGGCACTGTTGGTGGCCTTCAGCATCTTCGGTCTGATGCCGCTGTATCTGCCGCTGATGCCCGGTGCCGATGTGGTAGAGCTCATCAGTCTGCGCATCGTAATGAGCGCCGTGCTGTTGCTGTCGCTGATGCAGTGGCAGGGCCAAAGCCAGCGAATCCTTTACGCCTGCCGCCATAACCGGCCGGCGCTGCTGCGCTGCGCCCTGGCGGCACCGCTGCTGGGGGTCGGGGGCATGCTCTCCACCTGGGCCTTCAGCCACAACCAGATTCTGGCAGCCAGCATGGGGCAGTTTCTGTCACCATTGCTGTCGATGGTGCTGGCGGTAGTGGTGTTTCGCGACTGCCTTAACCGCATTCAGATGCTGGCGCTGATGCTGGCAACGGTCGCGGTGGTGATTCAGTTCCACAGCCATGCCGACAGCATCATTCTGGCCCTGGTACTTGGCGGCCTGTTCGCCGCCTACGGCGCCCTGAAAAAGCAGGTGCAGCTGGACACCCTGACCTCGCTGTCACTGGAGCAACTGGTGGTGCTGCCGCCGGCACTGCTGTATCTGGGCTACCTGTGGCTTAACGGCGATTCGGTTCTGCAGCAGGGTGATGGTGCCCGAATCGCCTACCACCTGGGTTTCGGTATCTTGATTCTGACCGCGGTCATTCTGGTCAACTACGCGGTAAAACGGATCAGTTTCTGCCATTTCAGTTTGATGCAGTATTACGACCCCAGCCTGCAGTTTCTCCTGGCGGTATGGGTCTTCGACGAGGCCTGCCACCCCAATCGCTTACTGGGCTTTATACTGATATGGGGAGGGCTGGCTGCCGTTATCGGCACCGAGCTGTGGCGGCGGCACCGGCGCCCGTCTATGGCCACCACACCACCGAGTTAGCAAACTCACCAACAGTTGGTCAATTGCCGCAACATCTTGTTAACCCCACCAAAATTTCAACATGAAAATCACATAACCCATTGATTTAGAAAGCCTCAAAACTTTGGCACAGAGCCTGCATTGCCGTTGCTAACGTACGACTTAAGCAACCAAGGAACTGTGCTATGAATTGCCGCCTGTCTGTGACTGCCCTGTCTCTGATTCTCATCCTGACCGCCTGTGGCCAGGCTCCCGCCAATGACACCGGCGCCGACACCCCCGAAACGGCCCAGACCAGCGAAACCGACCAAAGCATCGTCACTCTGCCGGTGGAGACCCGGAATGTGGTCAGCGGCACCGTCGCCTCCTACTACAGCTCCACCGCCATCCTGGAAGCTCCGGAAGAGGCGATGGTGGTCAGCCGGGTGCCCGGCATCATTACCCACATCGCCGTCGAAGAGGGAGACAAGGTGGTTGCCGGTCAGTTGCTGGCCAGCATCGAGTCCGAGCGCTACCGCTACAACCTCAACAAGGCCCAGGCCGAGCTGGACGTCATCGACCAGGAGCTGAACCGTCTGAAAAAAATCGCCAACAAACAGCTGGTGAGCGAAGAGACCATGGCCAAACTGGAGTTCCGGCGCCTGTCGGCTATCGCCGATAGGGATCTGGCGGCACTGCAGCTGAAAGAGTCCAGGGCAGTGGCCCCCTTCGACGGCGTGGTCGCCAAACGTCTAGTCAAGCGGGGCAACATGGCCGAGCAATATAAAGAGCTGTTCTATGTGGTACGCCAGGATGAGCTGCATGGCATTTTATACCTGCCGGAGCAGGAACTCAGCCAGGTACGCAAGGGCCAACTGGCGCAGTTGATTCTCGGGGCCAACGACCAGCGCTTCGAGGCTCGGGTAGAGCGCATCAGCCCCATCGTCGACAGCAACACCGGTACCTTCAAGGTCACCCTGACGGTCCCCAATGACCAGGGACAATTGAAGGCCGGCATGTTCGCCAAGGCCAAACTCAAATACGACAGCCATGACAACGCCCTGGTGATTCCGAGAACCGCGCTGCTGCGACAGGATCAGGGCCATGCGGTGTATGTGGTGGAAGAGGGCAAAGCCCGCCGTCGTCAGGTCGAACTGGGGTTTGAGGACGAAGGCCGCGTAGAGATTCTGTCCGGCCTGAGCCTGCAGGACAAAGTGGTGGTTCGCGGTCAGCATCAACTGAAAGAGGACGCCCACGTCGAAGTGATCGAGCCTCTGCAACTGGCCCAGCGCTAAGGGTTCGACATTATGGGAATCATTAATACCTCAGTAAAGCGGCCGGTAACGGTGTGGATGTTCATTCTGGCCGTGGTGATGTTCGGACTGGTGGGCTTCAGCCGCCTGGCGGTCAACCTGCTGCCGGACATGAGCTACCCCACGCTCACCGTGCGCACCCAGTACGCCGGCGCCGCCCCCGCCGAAGTAGAGCAACTGGTCAGCAAACCCATAGAGGAAGCCATCGGCGTCGTCAAAGGGCTGCGCAAAGTCTCCTCCACCTCCCGCGCCGGCTTATCCGACGTGCTGCTGGAGTTTGAGTGGGGCACCGACATGGACCTGGCAGCCCTCGACAGCCGGGAAAAGCTCGATGCCATTCAACTGCCCCTGGACGTCGACAAGCCGCTTATCCTGCGCTTTAACCCCAACCTGGATCCCATCGTCCGACTGGCGGTCACCGCCGAGGACAGCGCCCAGGCCAATCTGGTGCAACTGCGGACCTGGGTCGAAGAGGAGCTCAAACGCACCCTTGAAACCGTCCCCGGCGTGGCCTCGGTGCGCCCCTCCGGCGGCCTGGAGCAGCAGGTGCAGATCCTCATCGACCAGCAGAAGATGGCCCAGCTGGGCCTCAATGTCGAGCAGTTGATTGAACGCATCCGCAATGAGAACATCAACCTGTCAGCCGGCAAACTCACCGAAGGCGATCAGGAACTGCTGATCCGCACCCTCAATCAGTTCCAGAACCTGGACGAGCTGAGGCAGCTGATCGTCTACCGCGACGGCCAGCGCCAGGTGCGGCTGTTCGAGATTGCCCAGGTTCAGGACAGCTTCAAGGAGCGGGACAACATCAGTCGTTCCGCGGGCCAGGAAGCGGTGGAACTGGCCATCTACAAAGAGGGCGACGCCAACACCGTGGCGGTGGCCCAGGCCCTGAAGCGCAAGCTCGACCAACTGCAGCCGGACAGCCGCTACCCCATCACCCTGCTGTATGACCAGTCCCGCTTCATCGAAAGTGCCGTCAGCGAGGTCACCAGTGCCGCGCTGATCGGGTCGGTGCTGGCGATGCTGGTGATCTTCCTGTTCCTGGGCGAGCTCAAGCCGACCCTGATCATCTCGCTGTCGATCCCGGTGTCGGTAATCGCCACCTTTAACCTGATGTACTTTGCCGGCATCAGCCTCAACATCATGTCTCTGGGCGGCATCGCCCTGGCGGTGGGGCTGCTGGTGGACAACGCCATCGTGGTACTGGAAAACATCGACCGCCGCCGCAGCCTGGGGGACGACCTGCAGCAGGCCGCCCGCACCGGTACCGAAGAGGTCAGCGGCGCCATCGTCGCCTCCACCCTGACCACTCTGGCGGTGTTTGTGCCGCTGATTTTCGTCGATGGCATCGCCGGCCAGTTGTTTGCGGATCAGGCCATGACCGTGGCCTTCGCCCTGATCGCCTCGCTGCTGGTGGCCCTGTCCGCCATCCCGATGCTCTCTTCCCGCAAGGGGATTCGCCTGCGCCCGGCGCCGCCGGCAGCCCCCAAGCCCCGGGCCGACACCCGGCTGGGGCTGGTGCGCCAACGGGCCGCCACAGTATTCAGCTTCCCGTTTGTGCTGCTGTTCTCCTACCTGCCGAACCTGCTGATCGCCCTGGTGATGGTGCTGAGCCGGCTGCTGCGCCGAGTCGCACGGCTGCTGTTCATGCCGATCCTGTTGGCCTTTAACGCCCTCTACGGTGCCCTGACCTTGTGTTATCCAAAGATGCTGAATCTGGCGATGTCCGCCCGCTGGGTGACCCTGGCTCTGGCCATTGCCATTACCGGGTTTGCGGCTACCCTGGTGCCTAAGCTGGGCATGGAGCTGATTCCACCGATGAATCAGGGTGAGTTCTATCTGGAGGTGCAACTGCCACCGGGCACCGAGGTCGGCCACACCGACCGGGTACTCAACCACCTGGCCAATGCCATTGTTGATGACGGCGATGTGGATCAGGTCTACTCCCAGGCCGGCAGCGGCGGCCTGCTCAGCTCCGCCTCGCAGATTGGCGGCGAAAACTGGGGCCGCCTGCAGGTGGTGCTGGCCAACGCCGGTGCCCAACCTCGAATCATGGCCCAGCTTCGGGCCGTTGCCAGTCGCATCCCGGATCTGGAGTACACCGCCCAGTCGCCGGAGCTGTTCAGCTTTAAGACCCCCATGGAGCTGGAGATCAGCGGCTACGACCTGCAGCAACTGAAACAGGCCAGCCTGATGGTGTCCCGGGTGCTGGGGCAGTCCGAGCGCTTCAAAGACGTGCAGAACAGCCTCAAAGAGGGACAACCCGAGCTGACGGTGCGCTTCGACCACAGCAAGCTGGCGACCCTGGGGCTGACCGCACCGGAGGTGGCCAACCGGGTGGCCTCGGTGATCGGCGGCAGCGTCGCCTCTCGCTACACCGTACGCGACCGTAAGATCGACATCCTGGTGCGGGCCCTGCCCAACCAGCGGGATCAGATGGAGGATCTGGCCAGCCTGATCGTCAACCCGGACTCGGCGCACCCCATTGCCCTCAATGCGGTGGCCAGCATCAGCGAAGAGATCGGCCCGGCATCCATCAACCGCATCGCCCAGCAGCGGGTGGCCATTGTCTCGGCCAACCTCAGCTTCGGCTCCCTCAAGGAAGCGGTGGCCGACGCCACCACCCTGCTGCAACAGCTGCAGCTGCCTGCCGGCACCAGCATTCAGTTTGGCGGCCAGAACGAGGAGATGGAGCACTCAGTCAACTCCCTGTACATCGCCCTGGCCCTGGCCGTGTTCCTGGTGTACCTGGTGATGGCCAGCCAGTTTGAATCCCTGCTGCACCCGCTGCTGATCCTGGTGGCGGTCCCCATGGCCCTGGCCGGCAGCGTCTACGGCTTGTGGCTCACCGGTACCCACATCTCGGTGATCGTCTTTATTGGCCTGATCATGCTGGCCGGCATCGTGGTCAACAACGCCATCGTGCTGGTCGACCGCATCAATCAACTGCGCAGCAGCGGCCAGGACAAGGCCCGGGCGATTCATGATGCCGCCCATTCACGACTGAGACCGATCCTGATGACCACCCTGACCACCACCCTGGGGCTGGCGCCGATGATGATTGGCCTCGGAGACGGCGCCGAGATGCGCGCGCCGATGGCGATCACCGTCATTGCCGGCTTGCTGCTGTCGACCCTGCTGACGCTGGTGGTCCTGCCGGTACTCTACAGCCTGTTCGACACCAAGGGTTTTGCCACGGAGGCTCGTCATGACCAGTAATCTGACCGCTCTGGCCTTACGGCGGCCGGTGACCGTCTCCATGGCCTTCATTGCCATGTTGCTGATGGGCATCGTCTCCAGCCGCTTGCTGCCACTGGAGATGTTTCCCGGTCTCGACATTCCCGAGATCATGGTGGAGGTGCCCTATCAGGGTGCCTCTCCCCAGGAGGTGGAGCGCAGCATCACCTCGGTGCTGGAGGAGTCGCTGGCGACCCTCAGCGACGTCAAGGCGATGCGCTCCACCTCCACCGAGAATGGCGCCTTTATTCAACTGGAGTTTGACTGGGGCAGCAGCCTGGCCACCAAAACCGTGGAAGCCCGCGAACGGCTGGATTCGGTGCGCCACCTGTTGCCCGAAGACGTAGAGCGGGTGCTGCTGCGCCAGTTCTCCACCGCCGACATGCCCATCTACACCCTGAGGATCTCCTCCGAGCGGGATCTCAGCGGTGCCTATGATCTGCTGGAAAAGCAGCTGAAACGGCCACTGGAACGCCTGCCCGGGGTTTCACAAGTCACCCTGTATGGCGTCGACAAACAGCGCATCGAGATTCGCATCGACCCGGACCGGCTCACCGCCAGTGGCGTGCCCGCCTCGGTGCTGCAGCAGCGCTTGAACCAGGAAAACTTTGTCATCAGCGGCGGCAACCTGCGTACCCAGCAAACCCTGTGGCAGTTGTCGCCCAAAGGGGAGTTTCGCAGCCTCGACGAGATCAAGCAGCTGATCCTGGCCCCCAACATCCGCCTCGGGGATGTGGCCAGCATCGACTACACCCTGCCGGAGCGCATCGATGGCCGCCACCTCAACCGGGCCTACGCCATCGGCCTGGACATCTTTAAGGAGTCCGGCGCCAACCTGGTGGAGGTCGCCGCCCGGGTGACCAAAGTCATCGACGCCACCAATGCCAACCCGCAGTTTCGCGGCATCGAACTGTTCTCCATGGACGATCAGGCCAAAGGGGTCAAAAACTCACTGCATGATCTGCTGATGGCCGGCCTGGTGGGGGCGGCGCTGTCGTTCGGCGTGCTGTTCCTGTTCCTGCGTAACGTCGCCATGACCCTGGTAATCGTGGTATCGGTGCCGATCTCCATCGCCATTACCCTGGCCGCCATGTACCTGATGGGCTACACCCTCAACATCCTGTCGATGATGGGGCTGCTGCTGGCGGTGGGCATGCTCATCGACAACTCGGTGGTGGTCACCGAGTCGGTGCTGCAGGCCCAGGAGCACAGCGACGATGGCGACCGTCACCGGGCGATACTCGATGGCGTCAACAAGGTGGCCCTGGCGGTACTGGCGGGCACCCTGACCACCATCATTGTATTTCTGCCCAACATCTTCGGGGTCAAGGTGCAGATGACCATGTTTTTGGAACACGTCGCCATCGCCATCTGCATCTCGCTGCTGGCGTCACTGCTGCTGGCCAAAACCCTGCTGCCGCTGCTGCTGTCACGGCTAAGCCGCATTCGCCTAGGCTCCCATGGCGAACCCAGGGGCCAGCGCCACTATCAACGCGCCCTGAGCTGGTGTCTGAACTGGCCCAAAACCACCGGTCTTATCACCCTGGTGATCCTGGCCAGTACCGCTCTGCCGATCAGCCAGGTCAACATGGCCGACGACGACGATGCCCAGGACCGGCTCTATCTGCGTTACCACCTTGAAGGACAGCACGCCCTGGCCGTGACCGAGGGGATGGTGAACCGGGTGGAAGCCTACCTGTATGACCATCAGCAACAGCTGGGGTTTGACAGTGTCTACAGCTACTACGCCACCGACAACGTCACCACCACGCTGATCATGAAGGAAACCCTGCCGGCAGACATTGAGACCATCAAGCAGACCATTCGCGACGAGATGCCGAAACTCACCGACGCCAACCCGGAATTTGGCTGGAATGGCGGCAACAACGCCGGCATGCGGGTCACCCTCACCGGACGCTCCACCACGGTGCTGATGGAGTTGGCCGACCAGCTGGTGCCACTGTTCCAGGAGATAGACGGCCTGGAGGATGTGCGCTCCGACGTCAGCAGTGGCCAGTATGAACTTCAGGTGCAGTTCGACCGCCAGCAACTGTCGCGGCTCGGCATCGATATCGCCGACGCGGCTCAGACCGTGGCACTGGCCGTCAGGGGGGATAACCTGCGCTCCTTCCGCCACGACCCCAGTGGCGAAGTGCAGATTTTCCTGGCCTGGGACAAGCAGTGGCACCAGTCACTGCAGCAGCTGAAACAGCTGCCACTGGCTCGACATGAGAACCGGGTCTATACCCTGGAGATGCTGGCCCGCATCACCCTGATGCCCAGACTGCAGGAGATTAAGCACTACAATCGCCAGACCGCCCTGACCATCGGCGGCAACGTCGAGGACAGCTCCCTGGATGAAGCCAAAGCCGCCCTGACCCAGGTACTGGACTCCCTCCACTGGCCGGCGGGATACGACTATCAGTTTGGCGGCGGATTCCGCCAGCAGGAGGACGACCAGGCGGTGATGATCACCAACATGCTGCTGGCCATCGCCATGATCTACATTGTGATGGCGGCGTTGTTTGAGTCGTTGCTGCTGCCCACGGCGGTGATCTCCTCAATCCTGTTCTCCATCACCGGGGTGTTCTGGACCTTCTTTATCCTCGGTCAGGAGATGTCGATGATGGCGATGATCGGCATCCTGATCCTGATGGGCGTGGTGGTCAACAACGGCATCGTGCTGGTGGATCAGATCAATCAGCGTGAACCGGACATCGACAAGCTGAAACAGGCCATTGTCGACGCCGCCGGGTCGCGGCTGCGGCCGGTGCTGATGACGGTGGCCACCACGGTGCTGGGCCTGGTTCCGCTGGCCCTGAACGATACCCGGCTGGCCGGCGGCGGTCCCTCCTACACCCCGATGGCGCTGGCGATCATCGGCGGGTTGCTGTTCTCCACCGTCACCAGCCTGTTCCTGGTGCCTTACTGTTACCTGCTGCTGACGAGAATGCGCCATTTCTATGCGCAGAAGAGCGCTCGCATCAAACAGTGGAGCGACGGCGCCCTGCCCAAGTGGTTGTAAGTCACCAATCTGTTGTTGTATCCCGATGGCCAGTCGTTCCCCTGGCCAGTTTGGAGAGGCCAACGCCTCTCCTTTTTTTATTCTCCCTTAATGATACTGAAAAATGATTTTAAGCCACTGTTTGGTCAATAAAAATCACAAAGACCATTAGAACAGTCCGCGCTGATTTATCGCGTTTGATTCTAATTCCACAAAAATGGAAATGTTAACCTTGCCGCCATTGATATTACCAATAGTTATAAAAAGGCATTTCCTTATGCACTCAAACCTTGTTGCGTTGGCTGTCGCAGCGAGCATTACAGCCCCCCAGACCCTGGCCTCCCAGGACAAGGTCGAAACCATTGAGGTGATCGGCTCCCGCATCGCCCTGCGCACCGCCACCGACAGTGCGGCGCCCATCGACATCATCAGCGGCGAGCAACTGCAGGCCACCGGCATGACCGAAACGGCCCAGGCGCTGCAATTTGCCGCCCCCAGCTACGCCTTTCCGTTCTCCTCGGTCACCGACGGCACCGACGCCGTGCGCCCGGCCAACCTGCGCGGCATGTCACCGGATCACACCCTGGTACTGGTGAACGGCAAACGTCGTCACGGCTCGGCGCTGGTGCACACCAGCGGTACCGTCGGCAAAGGCTCCTCCAATGTCGATCTGAATGCCATCCCCATGGCCGCCATCAAACGGATTGAGATTCTTCGCGATGGCGCCGCCGCCCAATACGGCTCCGACGCCATTGCCGGGGTCATCAATGTGGTGCTCAACGACGCGGATCAGGGCGGCAGCATCGCCACCCAGGTTGGCCAGACCTATGAGGGGGATGGCGAGCAGATTCGAATCGGCCTCAATCATGGCCTGGGCCTCGGCGACGACGGCTTCCTCAACCTGTCACTGGAAGCCCAGCAGAAAAACGCCACCAACCGGGCCGGCGCCGATCCTCGCCAGCAATACCCGACCCTGGCCGATGGCAGTCCGGATCCCCGCGAGGCGACCTTTGACCGCAACAGCCACCACATCGGCAACAGCGACTACGACAACTACGGTCTGTTCGCCAATGCCGGCTACTCCCTCGATGGCGACGACAACCTGTATGCCTTTGGCGGCATCAGTCAGCGTGAATCCAAATCCGGCGCCTTCTACCGCCGCGCCCTGGATGGCCGCAATCTGCCCGAGATCTACCCGGACGGCTTCCTGCCGCAGATCAATCCGGAGATCATCGATTACTCCCTAGTGCTGGGCTACGAGTTTGATCTTGGCCAGTGGCGTCTGGACGCCTCCGCCGGTTACGGCAGCAACAGCTTCGAATACCGGGTGGTCAACAGCCTCAACGCCTCTCTGGGACCGGACAGCCCCACCGAGTTCGATGCCGGCACCCTGTCCACCGAAGAGCTGAACCTGAATCTGGACGCCTCCCGCTACTACGAGTTTTACAACGACTCCGAGCTGGTGGTGGCCATGGGCCTGAGCTGGCGCAACAGCGGCTATCAGATTGAAGCCGGCGACGAGGCGTCTTACATCAAGGGCGACTACCAGGGCAAATCCGGCGGCAGCCAGGGCTTCAGCGGCTTTACGCCGGAGTCGGAAGTGGACGAGGATCGCCACAATCTGGGGCTGTACCTGGAGCTGGAAAATCAGTACAGCGATCAATGGTACTGGGCCGCGGCGGTGCGCTTCGAGGACTACTCCGATTTTGGCACCAACACCAGCTGGAAGCTGGCCGGACGCTACGACATCACCGACAACCTGGCCCTGCGCGCCACCACCAATACCGGCTTCCGAGCCCCGAGCGTGCAGCAGCTGTACTACACCAGCATCGCCACTTTCTTCGATCCGGATCCGGACACCGGCGAGTTTATCCCCAGGGAATCGGGCACCTTTAACACCCTGTCCCCCATCACCCAGGCTCTGGGCATCGATGAGCTGGAACCGGAGATCTCCCACTCCTACAGCCTGGGACTGGTGTACCTGACCGACTTTGGCCTCACCGTCACCGTCGACGCCTACCAGATTGATGTGGATGACCGCATCATCCTGTCCGGCTCGCTGGACAAGGACGCCTCGCCGGCCATCGCCGCCCTGTTCGACGGCACCAATGCCGAGTCCGGCCGCTTCTTCCTCAATGGCCTCGATACCCGCACCCGCGGCCTCGACGTGGTGGCGTCCCAAGAGTTCGACCTGGGCAGCTGGGGCGATCTGGAGGCCAACCTGGCCTACGCCTACAACAGCACCGACATCGAACAGGTGAACCTGCCGGCCATCCTCGACGGTCAGGAGGCGTCGCTGTTCGACCGTCGCGAGGAGATTCGGCGTACCGACGCCAACCTGCACCACAAGGGCAACCTGGGCTTTAGCCACCGCTACGGCGACTTCACCACTCACCTGAGGTTTAACTATTTCGGCACCTACACCGTCGGTTATTCCCGCAGCGAGGTCAAATACGATGCCAGCTGGACCACGGATCTCAGCGTTCGCTACCAGGCCACCGACGCCATCAGCCTCACCGCCGGCGCCCAGAACCTGTTTGACACCTACCCGGAGAAACGGCCCGACGACAACAACTTCAATGGCATCTTCCAGTATCCGGTCACCAATACACCCTATGGCTTCAACGGCGGCTACTACTTCGTTGATCTGACCTACCGCTATTAACCCCCCTCATAGCAACAGCCCGGCGTTGGCCGGGCTGTTGTCACCCCGGCTGGGTTCACTTCAGGCTGTCACACCCCACTGCGCTTTCACTACCCCGCACTGAAAAACGGTGCTATTTTCAACAGTCCCCCTCAATCTGGATGAGTCATTATGCGTAAGCTGCTGCTGTTAACCCTGATCTTTGCCCTGCCCGCCAGCGGCGATGATCGGTTCAAGGATATCGAGATTGTCTCTCAGGAGGTGGCCCAAGGGGTGTACATGCTCACCGGCAGCGGCGGCAACATCGGCGTCAGCGCCGGCGACGATGGCATCCTGATCATCGACGACCAGTTTGCTCCATTGGCGGATCGCATCGCCGCGGCCCTGACAGCCATCAACCCCAAACCGGTCAAGTACCTGCTCAACACCCACTATCACGGCGATCACATCGGTGGCAACGCCGAGTTCGCCAGCCAGGCCACCATCTTTGCCCACCACAATGTGCGCCTGAGGCTGGCCCAGGACAGCAGCCTGACACCGGCCCACCTGCCGGTGGTCACCTACAGCGACGGCATCACCATCCATTTCAATGGAGACCGCCTCAGAGTGGTGCACCTGCCCTCCGGCCACACCGATGGTGACAGCCTGGTGCGCTTTGAGCGGGCCAACGTGGTACACATGGGGGATCTGTTCTTTAAAGACACCTTTCCCTATGTGGATCTGAAAGGTGGGGGCAGCGTCGAGGGCTATTTGAATAACGTCACCACGGCTCTGGGCTGGATGGACGACGACACCAAGGTCATTCCCGGTCATGGCGGCCTGGCCACTAAGGCCGATATGCAAAAATTCCAAGAAATGCTGCTAAACTCAATAACATGGGCTAGAAAGCAACCGATGGACGCGTCATTGCAGCAGTGGCAGGCAGCCTTTCCCGAATCCCTCCACTCCTGGAGCTGGCGCTTTATCACCACCGAACGCTGGGTAACCACCCTGTACGAGGACAAAGCGCGCATTCATGATTGAGCTGCTGCTGTTGATCATTGGCATTATGGTGGTGGCGATGGTACCTGTGTACCTGGCCGCCATTCTGATCCGATCGCCCACCCCGGGGCTGTTCATCGGCATCATTACGGTGGCGGTGTCATTGACCCTGATCGAGTTGTCCCTCAGGCAGGTCGAGGGCCAGTGGGGCTGGGTGGTGGCAGGCGCCTTTGCGGCGGTGAGTTTCAGCCTGCTGTTTGCCACCAAAACCTGGCGGGGAATATTGTTGGCGGCAGTGTTATGTGCCACCTACTCCTACGGCACCGATCACCTGTTGCACGGCAAAAGCCTGGGGGCAAAATTGACCGCCCAGGCCAGTATCGCCCAACAGCAGCTGTGGCCGAAGTAGCGGCTCAGCGACTCAGAATCGCCTGAACCCGGGCCAGATCTTCCGGTGTGTCCACCCCGGCTGGCGGCGTTTCCACCGCCCGGGCCACATGAATCGACTCACCGTAATACAGCACCCGCAACTGCTCCAGTGACTCAATCGCCTCCAGCGGGCTTGGCGCCCAGTTCACATAGCGACGAATAAAGCCGGCACGATAGCCGTAGATCCCCACATGGCGCAGTGCGCCCGGGCTGACCGCCGGGCCCTTTGCAAAGGCATCGCGATCATGGGGAATGGCGGCGCGGGAGAAATACAGCGCTTTACCATCTTCGGCGCACACCACTTTGACCGCATTGGGATTGAACATCTCATCGCTGTCATCGATGGCGACGCCCAGGGTGGACATCGGGGTGCCACTGGCCACCAGGTTATCCGCCACCTGGCGAATGTTGGCCGCCGGGATCAGCGGCTCATCCCCCTGAACGTTGACCACCACCTGATCGTCATCCAGGTTCAACAGAGAGACCACCTCAGCCAGCCGTTCGGTACCGGAGTTGTGGTCGGCAGAGGTCATGATCACCTCCCCGCCAAACGCCGTCACCGCCTGCTGCACACGAACGTCATCGGTGGCCACCACCACCCGCTCGGCACCGGATTGCTGCGCTTTTTCGCACACCCATTGAATCATCGGTTTACCGGCAATGTCGGCCAGCGGCTTACCGGGAAGACGGCTGGATGCGTAACGCGCCGGAATCACCACCACAAAGGACATGAGTTATTCGCCTTTCATCTCGGTAGCACGGTTTTCCAGCAACACCGGAATGCCATCATCGATGGGGTACACCAAGCGATCGCCCTTGCACGTGAGGGTTTGCTCGGCCGCGTTAAACTCCAGTTTGCCTTTGCATACCGGGCAGGCAATGATTTCCAGCAATTTTGTATCAAACGCCATGTTGTTATTCCTTCAGTCGTGACAGCAACGCGCCGTCAAAATCTTTCGACAAGCTAGCAGCAACCGGTAAGTAAAACCAGTTGGGCTGCGCAAAAGCGCGGCATTTAACCGCATCTTTTTCAGTCATTAATAGGGTTTCGGCCGCCGGCGTCAGCTGCCTCAGCTCGGGGGCGGTATAGGGGTGATGATCGTCAAAGGGCACACAGCGTACCGGCATCAGCCCCTGGCTCTCCAGCGAGGTAAAAAAGCGCGGCGGGTGGCCGATGCCGGCCATGGCAACAATGTCCCGATCCGCATCAAACGCACGGTCGCTGCCGTCCACCGCCCTCAGCGGCAGCGGCTGCAACTGCATCGGGTACTCACCGGGCCTGGCGGTGCCACCGTTGCAGATCACCAGGTCCACGCTGGTTAACCGGCTCACCGGCTCCCGCAGGGGGCCCATGGGCAGTCGGTGGCCATTGCCGAAGCGACGCTCACCGTCCACCACCACCAGCTCAACCTGACGGCCGAGGCGGTAGTGCTGCAGGCCATCATCGGACAGAATCACATCGACGTCGGCACGCTCCAACAGCATCTGGGCGGCAGCGATGCGATCCGGCCCCACGGCCATGGGCACACCGGTTCGCTGAACGATCAACCTGGGCTCGTCTCCCACCAAGGCGGCGGGGGTATCGCGACCGACCCACTGTGGCCAACTGTCGGCTTCGCCGCCATAACCACGGGAGATGACTCCGACCCGCTTACCCTGCGCCTGCAGCAGTTCAATCAGGTACAGCACCACCGGTGTCTTGCCATTACCACCGACGCTGAGGTTGCCCACCACAATCACCGGCACCGGCAGAGTGACGGATTTCAACAGGCCGACCGAGTAAGCCCAACGGCGCAGGCCACTGATCACAACGAACAGCAGGGTAAAAGGCGCCAGCACCCACAGCAGCAGACTGCCCTGCTGCCAGGCCCGCTCCAGCCAGTTACTCATTGTCACCAAACTGCATCTGGTGCAGTTGACTGTAGACGCCGCCCTTGGCCAGCAGTTCGGCGTGGCTGCCACGCTCAATCACTTCGCCCTTGTCCACCACCATGATCACATCGGCGTTCTCGATGGTCGACAAGCGGTGGGCGATCACCAGCGAGGTCCGGCCCCGCTGCAGGTTATCCAGCGCCGCCTGAATGGCTCGCTCAGACTCGGTATCCAGCGCCGAGGTGGCCTCATCGAGAATCAGCACCGGGGCATCGCGCAAAATGGCCCGGGCGATGGCGATGCGCTGACGCTGGCCTCCGGAAAGCAGGATACCGTTCTCACCGACCATGGTGTCCAGCCCCTCGGGCAGATCCCGGACGAACTCCATCAGGTAGGCGGCCTCGGCAGCGGCTTCAATCTGCTCACGGCTGCAGTTGTCACAGGCGTAGGCGATGTTGTTGGCGATGGAGTCGTTAAACAGGGTCACCTGCTGCGACACCATGGCAATCTGGCTGCGCAGGTTACTCAGTGAGTATTCATTCACATTGACACCATCGAGCAGCACTTCGCCCTCGGTGACGTCATAGAAGCGCGGCAACAGGTTGGAGATGGTGCTCTTACCGGAACCGGAGCGCCCCACCAGTGCCAGGGTCTGACCGGCCCCCACCTGCAGCGACACATTGCGCAGGGCCGGCTCCTCTTTGTTGGTGTTGGGGTAGCTGAAGGTCACATGGTTCAGTGCCAGCTGTCCCTGTACCCGCTCCACCTGGTGGGTGCCGCTGTCGGCGGCGTCGGGCTTATCCAGCACCGCAAACACGGTATGGGCGGCGGTAATGCCTCGCTGGAAGTCGGCGTTGACCTTGGTCAGGTGTTTCATCGGCTGCATCAGACCCATCATGGAGCCGATGATGGTGACAAAGGTGCCCGGCGTCAGGGTCTGCAATACCGAATCAAAGCTGGCCACAAACAGCACCACACCGATGGCGCCGGAGCCGATGATCTGAATGATGGGCTGGCTGATGGCCTGGGCGGCAGACAGCTTCATGTTATGGCGACGGTTGAGGTTGTTGATGCGGGCAAAGCGCTCGGCTTCGATCTCCTGACCACCAAAGGCAATCACGTTTTTGTGGCCTTTGATCATCTGCTCAGAGGCCGTCGTTACCCCGCCCATGGCCAGCTGAATCGCCTTGGACACCTTACGGAAACGGCGGCTGACAATGGTAATCACCCAGGCCACGACGGGGCCCACCATGAAGAAGATCAGCGACAACTGCCAGCTCTGATAGAACATGATAAACAGCAGGCCGATAACGGTGGCGCCGTCACGCACCATGCTGACCAGGGCGCTGCTGGAGGCCCGGGCCACCTGTTCGGTATCAAAGGTGATGCGGCTGATGAGATCGCCGGTGCTCTGGGTATCGAAGTAACTCACCGGCAGGCTCAGGTATTTATTGAATACCAACTGGCGCATGTTCTGCACCACCTTCTGGCTGACCCAGGCCAGGCAGTAGGTCGACACGAAGTTGGCACTGCCCCGAATCAGGAACATGCCCACCACAATCAACGGCGCCATGCGCAGCACCTCGCTGCGCCCCTCGTTGAGGCCACTGTCGATCAGCGGCTGCACCAGCCAGATCATGCCGGCATCGACGGCACCGTAGATGAGCATACCGACGATGGAGATGATAAAGGCGGTGCGGTATGGCAGCACATAGGGCCACAAGCGTTTAAACGTGGCCCAGGTTTGGCCTTTCTCTGCGCGTTGGGGTTTGGCGCTCATATCATTAACCATTCACAAACTGAATCAGACATTCTACCGACTCCCCTGTGGGATACCAATATTAACTCGCCAACCGCTTATTTATCGGCCATTTACCACGGTCGGTGATTGTACCAATAGGGCGCCAGCTGCTCCCGGAAACTCATCAGCGTGACGCCGTCGGCATCGAAGTAAGCGCTTACCTGGCCATGATCGCCGGTCACCCACTGCTGCGCTCCGAGATTGTGATAGCGGGTGACCACCTCCGGGTGGGGGAATGCCCAGCGATTGCGCCAGCCGGACGAATGCACCACCCAGCGCGGCCGCACCTGCGCCAGCCACTTGGGGCTACTGGAGCTGCGACTGCCATGGTGGGGCGACACCAACAGATCCACCGGGGCCACCGTCATTCTCCGCTCGGCTTCCAGCTCGATGTCACCGGGCAACATCACCCGGTGGTGGCCATCGCCGATCACCAGTACGCAGGAGCCGTTGTTGCCCGACATGGACTGCCGATACCAGCTCAGACTCAGCCCCTGCCACTGCGAGGGGGCGGACAAGCACCCTGCCCCTTCGATCACCTCGGCATCGGGCCAGTAGTCTTGAATGACCCGGCGTCCGCCGGCATGGTCATTGTCGCCGTGACTCAGTACCAGATGGTCCACCGCAACGATGCTGCGGCCGCGCAAAAACGGCTGCAGCACCCGGTCGGCGTAACTGAAGCCGGAGGGATAGGCGGCACCGGTATCGAATACCAGCGCCCGATGGCGCCGCTCCACCACCACACTCAGACCCTGACGCACATCCAGCACATGCACCTGCCAGGGATCCTCTCTGGTCGGAAGCGCCGACAACAGCAGAGGCAGCAGCAACAGCCCGGCCCAGGCGCCGCTGCGGGGCAGCGGCCTTCGCCATACCAACAGCAACGCCAACAACGCCAGCGCCGCAGCAACCGGAGACAGGCTCCAGCCCAACTCCGCCCCGGGCAACGACGCGGCCAGGGTGGCGATCCTGTCCAAAGGCCACAGGGCGGCGTCGGCCAACCACAGGGCTTCGTTGCCGCCGGGGCCACCCAGCCACAACCACAGCGCCGCCATCAGCGTCAGTGGCAAGGCCACCACCGACACCCAGGGCACCATCAGCAGGTTGGCCCACAGGGCGTGCAGGGTAACGCTGCCGAACCAGCCCAGCTGCACCACCGCCAACATCAGGGTCAGGCCACATTGAATCCACACCAGGGTCGCGACCTGACTGCGTATCGCCGGCGGCTTTAACCACAGCAGCAGTAGAATGCTGGCCACCGCGGCACAGGACAGCCAGTAACCCGGCGCCAGCACCGCCAGGGGGTCAAACAGCAACAACAGTGCCATGGCCCGCAGCAGAATCTCCCACGGCCGGGCATGACGGCCGCTCACCAGCAGCGCCATCCCCGCCAGGGTCATGATCAAGGCACGCTGGGTCGCCAGCCCCAACCCCGCCAGCAAGGCGTAGCCGATCACCACCGTCGCCGCCAACATCATGATGACACCGCGCCCCCGCCCCGAGGGGCTGGGCAACATCCGCCGGCCGGCCCAGGTCAATCCGGACACCACCAACGCCGCGACCAGTGTCAGGTGCAACCCGGAGATGGCCACCAGGTGGGTCAATCCGGATTGACGCAACTGACGCCAGCGCTGATCACTCAGTCCGGTGCGATCGGCCATGGCCAGGGCTCGAATCAGATCCCCTCTGGGCAACGACCCGGTCGCCAGCTGCAACCGCTCCGCCAGCCGCTGTCGCCAATGGACGCTCCCCTCAAGTTGCTCGAAGCCTTGAATGCGACCGGTGGCCACAATCCGCCGGGAAAGGTAATGGCGACGACTATTCCAGCTAAACTGGTTTAATGTGCCTGAGGGCGGGCGTAATGTAACATCCAGTAGGTAACGTTGGCCAAGTCGCCAGGGAGACTCTCCCTGATGGGTCAATGAAATACGATTTGAGTGGTGTATCTGCAGGGGCGTGCCATCAATCTGCTCGACCTGCCATAAAGTTCGCTGGTATAGTGCGGCGCGGGTCGGCAATGACTGCAGGGTGGCCACCACCTGATACTGGCCCGATTGTAAGGGCTGTTTCGGGTCAATCAAACCACTGGCCTGCCAGCTAAACCAGCAGACCCCCATCAGGACTCCGGCCCACAGCGGCTGGCGTCGCACCAGCACCAACGCTGCGACGATGAGGACTATCCGATCCAGAGCCGGTAGCAACCCTGGCCAGATCAGCCCTGAGCTGATGGCCGCTACCCAACCGATAAGAAAACTGTTCACCTGACACTGTTTAGGCGATTGTGGACCGCTATGCCAAAAAAAACGATTAAACGGCTGATGCCGAACCCAGATAAACTGAGACAACATAGACACCTGAGAATGTTCGGTGATGTCATTGACCGACCGGGACTATGGCACCTGAACCGCCGCTCAGCTGCCGGAGCTCTGGCGGCCGGGATGTTTGTCGCCTGGGTTCCGGTACCTTTTCAGATGATTCTGGCAGCAGCCGCCGCCATTCTGCTTGGGGTCAACCTGCCGCTGGCGGTTGCCACTGTCTGGTTCACCAACCCGGTCACCATGCCATTCATGTTCTACCTGGCCTACCTGGTGGGCGCCTCGATGTTAGGCCTCGAAGCGGGTCACTTTCAGTTTGAGCTCAGTTGGGAGTGGCTGGAAACCAGCCTGGGGCAGATCGGCGAACCCTTCCTGCTGGGGTGCCTGATTCTCGGCATCTGCAGCTCGCTGTTTACCTATCTGGTGATCAACAGCCTGTGGCGCTACTCCATTCTGTTCAGTTGGAAGAAACGCCAAAAGAAACGCAATGGCAATGGCAATGGCAATGGCAATGGCAATGGCAATGGCAATGGCAATGGCAATGGCAATGGCAGACGCTAACCCGGTTCCGCGAATAAAAAAAGGCCGCAACTGCGGCCTTTTTTATTCGTTCTTTAGCCGTTAGCCCAGCGCCTGGGCCGGCTCCTGCTTGGCCGCCTGCCAGGCGGGGTACAGCGACGCCAGCACCGTCACCACAAAGGCCACACAGGTCACCGACACCACATCGGACAGCATCAGCTGCGACGGCAGAAAATCGATAAAGTAGACGTCTCCGGACAGCAGTTTAACGCCCAGGGCCTGCTCCAGGCCACGAATCAGATCAGACAAGCGCCACGCCAGTGCGCTGCCCAGAACCGCCCCCAACACGCAACCGGTCAGACCGGTCAACGCCCCCTGAATCACAAAGGCCCCCATCACCGCTTTGCGACTCAGCCCCATGGTGCGCAGGATGGCGATCTCCGCCTGCTTGTCCTGCACCGCCATCACCAGCGAGCAGATGATGTTAAAGCTGGCCACCGCCACCATCAACACCAGCACCAGGTACATCAGGGTTCGAATCAGCTGAATGTCGGAATACAGGTGGCCCTGGGTACGGGTCCAGTCATTCAGGTACAGGTAATGGGTCTGCTCATAGCCCACGGCACGAATCACCGCCGGAGCCGCAAACAGATCGTCAAGCTTCAGCCGCAACCCGCCGACGCCGTCGCCAAAGCCGCGAATCTCCGACGCCACCGCCAGGCTGGTGAAGGCCATGGTACGGTCAATCTCACCGCCCAGGTCAAACAGGCCGGTCACGGTAAACACCACCCGCTGCGGCGGACGGCGCCCCTGGGACTGGGGCCTCGGCACCATCAGCGTCACCCGGTCGCCCACCTCCAGCTTAAGCTGCTGCGCCAGCGCCTTTCCCAGCACCAAAGGCTTGCCCGAAGCCGACAGCGACTGCCAGGCCTCGGAACTCATGTAATGATCCGCTTCAGAAACCTGTTGCTCCCACTGCGGCATCACCCCGCGAACCGACACCCCTTTCAGTTTGTCGCCCTTTTGCAGCAACCCGTTAACCAGGGTAAAGGGCGCACTCGCTACCACCTCTTTATGGATGGCCGCCTCGGCGGCCATGGTGTGCCAGTCCATGATGGGAGCCTCGACGGCGATCATCTCCGCATGGGGCACCACTGCCAGCAGCCGCTCCTTCAACTCACGTTCAAAGCCGTTCATGGCCGACAATACCAGGATCAGCACCGTCACTCCCAATGCCACACCGACGATGGACGACACCGAGATAAAGGAGATAAATCGGTTGCTGTGACGGGTACGCAGGAAGCGCCAGCCCAGCCCCCACACCAGACTCATGCGGCTCATGAGTCCTGGACCTGCTGCAGACGGCCGCCGTGCATCGCCACCTGCCGATCCAGCCTGGCGGCCAGGGCGGTATCGTGAGTCACCACTACAAACGCCGTGCCCTCCTCGCGGGCCAGCTGCCGAATCAGCTCATACACCTCTTCGGCGGTGGTTTCATCCAGGTTGCCGGTGGGCTCGTCCGCCAGCACCAGTGCCGGCCGGTTGACCAGGGCCCGGGCAATGGCCACCCGCTGTCGCTCACCACCGGACAGCTCCGACGGCTTATGATTGAGGCGGTGGCTGAGCCCCACCTTCTCCAGCAGCGCTTCGCCACGGTGACGCGCCGCCACTTTCGGTTGACCGGCGATCAGCAGCGGCATGATCACATTTTCCAGGGCACTGAACTCGGGCAACAGATGATGAAACTGATACACAAAGCCCAGCTGCTGGTTGCGCAACTGGGTGCGGGCACCGTCGCTCAGGGCAAACAGATTCTGCCCCTGGAACAGCACCTCCCCTTCGGTGGGGGTGTCCAGGGTACCGACGATGTGCAACAGCGTGCTTTTACCGGAGCCGGAGCTGCCGATGATCGCCAGCAACTCGCCCGCCGCCACCTGCAGATCCAGATTCGACAGCACCCGGGTTTCGAGCTTGCCTTCACGGTAGACTTTTCCCAGCTGCGTGCAGCGCAGCAATGGCTCACTCATATCTCAATGCCTCTGCGGGTTTGATCAGGGATGCCCGCCATGCGGGGTACAGGGTTGCCAGGTAACTGAGTAACAGTGCCCCGACCACAATCAGGCCAATCTGGCCGTAGTTCAGAATCACCGGCAGCGGCTGCCCCGGTGGCAATAGCCAGATGCCCATGGCGGCCATCAAAGGTTGCAGATTGAAGGCCAGCAGCAGCCCCGCCAGGGTACCGATGGCCACCCCCAGCACCGTACTGGTCATTCCCTGCACCGAAAACACCCCCATGACCGCCACCGGCCCCAGGCCCATGGTTTTCAGGATGGCGATGTCCGAGGTTTTGTCGGTTACCATCATCACCAGGGCCGACACCACATTGAACGCGGCGATGGCGATGATCAGCGCCAATAGCATCGCCATCATGTTCTTCTCCATCTTCACCGCCCCGAACAGCTGCCCGTACTGGCTGCGCCAGTCGTCGACCCGGTAGCCGCCATCGAGTTTCACGGCCAGAACCGCCGCCACCGCCGGCGCCGCAAACGCATCGTCCAGATACAGGCGGATGGACTGCACCTTGTGTTTCCCCAGTCGGGTCAGCTTGGAGGCGTCATCGATGTGAATGTAAGCCAGGCTGGCATCCACCTCCGCCCCCAGCTCAAACACACCGGAGACCGTGAAATTACGCTGGCTGGGCAGACGCCCCACCGGGGTGTACACCGCCCCGGTGGCCGACAGTACTCGAACCTTGTCGCCCACCATCACCCCGAGGCGACTGGCCAGCTGACTGCCGAGTAAAATCCGATAACCACCGCCCTGCAGACTGTCCCAGCGGCCACTGCGAAGGTGGCGACTGACCGCCGACAGGGGCGCCTCCAGCACCGGGTCAACCCCCAGCACCTGGGCCCCGGCCAGCTCCTGGCCGGATTGAATCATCGCTTCGGTGCTGATCAGCGGCACCGCACCGATCACGTGTGGCTCCGCCGCCAGCTGGTTGGCCAGCAGGGTCGGCTTCTGCAACGGCGCGTCGGCACTGACCACCACCTGGGGCACCGCGCCCAGCAAACGGGTCTTTAATCGCCCCTCCAACCCGTTCATCACCGCACTGACCACTATCAGTGCGGCCACGCCCAGGGCGATGCCGGCAACGGAAAAAAAGGTGATAAAAGAGACGAACTGGGTGTCTTTACGGGAGCGCCAGTAGCGAAGGCCGATAAATAGGGATACTGACGGTGACATTTAACCATTTGCCAAATAGATAAGTTATCGGATAATAAAGTTATTCACCCCCATTACACAAGCGCCGGCCATGACTAACGAGCAACAAAGCTTTTTCAGCGTCCCCTGTGACTTTCTGCTGCTAGCGGATCCTCTGCAGCCAAGCCAGCGATTAATGGACAAAGACGCCTTGCTGGCGATGATGCCCAAAGCGTTCCGGTTGATGGCTCAGGTCAACGACGTCGAGCAGCGCTGTCTGCCGCTGATGAACAGCCTGGCCCAGCACGCGGCCGAACTGGCGGAATACCTGAGCCTGCAGAATAAGAAGATCGACCTGGTGCTACAGATGCAGCTGGCCCAGAGCAGCGATGCCCGCTACCGCTGTGACGGCGTCCGCTTTGGCGGCAGTGGCCTGGTGGTCCGCCACGCCAGCGCCATCGAGATCGGCAGCATTGTCGAAACCCGGGTACTGTTGTTGGAACAGAGCGTTGCCATCTACGCCATCGCCGAAGTCACCGATTGCCAGGTGGATGACGATCAGTTCTTGTGGACATTGGACTTCACCAGCATCATGGATGCGGATCAGGAGCAGCTGGTGCACGCCAGTCTGCAGGTCGAACAGCGGCAACTGCGGGCACGCGCCCAGGCCCGCCGCCAGAGCGACGCCTCTTGAGCCCCTCAGTCGCGGCCTTGGCCGCGGTTGTCTACACTAGCCCCAAACCTATCAGTAAGCTTGATTTATGAGTAGTTTCTCCCCTCTTGCTCCGGCCAGTGCCGGTGCAGGCACCAAACGTCGCCTTACCGGACTGATCGGCAGCGCCCAGTCTCTGACCCTCAGCCGCCTGGCCCGCCAGCACGCCGGCATCAGCTTACTGATCACCCAGGACACACCCAGCGCCCTGCATCTGGAGCAGGAGCTGCGCTATCTGTGCCCGGAGCTGCCGGTGACCCTGTTCCCGGATCGGGAGGTGTTGCCCTACGACAGCTTCTCTCCCCACCAGGACATCGTCTCCCAGCGGCTGGAAGCCCTGTACCGGCTGCCGACCCTGACTCGGGGCCTGGTGATCGTGCCCATCAGCACCGCCCTGGTGCGGCTGCCGCCGGTAGACTACGTCGGCAGCAACGTGCTGTTGCTGGAACCTGGGCAGACCATCCACATCGACACCCTGCGTCACAACCTGACCCAGGCCGGCTACCACCATGTGGAGCAGGTGTTCGAGCATGGCGAATTTGCGGTACGGGGCTCGATCATCGACCTGTTCCCCATGGGCAGTGACCAACCACTGCGGCTGGACCTGTTCGACGACGAGCTGGAAGCCATCCGCACCTTCGACGTCGACAGCCAGCGCAGTGGCGGTTCACTGGAGCAGGTACGACTGCTGCCGGCACGGGAGTTTCCCACCCACCCCAAGGCCATCGAGCGATTTCGCAGTCAGTGGGGGCAGCACTTTAGCCGCATCAGCAATGAGAGCGAATCGGTCTATCAGCAGATCAGCAAAGGACTGATGCCCGCGGGCGTAGAGAGCTATCTGCCACTGTTCTTTGACTCCACCGCCACCCTGTTTGACTACCTGCCGGAGCAGGTGCAACTGCTGACCAGCGGCGACATTCAGCAGGCCTGCGAACAGTTCCTCAAAGACGCCCACAACCGCTATGAGAACTATGGCGTCGATCCGCTGCGGCCGCTGCTGGCGCCGCCACAGCTGTTCCTGCAGACCGAAGAGCTGTTTGCCCGTATCAAGCCCCATGGTCGCATTCAGCTGACCAGCGCCACCAGCGAGGTTGCCCGCGACCCCAGGGCCGCGGTGGCCGCCATCGGCGACATCGCCGTGAACCATCAACTCAAACGGCCGACCCAGGCGCTGAGCACCCGCATGGGCGAGGTCAAACGCACCCTGTTCAGTGTCGAATCCGACGGCCGCCGCGAAGCGTTGCTGGAACTGCTGCGGCCGCTGAAACTGACCATCGAGTCGTTCGCTCACCTGGATGACTTCATCGCCGCCAGCGCCCCGGTGGGGCTGATTGTCAGCCCGCTGGAACAGAGCGTGGTGCTGGAGAAAGAGCGGCTGGCGCTGATCTGCGAAGAGGAGCTGCTCGGCGGCCGGATCCGCCAGCGACGGCGTCAACGCAAAACCGTCAGCTCCGACACCCTGATCCGCAACCTGGCCGAGCTCAAAGTCGGCCAGCCGGTGGTGCACCTGAAACACGGCGTCGGCAGCTATCAGGGGCTGCAGACCCTGGACGCCGGCGGCATGAGCACCGAGTTTCTGGTGCTGGAATACAAAGACCAGGCCAAGCTGTACGTGCCGGTCAGCGCCCTGCACCTGATCAGCCGTTACAGCGCCGGCGAAGACAGCGAAGTCCAGCTCAACCGCCTGGGCAGCGAGGCCTGGGACAAAGCCAGGCGCAAGGCCGCCGAGAAGGTGCGCGACGTTGCCGCCGAACTGCTGGACGTGTACGCCCGCCGGGAGGCCAAACCCGGGTTTGCATTCAAACTGGATCAGGCCGACTACCAGAAGTTCTCCGCTTCGTTCCCGTTTGAGGAGACCGCCGATCAGGAGGCCGCCATCGATGCGGTGGTGCGTGACATGCGCACCGGCAACGCCATGGATCGTCTGGTGTGCGGTGACGTCGGCTTCGGCAAAACCGAAGTGGCCATGCGCGCCGCCTTTGTGGCCGTCAACGAGGGCAAACAGGTGGCGGTGCTGGTGCCCACCACCCTGCTGGCACAGCAACATTACGACAACTTCCGCGATCGCTTCGCCGACTGGGCGGTGCGCATCGAGGTGATGTCGCGCTTCAACACCGCCGCCGAACAGCGCCAGGTGCTGCAGCAGCTCAGCGAAGGCAAGGTGGACATCGTCATCGGCACCCACAAGCTGTTGCAGTCGGACATCAAGTTTACTGACCTCGGGTTGCTGATCGTGGATGAGGAGCACCGCTTCGGCGTCCGCCAGAAAGAGCAGATCAAGTCGCTGCGGGCCGAAGTGGACATCCTGACCCTGACCGCCACCCCGATTCCGCGAACCCTGAACATGGCGATGTCCGGCATGCGCGATCTCTCCATCATCGCCACCCCGCCGGCACGGCGGCTGTCAGTCAAGACCTTTGTCCGCCCCAAACAGGGGGACCTGATTCGCGAAGCCCTGATGCGGGAGATTCTGCGCGGTGGCCAGGTGTACTTCCTGCACAACAGCGTTGAGACCATCGACGACTGCGCCAAAGAGTTGGCCGAACTGGTGCCCGAAGCCCGCTTTGCCATTGCCCACGGCCAGATGCGCGAACGGGAACTGGAGAAGGTGATGAGCGACTTCCATCACCAGCGCTTTAATGTGCTGGTGTGCACCACCATCATCGAAACCGGCATCGACATTCCCAGCGCCAACACCATCATCATTGAACGGGCCGACCGTTTCGGTCTGGCCCAGCTGCACCAGTTGCGGGGCCGGGTCGGCCGCTCCCATCACCAGGCCTACGCCTACCTGCTGACCGCCGGCAAGAAGATGACCAAGGACGCCAAAAAGCGGCTGGAGGCCATCGAACAGCTCGAAGATCTTGGTGCCGGCTTTATGCTGGCTACCCAGGATCTGGAGATTCGGGGCGCCGGCGAACTGTTGGGGGATGAGCAGAGTGGCCACATCGCCAAGATCGGTTTCAGCCTGTATATGGAGATGCTGGAGCAAACCGTGGCCGCCCTCAAGGCGGGCAAAGAGCCCTCGCTGGATCAGATTCTGGCGGAACAAACCGAACTGGAACTGAAGATCCCGGCCCTGCTGCCGGAGGAGTACATTCCCCACGTCAACACCCGCCTGGCCCTCTACAAGCGCATCGCCTCCTGCCAGAACGAGGACGAGCTGATGGAGACCCGGGTTGAGCTGGTAGACCGCTTTGGCACCCTGCCCGCCGCCACCGAGAACCTGCTCAAACTGACCCGCTTCAAGCTGTGGGCCATGGCCCTGGGGCTGCGGCGCATCGATGCCCACGCCAAGGGCGGCAGCATTGAATTCAACCAAGACACAATCGTCGCTCCGGAAACCCTGATAGGTTTGCTACAATCGGATCCGGGACGCTATCGAATGGATGGGCCCACCAAATTACGTTATCAGGGCGACCTGCAGGATGCGGCGTCTCGCCTTGATGCAGTAGAGCAGCTGCTCAAGCTATTGGACAAACGATGATCAACCTGAAAGCACTCACCGCCGGCCTGATGCTGACTCTAGCATGGTCGGCCCCGCAGGCCGAAGAAGCCACCTGGTTCGAGGTCGAAATTGCGGTGTTCCAGCGCCCGCAAACGACCACCGAAGCCTGGTCTCAGGAAACGGCGCCGCTGAAAACCGCCAACACCCTGGATCTGCTGGGGCCGGCCATGATGCCGGACCTCAGCGCTCTGGAGGAGGCGCTGACCCCCTGCGACAGCAGTGACTGGCTGAGTCAGCCGGAGAACTGTCAACCTCAGCCTACCGAGCCGACGCCAATTCCGGAGCAACTGCCCGCGACCGTGACCGCGCTGGAAACCGGCTCGCCGCTGTCCGGTACCCCGTTCCTGCTGCCCGCAGAGGCTCTGCAGTTCGATGAAGCACTGGCCAAGCTGCGTCACAAAGGCGCCCGGGTACTGCTGCACAGCGCCTGGCAACAGCCGGTGTTCAGCCGCGGCAACAGCCAGGCCTACCGGCTCTACAACGGTCGCAATTTCAGTGACCGCTTCTACGCCGATGGCCGCCTGCGTCCGCTTAATGACCCCTTAGGATCGGTGTTTGATTTTAATTTTTCCATGATGCCGGAAACCGCACAGGCAGAGCCGGTATGGGAACTCGATGGCTGGTTACGTATCTATTTGAACCATTTCTTGTTCATTGACACCTCCCTGCAACTGCGGGAGGAAAGCGAGCGACCGGTTCCTGGTCTGGAATTGATGGCCGCCGAATCGAATGCAGCTGCCGATCAACCGGTGCAAAACCAACAGGGCCATGCGACCTCCACCGCCGCCACAGAGCCGTTTCTAAACATCATCGAACTGCGTCAAACCCGTCGGGTACGCAGTCGCGAAATTCACTACTTTGATCACCCCAAGATGGGGGTCGTGATTCAGATTCGGCGCATGACCCAACCGAAAGATATGGAGCCGATCCCGGCACCGGACAGCGACACCCTGGTTACTCGGTAACTTCGAAGTCCAGGTACAGATCGGTACCGTCATAATCGGACACCAGTACATCGGTCACCTCGGCTTGAGGTGGCCCCTGGTGGGCCCAGTCCAGCATGGCGTCCACCGCCTTGTCTGCCCCCTGAGCCAGCATCTCGACGCTGCCATCATCCAGGTTACGAACGTAACCGGTGACCCCCAGACGCAGCGCCGCCTCCTGAGCCGACGCCCGGTACCAGACTCCCTGAACCCGGCCACTGACCTTAACCATCAAACGCTTCATAGCATCGCCCACCCTCAAGTCGATAACTTCACTATAGCAGCTATCCAGGTGGTGCGAGTTTTCCCGCCAAGGACACAATAAGGTCTTGATCGGCGTCGTATTCGCTCAGGAACACCCAAGCCCGGCGTCCACAGACACCGGGCCCTATTCGACATGGGGAGACAAGGGGGCTGACAGACTCTGCCCCGAGGTTCAGGCGGTCTTAAACTCCGCCAGTGCTTTCAGTTGGTGGGAGATGTCTTTAAATTTGTGGGTCTGGGTGGTGTCCCAGATGATGGGATAGAAGGGTTTCATCTCCGCTTCGATTCGCGAGGTATCCAATACCTCATCGTGGCAGGCCAGCACGCACAGGCAATGATCACGATTTTTCTTTCGAAACTCGGTGACGCACTTTTCCTTGATGTCCCGATACTCCTCCGGGCGATCAATCCGCCCCTCCATGTTCTCTTCCGGCCACAGGTTAGGGTTAAACACCACCGATTTCATGCCGGTCAGGAAAGCGATGCGCTCGGCCCAAAAACCGCCCAGGCCAACCCCGACAATCAGCGGATTAGGATCGTCGCTGTAGCGCTTCTGTTTATCCACCTCTTTCAACAGATGCTGCATATCATGGCGGGGATGAAGAGTGGAGTAACTTATAAAACGCACGTCTTCATCAGCAAACTGAAGTTGCAGAACTTTCTCGTGATTTCCAGGGCTGGTAGCATCAAACCCGTGCAGATAAATTATCATAGTAAAACCATTCCATTAGCTTGGATCCACTATAGCCATTGGCAAACCGCAAGCAAAGCACCGAAGATGATCTGGATCACGGTCGAGCCCATTTTGCCAACTCGAACGGCGGTCGTTAAAGATAAAGATTCAATAACATCAGCGTTTTGCTTCATTTATTTGCTGAAAACCATTCAAAGACTGAATCCAGGCGCCAGTCGAGTGGGCAATTGCGCTGACGAAACCGACTTAACCTGACAGCCACCTTGCCAGCAACGTCGATGGCAACATTTTATACTGTATCAGGAAGGTTCGATTTTGCTTTTCCTCCTGCTGGGGTACCATCGGCACCATCGCCACAACGCACCATTCAACAGGGATACCGTTATGATTAGCGTGTTCGATATGTTCAGTATTGGCATTGGCCCATCCAGCTCCCATACCGTCGGGCCGATGCGCGCCGCCAACCGGTTTATCGAAGCACTCAGGGCACACCATCAGTTTGAGCACACCACCGAGTTGCAATGCGAACTGTTCGGCTCTCTGGGCCAGACCGGCAAAGGGCACGGCACCGGCAAAGCCGTGGTACTGGGGTTGCTGGGGGATCAGCCGGAAACGGTCGACACCGATTCGGTAGACCAAAAGTTGGAGCAGGTTGCCAACCGCCAGGTTCTGTCGCTGGATGGCGAACGCGAAGTGGCCTTTACCCGCAATCAGGGCATCACCTACCACCGCCGCAAAACCCTGCCTCAACACGCCAACGCCATGACCCTGCGCGCCCTGGATCAGAACCAGGTGCTGTATGAGCAGACCTACTTCTCCGTTGGCGGCGGCTTTGTATTGGACAAAAGCGAGATCGCCCAGCCTTTAGCCACCAGCAACGGTCCAACGCTGCCCTACCCCTTTGATACCGCAGCCCAACTGCTGGATCACTGCACCGACAAGGGCCTGTCCATCGCCTCATTGATGATGGCCAATGAAAAAGTCGTCTGCGATGAGGCCGAGATTCGCCGTCAACTGTGGCAGATTTGGCAAACCATGAAGGGCTGCGTCGAGCGTGGGTGCCGAGAGGAGGGCATTTTGCCCGGCGGACTGAAACTGCGCCGCCGCGCCTCCACTTTGTACCGGCGACTGGCCGCCGAAGGCAACAACAGCCGCGATCCGCTCAATGCCATGGACTGGGTGGACCTGTTCGCACTGGCGGTCAATGAGGAGAACGCCGCCGGTGGCCGGGTGGTCACCGCCCCCACCAACGGCGCCGCCGGCATTCTGCCCGCGGTGCTGTGTTACTACGACAAATTCATTCAGCCGGTGGATGAAGAGATCGCCTGTCGCTACCTGCTGACCGCCGCCGCCATCGGCATCCTGTACAAAAAAAATGCCTCCATCTCCGGCGCCGAAGTGGGCTGCCAGGGCGAAGTGGGCGTCGCGTGTTCTATGGCCGCCGGCGCCCTGACCGAAATCATGGGCGCCACACCGGCGGTGGTGGAATGTGCCGCCGAAATTGGCATGGAACACAACCTGGGCCTGACCTGCGATCCGGTTGGCGGACTGGTACAGGTGCCCTGCATCGAGCGCAACGCCATGGGCGCGGTCAAGGCGATCAATGCGTCGCGACTGGCCTGTCGCGGTGACGGCCAGCATAAGGTTTCTCTGGACAAGGTGATCAAGACCATGTGGGAAACCGGCCAGGACATGCGCACCAAATACAAAGAAACCGCCAAAGGTGGACTGGCAGTCAACATCGTCGAGTGCTAACGTCCCGGCCCAGGCACAACCGCACCACAATCAAAAAAGACCGCAACAGCGGTCTTTTTAATATATAGACAGCCAAGATTAATCCCCCTCCATAGACACCCATTTTTAGATTCATGACCAACCACTGCAAAACACATTCAGACATGGGGCGGCGAAAAGGTTCTGGGATCTTGTGGTTGTTGCCAAAATACTAGGCTTTGGCGCACTCAGTGGAATATTCACCAAAAAACAGGCATCAGCCCCCTTTTGGCCGAACCAGAGACATCTAATAGGAGGGGTGGAGGTACTATCTAGGCACCCAGTAACCGTTTGGCGTTTCCCGACCCCCGAATTCGATGCATACCATCAGTTTGCCGGCAGTGTTGTAAACTGTGAAGCCGCCCTGCCAGATGGCAAAACTGGCCCTCAAAGCCCTCCGTGAGCTCCACCCAGCTTTCTAAATCAATCTCCAGTCGCTGCAGCAACGTTCCAATGCAAGGCGGGATGGCGCCGACTTTATCGTCTCTGATGGCTCTGCCAGTAAACTCCACCAGCTCCAGATAATCGTTAAGATGGCACGGTAAGGCGTGTGACTCAAAACTGCCGGCATTAAACGATTTTAATCGCTCAGGCTGCTTGCCCTGCAGCGCCGCGCGGATGCGCATCTGAATACTGGTAAAGTCCGATTGCTCAGGTGTTTTTGCGATGCCGGAGCGAATAGGGTTGAGATCAACATACGCCATGCAGGCCAGCAGTGCCTGCTCATCCAAGAGCGCCTGGGACTTAAACCGTCCCTCCCAGAAGCGACCGGTACACCCGTCCTCTTTATTGGCTTCACGGGCGATGTATTCATTAAGCGAGCGCATAAACCAGCTTAAATCAGCCAGACGATTTCGGTAGAGCTCTACTTGGTGGTCCACCTGATCCAGCTCAATTCGAGTAAGATTTTCACGCTGCTCATCATCGCAATAGCGGCGGGTAACGTCCGTCCCGGCAAACAACCGATGCCAACGAATAAGCACTTCCAGAGCATTCCAATCATCCGCTTTTTGAGCATCCACGTGCAGCACTACGTGGGTATGGTTAGTCATTACCGCGAAGGCGCATATTTCAATAGCAAACGCCTGAGTTAATTCGAGTAACCGCTTTTCGACCCAGTCGCGGCGGTGCTCATAGCTGACGCCAGAGTAGGCATCGACGCCACAAAGGTAACTGCGGCGAACGCAGCGACTGACGCAGTGGTAGAAGGGGGTATCTTGCAGAGATACCAGCCGGTTTCTGGCTGTGGGCATAGTCTCATCCTTGAAACTAACAAACACACAGTGTAGTTGATGATGGCCAGGACGCTGTTAAAGCGGGTGTATTGCTAAGGCTAAGGGACGTTAAATTGGGTGTCTTGTTAAGAGGCTAAGGCTAAGGGACGTTAAATTGGGTGTCTTGTTAAGAGGCGTTAAAATTGGGTGTCTTGTTAAGAGTTAAATTGGGTGTCTTGTTAAGAGACGGACGTAGTTACCTCTAGCATGAGGCTGCCATCATGAAAAAAATGCCGCTCACTTGTGGTGAGCGGCATTTTCGCCATTAGGGCCTCTAGCCGGAACTCAGTCGATGTTCAGGTATTTGTGGGTTTGTACCGACAGCCGCCAGTTGCGCTCGATGCACACCCGAATCGCCATCTCGGTCGCCCGTTTCTGGGTGGAGATAGGTTGCAGGCAGATCTGCGGCTTGCGCGGCAATGCCACCCCCTGCAGTAACTGGTCCAGCTCTTCGATGTGCTTCTCCAGCGCCACCGGGTGCTTGATTTCGTCGGCTCGCTGCAGAGCCTGGGTCAACACCGGCAAACCGCCTTTCATATTGATTTTCGGCGACACCGTCACCCAGGTATGATCATCCACCTTCACTTCGGCGCAGCCGGAGGTTTCGACCTGACAGCGCCACCCTGCCCGATGCATCTGCTCAGTCAGTGCCCGAAGATCGTACAGACAGGGCTCACCGCCGGTGATCACCAGGTGACGGGCCCGAAAGCGCCCGTCGGTGAGCAAAGCCACCAACTGCTCCACCTCATAACTGGCCCAGCGGGGCGTATCGCCACTGATGCCGATAACGCCTTCTCTGGCCACCTCATCGGCCTCATCCAGCTCCCAGGTATGACGAGTATCGCACCAGGGGCAGCCCACCGGGCAGCCCTGCAGTCGCACAAATACCGCCGGCACTCCGGTAAACTGACCCTCCCCCTGGATGGTCTCAAACAGCTCATTAACCGGTAAACTCATCAGACTCTCCTACCCCTGCTCACCGGCGGCTGCCGGCAAGTCGGTACTTGGCCAGGCGTTCACCACCGCTTTGACCAGAGTCGCCAATGGAATGGCAAAGAACACGCCCCAGAAGCCCCACAGGCCGCCAAAGATCAGCACCGACACGATGATGGCCACCGGATGCAGGTTGACCGCTTCAGAAAACAGCAACGGTACCAGCACGTTACCATCCAGCGCCTGAATAATGCCGTAGGCCAGCAGCAGGTAACCGAACTGCGGCGACCAGCCCCACTGGAACAGGCCCACCATGGCCACCGGAATGGTCACCACGGTCGCACCGATGTAAGGGATCAGCACCGACAGGCCCACCACCAAACCCAACAGGGCCGCGTAGCGGAGATCCATAAACAGGAACGTCAGGTAACTGGTTACGCCGATGATCAGAATCTCTATCGCCTTTCCGCGAATGTAGTTAACGATCTGACCGTTCATCTCAGCCCAGACTTTTTTAGCCAGCTCACGGTTGTCCGGCACGAAGCGGCTGAAGCCCCGCAGCAGCTCACGCTTGTCTTTCAGGAAGAAGAACACCAGCAGCGGCACCAAAATGGCGTACACCGCCAGGGCAACCAGGTCGATCAACGATCCCAAAGAGACCTGCAACACCTGCTGGCCCCAGGCCAGCAGGCGGCCGTTAAGGTTTTGCATCAGATCGTGGATCTGCGACTCGCTGATGAACTCCGGATACAGCTGAGGCAGGGTCAGCACCTGCCCCTGGGCCCAGGAAAACATCTCCGGCAACTCGCGGGCCAGGCTGATGCCCTGATTCCAGATTTGCGGCAACGCAACCAGGCAGAACAGCGCCATGGCACCGACAAAGGTCAGCAGCACCAACGAAGCAGCCAACACCCTGGGCATGCCGCGATTGGCCATCTGCGCCACCGGCCACTCCAGCATGTACGCCAGCACAATGGCCACCAGCAACGGGGTGATCAGTTGACCGTAAAAATAGATAACGGCAAACCCCACCACCAGAATCATCGCCAGGGTCACCGCCTGGGGATCAGAAAACTTTTCCTGGTACCAGCTACGGACCAAATTCCACATTATGCAAACAACCTTATCGTTTCATCATCTGTCAGGAGCACGTAACTGTACCAGCACCCTGGTACCATCAAGCCGCGTCACCGTTGTTTCAAAGCCCTGCTTTTGCGCATATTTTGGCACATCCTGCACGGCGCCGGGGTCGGACAACATCATAACCAGCTGCTGCCCCGGTGCCAGACTCCTCAACGCCTGCTTGGCTTTAACAAACGCCAGCGGGCAACGGTGCATGGTTAAATCCAGCGGCAACATGGTCTCTCCCGTTATTTTGGCGGCCATTATCCCGTGACCCGGGGCAAGTTACAAACACCCATCACAATAAAATGCCCTACCCTTGTGATCCGGGTCAATGCGGCCAGGACTCGAGCCCAATCCACACCAAAGTGACCGATTACGAATTATCAACTGCCTCTGTTTATTGGTAAAAAATGTTAAAGCCTGTGGAACCTGCACGCCGATGTGGCAGACTAACCCTTAACGGGCAGTATCTGGCCTAACGCCGGCGCTTACGGGTACACTGTCGACATTATCAAAAGGGGAACCGGGCACACGTGACCAAACAGCTAAAATCTCTCTGCGCCGCCGCTCTGCTGATGGCCGGTCTGGGCACCACCGCCACCAGTATGGCTCAGCCGGAACTGCCGGAACTCGGCACGGTCGCTGCCAGCACCCTGTCTATCGATAAAGAGAACCAGATCGGCGATTTCTACATGCGGATGCTGCGCGGTCAGTTGCCGGTAGTGCACGATCCGGTGATGACCGAGTACCTCAACGACATCGGCAACCGGCTGGTCGCCCAGGCCGACAACGTCAAAACCCCGTTCACCTTCTTCGTGATCAACAGTACCGAACTGAACGCCTTCGCTTTTTTCGGCGGGCACGTCGGGGTACACACCGCCATCATCGAAGCCGCCGATAATGAAAGCGAACTGGCCTCGGTCCTGGGCCACGAAATCTCCCACGTGACCCAACGCCACCTGGCCCGCTCCATCGAAGCCCAGAAGAAAACCGCCCCGGCAACGCTGGTGGGGGTCATCGGCTCCATCATTCTGGCCATGGCGTCTCCGGAAGCGGGTATTGCCGCCCTGCAGTCCACCCTGGCCCTGAGCCAGCAGGCATCGATTAACTACACCCGCAGCAATGAAAAAGAAGCCGACCGTATCGGCATCAAGACCATGGTCGCCGCCGGGTTTGATCCCAACGCCGTGCCCAGTTTCTTTGGCAAAATGGCCGCCAAGTACCGCTTCGCCAGCAAGCCACCGCAGATGCTGCTGACCCACCCATTGCCCGAATCCCGCATCGCCGATGCCCGCGCCCGAGCGGCGCTGTACCCCTACCGGCCGGTACCGGAAAGCCTGCTGTTCCATCTGGCCAAATCACGGGTGCAGGTTCGCTACAGCAACCTCAACATCGATCATGCCCTGTACCTGTTCGACAAGCAGGCCAGCAGCGGCGACCCGGTGCTGCGGGACGCTGCCCTGTACGGCAAAGCCCTGGCGCTGCTGGCCAAAGACCAGCCCAAACAGGCCGAAGCGATCATTCGGCCACTGCTCGACGGCGCGCCCAATAACCTGTTTTACCTGGATACCACCACCGATGCCCTGATGGCACAGGGGCGGGCTAAAGAGGCCGGCGCGATTCTGAAACAGGCGCAGAAGATTCGCCCTAACAACGCCGTCATCGAGCTGAACCTGGCCAACGCCCTCATCGAGAGCGGTGACTACGCCCAGGCCCGCACCATCCTCGAGCGCCAGGTGATTTTGAATAAAGACAGTGTGGTGGCCTACGACCTGCTGTCCACCACCTACCGTCACCTGGATATGGTGGCCAACCGCCATATGGCCCAGGCTGAACTGATGGCCCTGTCCGGTGGTTTCAGCCAGGCCATCGAACAGCTGCAGTTTGCCTACCGCCAGACCCGCAATAACCCATTGCAGAAAGCCCGCATCGATGCCCGCATCAAGGAGCTTCGTCAGGCGGAGCAGGAGCTGAAATCCCTTTAACTCACTCTCATGGGCCCGTAGAATGGGCCCATTGAGATCCAGATCACAGGACGATCCCCCATGAGCAACCCCACCCTTATTTGGCACAACCCCCGCTGCTCCAAGAGCCGCCAAACCCTGGCCCTGCTGGAGCAGCGCGGCATCACCCCAGAGGTATTCGAGTACCTGAAAACGCCGCCAACCCAAGCCCAGCTGGAGCAGGTGCTGTCGATGCTGAACCTCTCTCCCCGAGAGCTGATGCGCACCAAGGAGTCGGAATACAAAGCCCAGGGCCTGGCCGACGCCGATGACGCACAGTTGCTGCAGGCGATGCTGGCCACTCCCAAGTTGATTGAGCGCCCCATTGTGGTGCACCAGCAGCGCGCCGCCATCGGCCGCCCTCCGGAGCAGGTACTGGAGATTTTTGACTAAATGCCACTATCAACTTCAACACTCGAACGCACCGCCCTGAGCAGCTACCTGGCCAGCGTGGTTTTCATTCCGGTCTGGCAACTGGGTCTGAGTCCGAATCCGGGTTACTCTCCGGGCTTCAGCCTGTTGATGTTGCTGCCGCTGTTACTGCCGCTGCCCGGCATGCTGAAAGGCAGACCCTACACCCATGCCTGGTCAGGCTTTATCGCCTGCCTGTACCTGCTCTCCAGCCTCACTCAGCTTTGGGTGGCTGACAGCCACCGCCTGTGGCCCCTGATCGCGACGCTGTTGCTACTTACCTGGTTAATCGCGAGCAGTTTTTTTGCCAGATCAAGGGGTAGAGAGTTAGGCTTAGGACTTAAGAAAAAAAACACCGGTCAATAAAGACTGGCAAGGAGGCAAGATGATACGGAGTTCTATCCCGGCATTACTGCTGGTACTGATCACTGGCTGCGGCGGCAGCGGCGGCGGCAGTACCCTCGAGCCCTCGCCCTTGCCTCCGGAAGCGGAGATTGAGTTTACCCGATCCGAACCGGACGATGGCTCGGTGGCCATTGTCGCCACCGTTGACGGTGTCCTGAGTCGGGATCTGAGTTACCAATGGCAGCAACAGGCCGGCCCCACCATCCACATCAGCAACCCCCGCTCGGCGATGGCGGCATTCGAGGCGCCAGCCAGCGATGACTATCAGCTTAAGTTAACGGTGACCGACACCTTCGGCAACCAGATCAGCAACGCCCTGACCCACAGTGCAGAAGCCGTTACGCCGGCGCGGATTCGCGGCGACCAGGTGGTCTCCCGTGGCGGCCGGGTCTCACTGCGCCTGGGGCGAAGCGGCGACAAAAGCCAGCCCCTGACCCAGATTCAGTGGTCTCAGGTCGGTGGACCGCCCATTACGGAGATGAACAGCGATAACCCGGAGCTACTCACCTTTACCGCCCCCTCCACCGTCGGCAAAGACTCGTTACTGACCCTGAAGGTAATTGCCAATGACCGCGGCAGCGTCATTACCGATCATGCCTACGTATGGGTAACCGACCAACGCAACCCGGTTCATGACGCCCTGTTCGACACGCCCCTGGCCCAGGTTCGGGCCTGGAATCCCGCCTCACCATGGCGGTCGGCTCTGGAGCGCTGCGTCTACAGTACCCAGCTTGCCGGCAGCAACACCTGCCGAGTGTCAGAGTTGCCGCCGATTGGTCAGCAGACGCACCAGCCCTCGGTGTCTGAGGTCATGAACCGGGTGGTGGTGTCCCACCCCTGGATGGGCGATGCTTTCAAGGCCTTTCTGGAGCAGCGCGACTCCCAGAGTGACTTTCGGCGACTGCTGGCATCGGTATCGGCGGTGGTCATCAGCTATGACATCCGGCCTTCGTTCTATTGGGTCGCCACCGGCGCCATCTACCTGGATCCCAGCGACTTATGGCGAGAGCCCTGGCAACAGGCCAGCATCAACGAAGACCCGGACTACCGCAGCGGCTTTGGTAATGGGCTCAATTACTTGCTGCCGTGGCGATACGTAAAAGACAACCAATACGCCAGCACCTTCTACCCCTCCTACCTGGAAGCCAGCCGCGGCTTCGATCAGCTTGAGGGGGACCTGGCCAGTCTGCTGTACCACGAACTGGCGCACGCCAATGACTTCTTCCCCGTCGACACCCTGGATGCCATCAGTGCCGATACCCTGCTGCAGGAGTACTACGACCGCAGCGCCAGTGGCCAGTTGGTGTCTGATCAGCTCACCAATAGCCTGCCACTGTCCAGCAGCCAGATGTTTGAGCTGGCCAAGGTGCAGTTTCAGGGGGAGACGGCCAGTGCCATCCAAAAGGCCTACCGTCCCAGCGACATCAGCGGCTTTTTCAGCCAGGATCGTGCCAACGACGACTACAACTATTTCACCCCCAGAGAAGATCTGGCCATGCTGTTTGAGGAGGCGATGATGAGCCACCGTTACGGCATTCTCAGAGATGTGGCGGTAACCGACAAGCCGGATGCCGTCAGCGGCGACACCATCATCGTCGACTGGGGCCAGCGCGGCCGTATCGGTGAACCGACGCTGCTGCCAAGGCTGGACCTGGTGGTGCGACAGATTCTGCCATCGCTGGATCCTGACACCCTCATCGATTCGCTGCCCGCCACCCTGCCGATGACTCCCGGACAAACCTGGAACGCCAACCTGGTACTGGGGCCGGCGGCCAAGATACAGCGCATCGGCCCAGCGCCCACCGGAGCAAGGCCGCCATTGGCCGAGCGACGCCACTTCGGCCGGGGGCCGGACTGGAAACTGTCCGGGCACTGAGTTAAGAGATCAAAAAAGGCCGCGAATGCGGCCTTTTTCTTGCGGGACTGTCACGACTGGGAACGGCTACAGATGCAGCGTCTCTTTCACAAAGGGGATGGTCAGCCGCCGCTGAGCCCGCATCGACGCCTTATCCAGGCGATCCAGAACATCAAACAGGGTGCGCAGATCCCGGGCCAGGCGGGTCAGCAAGAAGCGGCCGACATCCTCCGGCAACTCCAGCCCCCGGGCTTTGGCCCGTCGCTGCAGGGCAGTCAGCTTCTCCTCATCACTGAGAGACTGCACCTGATAATGCACCCCCCAATTGAGGCGCGACACCAGGTCCGGTAACAGGAAGCCCGCTTGTGACGCCGGCGCGCTGCCAGAGACAATCAGACGGCAATCTCCCTGTTCGTTGATGCGATTGTACAGGTCGAATATTGCCTCTTCCCAGAAGGGGTTTCTCGCCAACTGGTCGATGTCATCCAGACACACCAGTGACAGGTTTTCCAACCCTTCCAGTACCGCCGGAGACATGCTGGCGTGAATGCCTAATGGCAGGTAGAACGCCTGACGATTTAATTCTCGAGCGTGGGCACAGGCCGCATGCAACAGATGAGTGCGACCGGACTTAGCCTGCCCCCAAAGATAGGTGACCGTTTCCCCCTCACCTTCAGCGACCTGGCGGATCGCCTCGAGCAGCTGTTGATTGGCGGCAGGATAATAACTGCCGAATGTCTCATCATCGGGCAGATAAACGGGTAACGAAAGTTGAATGGGTGAACTCGCTTTCACGTACGGCTTGGCTTCCTATCGATTAACTGCGACCAGTGTAACACGGCCGGCTAACGCACCCAATTTCACTGGTCACCTAACCAGCGATATCGAATCTGATTGGCCAAATCATCAGCAACCGGCAGCCGTTCCACTCTGGGCTCCAGGTTCAGCATCTCCTCCAGCGCCTGCTCAGAACCGACCACCTCCATCGAAAAGCTGACCTGGCGTCCCTGAAGACCACTGACTTTGACATTGGATACCGCACTCAGCCCCTTCAGGTAGCGCTCGATGGCCACCAATTCGGACATCTCGCCACGAATCTGAAACACCAGCGTCTGCTGCTCCTGCTCACCGCTGGCAACCGTGGCATAGCGACGGGCAAAGTAGCGGGCCAACTCCTGCTGCAGGGCATCGAGGCCGTCATCCAGGCTGGCGGCGCGACCGCTTTTCTGCATCACACTGCGACGCACACTGGCGTAGCCATAGCGATCCTGGGACTGGGAGGCCTGATAGGGGTACAGGGCCAGGTTGTATTGCCAGCCCTCATCGTCCGGCCACACCTGGGCCAGCATAAAGAAATCGGCGGGGTAACGTTCACTGGCCTGGGCCACCGGATCGACAAAAAAGCCCCAGACGTCGTTAAGCCCCACCTTAATGGCGTCTTCCAAATCCATCAGCGGCAGCGACAGGGGCAGCCCCCGCAGGCCGGCGAATCGCTGCCAGTTCTGCAGTCGCTGCGGATCCCCTTGCTCAGACAGCAGCTGGCGCTCGCCCTCCTCATCTTCGATGGCGATCCAGGACAGGGTCAAAGGCCGCTGCTTACCCCAGATAGGCAGTTGCCTGGCCTGCATCTCCTTGAGCAGCAGAGACGCATCAAAGCTGTATTGCAGCATCAGGGGCTCACCCTGATAGCCAAACTGAGTCACATAGCGGGTCGGATTGGTCAGCATCCCCTTAAATCGGGGATCGGACTCAATCTTCGCTTCTCCGGTCAGTTTCACCAGAGTCTGAACCAACGCCTCATTGATCTTGCTTTGCCGCTCCGCCCGGGTACGCCCCTCGACCTGCACTTCGGCCTGATAGAGATTAGTGACCTCCACCGCCTGAACCAGGATCGGCATCATCAGCAGGGGCAGCAAAAAAAGCAGTCGTTTCACGTAGGTTCCAAAATAAATGCACAAGTGCGCAAAGTGTACCACAGCCTTTGGGGATGCAAATACGTCTGTGGCGTCTCCACCGGCACAAAATGGCGGCGAGAAGTGAGAAGAAAGGCGAACCCGGCAATGTCGGGTTCACCGCCGGTCTACTGCAACAGCGACAGCATACTGCTGGGCAGATTGATGGCCTGGGTCAGCATCGCCGTGGCCGACTGCTGCAACACCTGGCGCTTAGCCAGAGACGCCGACTCTTTGGCCATATCCGCATCCTGAATGCGGGAGCGGCTGGCAGAGACATTCTCATTGATGTTGGTCAGGTTGGAGATGGTATGACCCAGACGATTCATGGTCGCACCAAGGGAGGCGCGGGAACTGTCGACGGCCTGAAGGGCATCATCGATAGCCGCGATGGCCCCCTGTGGGTCTTTGGTCAGGTCGATGCTGCTCACGCCCAGGTTCACCGAACCAAAGGTGCCCAGGTTAAAGGCCACCTGCTCATGGGCATGGGCCCCGACCTGAGCCAGGATCTCATAACCACCTTCGCCAATCTCCGCCGAGTAGTTGCCGATGGCCACCTCGGTAATGGCGGGGTCGCCACTGGTGTCCCAGTTGGCGGAGTTAAAATCCGCCTGGGAGGTATCATCGTCACCGGAGACGTAATACTCCTCAAACGAGCTGGCACCGTCACCGCCGCCGGATCGTCCCTGCATGACGTTGTCCAATTCCGGACCCACACCGGTGGCATCGAACCCGGCCAGAGAACCGTTATCGGCATTGGTCAGATCCATATTGGCGTTGATGAACTCCTCGAACTTGGTGGCCGCGCCACCGCCACCGGCCGAGCCCAACTCGGTAAATAACGCATCCACATCGGTCCAACGACCGGCCGAGGCGGTATTCAAGGCCGCATTGAGTGTCGCCCCTCCCGCCAGCTCGCTGTTGATGGACTTGTAGCCGGCCTCACCCAGCTCACTGTGCATATAGCGCTGAATCACAAAGCCACCGGAGTAGGCGCCGGCATTTTCCAGTGCCGTGCCGGGGCTGGCGTTGCTGTTGCGCTTGCCATTGACCTCACCCCAGATGCCGTTAATGCCGAAGCTGGCGATGTCGTTCTTGAGTCGATCATCGGCCCCACGCATCGCTTCGGCGCTGCCTTCGGAAAACCAGGTCGGCAAGTTGCCCCACTCGGCAAAGTTCACCCCCTGAATGGCGTGGGTCATCTCATGCAAAATCACCTCGTCCAACTCCAGGGAACCGCCACCGCCTGAGGCGCCAAAATCGTCCAGGTCGATCACCATGGTGAGGTTGTACGCCGCCCCACCGCCGCCGGGCACCTGGGACTGAACGTACGCCGCCGTGCCGCTGGGGCCATCCACGTTTTCCAGGTCAATTTTCAGGGTCGCCCCTTTACCATCCAGGCCCAGCTGATCTTTGATCAGCTGCTCCGACTCATACAGCCAGGTGGTGGCCAGGCTGTTGACGATGTCCCGCTCCTTAGTGTCGATGCGACTCACCGCGGAGGCCCTGAACAGTCGCTTGCCGGCAAAAGTGGTGGTCTCGTTAGTACGATCGATCTCCGACAGCAGCGCCTTGGCTTCCTTCTGTATGGCACCGCGATCCAGATCGCTGTTGGAGCCATTGGCAGCCTGCAGACTCAGATCCCGCAACCGGAACAGCATGTTGGTGACCTCTTCTACCGCCCCTTCGGCCGTTTGCGCCATGGAGATGGCATCAGTGGCATTTCTGATCGCCACCGTATTGCCATTAATCTGTGAACTCAGGCGGTTACTGATCTGCAATCCGGCGGCATCGTCTTTGGCACTGTTAATTCGCATCCCTGAAGACAACCGCTCCATGGAGCCCGACACGCCGTCACTGTTCCGCCGCAGCAACTCTGCGGTAAACATCGCAGTGGTATTCGTAGCAATCCGCACACTTCCCTCACTTGCCATCAACGACTCATTGCTGATTTCGCTATCGGCAGCGAGTCCATCCCCCTTGAGGAGGTTCAGGCGGCAGGGATAAAAAATCACGCCCGAATCAAAATTCAAGCCGGGTAACAGAAAACAACTTCACCAACTCACCGTTACAATTCACCCTGGCCCCAAGGTTGAAGCATATAAATCAGTTGGTTAAAAAAGAAGTAATCACTACCGACAACCAGGGAATCAGCCAGGAGTCCATATGAACATTACCCAGGTAAGTTCACACACCCCGTTTATCAGTGCCACCCCAGGCGACCAGCGGGTTAGCATCAGACCGGAGACGGGCGTTGCCGTCACCACGTCCATCGGCTCAAACCGGAATCGGGTCACCCTCTGTGATGAAACCCGGCAAAAGCTGCGCAATGAAAAGAGCGAACAGAGCGACAACCGCGGCGACCTCGCCTGCCATCATCAAGCTCAAAGAAACCCTCAAGAGGCTGAAAGAGAAGATCAAGGCGGCGCAGGCGCAGTTGGAAGCGCTGAAGCAAAACCATATGGATTAAGAGCAGCAACAGGAGCTGCTGGATGGTAGGCGTCAGGAGATCATGATGCTCAACAGTGCCCGGTCTGAAGCCTGTGCGGCATTAATCGAGGCCCGGGAGAAGGAAGCCAGGTAGGGGGTAAAAAAACAACAGGCCGGTCATCGACCGGCCTGTTGGAACACTCACGCCATCAATGCTGCAGGTGACCCAGATCTTTGGGCAACAACAGGTTGAGCAGAATCGATACCACCGCACAGAGGGCGATGCCCTGCAGGGTGAATTCGCCCATGTTGATGGTCATGCCACCGATACCAAACACCAGGGTTACTGCCACAATCACCAGGTTGCGGGGTTCAGCTACGTCCACCTTGTTGGTGATCAGGCTGCTCATGCCTACCGCCGCAATGGAACCAAACAGCAAAATCATGATGCCACCCATGACCACGGTGGGAATGGTCGCCAGAATGGCACCGAACTTGCCCACCAGAGACAGTACCACCGCCGACACCGCAGCCCAGGTCATCACCTTAGGGTCGTAGTTACGGGTCAGCATCACCGCACCGGTCACCTCTGAATAGGTGGTGTTTGGTGGCCCACCAAAGCTGGCCGCCGCCATGGTTGCCACGCCGTCCCCCAACAGGGTGCGATGCAGGCCGGGCTTCTTGACGTAATTCTTGCCGGTCACGTTGCTGATGGCCAGCATGTCACCGATGTGCTCCACCGCCGGAGCCACCGCCACCGGAATCAGAAACAGGATCGCTTCCCAATGGAAACTGGGGGCGGTAAAGCTGGGCAGGGCAAACCAAGGGGCCGCCGCCACGGCACTGAAATCCAGAATGCCGGCAAAATAGGACAGGGTGTAGCCCACCACTACTGCCGACATGATCGGCAACAGTCGCAACATTCCCTTGCCCATGACCGCCACAATCAAGGCGGTAAACAGGGTCGGCAGGGCAATCATCAACGCCAGGCTGGTGTCGTAGGCTTGCACATCCCCCTGCTTACCCAGGGCCATGTTGACCGCCACCGGAGCCAGGGTCAGACCGATCACCATGATCACCGGTCCCACCACCACCGGCGGCAGCAACCGTTGAATCGCCTTCATGCCGCCGACTCGCGCCACCTGGGACAACAGCACGTACACCAGACCGGCCGCCATCAGGCCGCCCATGGTGGCCGAGACGCCCCACTGGCTGACGCCATAAGAGATGGGGGCAATAAAGGCAAACGACGACGCCAGGAATACCGGCACCTGGCGCTTGGTCACCAGCTGAAACAGCAGGGTACCAATGCCCGCGGTAAACAGGGCAACGTTGACGTCCAGCCCGGTTAGCAATGGCACCAATACCAGGGCGCCGAACGCCACAAATAGCATCTGGGTACCCGCCACCACCTGTCGCCAGGTCGCCGGTACCGGGGTCACTCCCGTAGAAACAGCCTGCTGCTGCATACAAACCTCATTATTATCATGTTATTACCCGCACTTCATCGCCCCATCTATGGCAAAGATGGGCCAATGTAACGTCGGGTTGTTAGGGTACGTTTTGGTACTGCCGCCGAGCGGTGGTCCAAAATCGATGTTGTTTTAGGTCTAAAAAAACGGCGCCTGCGGCGCCGTCATTGGAATTACTTGGTTCCGAAGATCTTGTCTCCGGCGTCTCCCAGTCCCGGGAGAATGTAGCCCTTTTCATTGAGGCAGTCGTCCACAGACGCGGTGTACAGCTCAATCTCAGGGTGTGCCTCTTCTACTGCCTTCAGACCTTCAGGGGCCGCCACCAGCACCAGCACTTTAATCTGCTTACAGCCACGCTTTTTCAGCAGATCCAGGGTGGCATTCATGGAGCCACCGGTCGCCAGCATAGGATCAACCACCAGAGCGATACGCTCCTCGATGTTGGACACCAGCTTCTCGAAGTAAGGAACCGGCTCCAGCGTCTCTTCATCACGGTAGATGCCTACCACAGACACCTTGGCCGCCGGGATGTGCTCCAGCACACCATCCATCATCCCCAGACCGGCACGCAGGATTGGCACCACGGTCACTTTCTTGCCCTTAATCTGGTTAATGCTGATTGGGCCATTCCAACCGTCAATTTCGACGGTTTCCATCTCAAACCCGGAAGTCGCTTCGTAGGTCAGCAGAGCGGCAACCTCTTTCGCCAGCTCGCGGAAACGCTTGGTGCTTACATCAGCAGCGCGCATCAAACCCAATTTATGTTGAATCAGCGGGTGCTTGACCTCAGTGACTTTCATTCTTTTCTCCGGACAGTGATCGACAGGTAAACAGCGGAATCATAGCGGCAAAAAACCAGGCTGGAAAGCCCCATCCTGGCGCGTGCCGCGAATCCGTGACCTCGGCCACATAAACACTGCAAAGCGCTGCGTTTTTTTTTGTCCGCGGCCACCGGCGTGACAGGCGTCATAAAAACTTGGGCACAAAGGCGGCAGCTGGTAAAATGCGCGCCAGAACATCAAACGTCGACAACGGCGATAGCTATAAAAAACCTACAAAAAAACAATGAGGCCTCTGTGAATAACCCCGATTCCCTGAGTTATAAAGATGCTGGTGTTGATATTGACGCCGGTAACGCCCTGGTTGATAACATCAAATCCGCAGTAAAACGCACCCATCGCCCGGAAGTCCGTGGTGGCCTGGGCGGCTTCGGCGCCCTGTGCAGCCTGCCGGAAAAATACAAGAAACCCCTGCTGGTCTCCGGCACCGACGGCGTTGGCACCAAGCTGCGCCTGGCCATGGACTATCAGGGACACGGCACCGTGGGTATCGATCTGGTGGCCATGTGCGTCAATGACCTGATCGTTCAGGGCGCCGAGCCGCTGTTCTTCCTCGACTATTACGCCACCGGTAAGCTGTCGGTGGATACCGCCACTCAGGTTGTCAGTGGCATTGCCGACGGCTGTGAACTGGCCGGTTGCGCCCTGATTGGTGGTGAAACCGCAGAGATGCCGGGCATGTACGACGGCGAAGACTACGATCTGGCCGGGTTCTGTGTCGGCGTGGTCGAGGAAGCCGATGTCATCGACGGCAGCAAGGTCGCACCAGGCGACGCGCTGATCGCCCTGGGCTCCAGCGGCCCTCACTCCAATGGCTACTCGCTGATTCGAAAAGTGTTGGAACGCATTGACGATCCCCGCGGTGAAACCCTGGACGGCGCCCCGCTGATCGATGCCCTGCTGGCTCCCACCCGCATCTACGTTAAATCCACCCTGAAACTGCTGGAATCCCACCCGGTTCATGCCATCTCTCACATCACCGGCGGTGGCTTCTGGGAAAACATCCCCCGCGTGCTGCCCGACGACGCCAAGGCGGTGATCGACGGCAACAGCTGGCAGTGGCCTTCGGTGTTCAACTGGCTGCAGCAGGTGGGTAACATCGAACAGCACGAAATGTACCGCACCTTCAACTGTGGTGTGGGGCTGGTGATTGCCCTGCCGGCAGACCAGGCCGACGCCGCCGTGGCCCTGCTGAAGCAGCAAGGCGAAACCGCCTGGGTCATCGGTTCCATCGCCGCCCGTCACGGCGACGAGCCTCAAGTGATCATCGAGTAAGGCCCGGTCATGACGCAACGAATTGTAGTGGTGATCTCCGGCAGCGGCAGTAACCTGCAGGCGATCATCGATGCTTGTGCCGCCGGCCCTTTTCCCGGCCAGGTGGTGGGTGTACTCAGCAATAAAGCCGACGCCTTTGGCCTGACCCGCGCCCGCAACGCCGGCATCGAAGCGGTGGCCGTCGTCCCCGAGTCCGGTGAAGCCCGCGCCGATTACGACCGGCGCCTGGCCGCGGAAGTGGAGCAGATGCAGGCAGACCTGGTGGTTCTGGCGGGATACATGCGCATTCTCAGCCCGGGTTTCGTGCAGCAGTTTCAGGGCAAGATGGTCAACATCCACCCGTCACTGCTGCCGCGCTACCCAGGTCTGAACACCCACCAACGGGCACTGGACAATGGTGACCGCGAACACGGCTGCAGTGTCCATTTCGTCACCGAGGAACTCGATGGCGGACCGGTGATTCTGCAGGCCAAGGTGCCGGTGTTCGAGGATGACTCCGAGTCCACCCTGGCCGAACGGGTCCACACACAGGAACACCGTATCTATCCGTTGGTGGTAAAATGGTATTGTGAAGGCCGGCTGTCCATGAGCGACAACCAAGCCTGTCTGGATGGAACCGCGTTACCCCTGCAAGGGTACGCCAGCGAGGAGTAAGCCCACACCATGGCGACACACCCGAAAAGCGTTATCTGTGACATCGATGGCGTGCTGATGCACAACAACCAGTTGATCCCCGGCTCCGATCGCTTCATCAAGCGGCTGGAAGAACAGGGCAATCCGCTGGTGCTGTTGACCAACAACCCGGCTCAGACCGCCAAGGATCTGGCCAATCGCCTAGACTCCGCCGGCATCACACTGCCAGAGAGCGCGTTTTTCACCTCCGCCATGGCCACGGCTCACTTTTTGCGTCACCAACAGGGCAACAAAGCCTACGTTATCGGAGAGGGCGCGCTGACCCATGAGCTGTACCAGGCCGGCTTCACCATCACCGACATCAATCCGGACTTCGTGGTGGTCGGGGAGACCCGCTCCTTTAACTGGGACATGATTCATCGCGCCGCCAGCTTCATTGCCAACGGCGCCCGTTTCATTGCCACCAATCCGGATACCCATGGCCCCGCCTACAGTCCAGCCTGTTCGGCCCTGTGCGCCCCTATAGAGCGGATTACCGGTAAACGGCCGTTCTACGTGGGTAAGCCCTCCTCCTGGATGGTCCGCAGTGCCCTGGATCATCTCGGCTGTCACTCCGGTGACACGGTGATCATCGGCGACAACCTCAACACCGATATTCTGGCGGGCGTACAGGCAGGGCTGGAGACCATTCTGGTGCTGTCCGGCGTGACTCACATCGAAGAGCTCGACAAGCACCCGTTCCGCCCCAACCACATCTTCCCCTGCGTGGCGGAAATCGACGTGTTGTAACCGGTAAAACCTCGCAACAGGGTGGCTATGCCACCCTTTTTTGTATCTCAAATACCCGCTTACAATTACCGCTTGCCTGGGCCGAACCAACAAGCAATGATGAGGCACGTAGACGCATTCAGCGCCCGACAAAAACTGAACAGAAGATTCAGCCTCAATACACAAGGACTCTTAATGAAACTGCTTCCCTGGCTTGCGGCCGCCCTGCTTTGTGCCGGCTGCTCCCCGACTTCTCAAACACCACACGGCATCGATGAAACCCGCTTCCGTGCCGACGTTAAGGAGTTGTCTTCCGACCGCTACCAGGGCCGATTGCCCACCACCGAGGGGGAAACCCTGACCCTGGCGTATCTGGAAAGCCAATTTAAGGCCATGGGCCTGAAGCCGGGCAATGGCAACTCCTACCTGCAGCCCGTACCCATGGTGACCTACACCGCTGGCACCAATACCGAGCTGAGCCTGGGCGGCCAGACGCTGTCGATTCCCCAGGACGCGGTGCTCAACAGTTTTCATGATGCGCCATCCCAGAGCCTAGACGCCAGTCAGCTGGTGTTTGTCGGCTATGGCATCAATGCGCCGGAATACGGCTGGAACGATTATCAGGATATCGATGTCACCGGCAAGACCGTGCTGATTCTGGTCAACGACCCGGGCTTCGCCACCCGGGACCCGGGCCGGTTCAAGGGCAGCACCATGACCTACTACGGCCGCTGGGATTACAAATTTGCCGAAGCCGGCCGTCAGGGGGCAAAGGCCGCGCTGATCATTCACGACACCGAGCCGGCCTCCTACCCCTGGAGCGTGGTGGCCAACAGCTGGACCGGCCCACAGCTGGATCTGGCTGGCAGCCGCGATCCCCACCCCAGGCTGGAGGGGTGGATTCAAAAGTCGGTAGCACAACAACTGCTGGCCGCCGAAGGGGTTGATCTGGCCACCCTCACCGCCCGTGCCAATCACCACCCCGGACACCTGAGCCTGGCTGCCGTGGCCAACGCCCGCTACCAACAGAGTGTGGACTATGCCACCAGCCACAATGTGGTCGCCCTGCTGCCCGGCAGCGAACGGCCCCAGGAGACCGTCAGCTACACCGCCCACTGGGATCACATCGGCACCCAGAACGGCGAGATCTACAACGGCGCCCTGGATAATGCCACCGGCGTTGCCGGTATCCTTGAGATTGCGCGCCAGTTTGCCACCGCGCCGACGCCGCCCAAACGCAGCGTTCAGTTCATCGCCGTTACCGGTGAGGAGCAAGGCCTGCTGGGATCTCGTTACTACGTCGATAACCCCACCTCCGCCCTGGATAAAACGGCCGGCGTGTTCAACCTGGACGCCACCAACGTCTACGGTGCGGTTAAGGAGTTCACCGTCATCGGCCTGGGGCAGTCGCAGCTGGAGGACTACCTGGGAGAGGCTGCCCGGCTTCAGCAGCGTACCCTGGCCCCCGAGTCCCACCCTGGCGCCGGCGGCTTTTTCCGCTCGGATCACTTCTCGTTCGTGAAACACGGCGTACCGGCGGTGTTCGCTGGCGGCGGCAGCACCCCCAAGACCGAGGCGCTGGCAACCTACCGCCAACAGATGAAACAGGAGATGAAGGGCTGCTACCACAACAGCTGCGACATCTACCGGGCCAACTGGAACCTGTCCGGCGCCCTGGAGGACATCGAGGTGTTCTACCGGGCGGGGGCGGCCCTGGCCAACAGCGAGCAATGGCCTGGCTTCAAACCGGAAAGTGAATTTTACTCATTGCGGCCAGCCAGTTAGTCTAAGGTATCTGCACAACCCGCCCAGGGCTGCACCACTGCACTTTGGGCACCTGCGGTCGATAAACGGCTCAAGATAAGGACACATTATGTTTAAAAAACTTCTGGCCTCCGTTGGAATCGGCGCGGCCAAAGTCGATACTCAACTGGACGATGCCGTACTGATGCCTGGCCAGCCCTTCTCCGCCACCATCGTCATCCAGGGCGGCGACGTGGACCAGCAGATCTCCGGGCTGACTCTGACGCTGATGACCGAGGTCAAGACCGAAGTGGACGATCACACCACTTACCAGCACATGCCACTGGAGAGCTGGTCTTTAAGCGACACCATGACCATCGAGGCCGGCGCCACCTATGAGCTGCCGTTTCATGCCACCCTGCATCCGGAAACCCCGCTGACCGGCATCGGTGGCCGTCGCAACCGCAGCCGGGTATGGCTGCAGACCGGGCTGGAAGTGGACATGGCCATCGACCCCAGCGACAAAGACATGCTGTTGGTGGAACCCGTTCCGGCGATGCAAACCCTGCTGGACGCCATGGAGCAGAGTGGCTACCGGCTGCAGAAAGTGGACGTGGAGCGCGGCCACCTCAACGGCCAGGGGTTCAGCAGCGTCAGTGGCGCCTACCAGGAGCTGGAGTTTGTGCCTTCCGGCCTCAGCCTGTTCGGAGTGAAAGAGGTGGAGATCTCCTTTGTGCCCCAGGGTCAACAGATGCACGCCCTGATCGAGGTGGATCGCAGTTTCCGCGGCGACAGCTACCGCAGCCTGTCCTGGGACGCGTCCACCCCGGTCGCCACCCTGATGGAACAGCTCAAACGCGCCATCGGCTAAGCCAGCGTCACCCTCGACTGCGCCCGCTTAAGCGGGCGTTTTTTTTGGTTATCTATTCATCTTTGAATGCTATGGCCGTTGACGGTTGGCAAACTCCACAATTGCTGGCAATGTGAACAGACTGTGTCCAATCCCGCCGCAAAAGGAGTGACCCCCACCATGTGCAGTATTTTCGGCATTCTGGATTTGAAGTCCCCCGCCAACGAACTTCGTAGCCTGGCTCTGACCCAATCCAAGAAGATGCGCCATCGCGGCCCGGACTGGTCCGGCATCTTTTGCGACGATCAGGCGATCCTGGTTCACGAGCGGCTGGCCATTGTCGACATCGATAACGGCGCCCAGCCGTTGTACAGCAAAGACGGTAACCTGGTACTGGCGGTCAATGGGGAGATTTACAACCACCGCGAGCTGCGCCAGGAGCTGGCCGATGAGTATGAGTTTCAAACCGGCTCCGACTGCGAAGTGATCCTGGCCCTGTACCAGAAATTCGGCGAGCAGTTTCTGGATCGGCTCAATGGCATCTTCGCCTTTGTGTTGTGGGATAAGGTCCGGCAACGCTACCTGATTGGCCGCGATCACATCGGCATCATTCCGCTGTACACCGGCTTCGACACCTCTGGCAACTTCTATGTGGCCTCGGAGATGAAAGCCCTGGTGCCCCAGTGCCGGAAGATTGATGAGTTTCTTCCCGGTCGCTACCTGGCCAGCTGGCTGGCGGGCCCCCGCGAATACTACCAGCGTGACTGGACCGCCTTTGCCGAAGTCGCCGACAACCCCGCCGACGTCACCGCCCTGCGCCAGGGGCTGGAGGACTCGGTCAAGCGCCAGCTGATGTCGGATGTGCCCTACGGGGTGCTGCTGTCCGGTGGACTCGACTCCTCCATCACCTCGGCGCTGGCGAAAAAGTACGCCGCCCGTCGCATCGAGGAGGATGAATCCAGCCCCGCCTGGTGGCCGCAGCTGCACTCCTTCGCCGTTGGCCTGGAGGGCTCTCCGGATCTCAAAGCCGCCGCCGAAGTGGCGGCTCACATTGGCACCGTCCATCACCAAGTCACCTTTACCATTCAGGACGGCATCGATGCCCTGACCGACGTCATCTACCACCTGGAAACCTACGACGTCACCACCATCCGCGCTTCCACCCCCATGTACCTGATGGCCAGGAAAATCAAAGCCATGGGCATCAAGATGGTGCTGTCCGGCGAGGGGGCAGACGAGCTGTTTGGCGGCTATCTCTATTTCCACAAGGCCCCGAACGCCCAAGCCTTCCACGAAGAGCTGGTGCGCAAGGTAGGTAAGCTGCACCAGTTTGACTGTCTGCGGGCCAACAAGGCCATGGCCGCCTGGGGCATCGAGGCCCGGGTACCTTTCCTCGACAAGGAGTTTGTCGACGTGGCCATGCGAATGAACCCGGCGATCAAAACCATTACCGATGGCCGCATCGAAAAGCAGGTACTCAGGGAGGCGTTTGCCCACTACCTGCCGGAATCGGTGGCCTGGCGTCAGAAGGAGCAATTCAGTGACGGCGTCGGTTACTCCTGGATCGACACCCTCAAAGCGTACGCCGCCGAGCAGGTCAGCGATCAGGAGCTGGACAACGCCCACTACCGCTTTCCCATCAATACCCCGGACACCAAAGAGGGCTATTTCTACCGCACCCTGTTCGAGCAGCACTTTCCCGGGGACGCCTGTGCCAACTGCGTGCCCGGAGGTAAGTCGGTTGCCTGCTCGACTCCAGAGGCCCTGGCCTGGGACGAGAGCCTGCAGGGACTGGCAGACCCTTCCGGTCGTGCCGTGGCCAATGTCCATAACGACGCCTATTGATGCAGACACCCCGAAAGCCGCCATGGCTTTCGGGTTTTTCAATAAAACCAATCCGATAAGTCAGCAGTTACCGCCCACCCTCGTTTCCAGCCAGCCGACGCGGCAATAAATCCAGTTCGAACAATTCTCTTTCGGTCTCAACTTTGTTACCTTTTCGACACATTTCGGGTTCTTTCCAGCAGTGCGCGCCAGTAACAACAATGATTCAACGACTATGGCAGCTGGGACGCTACATTCGCCACGGATGGCAATGGTTTATTTTGATACAGATCTTAAGCCTGCTCGGCATCAGCCTGGCATGTTGGCAATCGATCTCCAACGGGCTGGACAGCCGGCTGGAGAACATCGTGCTGTCCACTCAGGATTACTACCGCCGCGCCGCTGGCGAGCTCCACAGCCTGGGCCGCGAGATTGCTCCTCACCGCTGCGATAAAGACGCCCAATACCGCCTGACCCAGGCCGCTGTCCGCTCCAATGCGTTCGACTACCTGGCGTATCTGAGCAACGAAGTCGGCTATTGCCGCGCCGCCAACAACCCGTTGTCACCGCTGTTCATCGGCGAGCTCATCGACAGCCAGACCGGTCCGATATGGATTGGCAGTGACGACCGCGCCCTGGTGCCTCACCAGGTGTTTATCGCCCAGGTGGCGCCGGGTACCTACCTGATAGGGGTGGCCAAAACCGTCCATCTGCTTGAGCGGCTGTTCTCCTACCACTACCAACGGCTTCAGGCGCAGCTGTCGCTGTACGTGGACAACCGGTTGCTGTACCGGGAAAACAGCATCAATGGTCGGCCGCTGCTGAGCCTGCGCCGCCAGTTGAGCATCGGCAATGTGCGGGCCGACATCAACTATGTGCCCCAGCCCCTGCACTCCCTCTGGATGGAGTGGTTCATCTACGGGGTTCCCCTGATGCTGCTGCTGGGCATGAGCATGCCGGCGATGCTGGTGTACCGCCGCAGCCACAAAGGGGTATTTCTGGACGACCTGGACATCGCCTATCGCCGTAATGAGATCTTTCCGGTGCTGCAGCCCATTGTCGACGCCAGCAGCAACCAGCCCCTGGGCTATGAACTGATGGCCCGATGGCAACACCCCACCATGGGGCCCATTACCCCGGATACCTTCATTCCGATGATGGAACGCTTCGGACGCCTGGATCAGTTACTGCAGGAGTTGGCCAGCCAGGTGCAGCGACAGATTCCCGACGATCGCTACCTGAGCATCAACCTGTCGGCCAACCAGCTGACCCACAGTCTCAGGGACCCGGTCAGTTTCATTCTCGGACTGGCCACCAGGCTGGGGATCACTCCGCAGCAATTGATGATCGAGATCACCGAGCGGGAAGCGCTGGATTACGACAACCCCGGCCTGCTGACCACCCTGACGGAGCTCAAACAGGCGGGAGTCAAACTGGCCTTCGACGATTTTGGCACCGGCCACAACGGCATCGCCTGCCTGAAGCTGTTTGCCCCGGACTACATCAAGATCGACAAAAGCTACGTTCACACCATCCACAGCGACGCCATCCAGGGGCCGGTACTGGACTCCATCATTCAGCTTGCCAACACCATGGGCATCGGCATCATCGCCGAAGGAGTGGAAACCGAGCAGCAAAGAGCGTTTTTACTGTCTCGGAACGTCACCTGCCAGCAAGGTTATCTGTTTGGTAAACCTCGCCGTTGCTAGCCTCAACGGTACGGCGACAGCCTGAATAGCCATTAGAAGACCGCCCCCGCCGGCTAAATCTTAAAAAACTCCAGTTCCGCCTTCTGGTTGCTGGACAGTCTGGATAATCTTTCCGCTGATGCCACAACCTGATTAACCGCTGCGACGTTTTGATTTACCAAATCAAAAGTCTGCGTGGTATTTTTCGAGACATCCTCGGTAACGCAGTATTGTTCCTGGGCAGACGTCGCCAACATAGAGTTAATTTCAAGAATGGATTTCACGGAGGAGGAGATCTCTTCAAAAGAGTTCTTCACCTGCTCGGTTGTCAGCACACTCTCCTGAATCAGAGCCACATTCTCACTCATATTCTCAGTGGCGACCTTCGAATGAGTTTGAAGCTTTTCAATCAAATCCTTGATACTCACCGTAGACTGTTGAGTTTTAGAGGCCAGGCTTCTTACCTCATCGGCAACCACGGCAAACCCGCGGCCATGCTCTCCGGCCCTTGCGGCTTCAATTGCCGCATTCAATGCCAACAGGTTGGTCTGATCTGATATGTTATCAATGACATCCGTCACAGTGCCAATTTCGTTTGCGTAGATGGTCAATTCATTAACCACCTTTTCCGCCTCGATAATTGAGCTATTAATCTTGCCCGTCAGAACAATATTCTGTTCGAGTGTTAACCGGCCGGTCTCTGAGTTTTCCTCGGCCTTGTTGGTGGCATCCTGGGCCAAGGTCGCATTGCTGCTCATATCCTGAGAGGTCGCCGCCAACTCATTAATTGCCGTGGACACTTGTTCAACCTGCTTCAACTCCTCTTTGGCGTTATCACCAGAGGCAGCCATGGCTTCCCTTAATTCATTACAGGCATTCGATACATCCTCTGATAATGTGTAGGAGTTTTTTATCAACCTACCCAGTTGCTCAGAAAGATTAACCAGTGACAGATAAATCCCGGTTTCACTTCCGTTAGTCACGAACCTCTGGGTCAGATCCCCTTCAGAAAGCCTTCTTACTGCCAATTCGATATCTTGTGGTGCTCCACCCACCGGCTTTAATACCAGTTTATCAATGAATGTATGCACCAAAGCCAAGGATAGCGCCAAACTGACTAAGCCAATCAATAAAGAGTTTTTAAGCTGATTTTGGGCCCCTTCCTCCACCTCTTCATCACGGATAAACATGACGTAAGCCCAATTGACAACATCCAGGCTACCCCAAAATGCCGTCGCCGGCACCGCTTCACCGTCTACCATAGCCACATAGCCAAGCTCCCGGTTCGCTTCATTGAAGCTCTTGTACTTCGGCCGCTCCTCAAAAATATTTTTTCCAATCTGGCCGGCATAGGGGGTAACGAGTAATGTTCCGTCGGAAGTATAGATATACATATCCTTTCTATCTGAATACCCCTCCAGCACAGAATCCAGGTAGACATTTGAGAGAACCGCCGTTGAATTACTTATCTTAAACGCCATTCCCAGAACACTTTTACCTGTCACTGCCGATTTAAAAGGCGTTGAAACAAAAAAGTTAACGTTATCCCTAAAAATGGCATTGTAGTATTCCCTATTCAGCTGCCTAACATTAAAGTTCATTTTGTCACCTTTGGAGTCATATATTTCCCCAGCATCCGTAAACAAATAAACCCCATCACTAATGTTATGTTGAGCCCTCTCCAACATGCTAAGCTGAATCACAGAACCCTTACTCAGAGCATCGCCTTCAATATCTTGCCGCTCAATATCTATTGAAGACAGATCTCGCTGAAAAGCTTGGAACTTTTCAGATAAGCTTTCACTAATTGTAGCATTTCTTTCTTTGAGAATTCGCTTGTTTAACGTCACACTCTCGTCTGTGAAAGAGGTATAAGCCGTAAAAGTCAGCACTAAAATAATCAAGGCAACTATCGTAGTCAACGGTCCTAGTATCTGCAATCTAAACTTGTTCAAACCTAAAGCACCCTATAATAACTCAGCATACAAACCGATAATCAACGCCCATACTGACGGACTGGAAACAATAACCAGCCCGCCCACAAAAAATTTACAAATTGAGGTATTCCGAAAAAACTACCGCGTCAATGACTGCTGTGAATCAATATACCGAATCAATGTATTGACCTTTTTTCGCACTGCTCCGCTAACAGCGGGGTGCAGCGCCGCCGCACAATAACAACGCATTGCAAGCAAAACAATGATGAAAAACAACCAACTAAGGCATCTGTGATGCCACATGTGTTATGGAAAAGCTTCCAAAACAGGCTGGCCATCAACAAACATCGTTCAAAAATGCACCGATCACAAAGTTGCAATGCCAGCACAACGAAAAGCGCCGCGAGTGTTAATATCAACCCGTGACAGGGCAGAATCGGCTTCTTTTTTCCTACAACCTAAAGTGGCCGCCATGCTCCCCAAGGCAACACCGGCAGCCAGACTGCACAGAAAGATATAGATAATAAGTAGAGTGATATTCAGATGTGGCAAATAAAGCGTAACATTCAGCTAGGATGGAAATACTTCCTCCTACTACTATTATCTATAATATTATTCGGAGTCACGATCCGAACAATAAATTACAACCATCATTTCAATGATAAACTGACTCAGGTATTGCAGCTATTCTCATCCTATTCAAACTTCAGCATAGAAGAGCTGACTGCGCTTTCAACTTCGCTGCCTTGGGACAAATGTGACAGCGCCTCAAGGTTCGAACTAAAACAGATTTCAGAACAATCCCACTATATCGATCACTTGCTCACCCTCAATCAAAACGGTGAGGTATGCCACAGTGGGGATATGGATATGTCTCACTCCGAATTGACCACTGTAATTGTTCCCAATGAAGGCCCTACCAGGATCGCCACGATCGAGTATGATCAACAGCCCTACCTGTTAATTGCGACACAACTCGATGACTCGCGCTACCTCTTTGGTCTCAGCAAGTGCCGTAAACTCTTAGCGTTAATGTTTCCTGAAGCTAACTTTCCTGAAGGCTCGTCCGTCACCCTTACGCACCAAGGCGATATCATAGGGGCCATGGGGGAGACGCTCTCTGATTCACCAACCCACTATTTTGACCTTGCTAAAAATGATCTCAGAATCGAGCTTGAGATTCCTGAATCTCACCTGCTCGACACTCTTCTACAGACGGTGAACTATTTGTTGCCTGCCTCACTGTTCACCGCCTTGGCCGTCACTCCGATTATCGTGCGTTTCCGCAGCTTTCGTGGCCAACACCTAAAAGAGTTATTGCGTACCCTGAGAAACAAAGAGTTTTACCCGGTATTCCAGCCCATCGTCGATGGACACAGCAAACAGGTTCTGGGCCATGAACTCTTGGCCCGTTGGCAACACCCGAAATGGGGGGCGATTCCACCGGATCATTTCATCCCGATACTGGCACACCACGGACAGCTGGACCGGCTGCTACTGGAGCTGGTGTCACAGTGCCAGAACCGACCACAGCAGCACCAGTACTTGAGCATCAACCTCTCAGGCGAACAACTCACCGATAACAACCGCAACTTAGGTGAATTCCTGCGAGAGCTTTGTCTCCAGTTAGGTCTAGACACACACAGGGTGATCATTGAAATCACCGAGCGGGATGAACTGGATTTTCAGTCACCAGGGTTTCAAAGCAACCTCAATGATATCCGCCAATGTGGTTTTAAAGTGGCGATTGATGACTTTGGCACTGGCCACAATGGCCTCACCGGCTTACGCCAATTTCAGCCCGACTTTCTCAAGGTGGATAAAGGTTTCATACAGATGATACGCCACCGCGACGAGACCCAGCCGGTATTGGACTCCATCTTCCGCCTGGCGCAACAGTTGGGTATTACGGTCATCGCCGAAGGGGTGGAGACGGAAGAACAGCGCCAGTACTTGTTAAGCCGTGATGTAGTCCACATGCAGGGCTACCTCTTCGGTAAGCCCCACCGCCGACCCGCGCAACGACTCGATCGCCTTCCAGGATAAGAGGGTGAAGGCGAGCTCAGCCCGAGTTTAACCGTCTCATTGTCACGTCGGAAAAGCCGTTATCCCCCGGCTTGATTCCCTCCCCCCAATACCGGGGTACAGCACAGGGGAGCACCGAAAAGAAGAGCGGTAATAGGACGCGCACAGAGAGGCAAACGCAAGGTTTGGCCAGCCCCCCCGGACAAAACAGCCACAAAAAAGCACCGCCGAAGCGGTGCTTTGTCTTTACAGGGTGTTGCAGGATGTTGAATCCGAATCTGGCAACCGTTGTGGCCGCCAGCCAGGAGTTAGAAGCTGGCGCTGGCCCACAGCCACAGCTTGTCGGTATCGACTTTGATGTCACCGGCATCGTACATAGCGTACTTCACACCCAGGGTGTAGTGTTTAGCCACTTTGGTAGTGTAACTCACATCGATTTCACTACCGAAGTCATCGGCAGAGGTGCCTTCGTCGGCGGTAAAGTCGTGGTAGATAACCGCGAACTTGCCACCCAGCGCCTTACCGGACACGCCGCCGTACAGATCCACCAGACCCTCTTTCGGAGTGGTCAGGAACTGATCCGACCAACCGTTAAACTTGTGCAGCGTCGCCAGTGGCGTGCTGAAACCATACTCACCGCTGTCGGAACCCAGAACTTCGTAACCCAGCTTGGCGGTAAGGCCGGCAAAGGTCGCGGCGCCTTCGATCAGGTAGTAGTCGGCTTCGTAACCGGATGCGTCATCTTCCTGGGTGGCGTACTCCAGTTGATACTTGACCGGCAGATCACCCAGCTTGGTGCCACCGGCAAAACGCACGCCGTAGGTGTCCAGGCCGTTGTCGGTGTTGTTGTCCTCTTCCAGCAGGTAGGCGTAGGCACTCAGCTTACCGAAGGCGGTGTTGTAGCCGATGTTGACCAGGTGGTCCTCGGAATCCACGTCTTTCTCTTCGGCGAAGATGCGGTTGCGCTGATTGATGTAGACGTAGTTCATGGTCAGGTCTTTGGCCGGAGTCAACAGCAGGTTGACGCCATCAAAGGTCTGGCGGTCCTGACGCCAGCCAACGTGACCAACGAAACGGTGGTTATCCAGGGTGACCACCTGACGGCCCAGGGTGCCCTTGAACATGCCACGCTGATAGCGCAGGAACGCCTGGTCCAGCTCGGTGGTGTTTGGATCGGCGATGACGGAGTAGTCGGGCTTGTTGCCAATCTTGTCGTTGTAGTCATTGATGCCGAAAGCATCACGAGAGTCCTCAAACTCGACCAGGGCGGAGAAGCCTTGGTAAGCGGCGGTTTCCATGGTCAGTCGGGTACGCAGGGTCAGGGCATCGGCGTCTTTGAGCGCGTTGTCCTGGCTGACGTTTTCGTAACGCAGGCGGGCATCCAGCTTGACCGTGCTCTGGGCAACCGCGTCGGCGATGGACGCCGGCTCAGCGGCAATGGCGGCGGTGGACAGAGCCAGCATAGGCAGAGTTGCCAGGTAGCGTAGTTTCATTTTCATCTCCTGTTGTGACATTCCCAGGGGGCAGTCTTCGCTGCCCCTCTTGTGGGGTGTAATTAGCGTGCGGCGACGTTATCGGCTTGTGGCAGGTGGCAGACGCGGCATTGATACAACTTGCCTTTCACCTGGCCATCGATGGTGTGGCTCACCGGCAGCGTGTTCCTCTTCGGCTTGTGGCAGCTCATGCAGCCATTACGCTTGAGGTTGATGGGGTAAGTCGCCTTGTGAGGGATCAGCGGCGGCTGGCCGGCAAACACATCAGCCACCACGGCCTTTTTCGGGTAGTTGGCGATCTCGGCCGCCGCAACCTGAGTGTTAACCTCGGCGTCACCGCGACGGGATTTAGCCTCATTCTGAGGGGCATCGACGGCGTTCATCTGACAGCCAGCCACGATGAAGGCCGCTGCTACCATTATGATTTTTGCTTTCATTGGTCTCTCCATAGGGGCCGCCGAGCGGCCCCTTCCCTATTCGATTAAGCCTTGACGATCTGAACCGGACACTTCTTGAAGTCGGTCTCTTTCGACATCGGATCCGTGGCATCCAGCAGCAGTTTGTTGACCAGCTGCTTGGCGTCGCAGAACGGCATGAACACCACCCCTTCAGGCATGTCGTAGCGGCCCTTGGTTTCGATGCGGGTGCGCAGGGAACCACGAGGGCTGGACACCACCACTTCATCACCACGCTTGAGGCCTCGCTTGGCGGCGTCTTCGTTGCTCATGTACACCTTGGCGTTGGGGTAAGCGGCATTGAGCTCATCCACACGGCCGGTCATGGTGCCGGTATGCCAATGCTCCAGTACCCGACCGGTACACAACCACAGATCGTAATCGGCACTCAGATCTTCCGCCGGTCCCTCATAGGGGTTGGCAATGATCATCGCCTTACCGTCTGGCTTACCGTAGAACTCGAAGCCACTGCCTGGCTTAACGTAAGGGTCCAGACCCTCTTTGAAGCGCCACAGGGTCTCTTTGCCATCGATCACCGGCCAGCGCAGGCCTTCGCCGAAGTAGTCATCGAAGGCGCCCAGGTCATGTTGGTGACCGCGGGTGAAGTCGGCGTACTCTTCAAACAGGCCTTTCTGCAGGTAGAAGCCCAGCGACTTGGACTCGTCGTTGTACTTGCCTTTGCAATCGGAGACCGGGAACTTGTCCACCACGCCGTTACCGAACAGCACGTCGAACATGGTCTTGCCGCGATACTCCGGCTTGGCAGCCAGCAGCTCTTCCGGCCATACCTCTTCCATCTTGAAGTACTTGGAGAACTCCACCACCTGCAGTACGTCGGAGCGGGCTCCGGCTACCGGCTTAACCAGCTGGTGCCAGTACTGGCCGCGACGCTCGGCGTTACCGTAGGCGCCCTCTTTCTCGACCCACATGGCAGTAGGCAGCACCAGATCGGCCATGGAGGCGGTCACGGTCATGTAGGAGTCGGACACCACAATGAAGTTTTCCGGATTCAGGAACCCTGGCAACGTCTCTTCATTGATGTTGGGGCCGGCCTGCAGGTTGTTGGTCACCTGGGTCCAGTAGCAGTTCAGCTTGCCGTCTTTGAGCATTCGGCTCTGCAACACGGCGTGGTAACCGGGCTTAGGCGGAATGGTGCCTTCCGGCAGCTGCCAGCGTTTCTCGGTAATGTCACGGTGGGGCTTCTTCATCACCACCATGTCGGCTGGCAGACGGTGGGCGAAGGTGCCCACTTCACGGGCGGTACCACAGGCAGAGGGCTGACCGGTGAGCGAGAACGGGCTGTTGCCAGGCTCGGAGATCTTGCCGGTCAGCAGGTGGATGTTGTAGATGGAGTTGTTGACCCACACGCCGCGCACGTGCTGGTTGGCACCCATGCACCACATGCTCATTACCTTACGCTTTGGATCGGCGTAGGCTTTGGCAATCTTCACCAGCGCATCGGCGTCGACACCGGTCTTTTCAACGGTGTACTCCAGGGTGTAGGTGCTGAGGAACTTGGCGTACTCCTCAAAGCTCATCGGCGTCATCTTCTTGGCCGACTTCTGGTTCTTGGCCGCCTTTTCACGAGGATGATCCGGGCGCAGACCGTAACCGATGTCGGTGGTCGCCATGGCAAACTTGGTGTGCTTGTTCACAAACTCTTTGTTTACCGCATCGTTTTCGATGATGTAGTTGGCGATGTAGTTCAGCAGAATCAAGTCGGTCTGCGGCTTGAAAATCAGACCGGTATCGGCGATGTCGAAACAGCGGTTCTTGTAGGTGGAGATGGCATGAATCTGCGCGCCGGGGTGGCCCAGGCGACGCTCGGTGACGCGGTTCCACAGTACCGGGTGCGCTTCGGCGGCATTGGAGCCCCACAGCACGAAATCATCGGCATGCTCAATGTCATCGTAACACCCCATGGGCTCATCGATGCCGAAGGCCCGCAGGAAACCGACCACCGCCGACGCCATACAGTGACGGGCGTTGGGATCGATGTTGTTGGAGCGGAAACCCGCCTTCATCATCTTAACGGCGGCATAGCCCTCCCACACGGTCCATTGACCGGAGCCGAACATGCCAACGGAGCTGGGGCCCTTCTTCTTCAGGGCCGCTTTCCATTTGTCGGCCATGGTTTCATAGGCGCGATCCCAGCTTACCGGAGTCAGTTCACCGTCTTTGGCGTACTGGCCATTTTTCATCCGCAGCAGCGGCGTAGTCAGGCGATCCTTGCCGTACATGATCTTGGACAGGTAGTAGCCTTTGGCACAGGCCATGCCCTTGTTCACCGGGCTGTCCGGGTTACCCCGGGTCGCCATGACCTTGTTGTCGCGGGTACCTACCATAATGGAGCAGCCCACACCGCAGAAGCGGCACGGTGCCTTGCCCCACTCCAGGTCATCCTTACCTTCGGCCGCATTCACCGTGGTGACCGGCAAGATGGCGCCGGCAGCGGTCGCGGCTGCCACCGCCGCATTGGCTTTAATAAACTCGCGTCTGTTCAAGCTCATATCATCCTCTTGATAATTATTAGAGTTGTTCTACACGGTGATAGGCCAGACCGGTGTTAATCACTCCGGCTATGGCGCCTATCGCTTCAATTGCTGCATTGGTGCTTTGCTGGCTGTCACTTTCCAGAGTGACGACGAGCTTGCCGTCCTCTGTCTGAGAGTGCAGTTCACAGCCAGAGATCTGCGCCAGGGCCGGTACGACCTCGGGCTGTGCCTCTTTATGGCAGTGGACCACCAGGCCGCTTATGTGAATAGATTCTGTCAAGGTGTTCACCAACTCGGTTCCAACAAGTTAATAGTGATGGTGTTTTTTTGACCCCGCAGTAACCATACCCCTTAGGGGGTATTCCTTAAGAGATAGGGGACAGGTCGAATTTCTGGCCAAAAACAGAAAGGTTATTTTTTTAACATTTGATTAATATGAGATCTGAGGCCGAATCAAATTCGTGAGCCTGATTGCAGAAATGAGGTTCTGTGGCCAGGATCACAGCCATCCGGGCGGCCAGTTGCTGCAACCGCTGGCCGTCGGAAGCCGGCACCGGCCGGCCCCCTCCCGGGATGCAACGCCGCCGCGGCGGGCATAGGCAGGCCGGGTTACCGGCGCAGAAAGAAGAGGAGGAAAGACTGTCAATTCAATCATATGGACATTCGAATTGGCGATTACATTTTTTTCACAACCTGTGCGTGAGTGCATTTTTTTCATTATTAAATATGTTAAGTTGAGCCTCACAGTTGGGGTTCCCAAAGGACGCTGAACCTGAGATGAACAAACTGAGGTGGCAACTTGGACGCTTGATTCGATTGGGATGGCGCTACTTCTCGATCACTCTGGCCATGGGCCTGATTTTCAGCATTGCCCTGAGCCTGCTGAACCACTCCAACACCATTAACTCCCGCCTGACTTTGGGCCTGTCCCTGTTTGAAGCCTATTACAATCACAGCCACAGCGAACTCAGCCAATTGGCCCAATCGGTGCCCTGGGGAATCTGCAACGCCACCTCTGAGCGGGAATTAAAACGGGCCGCCAAACACTCCCACTACTTTGACTACCTGGCCACCATGAGCGACGAACAGGGATTTTGTCGTGATCAGGATCTGATCATCGCCCCCTCCACCGCCTTTGATGTGGTCGCAACGGGAGCCGGGCCCATCTGGATGAAGAACAACAGTCATCACCTGCAATCCTATCAGTTGATGGCCATCAGACTCGAAGGTAACCGCTACCTGTTCGGCATCAGCAAGAGCCGGCGGCTGATGAAGCTGTTGTTTCCAGAGGAACAGTTTCTAAGCTACTCACTGATCACCCTGAACTACAAACAGGAAACCATCATCACCCTGGGCAGCAGCATCCGCACCGGGTGGTCGCAGCAGTACCACAAGGGCCGAGGGGATCTGGAGATCAACCTCTACGTCCACCCCAAACACCTGCTGATGGCGATGAAGCAGAATCTGGCCATCGGCGTACCGGTGTCGTTGTTTGTCGCCCTGGCCATCACCCTGCTGCTGCTGTACTGGCGCAGCTACCGTGGCCTGCACCCGGAAGATCTGCTGGATACCTTCAGCAACCGGGAAATCTACCCGGTATTTCAGCCCATCGTTGATGGCCGCGACAAGCGGGTGCTGGGCCACGAACTGCTGGCCCGCTGGCAACACCCGCAACTGGGCGCCATCCCCCCCGATGAGTTCATTCCGCTGCTGGAGTTCCACCACCAGCTGGACAGGCTGCTGTACGAATTGGCGCCGCAATGCCAGTACCTGCCCGATCAGCACGGCTACCTGAGCATCAACCTTGCCGGTCAGCAACTGCTGACTGAAAACCGCGACCTTGGGGATTTTCTGGAGCACCTGAGCCGGCAGATTGGTATCGAGCCCTGGCAGATGGTGGTGGAGATCACCGAGCGCGAAGTGCTGGACTTTCAGTCCGCCCATTTTCAGAAAACCCTGTACGACATTCGTCAGCGGGGCTTTAAAGTGGCCATTGACGACTTTGGTACCGGCCATAACGGTCTGGCCAGTCTGAAGGTATTCCAGCCGGATTTCCTTAAGGTGGACAAGAGCTTTGTGCAGATGGTCCACCATCAGAGCGACACGCAGCCGGTGCTGGACTCGATTCTGCAACTGGCGCACCGGCTCAATATCACCCTCATTGCCGAAGGGGTGGAAACCGAGGCGCAGCGCCAGTACCTGCTGGCCCGGGGCGTCATCCGTATGCAGGGCTACCTATTTGCCAGACCCGGCCCGTTGGACAATTCTCAGGCAAAAGAGCAGCAAAACCGCCTTCGTCCCTCCCGCCCGCAGCCGGATTCCACTATACTAGCCGGCGATCTGGCCACCAGGCAGACCTGAATTAGGTGAAAAAATGAAAATTTGTGCGGTTGAATTGAAAAGTAACGAAGCCATTGTCTGCATCCTTGGCTTGGATCGGGGTCTGTTTAATGTGGCCGAGTGCCGCGCCCGGAAGCTGACTCTGAATGACGGCACCGCGGTCAAGCCGCTTAAGGCGTTTCAGGCGGAGTTCGCCAAGCTGGTCAGCGACTACAAGGTCGATAAAGTGGTGATTCGCGAGCGACCGATGAAAGGCAAGTTTGCCGGCAGTGCCATCGGATTCAAGATGGAAGCGGCCATGCAGCTGGCGGAAGGCATTGATGTGGAAGTGGTGTCCGGCACCGCCATCAAAGAGAGCCTCAAGCGTCAGCCGGTGGACATCGGCATGAAAGAGGTGGGCCTGAAGCAGTTCCAGGAGCACGCCTTCGCCACCGGCTATGCCTACCTGAACATGAAGCGCTAACCACCGGTTAGCTGCTGACTCACCGCCCGGCCCGTGCCGGGCGGTGTCGTTTTACCCCGGCTAACGGCGCTCGCCCCGACCAAAGCGGTAGATCAACTGGGTCGCCAGCAGATCATCGGTGGTGGAAAAACGGGTGCTGTGAAAATGACGCCAGTCCGCCTGCACCGCCCAGTTGGGGTGCAACTGCCAATGCAGCCCCAGCCCGCCATTGACCTGAAACGTCTTCTTGTCCCGATCCTGATCCCGCAGCGTTTCTCCAATTCCCAGCGTCACAAACGGCCGCAGATCACGGTCACCATTAAAGTAGTACTGCACATCGGCGCTGTAATTCTCATAGGTCAGCTGCTTGCCGGTGCCCTTTTCGCTGAGATCGGTGCTGGCGTAGCTCAAGCGGGTCGACCAGCGCGGAGAGAAGTAGAGGCCCAGAGTCACCACAGGTACGCTACCGCCCCCGACCGCCCAGTAATCATCCGGGTTCAGCTCCGCCACCCCTATCCCCAGTCCGACAATACCAAAATCCACAGGATCCTCCGCATGATGGCGACCAGAACCTCGAACTGACGCAAGCTCCCCGGCCTCACCACTGCTGCCGCCGAAACGGTATCTGAGCCCCAGCTGCACCTGAGTATCACTGCGACTATTGCCCATCGGCACCTCGCTGACGGTCAGGTAACCGGTCCCAGCCTTAATCACCTGCCGTTCAAACAGGCTATTGATGCCCCGTCCCAACGCATCCACAGGGTCGAGAAAGAACAACGCCGTATCACCCAGGGTCTGTGACCCCCACACCTTGCCCCCCTGGGCCCAGATCGTCTGCTCGGCGTGAAACGCCCATTCGCCATACACCCAGCCCAGCACCGGCGTGACGACGATATCCTGGATCGACGGCACCTCGGCAAAGGCCTCCAGGCCGTACTCCCAGTAGAAGGTCGACATCAGGAAGGAGTACATAAAGGCGTCCCACTGCCGATAGCCCGATTTGCGCGCCACCTGGTAATAGACGCCACCAAAATAGGTGTGGCCGACGTAGTTGATCTGCCAGTTATCCCGGTCCCACACCGGCCCCTGGGACACGTTATCCCACCATTTGCTGAAGGGTTTGGCGTTATCCTTGTCCCAGTTGGAGATGTCTTCGGGCAGCAAGGCAATGAAGCCGGCCACCCCCACCCCGTACCAGGCCAGGGACTTGGTCTGTGACCACAACCGGGCCTTGTCCTCGCCATGGGGCGCATCAAACAGCGATACCCGGTAGGGGTCGTCGTACGCCGATGCCGACACGCTCTTCTGCTCCCAGCTGCTGTTGGTCACCTGGTGCCGGTACACCTCCTCGGACTCGGCCCAGCCCGACCCGCTCCACGCCATCACAACCACTGCCGCCATCAGCCATTGACGCGCTATCCCTGTCATCATGTTAACTCCCTGAAATTTGGCGCTGATTCAATTATAACCAGCCATAACAAAGTGGTAACGTTTTTCTGATATTCAATCGTCGGGGGAACTGGCAAGGCCTGGCAACAATGGGAAAAGGGTCAATGGTCACCACCTGAGTGTGCCAACCCGTTGAAGATTCGAACCACCAACGACGAACCCACCACCGCTGGCCGGTGTTGCGGCATGCCACGCTGTCTGCTCTGCTGCTGGCCGGGATCGGCGCAGGGTTGACGGGCCGTTCACGGTGTGTTGCGGGAGTGAGGCTGGTGAGGATCTTACCCGCCACTTCTACCGGCAGCCTCGATGGCGGCTGGGTGCAAAGACTGAACTCTGGATGGAGATCACCGGGGCTGCCGCCCCGGTGGCTTACGGTTACAGAATCGGGGTCATCTCCAGGCCGACCCCGATGCGATTGGTCTTAACGTTATAGTCAATCAGGCTTTCGCCATAGCCATAGAAATACTGCACATAGCCACGGACCTTATTCCCCAGTGGAAAGGTCCAGCCCAACTCGGCCGAACCGCGGTTGTCCTTCACATCCAGGTTATTGCGGAACTGGCCCATGAAGGTGTGCTCCTGGTATTTGTAGATCACCCCCAACTCGCCATAGCCCAGATAGTCGGTGATGTCCGGATTGTCATCGCCCCGGGTGTCCTGTGGGGATTGCTTCTCATCCTCTGGCAGGCGATACCATCCGGTGGCCGCAACAGTCCAGTCTCCCTGCTCAAATACCGCCGTTCCCACCAGCCGGTTCCAGCTTCGACTCTTGTCACCATTCTGGCCATTGGACTGATGGTTGATGCCAAAGCCGACCACCGGCAGTTTCCAGTCCCCCAGCGTCCAGTCCACCTTTTGCGCCCAGAACAGCTCCGGCTCATGGTTGGTTTCCCGAAACGGCGCCGAGTGGTCGGTGTTGTAAGCCTGCCACCAACTCTGGTTGGTGTAGGCAAAAAACAGCCGGCCGGAGTCGGAAAACAGCGGCACCGTCAGCGGCAGCTTAAAGCTGAACTGGAATTTGATCTCCGAGCGCTGCAACGGCAGTTCGTCGGGGTCAAACGGCGCCTGGTTCGGCGTGTCATTGTAGGTAAAGGGCAGTATGTAGTTGTTTCGGTGCGCAGTGAGGCTGAAATCGGATCCCATCAGCCTCTGCTCATCTTCGATGCGCTGCTCCAGTGCCGACTCGTGCGGTTCCCTGACATTCGGGTCGTGGCGAGCCGCCACCACGGTGCTGCTATCGACCGTCTCAGCACACTGCTGACGAAGCTGGGCAACGGTGGTGTCTGCCGTCGCCGTTTCAAGCGCCTGCAACAAGCACTGCTGCTGCTCGGTCGCCAGTGGCGCCGCCGCCATCATCACCAGAGTGAATCCCATTTTCCATCCTGTGTATTACCAACAAATTGATATCAGAATATCAAAAAATCAATTCAAAAATAACAAACACTTACACTAACCCAAGGGGCAGAGATACGAAAAAACCGGCCAATGGCCGGTTTCGCAATCTGCGGGCACATTACGCCCTCAGATCTTTCACCAATTGTTCGATGACCTGCGCCTGCTGGCTGATCCGCTCTACGTTGCCCGCAGAGTCACGAATCATCCCCACCACGTCGTGGGACTGGCTGCGCACCCGCTCCAGGCTGGAGGCGATATCCGCCGCCACACTGCCCTGCTGGGTCGCCGCCGCCGCGATCTCGGCACTGCGATTGGAGATAGACAGGTTCAGGGCACTGACCCGCTCAATCTCATCGTGGACGCCGCTCATCAGAGTCTGGCTCTGGTGGGCATTTTCCACCGTGCTGTCGGTCATCCGTTTCAGCCCCAGGCTGTGTCCCTGCAGCCCCTCAACCATGCCCTGAATCTCCACCGTGGCCTGCTGGGTCCGGCTGGCCAGGGTGCGTACTTCATCGGCCACCACCGCAAATCCGCGCCCCTGCTCACCGGCCCGGGCCGCTTCGATGGCGGCATTGAGTGCCAACAGGTTGGTCTGCTCGGAGATGGCGTTGATGGTCGTCAGCACCTTGCCGATCTCGATACTGCTGGCATCCAGCTCCGCCACCGCCTGACGCGCCTGCTCAATCTCCTTCGCCAGGGTACCAATGGCACCGCGGGTATCACCCACTTTGCGCTGCCCCTCGTTGGACGCCTCGGCGGCATTCTGGGTTTGTGCCGAGGAGTCTTCGGCGTGTGCGGCCACCTCCCGAATGGAGGCCTCCATCTGCACACTGGCCCCGGCCAGGCCATCAATCTGGGATTGTTGATCCGCCGCCAGCACCTCCGACTGCTGACTCATTCCAGTCAACTCCTCACCGATACCGGACAGCAGCGACGAGGCGTTTCGCATCTCCAGCACCAACTGCTGTTCCCGCTCCGTGACCCGATCGATGGTCACCGCCAGCAGGCTGAATTCATCCCGGACCGGAATGTAGTTCAGCCGCTGTTGCAGGTCGCCATCGGCCAGGTTTTGCAGTGCCCGGTAGGTACTGAACATCGCCCCGCCGATGAAGCTCATGACGTAATACGCCACCATCGCCGCCACCGTAACCAGCAGGGCCAGTACCGCCACCTGCCAGGCTGCCAGCTGTGACAGCAAGCCGGGTTGTGGACTTGCCACCACCCGGTAGCCTGCGGCAGAGGTGTCCGGTTCCAGGAGCAGGCCACTGCCCTGCAAAAGATCAACCGCCTCGGCCCGGTTCACCTCGCCACGGGCCAACAGCCGCTGCACCAGTTGCTGTTGCTGGGCCTGGGCCTGATCAGCCCGATGATCCGCCTGCTGAACCAGCACCGAAGAAAAGAACAGGAAAGCCACTAAAGGCAACAGGAAAATGAGGTAGAATTTTTCTCTCAAGCTGAGGTGGATCAGCCATTTATCCACCCAGCGAAATGCGACTTCTTTCATTCTGAGACCCACAGAATCTGCATTGATAACCGGGCCAACCACACCCGCAGATGCACATATGCCGACCCACGCATAACACGGCCAGTATAATCATCCATCAGGATATTAAAAGGATGTTATCACCCTGACTTGTGGGTTGGCGATTTAACGCTCAATTGTTAAAAGAGTGCCCCAATCGCTCCACCCACCAGTCGATGGCGTCTTTGACATCATCGGTGGAGTCGATGATCGCCCCCAGCCCCTTCCCGCCCTGGCGGCGGTCGATGGCCGCGATCAGCGGTTGACCGGTTTCTCCGTCTCTGACCAGCAGTTCAATGGTGCCACCGCCCACATTGGTGTACTCACCGGTGACCACCTTGGACAGGGTGGAGATCCCCAGCCCCACCGGCAGCAGCGTGCTGGTCACCGCCAAAATGGGGTTGGGCGTCTCGATATTGGTCAGGGCGATGCTCATTCTCAGGGTCGATTCATCCACCTCGTCCACCAGGGTAAAGCGGCCGTCCAGTTTATCAATGATCGCCTCGGTAATGTAACGGGTCAGCTCATCCACCTGTTCATTGGTGATGCCGGTATCCTCATCCACCACCACCCATACCTGCTCCAGAGCCAGCTTATCGTAGCCTTTCAGCCGCTGCTGCAGCTCGGCAATGGAGCCGATCGACGGTGTCGCCCACACCAGATCCACGCCCCCCTCAGGCCCTGGACGAAAATCCTCAAAAGAGCTGAACAGGGCATCGTGCTGTAACATCCTGTGGGCACAACCGGTCACCAGCAGCAGAGGCAATAACACAAACAGGAAACGCTTCATCGGAATCTCAGTGAATCGAAAGTCAATGACGGCAGTTTAACAGGAGCAAACCCAAAATGTAGCAGGGGTTAACCCGACATCATAAAGCGCCGCTTTCCCGCCACTGCTGCAGAAAAAACAACACGATCACTCCAAGGGTCAACAGGGTGACCAGGGTCGTACACAGAATCTCCCTTGGCGCTGTCACCGGGCTTCGACGGCCGGCGCCACCAGCTTGACCACTCATGACCGCCTCCCGATACCCAGTCGGCCGGGCAGATAACGGCGGCCCCTGGCCCGAAGCTCCAGCGTCAGGGTCAAAAACCGCCCCAGCGGGCAAAACAACCGGCACCAGAAATCGCTGACCACAAACGCCCCCAGCAAGCTCAGAGGCAGCAGGTACCACTGTACGCCCAGGCCATCGAGGGAGAACAGCATCGAAAAGGGTTCGTAGGCTCCCATGGCTGGCGTGCGCGACAGAAAAATCAGCATCGTCGACAGCCACAGCAAGCCGTTGGCCAGCCATTTGCCACGGCGCTTCAGCGCCGGGTGCAGAGCTAGGTTGAGGCCGCTGATGCGATGCAGCCATTTCTGAATCTGGTGAAAAGGACACAGCTGGCTGCAGTACAGGTTTCGCCCCAGTAACAGGATGGATCCCAGGGTGCCCGCCAGCATGATGTACCACAGCGGATGCTGAGCCGGTGACGGGAAATAGCCCAGCAGCATCGAACCCACCAGGGCGATGGACAGCGCCGAGTTCAACCAGTAGCCAATCAGCAACACCGAGGCCACCGACAGCACCCGGTTGTAGCGGCTCTGGTAAGCCCGGGGAACCCGCCGGCTCAGGGCCGCCGCCACGAACAGCAGCACGGCCAGCAGCTCCTTGAGGCCAACGTGCAGCTCAGGCTCGGCCCAGCTTCGCGCCAGTCCCAGCCGCATCGCCGCCTGATGGGCTCCCTGACGAATACTCGACGTCAGCCCTCGGGAGGTCAGGGTTGCACCACTGAGCGCATCCACCCCCTGCCCCAACAAAAAATCACTGTTGGCCATGTGGCCGCGAAACTGGCGCAAAAACTTACCGTCGGCAAAGCGAAACAGGTACCCCGGTGTCTCTTTGTGCGACACCAACCGGGTATCCTGCAGCCGCCCCCGCTCATCCACAATTACCGCAGTGACCAGAGGCCCGCCGTAGCCCTGTCCCTGCCCCAGGCTCACCGTCAATGCCCTGTTTTCGTCCAGCACTCGGTACTGCTCGCCAGAGGCCTCCGTCAGCCGCTGAATCTCGGCGCCGGGAAACACCTCCTGCAGCTGCAGCAGGTGATCCGGTTGACGCCACACCAGCCCCACCACGAAGGCGGCCAGCAATGACAGCCAGCACAGGCGCCCAAGCCAGGGTGCCCAGTTGATGGCCGGCCGCGACACTGTCCGGCCGCGGTTGTTCGATTGCTTCATCGTTGTCTCTTATGCAAACGGCCCCCACGCCCGGCGCGGGGACCGCATTAACTCACTTTCTACCGGGCAGGACCCAATGGCGTACCGTCAATACCGTCAGCATCAGCGAGGAAAGGCCGAAGCACAGCAGACCCATGGCGCCAGACTGAGGCTCTCCTTCGGCAAAGGAGCCCCAGGACCAGCCCACACACAACCACAGCAGCACAAAGGCCAGCCCCAAACCCAGATTGGCTTTCCACTCCAGAACAAAGGTGCGTCGCAGCCTCAGATAGCCCCACAGCGCCGCCGTGGTGCCCATGCCCATCAAGTACCACATCAATCCCATCATCGCTCGTTCCCCTTAACTAAAGTCGCCACTGAATCCGCTGACCCAGAACTTCTCAATCGCCTTCTCATCATTGACGTTGCCGTAACCGAACAGGATGTCCGCCTGGGTCATCATGCTGTGCACCATGCCACCGGTGAAGGTATTGGAAGCATCGATCAGACGATGGTGCCAAAAGTCCGGTTTGTTCCACGGACAGGCGGCGATACAGATACCGCAGTCACCGCCATTCTCAGACCAGAACTTGAAGCACTTCTTGGAGTCGCTGTAGAACTTCAACACCCCCTTGTGATTCTCCCAGCAATACTGCGGATCGTCGGCACCCGCATAGGTCGGCGCCATCGACGGCTTATCATCCATGCAGATGGCATCGGAAGGGCAGGCATCGCCACAGCGTTTGCAATGTTCGCAGAACGAGATGATGCCGAAGTCCCGGGGCTTGTCGTACGCCACCTCATCCAGTTCCAGGTCGGTGTACACCTTGCAGATACGTACCCTGGGACCGAGGTTGGGCGCGACCAGGGCGCCGTTGCGGGCCCCCTCACCCAGGCCGGCGGAGATGGCGTAAGCCACCGAGTTACCCAGGTCGTTGCCGGAACCCACGGCCTGATAGCCCAACTTGCGCAGGAAGTGGGCCATGGAGCCGGCTATCAGACAGCTGTTGCTGTAGCCCATACCGGCCGTGGACGAGGCCGGGATGGCGGGCGCGGTAGCCATCGCCTCGTAGTCCATCTCTACCAGCATCACGATCACGCTCTTGGGCTCGAACGGGAAGTCCTCCTCCCAGGTGAGCGCCTGCTCCGAGCGCACGTCGTAGATGGGGCTGTAGTCCCAGCGCGGGTCGCGCTTGCAGATGCCCACCCTCACGGCACCGAAAGTCTTGGCGGCGGTTTTGATGGCGCTGATCTTCTCGACTGAGCCCTTGAAGGGGTACCGGTGCGGCTCCACTCCAGACTGATCCCAACCCAACACACCACTGTTGGGAATGCCGGCGGACTGCAGCGGCGCCATTACATCCTGGCCGTGCCAACATGCTTGCTCCAGGGCAAAATCCAGCTGGGTGTAGCCCGGCTTGGTGTTATCCGGCCGCTGGTGGGCGGTAGCAAAACGAAACATCCCCTGCTGGAAGTTGAACGGGGTCTCACCACTGCGGATGGGACCGCCACTGTCCTGGCTGAAATTGACGTTGCGCTCCGGATGGGCCGCCACCAGCGCCTTGCTGGTGGCAAACGTCAGCAGCACATTACGCTGATCAAACGGGGCAAAATCTGTGGCCAGGGGCCGGGGGTAGCCATCGAGCTCCACCCCCTCCATCCGCTGTTTCAGCCAGGCGCCGGCACCGGCCACCGCGCCAACGCCGGCAACGGCACCGGCGCCCAGTTTCAAAACCTGGCGGCGACTTTCATCGACACCGATTTGCTGTTTGTCACTCATGGTTACCCCTGTATTGAATAAACAACATCTAAATACGTTGCCAAATACTCTACACCTAATATTTAACGTCTTTTAAAAGTTCGGCTGAAAAACACCTTTGCAAAATAAGCAAAAAAGAATAACCACAGACAAAGATCAAACTCACAAAAAGTATTTATTGCGACCAATAGAATACTCACCGAATAGAAACCGGCTCGGAACGAGTCGATTTCTAATATTCGACACCCGGCTTCATTTAATCACTAAATATGCTAACCGGTGTCTGCAGCAAAACAAATTTAAAAACAAATAATAACTCGACCTAATTCCTTTATATCAGTATCGAGGTTCAATTGATGAAAACACTTCGCCTTTCTTTCGCTCTGACCGCCATCATGGCCAGCTCCGCTTTTGCCGCCACCTCCGGCTCCCACTACCCCATCGGTGGTGAAGGCGTCATGGCCGGAACGCCCCCGCCTCCCGGTGTGCATTACCGGATGTACAACACCTGGTACAGTGCCGACAAGCTGACCGACAACAACGGCGACAACACCGGGCTGGACGTGGATATCGACGCTTACGTGCAGCTGCACCGGCTGGTTCATGTCACCGACAAAACGTTGTTCGGTGCCAACTGGGCCTACAACGTGATCGTCCCCTTGGTGCATGAGGAGTTCTCCTCCTCCGCCCTTGGCATCGACCACGAGACCAGCTTTGCCCTCGGCGACGTAGTTCTCGAGCCCCTGGCCCTGTTCTGGTATGGCGAGGAGTTCGACGCTGCCCTGGGGCTGGCGGTGATCGCCCCTACCGGCGACTACAACCCTCACGACGCCGCCTCTCCGGGCATGGGCTTCTGGAGCGGTATGCTGACCCTGGGCGGCACCTATTACCTGGGTGACGACCGCTCCTGGAGCGCCAGCATCCTGACCCGCACCATCTACAATGGCAAACAGGACGATACCGAGATCCGCCCCGGCGCCGAGTTCGCGCTAGAGGGGGGCATTGGTAAACAGTTCGCCCTCAATGAACGCTGGCTGGCTCGTCCAGGCATCAGCTATGGCGCCAGCTGGCAGATCAGTGATGACAGCCGCGACGGGGCCGGCGTGGTGGCCGACCAGAGAAAGGAGAGTTATTGCATCGGCGCCGAACTGAACCTGTTCTACCTGCCCTGGCACCTGCAGGGCAACCTGCGTTACGCCACCGAATTCGGCAGCAAAAACACCGCCGAAGGCAACTCGCTGGTATTTACCCTGACCAAATCATTCTGATTCACGACTCGGGGGGAGTACGCTTCCCCTGACCCTCCGCCACGATGCCCTGGTCCACCATCTGCTCGATTTGCCGCTGCAACCGCTCATACTCCCGGTGAACAAAATCCAGTGCCAGGGTCACCTTATGGGACAGGAAGCGTCGATAGGAATACAGCCCCCAGGTATTGACCTCGCAGCAGTACTGACCATCGAACAGGGGCAGCAAGCGGCCACTGCGCATCTCCTCCATACACATCACCAAAGGCGCCCAGACCACCCCCATCCCCTCCACCGCCGCCGAGATGCACAAGCCGTTGTTCTCTGATTCAATCGGGCCATCAACCTCGATGCAGTGATTGCTGCTGCCATCGTTCCACATCCACAAATTGCCCGGCTTCACTCCCTTGGGCGACATCAGGCAGGGGTAATCGACCAGTTGCCGCGGGTGGGTCAGTTGCGGGTGGGCGGCAATGAACTCGGGACTGGCGAGAAAACCACGTTGAAACGAGGCCAGTTTACGCCCCACCAGTGACGAGTCCGGCGGGCTGAACTGACTAATAAAGACGGTAATGTCGGCCTGAATGTCCATAGGATTTTGCCGGCTCTGATAGGAGATAAACTTCAACTTTAATTTCGGGTACTGATCATGAAACTGTCGCAGTGACGGCACCATTAACTTATTCACAAAGTCGATTGGGGCGGCAATCACTACGTCTCCCTCGGGTTCATCCTGCAGTCGGCCCACGGTCAACTCCAGAGTATCAACCTCGGCAAGAATAACATTGGCCCTTTCGACCAACGCCTCACCGGCTTCCGTTAACGCCAGACTTCGAGTGGTTCTCTCTAATAATCGGCTACCGAGCTTTTCTTCCAGCAGAGCAATTCTACGACATACCTTTGACACCGGAATCCCCAATACTCTGGCCGCTTCACTCTGACTGCCATATTCAATAACAGCAATAAACAGGGCCAGGTCATCAGTATTCATCACATTCTCAATTGGTCGCAGTATGAAAAACGGATTATCAATAAATCCATCGCCTCTTTTCGTGATCCTTGCCCTGCTTTTTCGTTCCCTCGCCCAAACAGGATGAACCCCGCCGCACTCCTGCAATTTACTAGGACAAACTGCACACCGCCGTTGTAACCAGTTACCGTCAAATAAAGAAATAGCCTTAAATTACAGAAAGTTAAATAACTCAAAGCCTCGAATCAAGAATGGGGAAGATCACAGTTTTTTCCGAAGGGCAGTTTTTTATCATCCATGGTCTGCTTTTCACCTTTTGACCACAGGAAAAAACAACAAAGATCCTCACCAATAACCATTCCATTACGGCGAGGCCCAAGTGTTGGAAACTAAGTGGTTCACCCTGCTTCAGCAAATTCATCGAATTTGTAATGCTGACGAACGTTATCCGCAAACCAAGACTCGATTGATTGATACCTTCCAGTCGACCCGGCAGCGGCTCACCGACATCAACAGCCGCGACCACAGCGACGACTGGATTGCCCAGGAGGCATTCACCCTGGTGGTCAGCGAGTTGCTGACCTCTGGCTCACTCGATGGGACCACCCTCAATGAGCTGTTCGACCTGTTGATGACGGTTAAACTGCATCGTCTGGCACTGATCCTGGTCAACAGTTCGGCATCGCAGTGGTCGGTGGGCGAATTGCCGCTGAAGCGCGCCCTGGCGCTGTTTCAGCTGGGCGAGCGCGAGTCGGCCCGACAAAGCCTGCAACAGGCTCTGGCCCTGACGCCGGACAACCACCTGTGCCACTTCCACCTCGGCTACCTGGAGGTATGGAGCGGCGAGATGGAGCAGGCAGTGGCCGCCTTCAACCGCTGCCTCGAGTTGGCACCGGACTATGCCGGGGCCCATCAAAATCTGGCCGGCTGCCACTACCAGTCCTCGGAGTTCCAGCTGGCCATCGACAGCTGCCAACGGGCCCATCGGCTGCAACCGGGCATCGCCGCCACCTACATTACCGCCACCAGTGCCTGCATCGCCCTTAAGCGGTTCGATGATGCCGATCAGTGGCTGCAACGCGCCCGGGAATTCGACTTTTCCACACCGGAGTTCATGCGCCTGCACGGGCTGGTGGCGCACTTTCAGTCTCGTCATCAACAGGCTTGCGACTCCCTGAGCCAGTATCTGCAACTGCACCCCAGAAGCTATGACCTGATGGCCATTCGCGCCCGCTCCCTGCTGGAGCTCGAGCAGTGGCATGCCGTTATCGACGACACCCAGGCGTTGCTGAAACTGGATCCCTTCGATGAGTGGTGCCTGGAGAAGCTGTTCCTGGCCTACTTCAACACCGGCCAATACGCCAACGCCGAAGGCGCCATGGCCGAGCTGGGCAAGCTGTTCCCGGCCTACAAGTTGCACCACCAACACCTTCTCGATCAGATTCGCCAGCATCAGGCGATCCCGGTTCAACTCAAATAACAACCACCACAATAGGGGATACTCAATGACCAAAAAACGGCTGAGCGAGGATGTGAGCGATGCATCCCGCCGGACTTTCCTGAAGATGGGCGGCCTGGCGGCCACCGGCGCCACCCTGGGCGGGGCCGCCGCCGCCGGCTTTGTTCTCGGCCGCGATCCCGATGCCAATGTCGGCTGGGGCCGCACCGAAGCCGGCGCCGACATGTTCATTAACCGCGAACCCTTCCAGGTAGAGATCGCCCCCTCCCTGAAGCCGGTCGGTGACGTCATTCGTGCCGACTGGGGAGATTTCCTGTTTAACCGGGCCGGAGCCATCGCCCACGCCATTAAGGGCGGCTGGGATCCCGCCCTGGGATGGCAAAACTTTCCCGACAGCCGGGTTCGCGCCTACTACGCCCAGTACCCGGATCGCTGGCAGGAGATGCTGCAGTCCTTTACTGCCCACAAGATTCACGACGACAACAAAGAGCAGCAACGGGACCGCTTTGCCCTGGCCTGGGCCTATGATGCCTCCTGGCATAAAGGGCTGATGACCAGCAACTTCCCGCCCAAGCCAGACACCCCCCCGGAGCAGGATGACTTCAAATGGGTGAAGCGTGAACCGGTGGAGTTCAAGTCCCCGGCCCATGCCTCCAAACTGATCAAGCAGATGGCCAACAAGTACGGCATGACCCATGTGGGCATCGCCAAGCTGGATCCCGCCTTTGTGTTTAAAGGGATGATGCGCGGCACCAAGGAGTGGGGCGATGAGATTCCGGCCCACTGGAAAAACGTCATCGTCTTTGGCGTCCCCATGAACTGGGATCCCATGTACGCCGCCGTCGGCTACTCCTCGTCCAAGGAAGCGTACTTCCGCGCCTCCAATGCCGCCGGCCTGATGTCGGCATTTCTGGGCGAGCTGGGCTACGCCGCCCGCCCCCAGCACCCACCTGTCGACTATGAGCTGATCCTCCCTCCCATCGCCATTCAGGCCGGGCTGGGTGAAAACGCCCGCAACGGCATTTTGATGACGCCGGAAGTGGGCCCCAACATTCGCCTGGCGGCGTTGATCACCGACCTGGATCTGGAAGCGGACAAGCCGGTGGATTTGAAGATGAGCCACTTCTGCGAAGACTGCAAAATCTGCGCCGACGCCTGCCCCAGCGGCTCCATCACCAAGGCGGACAAGATGGATACCGTGGAGCGGGGCTTCCGCAAATGGGACTTCAACCAGGACAGTTGCTGGCGCTTCTGGAACCAGGGCCCCAGCGAAGGCGCCAAAGGCTGCCGGGTCTGCATTGCAGTTTGCCCCTACACCCGAAAAAACAACTGGATACATGCGCTGGTGAAAAACCTGGAGCCTAGGGATCCCACCAGCATCACCCGCACCACGCTACTGGCGATGCAGCACAACTTCTTCTACTACCCGGACGCGGAGAACTACCACGCCGACTGGTCCGGCGGCAACTTTGCCGGCTACCACGAGCCACCGGAATGGCTGCGCTCCGAAAACTACCTCAAGGTTGATAAAACCTGGGATTACGACGGCAACTGGGAGGCTTTCTGATGTTTCCACAATCCACCCTGCTCGACCCTCTGTTCTGGATGCTGATGGGCGCCACCCAGGTGCTGGTGTTTGCCGGCGCCAACCAGTGGTTCAAAGAGTTGAAGTTAGGCATGACCGCCTGGAAATGGGCCCTGGTGGCCGGCTATTGGTTGTCACTGGTACTGACTATCGCCGGGGCCTTCACCCTGATGGGCGAAAACGAAGGCAACGCCGGCTGGTACCTGCTCGGCACCGTCGGCCTGGCGCTGGTCATTGCCGGCGTCGGCCTCGGCAAGTGGTTACTGCATCTCCGCCCCGGTCAACGCTGATTCCATTCACTCCGCGGGGCTGCATCGCAGCCCCTATGAGGTCCATTATGAAACCCGGCTCCCTCACCACCCACACCATCGAACGAATCGCCAGCGTCTCGTCACTGCTGATTCTGCTGGCCGCCTGGGTGTTAGGCGGACTGCGCATCGCCGATCAGCAACAGCAGCAACTGGCCAGCCTGTTGCCCCCCTCCACCACCCTTGAAGAAACCGCAACGGATCGCTTCGCCCTTTTCAACCAAGACGGTCACCAGAGTGGCTGGCTAACCCTGGGCCGGGGCAATGGCTATGGCGGCTCCACCACCCTGGCCAGCCAGATCTCCATGGACGGGCGGATCCAGCAACTGGCGGTGCTCAGCATCAAAGACACCCGATCCTATGTAGACAAGGTGGTGGATGCCAAGCTATTACAGCCTCTGCTGGGGCAGCCACTGTCCAATCCCCCGAGCATCGATGCCATCAGTGGCGCCACCATCACCTCCAACGCCCTGCTGCATGCCATTGCCACCGCCCATGCCAATGCCGAAGCGGCGCTGAACGGCCAGCCGGTGCCAAGCCTCCCATCCGCTCACTTCGCCTTAGGTTGGGTCAACCTGCTGGCCATCACCCTGTTTGCTGCCGCCATCGCCATCAACCGCTCCCGCCACCGACACAAGAACCGTTGGCAATGGGCACTGATGCTCACCGCCCTATTCGGCTTGGGGTTTAGCTCTGCGGCACTGTTCTCCTCGTCCACCTTAGGGATGTTGCTCGCCGCCGACTGGATCAAAGGCCTTGGCAGCTACACGCCCATGCTGTTGTTGATCCTGACTCTGGGGTATCTGCTGTGCTTTAACCGCAACCTCTATTGCCAGAGCCTGTGCCCCTTCGGCACCGCCCAACAATGCCTGGGCAAAGTCGGCAATGCCAAAGCCGCAACCCCCAAACACAGCCTGTTTCGCTGGATTCCGCGACTGCTGCTGCTGACAGCTCTGAGCTTAGGTCTTTACTATCGCAACCCGGCTGGCTTCAGCTACGAGCCGTTCGCCATCCTGTTTGGCTTCACCGGTTCACTGGCCCTATTCGCCCTGACAGTACTGGTGCTACTGACCTCATTGATGGTTCATCGCCCCTGGTGCAAGACGCTGTGTCCGATAGGTCCGCTGACCGAGTATCTGATGTTCAACAAAAACTGGCTCAGGAAGACCCTCAACCATCGTCGTCGCCCACGCCGGCGTATCGCCAGCCGAACCCTGGAGTAATTCCCGTGAGACAACAAATCATTACCGTGTTTTATCTGGTATCGGCACTGCTGATTGTGGCTATCCTCGCCGCACAGTGGCAGCGGCAGCAGGCCGCCAGTGCCGCCACCACCCCCCAGCTGCGCTTCGTCCATACCGCGTCACCGACACCGAAGGAGAGGCCGCAAAATGACACCATGAAACGAACGGTCAGCGAGTTCATAGACAGCGAGTCTGAACTGCTGGAGTACTACCAGCAGGGACGCCAATAACGTGTGCCAACCCGATACCACCATGGTCCTGCCGGGAGTGAATTCTCCCTGCGGGGGTCAACACCAAGATGCCGATGAAGGGAGCCAAGCCATGAGCCTGCACTCACCCCATTCCGCCGTGTTCGCCACAGAAGCAACCTCTTTACCCGCCACATCGGCCATCGATCAACGGCTCGCCGAACTGCGCGACCGGTTTGGCTGCGCCGATCTGTGTTACTACTACGACCTGACGTCCCTGGATCAGTGGAGTGTCGGCAGCCTGGAGAAAGCCAAGCTCATCAAAAAGATGACCAAAAGACGCAACCTGTTTACCAGCTCAGGCGCCGCGCGCAAGCTGTGGCAGGATCAAAGCCGCTGCTACCACAGCGCCGAAGAGGATCTTCAGGCGATGTTTGACCAGCCCAGCCACCACTGGAATCTGGGCCCGAGCCAGAGCCCGTTGAGAAAATCCCTCTACCGCCACGGCTATCAGCACAAACTCACGCTGTCCTTCCCCTGTCCACTGACCACAGCCATGACCGGGCGTTTTACCCTGCTGTTTGCCAACAGTGGTGAGTATCAACGCGCTCAGGATTGCCAGGAAGCCCTGAAAACCGAACTGCAGATGACTAACCTGCGTCTCTCTCTGGACTACTCCCGCGACATCAATCCACTGGTGGATTACAACATCATCAGCCCGGTTTCCAGCTACGTACTGAGGTTACTGGCAAACGGTCACAGCCGCGAAACCATGGCTCAGACAATGAACCTGACTCTGCGGGGCATCGATTATCACATCGGCGTATTAAAACAATCGCTGCAGGCCAGCAACATCGCCAACCTGATCGACAGGGGCAACAAGGTCCGGCTGTTGTAGACTATTTAGGGATCGCCACCGCGTGGCGACTGAGGCTGCGGAACTCAGAAGGCGTCATATCGGTGTGATGACGGAAAAACTTGGTCATATTGGTGGCTTCAATGAAACCGGTATTCGTGGCAATGGCACAGATAGACAAATCGCTGTACGCCAGCAACCGCTTCAACTCCAGCAGGGTGCGTGAATCCAGCATCTGCTTGGCTGACAGGCCAGCATTGTCCCTGGCCACTTTATTCAGCTGTTTGACGCTTTTCCCCATTCTCTGGGCGTAATCGCCGACACTGCGGCTGATCTTAAACCGAGTTTCGATCAACTCAATGAACTGCCTGAAAGCGGCATCGGCGACCAATGAATCCGAGCGGTTGGCCGCCTGACGCTGATAGCGAACCACGGTTTTCAGCAACACAATGCGCAACAGGCCGCGCACAATCTCGGCCTCAAACTGGGGCTCTGGCAGCGAGTACTCCCGAAACAACTCCTCAAACAAGGCATCGACACTGGGATCGCAATTCTCAATACAGGAGACCTGAGAGTAAGCGTTCACCAACTCCTGCTCGTAGCCGTCATTGACGCCATTGCTAAACAGATCGTCGTCAAAGGTAATCAGATAACCATCGATGTGTTCATTCAGTTCAAAATAATGAACCTGATACTTGGACAGACACAGCAGGGTGCCAGGCTGCAGTTTATACAGCTTGTAATCAATGAAGTGCTCCCCCTCGCCCTTGTTGATGTAGACCAGAGCATTGAACTGAATCCGGTGCGGCAACCGAAACGCATCCCGTTCCCAGGTCTCCAGAAAGTTTCGGATTTTGTAGATAGAGAAGTTGATCGGCTTGGGGCCAAACTCTGAACTTACCGACTTAATCTCTGCATCAACCATTGGAAGGATCTTTAGCAATAATCACGATCTGGATTATAACAAAAAATCACCAGCGACAGGACTCAGGCCCCGGTTCTGAGAACCCGGTCGCGGCTAAAAAAACACGCAATGGCGGTCAGGGGTTGCCGGCCTTTGAGCACGGCGGCATCCACCGGGGTGCCGACACCAACGGCGTCAGGGTGGTCCGATCCTCCCGGGTCAACTGATGGCCATAATGGCGGTACAGCGCGTTGAGATAATAACCGGGAATACGGCGAGCCTGGCGCAGGCCATACAGGTGACTTAAACGGGTCTGCGTGGTTAGCGCCAATGAAGAGCAGGGAATCCCCCGCCTGGCCAATAGCCTGAAAAATGCCCGTCCGTCCATAGAATTGCCCGATGCCGTTGAAACACGCCGGGCATTATCGCCAGTGAGTATGACAGCCAGGCAGCAAAAATATGATCCAGCTTGTCATAACCCAATGACCATAAAAAAAACGCCCCAAGCATGGCTTGGGGCGTCATTATGTCAATCTCAACCTGTGGGGGCAGGGCTGCGCGATTACCGCTCCCAGTACGCCTCTTCCAGGCTGTCTTCCCGCTCGGGCAGTGCCCGGGACAAACGCGGAGAGTGCTGGGCCAGCACTTCGTAGCTGACCCGGTTAGCGTACTTACAGATCTGGGCAAACGAGGAGTAGCACAGGCCATCAAAGCGGTGTTTGCTGGAGGTCGGCAGGTTGGTTCTGTGGTAGAAGTTGGCCGCCATGTCATGCAGCAGGGCCGACAGGGCGCCGTCACCGGCGCCGTTGGTGTTGCGAATCTTCTCCGGTCCGCCCATAAACGGCGCAATGTGGGAGAACACCTTCAGCGGCTCGGCGCAGTCGCTCTTACGCATCGGGCGTGAGAACTCATAGTGGTTGAACTCCGGGATCGAACCCGGCAGCAGGGTGTGCGAGGTTTCGCGCTTGGTCTCTTCGCTGGTGTAACCAGCCATATAGAGTCCCGCCGGCCCGGCGGTGCACAGCACCAGATCACACCAGTCCAACGCCTTTTCACACGCCAGCAGAATGTCATTTTCGCCGGTCAGCGCTTCCGCCTCTTCCTCATTCATCGCCAGCACCGTGACGTGCTCATTGATGAAGGATTGCCACCACTGCGGATCTTCCTCAATCAGGAAGCGGGTTCCCAGGGTCAGTACCACAGGTACCCCGGCCGACTTGGCATAATCGATGGCGGCCATGGCCGCATCGGTGATGGGGTCGCCACCGGCTCGCATCAGGTAGGCGGTCAGCACCAGAGCCGCACCGGACTGGACCAGAGTCTCATCGATGTACTCCGGAGTCAGCTTATCCATGGCCCCTTTGGAGATGGCAAAGGTGCGCTCACCACAGTCCGAGATCAGCGTAAAGCAGCGACCAATCGGCCCTTCCACCGGCTCCAGGTGATCCAGGTCGACCCGTGAAGAGGTGTTGCACAGATAACGGTAGGCGTAACTGCCAATAAGAATGTTGCGACTCATCACCCCGAACAGCACCGAACGGTCGTCGGCCAGGGTGGAGTAGTTGTGCAGGGTGTTGCCGATGGTGCCACCGGCAAATTCATTGGAGATCAGCGCACGCTGCTTAAGCTCGTCATACAGGGCGTGGGCGGTGGCGTCGTCGATCAGCATCGAGTTGCCCTTTCGCAAACCATGACGAGCGATAAAGTCGTCGTCTACCTTGGCCTCAATGTCCACCAGAGTCTGGTCGATACCGGTGATGTGGGTATGTTTGGGACGAATAACCGGGTTCAGTTCATTGGTAAGGGGGTCCCGAGCATCTACCGGAAAGTAGTGCTTAGACTTGCGTTGGCCAGGGAATTTCATTGCGCGTCAACCGTGCTGATAGCGAAACATCCATGCAGTGTAGACCCCGCCTCGCGCCTACGCGCGCCCTGGCAGGACTGCCCGAATCCGAAGCGCAAAGTGCGCCCCGGAATGGCGGGCGATTCTAGCAGTTGACCGTGGCAATTACCAGTTCTGCATCTCCTTCTGAACCAGCTCGCTCATCATCGCGATGTGATCAGGCTCCGCATTCAGGCAGGGAATAAAGTGATAGGCCTCGCCGCCGGCGGCCAGAAACTCGCTCTTGCCTTCGATGGCGATCTCCTCCAGGGTTTCCAGGCAGTCCACCGAGAAGGCGGGGGTAATGATGTCGATGGACTTCACTCCCTGCTGCGGCAAGGCTTCCAACGTTTCGTCGGTATAGGGCGTCAGCCACTCCTCTTTACCGAAACGGCTCTGGAAACACACCATCCACTGCCCTTCGGACAAGCCCAGTCTGGCCGCCACCAGTTCGCCGGTGCGCAGACACTGGGACTGATAGATGTCCCCCTCCTGAACGAAGCGTTTCGGCACCCCGTGGAAGGACATCAACAGCTTCTGGCCGCGACCGTGCTGATTCCAGTGGCTCTGAATGCTGTTGGCGAGGGCATCGATGTAGGCGGGATTGTCATGATAGTCGCGCACCATCCGCAGGTGGGGGAAGGTCCGCATGCCGGCAAACTCGCTGGCAATGGCGTCAAATGCGGCGCCGGAGGTGGAACAGGAGTACTGCGGAAACAGCGGCAGCAGCACCACCTTGTCGCAGCCCTGCTCGAGCAACTCATCCAGCCCCTGGCGCATCGAAGGCGCGCCATAGGTCATCCCCAGTGCTACCGGCACCGATTGCCCAACATCCTGCTGCAGTCGCGCCTGCAGCGCCTGCTGCTGCTCACGGGAGATCACCATCAACGGCGAGCCCCCCTCCTGCCACACTGACTGATAGGCCTTGGCGACCTTCTTCGGCCGAAACCGCAGCACAATGCCATTGAGAATGGGCAGCCATTGCCAGCGTGGCAGATCGACTACGCGGGGATCACTGAGAAATTGCTTCAAGAAAGCACGCACGGCGGGGGCGGTCGGGGCCTCGGGTGTTCCAAGGTTAACCAGCAGCACGCCGGTCTTGGTGTTTTGCATATCCCTGATGTCCATCAAACTGAGAGTGGGTTCGCTGTTATACGAAAGGCATTCGATTCCGTTCAGATTATCACTCTCATATATAACAAAAAAAGCCCGCTAGAGCGGGCTTTTTATCTTAATCACACTTCGCAGTCGACCCCAGTCGACAGCGACTGCAGCTCATCAGGCCAACAGGTCGGCAATCTTGGCGGACACGTCGGCAACCGCTTCGGTACCGTCCAGGCGATGGTACTTGTTCAGACCCGCTTTAGCGGCATCCTGGTAGTAATCCACCAGAGGCTTGGTCTGCTCATGGTACACCGCCAGGCGCTTGCGCACGGTGGTCTCTTCATCGTCGGCACGGATAACCAGGTCTTCGCCGGTCACATCGTCCTTGCCTTCGGCTTTCGGCGGGTTGTACACCACGTGATACACACGGCCAGAACCCGGGTGAACACGGCGGCCACTCATGCGCTTGACGATCTCTTCGTCAGCCACATCGATCTCAACCACGTGATCCACGGACACGCCATTTTCTTTCATTGCATCCGCTTGAGGCAGAGTGCGTGGGAAACCATCCAAAAGGAAGCCTTTTGCACAATCGTCCTGAGCGATACGCTCCTTCACCAGACCGATGATGATCTCATCAGAAACCAGCTGACCGGCGTCCATCACCTTCTTGGCTTCCAGACCCAGTGGCGTACCCGCCTTGATGGCGGCTCGCAGCATGTCACCGGTGGAGATCTGCGGAATTCCGTATTTCTCCATCATAAACTGGGCTTGAGTTCCCTTACCGGCGCCCGGCGCTCCCAACAGGATAATGCGCATTGACTGTCCTCTCTTAATTTCGTTTACCTCTGATCCGGCGATCTTGGCACAGCCTTGACGAGATGTGAAGGGCCGTTAAGGTAGACTTTCGGTTAATTCAGGACTGATTCTGGCACTAACAGGAGAAAATGATTGAGTTTTATACCTTTACGGTCGCTTATCTCAGTGGCAGGTAAGTGGGCAATGGCGCTAAAAACAGACAAGCCGGTGAACCACCGGCTTGTCACAGCATGGCGTTTTCATGCCATTAATACAATAAGCTATACAGCTTTCTGCGATATTGGTTGGCAATGGGATCGCCCTGCCCCAGGGCATTGACGATGTCCATAAACACTTTGCGCGCCTCGCCATCGGCAACGCTCATATCCCGCTTCAAAATCACAAACAGAGAAGACAGCGCCTCCTCCTGCCGACCCGCCTGATTGAAGGCGACCGCCAGGGCCACAACGGTATCCACATCATCCGGGTTGGCATCCAGCTTGGCCTGCAAAGCCCGAATTTCCGGGGTATCCGCCGCTTCCAGCGCCAACTCCAGCTGCGCCATCAACGAGGTGTAGTGGCCATCCTGATCCGCCAGGGCCACCGTTGCCAGCAGCGGCTCGGCGTCCGATGCCCGTCCCAGTTGCAGATAGGTCTCGGCCAGGGCCAGCTTCACCGGTCCGTTGTCCTCTTCCAGCTGGGCCTCACGCAGCAGCGGCAGTGCCTCGGCAAACTGCTGCTGCGCCATCAACTGCCGCGCCTGCTCCAACTTGAGTTGCCACAGCTTCGGCAGGTATTTCTCCAGCAGTTGATCCACCATGGCATCGGGTTGAGGCCCGGCAAATCCGTCCACCGTCTGGCCCTGATTCAGCACCAGCACCGTTGGCAAGGCCTGAATGCGGAAATACTGGGCCAGCTCCATCTGCGCATCGCAATCGACGTTGGCCAGCACAAACTGCCCCTGTCGCTCATTGGCCAACTGAGTCAGCCTGGCGTTAGTGGGGTCACACTCAGGAGCCTGACGGGAGAAGAAATTCAGCACCACCGGCCGGCTCTGAGACGCCTCAACCAGTTGCTGAATATTTTGGGCATTCGCTTCGATGATGGATGCTTCCATGTACGGGTCCTAAATGGCCGGAGCGAGGCTCCGGCTGTGACTGACAATATCGGTTATTTGGAAAGTTCCAACCACAGGCTGTTCAGCTGAGTGACGAACTCGGACGGGTCTTCCAGACTGCCGCGCTCGGCCAACATCGCCTGGGACAACAGCAGCTCAGCCCACTTACCAAAGCGAGCCTCATCCTGCTCCTGCTCTAACTTAGCGACCAGAGGGTGCTCCATATTAAGCTCAAATACCGGTTTTACCTCCGGCACCGGCTGGCCCATCGCCTTCATCATCTTCACCATCTGGCTCGACATGTCGTGCTCAGAGGTCACGATGCAGGAGGGGGAGTCGGTCAGGCGTTGAGACAGTTTCACCTCTTTCACCTTATCACCCAGAGCGTCTTTGAAACGGCTCAGCAGGCCTTCGTGCTCCTGAGTGGCTTTCTCCAGCTCGGCTTTCTCCTCCTCGGAGTCGCCCAGTTGCAGATCCCCCTGGGTCACGGAGATAAACTGCTTACCATCAAACTCGGTCAGGTGGTTCATCAGCCACTCGTCGATGCGCTCGGACATCAACAGCACTTCGATGCCTTTCTTGCGCAACAGCTCCAGATGCGGGCTGTTCTTGGCCGCCTGATAGCTGTCGGCCACGATGTAGTAGATCTTGTCCTGCCCCTCTTTGGCCCGCTCCAGGTAGTCGGTCAGAGACACGGTCTGGGCATCGCTGTCGGTATGGGTGGAGGCAAAACGCAGCAGCTTGGCGACCGCTTCGCGGTTGCTGTAGTCCTCTGCCGGTCCCTCTTTCAGGACGTTGCCAAACTCGTTCCAGAACTTCTGGTACTTGTCGGCGTCGTTCTTGGCCATCCGCTCCAGCATGGTCAGTACCCGCTTGGTCATGGCGCTGCGCAGACTCTGGGTCACCTTGTTGTCCTGCAGGATCTCGCGGGACACGTTCAGTGGCAGATCGTTGGAGTCGAGCAAGCCGCGGACAAAACGCAGGTACTGCGGCATAAACTGCTCGGCGTCGTCCATGATGAACACCCGCTGCACATACAGCTTCAGGCCGTGCTGACGATCGCGGTTGAACATATCAAACGGCGCCCGTGACGGGATGTACAACAGTGAGGTGTACTCCTGCTTCCCCTCCACCTTGTTGTGCACCCAGGCCAGCGGGTCTTCAAAATCATGGGCGATGTGCTTGTAGAACTCCTGGTACTCCTGCTCGGAGATATCAGACTTACCGCGGGTCCACAGCGCGGTGGCCTTATTGACCGCCTGCCACTGGCCCTCGGTGGCGGCAATGGTTTCGCCGTCCTGCTCACGCTCTGGCTCCCCGTCCTGCCACATCTCTACCGGAATGGAGATGTGATCGGAGTATTTGCCGATGATCGACTGCAGGCGCTGGCCGTCCAGAAACTCTTTTTCATCATCGCGAAGATGCAGGATGATGTCGGTGCCCCGTTGAGGCTTGTCGATGGTGGCTACGGTAAAGTCACCTTCACCCCGGGATTGCCACTCCACCCCGTCACTGACGGCTTGTGACGCGCCGCGGGAGCGTACGGTCACCTTGTCGGCGACGATAAAGGCGGAGTAGAAGCCCACCCCGAACTGTCCGATTAGCTGGGAATCTTTGGCAGAATCGCCGGACAATTGGGAGAAGAAGTCTGCGGTGCCGGACTTGGCGATGGTGCCGAGGTGCTCAATCACCTCATCCCGGCTCATGCCGATGCCATTGTCACTGATGGTCAGGGTGCCGGCGGTGGTATCAACGCTCAGGCGCACCTTGAGTTCACCGTCGCCGTCATAGAGGCCGGCATCGGACAGGGCCTTGTAGCGCAGTTTATCGGCGGCGTCGGCGGCGTTGGACACCAGCTCGCGCAAGAAGATTTCCTTGTTGGAATACAGAGAGTGGGTCATCAGCTTCAGCAGCTGAGAGACTTCCGTCTGAAAGCCATGGGTTTCCTGTTGCACGGACATTCGTTGTTCTCCTAGAGTTCGCTCGTTCAATGTCGTCTAACAATCAGATGGGGACGACCAGAGCGAATTCAAGCAATTCCAGTAAGAAATTAGGAGATCAACCACAGACTGGCGTTTTCATAGACAGCCCGCGACAGCGGCACCACCTGCAGTCTCTGGCTACCGACGGCAATCGAGGTGCCCAGACGCGAACACACGGCGCCATTAATGGCCTGCTCATGCGCCTTCAGCAAACGGCAGTCATGCCACCCATCCTGCAGCTGCAGACGCCCCCGGCTCCAGCAAAACGGGCCACAGGACTCCACCATCCGCTCCATCGCCGCACTCATGTACACCGGGCTGCGGTCACGGCGGACAATGGCCAGCGCGCTGTCGTTATCGATGTGATTCGATTGCCATTGGCTCAGGCGTTCATGAACCAGGTCGGCGATGCTCAGCGCCGACTTCATCGCCATTTTCATGTGATCCGACAGCACCCCGAAGGCCTGCTGCTCCTGAACCGTGTATTGCCGGTACCGGGCTGGCCGGTTCATGGTAAACACCGCCCGGCTAAAGCTGGCGTGAAACACCTGGCTGATAGCAAAATCCGCTTCCATCTCGGTGTACCACTTCTTCACCGGACTCAGCTCCAGCTTTTGCCGCAGGCTCATGTCCATGCAGATGCTGGTGTCCGGCAGGGCCCTCGCCTTCTGGTAACAGGGATCACATTCGATCTGTTCCAGATACTGGAACGCCAGGTCATCAATGCCGTGGGTGCCGCACAACATATGCAGCCCCTGTCCGTTTTGACGGGCGCTGGACAGCAAGACTTTTGAGTTGCCAAAGGTGGGAGAGATCTGCTCCAGCAACGTACTCCACTGGCCATCCACGGCACAATCGTACGTACGCTCGACCAGCTCGAAGAGTCTATCGTCATCCATAACGTCGTCCCCAAACACGCCTTAATCTCAGGGCGCAAACTTCACGATAATTTTTTACATTTATCCACAGAGTGTCACAAACAGTGTAGGCAGACAAAAAAAATCCCGCCAGTGACGGCGGGATTTTTACACAACAGGTACAGCCTAAGCTTACAGCTCCCGGCGTCCGCTCAATGACAGCGCCAAGGTGGTGCCATCGACATACTCCAACTCCCCGCCCACCGGAACCCCGTGGGCAATGCGGCTGACGCGGATCGAAGACTCCCGACACATGTCGGCGATGTACTGAGCCGTCGCATCCCCCTCGACCGTCGGGTTGGTGGCCAGAATCAGCTCCTGAGGCGCTTCGTCCTGCAGCAGCTGCTCCAGTCGATCCAGGCCGATCTCATCCGGCCCCAGGCCGTCTAATGGTGACAGGTGCCCCATCAACACAAAGTAACGACCGTCATACTGACCGCTGGTCTCAATCGCCAGCACATCCGCCGGCGATTCCACCACACAGATCTGCCCGGACCGGGCCCGCTTGGGGTTGTCGCACACCGGGCATAAGGTCTGCTCGGTAAAGGTACGGCAACGTTGGCAATGGCCAACGTCTGCCATCGCCTCGGACAGCGCCTGACCCAGCTTGTGTCCGGCGGCGCGATCCCGCTCCAGCAGCTGAAACGTCATCCTCTGCGCCGAACGCGGTCCCACCCCCGGCAAGCACTGAAGGCTTTTTATCAGCTCATCAACGAGTGGACTGAACTTCATTAGAACGGCATTTTAAAGCCAGGAGGCAGGCTCATGCCGCCGGTCAGGGCGCCCATTTTCTCTTTGGAGGTCTCTTCAACACGGCGGGCTGCATCGTTGCAGGCCGCAGCGATCAGGTCTTCCAGCATCTCTTTATCGTCTTCCATCAGAGAGGGATCGATCTCAACACGACGCACGCTGTGGCTGCCGGTCATGGTGATCTTTACCATGCCCGCGCCGGACTCACCGGTGACTTCCATGTTGGCGATTTCAGCCTGTGCCTGCTGCATCTTTTCCTGCATCTGCTGGGCCTGCTTCATCAGGTTGCCCATTCCACCTTTACCAAACATATTCGGTTCTCTCTATTACTTACTGAGCCACAAAGGGGCTATGTTAACGGATTCAGCTCCGTTGGCGAATACTATTTCTTGCCCTGTCCCATCAGAAACTCAGACTGGATCACTTATTCTCAGCCTGAGTGTAGCTGATGGACTCTTCGATTAACTCGGCGTCCAGCTCGGCCATCATCCAACTGACGTTAGGATCGTCCAGCAGGTTGACCTTGGCCTCGGCCAGGCGCTCTTTATGCAGACGGCGGCGAATCTCCAGCGGCGTTTCCCGCTGCCGATCTTCCCCAACCTCAATCTTAAGCTCAATGGGCGCCTGCCATACCGCCACCATTTTATCGCGGATCTGGCTGACCACAGACTCATGCATCAAGTGACGCTGCTCAGGCTTGAGCAACAGGCGGATGGTGTCTCCTTGCCTGTCCATCAACGAGTTAATCGCCAACTGCCTGGCTCGGGCCATGACACCCAGATCGAAGATCGCCTGGTACCACTGCTCATCGTCTTCCCGGGCACGGAAGCCGGCCTCCACCGGGGCCGGCGCCGCGACGGCCGGTTCAGCCTCGGGCTGAGTTGGTGTCGGTTCCGGTGCCGAAGGCGTAGCCGCAACCGGAGACGCCGTGGGGACCTCCTGGGCCTGGGACGCCGCTACCGGCGTTTCATCACTATCCCAGGGCGGCGTCGAGTCCGCGACAGGCTCAGAGGCCGCCGGCATCGGCTCTGCAACCGGCTCAGGAGCAGCAACCTGGGGTTGTGGCTGGCTTACGGCCGGTTTGGGCGGAATGGGACGCTGGCTTCGGGGTTCAGCCCCCGCCTGGGGGCTTGGCTTTTTTGCCTGGCTGTCCTCAGCCGGCTGATGCCGGGTCGCCAGCCGCTCACGGTTGGCCATGGCCCGCTCCATCAGGCTCATTGGCGAAGCGGATTCCGGGGCGATTTGGGGTGACGGCGACTGCGGCGCCTCGACGGGAACCGGCTCCTGCGGCGCCGTGCTCAGTGCCTGCTGGGCCTGCATCTCTTCCATCTGTTGAGCCGCAGGCATCGGTGCGTCAGCCTCATCGTAGTCCAAATTTCCATGCAGCTGTTGCGCCTGCATCATCAGCATCTGCTGTTCGGCCGCCAGCACCTGCGGGTCATCACTGCCCGGAGTCTGCGGCGATGGCGCGGTGACTTCAACACCCCGATCCGGCGCGGGCGCCGCCACCGCAGGCTGAGGGGCCGATGCTGGTGCCGGCTGGGGCGCTCGAGACTCTGGCTGGGGCTCGCTCTGTGGTACCCGGGGCTCTGGCCGGGCGGCGGGTGTAACCGGAAGCTCGGCCACCAGAGGTTCAATCTCGGTCACCGGCGAAAACGCCAGGGTACGCAGCAGTGTCATCTCCAGACCACTGCGTGGCTCCGGGGCCAGCGGCAGATCCCGACGCCCTTCCGCCAGCATCTGGTACCACAGCTGGACCTGCTCCCGGCTCAAGCGGGTCGCCAGCTGCAACAGCGCCTGCGAATGGGGCTGGAGCTTACTGGCCGTCACCGAGAACTGGGTCATGGCAACGTTGTGCAGCAACTCCAGCAACTGTTTGAGCAACTCATCGTAATCCGGCGCAAACTGATCGATCTCGGCCAGCGTCGACATCACGCCCTGCAGATCCCCGGCCACCAGGGCATGCAACAGATTAAGACTGTAACTGCTGTCCAGCGTCCCCAGCATCGCCTGCACTTCGGGCAGAGTGATGCCGCCATTGCCATGGGCAATGGCCTGATCGGTCAGGCTCATGGCATCACGCACACTGCCATCGGCAGCCTGGGCCAACAGGTTCAGTGCCTGAGGCTCAAACTCCACCCCTTCGGCCTTAAGGACAGTGTCCAGGTGAGCGGCAATTTTGTCGCTGGACAGGCTTTTCAGGTTGAACTGCAGACAACGGGACAACACCGTTACCGGCAGTTTTTGTGGATCCGTGGTGGCCAGCAAAAATTTTACGTGCGGAGGCGGCTCTTCCAACGTCTTGAGCAGGGCATTAAAACTGTGACGGGACAACATGTGCACCTCGTCAATCAGGTACACCTTGAAGCGGCCGCGGGTCGGTTGGTACTGGACGTTATCCAGAATTTCGCGGGTATCATCGACTTTGGTGCGCGATGCTGCGTCGATCTCCATCAGATCAACAAATCGCCCCTGACTGATCTCCTGACAGGCGCTGCAGGTACCACAGGGCGTAGCAGTGATCCCCTGTTCGCAGTTCAACCCCTTGGCAAACAGCCGGGCGATACTGGTTTTCCCCACCCCGCGGGTGCCGGTAAACAGATAGGCATGATGCAGACGATCATGCTCAAGGGCGTTGGTCAGGGCACGCAACACATGTTGCTGCCCCACCACCTGCTCGAAATTGGCCGGACGCCACTTACGCGCCAGAACCTGATATGCCATGGTGATTCCCGTAATCCAGTGGAGGCGGATCGCCTCGTCAAGACAGAGAGGTTACCACGGGAGAGCAGGCACAAAAAAGCCGGGTATCAAACCCGGCTTAGCTGACAGACTGTTAATCGCCATCAAACTCACAGAGTTTGGTGATTGTCAGTCCCAGCGATTCCAACTTCTTCTCACCACCCAGATCCGGCAGAGAGATAACAAAAGCGGAGTGGTCAACTTCGCCGCCCAGAGAGCGGATCAGCTTCACGGTTGCCTCGATGGTACCACCGGTCGCCAGCAGGTCATCCACAACCAACACCTTGTCACCTGGTACGATGGCGTCGATGTGCAGTTCCAGCGTGTCCTGGCCATACTCAAGTTCGTATGACTGGCCAATGGTTTCGCGTGGCAGTTTACCCGGCTTACGTACCGGAACAAAACCCACGCCCAGAGCGATGGCCAAAGGCGCACCGAACAGGAAACCGCGAGCTTCAGTACCGACGATTTTAGTGATACCGGCGTCGCGGAACTCTTCAGTAAACAGTTCGATGGACGCGGTAAAAGCCTCGGCACTCTCCATCAGGGAGGTGACATCACGGAACATGATTCCTGGCTTTGGGTAATCCGGTACGGCTTTGATGCTGTCTTTAATCAGCGTCAGTTTATCTTGGTTCATGGTTACGGCTTTACCATTTCGCCACAATTGTGGCGGCAAAAACACAATAAAAAAGCCCACTTGCTGAAATAAGGTTCAGCAGATGAGCCTTTATGACTACTACCTTTTTCGGCTATAGCTTAAGCAGCTTTCGTTTTGGTTGCAACAGACGGATGTAACATTTCCGCCGCAATTAGTGCTAACTTTTGTTCTGTAAGTGGTTTTTCCAACCATACAGGCACACCACAATCATCCAACTCCTCCATAAAGGCCTGACCGTTCTCGGTTGTGAGCAGAATAATCGGAATCCGCTTATAAGCCGGTATTTCTCTTAACATTCGAGTCAGATGCGCCCCGTCCATCATCGGCATCACCTGATCCGTCACCACTCCGTCAATGGCTTCATTTTTGGCCAGTAACAACGCCTGCATGCCATTTTCGGCGGTCATCACCGTCAACCCGGCATCGATCAACGCCTGCTCGACTTTTCCCCGGCTAACGGCGTTGTCATCCACTACCATAATTCGCTTGGTCATCCATCGCACCCAACTTTAATTATCCTGGGCGCATGGTACGAAACCCCACCGAAGGGTGATGTGCTGAGGATCACAGGAGCTACAGAGATTTCGGCGAAAACGGATTAAGATTGAAACTAATTCACCGCCCATTCAGCCTGGACTCAGGGGCGGTCGCAAATCAACCCAAGGGTTTGACCACCACCCCACAGCGGGCCAACTGCCCCAGCATCTGGATCACGCCCTGCTCAATCACCTCGGCAGGAAACTGGTCAAATTGTTGCTGCAACGCACTGATGACCGCCCCCAGGGTAACCGGGCTGTCCACCGACAGCCGGGCCAGCAGCGCCACCGTCATGGCATTGACCACCATAAAGGCGATCTCCAGCTCCGGATTACGGTACACCAGCAACAGAGTCTCAACCGGTTCCAGCTCACACTGGTGCGCGGCCGCATAGTGAACCGGATAACGGTATTGGCCAATTTCGGCGACCTGATTCAACAGCAGCGGTGTCGTGACCAGATCGTCCTGCACCGACAGCGGCTGTTGGTGGTCGGCCTCAGGCATCACATCCAGCTTCAGCTCCAGGTACTCATAATGCGCCAGCTCCTTCAGGTAGGGCGGGTCATGGGGCTGCAACTGCTCCAGGCCGTTCAGGTAAGCCAGAAATTCGGCGGCAATGTCCACAAACAGCGGTGAGTGGCTGTCGTGTTGAGCGAAGAAGCGTTGCCGCAGCGCCTGCCAGTCGGCTTCACGGTACAATGACTTCAATACCGGAAACCCGCTGTCAATAAAGCTGCCGACATTGTTCAGCATCAGCTCCCGGTACACCGCCATCCGCTGGGCCGGCACCCGCTGCGGCGCCGGCTTTTCAGGGTCGCGAATGTGGGCCATGAACTGCTGCTGCAAGGCTCTAAAATCGATCATGCGCTCTGTTTCACTCCCTTTACTTCGGCGGCTATCTCATGGATATGGTCGATTTCACGCACCAGCTCCGAGGTTTTCGGCAGATTGAAATCCCGCTCCAACAGCGTGGGATGGATCCCATGAAGTTGGTAGGCCTTCTTAAGCAACCGCCACACCGGGTCAATCACTTCTGCTCCGTGGGTATCCACCAGAAAATCCTCCGCCTCTTTATAATGCCCCGCGACGTGATAGTAAGCGGTGCGGCTGCCATCGAGCGCCGCCAGAAAGGCATCGGCATCGTAGTTGTGATTGACGCTGTTCACATAGATGTTGTTCACGTCCAGCAGCAACTGGCAATCAGCCCGCCTGAGCACCTCATTGATAAAAGTCACCTCATCCATCTCCGCCCCAGGCTCGGCGTAGTAGGAGACGTTCTCGATGATCAGCGGTCGTTCGATGATCTCCTGCACGGTGCGAATGCGGGCGGCTACGTGATCCACCGCTTCCTCGGTGAAGGGGATCGGCATCAGGTCGTACATATGGGCATTGCCGGAGCAGTAGCTCAGGTGCTCGGAATACAGCTCTATGCCATGGGTATCGAGGAAACGCTTCACCTGTTTCACAAAGTCGACGTCCAACGGCGCCGGGGCACCGATGGACAGGGACAAACCGTGACAGACAAAGGGGTGCCGTTCGGTCAGCGAGCGGAATTTACGTGCCAGCCGGGGGGGCACCTTAAGCCAGTTCTCCGGCGCCACCTCCAGGAAGTCGATGGACGACGGCAGACCCTCGGTCACAAACTCCTCCACCATCTCCCGCTTTAACCCAAGCCCGGCCCCTGAGATCATCGCCTTTCTCCCCATGTCTGTTCGCGTCACTGCCGCACGATTGTTTGAGATTGATCGCCATAGATTGCTGAGTCGGCCTGCGCTTCAACAGCCAATGGCGATGAATCTGATTCCGGTTCTGTGATAACAATGAGGCTGGCTCGCGCCAGCCCCATTCGGTGTGTCAAAACGCCGGTCTGGAGTTAGGCTGCGCCACCGCACTTGCCTTCACCACACTTGCCTTCGCGGGTTTTCTTTTCGCCGCCGCACTTGCCTTCGCCACACTTACCCTCGCC
>NZ_FNEM01000003.1:361811-369026 GCF_900100175.1 Ferrimonas sediminum
CACTTACCCTCGCCGGCTTTCTTTTCGCCGCCGCACTTGCCTTCACCGCACTTCCCCTCCTTGTGCTTGTCACCATCCAACTGATAACCAGAAGTCAGCTCCTGAGCGGCAAATGGATTCGCATCAGCGGCATTTGCGGCCATGGCAGTACCAACTACACACAGGCCCAACGCTGCTGCAACAGTGGTTTTTTTCATTGAATTCATCTTAATACCCTTCCTTTCATATCTCGGATGCTTAAACCATTGTTAACCCAGCGTCATATTTCGCTGGCTTACGATAACAGACCCAGCCACATCAGGATCTATTTCACAATATAACAACTTTTTTTGATCTTGACGCTTTATTAATCAACACACTCCTGTTAGGGATGCTGCGAATGGCCATAACTGCTACACTCCCGCGCCTGAGTTTTAATCTGTTTTGATGGTCATGAGAGTCGTATTAGCACCGATGGAAGGGGTCATGGACCCGTTGATGCGCCAGGTTTTCACCGAGATTGGTGGTTACGACCTGTGCGTCACCGAATTTGTTCGTGTAGTAAATCAATGCCTTCCTGAAAAAGTGTACCGCCGGTTGTGCCCAGAACTGGCCCAAGGGGGCGCGACACTGGCCGGCACCCCGGTGCGGGTTCAGCTGCTGGGGCAGTCGCCACAGTGGATGGCGGAAAATGCCGCCTTTGCCTCAGAACTCGGCTCTCCCGGCATTGATCTCAATTTTGGCTGCCCGGCCAAGTCCGTCAACCGATCCAATGGCGGCGCGGTGATGCTAAAAACCCCTGAGCAGCTGCATCAGGTCGTCAAAGCGGTTCGCGCCGCAGTACCGGACCACCTGCCCGTCACCGCCAAGGTGCGTCTCGGCTGGGATAGCTGCGACAACGCCATGGAGATTGCCGATGCCGCAGCCAGTGGCGGCGCCGATGAACTTGCAATTCATGCCCGTACCAAAGCCGACGGCTATCGGGCCGAACGAATCAATTGGGCCCGCATTAAGCCCATCGCCCAGGCCCTGTCGATTCCGGTGATCGCCAATGGCGAGATCTGGAATCGTCAGGATGCCCTGAACTGCCTCGAACAGAGCGGCTGCCAGGACATCATGCTGGGCCGGGGCGCCTTGGCCGTGCCCAATTTGGCCAACGTCGTGCGCGGCGAAAGCGATCGCTTCGACTGGTACCAGGTGGTGGAGTTGATGGCCAACTACGCCCAACGTGAAATTGACGGTGAAAAGTGGATTTACTTCCCTAACCGGATTAAACAGTGGCTGCGCTACATCATCATCCAGTACCCGGAAGCCGAACCCTTTTTCCGCCAGTTGCGAGTGCTGAGGGACGTCGACGAGATCATCGCCACCCTCCATAAAGAGGGAGAACGCGCTCAGCGGGCGCTCGCCTAACCCTCCGTAGCCAAATTCAGTAACGCCTCTATATATAGAGGCGTTTTTATCTGCCCCGAGTACTCATCTCTCAACTCCTTCAACGTGTCGCCCCTCCCATTAAATCCATTGCCCTTACGAACAGCCAGGAAGAAAGACACTGGGTACCCGCGTCCGCGGGCACGACCTGCCTCACTCCGTCGCCCTTGCGAACGCGAGGGCCCACCTACCTCCCCCGTCGCCCTTGCGAACGCGAGGGCCGACCTACCTCCCCCGTCGCCCTTGCGAACGCGAGGGCCCAGTGGCTTTAGTCGGGTTACGGTCAACATCAAAGACGCTGGGTACCCGCGTGCGCGGGCACGACCTACCTCCCCCGTCGCCCTTGCGAACGCGAGGGCCCACCTTCCTCCCCCGTCGCCCTTGCGAACGCGAGGGCCCAGTGGCTTTAAAACGGAAAGACACTGGATTCTCGCCTGCGCAAGAATGACAAACGGTCAAGGTCAAAGACACTGGGTACCCGCGTGCGCGGGCACGACAGTCAAGGGCAAAGACGCTGAGTACCCGCGTGCGCGGGCACGACGGCGGGGTGGTTAACCTGCTCATCGGTGGCCAACTTGGTATCAATGGGCGAATCCATGGCGGTGGAGGTGGCAGAGAACGTCACCGCCCAGCCCGATACCGGCAGATTATCTGCCAGTAACAGGGCGGCCGCCTGCACCGATTTTCCCTGAGGAATCTGTTGAACGGGATTACCCGAGGAATCGAACAGTTGCAAACTGAGGCTATAGCTAGTAGGGGAAGACTCTAAAGTGTCCTCCTGTAGGCCACTTCCACCACCGCAACTCACTAACAAAATCAGATATAGGCAGACAAAAATCTGGCGAATGACGAAATTCATCCAATGACTCTCCGTCACAATAATAACCCACCCCGTTATCCATCCGTTATCATTAAGACCAATTCATTGTTACGAGATCGCCACCATGAACCCACATCAAGGTCACTTTGAGCTAAACTCGCCTCATATTTCTACATTTGCCCTCTTTTTTCCGGCAGCGGAATCTTGCTAGGCTTAGGCCGCAAATAAAAAATAGAAATCATCAAAGGAAGTTGCATGTCTGAAAAGATGCAAAAGAAAATGGGTCTAACCGCCAAAATCTTGATCGGTATGTTAACCGGTATCGCTATTGGCGGAATCCTGCGGGTTCTGCTGCCAGGCAATGAGGTAGTCGAGACCTATCTGGTGGATGGCCTGTTCAGCGTCATAGGAAACATCTTTGTTTCCTCCCTGAAGATGCTGGTGGTTCCACTGGTGTTCGTGTCACTGGTTTGCGGAACGGCGTCACTGTCGGATCCTGGCAAACTGGGCCGCCTGGGTGGCAAAACCCTGGCGTTTTATCTGACCACCACCGCCATCGCCATCACCCTGGCTATCACCCTGGCCATTCTGGTGCACCCGGGTAACGCCTCCATGGCCGCCGAAGGCCTGGCCTTTGACGCTAAGGCTGCGCCGCCGCTCAGCCAGGTACTGGTCAACATTGTGCCCAGCAACCCCATCGATGCCATGGCCAAAGGCAGCATGCTGCAGATCATCGTCTTCGCGATCATCTTCGGTGTGGCCATCTCCCAAAGTGGTGAACGCGGTGCCCGTATTCGTGACTTCTTTGAAGACATCAATGCCGTGGTGATGAAGCTGGTTACCATTCTGATGCAGCTGGCTCCCTACGGTGTGTTCGCACTGATGGCGAAACTGGCCCTGACTCTGGGACTGGCCACCTTCGGCAGTGTGGTGAAGTACTTCTTCCTGGTGCTGGGCGTGTTGTTCCTGCATGGTCTGGTCACTTACCCGACGCTGCTGAAAGCCTTTACCGGCCTGAGCCCGCTCACCTTCCTGAAGAAGATGCGCAGCGTTCAGCTGTTTGCCTTCTCCACCGCCAGCTCCAATGCCACCCTGCCGGTGACCATTGAGAACGCCAACTACCGTCTGGGTGTGCACAACAACATCAGCTCCTTCTCCCTGCCTCTGGGTGCCACCATCAACATGGACGGTACCGCCATCATGCAAGGGGTGGCGACGGTGTTCATTGCCCAGGTATTTGGCATGGATCTGACCCTGGGTGATTACGTGATGGTAATCATCACTGCCACATTGGCCTCCATCGGCACCGCCGGTGTACCTGGCGTTGGTCTGATCATGCTGGCGATGGTACTCAACCAAGTGGGTCTGCCCGTCGAAGGCATCGCTCTGATTCTGGGTGTGGACCGCTTGCTGGATATGGTCCGTACTGCCGTCAACGTGACCGGTGATGCCGCCGTGACCGTGATTGTGGCCAAGTCCGAAGGCGAGTTTGAGCAAGAGGTTTACGACGACCCCTATGCCGGCGCGCAGTTGATGGGCGATCGCGAACCCAGCAAAGCGGGATAAGCGTCAATCATCATTTTTTCTCCTCCAACAGGAGAAAGTTACTGAAAAAAGGGCCCTTCTGGGTCCTTTTCTGTTTGCACGACTCAAACCTCAGCTACACTGACACTATAAGTGGTGACAACGGAGCGTCGCCAACAGGTAGATGACGGCATGACCCACTGCTGGCAGCACCCCGTGTTTTGCGTCTCCCATGTCGCCAGAGCAGGGCCTGTCTGCAGTTCCGTGCCGGTTCACAAAGAGGGAGCCTGATGCAACGAGTACACATCTTGTCGGTTTGGGAGCGCAGCTGCCAACTGGTGATTGAGATCCATAACCACATTGTGGATGACATTAATACCGATTTAGGACAGCAACTCTCTACCACCGTTATCGCCGTCTCCAGCCAACTCGCCCAGTGTTACGAAGAGCAAAAGCCATGCGCCGACAGTTTAATGACCGCCAACGGTTTTCTTGGCCAACTGAATGCCCACATCGAGCTGGCTCGCCAAACGGCCATGATTGAACACCAGGTGGCACACCATTGGCTGCAGGAGATTAAAACCCTGCAAAACCTCATCGGCTGCCTACTGCCACAGGACACACCGCCACCTCATCCCCCCCAGCATTATCCGGTGTAAACCAACCACGAGCGTTCCGGTAGCCCCATACTTTGTTACATCGACACTCACTGTTGGAATCTTTAATTCACCAACAGCTCCACCGCCCCCCCATTGCGAGCGGCTAAGGGCAAAGACACTGGGTACCCGCGTGCGCGGGCACGACGGAGGGGGGTTAACCTGCACCGCTAACGAGGAGCCCCAACTCCGCCGCAACCTCGATAGGTCAAGTTAACTTCAGAACCATCCAGTTCGCACCGTCGCCCTTGCGAACGCGAGGGCCGACCTACCTCCCCCGTCGCCCTTGCGAACGCGAGGGGCCAGTGGCTTTAGAACGGAAAGACGCTGGATTCTCGCCTGCGCAAGAATGACAGAAGGGCAAAATCAAAGACGCTGGGTACCCGCGTGCGCGGGCACGACGGAGGGGGGTTAACCTGCACCGCTAACGAGGAGCCCCAACTCCGCCGCAACCTCGATAGGTCAAGTTAACTTCAGAACCATCCAGTTCGCACCGTCGCCCTTGCGAACGCGAGGGCCGACCTACCTCCCCCGTCGCCCTTGCGAACGCGAGGGCCCAGTGGCTTTAGAACGGAAAGACGCTGGATTCTCGCCTGCGCAAGAATGACAAACGGTCAAGGTCAAAGACACTAGGTACCCGCGTGCGCGGGCACGACCTACCTCCCCCGTCGCCCTTGCGAACGCGAGGGCCCAGTGGCTTTAGAACGGAAAGACGCTGGATTCTCGCCTGCGCAAGAATGACAAACGGTCAAGGTCAAAGACGCTGGGTACCCGCGTGCGCGGGCACGACCTACCTCCACCGTCGCCCTTGCGAACGCGAGGGGCCAGTGGCTTTAAAACGGAAAGACGCTGGATTCTCGCCTGCGCAAGAATGACAAACGGTCAAGGTCAAAGACGCTGGGTACCCGCGTGCGCGGGCACGACAAAGAGAAGAGCGCGGGCACGACGGAGGGTTGATTAGAGTGCGGCGAAAATGGGAACGAAGGAGGCGGGTCGCCTCCTCCACTGGCTACATGTAACGCTGAACCATATCGTGGTGGGCAGCAATGGCCTGCTGGTACTCCAGCTTCAGTTGCTGCAGCAGATTGGCCACCGTCGGAATATCCTTGATGCTGCCAACGCCCTGACCGGCAGACCAGATCTCTGCCCAGGCGCCTTGCTGCTTGTCCCCCTGGCTCTCACCCGGAGTCAGCTCCTGACCAAAGTCGACCTCTGTCTTCGGCGCCAGATTTTCCGGATCGTAACCGGCATTACGAATGCTGTCTTTGAGGAAGTTAGCGGCCACGCCAGAGATGTTCGGCGTATAGAGAATATCGGCCGACATCGACTGCTGAATCATCTTTTTATGACCTTCGGACGACATCGCTTCCTGGGTATTGATAAACCGGGTTCCCATGTACGCGAGATCCGCCCCCATCTGCTGGGCTGCTGCAATATCCTGACCGCAAGATATGCAGCCAGCGAGCAACACCGTTCCCTGGAAAAACTGACGAATTTCAGCCACCAACGCAAAGGGGCTGGTGGTACCTGCGTGTCCGCCAGCCCCGGCGGCAACAGCAATGAGGCCATCTACCCCTGCGGCCACGGCCTTTTTGGCATGCCGCACATTGGTGACATCATGAAACACCACCCCACCGTAGCTGTGGACCTGCTCCACAAGCTCCGGTACTGCGCCCAACGAGGTAATGATAATCGGCACCTTGTGCTTCACGCACAATGCCAGATCGGCGTCCAGCCTGGGGTTGGTAGCATGAACAATAAGATTCACCGCGTACGGTGCAACCAAGGCGCCCGGCTGCTTTCTGGCATCATCCAACGCCCGATTGATGACTTCGAGCCACTGCTCAAAGCCTTCACTGGTCCGTTGATTCAAAGCGGGGAAGCTGCCTACAACCCCGCCTTTACAGGTTTCAATCACCAAGTCCGGGCCCGACGCCAGAAACATCGGTGCCGCAACTGCAGGCAATTGCAAGGTGTCCTGCAGCAATGTTGGCAGTGACATAATGGTTCTCCTGAAGTGGTTCTAAGGATATTGTTACCACGGTCTGACAAGTGAGCAAGTTTTGCTCAAAACTGCTTATAAATTCGTACGCTTTGGTTATGGTGACGGGCTGCTGTTATACTCCGCCGGTAACTCACCACTTGAGATGTATACCATGTCCCTGACCCAAGAACAGATCGATAATTTCTACCGCCAAACCAGCAAAGAGCGCTTTGCTCAGTTCCTGGAGCAGGTTGCAGAACATAAAACCCTGTGGACCCTGGCCAATGAGCAGGGCTGCGTATTGGTGGATACCGGCGAAGAGCAGTGTCTACTGCTGTGGCCACACCAAGACCTGGCTGAAAGCTGGGCCACAGAAGAATACGCCGGCTGTCAGCCCATGGGCATTCCGCTGGATGACTTCCTCGACAAATGGGTTCCCGGCCTGGCAAACGACGGCTACGACGTTGCTCTGGTTCCAACCCGTGCGGGCGAAGGCGAAGTGATGTCGGCTAAAGAGCTGGCCGTCGAACTGCAAGGCGAATAATAATAAGGGGCTCAGCAATGGGCCCTTTGTTTTTCTCATGACTCGCTCAAACAAGCAACGGCCTGGTTTTATCGAACGCTACGGTGTCTGGATAACTCTGGTGATGTGGCTGTTGTTGTCACTGTTTCCCATACTCGCCATTCCCATCGTGCTGATGATGTTCGGCTTTCTTATCTACCTCTGGGTTAAATACTGACCCGCACCATACCCTGGTTGGTAGTTGACGCCCCGATACGTCAACCTTGCGAGTGCGCGCACGACAGTCAAGGTCAAAGAC
>NZ_FNEM01000012.1 GCF_900100175.1 Ferrimonas sediminum
GATAAAGCCAGAAGCCACAAGGACCGGCTTCGTAGACAACACAGAGTTTATTGGCCTTGGCAGCCTGCTGTTTTAACAGCTTGTCGAAGGCTCTTAGGTTGGTGAGGATGGTTCCGTAGTAACACACGGCATCGCCCACCGTGTCAGAAACTAATGCAACATCAGTGCTTTCTTTGTGCACATCCAGCCCGACGAAAAGTGTGTTAGCTTTAACCATGTCGACCTCCTGCGGTGTTTGATTGCGTGATTCAACAAACAGTGTGGCTCTGGTTTTACTAATCCACGATAAAACGCAGGAGGCCGACACTCGCACAGGGAATCATGATGTCTAGAGGTTTCACAGCTAGGTATTTAGTAATATGCGTGTAGTTCAGTTATCTTGTCCAATTTTGATATTTTTGGCCCTTTTAATAAGCTGGGAGTCACTTTCCTGGCTTGGCGATGGTGCATCTGCAAGTACAGCCGGAGGTCTTGGGCTTTTGTTCATCTATGTAATTTTTCCGGTATTGGGTGTCTCAGCTTTGATGTCTGTTTTTTCAACAGCGTCTTTGCTGACATCTAAGCAAAGAGCATTTTATCGGATGGAGTCGAAAGGCTGGTTGACATTGATTGGACTAAACGGATTGTTGAGCACTTTTTTCATCATATTAGCAGCCTGGTTTGCGTTAATTTGGTACAGCAATACCTAACAAGACAACGTAGTCGGATCTTAGCCCGGCCGGATGTGCTCGTGCCTCGCGGAGTATAGCCGGGCAGTCTGCTCCCGCTAAGTGGAGCGTTAACACTCTATCACTCATAACGGAGGTTTTTTGAATATATTCCAAATGATGCGTACTGGTGAGCTACCCCCAATGGTTTTTGGGTTATTCCTTCAAGCTATCGCACTTGCGGGGCTTTGTTTTTTGCTGGCCAGAAGTAAAAACAGAAGTTGGAAATTAGCAGTTTTGGCAGGGGTCATACCAATGTTTAATTATTTGGCAGTCTTGTACTATGTTGGTGTTCCTAAAGCCGAGCTTTCCCAACCAGAGTCTAGCAACAATGGCTAACAACGCATAATTGCTTAATTCCGCTGTGTTAACCAATTAAGCGGACGTTAAGTTTCTACATGGAGATGGGAGAAAAATGGAATCAGTAGGTAATCAATTACAAAAACGAAACGAGAAAGGTACAGTAAAACTTGTGTTTGTACTTTTTCCCATTTTTACACTGCTATTTGGCTTTGGGGCTGGCTTACTATGGACCATGGGGGGCGGTGCAACTGACCCAGACCTCTATGGGACTTTCGCAATGATGGGCTTTCCTTTCCTTGTAGCGTTCATTTTGGTCACAGTCTACTACCTGAGAAAGATAGATAGATTGTGAGTCAGAAGCCGAGTAATTATGAGCCCTCTCCTCTCTGTAAAGACGATGTTGGCTTATAGGGAGCCATTGCGTGGTAGAGTGCATCGGTGCTTTACATGAAGCACCGTATTGCCTTGCTGGTCGATAATACAGAGGTATATCGGCCTGGCGGGCAGTTCACAACTTAGTTCGGCATTGGCATGCTAACGGGAAATCATAATGTTAACGATCTACTCCTATTACTTTGAAGAGTACCTGTTTAAATTCTCCTTCGAAGCAGAAGAGGGCGCAGGTGCTCCTCCCTGGCTAGACAGTGACGCGTTTCCACCCTTATCGCCACGCCAGGCTATCGACGCATCCAAAAATGCGGTGGCAGAAATGCTTAAGGCCTACCCATGGGCCGACCCTCAATTCAGTGCTTGTGCATTAAAGAGAACCACAGAGTCTGAAGGAGGGTGGTGGTACTACGATGTTGAGTGGATGGTGTGGCCGCCTGAGTGTGATGGCGGTGATCGAAGCGGCATAAACGTTCCGGTCATGCTCAATGGCCGAGTTCCGTCATTTGAGGTTTTCAAATACCAGGACCGCTTTAAAGCCTGGGAATCCTGAAAACTAGTGAGAGGTGTCGATAACCCAACACTCTTTCTGCGTTTGGGCCATCTCGGCGCAGTGTGATTGCTCTGCCGGAATTAACAACCGCCAGGCCATAAACAGGTGCGTTCCCGTGCCCGAATGGGTACAAGCTACCAAGAACGCAAATCTACTTAGGGTGACATTCATCAAACCCGAGTCCCGGGTACAGCCACAGGGCAGGGCGGCCGTTACCAGGCCAGCACCTCATGTTTTACTGCTGCGCTATTGGCAATGCCATTGGCGTCCTGTTTCTCATATCAAAGCGTTTCCTGGCAACGTCGAACCGGAACACTGGCTGGTCATCCGGCGATAAAATAACAGACCCGCCTGTTTCAGTACCGACAATCCTCCTTGATACAAATCACTAGTGCTTGCATCGTGGTTCAAAACCGGGCTTGTTAACGGCTCTTATGGCCGGACTTTGTCAGGCGCAGCGGTGGCCATTGCGACCAGCAACTATAATCCGTTGGTGTTTCAGCTATCCACAGACGGTTCGAGGACAACACTATGTCAGCACAAGATAAGTTAGGTGGCTATGCCAGTGGCTTTGGAAGCCTAGATGCTCAGGTAATTGGTGCCAATGTAACGGCCGACTATAAGCTTCTCGACAAAGATGGTGCTGTCTATGAAAAAGGAGATTTACCTCAATACATTACCGAGCTAAAAAAGCTCGGCGATGAGATGGTGATCTCCGATGTCATGGTCGATGGCGACCAGGCCTGGTGTAAGTGGCAAATCGGTGACATCACCGGCGCTGGCCTCATCCGTTTTGGTGACAACGGGGTAAGCCAGGAGCAGCTGTTCTATATATAGAGGTCTGAACTCCTGTCGCCATTGTGGCTGGCGCCAGGGGTAAGGCGTTGTCGCACACCGTTGAGACCGTGTACGGAGTCTCGACGGTGCGTAGGCAACGCGATGCTTGTTTTAAGTGGTCAGTAATCTGGGTAGAGCAGGCGCCAGGAATGAAAGGTACAGCAGCAACCGATCAACAGGCGCTTCGTTCTTCCTATATCATATTTACCATAATATACATTGTGCGCAATTGCGTATTGGTTGCGGGCCCTTGGAAACAGGTCCCGCATTTGAAGCCGATAAATAGCGTTATCGGCATTATCCCTGATTCGCCAGGCCATCCATGGGTTTACGCGCTGCGCTCTGATGCCGTTCAACCCGACTGGTATGCAGATACCGCGACGTGGTATCGATGCTGTCGTGCCTGGCGTCGGCCTGCACATGGGACAACGGCCGTTGGTGAATGTTGATGTCGTGGCTGATGCCGGTATGGCGCAAACTGTGGGTGGTCATGGTGCGCATCTCTGCCGCGTCCTGGCTGAGTCCATCGGCCTCGGCTTCATTAGCGGCGCTGGCAATGATGCCGTCAATCACTTCCCGTATCTGGCGAATTCCGAGATTGGCGTGGCGCACGCCGGCATCGCGTCCATGGGCTGACGCCTTATGACGCACAAACAATGGCGTCTGTTCGTCCGGCGCCGGTAACTCAGATAAGCCCAAATGGCCGCGATACTGCTTGAGTGCGGCAAGCAGCGCGTCGGAAACCGCCACGGTTCCCGATTTACCGGATTTGCTTAGCGGCACAAAAAAGCCCCAGACGCCGGTTTTCTTATCCCGCCGAAACTGGCCCATCACCGGTGAAAAACCGGGCCTGGCCGCCACCTCCGATATCCGCAGATAACAGCTGTACATCAGGCTGATTAAAAACCGGCTACGCTGATGCTCATCTGGTTGCTGCTCGGCCAGCCGGTCTACGCACGCCATCACATAAGACCATTGCAGTTCGCTAAAGGCTTTGAGGTTTTCATCGTCTTCCCGGGCCGTCAGGTGCTGTTGATTGTTCTTGTAGCGCCCGGCACGCAACAAAATCGCCGCCGGATTGCGATCGCCAAAGTCCACATCAATCAGATAGGAAAAGAATGCCGACAGCAGCGCCAGCTTGGTACGAATGGCTGAATGAGACAACTGATACGCCAGCTCCTGGCCCAGATCCTTCTTGCCCAGAAACGGTCGCCACTTGGGATTGGGCCGACGCTCGCCATCTTTAAGTTGAAACTGCGGCACATTACAAAAGCCGATCAACCCGGTTGGCGGTTGCTGACAAAACTCCAGGTAACGCGCCAGGCTGCGTCGGTCCACCTGTAAAATTGAACATTGCTCAACCTGCCACAACCAATGGAAAAAGGTCGTCAGTTCACTGCGATGGCTTTTGAAGTTGTTCTCAACGGCTTTTTGCTCCAGTAGCCAGTCGTAAGCCAACTCATAGGTCAGTCCGGCGTCTGACACCCCGCTTTCAATCTGTAACGCTATGTATTTATTGATATATTCATTAGGGTGATCGAAGTGTTTAAGGGTGTCAAACAATGGCATGGCCGGTGCGTGCGGGTTCACTAAGTGCGCCTTTTTACGATAACTGTATGAATATACAGTATCACATCACTAATCCGAGATCAGCCCCCTGCCCTTGGGTGCCATTTTGGCCGTTGAAGTGTGGTATATTGGCGGCTTTTCCGCTGATGGAGTACGGCCAGTTGGTCAACCGCCAAAGTTATCGCTTACTAGAGACCCAGCTTTTTCCACAATTTTCTGAGTCCGCCACCCCGAATGCCACGCTCGAGTACCCTACCCTGTTGTTGGGTCAGAGCCGGCTGATCGCCTGCTGGCAGGCGCTGTTGGCTCAAAGCGCCAATCATCTGTATTTATGCAACACGGCCGGCTTAAGCGGTCTGGCGGTGCTGAATGATTTGCAACAGTTGCCCTCATCATCGTCCCTGGGCAGTGCCAGCGGTCGCCAGGCCGGCACCGACACGGTGTCCGATTCTGTCGTGGTGGATCGCATCCTATCTCGTCAGGCGCTCTATGGTCACACTCATACCGATGGCAGCATCAGCACCGGTTTGCTGAGCCAGACCCGTTTGCTGGTGATTCCGGTGGAGTACCTGTTGGACCGGCCGTCGGTATGGTGGCCGCTGAAGCAGGCTCTGGAAACCGGCCACTACCCACAGGGTAACCGTTTATTGCCGGTACAGTGCCAGCTGGTGATCATCGGCAGCGCCGCCGATTACGATAACCTCAACGGTTTTGACAGCAACTTTTCCGATGTCATCAACCTCTACGGCGAATGCCAGCCTGAGATGGAAGCGGTAACCGCCGAACAGCAAAGCCAGTGGATGACCGCCGCCAACGCCGAATGCCAGCGACTGTGTCAACGCGATCTGTCGCCGGCCGCTGCCAAACGTCTGGCCCGCCATGCCAGCCGCCTGGTGGAGCACCAGGGGAAGTTCAGCTTGTCCTGGTCCGAGATCAATAAGCTGTTCAAGTTACTGGACGCCAACACCGGTGCCGAGGTCAGCGAGGATGAGATCATTGCCGCCCTCGCCCTGCAGAGCCAGATGCACAACGCACTGGAGGAGTCGTCCCACGAGTCGATCCGCGAGCAGATGGTGCTGGTGCAAACCCAGGGCCAGGCCGTTGGCCAGATCAACGGTCTGACTGTGGTGGATTACTGTGGCCACAGTTACGGCGAGCCGGCCCGAATCACCACCACGGTGCATTACGGCGACGGTGAAGTGGCGGATGTGGAGCGCAAGTCGGATCTCGCCGGCAACATTCACGCCAAGGGGATGATGATCCTGTCCGCCTGCCTGTACCGGCTGTTTGGCCGCGATGCCCCTTTGCATCTCAATGCCAACATCGTGTTCGAGCAATCCTACCAGACCATTGATGGCGACAGCGCGTCATTGGCGGAATACTGCAGCCTGATCTCCGCCATCGCCGATGCGCCCATTGCTCAGAATCTGGCCATGACCGGCGCCGTGGATCAGTTCGGTAACGTGCAGGCAATTGGCGGTATCAATCAGAAAATTGAAGGCTTCTTTCGGGTTTGCAACAGCCGCACCCTTACCGGAGACCAGGGTGTGATCTTACCATCAGCTAACATGCGTCAGCTGAATCTGAGTGATGAGGTAATTCAAGCGGTGCTTGAAAAGCGCTTCCATCTGTATCAGGTCGATAAAGTGGAGCAGGCGCTGGAGCTGGTCAGTGACATTCCCCTGGCCGAGGCGGATAAAGACAACCAATACCCGCAAGAAAGCCTGTATGGCAAGGTGCAACTGCGATTGGCTCAACTGGTCGGTGCAGGTGAGGAGCCACTGACACTGCTGGATCGCATCAAAGAGCGACTGAGACTCAGCTGATCGGAGTTGTTTAGTGAACACGTGTTCGCTAATCTGGGGGCATCTTAATTAGAGGATGTCGTGCTATGCAAGCTACTGCCGAGTTGCCCGTTGAGAAGGTCGACCAATTTAGCAAAGAAGAACTGATCGCCAGCGGCCATGGTGCCCTGTTTGGTGAAGACGCCCCGCGTCTGCCTAAGGACAACATGCTGATGCTGGATCGCATCACCCGCATCAGCGATACCGGCGGTAAGTTTGGTAAAGGTGAACTGATCGCCGAGCTGGATATCAACCCGGACCTGTGGTTCTTCGATTGCCACTTCGAGTCCGATCCGGTAATGCCTGGCTGTCTGGGCCTGGATGCCATGTGGCAGCTGGTTGGCTTCTTCCTGGCCTGGCAAGGCGGTAAAGGTAAGGGTCGTGCGCTGGGTGTGGGTGAAGTGAAGTTCACCGGTCAGATTCTGCCAACGTCGAAGAAGGTGACCTACCACATTCACCTGAAGCGCACCATCAACCGCAAGTTGATCATGGGCATGGCCGACGCCGACCTGATGGTCGATGGCCGCCTGATCTACCAGGCGACCGATCTGAAAGTGGGCGTGTTCCAGGACACCAGCACCTTCTAAAGCAGCGCGGCAATGTCCTTGTCGATCTGTTCCGGCTTGGTGGTGGGCGCGTAGCGCTTCACCACCTTGCCCTGTTGGTCGATCAGGAACTTGGTGAAGTTCCACTTAATCCCGTCCCCCAGCAACCCCCCTTTCTGCTTTTTCAGCCACACATACAGTGGGTGTGCCCTGCGGCCGTTAACCTCGATCTTGGCAAACAGCGGAAAGCTGATATTGAACTGCAGATCGCAGAATGAGCGTATCGCCTCGTCATCGCCGGATTCCTGGCTGCCAAACTGGTTACAGGGAAACGCCAATACCGAAAATCCCTTATCACTGTATTTCTGCTGCAGTTTCTCCAGCCCCTCATATTGGGGCGTAAAACCACAGGCACTGGCGGTATTGACCACCAACAGAACCTGGCCGCGGTATTGCTCAAATTCGATGGTGTCGTGTCGGTTGGATTGCGCACTGAACTGGTACACGCTGGAGTCGCTCATAGCCCTTCCCTGCTGTGATGAAAAAAATGTCTAATGCTTTGAGTGTACTCCGATTCTCGCCGCAATCCAGACCCGATACACGCCCGCGAATGCCAGCCTGGCATCTGCCACAAAAAAGCCCCCGTAAACGGAGGCTCATGTTAGACGAACTGCGAATTCTACTTGTTAAACATTCCGGAAACCCGACTGTCGATGGCATCACGCCATCCACCCAGCCACATCATTTTGGCGTCCATCGACTGATAGGGACAATTCTCTTTTGAACGCCCTGACAAACCTGCTTGAAACCCACGTGCTTGTGCTCTTTCCAAACGATCCCGTTTTTGTCTCTTCATTTAACGCTCATCCTTCTTTTTTGCCGTCTACAGGTTGAGGAGGCTAACGCCTCAGTCACCACTATTGGCGATTTTTTGCCAGGGTTCAACCCCCATTTATGACGACAGAAAAGATTTTCAGTTAAATTACTGAGAAAAAACGTACTATTTTATGCAAAAAAAAGAGGAGCTATGCTCCTCTTCTGGTTGTGCTTGAGTCTACGCTTTAGCGGCGGCGGCGGAACCAGGCCAAAGGCAGCAGTGCCAATACCCAGCCCAGTGGCAGCGAAGCGCCGGAGCGCTCGTTCGGCGTGGAGTCGCCGTCGGTTTCCAGCGGAATGGTACAGCTGCTGGCACCGCCGTTGGCGCGCATCACTACCGGACGCGGCAACTGATCGGTAATCGGCTTGCCGAAGCCATCGGTCTCGATGACGATCTTGGTGACGGTCTCACCGGTTTCCGGGTCAGTCACCTCTTCGGTCACCACCTTGCCATCTTCCACTTTTACTCGCGGCAACTGCACCAGCGCGGTACCGACAATGTCACCGTTGTCGTTAACGCCGTTGGCCTCAACAATGGTGAAATCCGCCTCGTAAGTAATGCTCTGAGCGAAGGTGGTGTCATCGGTGATCATGAACTTCGACCAGCGATTGCCTTCGTCATCCACCACACTGCCGTTCTCATCAGCCACATAGCCGCGAGAGTTACAGGTCAGCAGGTTGTTGAGGTTAACAAATGCATTGCTGTCACCAGCTTGGTCGGCCGCATAGTCATACACAAAGGCGTTGCGGCGGCGAGGCAGCTGCGCTTGCACATCCACCTCAATGTTACCGACCACCAGACCATTGCTGTTGATGTCTTTTGCCAGCGACGACAGGTCAGTCTGGCCGCCGGGGTTAAAGTCGCTCGGTTCGGTGTAATACTCTTCATCGGAGTTGACGTCGTACACCCAGAACTTGGTTCTCGGGTAGCCACTGATGTAGCGCTGAACCGTGCCGACGGCGATGCCGTTGTCGTTAATGGCGGTCGCGGTAGAGCCGCGTAACCCTTCGATGTTCAACTTGCTGGGGCTGACGATGGTGCCGTCCGGCATCCAGATCTGGGCCCAACGGTAGGACATCAGGTTGTTGCTGTCGTTACGCTGGTTGGACTCGCCGACCACCACGCCGGCGGCGTTAATGCCCAGGCCCATGGCGGTGTACACCGTGGTGTCGCTGTCCAGTGGCGTAAACGGCAGATCCAGGGTCTTGGTCAGGGTCGCGGCTCCGGTGGCCGGATCCAGCTGCCAAACGGCCGGACGCACCTGGTATTGAACGGTGCCACTGTTCTGTTGCGCCTGAATACACACGTCCATCGGGTTAGCGGTGGTCGGGTTTTCCAGGAAGACGTTCCAACAGCTGTCGATCACGTCCTCTGAGCCGCTGGCCAGGGTGGTGCCGACGTAACCGGCAACCTGGTCCAGGGAGTTGACGGCGGCCGCCACCGAGTAGCCACCGATATCCACGGTGGACGAACCGGACACCTCTGAGGTGTATTCGGTGTAAGGGGGAACAAGCTGGGTCTCGTTGCCACCGGATTGAACCACGCCGCGGGCATCAAAATCGCGAACGTAGAAGAACGGATCTTCATCGCCTTCGTCCGGGGTGGGATCGGCCACCTTGGACTGGGTGCCCGACGTGCGCCCTACCCGCACATCACCGTCGGCCTTAATGCCGAAGTAAAACGCGTCGGAGGTGGCGTCGTTTTCGGTGTCATCCGGCGCACTCTGGTTGTTGATCGGGCTGTGAATCGCAGTCCAGCCGTTGCCTTCATTAATCTCGTAGGCAAAGTTATTGCCCTGAAACGCGCGGCTGATGTCCGGGCTCAATGCATCGACGGTGGGGAAAATCACGTCTTCCACTTCGCCGATAATGCCGTCGTCTTCTACACCAGAGGTGTCGTTCACGCCTTGGGCAATGCCCAAAACCACACCCTGGTTGTTGATGTCGCCACCATAGCCGTTACGAGTAGCAGGCAGCTGGCTGGATGACAAAGAAAACATCTCATCCAAATTGACGATTTCGTAGGCGTTCCATTCAACGGTAGCCGCCTGCGCGCCCCATGCCGTCATCAGGGCCATCGCCAGGGTGGTTTTCTTATAGTTACACTTCACTAGGCTCATTCTTTCCCCTTAGCCTGAATTTTGCATTGTTTCCAGCTCTTCCCATCGGCTGAAACACTGTTCCAATTCTTGTTCATCCTGAGCCAGTTTTGCCAGGATGCGGTTGGTCTCATTCGGGTCCTGGTCAAAGAACCCGGAAGCCGCAATCTGTTGTTGCAAGGCCTCAATGGCCTCCTCGAGGGCCTCCATCTTAGCAGGAAGCGCGTCAAGTTCACGTTGTAATTTATAGGAAAGCTTCTTAGCTTTAACCGGCTCCGATTTTTTCTCCTCTTTCGCCGGTTTATCAGCCACTTCAGACGTTTGTTGCTGAAGTTCTTCGCCAAAGAACCGGGCGCCGAGGCGATGGGCGTCGCTGTAACCCCCCACGTACTCGTGCCATAAGCCATTACCACCAAACCACCAGGTACTGGTGACCGTGTTGTCGATGAACTCACGATCGTGAGACACCAGCAGCAGGGTGCCGTTGTACTCCGCCAGCTTGGCTTCCAGCAATTCCAGAGTTTCGACATCCAGATCGTTGGTGGGTTCATCCATAACCAACAAATTTGCCGGCTTCAGGAACAGTTTTGCCAGTAACAGTCGATTTTTCTCACCTCCGGAGAGGCTGCGAACCGGGCTGCGGGCCCGGGCCGGCGCAAACAGGAAGTCCTGCAGGTAACCCAGTACATGGCGATCCTTACCGTTTATGGTGACCGTCTGCTTGCCTTCGGCAACGTTGTCCTGCACCGATTTATCCAGATCCAGATCGGTACGATGCTGGTCAAAATAGGCCACTTCCAGTTTGGTGCCCTGCTTCACTTCACCTTGTTGCGGTGCCAGTTCACCCAGCAGCAGCTTAATCAGGGTCGATTTACCGCAGCCGTTAGGACCGATCATGGCGATGCGGTCGCCACGGGTCACGATGCGGTCCATCGGCGCGACAATGGTTTTGTCCGGCCAGGAGAAACCCAGCCCCTTAATGTCGAACACCAGCTTGCCGGACAGGCTGCTGCCCTCCATGCGCATGTTGGCATTGCCCTGACGGCTCAGGCGCTCGGCCCGCTCCTGACGCATCGCTTTGAGTGCACGCACCCGGCCTTCGTTACGGGTACGGCGCGCCTTGATCCCCTGACGAATCCAGGTCTCTTCCAGAGCCAGCTTGCGGTCAAACTCCGCCGCCTGCTCCTCTTCGACCCGCAGCGCTTCCTCTTTGGCCACCAGGTAGTGGGCGTAATCTCCGGGAAAGCTGCTGAGCTTACCGCGATCCAGATCCACAATCCGGGTGGCGGTGCGGCGAATAAAGCCACGGTCGTGACTGACAAACACGATGCTGCCGGCAAAGCCTTTGAGCATCTCTTCCAGCCACTCGATGGCGTCGATATCCAGGTGGTTGGTAGGTTCGTCCAGCAGCAGCACATCCGGCTGACGCACCAGCGCCCGTGCCAGGGCGGCCCGGCGTTGCCAACCGCCACTGAGATCGCCCATAGCGGTGTCGCCATTGAGGTTCAGTCGGCTCAGGGTCTGGCTGATCTGCTGCTCGGCGCCCCAGGCACCGTGCTCCTCCATCTGCTCCTGCAACCGGTGCAGCTTCGACAGGTTCTTGTCACTGGGATCCTCGGCCACCAGCAGACTCAGGCTCTGGTAGCGTTCCAGCAGTTCTCCCACCTCTGCCAGTCCCTGGGCCACATAGTGGTAGACGCTGCCCTGTTGCTGACGTGGCGGATCCTGAGGCAGGTAGGCAATCTTGATGCCGGTGTCCATGCCCAGGGTACCATCGTCCATCTCCTGCAAGCCCGCCAGGACTTTGAGCAGACTGGATTTGCCGGCGCCGTTACGGCCCACCAGACACACCCGCTCATGGGACTCGAGAATGAACTGGGCGTGATCCAGCAGTGGCGTGTGTCCGAAGGCCAGTTGGCCATTGTTGATTCTGATTAGGCTCATGATGATTGGTCGTCTGTAAACTGCGTCAAAGTCAGGGCGTCAAAAGGCCAGCCCAGTTCGCGGCCACTGCTGTGGCGCAGCACCGGAATCCGTTCGCCATACGCCGCTACCCACTCGGGGGAATCGATGATGTCCTGGCGCTGAACCTGAAGCCCGGCCTCGTTCACCAGCGCCTGGGCCAGTTCACACAGATGGCAGCCATCGGTATGAAACAGGGTGTACTCAGGCATGCTCCACCAACCAGGCGTTGTGAATGTGCTTGTTGCGGGCGAAGTCCGGCGACATGGTCTTATCGCTGATGTTCTGAGCCTTCAGGCCCAGATCGGCCAGGCCGTCCAGATCCATCTTGAAGTTGCGCTTGTTGTTGGAGAACAAGATGGTGCCACCGGGACGCAGCAGACGCTTGAGATCGGTCATCAGCCGCAGGTGATCCCGCTGAATATCAAAGGTGGTGGCCATCCGCTTGGAGTTGGAGAACGTCGGCGGATCGATAAAGATAAAGTCGTACTTCTGGTTGCAGCGCTCCAGCCAGGCCAGGCAGTCGGCCTGGATGAACTGATGCTGGCGTCCCTTGATGCGATTCAGCTCGAAGTTCTCTTCGGCCCAGGCCAGGTAGGTCTTGGACATGTCCACCGTGGTGGTACTGCGGGCTCCACCCAGCGCCGCGTGCACCGATGCCGAGCCGGTGTAGGCAAACAGGTTAAGGAAATCCTTCCCCTTGCTGTGCTGCTGAATGTGGCGGCGGGCCAGGCGGTGATCCAGGAACAGTCCGGTATCCAGGTATTCGGTCAGGTTGACCTTAAAGCAGGCACCGTACTCCATCACGTTCAGATCGATAGAGCGGGACTTCTGTTTCTGATACTGGCTCTTGCCCTTCTGGCGCTGACGGGTCTTAAGCACGATCTTGTCCGGGTGGACATCCAGCACCTGAGGAATTTGCCACATGATGTCCACCAGTCGCGATTTGGCCTTGGCTTCATCCACGGTTTTTGGTGGCGCGTACTCCTGCACCACCACCCAGTCCTGATAACGGTCAACGGCAACGTTGTAATCAGGCAGGTCCGCGTCGTACAGCCGGAAGCTGTCGATATCCTCGCCCTTGAGCCACTTGGCGCGCTGCTTAAGGTTTTTCTTGAGTCGGTTACCAAACTCTTCCCCACCCCGAGGCTGGGCCGGTTCGCTGGACTCCTGCTCCTGGCGGGCGCGAATCTGGTAGTTGGCCAGTTTCACCTCCAGGTTGGAGTTAAACAGCTTGTACTCTTTGTCGCTGCGCATCCGCAGGGCGTTGAACAGCATGTCGTCGCTGCACAGCAGGCTCAATCTCCAGTCGCCCCAGTGACCGCGCAGCGAGCGACCGAGATCGGAATAGAGGCCAATCATGCCGGACAGGTTACCCAGACGTTCACCGTAGGGAGGGTTGGTGACGATAAAGCCAGGCTCTTTGACTTCGGGACGGGCCTTGAGGGCATCCTGCTGGCTGAACTTGATCAGTTTATCGACTCCGGCCCGGGCAGCGTTTTGCTTGGCGATGCCCACCACCCGGCTGTCCAGATCGGAACCGATGAAGCGGGTCTTGCAGCTGCGGGCACCGCGGTCGCCACGAACCTGGGCTTCGTTGGACAACTCCTCCCACAGCGTATCGTCGTGGCCCTTCCAGGCGTAGAAACCCCAGTGTTCACGCTGCAGCCCTGGCGCCTTGTCCGCCGCCATCAATGCCGCTTCAATCAACAGGGTGCCCGAGCCGCAGAACGGGTCCACCAGGGCCTGATCCTGATGCTTGGTCCAGCCACTGCGAATCAGCATCGCCGCCGCCAGGTTCTCCCGCAGAGGCGCCTGACCGTGATCCAGGCGGTAGCCGCGCTGGTGCAGTGGTGCGCCGGAGAAGTTCAGACCAACGGAGAGCCGACCGCCTTTAAGGACACAGTCGATCTTGATGTCCGGATCGGTCTTGGTGATGCCGGGGCGTTGACCGCTGTCTTCGCTGAAACAGTCGACGACCGCGTCTTTAATCTTGAGGGCGCCGAACTGGCTGTTGCGCACTTCGCGGTTGGTGCCATGAAAATCCACCATAAAGCCGCGCAGGCTGGAAAACAGCGACGGCCAGTGAATCTCTTTGACCTTGTGGTACATGTCATCGGCATCGGTGATCTCGAAATCACTGATTACCATCACCACCCGGCTGGCCAGGCGGGACCACAGGCAGATGCGGTATGCGGTGGCAAGATCCGCCTGGAAATGGACAACCGCCAGGCCCTCGTGGACCTCTTCGGCTCCTAGTTGGTTAAGTTCATCGACCAACAGGTACTCTAGACCCTTGGGTACGGCGGCGTAAAAGCGCTTCATGGCATTCCGGCAATTAAGATACAAAACACCCATTATACCTTGATGGCGGGCGTTCGTACCGCTCAATTACCCGGATAGTGATGCAAAATGCACCAGTTGTGCCTTAGAAGCTAACTGACTGACGAAAAAGCGCGAAAGGATCCGCCGAGGGACGCCACGGGGGATCAGGCGGCGGAGTGGGCCCGTCGTTTCGCCAGTTGCGCCGGCACCAGTCGATCGTTCATCACCTTGATGGGCTGGAAACAGGGCAGCGTTTTACTGGCAGACAGCGATAGCGGTTCGGACAGCAGCATCACCAGCGAGCTGCGCTCTTCCGACTGCACCACCATAAACAGGCCGCTGCCCAGGTCGGTGTCCAGTTGACACAGTTTACCCACACGGCTGTAGACGATGTTATTGCTGTGGTGGAAGTACCAGCTTTTCGGCATTCTCGGCAATGCAAAGAACGCCAGCGCCGTGGCATTGATGGCAATCTGTACCTGCTGCGGTTCCGACAGGGTCAACTGATTGCCCAGTTCGGACAACAGCTGGGTATAACAGTCGGCATGCTCGGTACTGAATACCATACCTTGCAGGGCATCGGGAATAATCTGACTGGCGTCGTAGGGAGTGACAAACACCATCTCATCCCCCAGGTCGAGTGCTAACCTGGAGTGTTGCGGTTCGAAGAACCAGCGCCAATTGACCGTAGGCATGAGCAACATGAGTGGCATCCTTATTTACTGGATGAAAATTATACTAATATAAAAATTAAGCTTTGGGCAAGAAATAAAATAAATTATTTTAACGATCAATTATATATCAAGGGGATCTCTTATTCGATCCTTTTTGGATCGCCGATCGCAAACCTTGGAAAAAAGAAAGGCCGCAATAATGCGGCCTGACTAATATTTGATCAATTAAGGTTATCTTTTAAGAAAAGCCTCGGTGATCGATTTAATTAAGCAGGGACCATTATAAATAAAGCCGGTATACAGCTGTACAATTTTTGCGCCTGCATCAATTTTGTCCATCGCATCCTTGTCGCTGTCGATCCCCCCTACCCCGATGATTGGCAATCTGCCATCGAGGTATTCGGCGGCTTTACGAATCACTTCGGTAGAGCGCTGGGTCAAGGGTGCGCCGCTGAGTCCGCCAGCTTCACTGTGCTCAGGCAGGTGTTTAACCGGATCGCGGTCGAGGGTAGTATTGGTGGCAATGACGCCATCAAACTTAAATTTCAACAGTGCATCGCACACCTGTTTTAATTCCTCATCGCTCAGATCCGGGGCGATCTTCAATGCGATGGGTACGTATTTATCAAACTGTTTAGCTAACACTGTTTGGCGATCTTTTAAGCTACCGAGAAGATCATCGAGCATCTCACCAAATTGCAGAGTTCGCAGGCCGGGAGTATTGGGTGATGAGATATTGACCGCAATGTAGTCGGCAACGTCGTACACCTTATCCATGCAATACAGGTAATCGTTCTTGCCCTCTTCCAAAGGCGTGGTTTTATTTTTACCGATATTCACACCAATAATGGCATTGCCTGGATTACTGGCTTTGATGTTCTTAACCAGATTATCAACGCCCTTATTGTTAAATCCCATACGGTTGATGATGGCCCGCGCCGGCTTTAACCGGAATGCCCGCGGCTTGTCGTTACCCGGTTGTGGCCGTGGCGTAACGGTACCGACCTCGATGTGACCGAACCCCATGGCGGCAAAGCCATCGATGCTTTCACCGTCTTTGTCCATGCCGGCGGCCAGGCCGACCGGGTTAGGAAAGGTGATGCCCATACACTCTACCGGTGCTGAAGGGACAGTCTGGCTGTAAAACACAGACAGCGGGGTATTAGCGGTATGACGCAGGGAGGTGATTGCAAAGTTATGAGCAAACTCAGGACTGGTCTGAAATAGAAACTTCTGCGCAATCTTATAAAACAATTTTTTTTCTCCTTCCTAAAAAAAGCCCCGGTAGAAACCGAGGCTTGATTCGCTAATGATTAACCATTGGTATCACAACGCATGATCAACAGGTTGAGCTCCCGTAGGGCAACAGAGAATTTTGCAAATTCATGTGTTTTGGAGCTGTGGAACTCTGCCATCATGTGTAGCCATCTATCCAAGGTTTGTTCGTTTGCCTCAACCCAGAGGTTGATGATGTTGTCGGCCTGGCATTCGCCTTCGCAGTTACGCAGTACCACCGAGGTCAGCAGTCGCTGCTGCCAATCCAGATCTTCCCGGAAGGCGGCCCGCGCCAGTGCCTGCCAATGGTTGCTGACCGGCTGCTCGCTGATCTGGTTCAGGAACCAGTGCAGTTCGATGCCGGCACCGAGCTTGAAGTAAGTCTCGGCCACCAGGGCAACCGGCTTCTTTTCTGACTTGGCGACTTCGGCAATGTCCAGCGCTGAGAACAGTGTACTCAGATGCGACATGCGTCGCGCCAGCTCGACGGACACGCCCTGTTCTACCAGTGCGTCTTCGTCCTTGGCCAACTGCGCCACTTCGTCCTCCACCAGGAAGCGATCGAAGCCGGCATCCAGCTCCTCCACCACACCTCGGTAGAAGGTCGATACCGCTTCAATGCTCAGGCTGCGGTTACGATGACGCAGGAACCAGCGGGTTACCCGGCGAATGGTGCGGCGCACCTGCGACAACAGTTCGCTCTGACGGTGGGCATCCACGTCGTCCTGAGCGTTGATCTGCTGCTTAAGATCTACGAGATCAAATACCTGACAGGCAATAGAGTAACATATCGCGACCTCTTCCACTGCGGCCCCTGTCTCATCCTGCATACGCTGAATGAAATTAAGCCCCATGTCATTGATGATGTCGTTGGCCAGGTCGGTAGCGATGATCTCCCCACGCAGAGGGTGTTTGCCCATCTGCTCGGCAAAACGCTGTTGCAACTCTTGCGGGAAGTAGTTCACCAGGCGGCGAGCCAGGAACTCGTTGTCGGTGATCTCCGGCGATACCAACTGCTCCTTGAGCACCATCTTGGCGTACGCTACCAGGACCGACAGCTCCGGCCGGGTCATGCCGACACCGGCAACCAGGCGTTCATTGAGTTCATCTTCGTTGGGCAGGAACTCCAGCGACCGATCCAGCTTGCCTAATTTCTCCAGATGCTGCATAAAGCGAATCTGCTCTTTGAGCTGATCGGCGTTGTCCACCTGGGTGACCGAGATGCTCTGAGCCTGGTCGCGGCAGTCGCGCAACACGATTTCGGCCACTTCGTCGGTCATCTTTTCCAGCAACAGGTTACGCTGCTTAACGGTCAGATCTCCCTCTGCCACCAGTTGGTTCAACAGAATCTTGATGTTGACCTCGTTATCGGAGCAATCCACGCCCCCGACGTTATCGATAAAGTCGGTGTTGATGCGACCGCCGCTGATGGCGTATTCGATACGGCCTAACTGGGTCAGCCCCAGGTTACCGCCCTCGCCCACCACCTTGGCCTTGAGATCGCCACCGTTGATGCGCAGCACGTCGTTGGCGCGATCGCCCACATCGGCATCGGTTTCACTCTTGGCCTTCACATAGGTGCCGATGCCGCCATTCCACATCAGATCCACCTCCATCTTCAGCAGATGGCGGATCAGTTCATTAGGCGGCAACTGGTTCTTGGTGGTGCCGATCATCGATTTGATCTGCGGCGTCAGTTTGATGGACTTGGCGCTGCGGCTAAAGATGCCGCCACCGGCGGAGATCAAGGTGATGTCGTAGTCTTCCCAGCTGGAGCGCGGCAGGTTAAACAACCGCTCCCGCTCCACGTAGCTGTTTTCGGCGTTGGGGGCCGGGTCGATAAAGATGTGCTGATGGTTAAACGCCGCCTTCAGGCGAATGTGACGGGACAGCAGCATGCCGTTACCAAACACGTCGCCGGCCATGTCGCCAATCCCCAGACAGGTAAAGTCGGTGGTCTGGCAGTCGACACCCAGTTCGCGGAAGTGGCGCTTAACCGATTCCCAAGCGCCGCGGGCGGTGATGCCCATCTTCTTGTGGTCATAACCAAACTGGCCACCGGACGCAAAGGCGTCACCGAGCCAGAAGTCATAGCTTTCGGAGATGGCGTTGGCGATGTCGGAGAAGGTTGCGGTGCCCTTATCGGCGGCCACCACCAGGTAGGGGTCGTCCTCATCGTGACGCACTACCTGCTTCGGTGGCGTCAGTTCACCGGCGACGATGTTGTCGGTGATGTCCAGCAGCGCGCTGATAAAGATCTGGTAGCAGGCTTTGCCCTCCGCCAGCATCTGTTCCCGCTCGGTCGGCAGGTTTTTGCACACGAAACCGCCCTTGGCCCCGGAGGGAACGATAACGGTATTCTTAACCTGTTGCGCCTTTACCAGGCCCAACACTTCGGTACGGAAATCTTCGCGGCGATCGGACCAGCGCAGTCCACCCCGGGCGACTTTGGCCCCGCGCAGGTGCACCCCTTCCACCCGTGGCGAGTACACGAAGATCTCGAACTTAGGCAGCGGCAGTGGCATCTCGGGAATCATCGCCGGCGCGAACTTGTAAGAGATGTAGCTCTTTTCGCCGCCGCGTTCACAGCGTTGGTAGAAGTTGGTTCTCAGGGTCGCCTGCATCAGTTCGATGAAGCGGCGAATAATGCGGTCATCGTCGAGGTTGTTGACATCGTCCAGGTAGGTATTGGCCAGCTCTATCTGCCGCTCCAAATCCCGCTTGGCTTTCGAACTCGGGTTGAATTTGCGATCAAACATCTTCACCAGCAGGGTGGCGATGTGCGGGTAATGGCTCAGGGTCTCTTCGATGTAGCTCTGTGAGAAGGTGCCATCAATCTGTCGCATGTATTTGGCGTAGGAGCGCAGCACACTGGCTTCTCGGCCGCAGAGGCCGGCGGACAGAATCAGCCGGTTAAAGCCGTCGTCTTCCAGTGCGCCGGACCAGACCTTGGCAAAGGCATCCTGGAATCGCTGCTGTGAGGCATTGATGTCGGCGTCGATGTTGCCGGACAGGGTCATGTTGAAGTCCAGCACCCAGTACACCTGGCCGTCGGTGGTGTTGATGCAGTATGGGCGCTCGCCAATGACCCGCAGGCCAAAGTTTTCCAACATCGGCAGCACGTCGGACAGGTGGATGGGCTCATCCTTGTGGAACAACTTCAGGCGCACGTGGTTGCTGTCCAGCACCGCTTCCTGTGGCTGGTAGAACAGCATTCCCAGATTGTGGTCGTCGCTGAGCTTGGCCAGTTTGGCCACATCCACCACCGCCGCCGAGGGCAACACATCCTCTTTGTAGCTACGGGGAAATCCGGGAATGTAGTTGTTGGCGATCGCCTTGCCCTTGGCCTGGCCAAAGGTCTTGCGCAGCGCGCTGTCGACCTTGTCTTCCCAGGAGCGGGTCAGCTCAACCAAGTTGGTTTCCAACTCAGTGACATCAATATCCATATCGTTATCTTCCACTTTAACCAGGTAGTGGGTTCGGGCCAGGGTTGACTCGGAGAAGAAGGTGGTGAACTCCACGTCCTCCTGAGTCTGGAAATACTCCGCCAGCAGCTGCTGGGTATTGACGCGCAGCTGGGTGTTATAGCGGTCTTTAGAGACGTACACCATGGCCGAGATAAAGCGACCAAACAGATCCTTGCGCAGGAACAACCGCACCTTGTCGCGGTCCTGCATCTGCAGCACGCCGAGGCCGAATTCAAGCAGTTCCTGCTCGGTAGCCTGGATCAGTTCGTCCCTCGGGTAGGTTTCCAGCACGTTCATCAGTGCTTTGTAATCGTGAGACTTCGGTGCCAGCTTAGAGCGCTGCATCACCCGATCCAGTTTGCCGGACAGCAGCGGAATGCCTCTGGGGCTGCGGTTGTAGACGGTAGACGCGTACAGGCCGATGAAACGGTCTTCGCCGATCACCTTGCCCTTGTCGTCGAAACGTTTGACGCCGATGTAATCGATGTAGGCCGGACGGTGTACCCGGCTCTTGGAATTGGTTTTGGTCAACACCAGCGGATGCTCGCTCAGTGCTTCACGGCGGGCGGCCTCGGGCAGGGTCGACAGCAACAGATTTTCTCGCCCGCTCTCTTTGGAGCGCATCATCCCCAGCCCGGTTTCCATCAGCGGCACCAGTTCGATGTCGCCGGCCACTGCCTTGAGGTCGTAGCGACGGAAGCCGAGCAGAGTAAAATGGTGATCCAGCAGGAACTGCATGAATTCAGAGCTTTCTTTATGCTTGCCCTCGCTGTCTGTGGCAATCATCTCCTTGACGGTTTCGGCCATCTGGGCGCGCATCGCTTCCCAGTCGTTCACCGACGACTCGACGTCGGCAACCACCGAGTTGAGTTCGTTCTCCAGTCCGGAGATCTCCTCCTGGGTGGTGAGGTTATCCACCTCGATCAGGAATACCGCGGTACGTTCATCCTTGGGCTTGGCGTCCGCCAGCGACCGCAGGGCTGTAATGCGCCCCTCTTTGTTGCGGCTGATGGCCAGCGGCACGTGAATCAACAGATGCGAGGTCACACCGATGCGATTCAGGGCCATGGACACCGAATCCACCAAAAATGGCATATCCGGTTGAATCATCTCAACCACGGTGTGGTTGGACTGCCAGCCGTGGGTACTCTGGGCCGGGTTGAACACGCGGTTGAACGCCGATCCTTCGGTTACAGAATTGAGGCTGTTCCAGAGGCTGAGAATCGCGCCATAGAGGTCGCTGTCGCTGCGGGCATAAAGATCGTCTCGGGACAGGGTCCCGTAGAGAGAGTGCGCGAAACTTTCCAGAAGCGTGGCTTCTTTTTTCGGCATGTTGTTGTGGATGAGGGCCACAACGTTGTCTAGAAGAACGGAAGGGATGGAATCGTTATTAGCCATGTTGCTTATTCCCTCTGCTGCAATGGCACCAGTATTTTATTATGGTTTTTCCAGCCGCAGTGGCCCCTTCGGCCCCGCGACTTGAAGCGAAGTGTATCACCATTTTTTGGGAACTGTGAGCACAAACCACTTTCGAAAATAGCGGTTATAGGCGGTTAAACAGGAAGATCTGAAAAAAGCGTCAATAATGCACGCTTTCTATGCAACAAAGGCCGCAAATGCGGCCTTTTTATTCATGGTGGCTATTTAGGCAATCAAGCTTTTCGATTAAACCACAACAACTTAACCATTGCCGGTAGGAGAATAATCGCGGCTAACATGTTCACTAGGAACATAAACGTCAACATTATCCCCATGTCCATCTGGAACTTCAGCGCCGAGAACACCCAGGTACTGACCCCTACCGCCAGAGTAATGCCGGTGAACACCACCGCGTTACCCCGATCGCACAGCGCCTTGAGGTAAGCCTGCTGAACCGGCATGCCCTCGCGCAACAGCATCGACATGCTCGACAGAATGTAGATGCCGTAGTCGACGCCGATCCCTACCCCCAGTGCGATCACCGGCAGTGTCGATACCGTGAGGCCAATCTCCAGCATGCTCATCAACGCCTGGGCCAGCGTAGACACCAGATACAAGGGCACAATCACCGCAATGGTGGCCCGAATGGATCGGAAGCTCACCAGACACAACAGGAACACCGCGCCGTAGACGTACAGCATCATCGGCGTCTGCGCCGCTTCTACCGCTTCGTTGGTGGCCGCCATGACCCCTACCGGACCGGAGGCCAGTCGGAACTTCAGCTCATCGGTGTCGTATTCCGCTGTCAACCTCTTCACTTCCGCGACCACGGTGTCGATGGTGACCGCCTTGTGATCCTTAAGGAACAGATATACCGGCATCACGCTGCAGTCGTTGTTCAACAGTCCGGTGGAAGTGGGGATCTGAGCCACCGACTGCACCAGGGTCGCCGTGGTTCTCGGCAGCACCCGCCAACGTGGATTACCTTCATTAAAGCCGCCGTTGACCACCCGCGCCACCGACCCCAGACTGGCGGCAGACTCGACGCCGGGGACGTTCTCCATCTGCCACTGGAACCGATCGATGCGTTCCAGTACGTGGTGGTAGGTACAGGCTTCCGGGAAGGCCTCCACAATCACCGTCAGTACGTCGGTGGTGATGGAGAACTTGTCGGTAATGAAGGCCGTGTCGAGGTTGTAGCGGCTGTCGGCCTTAAGCGCCGGCGCCCCGGCATGCAGATCGCCAATCTTCATCTGCTGCGATTTGAGGTAACCGGCACCGTAGAGCACCACGGCCACCGAGACGATGATCACTGCCCAGCGCTTGGAGGCGAATACCGAGATTCCCTTCCAGACCGGCGATACCGAGGCATGGGCGATGCGCATTTTGGCCAGGTACCGGTCACTGAAGCTGACAAACGACAGCAACACCGGCAGCAGCACCAGGTTGGTAAGGATGATCACCGCCACCCCCAATGACGCGGTGATGGCCAGCTCGCGAATGATGCCGATGTCGATGGACAGCAGGGTCAGAAAGCCGATGGTGTCCGACAGCAGCGCCACGCCACCGGGGATCAGCAGGCTGCGAAACGCCAGTTGGGCTGCCGCCTTGGCGTTGTGCCCTTCGGCCACCTTATGGCCGACGGCGTTGATCATCTGCACCCCGTGACTGACGCCGATGGCAAACACCAGGAAAGGAACCAGAATCGACATCGGATCCAGACCGAAGCCGAGTACCGTCAATCCCCCTAACTGCCACACCACGGCGATCAGAGAACACAGCAACGGCAGCAGGGTCAATTTGATGCTGCGGCAGAAATACCACACCATCAGCGCAGTAATAAACAGGGCGATAACGAAGAACGCCACCACACCGGCCGCGCCTTCGGCCACATCACCGGCCATCTTGGCAAAGCCGATGATGTGAATCTTAATCTGGTCGTCCTGATACTTGACCCTCAGCTCCTGCTCCAGAGTCTCGGCCAGTGCCAGCACGTCCATGGGCTTGGTCATCTCGGTCAGGCCCAGGGCCTGCGCTTCCGCCCGCTCCTGCTCATTCAGGGCGATGCGATCCAGTAGCTGAGCGCTGACCATGGCGGCACTGAAATCATCGGCCACCAACCGTCCGACGGCACCGGCCTTTTCAATGTTGCCCTTGACCACCGCCAGCCCTTCCGAGTTCGGCCTGAAATCGGCGGGAATCACCGGTCCGCCCTGGAAGCCATCTTCCACCACCTCGGTAAACCGGGTTGAGGGCGAGTACAGGGATTTCACCAGGCTGCGGTTAACACCGGGAACGAAGAACAGCTGATCGTGAATCTCACGCAGCACTTCAAAAAACTTGGGGTTGAAGATATTGCCACTGCTGTCCTCTACCGCCACCATGATGCTGTTGGCACCGCCAAACTGCTCCTGGTGTTTGAGATAGGTGGCCATGTAGGGGTGATTGAGCGGAATGTTCTTGGTAAAGGCCGCGTCCATCTTTAACTGGCCGGCACTGAATGCCAATGCCACGGTGGCAATGGCAAAAACCACCATTACCAGCTTTCGTTGCCGGAACAACAGCTGTTCAATCCAATTCACCATCCTTGTGGTCATAACTGCTCCTTACTGCTTTATGGTGATGTCTTGAACACCGTGGGAACCGACCACCCAGTATTGACCGGGTTGGCCTTCCACTACATCCACCAGATCCTGGCCCTTGGCCACCTGGTGGACGACAAAATCGTCGCTGTCTTTTTTCCGGCGCGCCAGAATGCCACCGTTGGCAACCAGGATGACGCTGCCGTCACTCATGACCCGGCCACCGTTAAAGGTGGACAGGGTGTCGACCTCCAACGGGTACCAGCTTTGACCCTGATCGGTACTCTGAAATACATTGCCGCGCAGGCCGAAAGCCACCCAGTCGCCCCCCTGAGTCTCTACCATATCCAGCAAAGAGCCGAAGTAGACTTCCGGCAACCGGGTCCAGGTCTTGCCCTGATCGGTGGAACGGGCCATCAGCCCCATCTCGCCGACGATGAACAAGGAGCCGTCTTTCAGTTCGGTGATGCCGTTGATGTGAGGCAGCATCGCTGCCCGCTCGGCCAGGTAGTCCTGTTCACTTTCCTCGCGGATCTCCTCCAGGTAGAGTCGATCGTCTTCGATGAGCAGTGAATCGAGAAACTCAAACTGCCAGTGCTTGCCACCATCGGCGGTTCGAAACAGCTGGCCGTAGGCGCCGACGGTGATGCCGTTGTCGCTATCGAAGAAATGGGCGTCGAGCAGCGGAATCTCCACCTCCGGCAACCATTGCTGTACCTGCCAGCTGGCGCCGCCGTCGTCGGTGCGCAGTATGGTGGCGTCATGACCCAGGGCCCAGCCCAGGCTGTCATTGACCATCACCACCCGGGTCAGCATGGTGCTGACCGGTACCTTGGCCTGTTGCCACTCGCCCTTACCGCTTGGTGAATACAGAACGTGACCCCGGTTGCCCACCGCAATCATTCCATTCGAGGTCTGAGCCAGGCTCATCATCGGACTGACGCTTGCTTTGGTGGCATGAATTGCCGGATTAGGCAATGGAGTGGGGACATCCGCCAGTACGGGCGTTCCGATCAGCACAAGCGGAAATAACATTGTATACCGCATAGTTATATTCCATAGCGGGGGCACCGGAGTGCCCCCTATTCTTATTGTGATGGGATTAGCGACGTCCGCTGCGTCGCAGTGAGTTGGTGGTAAACTCCTTCTTGACGCTGAACTCCTCTTCGAAGCTGGCAACGCCGTCTTCGTTATCCAGACCCATGGCCAGGTAACGGCGGGAGCTCAGGTCATAGAACACCTCCAGGGTGGTCCAGACCGTGGGCAGGTCGTAGTAGTTGACCGCGTGTGCCATACCGACTCGATACAGCTCGTCACGCTTGTCGTACAAGTCGACCAGGCTCACCTGCCAGCTGTCCTCATCCAGATAGAAGGTTCGGGTTTTGTACAGGTGGCTGATGCCATCCTTGAGGGTCGCTTCCACTTCCCACACCCGGTGTTTCTCCCAGCGCACCAGATCCATGTTGATGTGACCCGGCTTGAGGATCTGTTTGTACTTGATATCGGCACCGTGCAACTTGTAGTTGTTGTACGGAATCAACAACTCTTTCTTACCCTTAAGGGTCCAGTTGTAGCGCGATGGCGAACCGTTATACATATCGAAGTCATCGGTGGTACGCATGCCGTCGGAGGCGGTACCCGGGGTGTCGAAGGCCACGTTCGGAGCCCGGCGAACCCGGCGCTGGCCGGTGTTGTAGGTCCAGGCCTTACGCGGCTCCTTCTCCTGATCCATGGTTTCATGCACCAGCAGCGCGGTACCGGCCAGTCGAGCCGGAGAGGTCACGACCTGCTTGAAGTAGAACAGCAGGTTGTCTTTCTCCAATGCAACGGCGTTGGCATCCTGACGCGAGTAGAGGAACTTAATCTTCTCGTCGGTCTTCACCAGGGTGTAACTGCCGCCAGCCGTCGGGGCTGCCTGACCACGCAGAATGTGGGCATCGGTACCGCGATAGCGAAGGATGTGGTTCCAGATCGCTTCCAGACCGTTGGTCGGCATCGGGAACGGCACCCCGATGGCGGCGTTCTTCAGGCCGTTACCGCCGGCTACCAACTCGGCGGTGGTGGCGTTGGCCACCGAGGCGTCGTAGATAAACTGAGGGTAGGAGGCGCTGCGATGGGTCGGATACACGTCCATCTTGAAGGTGTCCGGATACATCTCAAACATCTTGATGATACCCGGGGTCAGCAAGGCTTTATGCTGATCCACATTGGCGGCGGTAATGGAGTACAACATCGCGTCGCCGGCGTAGGGATCGGTATGGAACTGACCGGACTGATAATCTGCCGGCGCCTGGGTGATGCCACCATCCCAGGCGGGAATGGATCCATCGGCGTTGCCCGCCTTCTCTGCGCCAACCGGAGTCAGAGTGGAACCCAAAGCCTTGGCCTGCTCCGGAGTCACCTTGGCGGCGACACCAAAGCTGCACGATACGGCGAGTGCTGCGGCAATAATACTGAATTTTTTCATTTCCCCTCTCCCCCGTTAGATAGAGAACTTAAGGTTAAAGGAGACAAAGTCTTTGTCTTCCATGGAGTTAGTAGAACCCTTTCCATCCCAGAAAGCGTTATAGCTGAGATCGGCGGACCAGCGGCTCTGGTAATCGAAGCTCAGCGTAGCCGAGGCCGACTTGCGCTCTTCCACAAACAGGAACAGTGGGTCCGGAGTGGTACCACTGACGTCGTGAGAGAACACCAGACGTGGTGACATGTTCCAGCCAAAGGCCACGTTGGAGTAATCCCACTTGGCGATCAGGCGATAGCCCCAGGCGGAGTCGGTTGGGAAGTCGTCCTCCTCAGGACCGTTGTGGAGAATGTCCAGAACCGCCAGGTTGTCTTCCCGCCCGGCCGAACCGGCACGTTCGGTACCTGGGCCGTTCATCCGCAGAACCGCTTCATCGGGCATGTCGTGCAACCACACGCCGCCAATCTCGGCCAGCATCAGGAAGTTGTCCGCGCCCATGCTGGGGCCGAAGATGTGGGTCAGAGTCATCTGTACCTGAGTACTGTCGGTCAGTACGTAACCCGGTGCACGTTCACCCGGGCCGGCCTTGGAGCCGTCTGGCAGGGTGTACTGGGACAGATCTTTAAAGATGGCGTAGGTTACCGGGTCGGCGTTGTACAACTGCTCCGGCATCGCCGCAAACAGCAGTTCTACATCATCAATCTGCAGCGGCTCATCCTGGCGATAAGCCACTTCACCGGCTACCGAGGTATCGCCGATGGTGGTGTTAAAGGAGACACCATAGAGTTTAATGTCTTCCGGGTACTCCAGCTCGGCCTTGGAGAAGGTCTGCAGATCCAGCAGGTCCTGACGACTGACGTCACCATTAAGGCCGGCCAGGGTAGCCAGATCCGCCGCCACCGCGTCGGCGCCAAAGTTGGCAGTCTGGCCGCTGATCAGCGGGCGACGACTGTGGTAGTTCATGAAGTAGAAGCCAAATTCGGTGTCGTTCCACTGCGGCGCAAAATAGCCCAGCTTCAAACCGAACTGGCCCTGATCATCGGGCTCATTTTCATGGCCGATAAGGGTGGCCTTGGTGGGGTAAGCCAACGCAAACGGCGCCAATTGAGCCAGTCCAGCCGCCCCGCCCGCTTCCGCAGCCTGTCCGGCTACCATGCTGAGCTGGCTGTACTGCTGCAGCAACCAATCCAGGGTGTTGTCCGGATTGGACGTAAAACCCAACTGGGCGTTGTTGGCGTAACCACCGGCACCGGCGAAATCGTTACTGGAGAAGTAGGTGCCGGTCACCGGCAGGCGGGTCTGCTCCCAGCGATACTGGTAGAACGCCTCGAAGTTGAGGTTCTCGGTGATCCCCAACGACGCCCATACCATGCCGACCGGAATAAACGCTTCCTTCAGCTCCGAGCCCGGTGCCTGCAGACGCGCCAGATCCACCGGGTTGATGTTGTTGATGCCATGGGCAATCAGGGTGCTTTCGCCCCAGCTGACCACCTGCTCACCGACGCGAACCGACAGCGGCATGTCGCCAATGTCCCAGTCCGCGAAGAAGTAAGCGTCGAGCAGTCGAATGTCGGAACAGGCGTACTCGGACGCCTTATCGTCATCACACACATCGTATTTGGCCCCGGAAACCGGGTTGCGGTAATCAAAGTCGGAATCTTCCATGCGCTTGTCATAGAAGTACATGCCTCGAACGAAGATCCCCATGTTGTCATACACCAACTCGAGTTCGTGCAGGCCTTTGAAGATTTCAGAGAAGGTATCGCCCTGATCATACAGAACGTTTGCCAGATCGCCGTTGGCTGAATAAGAACCCGGCATGGCAAACAGCTGGTCGCCACCGTAGATTTCGTTAAAACGACTGTTGGCAAAATCGAATCCGTACCCGGTCCAGTCCAGGCCAGGCTGACTGGATTTGGCAATCTTGCTGTAGTCGCGGTCTTCTACCCGCCACGCAGCACCCACTGTCCAGGTCGAATCAAAACTCCCCTCTATCTCTCCCCAATTGAAAGTGACAGCTGCAGCAGGACCTGACAATATCAATCCGATACTGGCAGCCAACGCTGAGCGGCGAAAAACCAATGCGCCTTGTCTCATTATCGCGGTTCTCCCTTCCCTGAATTTGTTGTTTTGGCATGCATCGCCAAGTAACGACACATTAACCCCATTGTTACAACAACACACACAGTGCCGCAACCTTTTTAGGAGGGAGAAACAGGTTAATTTTTAGGGAGTTAACTCAACTTTTCTGGCTAAGTCAGAGTCGAAATTTGATTCTGGGGCAGACAGGCCGGGGCATCTGAGCGTAAGCTCTTGAATTTAAGCATTTTTGCGCCAACAAACAAAAACAGTCAAAAATACAACAGGCGTTTGAAGTAAAAACTCTATGCTTTGACCAACAAGAAGTTAGCTGATTTTTATCAATTCGTTAAATTGACCGTTTAAATCCAGAGTCAGTTTAAACCGGCCATGTACGCCGTTGGCGGAAACAAAGGGACGCAAAAACCGCGGATGGAGGTGAATCACCTTGCCCTGCAGGCTGCGCACCACGACCACCTGAACCTGGCCCTGATAGTAACGTTGCATCTGGTTGGCACTGATGCCGAGATCGAAGATATATTGACTCATAGTAGATGGGCGGCGGCCTGCGCCGCCGCCGTTTCCTTAACTCAGGCTCTTGGATACCTTCTCATACAGATCCCGGGACAGATCCCCCATCGCCATCAGTTCGGTCAAGCCGGCCTTCATCGCCTGCTGACGGGTCGCGTCATGACGCTTAAAGCCGATGAGCGGTGTAATGATGCGGGCGGCACATTGAGGATTGATGCCGTTAAGGGTTTTCAGTTGCTCCACCAGGAACGTATACCCTTTGCCGCTGACGTCATGAAACGCCATCGGGTTGGCTTCGGCAAAGGCACCAATCAGTGCACGAACCCGGTTAGGGTTGGCCATATCGAAACGCGGATGGCTCATGGCGGCCTCGATGGCACCCAGAGCCTTGTCAACACTCTGTGGCGCCATCGCCGTCTGACTAAACCACTTGTCCATCACCAGCACATCGTCGTGCCAGCGGGCCTCAAAGCGACTCATAAGATCTTCGCGGCCCGGCAACAACGCGCGATTGGCGGCGGTCAGCGCCCCCAGGCTGTCGGTCATGTTGTCCGCTTCGGCAAACTGGCGACTGACACGCTCATCGTCACCATCGAGGGCCAGCAACTCCAGCAGGGTGTTTTTCAGGCTGCGGATGGCGGCATCGGCCTGCCCCTGCTTCTGCTGCTGTTGGCAGGCGTCGTAACGGCTGCTGATAACCGGCTTCAGGGCACGGGTCAGTTGCCTCTGGATCTCAACCCGAGCCTGATACAACTTCACCACATCGCTGCCTGGACGACCGTCCAGCAGTGTCGCTACGGACGGCAGGTTCAGCAGTTCCGCAACCAGAGCCGCGTCCACCCGTTCGTTGACCAGCACCGACTCGAAAGCGGTGACCAGTGACCGGGACAACGATACATCGGCATTATCAAAGACACTGTAGATGGCTCCGGTCAGCAGGCTCTGGGCCGCATCCCAACGAGCCACAGCGTTGTTGGCGTGGGCCATCAGCAGGCACAGCGCCTGTTCATCCTGGGCAAACTCCAGTTTCACCGGCGCCGAGAACTCCTGCAGCAACGACGCCACCGGGGCTTCATTGACGCCATCGAGGACCAACGTGCCCTGCTCCTCCATCAGGCTGTAGAGGCCATTAAAGGGCTGCCCGTCAACCATAGCGGCGATGGCGTTGCCCTGGCTGTCCAGCAGTTCCAGTTTCACCGGAATGTGCAGCGGCAGTTTGTCGGCCTGATCCGCCGTCGCCGCGGTGTGCTGGCGGAACATCAGGGTGTATTGGGCTTTGGCCGCATCATAGTGTTCGGTCACGCTCAGGTGAGGGGTGCCGGACTGGCTGTACCAACGACGGAACAGGGTCAGATCCACGCCGCTGGCATCCTCCATCGCCTGGACAAAGTCATCACAGGTCACCGCTTGACCATCATGACGTTCAACGTAGCACTGCATCCCTTTCTGGAACCCGTCCTCGCCCAACAGGGTGTGCATCATGCGAATGATCTCCGCCCCCTTGTCGTAGACGGTGACGGTGTAGAAGTTGTTCATCTCAATCACCTTCTCAGGGCGAATTGGATGCGCCATCGGGCCGGCGTCTTCGGCAAACTGGACGCCGCGGATGGTTTTCACCGCCGCGATGCGGTTCACTGCCCGGGAACCCAGATCGGAGGAGAACTCCTGATCCCGAAACACCGTCAATCCCTCTTTGAGACTCAACTGGAACCAGTCGCGACAGGTGATGCGGTTACCGGTCCAGTTGTGGAAATACTCATGGCCGATGATGGACTCGATGCGGTCGAACTCGGCATCGGTGGCACTGTCGCCGTCGGCCAGCACGCATTTGGAGTTAAACACGTTCAGGCCCTTGTTCTCCATGGCGCCCATGTTGAAGAAGTCCACCGCCACGACCATGTAGATGTCCAGGTCGTACTCCAGGCCGAAACGATCCTCATCCCATTTCATCGCCGCCTTCAGGCTGGCGATGGCGTGGTGACCGCGTTGCTCCTGGCCTTTATCCACGAACAGTTGCAGCTCGACCCGGCGGCCACTACGGGTAACGAAATGATCATCGAGACGGTCGAAGTCACCGGCCACCAGGGCAAACAGATAGCTGGGTTTCGGGAACGGATCTTCCCAGGTAGCAAAGTGCCAGCCGTTTTCCAGCTCTCCGCTGTCGATCTTGTTGCCGTTACCCAACAGGTAGGGGTAGTCGGCCTTTGGCGCCTCGATGCGGGTGGTGTAGCGCGCCAGCACGTCGGGACGATCGAGGAAATAGGTGATGCGACGAAAGCCCTCGGCCTCACACTGGGTACAGAACACCCCTTGCGATTTATACAATCCCTCCAGGGCAGTGTTGTTGGCCGGATCGATCTCGGTTTCAATCACCAGCTCAAACTCAGGCAGATCCGCCTCAATCGTCAACTGGTCATCCTGCACCTGATAGCGGGACTGAGGCAGTGGCTGGCCGTCGATGGACACCGACAATAGGGACATCGACTCGCCACTGAGCATCAGGGTGGTCGCCGCCTCGTTCCGGCGATGTACCTGGCTGGTGGCCACAATCCGGGTCTGATGGTCATCCAGCCGAACGATCAGATTGAGGGTGTCGATGCTAAAATCACTGGGAGCGTAATCCAGTCGGTGGCGCGCTGTCGGTTGAGACATGCTGCGATTCTCCTTGCGTTAGTCTGTGCCTTCGCGGCGATAACCGAACCAGCACTTAGGTGTGCGGGCCCCACCCTGTCCACAGGGCAAGTAATGGCCAATGCCGGTTTGAACGATGACGCCCAGTATACCAAGAATTCTTACGGTTCCAGTGCAGCAGCCCTCAACCGCTGGACAATTAAACAGTTTTCACCGCCCAGAAAAAAGCGCCGACGGGCGGCGCTTGTTGAATCGGTCCTCTGACGGTCAGAGATTCAGCACACCAATAAGATTGAGGAACACCGCCACAATCGCCACCGGAGCCACAAAACGCAGTGACAGCTGCCACAACCGATACAGCGCCGGCGTGGTGTCCAGGGTGCGCCGGCTGATCTCCTCGGACACCGCCCAGCTGGCAAACACTGCGATGATCAAGCCTCCCAGGGGCAGCATGATGTTGGCGGTGATGTAGTCCAGCAGGTCAAAGAAGCTGATACGGATGTCGCCCCACAAAGACACCACACTCCATTCGGCGCCGGTCAGAGAGAAAACCGTCAACAGACTCGCGAGCCAGATGGCAAAGCCGGCCGACGCCGACGCCTGCCAACGGCTGAGGCCGCGATTTTCCACCAGCCAGGCGACACTGGATTCAATCAGGGCGATGGAGGAGGTAAACGCCGCAACGACCACCATCAGGAAAAAGCTGCCACCAAACAGTTGCCCCAGTGGCATCTGGCCAAAGGCGATGGGCAAACTCTGGAATATCAAGCCCGGTCCGGCTCCTGCCGGCAAGCCGTTGGCAAACACGATGGGAAAGATCGCCAACCCGGCCATCAGGGCCACCAGAGTATCCATAATGGCGATGTACACCGAGGTTTTCACTAACGAGGTGTTGTCCGGCAGGTAAGCGCCATACATCATCATAATGCCGGAGGCCAGTGACAGGGTGAAGAAACTGTGTCCGAGGGCGATAAGTACCCCGTTCCAGCTGAGTTTTGAGAAGTCGGCGGCAAACATAAACTGCACCGCCTCACTGAAGTTACCGGTAGCGGCGGCATAACCCACCATGATGGCCAACAGTACAAACAGGATTGGCATCATGAGGTTGACCGCTTTTTCCAGCCCCTTCTGTAACCCCTTGCCCACCACCAGCACGGTACCCAGCACAATAAAGCCACTCCACCCCATCAGGGCCCAGGGGCCGGCGTTCAGTTCTGTGAACAACAAGCCGATCTGTTCGGCTCCCTGGTTCTCAAAGCGGCCACTGAAGCCGTACCAGGTGTAAGCCACCGCCCAACCGGCAATCACCACATAGAAGGAGAGGATCAGAAATCCGGCCGCGACCCCGCCCCAACCGGTCACCCGCCAGGCGGAGGAGCGACCGGACGCCTTGGCCATCAACACCGCCGACCTCGCCGGAGTCTGACGACCGAACTTACCGATCATCACCTCGGCCATCATCACCGGGATACCAATCAGGGCGATGCACACCAGGTACACCAGTACAAAGGCGCCGCCGCCGTTTTCCCCCATGATATAGGGAAACTTCCAGATGTTACCCAGCCCCACAGCGGCGCCGGTGGCCGCCAGTACATAACTAAACCTGCTGGTCCACTGTCCATGATTCTGTGACATCCTTGCTACTCCCTAAGCCGGTGCAACGGCTCTGTGCCAATGGGCGTACTGCCCTAGAGCTCTGTTATTGTTAATATAATGTTGCTTATCCTTTAGATTTAGCACAATCGCCGCAGGATGCCCAGCCCCGGGGCAGCAGTTCGAGCCCCACACGGCAGCACAATCAGCGATAAATGGAGCCACCGCCCCCAATTCGAACCACCTCTGCCCTCTGCTACCCGACGGCTTGCCGCGGCCGGCCATAAAGTCAGTGATAGATCCCGTTAGTCGCCATGGCCTTTGGCCTATTGCCACCAACAGCGGCGGTGTCAGGCACGAAAAAACCGCCCGAAGGCGGTTTGTTTTAGCGACCCGGTAGGCTGCGGTTACGCCGCTAACGCTTGAGCAACCGCGGCCTGGGAGCGATGAAGTATCGCCAGGTGCAGGATAGCGTCAGCAGTCCACCAAGTCCGAAAATCATCAGCCCCATCGCCCCAGATTGGGCTTCCCCCTCGGCAAAGGAGGCCCATGACCAACCGATGGTGAGCCACACCAGGGCGGCGGAAGCGGCCAGCCCGAGATACGCTCTCCAATCCAGCCAGTAACGCGCACCGATGCTGGATACCGCATTCCATGCCACCACGGTCAGCATCCCCATTAAATACCATTGCAGTCCCATCATCTTAAACCTCCTTGTTCCAAAACAGGCTATGAGCCTTGGTCACATCCATATTGCCGTAACCAAACAGGGTATCCATCTCTCTCATAAAGGAATGGATTGGCCCCTTGGTAAAGGTGTTTGAAGCGTCAATCAACCTATGGTGCCAGAAATCCGGCTTGTTCCAGGGGCAGGCCTTGATGCAGTTGGTACAGGCAACGTTATTGTCGTGCCAGAACTTGTAGCATTTTTTGGCGTCGTTATAGAACTTGAGCACCCCCTTCTGGCCATGCCAGCCGATATCCGGGTTATCGGCGTCCTTGTAGGTCGGCGCATAGCTTGGTTCATCGTCGGTGGTGATCGCATCGGAGGGGCAGCGGTCGGCGCACAGTTTGCAATGACGACAAAACTCCATGATGCCGAAGTTCCTTGGCTTGTCGTACTCAACGAAATCAAGATCGGTCAACACTGCGGAGATCCGTACTCTGGGCCCCAGGCCAGGGGCAACCAAGGCACCGTTTCGGGCCCCCTCACCCAGCCCGGCCATGATGCCGTAGGCGACTTTGTTGATGGAGTCGTTGTGGGACGCGACCGCCTGGTAACCGAGACGACGGATAAAGTCGGCCAAAGAGCCGGCAGTCACCGCCATATCGGTATAGCCCTTGTTCACTGCCCCCACCGAGGTCGCCGCCGGCGAGGTGCGGATTCCGTCATAATCCATCTCGTGCAGCATGACGATGACGGTCTTGGGCTTAAACGGATACTCCTCCCATGAGACCTCCTTGTCCTGGAACATGTCGAACATCGGCTCGAAATTCCAACGCGGATCGTTATAGGTAATCCCCACCCGGGTTGCACCAAACAGCTTAGCGGCCCGCTTAATTCGAACGGCGGCATCCTGTTTTGAGTTAAATTGCCATTGGTGAGGCGCCAGGTTCTTCTGTTCCCAGCTACAGATCCCCGGAGCATTGGGCTGGCCGAATTTGGCCATCTTGCCCAGATAATCCAGGGGATGGGAGGCAGCACAAAACAGAGCCCAGTCGATCTGCTGATAGCCGGGCTTGTCACTCTGCCATTGCTCAGGGGGGCGGGTGTAATCGGAAGCGGCAAACAGGCCATCGTTGAACGTCCATCCTGGCGCCCCAGCAATCTCGGCAAACAGCCGATCACGCTCGGGATGCTTCCGGCGCATGGTCTCCGACGCCGCCTGGGAAAAGATCCAGTTTCGTTGGGCGAAAGGCTTGAGCACCGCCTCATCCACCGGCATGGGGAACCCCCCTTCAAAAGGCACTCCCTGAATTCGATTTCCGACCCAGGCCGCGGCGCCACCAGAGGCAGCGAGCCCCGCCGCCACTGCGCTCAACTTAAACAGTTTACGTCGTTCAAGATCCACCGGAGCCCCGGTCGGAGTCTGAGAAGGTTCGGTTGTCATTGGTTCCCCTTAAAAAGTACCATCAAAGTAATTCAAAATTATAATTTTGAAACTTAAGGTTTTTTAGAGGTTCGAACCGAAACCGCTTATGCTTCAGATGCATAACCCTAGTGGAAAAAATCAGTCAGCGCGTCCAGAAAGGCGCTCACCTTGGGCGACAACAACCGACGTGATGGGTAGATGCCGTTCAGTGTCATCCTGGTGGCATGCCGGCCGTCGAACAACCTCACCAGGCGCCCGTCACTGTCCTTGCGATCCACCAGTTCCTCCGGGCACCAGACTACACCCGCCCCCTGACGTGCCCAGTCCAGCGCCGGGCTAAATGTCTCGAAGCTGGCGATGGGATTGATGATCATCGACCGGGGTTGCCCTTCGTCGCTCCACTGCCACTCCCCCCGCTGCCAGAACTGATTTCGAACAAACAGGCAACGATGTTGGGGCAACTGCATCGGGTGGCTGATGGGGGCCGATGCCGCCAGGTACTCCTTACTGGCGTAAAAATCGATATTGAACTGTTTAACGGGCCGGGCAATTACTTTGCGGTCCGCGGGAAGGAAAGCGTGAATCATCAAGTCCATCTCGGCCGATTCAATGCCATCAATCAGCAACCGCCCGGGAGAGAGGTTATGGAAGTCCAGTTGAATCCGGGGATAGACGCTTAGAAAGTGATTGAAAAATTCCGTACCCAATACCTGCAATACCCATTGAGGCATACCGACGGAGAGCGCTCCGGCCGGTTCTTCCTGCGTCTGGCGCACAAAACTGAGGGTATTTTCAAAATCCGTACTCAACCTCTGGCTGTGGCTCAGGAACTGCGCCCCAAGTTCGGTGAGCGTCACGGTATGGGTGGTACGCTCGAACAATCGCAGATTCAGACTCTCTTCAAGTCGCCGTATACGCCGGCTGGCCGTTGGCTGGCTGATCCCCAACTGCTTGGCTGCGGTGCTAAAACTGCCGTATTTAGCCACCAGGTTAAACAGCGTCAATTCATCCAGCCTAAGCTGGCTAGCCAGGGTTTCATCGCTGCATTGCTGTTGTGGCGGACGCCTTGCCATATCATCTACTCCATGGAATACCAGTCGGTGGAGGGTTGTAACGGTTTGGCAGACAGAGTGCGGTGACCGCGCGCGAGTTTTTCAGTTTTACTAGGCTCAACCGCATCAACTCATGAACCTAATGCTGATGGGCCAGTTCAATTCGCGTTCTGACGTCTCAATGCGCGGCGGCTGAGCAGCCGCTGCCGGACAAGGCTGATGTCCCGATAACCGGCAAATTCAAACAGACATAAAAAAACCGCCCGTAGGCGGTTTTTTCAATAAAAGTCCACACTTACTTCTGCTTGGCCAGACGGCTCCAGTCCACCATATCAAAAGTGATGTTGGCCGACTCAGCCAGCAGGTAATCGTTGTCCTCGGCGCTGTCATCCATGGCCATCTCGTCGTCATCACCGGCGTCTTCCAGCTGCTTAAGCGGCTCCAGGCCCTGGCGCTTACGCCGTTCGTTGGTGCGCTTCAGCTCGGTGGCGTCGTCCGCTTCCCGTTTGGCCTCACGCTCGGATTTCACCAGACTGACGTAGCCTTTGTCTTTCTCGGCGCGGTACTCGCTGATGTCTTCCTTCAGGTAACCAAACTCAGGGTTGCTGTCGGTGCGCTTCAGGTAGTTGGCCGTCAGAGTACTGACCATGGTCTTAGGCACTTCATTAACGGTGTCGTAATGGGCCTTTGGCACCGAGTCCCAAGGCAGCGCATTGTCTTCCTGAGACTCACCGTACTCACCGGGCTCGAAGAAACTCGGGTACTCGATGTCCGGAGTGACCCCCTTCAACTGAGTACTGCCACCGTTGATTCGGTAGAATCGGGCGATGGTGTACTGAACGTGCCCCATGGGCTTCTCGAACAGATCGTACGCTTTGCTCAGGCTGCGGTGCTGCTGCACCGTTCCCTTACCAAAGGTCGGCTCACCGATCACCATGCCACGACCGTAGTCCTGCATGGCGGCGGCAAAGATCTCCGACGCAGAAGCGCTGTAACGGTTCACCAGCACGGTCATCGGACCGGAGTAGCTGATGCGGCCGTCGCCGTCGCGGTTGATGTTGATGCGACCTCGCTGATCGCGAATCTGAACCACGGGTCCCTGAGAGATAAACAGGCCGGTTAACAGGGTGGCTTCACTGAGGGAGCCACCACCGTTATTGCGCAAGTCGATGCTGATGGCTTCAACGTTTTCCGCCTCCAGCTTTTCCAACTCTTTGGCCACATCCTGAGAGATGTTGACGTAGAAACTCGGGATTTCGATAACACCGAGGCGACGCCCCTGATAGGGACCGTCACTTGGAACATAGACTTCCGATTTTACCGCCCGGTCTTCCAACTTCACCTTGTCACGAACGATGACAACGGTTTTAGGCTTGGCATTGCTGCCACCCTTCTTAGGCAGAATCTCCAGGGTAACCTTCGAGCCTTTCGGCCCTTTGATCAGCTCAACCACGTCATCCAGACGCCAACCGATGACATCGACGATCTCCTCCCCTTCCTGACCGACACCGGTGATGCGGTCTTCCGGTTTGAGGCCGCCATTGCTGTCTGCCGGGCCACCCGGAACCAGAGAGCGAATGGTGGTGTAATCGTCGCGCACCTGCAACACCGCACCGATCCCCTCCAGAGACAGGTTCATCTCGGTCTGGAAACGGTCGGCGTTACGGGGAGACAGGTAACTGGTGTGGGGCTCGATGCTGTAGGCAAAGGCCCCCATCACGTTCTGGAACACGTCTTCGGAGTGGGTCTGACTCAGGCGCTTAAGGGCGTTGTTGTAACGCTTACCCAGCATCTCCTTAATCTCGGACCACTCTTTGCCGGTCAGTTTCAGATTGAGGGCATCGTTCTTGACCCGCTGGCGCCACAGTTCGTCCAAGTCAGATTCTGACCGGGCCCACTGGGCGTCTTCGCGATCGAAGTAGTACTTGTCGCCGGCCTGATCGAAATCAAACGGCTTGTCCAGCAGGCTCAGGGCATAGCTGAAGCGGTTATAGCGCTTCTCCAGAGCCACCTGATAGATGCTGTACGCATCTTTCATGTCACCCTTTTGAATTGCCGCCGCAAAACCATCGCGATAGCGATTAAAGCCGTCCACCTCGGACTGGGTAAAGATGCTCTTGTTGAAATCGAGTTGCTCCAGGTAGCGATCAAAGATCTGCTGTGAGAACTCGGTATCCATCGCAAACTTTCGATAGTGAGAACGAGAAAAGAGGTTCGTAACCCGCTTGCTTGCCACCTTGTGCTGGGCTTCCTGCGCCAGTACGGGAATCTCATCTTGAGTGATTACCGGGCTCAGTGCCAGCGCCTGGACGCTGAACAACGCACCAGCAAACCAGGTTGCCAATCGGGTCATTTTAGGACTCGTTTTCACCATCAATACTTTACTCCTTTAGACCACTTTGGTTCAGATGCGAATGTGTGATGCCTTCACTTTAACAGTCATGCCTGAATCCAGACGGACCTGAACGTCATCTTTGTTGATATCAACAACAACACCGCTGGCCGGCGCCCGGCCCAACTGAACTTTAACCTTCTGGTCAACACTCAAAGCCGCAGCTTCAACGGTCTTCAGTTCGGGACGAGGCTTCTCTACACGCTTGGTTTCGGTGGCCTTGGCGCGAGGGGCAGAAGCGGGTTTACTCTTCAGCTTAGACCGTTTCTTTGCCTCAGGGTTTCCTTTGTTTTGCTTGCCCTGCTCAATTTTACGAGCCTTGGCTTTTTCCTGGCTCTCTTTCAGCGCCTGTTGAGCATGCTCAACGTGCTGGGCATCGATCTCACCGCAAGCTTCACCTTGCAGATCAACACGCTGGGTGCCAGCTTTGACGCAGCGCAGGTAGCGCCAGCTGTTGGTGTAACGACGCAGCGCCTGACGCAACTGGGTTTTACTCACAGTCTCGTCTTCGGCCAGGGCTTCAGCCAGGTCCTGGAACAAGCCAACTTTTAATGGTTTGGCGTCGCCCTCAAGGCTAAAACAGTTTGGAAACTTCTCACACAGAAAGGCGATTACCGCCTTGGTGTCGGAAAGCTTGGTTTGGTTCTCAGTAGTCATTAAACTCTTCCTGTCCCGATTGGTTGGCGAAGTGGTCAAACAGGGATTCAACGAACCCTGCAATCATATCATCGTCCAACTCGACTAATTCGGGATTGTGTTGCCAATACGGCCAGATGGCATCCAACATGGATTCCAGGGAAGCGGGCTCCATGTCGTCATCGGCCGCGTCATAAACTGCATGATAGAGGCGATTGAGATTATCTGCAGCAATCTCCTCTTCACCTTCCCAGTCGCCAATGCCTTCGGCATCGACTAGGTAACTGTGGATTGTGACCAGTTCTTTCATTTACAAACCCACCTTTTCAAGATGAGCTTCTAACTCGGTTATCAGGGCTTCAAAGCCAATCTGGTCCTGTTGCTGGAACCGCCCGATGAGCGGACTGTCCAGATCAAGGACGGCGATCACCTTGCCCCGGTAATGGATCGGAACCACCAGTTCAGAGTTACTGGCTGCATCGCAGGCGATGTGGCCGGCAAAGGCGTGCACATCGTCAACTCTCTGGGTACTGTCGGTGGCCACGGCGGTGCCACACACCCCTTTGCCAATCTCGATGCGCACACAAGCAACCTGCCCCTGAAACGGCCCAAGCACCAATGTACTGTCACTGTCCACCATATAAAATCCGGCCCAGTTAAGATCCGAGACCGAGTTATAGATAAGAGCGGAGAGATTGGCCAGATTGGCGATAAGATTGGGCTCACCTTCGATCAGGGCGCGGCCCTGTTTGACCAAAGTTGAGTAGGAATTGTTAATAGGGGTCGACATCATCATAGTGGTTAAGTCACATAAGGTTGCCATTAACCCAATTTCTCAAAGCCCAGTCAAGTCCGCAGCGCTGGTTAGACCAATTTAAATGGCTTTCCGAGCAAAAAATGGCGAATTTATTACGGGTTTCGCTATCATAGGTCCTATTACTTCATCTAAGTGGCGGTAAACTTTGTCGAATTGCTCCCTCCTCTGCCCTCATTGCGACCAGATAGTTCGTCGCCGGGCACTCCCAAAAGGGATGCGGCTTTTCTGCCCTCGTTGCCAGAGTCGACTGGCCGACTCACCCTACTGTGACCACAGCGCCCTGGCCGCCCTGGCCCTGACAGCCCTGATTCTGTTTATCCCCGCCAACCTGTTGCCGATTCTCGAAGTCAATCTGCTGGGGAGTGTCCGCCAGGCTACCATCGCCTTTGGCGCCGTCATCACCTTTGAGCAGGGGTTCTGGCTGGTGGGCACCGCCATCTTTACCGCCGGAGTGCTGGCGCCGTTGCTGGTACTGATCTCGATACTCGGCCAGCTCATCCTGCTCAAACTCAAGATTGGCAAATCCCTGGCCCGGCAACTGATTAAATGGCACCCGATGCTGGATCAAATCGCAATGCTGGAGGTGTACCTGATCAGCTTCCTGGTGGCGGCATTCAAACTCGGCGATTTCGCCGACCTGCATTATGGTGCCGGTACCTTCTGCTTTATGCTGCTGTTTGTGATTACCTTTTATGTTCAATATGAATACAACCACGACCTGATGTGGCAACGCTATGACCAGACCTATCGACAGTGAGCGCGGCATCGACCGCCAATGGAAGCTGTGCAGCGGTTGCCATAACGTGGTGGCCGAGCTCAGCCACTGTCCGCGATGCCACACCCCGGTGCACCGGCGCAAGCCCAACAGCCTGCAGCACGCCTGGGCGCTGCTGATCACCGCCATGGTGATGCTGGGCCCCGCCAACTTTTACCCCATTACCCAAACCACCAATCAGGGTGTGATGGTGCTCGACACCATCTATACCGGCATTGTGTCTCTGGTGACCTCAGGCATGCTGGGTATCGCCATCATTGTGTTTGTGGCCAGTATCGCGGTTCCGATTCTAAAAATTGCCGGTTTGATGGCGATTCTGTTGACCATCACCCTGAAATGGCGGGTCGGCCGCAAACGGCTGATGTTTTTCTACCACATTATCGAATTTATCGGCCGCTGGTCGATGTTGGATCTGTTTGTGATCGGCATCGTTGCCAGCCTGATCAACATGGGACAGTTGCTGGACGCCAAACCGGCCCCCGCCGCCACCTTTTTTGCCATGGTGATTCTGTTCACCCAATTTGCGGCAAAAGCCATCGATACTCGTTTACTTTGGGATCTTGAAGACGAACATGAACAATAATCAGTCCCCTCGTGTGAGGCGCAAAAAGCTACTCTCTCCCATCTGGATACTGCCGATCCTGGCGGTCATTCTTGGAGCCTGGCTGCTGTTTACCTACATCAAGGAGCAAGGCACCGAGATTCGCATCCAATTCCCCGATGCCAATGGCATCGAAGCCCGCAAGACCCTGGTGAAATACCAGGGTCTGGTGGTCGGAATGGTGCGCGAAGTCGATCTCAGTGGCGACCGCTCATCGGTGAACGTCCTGATTAAGATGGATCACACCGTCGACGACCTCCTCCGTCATGATACCCGTTTCTGGCTGGTGAGCCCCAAGGCGTCCATTACCGGTGTTGAGGGCCTGGATGCGCTCTTCTCCGGCAACTACATCGCCATGAAGCCCGGCGAAGGCAAACGCAGGCTGCGGTTCAATGCCGACACCATGGCACCGGCCTCTGTCGATGACGCGACCATCATTCATCTTGAAGCCGATAAAGGCGGCTCATTGGACGCCGGTTCCAGCGTTTACTACCAACAGATGAAGGTAGGCGACATTCTGCAGTCGGTACTGGATCCGGAAACCAAAAAGGTGCAGGTCACCGCACAAATTGATCGCAGTTATGCCCCGCTGGTCAAGGAAAACTCCCACTTCTGGAACGTTAGCGGGCTAAAAGCCAACGCCTCGCTGTCCGGAGTTAAGGTAGAGCTGGAGAGCCTGGCCTCATTGCTGACCGGTGGCATCGCCTTTGACTCGCCCGAGGTGGGCGAACCGGCGGCCAGCGGTGCCCGATTCAAGCTGTACCCGGATCGAAAAGCCGCCACCCAGGATCACTTTATCAGCTTCAACGCCGACAGTGCCGAGGGGTTGAAGCCCGGCAGCAAGATTCGCCTGCGCGGCGTTGACATCGGCGAACTGACCGACATCAGCGCCGGAGAATACGGAGTGCGACTTAACGCCGCCATCCGCGACAGTTACCGCCACCTGCTGGTCAGCGGCAGCGAGTTCTGGCAGGTCAAGGGGCAACTCTCCCTGACCGGCGCCAAGCACATCGGCAACCTGTTGCTGGGCGACTTCATCAGCGTCGAACCCGGCAGCGGCGAACCGCAATATCGCTTCGAACTGGCCAGTGTCGCACCGGACAGCAGTCGGGACGGTATCGCCCTGACCCTGTACCGCGAGGATGCCGCTGGCCTGAATGTGGGCTCACCGGTTCGCTTTAAGCAACTGCCGGTGGGGGAAGTCACCGGCGTCGACCTGGAGTCAGAGGGCAGCATCGGCATCAAGGTATGGATCAACGCGCCCTATCACCAACTGGTGGGAGAGGATAGCCACTTCTGGCTGGCACAGGGACTGGACATCAGCGCCGATCTCAAAGCCCTGTCAGTCTCCTCCGCCCCGTTCAGCCAGTTGCTCAATGGCGGCATCAGCTTCTCCCGGGCGGCAGCCGCCGACGCCACGCCTGTCCCCCGCTACCCACTGCTGGATGATTTCGAACAGAGCCAGGCCCCGAAACCGTTCTGGGTGCGGCTTAACAGCGACAAGGCCGATGGCCTGGCCATCGGCGCTCCGGTCTATTACCGCCAAATGGAGGTCGGTAACGTCCGCGACCTGCAGCTCAAGGGTGACCAATTTGAGATCAAACTGGCCCTTGAGGGCCGTTATCAGCACCTGATCTCCGACAAGACCCGCTTCTGGAAATACAGTGGCGTCCGCATCAGCGGGTCCCTGACCCAGTTCGAGATCGACACCGCCGCCGCCATGGCCCTGCTGCGCGGCGGCATCGCCTTTGATAACCTCGCCGGCGCCGGCACCGGCGAACGGGACAAATGGTTGTACCTCAACCGCAACGATGCCTTGAGCCCCAAGGTTCGCGCCACCGTCTACCTGGATGCCGATGCCGACATCCAGCAGGGCGCGCCGGTGAAATACCATCAGCAGCAACTGGGCCTGGTGGAACGGTTGCAACTGACCCCGGATCTGAAGCGGCTCAAAGCCACCCTGACGCTGGATCCCCAGTGGCAACAACGCTTCCTGGTGGAGGGAGCCCGCTTCTACGTTGCCGAAGCCCAGCTGGGTCTGACCGGCACCAAAAACGTTGCCAACCTGGTACTGGGCAACCACCTGTCCGCCCTGCCCGGCATCGAAGACGGCCCGCGACAGCGTGAGTTTCAGGCACTGGCCGAGCCCCCGGCACCGGACGAGCATGAGCAGTCACTGCGGTTGGTGCTGACTCAGTCTCAACTGGGCTCGGTCAAGATCGGCAGTCCGGTACTGTATCGGCAGATCACCGTGGGCGAAGTGGTTCGACACGGACTGGCCAAAGATGCCAGCCGGGTGGAGATCACCATCGAACTCAAACCCCGGTATCGTCACCTGGTCAATACCAGTAGCCGCTTCTGGAACGCCAGTGGCCTATCGGTCAAAGTGGGGCTGTTCAGCGGCGCCGAGATTCACACCGAATCCCTGGATACCCTGTTGATGGGCGGCATCGCCTTTGCCACCGAATCCAGCACCACCGACGACAACAAGGTCAAGCCCCTTACCCGCTTTGCCCTGTATGAGCAGGCCGAGAAACAGTGGCTCAGGTGGCGGCCCAGCTTCTAAAACCCAAAAAGGCGCCCGTCGGCGCCTTTTTTGATCCCGTCTCTATCAGCCGTAAAACAGATAAGCCACGGCAATGGCGGCAGAGATGCCAGCCAGATCCGCGGTCAGGCCACAGAATACCGCATGGCGGCCGTTGCGAATCCCCACCGAACCGAAATACACCGCCAACACGTAGAAGGTGGTTTCCGTCGATCCCTGGAACATCGCCGCCAGCCGCCCGGCGAAGGAGTCCGCCCCGTGCACCGCCATGGTTTCCACCATCATCGCCCGGGCCCCTGAGCCACTCAGCGGCTTCATGATGGCGGTGGGCAACGCATCGACGAAGCGGGTGTCCATGCCCAGACCGTGAAATAACGCGGCACAGGCCGACAGCACCCCGTCCAGCGCCCCGGATGCCCGAAACCAACCGATGGCCACCAGCATGGCCAACAGGTAAGGCAGCAGGGTCAACACCACCGACACCCCCTCCTTGGCACCGCCGACAAAGGCATCGTAGGCATTGATTTTTCGATGACTCGCCAACCCCAGGAACACCATCACCACGGCGGCCAGCACCAGGCCACTGATCTGCGACGACACCTGCTCCAGCGCCTGGGCCGACAGCGTCATCAGGTAACTGATGGACGCCAGCAGCGCCGCCAGGGCCACCCCGCCCCACAACACCACGACCCGGTCCAGCAGCCGAATTCGCTGAATACTGGCGACGGCAATCAGACCCGCCAGGGTCGACGCCAGGGTCGCCAGCAAGATGGGAATAAACACATCGGTGGGGTTCGCCGCCCCCTGCTGCGCCCGGTACATAAACACCGTGACCGGCAGCAGGGTGACTGACGAGGTATTGAGTACCAGAAACAGAATCTGGGCATTGGTGGCCACATGGGGAGTAGGATTGAGGCTTTGCAGATCCCGCATCGCCTTCAACCCCATAGGCGTAGCGGCGTTGTCCAGGCCCAAGGCGTTGGCAGCCAGGTTCATGGTCACCGACGCCAGCGCCGGATGGCCCGTTGGCACCTCCGGCATCAACCGCGAAAACAAGGGTGACAGGCGGGCGGCCAGCCACTCCATCAGGCCACACTGCTCGCCGATGCGCATCAGCCCCAGCCACAACGCCAGTACCCCGAGCAAACCGATGGCGATCTCCACCGTTAAGCTGGCCATCTCAAACAACGAGTTGGTCATCTGGGTGAAGATCAGCGCCTGATCATGCATCAGCCACTGCCAGATTCCGGAGACGGTTCCCAAAACAAACAGCCCCAGCCACAATCGATTTAACACCCGGATCCCCTTTTCAAAACCGCTTTATGCTATATTTGGCGCCGTTTTTTCACGATGTTGGTACAGACCATGGCGCACATAAGACAGGATTTCCTCAATTCCATCAGCGAGATCCTACCAGAACACCTTACCATGGACGACTTTGTCCGTTACAGCCAGATGCCCCTGCGCCGATCCATTCGCATCAATACCCTGAAAATCGATTGCCCGTCGTTCATTGAGATGATGCGGCCTAAGGGCTGGCATTTTGAACCTGTGCCTTGGTGCGACAGCGGCTACTGGCTCACCCGTGACGATGAGTCCACCATGTTGGGTAATACCATCGAGCACCTGGCCGGCCTGTTCTACATTCAGGAAGCCTCATCGATGATGCCACCTGCCGCCATGGCCAGTCTGGTGAACAACGCCCAGGCTGTGCTGGATGTGGCCTCGGCACCCGGCTCCAAGACCACTCAACTGGCGGCCTGGATGGATAATGAGGGGGTACTGATCGCCAATGAATACTCCGCATCCCGGCTCAAAGGGCTGCACGCCAACCTGCAGCGACTGGGGATCGGCAACGTTAATCTGACCCACTTCGATGGCCGGGTGTTTGGCCCGACCCTGCCGGAAACCTTCGATGCGGTGCTGCTGGACGCCCCCTGCTCCGGTGAAGGCACCCTGAGAAAGGATCCGGATTCCCTCAATAACTGGTCTCTGGAGTCCACCGAGTCCATTGCCGCCATGCAGCGGGACCTGATCGAATCGGCGTTTGTGGCCCTCAAGCCCGGCGGCGTGCTGGTGTACTCCACCTGTACCCTGAACCACAGAGAAAACCAGGATGTCTGCCACCACCTGCAGCAGCGCTTCCCCGACGCGGTGGCCTTTGAAGACCTGACCGGCCTGTTTGGCGATGCCCATAAGGCGATCACCCGTGAGGGCTTCCTGCACATCTGGCCGCAGGTGTTCGACAGCGAAGGCTTCTTTATTGCCGCCATCCGAAAGACCCAGCCGGTAGACAGCGACTACCGAAAGCCCCGCCTGGGTCGTTTCCCGTTCGGCTTTGCCAGCCGCAAGCAGGCCGAGGAACTGGAGGCGCACCTGCACAGCCAGTTTGGCCTTAGCCTACCGGACAGCCATACCCTGATGAGCCGGGACAAAGAGCTGTGGCTGTTTCCCAAAGGCAGCGATGCCTTTATCGATAAGATTCGAATGCAGCGGCTGGGACTCAAGGTGGCCGAGTGCCACAAACATGGCATCAAGATCAGCCACCAGGCGGTGATGCTGCTGGGCCAGGACAGCCCGTCATCGATGGCATTGGATGACGCTCAGGCAGTGCAGTACCTGCAAGGGCGGGATGTGGCCATGGACAATTCGGACAAACGGAAGGGTGAAGTGATTGTCAGCTATCGGGGCTTTCCTCTGGGGCTGGCCAAATGGGTGAATAACAAACTGAAAAATTCACTGCCCCGGGAGCTGGTCAGGGATAAAGTCGCACTAAAGTAAAGCGGAAAAAGGCAGCATTAAACCAGACAGCGAATCGAACAAAAAAATACGATTCACTGATTGGTCAAAGCAGTTTTTTTCAGCTACCTTTAGATGAGATTTTATACAGGTGCGCTGCGGCGTGCCCGAACAGTTCCCCTAAGCCTGTGACAACTTGGAGTGGTTATGGGCTTTTTTTTGTCTGCAATTTGGCCCGCCGCACCGCCAACCCAGCTTGCACCCATGGTGACGGTCCAATCACCGTCACCATGGCAGCGACAGTCCGATCAACGACGACCGAACAGGGCGTGGAAGTTGTCCCCGGTCTGCTGACACAGCGCGTCGTAAGAGACGTGCTTGAGGTCCGCCACAAACTGGGCCACCTCTTTCACATAGGCCGGCTGGTTCTGCTTGCCCCGGTAAGGCATGGGTGCCAGATAGGGTGAGTCGGTCTCCACCAACAGGCGATCCATGGGCAGTTTTCGCACCACGTCCCGCAGTTGCTCGGCGTTGCGGAAGGTAACGATACCGGAGATGGAGATGTACAACCCCAGATCCAGTGCCGCCTTGGCCATCTCCCAGTTCTCGGTAAAGCAGTGCAACACTCCCTGCACGCCCTGGCCATCTTTAAGAATGCCGATGGTGTCTTCGCGCGCATCCCGGGTGTGAACGATCACCGGCTTGTTAAGTCGGTTGGCCACCTCAATGTGCTCGGCAAACGCCTGCTGTTGATCGGCGATGTTGTCCTTGCTGTAGTAGTAATCCAGCCCGGTTTCACCGATGGCGACCACGCGCGAGTCCGCCGCTTCGCGCTCTAGCCAGTCGCGACAAAATCCCTCTTTAATATCCAGCGGGTGCACCCCGCAGGACAGCAGCACATCCTGATACGGCTCCACCAGAGCCTTCATCTGCTGATAGCCGGCCTGGCTGACGGAGACGCATAACATCTGCTGCACACCGGCATCCCGGGCCCGTTGCACTACGGGGGCCAGCGACTCAGGGGTGGGCTCTTCGGCCAGTCTATCCAGATGGCAATGGGAATCTATCAGCACGGGTGGGTTACTCCGGAAAAAAATAAGGCGACAGAGCTTAAGGGCTTATAGGGTTGAGGTCAATTGGGTAGAGGACAACTGATCTGCCAGTACCTGCTCGATGCGGTGTCGATGGCGACTGTGATCATCGCCAAAGCGTACGCCGACCCCTTGAGGCCGCTCCTTGTCGGCCACCGGATTAAGCCACACCACCACCCCGTCGAAACGATGCTCCTGCGGGTCATCGGGAAGACGATAACTGGCACAGACTCTCTGGCCCAGCTGCCAGGGCGACAAGGAGGGAAAAAACAGCCCGCCTTCGGACAAAAACCCCATGTACGCCAGATACAGCTGATTGGCGTTGGCAAACTGGCAGTGCAATCGCTCCATTGACGCTCCTGTCTTGCGGGGTCAGGCATGGCCCAGAAGTTGCTGGAACACCGCCACATGATTCAAACCCGACTGTAACTGAAAGGTCTGATAGGCATCGGCCACGGCCCGTGCCAGTGGCAAACGGCTGTATACCTGATTGATATAGCTTTTTTGATCTGCTACCAGTTCAATATAGAGCAGTTTCAGCGCCAGCGCCGCGTCGTCGGCATCCAGCTTTACCAGCTCGGCGTCCAGCAGCCCGCTGTGCAGGCTGCGTTGCCAGGCCTGTTGCCAGGCGTCGACTCGTTCCAGACGCTGCTGCTCCATCGCCTGATGCAGCGCCAGCGGTCCCCCCAGCAGCTTCAGGTAGCGGGCCAGTTTCTCCGGCGGCAGCGCCGGCTGGCCGAGATAGGCCTGGCTCTGGCTCAGGGTCGGCGAGGCCACCAACAGACGTTGGCAGCGACTGGCGATGGTCGGCAGCAAGCGGTTAACGTGATCGCTGACCAGCAAAATGTGCACCCCGTCGGCGGGCTCTTCAAGGGTCTTCAGCAGGGCGTTGGCAGAGGCGCCGTTCATGGCATCGGCCTGATGCACCACCACCACCCTTGCCCCGCCCTGATGGGCGGTGTGGGACAGCTCCTGCAGCAAGGCGCGGATCTGTTCCACCTTGATCATCTTGCCATCGGGCTTAAGTTCGATGAAATCCGGGTGATTGCCTGCGGCCAACAGCTGGCAGCCCCGGCACAGACCGCAGTCACTGCCCTGTTCGCACAGCAAGCTGTGGGCCAGCGCCAGCGCCAGGCGGTGTTTGCCCACCCCCTCTCCGCCACACAGCAACCAGCCGTGGCTAAGGCGATGACCGGCGCGCGCCTGTTGCCACAACTGCCAACTGGGAGTCAGCCAGGGCATGGCTGCCAGCGATCCGGGCAGGCTATTCACAGCAGCGCCTTGGCCAGGGCGGCTTCGATGTCCGCCTGTACCTGCTCGATGGTCTGGGAGGCATCGATGGTGACCGTATCGGGATCGGTAGCGGCGTGATCCAGGTAGCACCGCCGGGCCCGCTCAAAGAAATCCAGGCTCTCCAGTTCGATGCGATCCAACTCACCGCGGCCGCGGGCTCGCTCCAGGCCCAGCTTGGGCTCGATGTCCAGGTACAAGGTCAGGCAGGGTTTGAACTGCCCCAGGGTGATGTCGGACAGTCCGGCCACCTCCTGCTCCAGGCCTCGTCCGCCGCCCTGGTAAGCCACCGATGACAGGTTATGGCGGTCGCCTATCACCACCTTACCGGCGGCGATGGCCGGTTTAATCACCGACTCGACCAACTGGGCCCGACAGGCGTACACCATCAACAACTCGGTCAGTGGCGCCATCGCCTCCTGCCGTGGCCGCTTCCAGATCTCGCGAATCTCTTCCGCCAGCGGCGTGCCGCCGGGCTCGCGGGTATTGACCCGCTCCAGATCGGGAAAATGGCGAGCAAACCACTGGTTGACCCGTTCAATGGCAGAGCTTTTACCCGCCCCTTCCAGGCCTTCGATAACCACAAATGAGGGAAACTTCGGTTGATTCATTATCGCTTTCTTATGTATCGGTTAACGGCCCGGTTGTGTTGCTGCAGCGTTTCGGAAAACTGATGGCTGCCATCCCCCCGGGCGACGAAATAGTAATAGTGACTGCTGACCGGCTGTGCCGCCGCCATCAACGCCTCACGGCCGACGATAGCGATGGGTGTCGGTGGCAGGCCGTGAATACGGTAGGTGTTATACGGCGTCATCTGTCTGAGATCCTGTTTACGGATGTTGCCCTGGTAGGCATCGCCCATGCCATAGATCACCGTCGGATCGGTCTGCAACCGCATCCGCTTGTTGAGCCGGTTGACAAACACCGAGCCGATCAGCGGCCGTTCGCTGCCCAGGCCGGTCTCCTTCTCGATGATGGACGCCAGAATCAACATCTCATAGGCCGAGCCAATAGGCAAAGTCGACTGCCTCGACGCCCAGGCACGATCCAACTCCTGATTCAGACGCTCGGCGGCCCGTTTCAGCAGGCCACGGTCGCTGTCACCGGCGTGAAACTGGTAGGTGTCCGGAAAGATCATCCCCTCCGGATTGTCGCCGTCAAAGCCGATCAGCGCCGCCAGTTGCTGCGGAGACTCTACCGTCCGTTGCAGCTGGGGATGGGCCTCAATCCGCTCAAGCGCCTGGGCAACGGTCTCGCCCTCCACCAGGGTAATGCGAAACACTTTCTGGTCGCCGCTGACCAGCATTGCCAGCGTCTGCTTCAGCGATTGAGACGGATCCAGATCATAGGTGCCGGCCTTGATGTGGGCCAGTTGCGGATCCAGCTTGACCGCCAGCTTAATCCAGAACGAGGTCTCTACCCAGCCACGCCCGGACCAGTTATCGGCCACCCGGTTCACACTGTAGCCCTCGGGCAGTCGCCACTCGGTGACTTCGCCCAGTTGCAGTGGCTGGTTCAGTTGCACATCCAGTTGATGCACCAGGTAGGCAGCACCGATAACACCAGCCAGAATCAGGCTGAACAGGGAGAGCACCACCTTGGCGGCCAGAGATTTCAACATAGTAGTAAGCGCTGAATGTCAGAAAAAGAGTGAGGGATAGGCAGCGGACGGCCGTCGATGCCAATTACCGGCACCGCCCCCATTAGAGCATTAGTGATAAAGGCACCGTCACAGCGGTCCAGGTCGGCGCCCACGACATCACGAACCTGCAGCGTCCAGCCATGGTCGGCGGCGCTGCGCAGCAACTGATGACGCATCACCCCTGCCACACCACAGCGGGCCAGCGACGGTGTGATCAGGGTTGAACCCTGAATCAGAAACAGGTTGGCGGCACTGGCTTCGATGATCCGGTTGTCACTGTCGAGCACCAGCAGATCATCGGCGTTGTGTAGCTTCAGTTCCCGCCGCAGCAGCACCTGCTCCAGTCGACCCAGGGTCTTCATGGCCGCCAGCGCCGGTTGCGTCCCGAGGCGCAGTCGGGCGGTATCCAGCGTCACCCCCTGTCGTTGCCACTCCAGGTAGTGCTGCGGGTAGTCGAAGGTCGAGACGATCACCGTCGGCGGGCGATCCAGCAAGGGATCATAGCCACGGCCCTGACAGCCACGGGTGATCACCACCTTGATCACCGCCTCGGACGGGTCGCAGTGAGCCAGCGCCTGATCCAGGGTACGTTGCAGCGAGTCCCAGTCTGGCTGTCCCATCGACAGGCGCTGACAGGCGTGTTGCAACCGCTGACGATGCAACGGCCAGGCCAGGATACGGCCGCCGCTGACCCTCAGGGTGCTGAAGTGGCCATCCCCTAGGTTCAGGCCTCTGTCTGCGGTTGCCAGCTCATCCTTGCGCTGGCCATCGACCCAGTTCGGCATCAGCTGTCCTGGGTGATCCGGCTGGCCACGGCACCCTGTTGATCCCGGTACTTGGCATTGCTGCGCTTATTGTACGGTCGGGCACAGGCCATGTTCAGCTTTTCAAAATTCAGGGCACCGATGGTCATGCCAGGGCGCAGCGCCAGCGGCAGTTTGCCGCTGTTGTAGAACTCCAGCACAATCTGACCGGACCAGCCGGGATCGATGCGGTGGGCGGTCACGTGTACCATCAGGCCCAGGCGGGCCAACGACGAGCGACCATCGAGCCAGCCGACGATGTCCGCCGGCAGAGTCAGCGATTCCAGAGTCGCGCCCAGGGCCAGTTCGCCCGGGTGCAGGTAGAAGGCCTCTCCTTCGCCGATGGCGATCTCGTCGCTCATGACACTGTTCAGCGCCCGCTGAACCTCGTCTCTGGGGCCGGACAGATCGATGGAGGCACAGGTGTGGTCTTTAAACACCCGGAACTTATCGCCCAGGGTCACATCCACGCTGACCCCGGAAATCTTATCCTGGGTCGGTCGTGGTTCCATCACCACCAGGCCGTCGTCCAGGTGCTGTTCAATCTCAATGTCGGTAAGACGCATAGTTCTATCCCTTAAACCTTTGGGTACACTTTTATTATTATTACCGCGGCCGTTAGCTGGCCAGCTGGCGAATCTTGGCTTTGAGGAAATCAATGGCGATGCGGTTTTTACCCCCGCGAGGCACAATGATGTCCGCATGTTGCTTGGAAGGCTCGATAAACTGCATGAACATCGGCCGTACAGTGCGCTGATACTGTTCCAGCACCGAATCCATGGTCCGACCGCGCTCCTCGACGTCGCGACGCACGCGGCGCAGCAGGCAGATGTCCAGCGGCGTGTCCATAAAGATCGACGCGTGCATGTGCTGGCGCAGGTTCGGGTCGGTCAGCAGCAGAATCCCTTCCAGGATGATCACCTTCTTCGGAGTGACCTGGGTGCTCTCCTGCATCCGGGTATGCTCCACGTAGGAGTAGTTGGGAACCTGTACTGACTCGCCGTTACGCAGCGCCGCCAGGTGCTGGCACAGCAACTCATGGTCGAGGGCATTGGGATGGTCGTAGTTGGTTTTAACCCGCTCCTCCATGGACAGGTGACTCTGGTCCTTGTAATAACAATCCTCGGTAATCATGGCAATCTGGTCGGTGCCCAAATCCTGACGCAGATCGTCGCAAATGGTTCTGGCGATGAGGCTCTTGCCAGAAGCTGAGGCACCGGCGATGCCGATGATAACGCATTGTTGTTCATTAACCATGATGTGTACTTCAGATAAAAGTGAAAGAAATAATACTAGTGTGAACCATAGGCGCGCTGGGCGCCTACTCGTCGCAAATCTCGATCTCCAGCGCGGTCGGCTCGGACAGGTTCACCAATGCCGCCGCCGTTTTATGGGCAATCGCCTTGTACTGGGCACTGATGTCGCCGTCGGGATCCGCTACCACGGTCGGGTTGCCACCATCCACCGCTTCACGAATCGCCACGTTCAGCGGCAGTTCGCCCAGCATAGGTACATCGTAACGTTCGGCGGTCGCCTGACCACCGCCAGTGCCAAACGGATGCTCTTTGCTGCCGCACTGACCACAGATGTGGTAACTCATGTTCTCAACAATACCCAGTACCGGAATGTTGACCTTATTGAACATGGTGATGCCTTTGCGGGCATCGGCGGTGGCGATGTCCTGTGGCGTGGTGACCACCACGGCGCCGGCCACCGGCACCTGCTGGGACAGGGTCAGCTGAATGTCACCGGTGCCCGGTGGCATGTCGATGACCAGATAATCCAGATCCGGCCAGTTGGTTTCATTCAACAGTTGCACCAGCGCCCCGGCGGCCATTGGCCCGCGCCAGACGGTCGCCTGGTCTTCGGTGACCATAAAGCCGATGGACATCGCTGCCAGACCATGGGCAAACGCCGGCTCCATGGTTTTGCCGTCGGTACTCACCGGTTGGAAGTCGTTGACGCCCAACATGATCGGCACGGATGGGCCGTAGATGTCAGCGTCCAGCAGTCCCACTCGGGCGCCTTCGCTGGCCAGGGCCAGGGCCAGGTTAACCGCAGTGGTGGACTTGCCGACGCCGCCCTTACCGGAGGAAACCGCAACGATGTTCTTCACCCCTTTGACGGCTTCCGCCTGTCCTTCGGCCTGCACCTGGGGAACGCTGAGTCCGATCTCGCACTCCACCTCGTCAATCTCTTCGAGTTTGGCCAGGGCATTGGTCAGGGCCATCACCCGCTGGCGGTATTTACTCTGACAGGGATAGGGGTACACCAATCCAAGCTTGAGGCAACGACCGTCGAGGTCGAGGCTGCGCACCAGACCGGCTTCAACCAGGTTCTGATTCAGGAAAGGATCGATTTGGGTGGAAAGGATGGACAGAACCTTGGCAGAGAGGGCCTCGGGCAGCTGATCGTTAATGGGATTCGGATTCACGCTCACGCTCCGTACTGAGAGATTGCGCCAAGTGTACCAGAACTCTCCTCTTTCGCGTGTGCAATATGCAAGCAACAACACACTGGATGGATGAAAATGCGCCGTCTATCGGTTAAACTGGCTGTTCTTCCGTAATTCACTGCATGCAAGAGATAAAATGGCATCTCCACAAAGAAAGATTCTGGTTACCAGCGCCCTCCCCTACGCCAACGGTCCGATTCACCTGGGACACATGTTGGAGTACATCCAAACCGACATCTGGTCTCGTTTCCAGAAACTCAGAGGGCACCACTGTACCTACGTCTGTGCCGACGATGCCCACGGCACTCCGATTATGTTGAAAGCCCAGCAGCTGGGCATGACACCGGAGCAGATGATCGCCGAGGTGGCCAAAGAGCATCAGGCCGATTTTGCCGAGTTTCAGATTGGTTTCGACAACTACCACTCCACGCACAGTGAAGAGAACCGCGAATTTGCCAGCCTGATCTACACCCGTCTTAACGACGCCGGCTACATCAAAACCAACACCATCAGCCAGTTGTTTGATCCGGAAAAAGAGATGTTCCTGCCGGACCGTTTCGTCAAAGGCACCTGCCCTAAGTGCGACAGCGATGACCAGAACGGCGACAACTGCGACAACTGTGGCGCCACCTACAGCCCGACGGATCTGAAGAACCCCAAATCCGTGGTCTCCGGTGCTACTCCGATCCTGCGTGATTCCGAGCACTTCTTCTTCGACCTGCCGGCCTTCAAAGAGATGCTGCAAGCCTGGACCCGTTCCGGCTCGCTGCAGGAGGAGATGGCCAACAAACTGCAGGAGTGGTTTGAGCAGGGCCTGCAGAAGTGGGACATCAGCCGCGATAAGCCCTACTTCGGCTTCGACATTCCCGGCACCAACGGCGAGAAGTTCTTCTACGTCTGGCTGGATGCGCCTATTGGCTACATGGGCTCGTTCAAGAACCTGTGTGACAAGCGCGATGATCTGAATTTCGATGACTACTTCAAGGCCGACTCCGACGCCGAGTTGTACCACTTCATCGGTAAGGACATCATCTACTTCCACAGCCTGTTCTGGCCTGCGATGCTCGATGGTGCCGGTTTCCGTAAACCCACCAGTGTCTATGCCCACGGTTACGTCACCGTCAACGGTGCCAAGATGTCCAAGTCCCGCGGCACCTTTATCAAGGCCCGCACCTACCTGGATCACCTCAACCCCGAGTACCTGCGTTACTACTACGCCGCCAAGCTCAACAACCGCATCGACGATCTGGATCTGAACCTGGAGGACTTTACCCAGCGGGTAAACTCCGATGTGGTCGGCAAGCTGGTGAACATCGCCTCCCGTACCGCCGGTTTCATCAGCAAGCGCTTCGACGGCAAGTTGTCCGAGCAAGTCGATGCCCCTGAGTTGCTGGCCGAGTTCCAGGCCGCCCAGGACAGCATCGCCGAATGCTACGAAGGCCGCGAGTTCAGCCGCGCCATGCGCGAAATCATGGCACTGGCGGACAAGGCCAACGGCTACATCGCCGATATGGCGCCGTGGCAGTTGGTGAAACAGGATGGCCAGGAAGACAAGGCCCATCAGGTCTGCTCCATGGGCATTCACCTGTTCCGCATCCTGATGATCTACCTCAAGCCGGTACTGCCGCAGATGGCCAGCGACGTCGAGGCGTTCCTGGGCAGCGAACTGACCTGGGACGGCATCAACACCACCCTGACCGGTCACGGCATCAACAAGTTCAAGCCGCTGATTCAACGCGTGGAAACCGACAAGGTTGCGGCCATGGTCGATGCATCCAAAGAGAACCTGGTGGTTGAAGCGCCTAAGGCGCCGGCTGCCGAGGCAGAGGGTGACAACGACGAGCTGGCCAAAGACCCCATCGCCGACACCGTCAGCTTTGACGATTTCATGAAGGTGGATCTTCGCGTCGCCCGTATCGCCAAGGCCGAGCATGTCGAAAAGGCCAAGAAACTGCTGAAGCTGCAGCTGGACTTGGGCGGTGAAACCAAACAGGTGTTTGCCGGCATCAAATCCGCCTACGCTCCGGAAGATCTCGAAGGCCGCCTGACGGTGATGGTCGCTAACCTGGCCCCCCGTGAGATGAAGTTCGGTGTCTCCGAAGGCATGGTGCTGGCCGCCGGCCCGGGTAAGGATGAACTCTACATCCTGTCGCCGGACTCCGGTGCCAAACCTGGCATGCGCATCAAGTAAGCCGAGTCTCCTCAAGCCCCGCCATCGAGCGGGGCTTTTTGATGGCACTCTCCGCCGATGGCTGCAACGCCATCGCCGCCATTCGCCCGCTGAAGTAGAGCCAGGTGACGGCGCCGATAAACTTAAACCCCTCCTCCACCACCTGCACGTGGGCGTAATCCATGGGAAGCCGGTTCTGAATCAGATCGGTGACGATGGACAACGCCAGCAAGCCGCCTGCCAGCAAGAAGGCAAACCCCTGGCTGGAGACTATGGTGCGAAAATGGCGCGCCACCAACGCCAGCGCAAACAGGGCGTAGGCCAGATAGCAGATCTTCTGGTTGACGTAGCGGTCGTGGATCATAAAGAAGTCGTCAATGGCCAGCATCGATGACAACGCCGCCATCAGCAGCAACAGCTCGCCATGCCTTCGCCCCCGGCCACACCACAGGGCGAACACCAGGATGGCGGTAGCCGACACCCAGACCCAGGTACCGATGTTGGACAAAAAGCCCAGAAAACTGGACTGACCGCTCTGCTGGGCCGGATCCCGCAATATCTCCATCAGTTCAAATCCGGCGGCAGACATCGTCATCAGCGACAGGGCGTAAAACAGCAATGCAGGGACACAGGCATACAACAGGCAACGCAAAGCGCGGTCACGGCACAGCAGAAAAGCGAGTATCTGTTTTGGGGGCATGGCAACTCATCCATTACTCAGGCGGTGCGGCATCCTGACCTTAACAGCTTGAAACAACGTTCCCAAAATAACGACTTGAGTATGTCCCCTGCGCCGCAGTTTCGCCAATCCCGGCCACAAAAAAGCCCCCGCCGGCGTGAACCGGCGAGGGCGCTGTGGGTCATTCCACTCAGTGCTTGCGGTGATACATCGCTTCGATCTCTTTGGCAAACACTTCGCCAATCACTTTGCGGCGCAGTTTCAGGGTTGGCGTCAGTTCGCCCTTGTCCATGCTGAACGGCCGCGGCAGCAGGCAGATCTGCTTCACCCGCTCGTAGCGGGCCAGATCGGTCTGCAGGGCATCGATGCGCTGCTGGATCTCCGCTTGCGCCTCGGGCAGGCTGACCAGCTCATGGTCGCTGCCAAACGACAATCCCTGGGCAGTCGCCCACTCGGTCAGCAGCTCGAAGTTAGGCACAATCAACGCCGACACAAAGTTGCGGCTGTCGGCGATGATGGCCACCTGTTCCACCATCGGCTCCAGGGTCACCACCCCTTCGACCCGCTGCGGGGCGATGTACTTACCGTTGGAGGTTTTCATCAGCTCCTTGATGCGATCGGTGATGTGCAGAAAGCCATCGTTGTCCAGGTAACCGGCATCACCGGTCTTGTACCAGCCATCCACAAACGCCGCCGCGGTGTCTTCCGGCCGGTTGTAATAGCCCGCCATCACGGTATCGGCTTTCACCAGTACCTCGTCATCCTCTCCGATCCGCAGTTGCAGATCCGGCAGCGGCAGACCGACGCCGGAGGTGGCGATGCGATCCAGCCGGTTACAGGTTGCGGTTGCGGTGGTCTCGGTGGCACCGTATCCTGCCAGCACTGGAATGCCGATGTACTGGAAGAAAGCGTTGACCTTGTCATCCAACCGGGCGCCTCCGGCGGACATAAACAGCAGGTTGCCCCCCAGAGCCTCGCGCAGCTTGCCCAGCACCAGTTTGTCGGCGATTCGAAGGTACCAGGCAGAGATGCCGGCGCGTTTGCGTCCGGCCTGATCGGCCTGGAACTGGCGCCGGCCCTGACGAAGAGACCAGGCAAAGATCAGCCGCTTATGCCACGGCGCACTCTGAACCTTGCCCATTACCGCGCCGTGGACCTTTTCAAACAGGCGCGGTACCGCGCACATCACCTGAGGCTTGACCTCCACCAACGCCTGTTGCACCGCAGCAGGATCATTGAGGTAGGCGTTACAACCACCACTGCACAGCATGTACAGGCTCCAACCACGCTCATAGACGTGGGACAGTGGCAGGAATGACAATGACAGGGTGCCCGGTTTCACCGGTACCACCTGTTGATGCTGCTGCACCAGGGCGGCAAAGTTGCGGTGGTTGAGCATCACGCCCTTGGGTTCACCCGTGGTACCCGAGGTGTAGATCAGGGTGAATAACTCTTCCAGATCCGGACTCTGCTGCAAGGTGCGCAGGGTGTTGAGGTGCTGCAGGTGGGCATCGGTAAACAGGTCGGACAGGGTCAATACCGTCAGGGAGGTACTGGCAGCATCCACGTCGATGGCATCGCTCATGGCCACCACCGTGGTCAGGGTCGGACACTCGGCAGCCACTGCCAGCGCCTTGTTGTACTGCTCCTGATCGCCGACAAACAGAATGCTGATGCCGGCATCGTTGACGATGTAACCGGTCTGCTCCTCGGTATTGGTAGAGTAGATCGGCACACTGACCGCCCGCAGTTGCAGCAGAGCCAGATCCGTTTGCACCCAGGCAAGGCTGTTGGCACTGAAGATACCGACCCGATCCTGAACCTTCACCCCCAGCTCCAGCAGCGAACACGCCAGTTGGTTGATCTGTTTAGCCAGTTCGGACCAGGTCAGGGTCCGCCACTGCGCCTGATGCTGGTATTGGAGTACCGGCTCGTTGGGGCGCTCGGCAATCTGTTTCTGGATCAGGCGGGATAAGTGAAAAGGATTCAATGAAGTAGGCATAATCTGTCCCATTTGGTGAGTACAGGAATGCTAAGTAAAGTCCGAGCCGAAGCCCACCCCGTCAGGGCTGATAACCGATCCGGATCACACTCGAATCGGTCGATTGCTGCCATCGCACACAATGTGGCCGCATTCAGCGGATGTGGTACTCAAATGGCGTAAGCGCTGACCGGCGCTTAACGACCTGGCAAAGCTTGCCGCAAGTTGAAAAACCCGGAGGCTCGTTGATCGATCCGGGGGCAATCGGGTGGTGGTGAAGCCTCCCTTTGCCACCGAACCTATGCCCGTTATCCAGTCGGCTAACTGCCGTCCCCGGCCACGCCCCAATCAGTTAACCCGGCGCCGGTGCCCTTGCCAGTAAGGCGCACGCAGATCCGCTTTTCGAAGTTTGCCGGCGCCGGTAATGGGAAACGGTTCGCGTCGAAACTCCACCGAACGGGGGGACTTGTAATGGGCGATCTGCTGATGGCAGAAGCCAATCAGCTCGTCCTGGGACAGGCGTTGACCCTCCTTTAAACGGACAATTGCATGCACCTGCTCGCCCCACTGCTCACTGGGGATGCCGATCACCACTACTTCGCTGATGGCATCGTGGCGGGACAAGGCACTTTCCACCTCCGCCGAATAGACATTTTCGCCCCCGGTTACGATCATGTCTTTAACCCGATCCACCAGGAACAGGAAGCCATCCTCATCGAGGTATCCGGCATCGCCGGTGTGAATCCAGCCGTCGATCATCACCGCTTCGCTCTCTTTCGGCTTCTTCCAGTAACCCATCATGGTGTTACCGCCCCGAACCCGCACCTCTCCCACCGTACCCACGGCACACGGCTGATGCAGGGGATCCACCACCTCCACTTCTACACAGACACCGGCTCGGCCGGCGGAGCGAATTTTGCCCGACTTGGGCCCCTCCAGAACATGGTACTCCGAGGGCAGGATGGTGGCGATGGGCGCCAGCTCAGTCTGACCATAGGCCTGCATAAAGGCCACCCGGGGCATCTGCTCCATCGCCTGGCGCAGGGTGCCCTCCGGCATGGGTGAGGCCCCATACACCACCGATTGCAGGCTGCTGATGTCGGCGGAATCCAGCTCACCGCTTCCCAGCAGCATGTTGATCATCGTTGGCACCAGCAGGGTGTGCGTAATTCGATGGGCAGCGATGGCCGCCACCAACGGCTGGCAGGCAAAGGCGGGAATAAACACCTGGGTGGCCCCACAGATGGTACTGGCGTAAGACATGGCGATGTCCGCGGCATGAAACATCGGCGCCGCATGCAGGTAGCGCATCCCGGGTTGGTTCATCTCCATCCCCAGGGCCGCCGACACGCTCGACACCCACAGATTGGTGTGGGACAGCATCACCCCCTTGGGAAAACCGGTGGTGCCGCCGGTGTAGTAGATCCCCGCCAGCTGATCTTTGCCCACACACTGGTCGTCGATGGGCGGCTGATGAGCCAGCGCCTGCTCGCTGTTGACCATCCCCGCCGGCGTGGTTTTATCACCGATATACAGGCAGGTATGCAGGCTGGCTACCTGGGGCAGAACCTGTTCCGCCGCAGCGGCAAAAGCATCATCCACCACCAGTACGCCGGCACCGGAGTCTTCCAGGGAGTAGACGTGTTCCTTTACCGACCATCGAATATTCAGTGGCACCAGTACCGCACCGGCCCAGGCGACGGCAAAAAAGTACTCATAATAACGATCGCTGTTCAGCGCCAGTACCGCCACCCTGTCGCCCCGGGACACGCCATGGGCCTGCAGCACCGCTGCCAGACCGGCCACCCGTTGCCGCAGCTGTTGCCAGCTGTGTTGGCGCTCGCCGCAGATGGTGGCCACCCCATTGGGCTGGATTTGGGCCGCGCGCTTGATCATTTGGGTTAATTGCATCCTTGTCTCCATTGTCGATTGCCCCCGCGTCGGGGAATCGGCCTGTGCTGCCAAGGCCGGTTTTATGCCGCTGTGGCATCGATGTCTGCTTGTTACTGCTGTTACAGGCCCGGATTGAATGGCCGGGTCACGTCCACCGCTGTAAGCATAGCCTTAGATGTTGTCGTTACTCTTCAAGCGGTTCCCCTCCGGCTTCACCAGCCGGGTCCTGGCCACAACGAAACCACGGGCCCCGGGCCCCGGGCCGAACAGTCCGGCGGGCAACCCAACCCCTTGCGATTTCGGCACGCCCGGATAATCCCCGGGTATTTTGGCTTACAGGAACAGCGCCCGGGCCTCGTCTGGCGACGCCACCTGGCGGCCCGCCTCCTGCGCCAGCGCGGCCATGGCGGCTATCAGATCGCCGTTGCCCCTGGCCCGCTCGCCACTGGGCAGATAGAAGGTGTCCTCCAGACCGGTGCGAAGCTGGCCTCCCATCTCTGCCGTGGCCCGGTGAACATCCCAGATCTCCTGACGGCCAATCACCGTCGACTGCCATAGGGCGCCGGGCTTCATGTACTTGTGCAGCAGAGGCAGCAACTCGGCATCGGCGGGCATCCCCGAGGCCACCCCCAGCACCAGGTTGTAGTTGGCTTTGTCGATCATCCCCACGTCTTCAAACATTCCCACCGAGCGCACAATGCCAAGATCAAAACACTCAAATTCGGGCCGAACCCTGACCTGCCGACACACCTCCAGCAGTTCCTCAATTTTATCCACCGGGTTTTCAAACACCATCGGCGCCCAGGCCCAGCGACCGTCACGACGGGTTTTAAGGTAGTTGAGGCTGCCGGCGTTACAGGCCGCGATCTCCGGCCGGCCGGCGCGAATGCACGCCAGTGGTCCCTGTTGATCCCGGTTGATGGTGCCGGTGGAGAAGTTCAACAACACCCCGGGGCAAGCCTGGCGAATGGCGTCGGCAATGGCACAAGCCACCTCCGGGTCCCAGCTGGGCAGGTGCCCCTTGCCCGGTTCCTGACGACGAAAATGGATGTGCATTACGCTGGCGCCCGCCTCGTACGCCTGACGCGCTTCCCGGGCCATCTGGGTTACCGTCACCGGCACCGGGTGCTGGCCGGGATCGGTCAGCACTCCGGTCAGGGCACAGGTGATCACTACCTTGTCGGACATGACACTTCTCCTTGTTGAATGCCTCAAGATACCAAGCGCTTGCTTGGGTGCGCAAGTACTGATCGCTGATCGGCGCATCCCGGCAAGGGCTCGCTGACGACCGGAGTCGCTGGCGGGGCATCAATGACAGTGAGGAAAGGCTTTGGCCGGCTCGACGTCGAGACTGTCGCGACGGCAACGACGGATGACCGGGCATCAGATAGAGGGAGAGTGCGCGAAATCGGCCGGCTACGGCGACTGACCTGCGGCCCTACCGGCCTGGCGGTGGCGCCGGCTGATGCGGTCGCCCTACTCCGGCCACCGCAATCTCTATCGGTGACCCTCTTTTTTGCCAGCCGGCATAAAAAAAGGAGCCCTACGGCTCCTTATGATTCTTGACGCGGCCCTTAATTCAGGCTCGCGTTGATGGCCAGCAGCGTCTGCCGCGGATCCGCCGATTGGGTGATGGGGCGACCAATTACCAGGTAATCGCTACCGGCAGCCACGGCCTGCGGCGGTGTCATGACCCGCTTTTGATCGCCTTTGTCGCTGCCCTCGGGGCGGATGCCCGGAGTCACCAGACAAAACGCCTGCCCCAGCTCTGCCTTGAGGCGGCTGGCTTCCCGAGCCGAGCAGACCACACCATCCAGGCCAGAGTCTTTAGCCAGCCGCGCCAGCGCCAGCACATGCTCCTCGGCGCTGCGGGTCACCCCCAGTTCGGCCAGCTCAGACTCCTCCATGCTGGTCAGCATGGTCACCGCAATCAACAACGGTGCCTTGTCGCCATAGGGTGCCAGCGCCTCTGCCGCGGCACGCATCATGCGACTGCCACCGGCGGCATGAACGTTCACCATCCACACCCCCAGTTCGGCCGCGGCGGTTACCGCTTTGGCTACGGTATTGGGGATATCGTGAAACTTAAGGTCCAAAAACACGTCGAAGCCGCGCTCAACCAGCTGGCGGACAAACTGAGGACCAAAGGAGGTAAACAGCTCTTTACCCACTTTTAACCGGCACTGATCGGCGTCAATGCTGTCTACAAACGCCAATGCGTCGTCGATGTTATTAAAATCCAGAGCAACGAGTACCTTAGGGTTCACTTGCATCAATGTCTCCAGGTTGTAGGGTAGTAGTTATTGGTATTAGGGGCTGTTGAGCTTTGCTGATGAGAATTTGGCCGAGGATGACGGCAGCCAATCAAGGCGTTCGATCGTAGGCATAGTGGCTCTACGTCAAGATCGAATAACGCAGTTTGGTTGTCGTCAGGCCGGCCCCGTAGGGCGCGACGAAACTCCTCTAACACACTCTCACCTTAAGCAATCTCTGAGCGCCTAGGTTTTGCAGCACGCAAACCTTGGCGCAAAAATATTCAGTAACGTTCAACAGGCCCTGGGGCGTATTTATCTTTGGTGTTTAGAATTTGGCCAAGGATGACGGCAACCAATCAAGAAGTTCGATTGTAGGCATAGTGGTTCTACGTCAAAATCGAACGACGTCGAGTGGTTGTCGTCAGTCCGGCCCCGTAGGGCGCTCTTATCAACTAAATTTCCAGCTCATTTGGAGCGAACACCCAACATCCTGATACAGCAATGGTCAGATGCTGCGCAATAATAATCAGCAAAGTTTAACACGCCCTGTTCATTCGCCGTCCAAACCGCGAATGCGCTTGCCTTCACCCCAGCTTTTGCAGGAGGGACATTGCCAGTACAGGCTGTGTGAAGGAAAACCGCAGCGGTGACAGCGATAGATGGGTCGCAGTTTAATCTGGGCTTCCACCAGCTTTGACAGCAGGTCGACCCGCTCCCGCCCCTGGCCCAGCTGCAACTGCTCCAGCTGCAGCTTCATCAGGTGATGGAAGCCGCGCATGGTGGGCTGGCGCCTAAGCTGGTCCAGCAGCAACGACTCCGCCTCCTGAGGACCGAGGTTCTCGGCGGTGCGATCCACCAGCTTCAACAGGCAGCTGACGTTGCCATCGCGCTCCAAAATGGAGTGCAGCAGATTAATAAACTGGTCGTCCAGATTGAGGGCTGCGTAGATCGCCTCGGCCTGATCCAACACTTCAGGCATCATCTCTGGCGCCGTGGCGGCAATCTGGTTCACCAGCTTCAGCGCGCCGGCCCGGTCCTGCTCCTGCAGCAGCGACACCTTGGCAATCATCGCCCGCACGCAGCGGCTGTCCGTCGACAGCGCCTTGTCCAGCAACTTACTCTGCTCCACTGGATCCGTGGCCAGCTGCGCCAGTTCACAGTAGTAGTGGGCGACAATGGGTTTGAGCTCCTTGCGGCTGACGCGGCCAAACTTGCGCGCCACCTTGATCGCCTTCCACCACTCCTTGGTGGCCTGATAGATGTGCAGCAGTTGCCGCTCGGCGTCTTCGCTGTGATCCGGCTCTTTGATCAGCTTCAGGAACAGATCTTCGGCCCGATCGTACAGGCCGGCAGCCAGGTAGTCTTTACCCAGCTCCATCATGGCGGCATCGCGCTGCTCCGGCAGCAGGTGTGGCCGGGCGATGAGGTTCTGGTGGATACGGATGGAGCGGTCTACCTCTCCGCGCTTGCGGAACAGGTTACCGAGGGACAAATGGGTTTCAAAGGTCTCTTCGTCCACCTGCAGCAGCTCAATAAAGAGATCCACCGCCTTGTCGGGCTGATCCGACAGCAGGAAATTCAGGCCTTCGAAGTAGTTTTTGGAAAATACCTGAGCTTTTTTACGCTCTGACTGACCAGCACTGCGCTGGCCCATATACCAACCATACGCGGCAGCAATGGGCAACAGAAGAAATACCAGTTCAAGCATCAGTATCGATAGACTCTAGCTCAGCAAGACGCTTTTCCAGCTGGTGATTCTTGGCGGTCACTCGGTTGAGCTTGAAGCGTTGACGCACCATCAGCAACATGGTGATCAACCAGCTGATCAGGAAGCCACCGAAGAAGGTCACCGCCAGTACCATTGGCAGGGAAAACTCACCGCGGGCGATGAAATAGTTCAGTGTCACCAGTTGATCGTTGCGGGCGCCAAAGGCCATAGCAACCAGAAAGAAAACAGCCACCAAGGCAGTGATAAGCAACGCTTTCACAATGGCTCCTTTAGAGCGTCATGGAATTAGAAAGATTATCTAATAAAAAGAAATATATGACCAGCACGATCTGGCCTCGCCCGACAGGGCGATAACGGCAGATACAAAAAGCCCCCGCAGATGCGAGGGCTTTCAATCAATCAACCTAGGTTACTGTTTACGCGTTCGCGTAACTCCTTACCCGGTTTGAAATGAGGTACGTACTTGCCAGTCAGCTCAACCGCATCCCCGGTTTTGGGGTTACGGCCAGTCCGTGGAGCCCGATAATGGAGAGAAAAGCTCCCGAAGCCGCGAATCTCAATGCGATCGCCTTGCTCCAGGGTAGTTGCCATCTGCTCCAGCATCTCTTTAATTGCACCTTCCACTTCTTTTCCGGATAGGTGCGACTGTTTACTGGCCAATCTTTCGATAAGTTCGGATTTTGTCATCCTCGCTCTCCTACAAGCCAATTACAGTCGCCTAATGGGGAGACGCGCTCCCCATACAACAGGCGATTATTGTTTAGCAGCTTTGAACGCTTCTGCCATAGCGCTGGAGAAGGTAGCTTCTTCACGCTGGTTCAGAGTGTCAATCGCTTCCTTCTCGTCAGCTTCGTCTTTCGCGCGGATAGACAGGCTAACGGTACGGTTCTTGCGGTCAACGCCCATGAACTTGGCTTCAACTTCTTCACCGGCATTCAGCACGGTAGAAGCGTCTTCGATGCGATCGCGAGAGATATCAGCTACACGGATGTAACCTTCAACGCTCTCACCCAGCTCTACGGTTGCGCCTTTGGCGTCAACTGCAGTGATGGTACCAGTAACAATAGCACCTTTTTTGTTATCAGACAGGTACTTGTTAAACGGATCTTCTTCGATCTGCTTAACGCCCAGGCTGATGCGCTCACGCTCAGGATCAACAGACAGTACAACTGCGGAGATCTCTTCGCCTTTCTTGTAGTCGCGAACAGCTTCTTCGCCAGCTACGTTCCAGGAGATGTCGGACAGGTGAACCAGACCGTCGATGCCGCCTTCCAGACCGATGAAGATACCGAAGTCAGTGATAGACTTAATCTTACCGGTAACTTTGTCGTTCTTGTTGAAGTTGGCTGCGAACTCATCCCATGGGTTAGCTTTACACTGCTTCAGACCCAGGGAGATGCGGCGACGCTCTTCGTCGATGTCCAGAACCATAACTTCCACGTTATCACCCAGGCTAACAACCTTGGATGGGTGGATGTTCTTGTTGGTCCAATCCATTTCGGAAACGTGTACCAGACCTTCAACGCCCTCTTCGATTTCAACGAAGCAGCCGTAGTCAGTCAGGTTGGTTACGCGACCAGTCAGCTTAGTGCCTTCTGGGTAGCGACCAGCGATAGCAACCCATGGATCTTCACCCAGCTGCTTCAGGCCCAGAGATACGCGAGTACGCTCACGATCGAACTTCAGAACCTTAACGTTGATTTCGTCACCAACGTTTACGATTTCACTTGGGTGCTTAACGCGCTTCCAAGCCATATCGGTGATGTGCAGCAGGCCGTCAACGCCGCCCAGATCTACGAACGCGCCGTAGTCGGTCAGGTTCTTAACGATACCCTTAACTTCTTGACCTTCCTGCAGGTTAGCCAGAAGCTGTTCACGCTCAACGCTGTTTTCAGATTCGATAACTGCACGACGGGAAACAACAACGTTGTTGCGCTTCTGGTCCAGCTTGATTACCTTGAATTCCAGCTCTTTGCCTTCCAGGTGAGTGGTGTCACGTACTGGACGTACGTCAACCAGAGAACCTGGCAGGAACGCACGAATGCCTTCCAGTTCAACAGTGAAGCCGCCTTTAACTTTACCGTTAATGATACCGGTAACAGTTTCTTCGTCTTCGTAAGCCTTCTCAAGACGCAGCCAAGCTTCGTGACGCTTCGCTTTCTCACGAGACAGTTGAGTTTCACCGAAGCCGTCTTCTACGGCATCCAGAGCTACGTCAACAGATTCGCCAACGCTGATTTCCAGCTCGCCTTTGGCGTTCTTGAACTGCTCGGCTGGGATAGCGGACTCAGATTTCAGGCCAGCGTCAACCAGAACGATGCCGTTCTCGATAGCAACAACGGTACCTTTAACGATGGCACCAGGACGAGTTTCCAGATCCTTTAGGGATTCTTCAAACAGTTGAGCAAAAGATTCAGTCATGTTTAAGTTAATTTCATTAGTCATCCATGGCCATCCTGGACATGGGGTAGTTGTCTAAAGCCTGCCTCATCCTTGAAGCTGGCACCTCTTAGCCAGAATTAGCTAAGTGTTTCAAAGCCATTATTGGCCAAGTTTTTCAACCACAAAGCGTAATGCATGATCAACAACTTGATCAATTGTCAGCTCTGTCGTGTCAATTAGTAACGCATCTTCGGCGGGCTTCATGGGTGCCACCTTACGGTTGGCATCGCGCTCATCGCGCTCACGTATCTCCGCCAAAAGGCGGTCAATACTACCACCTAAGCCTTTCTCCTTCAACTGTAAGTACCTACGGCGCGCACGCTCTTCGGCACTGGCAGTCATATAAAGCTTAGCGTCTGCATCGGGGAACACCACTGTTCCCATGTCACGGCCATCGGCAATCAGTCCCGGAGCCACCCGAAACGCGCGTTGGCGGCGCAATAACGCCTCCCGAACCCGGGGGAACGCCGCCACTTTAGAGGCGGCGTTGGCGCACTCCTGAGTGCGGATCTCGCGGCTGACGACTTCACCTTCCAGCACCACCTTGATGCCACCGTTATCGTCCGGGCTGAACACCACGTCCAGATGCGCTGCGGTCAGGGCCAGGCCCTCTTCATTGTCGAGTTCAATATTGTGATGCAGTGCGGCCAGCGCCAGCACCCGGTAGATGGCACCGGAGTCCAGCAAGTGCCAACCCAGCTTCTCTGCCAGAAGGTGGCACACCGTGCCTTTACCTACGCCACTCGGTCCATCAATGGTAATCACAGGGGCCTGTCCAGGCATGGTACTCTCCAATTGTGTTTCTCTTCGATCGCTCACGGAACCGGTTCCGTGAAAGCGCGCCTATTATACAGATTCCCCAGCTAAAGTAAGCCTTTATACAAAAGGGATCTGACCCTCGGCCACAGCAATCGCAGAACAGTGATCCGGGTTGGCGTTACCCCAAAAGCCAATCGGTGCCGGCTGCTCCCGACACCGCGGCCGGGACAGCATTGACGGCAGGTTATAGAGTGTAGTCAAGGGAGCCGGCGACTGCGGCACCCCCATTGGAGATAACTAGCGACTCACGGACGCCAGCCGGTCGAAATAATCCGGGAAGGTTTTGGCGGTACAGCCGGGATCCAGGATGGTCACGCTCTGGCCGCCGACGGCCAGCATCGAGAAGCACATGGCGATGCGGTGATCGTTGTAGGTCTCGATCTCGGCATGGCGCAGCTCAGGAACCGGCTCGATACGGATGTAGTCTTCGCCCTCCTCCACCACCGCGCCCACTTTGCGCAGTTCGGTGGCCATGGCCGCCAGGCGGTCGGTCTCCTTCACCCGCCAGTTGTAGATATTGCGGATGGTGGTGGGACCGTTGGCAAACAGCGCCGTGGTGGCGATGGTCATGGCCGCATCCGGGATGGCGTTCATGTCCATGTCCACCCCGTTCAGGTCGCCTTTACTGCAGCGAATGAAGTCTTTGCCCCACTCCACCTTGGCGCCCATGGCCTCCAGCACATCGGCAAAATGCTTATCGCCCTGCAGGCTGTCGGTGCCGACACCGCGGACCTCGATGGTGCCGCCACCGATGGCCGCCGCCGCCAGGAAGTAAGACGCCGAGCTGGCATCCCCTTCCACCAGAAACTCGCCGGGGCTGAGGTACTGCTGGCCGGCGGCAACCACAAACTCGCGGTAGTCGCGATTCTCCACCGTCACCCCGAAGCGGGCCATCATCCCCAGTGTGATATCGATGTAGGGCTTGGACACCAGTTCACCCTTCACTTCGATGGTCAGCTCACTGCCGAGCAGTGGCGCCACCATCAACAGCGCAGTCAGAAACTGCGAGGAGATGGAGCCATCGATGCTGACCCGGCCGCCGGCCAGATCGCCGGCGTGAATCTTCAGCGGCGGATAACCGGGATTCTCGAGATAGTCGATGCGGGCACCCAAAGGCTGCAGCGCGTCAATAAGGTGGCCGATGGGGCGCTCCTTCATTCGCGGTTCGCCGGTCAGCACAAACTCGCCGCTGCCGATGGCCAGCGCTGCCGCCAATGGCCGCATCGCCGTACCGGCATTGCCCAGATACAACTCCGCCACCTGCCCTCGGGCCAACCGGCCTCCCAGCCCCTCCACCTCGATGGTGGCCTGGTCCTTGCGATAGTCATAGCTCACGCCCAGTTGATCCAGGGCGGTCAACATATGACGGATGTCGTCGGAGTCCAGCAGGTTGGTTAACCGGGTACGGCCGCTGGCGATGGTAGCCAGCAACAGGGCCCGGTTTGAGATGCTCTTGGACCCGGGCAGCTGAATCACTCCCCCGACATGTGAAATTGGCTCTAGGCGTAACTGCTCCATGACTCTTATTCCCCACAATAAAAAGGGGCCTTCGCGGCCCCTTTTCAAACGTTCAATTCATTTAGGCCAGTATCTCGTCCAACGCGTCCATAAATCGGGAGTTTTCCGACTCCAGACCGATGCTGACACGCAGGTGAGAAGGCATACCATACCCCGCAATGGGGCGCACTATCACCCCTTTTTTCAGCAGAGCGTCATAAATCTCCCCGGCGGCGCCGACTTCGATGGTGATGAAGTTGGCCACACTGGGGATGTAACGGATGCCGCGCTGGTCAAAATAGGCTAGCAACCGCGCCATCTCGCGCTCGTTGAGGGCGATCCCTTCGGCCAGGTAGTCGGCGTCGTCCAGCACCGCCTCGGCGGCCGCCAGGGCCAGCGAGTTGTTATTGAACGGCTCCCGCACCCGGTTCAGCAGATCGGTGATGTCGGTAGAGGCCACCAGATAGCCGACCCGAAGCCCCGCCAGGCCGTAGGCCTTGGAGAAGGTACGACTGACCATCAGATTCGGGTACTGGGTCAGCCAGCCGATGCTGTCGGCACGCTGGTCGGCCTTCAGGTACTCGTAGTAGGCCTCATCCAATACCACCAATACCCGCTCCGGCACCCGGGCCATAAACTCGGCCAGCTGCCGCGGCGCCAGGAAGGTGCCGGTGGGGTTGTTGGGGTTGGCGATGCAGATCAGCTTGGTGCGTTCGGTGACCGCGGCCAGCATGGCGTCCAGATCATGGCCCCACTCTTTGGCGGCGGTCTTCACTGCGGTGGCGCCGCAGGACTGGGTCAGCAACTGGTAGACAATAAAGGCATGGGCATCGAAGATCACTTCATCGCCGATGCCGACGAAGGTGCGGAACAGGATCTCCAGTACCTCGTTGGAACCGTTACCCAGGGTGATCTGATCGCTGTCGCAGTTGAGTTTTTGCGCCAGCTTCTGTTTCAGGTAGTAGCCGTTGGCATCCGGGTAGCGGCACAGTTCGGCGGTGGCGGCCTCGATGGCCTGACGCGCCCTGGGACTCAGGCCCAGCGGATTCTCGTTTGACGCCAGCTTTACGATATCGCTAATCCCCAGCTCCCGCTCCAGCTCCTCGGTGGGCTTACCTGGCTGATAGGGCATCAGGCCATCCACACCGGGGTTGGCCATAGATAATAGATCAAGTGACAAAACGTTCTCCCTTGTAGTTATCGGTTGTCGCTTTCAAACTGCTTCATAAAGTCGACCAGGGCCCGGACGCCCTCCAATGGCATGGCGTTGTAGATGCTGGCCCGCATACCGCCCACACTGCGGTGCCCCTTCAGCGCCATTAATCCGGCCTGCTCCGCCTGGGCAAGAAACGCACCGTCCAGGCTGGCATTGGTCAACTGGAAAGGTACATTCATCTCGCTGCGATGGCTCGGCTGAACCCGGTTTTGGTAGAAGGTGCTGCTGTCAATAAAATCATACAGCAGGGCCGCCTTGGCCCGGTTCACCCCGGCCATCGCCTCTACCCCGCCCTGTTGCTGCAGCCACTTGAACACCTCACCGGCCAGGTACCAGGCAAACGTCGGCGGGGTGTTGTACATGGAGCCGTTGTCATCCAGCAACCGGTAGTTGAGGATCGACGGCAGCTGCGGCTGACCTTCGCCCAGCAGGTCCCGGCGCACGATCACAATCGCCAGCCCGGCCGGACCGATGTTTTTCTGGGCGCCGGCGTAGATCAGGCCGTACTTATTGATGTCGATGTGCCGTCCAAGAATGCAGGAGGAGTAATCGGCGATCAGCGGCTTGTCGGTGACCGGCTCCTCGAACATCGCCACCCCGTCCACGGTTTCATTGGGGCAATAATGCAGATACTCACCCTCGCCCGCCTGGTTGAGGCGACTGAGATCCAGGCCACCGCCGTCGCGCAGGTCGATGGCGTTGACCGTGGCGTACTTGGCCGCCTCCTTGGCCGCTCCGGCTGACCACTGGCCGCTGATGAGGTAATCCACCTTGGCACCGGCGGCCACCAGGTTCTGAGGAATGGCGGAGAAATGGGCCCGGGCGCCGCCGTGGGTGAACAGCACCGCGTAGTCGTCACCGATGTTCATCAGTTGACGCAGGTTGGCTTCGGCGGCCTCGGCCACCGCCATAAAGGACTTCGAACGATGACTGAGCTCCATAACCGATACCCCCAACCCCTGAAAATCCAGCAACTCGGCCTGGGCCTTGGCCATCACATCAGTGGGTAACATCGCCGGACCGGCGCAGAAGTTGTATACGGTCATTGTTCTCAATCCCTAACTGCTAAAACAGCCATTTAACACCAACATGGGCGCCAGCGCGATGAAAAATAATAGATAACCCCATAACCGCCAGCCACAGGGCCGCCTTTACCGTGCCGCGGACATAAAAAAACGGACGCCGAAGCGTCCGTTATCAGGTCGAAGCCGTGCCAGGAATTTACTCCTCGCCGGCGTCCTCAGCCGCATTGTCGGCGTCAGCCTGAGGCTGGGCCTCGGCATCGGCGGCAACGTCGTTGCCTTCGCCGTCCACGGCGGACGCGTCGACCAGACTCTCGCCTTCCTCGATCTCGTCGATGCGCTGCAGACCCACCACCTGTTCACCCTCCTGGGTTCGGATGATGGTCACGCCCTGGGTATTACGGCCAACCTGAGACACCTCATGCACCCGGGTCCGCACCAGGGTGCCGCCGTCGGTGATCAGCATGATCTCGTCGTTTTCCGTTACCTGAACCGCGCCAACCACCGGGCCGTTACGCTCACTCACCTTAATGGAGATTACGCCCTTGGTGGCCCGGCCTTTCACCGGATACTCGACTTCGTCGGTACGCTTACCATAACCGTTCTGAGTCACGGTCAGGATGGCACCGTCGCCACGAGGGACGATCATCGACACCACCCGATCGACATCATCCAGGCTGATGCCGCGGACACCGATGGAGTTACGGCCCACGGAACGCACATTGGTCTCGTTGAAGCGCACTACCTTACCGGCGTCGGAGAACAGCATGATCTCGTCGTCACCGTTGGTGATGTCAACACCGATCAGCTCATCGCCGTCGTTGAGGTTGATGGCACGAATACCGGAAGACAGCGGACGGCTGTATGCGTCCAGAGCGGTCTTCTTGATGATGCCCTTGGCGGTGGCGAAGGCGATGAACTTGCTCGGATCGTACTCACGAACCGGCAGAATCGCCTGAATCACTTCACCGTCATCCAGCGGCAGCAGGTTAACGATTGGCTTACCCCGGGCGGTACGGCTGGCCAGCGGCAACTGGAACACCCGCATCCAGTACACCTTACCGGCGTTGGAGAAGCACAAGATGGTGTCGTGGGTGTTGGCCACCAGCAGACGTTCGATGAAATCTTCATCCTTCATCTTGGCAGCGGCCTTGCCTTTACCACCCCGGCGCTGGGCTTCGTATTCGCTCAACGGCTGATACTTCACGTAACCGGCATGGGACAGGGTCACCACCACGTCTTCTTCGGTGATCAGGTCTTCCAGGGAGATGTCGGCGGACGCGGCGGAGATCTCGGTGCGACGCTCGTCGCCGTACTCGGCCCTGATCGCCTCCAGCTCTTCGCGAATCACTTCCATCAGACGCTCCGGGCTGGCCAGAATCAGCATCAGCTCGGCGATCTCTTCCAGCAGCTGGCGGTACTCATCGAGAATGTTCTCGTGTTCCAGGCCGGTCAGCTTCTGCAGACGCAGGTCCAGAATCGCCCGGGCCTGCTGCTCGGTCAGGTAGTACTGGCCATCACGGATACCGAACTCGGGGGTCAGCCAGTCCGGACGGGCGGCGTCATCACCGGCTTTCTCCAGCATCGATGCCACATTGCCCAGATCCCAACCACGGGACAGCAACGCTTCGCGGGCTTCTGCAGGAGTAGGCGAGTTACGGATCAGCTCAATGACCGGATCGATATTGGCCAGGGAGATGGCCAGGCCTTCGAGGATGTGGGCCCGCTCGCGGGCTTTACGCAGTTCGAACACAGTCCGACGGGTTACCACTTCGCGACGGTGGGTCACGAAGGCTTCCAGTGTCTCTTTCAGGTTAAACACTTTAGGCTGGTTGTTGCCCAGTGCCACCATGTTGATGCCGAACACCGTCTGCATCTGGGTCTGAGCGTACAGGTTGTTCAGCACCACTTCCGGCACTTCACCGCGCTTCAGCTCGATCACCACCCGCATGCCGTCTTTATCAGACTCATCACGCAGGCCGCTGATCCCTTCCAGCTTCTTATCCTTAACCAGCTCGGCGATCTTCTCGATCAAGCGGGCCTTGTTCACCTGGTACGGCAGTTCATCGACAATGATGGACTCTTTACCGGTGCTGCTGGTCTCGACATTGGTCTTGGCGCGAACGTAGATCTTGCCGCGACCGGTCTTGTAGGCATCGATGATGCCCTTGCGACCATTGATGATGCCGCCGGTAGGGAAATCCGGACCGGGGATCAGCTCCAGCAACTCTTCGAAGGTCACGTCGCTGTTGTCGATGTACGCCAGACAGCCGTTGATCACTTCGGTCAGGTTGTGGGGAGGAATGTTGGTGGCCATGCCCACGGCGATGCCGCTTGAGCCGTTGACCAGCAGGTTCGGCACCCGGGTCGGCATCACTTCAGGAATCTGCTCGGTGCCGTCGTAGTTGGGCACGTAGTCGACGGTTTCCTTATCCAGATCCGCCAGCAGTTCGTGGGCCACTTTGGCCATGCGGATTTCGGTATAACGCATCGCCGCGGCGGAGTCGCCGTCGACGGAACCGAAGTTACCCTGGCCATCGACCAGGGTATAACGTAAGGAGAACGGCTGCGCCATACGTACGATGGTGTCGTACACGGCACTGTCACCATGAGGGTGGTACTTACCGATCACGTCGCCCACGATACGGGCGGATTTTTTATAGGGTTTGTTCCAGTCGTTGCTCAAACCGTTCATCGCAAACAGGGTGCGACGGTGTACAGGCTTAAGACCATCCCGGACGTCGGGCAATGCACGCCCGACGATCACGCTCATGGCATAATCGAGATAGGAGCTTTTCAGTTCCTCTTCGATATTAATCGGCGTGATTTCGTTAGCCAGATCAGTCATAGACAGATGTTGTCCCTAAATAGCGCCCTGAAACCTCGGTTCCAGTCGCCCCGGCCAAGCCGGTAAAAACGGTGATTGGACATTTTAACACAGTCAAAGCGATTGGAAAGTGGCGTTTCTTATCCTGATAAACAACAACTTATAAGTGACCAATTTTCACCCAAACTCACCAATCCGACAGAGCATCTGATGCAATTTTGAGCAGATATTTTGATTTTTACCGCCCGCTTTAGTGGTTTTCTCTTCAACCCCTGTCGGCGTATACTGGCAACACTCAATCGGTTCTGAGGTTGCAGCTTAGTGCATCGGCACAAAATCTCACCGGAACCCCTGCAGGCAAGATAAAAAGGACAGAGAATGCAGCAGTCGAACGTTGATCCCGTTGAAGTCGGCAAATTTGAAAAACTGGCGACCACCTGGTGGGATCCACTAGGTCACTCCAAACCCCTGCATCAACTCAACCCCCTGCGCGCCGGTTACATCGAACGTCATGCCGATGGCCTGTTTGGCAAACAGGTGTTGGATGTCGGTTGCGGCGGCGGCCTGCTGACCGAGGCCATGGCCAAGGCCGGCGCCCGGGCCACGGGCCTGGACATGGGCGAAGAGCCGGTAGAGGTGGCTCGCCTGCATGCGCTGGAAAGCGAACTGGAGATCAATTACCAACTGTGCACTGCCGAGGCCCATGCCGAGCACAAAGGCGGCCACTATGATGTGGTGACCTGTATGGAGATGCTGGAGCACGTTCCGGATCCCGAGTCGGTGATCCGCGCCTGTGCCGCCATGGTCAAGCCAGGAGGCCACCTGTACCTGTCCACCATCAATAAGACACCGCTGGCCTACCTGACCACCATCGTCGGCGCCGAACAGATCGTCAAAGTGCTGCCTAAAGGCACCCACGACTACAAGAAGTTCCTGCGGCCGTCCCAGCTGATCCGTTGGTGCGAACAGGCCGGTCTTCGAGTCGCCCATGCCGATGGCGTGCTCTATAACCCGCTTACGGAAACCTTCAAACTGTCCAACCGGATGGACATCAACTACATGATTCACGCGGTGAAACCAGATGAAACCCATGGAAGTGAAAGCCCTACTCTTTGATCTAGACGGCACCTTGCTGGATACCGCTCTGGATCTCGGCCAGGCCGCCAACGTCGCCCTGGCCCAGTTTGGCTACCCTGGCCTGAGCCGGGAGCAAGCCTACCTGTACACCAGTCACGGCAGTCGTGGCCTGCTGAAGGCGGCACTGGGGGAAGAGACTTTCGAGCGTACCGATATCTCGCCGATGCGCTCACTGCTGTTAGCCGCCTATGCCGACAACATCAGTGAACACACCCGCCCCTACGACGGCATTGAACGGATGCTGGCGCTGCTGGCGCAATTGCAACTGCCCTGGGGCATCGTTACCAACAAGCCGGAAGGCCTGGCCCGGCAGCTGCTGCAACACCAGCCCAGCATGGCCGCCAGCGTCAGCCTGGTGGGCGGCGATACCCTGCCGGTATCCAAGCCGCACCCGGCGCCGCTGCTAAAGGCCGCCGACGAGATGGGCGTGATCCCGGAGCAGATCCTGTATGTCGGGGATGCCGAACGGGACATGGTAGCCGCCAACCACGCCGGCATGATCAGCGTCGCCGCCCTGTGGGGCTACATTAGCCCTGAAGACAAGGCGGAGGAGTGGCCCGCAAGCCATCGTTGCGATCAACCCGACGATCTTTTTAATCTGGTCCGTGATCTGGCTCAAAATTAGCCATACAAACCGGCGCTGGAAATTTTTTTCCGGCGCCTTTTTTTTATCAAAAAAGGGGTTGATTTTCTGTCAGCGCAATGGTGGTGCAGGTTCCACGAAGCTGCCCTTTTGCCGAGCGCGGTTATTCACACAGTTACCCACAATCTGCCCACATTCTGGACCCTTGCGAAATCCCCCATACCAGCTTATCTTGTAGATCATCCCATTGGCGCTACTACATGTAGTGTCCGATAATAAAAAAGAACACTACCGTCGGGGATCACCGGTCTGACCGGGGATTAACATCTCACGTACTTAGATTAAGGACATGAGACGTGCCTTCAGTCCATGGCGACTGTGTTATTCGCACGTCGATACTCAACGATGAATAAAAATCTGCTCATTACCAAACGCAGCGGCAAAAAGGAGCCCCTCGATCTCGATAAGATCCATCGGGTGATCTATTGGGCAGCCCAGGATCTGGATAACGTCTCGGTCTCTCAGGTAGAGCTGGCCAGCCACATCCACTTCTTTGATGGCATTGAGACCGAAGCGATTCACGAAACCATCATCAAAGCCGCAGCCGACCTCATCAGTGAAGAGACCCCGGACTACCAGTACCTGGCCGCGCGCCTGGCGGTCTTCCACCTGCGTAAGAAGGCCTACGGTCAGTTCGAGCCGCCGCACCTGTTTGATCACGTAAGCAAGATGGTGGAGCTGGGCCGTTATGACCAGCACATTCTTCAGGATTACAGCCGCGACGAACTCAATGAGCTGAATGAGCACCTCGATCACTGGCGCGACATGGACTTCTCCTACGCCGCCGTCAAGCAGCTGGAAGGCAAATACCTGGTGCAGAACCGGGTAACCGGCGAGGTGTTTGAGAGCGCCCAGTTCCTGTACATGCTGGTGGCCGCCTGCCTGTTTGCCAACTACCCGAAGGCGACGCGCCTGGACTACGTCAAGCGGTTCTACGACGCCACCTCCAAGTTCAAGATCTCCCTGCCCACGCCCATCATGTCCGGCGTGCGCACCCCGACCCGACAGTTCAGCTCTTGTGTGCTGATCGAGTGTGGCGACAGCCTCGACTCCATCAACGCCACCTCCGCGGCCATCGTTAACTACGTCAGCCAGCGGGCCGGCATCGGCATCAACGGCGGCAACATTCGCGCCCTGGGCAGTCCGATTCGCGGCGGCGAAGCCTTCCACACCGGTTGCTTGCCGTTCTATAAGCACTTCCAGACCGCAGTGAAGTCCTGTTCACAGGGCGGCGTTCGCGGTGGCGCGGCCACCCTGTTCTACCCCTTGTGGCACCTGGAAGCGGAAGAGCTGCTGGTACTGAAAAACAACCGCGGCACCGACGCCAACCGCATCCGTCATCTGGACTACGGCGTTCAGATCAACCGCACCCTGTACCAGCGCCTGCTGGACGGTGGCAACATCAGCCTGTTCTCGCCTTCGGATGTGCCCGGCCTGTACGACGCCTTCTTTGCCGATCAGGAGGAGTTTGAGCGGCTCTATTGTCAGTACGAAGCCGACAGCAGCATTCGCCGCAAAACCGTTAAGGCGGTGGCGCTGTTCAGCCTGCTGATGCAGGAGCGCGCCTCCACCGGCCGTATCTACATTCAGCACGTGGATCACTGCAACACCCACAGCCCCTTCGATCCTAAAGTGGCACCGGTGAAGCAATCCAACCTGTGCCTGGAGATTGCCCTGCCCACCAAACCGCTGAAACACCTTAACGACACCGAGGGCGAGATTGCCCTGTGCACGCTGTCGGCGTTCAACCTGGGTGCCATCGACAGCCTCGACGAGCTCGAAGAGCTGGCGGCACTGGCGGTGCGGGCGCTGGACAGTTTGCTGGACTACCAGGACTACCCGGTGCCGGCGGCCGAGCTCGGCTCCATGAAGCGCCGTACCCTGGGGATCGGCGTCATCAACTACGCCTACTACCTGGCCAAGAACGGTGTCCGCTACTCCGATGGCAGCGGCAACAACCTGACTCACAAAACCTTTGAGGCGATTCAGTACTACCTGCTGAAAGCCTCGAACGAGCTGGCGAAGGAGCAAGGCGCCTGCCCGGGCTTTAACGAGACCACCTACTCCCAGGGAATCCTGCCCATCGACAGCTACAAAACCGCCATCGATGAGATCTGTGACGAACCCCTGCACCTGGACTGGGACGGCCTGCGCGCCAGCATCGTTGAGCACGGCCTGCGCAACTCCACCCTGTCGGCACTGATGCCGTCAGAGACCAGCTCGCAGATCTCCAATGCCACCAACGGCATTGAGCCACCACGAGGGCTGGTGAGCGTTAAGGGGTCCAAAGATGGCATCATGAAGCAGGTGGTGCCGGGCATCGACAGCCTCAAGGGCAGCTACGAGTTGCTGTGGGACATTCCCAGCAACACCGGCTACCTGCAGTTGGTGGGCATCATGCAGAAGTTCATCGACCAGGCCATCTCCGCCAACACCAACTACGATCCGTCCCGCTATGAGGACAACAAGATGCCCATGGGCATGCTGCTGAAGGATCTGATGCTGGCGTACAAGTACGGTCTGAAGACGCTGTACTACCAGAACACCCGTGACGGCCAGTCCGACGCCCAGAGCAAAGCGGACAGCGACGACGATTGCGCCGGTGGCGCCTGTAAGATTTAACCGCCAGTGCCCCGCAAACGCGGGGCACTGCCACGGATAGGACAAAATTATGACCCACAGATACAGCACATTTTCACGGGAAGCCAACAACGCGCTGAAAGAGCCGATGTTCCTCGGCAATCCGGTGAACGTGGCCCGTTACGATCAACAGAAGCACCCGATTTTTGAAGAGCTGATCGAAAAGCAGCTGTCGTTCTTCTGGCGCCCCGAAGAGGTGGACGTCACCCAAGATCGCATCGACTTCAACGACCTGCCTGATCATGAAAAACACATCTTCCTGTCGAACCTGAAGTACCAGACCCTGCTGGACTCCATTCAGGGCCGTAGCCCCAACGTGGCGCTGCTGCCGCTGGTGTCCCTGCCTGAACTGGAAACCTGGATTGAGACCTGGTCGTTCTATGAGACCATTCACTCGCGCTCCTACACCCACATCATTCGCAACATCGTCAATGATCCCGGAGTGGTGTTCGACGACATCGTCGCCAACAGCGAAATTCAGAAACGCGCCAACGACATCTCCAAATATTACGATGCCCTGATCGACTATACCCAGCGTTATCAGCAGTTTGGTGAAGGCAACCATCAGGTAGGCAGCGAGCAGTTCACCCTCAGCCGCCGTGAACTGAAGAAAAAGCTGTACCTGTGCCTGATGTCCATCAACGTACTGGAGGCGGTGCGCTTCTACGTCAGCTTTGCCTGCTCCTTTGCCTTTGCCGAGCGGGAAGTGATGGAAGGCAACGCCAAGATCATCCGCTTTATCGCCCGCGATGAACAACTGCACCTGGTGGGCACCCAGCACATGCTTAACCTGATGGCCACCAACCAGGACGACAACGAAATGGCCGAGATCGCCATCGAGTGTCACAGCGAAGCGGTGGAGATCTTCCGCCGCGCCGCCGAGCAGGAGAAAGATTGGGCCTCCTACCTGTTTAAAGACGGCTCCATGCTGGGTCTGAATAAGAAGATCATCGAAGATTACGTGGAGTTCATCACCAACCAGCGCATGAGCGCGCTCGGGTTTGCACCGATCTTTGACAAGCGCTCCAATCCGCTACCGTGGATGAGTAAGTGGCTGGAGAGTGATGCGGTACAGGTGGCACCCCAGGAGGTGGAGGTCAGCAGCTATCTGACCAACCAGATCAAGAACGAAGTCCACCAGGACGAGTTCTCCTCGTTTGAACTGTAACGGTTCAGCCGATTGAAACTGTGGAAAATCCGCCTTGGCGGCGGCCGGGAACTGGAGCATGGCAATCACCACACCACCCTGCTCCATGCCCTGGAATCTGTCGGTCATTACAGCGAGTGCCGCAGTGGCTTCTGCGGCGCCTGTAAGGCCACTCTGGTGAGTGGCAGCGTCCGCTATCTGACCACTCCCATGGCCTTTCTTAAACCCGGTGAGATTCTGCCCTGCTGCTGCACGCCGGAAACTGACCTGGAGCTTAATCTTGGCTGAGGGCCGGCTCTGACTCAGGGTCGATGGTAACATCGGCCTTGATCTGGGTCTTCGCCAGGGCGACTTCATGCTCGGCGTACTTATCCACCGGCGACTGCGGCGGCCGCCACCGCTCCAACGCCAGTTGAGCCTCTTGTGTCATCGCCTGGCTCTGCTGCAACGAATCTTCACCCAGGTACTGCGCCTCCAGCCACAACACCTGAGCCATCTCAATGGTACTGTCCAGAATGACCCGAGCCGCCGCCTGAGCGTTGTCCATGGCTCTGTCTACTCTTTCCTGATTGGCTTCACTGCAGCCACTAAGCCATCCGACTGACCCTATCACTACCAACACCCTAACCCACTTCATCGGTTGATGCATGACCTGCCCTCCGTCGAATTGCATTAAGCATAGTCCATCCTCCACCCAAGTTACTCAAAGCGGTCATTAATTCGCCCGGATCACACATTCGTTGATCCAGAAACAGAAACCTTCACTGCCCGGGCACCATTTTCCCTGTTATCGAATTCAGGCTTTGGTACACTTGCGGCATTGATAACCGGGCAACGAGACCGATAATGACAGAGCCAAACAAGATTCCACCCGAAGGCGCTTCCGCCGAGCTGTTCAACGGTGACATCAACCGCATCATGATCGCCATTCCAGCACCGAGCCACCCCGAAGTGGAGCAGGTCCTGGGCAAAGGCCAACACCGCATCAAGGCGGGTGTGGTCTATCGCGCTCCCGCCATCCTGCTCTCCTTTGACTTTGGCAACGGCCTGGTGATGGATTGCCCCTTTGAAGCCAAAGGGTTGGGTGAGCATTTCGTTGCCCCGGAACTGAACGACGGCCAGCTGCCACTGACCCTGCAGGTGTTCGATGCCGAAAACGGCACCCTGCTGGAATCCACCGAGGTGGCCCTGCACGCCGACAACACCCAGGTGCTGATGGATGCCGTAGCCGACCAGCGTAGCCGGGAGTGGACTCATCAGGAGTTTATCGGCCAACTGTCCGAGCTGTATAAGATTGAGATGAGCGAGTTTCTGCAGCTGGTGCAGCAGCGGGAGCTGGCGGCTCTGTAAGTCAGCCGACTCAAATGCTAAAGGCACCCTCGGGTGCCTTTTTTTTGATGGCCGTTAGCGCAGGCGACGCAGCACGGAGTGTACCGAGTCCAGGTAACCGTCACCAAACAGATTCAGATGATTGAGCAGATGGTACAGCTGGTACAGCGGCCGGCGCTGCTCATAGCCCGGTGACAACGGCCATGTTGCCTCGTAACCGCGATAAAACGCCGGGTCAAAACCGCCAAACAATTCGGTCATGGCCAGATCCGACTCCCGATCCCCCAGGTAACACGCCGGGTCAAACACCCGCGCCTGGCCTTCGACGAAGCCCAGATTACCCTGCCACAGGTCGCCGTGAAGCAGGCTTGCCACCGGTTGGTGGTGGGCCAATAACGTCCCGCTGGCGGCCTCGAGCCCGTCCAGATAGGGAGCCAGCGCCCTGCCAAAGCCCCGCTGTCCAGCCAATTCCAGTTGCGGTTGCAGCCGGCACTGCCACCAGAACTGCGCCCAACTGCGCTGCCAGTGGTTGTACTGCACTGTATCGCCAATAAAGTTGTGCCGGTGCCAGCCATAGCCCTGAGCATTGAAATGTCCGGTATCGGCCTGGTGCAACTTGGCGATGGTCCGCCCCGCCTCAAAACCATTGCCCCGGGACGCCAGCGTCAGAAACGGCAACACCAGAAACGCATGTTGCCCCGCCCGTCCCAGAGTCAGGGACGGTATGGAGAAACGCCCGAGGGCATTAAGACCATCGGCCTCCGCCTCAAACAGACTCAGGCGCTCGCTGTGGTTCAGTTTCACAAACCAGCTGTGGTGACCGTCGGTCAGGCGATAACATTGGTTGATGCAGCCGCCCGCCACCGGCGTCAGCCCTGAAGGGCAAAAGCGTCTGCCACTGGCCTGCCCGATCGCCTCTATCACCGCCGGCCAGGGGGAGCGGGTCAGGACCTCGGGCCCGGCGGGCGTCATGCCCCGGCCGCCACTGGTTCGATGGCGGCCAGTCGTTGAAGATGGGCCAGACCACACTCACGGCCCAGCTCATAACCGGCAGCCAAAGCCTCGGCCTGGCGAGTCAGGCGGCCAACCGCAAACGCCGGCGGCGGCACCAGCACCTGAATGCGGCAGTCCTTCGGAGGCTGGGCAATGAACGCCAGTGTCTGGTTGTACTGCCGATGACGGTGCTCCATGGCCGCCAACAGTTGCGGGTGCTCCCTGAGCGCCCACCTCAGCAACCAGGGAAAGCGGCTTGGCCGTTTGCGATAACCCAGAGGCTGGGACAACACCACGGTGAGATCCCGATAACCCTGTTGGTAGGCCTGGCGCACCGGAATCGAGTCCGCCACCCCGCCATCGGTATACGCCTGACCATTGAGACACACAAAGCCGCGGTACCCCACCGGCACCGAGCAGGAGGCTTTCATCAGCATCGCCAGATTGTCGCGTCCGGCGGGCAGGTAGCGACCCCGACCGCTGCTGACCTCGGTGACCCCAATCAACAACGGGATGGCCCGGCGTTCAAAAGCGTCGAAATCGAACGGCAGCTCATTCAGGGTGATGGGCCAGAGCCAATCCAGGTCCAGCAGGTGACCCCCTCTGAAGAAGCGCCGAAAATTGATGAATTCGGGACGGCAGGAGTAGTCGGCGATGATCGCCCGGGTCCGGCCCCGCTGGCCAGACAGGTAGGCGGCCAGCGCCGTGGATCCGGCCGACACGCCGAAACAGGCATCAAAGGGGTAGTGCTGGCGCTCGATAAAGGCATCCAGCACGCCGGCGGCAAAGATGCCGCGCATCGCCCCCCCTTCAACCACCAGTGCCCGCTTCATGCTCATCTCCCTTTGAGACTCTCCGGCCGGTGGCCGGGATTCAGTCCTTTTCTACGGTAACAGTGAATACCGGCGTAGGATTAAGCAGGCTTTGCACCACCTTGTGCAGCCGGGCCAATTCACTTTTCACCGTACTCTGACCGGCACCGAAGAAGCTCAGCTCCAGCTGCATCTCGCGGCCGATGTACTGGCTGGACATCACACTGGACTCCGACGTGGCCGATTCCATGTAATTCTCCAGCAACCGCTCCAGCGACGGCACCTGCGCCGGCTCGACCGCAAATGAAACCTGCAGCCGAATCAACGCAAACTCGGTCGCTTCTTGACCTTCAAAACCGGGAATAACCATAACCTGTTCCGTGTTGTCCTAAGGGGGTTTTACCGCCAATGATCGCCACTAAAGCGCGCCTTGGCAACCTAAATTACACCTGTTGACCCTGATTCATAGCATAGGCTTTCATTGTATTTTCAAGCAGGTAAGCGATGGTCATCGGTCCCACGCCACCGGGAACCGGTGTTATGGCGGCCGCCAGCTGCGCCACCGGGCCAAATGCCACATCCCCCACCAGTTTGGCCTTGCCGTCGCGTTCGGTACGGTTGATGCCCACATCGATCACCACCGCTCCAGGCTTGACCCAATCCGGCCCTACCATCTCCGGGCGCCCCACGGCGACCACCAGGATGTCGGCCTGGCGGGCCAGTTCGGCGCCGTTGGCCGAACGGGAGTGCACCACGGTTACTGAACAGTGCTGAGCCAGGAACAGCTGCGCCGCCGGTTTACCGACGATGTTGGAGCGACCGACAATCACCACGTGCTTGCCGGACAGATCCGCTCCGAGCTCACTCTGGGCCAGGGTCACGCACCCTTGCGGCGTGCAGGGCACCAGCGCCGTGGCGTCCCCCAGGCTGAGCTTGCCAACGTTGTTAGGGTGAAATCCGTCCACGTCCTTGGCCACGGCGATGCGATTGAGCACCCGCTGCTCATCCAGGTGCGCCGGCAATGGCAGCTGCACCAAAATGCCGTCAACACCGGGATCGTCGTTGAGGCGATCCACCAGCCCCAGCAGATCCGCCTCGGTGGTGGCCTCATCGAGACGAAACTCCTGACCGAGAATCCCCGCTTGCTGGCAACGACGGGTTTTGTTGCGCACGTACACATCGCTGGCGGGGTTGTCGCCCACCATCACCACAGCCAACCCCGGTAATCGCTTACCTTCGGCTTCCAGTTGTGCCACCTGAGTGGCAATGGAGGCGACCAGAGAATCGGCGACCTCTTTTCCATTGATGATAGCTGCGGTTTCCATGTGGTTCCTCGAGACTGAAATAAAAAAAGCGAACCATCTTAGATCATCCCCATACCGGGGCCAACGGGCTAATCACTTAATCGCTGGAATATGCAACACCGCAACAACTCAAAAGAAACGTTGGTTAATCAGTAATTCATAACGGTTATAGTCGATTTCCAAGATCTTTATTGATTCTGGTCAAGCACTTATTTACTCTGAGAGTTAAATTAGGTGAAAAGTTAGACAGCCATCTGAGAGTGCCTGGGCACTCTTGCGTCAAGGAAGGAGCAATCCAGATGAGCTACTTTGTTACCGGTGCCACCGGCATGGTGGGACAACAGCTATTGCGACGCCTGCTGGCCCGTGAAGGCAACGTGTATTGCCTGGTGAAAGACGACGAGGCCGAACATCGACTGAGAGAGAGCGCAACCCGACTGGGTGGCACGGAACGGGTGCTGCCCATTCGTGGCAACCTAAAGGATCCGGCGCTGGGCCTGAGCCCTCGCGACACCAAGTCCCTGAAGGGACAGGTCGTGCATTTTGTGCACCTGGCCAGCCAATCTGACTTTCGCCACAATAGCCATGAACGGGTTAAGGCCAATGTCAGCGCCACCGAGCACGCCCTGGCCTGTGCCGAAGCCCTGCAGGTGGAGTGCTTTCACCATCTGAGTTCCATCGCCGCTGCCGGCCTGTACCGGGGCTGCTTTGACGAGCAGATGTTTGCCGAAGCGGAGCAGTTGACCCACCCCTATTTCCTGTCTCGTCACCTGAGCGAAAAAGTGGTGCGCGAGCACACCGGACTGCCCCATCGCATCTACCGGCCCGGTATTGTCATTGGCGACAGCGAAACCGGCGAAGCCAATCGGGTTCAGGGGCCGTATTTTTTCTTTAAGCTGCTGCAAAAGGTGCGTGATGCCCTGCCCCGCTGGTTCCCGCTGGCCGGGTTCGAGGGCGGACCGATCAACATTGTGCCGGTGGACTACGTCGCCGATGCCCTCGACTGCCTGATGCACCTGCCGGATCAGGATGGCGAATGTTTCCACCTGACCGATCCCCGGCCCTACCACGCCGGCGAAGTGCTCAACCTCATCTCCCAGGCCGGTCGCGGTCCCACCATGACCCTGAAGATGAACATGAACCTCACCAGCTTGCTGCCACAGCCCTGGCTGCAACTGGCATCGCAATACCCGCCACTGGTGAAGCTCGGTCAGCGCATTCTGTCCGATTATGGCATTCCACCGGATCTGATGGCCCTGCTGAACTACCCAACCCGGTTTGACAACCAGAAGACCCGCAGTCTGCTCGATGCCCACCAGATCCGCTGCCCGGATCTGGCCAGCTACGCCAACCGATTGTGGGACTACTGGGAACGGGAACTGGATCCGGATCTGTTTCTCGACGACGAGCTCAAGCACCGGTTGCAGCACCAAACCGTCGTCATCACCGGTGCCAGCTCAGGAATTGGCGAAGCCAGCGCCGAGCGACTGGCCCCCTCCGGCGCCCAGCTGCTGCTGATCGGGCGCGACAAACAGCGACTGCAGCAGGTACAGAAGAAAGTGAAAAAGCTGGGGGGCAAAGCCCAGTGCTACCTGTGCGATCTCACCGACGAGGCACAGACCGACACCCTTCTGCAAACCATCTTGTCCCGCCACGGCAAGGTCGATGTGCTGATCAATTGCGCCGGGCGCTCCATACGGCGGTCGGTGGCGGCATCGGTGGATCGGATTCACGACTATCACCGTACCATGGCGATCAACTACTTTGGTGCCCTGAGGATGATTCTCGGGCTGATAGGGCCGATGGCCGAGCAGCAGCAGGGGCACATCATCAATGTCTCCTCCATCGGCGTACTCACCAACGCGCCGCGTTTCAGCGCTTATGTGGCCTCCAATGCCGCCCTGGAGTCCTTCTGTCGCTGCGCCGCCGCCGAGTATTCCGACAGCGGCGTACGCTTCACCACCATCAACATGCCGCTGGTGGACACGCCCATGAGTGCCCCCACCCAGCTGTATCAAGCGGTGCCCACACTCAGCTCAGAGCAGGCCGCCGAACTCATCGCCCAGGCGGTGGTGCACCGGCCCAAACGCATCGCCACCAAACTGGGCATTTTTGGCGCCGTGCTGCACGCACTGTCGCCACGCCTGGCAGAGATCAGCATGAACATGCTCTATCGCATGTTCCCGGAATCCGGGGAGGTTCACGAAGACAGACTGAATTACACCGAGCAACAACAGATGATTGGTTTGGCTGCGATGCTCAGAGGCATCCACTTTTAGGAGATACAATGAAACTTGCAATGACCCATTTGTACAGCTGCACCACCGCGGAACTGTTTCGTTTCTTCAGCGAGCCGGACCTGATAACCCAGAAGTACAGCGACATCGACTGTGATAACGTGCGGGTCACCGCCCTGACGCCGGATGACGGCGGCCTGAAGCTGTCCACAAAACGGGAAGTGGAGAGTAACGTCCCTGCAGTACTCAAGCGCCTGCTCGGCGCCCGCAACGTGGCCAAACAAGCCGAGGAGTGGCGCTTCGACGGTGACCACTACCGTTGCCAGATGACGGTGGAGTTGGTCGGGGTGCCCATCAAGATCACCGGCACCCAGCACTTCGCTCCTACCGACAGTGGCTGCGCCAATTACGTCGAGTTGCAGCTAAAGAGTGCCCTGCCCTTTATCGGCAACAAGCTGACCCGTTTTGTCTGCGATGAGATTGAGAGGATGGCTAACTCCGAGCGTGATTACCTTCAACAACAACAACTGACCAGGGAAACCGCCTGATATGGGCACCCGGGAGCGGATACTGGAGGCCAGCCTGGCCCTGTTTAACCACCAGGGCTCTGGCAACGTCACCAGTCTGGACATCGCTGCCGAGCTGGAGATCAGTCCCGGCAACCTCTATTACCACTACAAAGGCAAAGAGGAGGTCATTGCCCAGCTGTTCAAGGAGTGTGAACTGGCGGTGGGTAAGTTGCTGGCCCGCCTGGATCTGGAGGCGATCAGCGAACAGGAGTATTGGGTATTTCTCAACTCGCTGCTGCGGGTGTGTCTGCACTATCGATTCCTGTTCCTCGACTTTCAGGCCATCGAGCAGAGCGCCGTTGGCCACCGGGGCAACCAGAGGCTGATTAAACAGCTGCGTAACTTTACCGCCCACAGCCTCTCTGCCCTGCAGAAAAAAAACCTGGTGGAGATGAGCGCCCAACAACGGTTTGAACTGGCCGACAACCTGTTTCTGCTGGGGTTGTCCTGGCTGTGCTTTGAAACCACCCTGGGGCCGGAGAAGGAGGAGGAGGAGATGGTACGAACCGGCGCCAACCGGTTGATGTCTCTGGTCAGCCCCTACCTAAAGCGCCAGCTTAATTTTGCTGACAGCGCTCAATGAAACGGCCACAGCGATCGATCGCCTCTTTGGCCTCCGGAAGCTGGTAGAACAGGGTAAACACATGAGGCAGACCCGGCCAGATGGTCAGGTCTGCCTCCCCCCCCAGGCGACGGACCTTACTGGCCAGCCGCACCGAGTCGTCCAAAAGAATCTCTACACTGCCCACGTGCACCATGATCGGGGCCAGATCAGTCAGATCCGCCGCCAGGGGCGATGCCATGGGGTCGCAGGGGGTGTGACCATTGAGGTAACTGTTGCGCAGCAGCATCAGGCTGCCCAAATCAAAAAACGGGTCTTCGTTGCGCATCACAAAGCCGGACTGGGTGTTCATGGTCAGATCCAGCGCCGGAGAAAACAGCAGCGCCGCCAGAGGTTGCGCCACCCCCTTCTCCTTGGCCTTGAGCATGGTCGTCAGCGCCAGATTGCCGCCGGCAGAGTCGCCGCCAATGATGATCTTATTCGGGGCAATGCCTTGATCCAGCAACGCCTTGTAGGCGTTAAAGCAATCCGATGTCGCTGCTGGAAAAGGAAACTCCGGTGCCAGGCGGTAGTTAACCATCACCCCACGGGAGCCGGTTGTGCGGGTCAGGTGGTACAACATGGCGTTGTGCACCTTGGGAGAGCGGAAGCAGAAACCGCCGCCGTGAAAATAGAGCAACACCTTGTCGCCGGCGGGCCGACCTTTGACGATCCACTGGCAAGGGACACCGTTAAGCTGATCGTCGATAAACTCCAGATTGGTGGGGCTGCCGATGTAGGCGTTGAGATTATCCAGGCCGGCAATGACGCCTCGCATAGAGAGGATGTCGTTGCACCGTTCAAGGCGACTTCGAATCGCCCGGTACAACACCTTATTCAGTGCTTTAGCCCGCCAACTAGACATTCAGTTCCCTTAACTGGCCAAGGAGTTCAGGCGCCGGGAAAGGTTTCCAATCACCGTCGCTTCCAGCTCATCCAGGCTTTGTTCGAGGTAGTCGCCAAAGGCTTCAAACCCCGGCAGCGAATGGCGGCAGCAGACCAGACCGAAGTGCAGCTGGCCGCCGTAGCGCAGCAGCGTCATGTTAAGGGTCTGGCCGGGCATCAACAACGACAACGGGTAGGTTGCCACCAGTTCGGCGCCCTGAAACGTCAGTGAGGTGTGGCTGGCATCCACCTCGGTGATCAGCATGTTAGCCGCCGGCGGCAGATACTGCTGATCATCAAACCGGGCCACCATCAGCGACAGCACGTTAATGACCGCCGAATAACGATTATAGGCTTTCAGGCTGGTACGGTTAGTCTGGCGGCGAATCCCCTGGTGAGTGCGTTGAATCTGGGCAAGGCGTTCCAGCGGATCAATCCAGGCGCCCCCGAGTTCCACCAGACCGACGGAGATCATATGCAATCGCGCGCCGGTGTCGTGATCCCGCAGCGGCACCATGGCGACCAAAGGGTCACTCTCCTGCCAATTGTGTTGCTGCAGATAGCGGTGCAGTGACATGTCGCACAGAGTCAGAATCACATCGTCACTCTGTGCACCGGTCAGCAGCGCCAACCGGTTCACTCTGGCGTCACTGAGACTGGCCAGGGTCACCTGCTTGGCCCGACCGGGCGCCAGGTGATTAAAGGGGGTTCTGGGCGCGCTGAACGGCAGTTTGATCGGAGTATCAATCAGATTCAGCCGACCGGCGCTGGCCATCGCCAACAGGCGGGCACTGTCAAAGCCCACTTTCAGCTGTCTGCGCCAGAATGACGGCTGCAGCACCGACATCACGCTGGAGAACTCTTCTTCATTGTCATCACTGATGGTATCGCCCAGTTGCCAGAACGGCACCAGGTGACCCCGCTGCTCACTGACGGCAAAACTGCGTTCCAGCAGTTGCACCGCGCGCATGCCGTCGGTCAGGGCATGGTGGAACTTAACCACGATGGCCACTTCACCGCTGGCCAGACCATCAATGATCCACAGCTCCCATAACGGCCGGCTGCGGTCGAGGCAATAACTGTGAATTCGCGCTGCCAGTTCCAGCAACTGATCGTTATCACCGGGTTTGGGTAACTTGGACAGACGCACGTGATAACCCAGTTCCACCTCTTCGGCGTTGCGCCATTTAGGCAGTCCGAAGCGGTTGCTGGTGATCACGCGATCAAAAGGCGGGGCAACCGGGCCGGCGTGAACCATCTGCTGGTGCAGGGTGGTGGCAAAGTCCGGTTGATCGACAGGAGGACGAAACAGCATCAGTCCTGACACATGAAGCGGTGTCGAGTCACTTTCAAAAAGCAGGAACACCAGTTCAGATAAAGACAGTGACGCCATTAGGCCCTCCTCGGAGCTGACACCTACTTGGCCAGCTTTTCAATTGCCTCGGCAAGCTTGTCTACTTTCGCATTCAGCTCGTCGATTTGGCGTGGGTGAATACCACTGAGGCGATAGAACAGGTTGTGGACCCGGGCTTCTACCTCTTCATTAGCGCGATCCAGGTTGTCTTCAACGCGCTGCTTGGTGTTGGACTCGATCTCGCGACCGCGCTCTACCAGACGCTCAAACAGATCGCTGGACTTGCCTTCCAGATCTTTCGCTTCTTCCACACTGCGGCTGTATACGCCCAGTCCGGCCAACCAGATGTTGCGTGCCAGCTGTTCGTTATCTACGCCTTCTACAGGGGGGATTCCATGAAGTTCATTGTTCATACTGTGCTCCTTATTCGCCGGTTATCAAGCAGATTTGGTGGTGGTACGACGGGTCGTCTTGGCCGCAGGCTTAGCGGCTACCTTTGGGGCCGCTTTCGGGGCTGCCTTGGCGGGTGCGGGTTTGGCGGCCTTGGCGGCAGCGGCTTTTTCAGCAGCCATCTTATCCACCAGCGCGGTCAGACGATCAATCTTGGTTTCCAGCTCATCCAGCTGTTCCACCTCCAACCCGGTTACCTTCTGAACCTGGCTGTGCAACTGAGACTCAAACGCCTCTTTGGTCTGGGTTGAGGCTTCGGACACCTTCTCGACAGTCGAAGATTCCAACTCCTTACCGCGTTCCATCAGCTCGTCAAACAAGCCAAAGCCGCGTTCAGACAACTGACCAATCTCTTCGGCGCCCTTAGAGTACGCGCCCAGACCGGCCAACCAGATTTTGCGATACAGCGCTTCCTGAGCGTCTACATCAGCGGTTGCTTTTGAACCAAACAGTTTTTTTAACATGGTGCCTCCACTACGGTTTAAATTGTCTTTTCACCTCTACCGTAAGCGAAGTTATTAGAAGGAGCATTCTAATCAGTCTTTGGAAATTGAGCAGAATCAAACTAGGCATCTAAATAAGCAGACCATCCAGGGTCTCTTCAATCCCCTGGCGGATCATCGGCGCTACCGGGATCAGCACCAGTCCCAGTTTCATATCCAGTGTCACCAGTTGCGCTTCGGGAACCAGGATGCCCCTGGCGCCCATGCGGCGAAAGGTCATCCGCTCTCCCTGCCACTGCCAGCGAATCTGATACTGGCGTTGCAGATCATGAGCCATCTTCTCACTGAGATCCCGAATCCCCTGGTGTCCGAGTTGATGCGATCGTTGGATGAAAATTGCGGTCATAAAAAGGCGATCCATTAAACATCTAATAATTATTATATTAGCTTTTCGGCAATACACACCACGGTAACAAATGCCGGTAAAAACACCAATGGTCATTTCATCGAATCCCACCCGCCGGCCAACAACCTCCCCCAACCAAAGCATTAGCCTTTTTAATTCGTATTGAATGGAAATAAATGGAGCATCTCACAGTCCGGCCAACCGGCCGTTGTCCAGGCGCCGGCATCCCCGGGTCGACACCGAGCCAGGTCGCCCAACAATGATCACCGTCATCGTCACCGGCAAAGGTGCCAGCCGGGACAGTCAGGCAGGCGGGTGAGAGTGGTACTCGCCGCTTGTCTATGCTCAGCAGATTCGAACATCTGCCCGTGCAAACCCGGTTATAGCCGTTTCTGTGTCACGATCAGCTCTCACCGCGTTAAACCTGAGCGCTCACCTTAAATCAACCAAAAACCCAACAAGTAAGAACATGGTTACAATATCGATTACATGGCGTAATTTTGGTAAAACCTTAAAAAAGCGCCCTTAAGCCCCGGTAATCAATCACTTCGCCTTTGGATGTGTAGCCTTTTGACCCACAGCATCAAACAGTCATTGTGCTGTTCCAAAACCGCCTTGACCGGCCTGCCGGAAGACTGCGGCCAGCGCGGCGAGTCGACCACCTTACCCTGCTCTGCCAGCCAGTGGCGGCTTAGCCGCTCCAGGCCACTGGCAGTAAACTGGTCCGGAAGGCCCAGGCTGGACCTCATCTTTTGCATTAGTTTTGCTGGGTAATGGTGTGGCACGGCTTTGTCGCCATCGCTGTGGCTGGGGAACACCCAGGCGCTGGGTCCGGCACTGCGCTGACGACGCTTTAACAGCTCCAGGGTCGGCGCCGATAGCGGCATCACTTTCATCTCCTTACCCTGGCCCACCTGAGCCCATCCGGCCTGCCAGTCGATGCCCTCCCATTTCAGCTGACACCAAAATGCAAAGCTGCCGAGGTTGGTTAACTGCAGCTGCAGAATCAGCTTGAGCGGATCGTTATCGTCAAGGGCATTGACCTGTCGCAGGTATCGACCCACGTGGGGCCAGCCAATCTGAGCGGTATGACGCTCACTCCGGGCCACCTGAATCTGCTCAAAGGGACAGGCCAGGGTCGGCGGTAACCAGCCCTGCTCCACTTCGTCACACAAGCCCCGCCCCACCCGGTAGAAGCGGCGCATCAACGCCAGCCGTTGTCGGGCACCGCTCTCCTGTGGCCGAACCACCTGCAGAGCCTGATCCGGACTCAGGCTGTCCGCCGCCAGCTCTCCCAGTTCATCGCCAAGCCAACGCTCCAGCTGCTGACGCTCCCGCCGCCACTGGGGCCGGTGCTGGCGCCCATAGTGGTCGATGTACCGAGTAATGGCCTGATTGAGGGTCAGCGACGGCTCGGACTGCGGCGGCTCCGTCAGGGCGAGGCGTTGTGCCTCCCAGGCGGCAATCGCGGCGGCCCGATCCATCTGCGGGTAGTAGCCCAGAGTCATTTGGCGGGTACTGCGGGCCCCCTCGGGAGTGTATCGGTACACCCAGCGACGGGTGTGCTTGCCCACTTTAAAGATCAGGCCAGGGTAATCCGCCTCGTTGATGTCGCTGTCGGCGTGTTGATAGCCTCGCTGGCTGCTCTGGCCTTCGATGTCGGCTATCGCCTGCTTGATCACCGCCTGTACCCGGCCGCGAACGCCGGTGGCCAGGCATTGATCCAGCAACGCCAGAACCTGTTGCTTAGGCGACATCTTGATGCTCATCGCTGTTCCTTATGCAATTATTGCCCATGCCAGTCACAGCCTGGGCGGGACTCAGTGGTGGCCGCACACCGACCGTGGTAATCTCAGCATTCCAGTAACCATAACGATAATATGGACAAAGAATGTTTAAAAAATCATTAATTTGCGCAACCTTTTTGGTTGCGTGCGCCGGTGGCACCACCGCGGTCGCCAGCAGCGATTCCCAGCAAAACTGGGATCTGACGCCTTTGTATACAGATTGGCAGCAGTGGCAGCAACAGAAAGAGACTCTGACCCGGGACATGCAGCAGCTGGCCCAGTTTAAAGGTCAACTGGGCAGCGGTGCCGGTCAACTGGCCGACGCATTGGATCTCTATTATGACCTGGCCAAAACCCTATCCCAACTGTCGGTGTATGCCAACCTTAATGCCGACACCGATCTCCGTAACTCCGACAACGGCGCAAAACGCCAGTCGATGAACATGTTATCCAATCAGTTCGATCAGGTCAGCGCGTTCATCAAGCCGGAGCTTATCGCGCTTGGCGACGCCAGCGTCGAAGCGATGATCAAACAGGAACCGCGGCTGCAGCCTTACCGCTTCCCGTTGCAGGACATCCTCAGGGCCAAGGATCACACCCTGAGCCCGCAAACCGAGCAGATCATGGCGGCCACCGGTGCCCTGACCGGCAGCCCGTACTCCAGCTACGCCACCTTTACCAACGCCGAACTGCCCTGGCCACAGGTGGAGCTCGACGGTGACAGCGTCACCCTGAACCAGGCCAACTACGCCAAGTACCGCAGCCATGGTGATCGGGCAGTACGCCAGCAGGCGTTTGATCAGTTCTTTGGTACCCTCAGCCAGTACCGCCGTACCATCGCCTCAATGCTGGACGCCAACGTCAAAGCGGACGTGTTCAATGCCCAGAGCCGCCATTATGACAGCGCCCTGGAGTCGGCTCTGGCACAGGACAACATTCCGGTCGAGGTCTACAACGCCCTGGTGGACACCACCAACGCCAACCTCGATACCCTGCAGCGTTACCTGAAACTGCGGGCCCGCCTGCTGAAGCTGGAAGACCAGCAGTATTTCGACATCTACACCCCGGTGGTCAAAGCCACCCGCAGCTACCCCATCGACACCGGCATTCAGATGATGCTGGACTCGCTGGCGCCGATGGGCGAAAGCTACGTCAACAACATTCGCATCGGCCTGAAGCAGCGCTGGATGGATACCTATCCTAAAACCGGCAAGCGCTCCGGTGCCTACATGAGTGGCAGCGCCTACGACGTTCATCCATATGTACTGATGAACTACAACGACGACTACTCATCGGTGTCGACCCTGACCCACGAGTGGGGCCACGCTAACCACTCGGTGTTCGCCAACGGCGCCCAGCCTTACTCCACTGCCGCCTACGCCACCTTCACCGCCGAGATCGCCTCCACCTTCCAGGAGCACCTGCTGACCGACTATGCCCTGGCCAACGCCAAGGACGACGCCGAAAAGCTGTACTTCCTGGGCCAGACTCTGGAGACCTTCCGCGGCACCTTCTTCCGGCAGACCATGTTCGCCGAGTTCGAGCGGGCCATTCACGAAACCGTCGAGTCCGGTGAGCCCCTGAGTGACACCAAAGCCTCAGCGCTGTTTCTCGACCTGCTGCGCCGCTACCATGGCCATGACCAGGGGGTGATGACCATCGACGAAGACTACGGCATTGAGTGGGCCTACGTGCCGCACTTCTACTACAACTTCTACGTCTACCAGTACGCCACCTCCATCGCTGCCTCGGCGGCCTTTGCCGATGAAGTGCTCAGTGGCGACCGCGCCGCCTACGATCGCTACCTGGCCCTGCTGAAATCCGGTGGTAGTGATTACCCTTACGATCTGGTGAAGCGCGCCGGTGTCGACCTGGCCACCGCGGCACCCTATGAAGCGATATTTGCCCGCATGAACCGCCTGATGGATGAGATGGAAATCATTCTCAACCGCCAGCCATAACGTCAACTTTTTGACTGGTCAAAAAGGGAGCAAACGCTCCCTTTTTTTGTTATCAGAATCGCGATTATTGGATCAGAATGTTCACAAAGATCTAACCACAGCCCCAGAGCGCGGCAGCCCTAGGGGTGAATTGGGTTTTCCACAAGCTGAACTCCGTCCACTAAAATGGCGGTGACTAACCGGCGTCAGAGTCAATCACTTTTTTATTACAAAGAAACAGCAGCGGTCGCTGACTCTCTATCCAACACACACAAACGAGAAACACAAGAGACACAAACTCGTTACTTAACCAAAACCTGATCTTCGCCAATGGATCACAAAAAACCAACGCTTGCCAAATTCCGCTTGGGGAACTTTTTGATCAGGATCAATTTAATGGCCACGAATTTAGCGCCTAATATGCGACGTCCATCCTACATATAGGTCATAATTGAATCGACACACCAAGATGTTGTGCCTGTCAAGACCGAAAACACAAATTTAAGGAAATTTTGTCATGCCAGTTGTGATTAAGCGAGACGGTTGCCATGTCCCTTTTGATAGCGCAAGGATTTGCGAAGCTATCAGCCGGGCTGCGCTGGCTGCCGACGTCAAAGACGACGATTACGCAGGGCGGGTAGCCCAAACCATTGAACTCGAGCTGGCGGAGTTGCAACAGGTCAACATTGACGAAATTCAGCAGATGGTGGAAAACCATCTGATGGCGGGCCCCTATAAGGCCGTGGCCCGAGCCTACATCGAGTACCGCCACGATCGCGACATCGCCCGGGAGACCAACAGCCGCCTGAATCGCGAGATTCGCGGCCTGGTGGATCAGAGCAACGCGGCGCTGCTGCATGAGAACGCCAACAAAGACTCCAAGGTGATTCCGACCCAACGCGACCTGTTGGCCGGCATCGTCGCCAAGCACTACGCCACCCGCCACATTCTGCCCCGTGACGTGGTCAAGGCCCACGAGAGTGGCGAGATCCACTACCACGATCTCGACTACGCGCCGTTCTTCCCGATGTTCAACTGCATGCTGATCGATCTGCAAGGCATGCTGACCGGTGGCTTCAAGATGGGTAACGCCGAGATCGACGTGCCAAAGTCCATCTCCACCGCGACCGCCGTCACCGCCCAGATCATCGCCCAGGTGGCCAGCCACATCTACGGTGGCACCACCATCAACCGCATCGATGAGATTCTGGCCCCCTACGTCACCAAGAGCTACGAGAAGCACCTTGAGGTAGGTGAAGAGTGGCAGGTGGCCGATGCCGAAGCCTACGCCCGAGCCCGCACCGAGAAGGAGTGTTACGACGCATTCCAGAGCCTGGAGTACGAGGTCAACACCCTGCACACCGCCAACGGCCAGACCCCGTTCGTGACCTTCGGCTTTGGCCTGGGCACCAGCTGGCAGTGTCGCCTGATTCAGCAGTCGATCCTCAAAGTACGGATGGTCGGCCTGGGCAAGAACCGTAAGACGCCGGTGTTCCCCAAGCTGGTGTTCGCCATTAAAGATGGCCTCAACCACAAGTCCGGCGACGCCAACTACGACATCAAACAACTGGCGCTGGAGTGTTCCACCAAGCGGATGTACCCGGACATTCTCAACTACGACAAAGTGGTCGAGGTCACCGGCTCCTTCAAGACCCCCATGGGCTGTCGCAGCTTCCTGTCCGCCTACGAAGAGAATGGCGAACTGATCCACGAAGGCCGCAACAACCTGGGCGTGGTCAGCCTGAACCTGCCGCGCATCGCCATCGAAGCCAAGGGATCAGAAACCCGCTTCTTCGAACTGCTGGATGATCGCCTGGCCATCGCCAAGAAGGCCCTGATGACCCGCATCGACCGCCTCGAAGGGGTCAAGGCCCGGGTGGCACCGATCCTGTATATGGAAGGCGCCTGTGGCGTGCGTCTACAGCCTGACGACGACATCAGCGAGATCTTTAAGAACGGCCGAGCCTCCATCTCTCTGGGTTACATCGGCCTGCACGAAACCGTGAACGCCCTGTACGGCACCGAAGAGCACCTGTACGACTCCAAGGAACTGCGTGCCCGTGCCCTGACCATCGTCGAGCGTCTGCGCGCCGCCACCGACGCCTGGAAGGCCCAAACCGGTTACGGCTTCAGCCTCTACAGCACGCCCAGTGAGAACCTGTGCACCCGCTTCTGTAAGATTGACCAGCGCTATTACGGCGTGGTGGAAGGGGTCAACGACAAGGGCTACTACACCAACAGCTTCCACCTGGATGTGGAGAAGAACGTCAACCCCTACGACAAGATTGACTTCGAGAAGCCCTACCCGTCCATCGCCAACGGCGGCTTCATCTGCTATGGCGAGTACCCCAACATGCAGCACAACGTCGAAGCGCTGGAAGACGTTTGGGACTATGCCTACCAGCATGTGCCTTACTACGGTACCAACACCCCCATCGACGAGTGCTACGAGTGCGGCTTTACCGGTGAGTTCGAGTGCACCTCCAAAGGCTTTACCTGCCCGAAATGCGGCAACCACGATCCGTCCAAGGTGTCGGTGACCCGTCGGGTCTGCGGTTACCTGGGTAGCCCGGACGCGCGTCCTTTCAACGAAGGGAAGCAGGAAGAGGTAAAACGCCGGGTCAAACACCTGTAATCGTTACGCAGCAGTAACAAAAAGGGGCTGCGGCCCCTTTTTTAGTGAGGCAAGCATGAATTATCACAAGTACCACAGCGTCGACGTCGTCAACGGGCCGGGCACCCGCTGCACCCTGTTTGTGTCCGGGTGTGAGCACCAATGCAAGGGCTGCTACAACCAGAGCACCCAGCGTCTGGACTCCGGCCACCCCTTTCCCGAGGCGCTGGCGGATCGCATCATCGAGGATCTGTCCGACAGCCGCATTCCACGGCGCGGACTGACCCTGTCCGGTGGCGACCCGCTGCACCCGGCCAACGTCGAGGATGTGCTGGCGCTGGTGACCCGGGTCCATACTGAGTGCCCGGACAAAGACATCTGGTGCTGGACCGGCTATCGGCTGGATGAGCTCACTCCCCATCAACAACAACTGTTGCCCTATCTGGACGTACTGGTGGACGGCCGCTTCGAACAGGAACTGGCCGATCCGTCACTGCGGTACCGGGGCAGCAGCAACCAGGTGGTACACCGCCTGTCTGAACGGGCCAAGGCCAGCGTCCCCCGCATCAACGACTGAACCCTAGCCCAGGCCGCCCAGAGACACCCGGGCGGCCTGGCGCACCAGGTTTGCTTTACTGATGTTGTAGAAACTCACCTTCGCCAACCAATCTTCCGGCCCCAGCAGACGCCGGACCATCTCCTGCTCATCCAGTCCCTGTTGACGCAGATGCCGCGCATGGGTACACAACTGCTTGAGATTCTCCAGCTTGTCCGCCAGTGCCCGATGTCCCTGCTCGACGATGCCTCGGTGGGGGCAAAACACCACCTCAAACTCCAGCTGCAACACATTGTAAATGCTGTGCATCAACAACTGCAGATCCTCATCGGCACGCAGGTAACGCAGTGATCTGGAGATGTAGAGATCGCCGCTGAACAACCAGCCCCGCTCACGCCAGTGAAAGCAGGTGAGATCCTTGGCATGGCCCGGAGTCGCTACCGCGGTCAGGATGCCGCCCCCCACCAGAGGCACCCGCAGCGGCAACGGCTCGGTCTGCACCGGATAGGGCCGGCCCCAGATAAAACGCTGAATCGGCGGGGTGCGATAACCCGACGCCAGCTTGGCCCGACCCAACTCCGGCGCCTGGGGGGTTAAACCGAAGCGGTGAGCGATGCGGGCGGCATTACCGCTGTGGTCTTCATGATGATGGGTCAGCAGCAGCTGCCGCGGCGGACGGGTATCGAGGAAGCGGCGCACCGACGACCACTGGTTGCTGGGGCCGGTATCGATGACGGTGTCGCCAATGCGATAGACCACAAACGTGGTGTTGATGCCGCGATTGAGCCGCCCCACCCTGGCCCCTTCGACGCCCTGATACTCAACCTGTTGTCGTATTGGCATAGCCCCTCGGTCCAAATTGGCTGTTGTTCCGCTCCATCACCGGCTGCGGCGCCTGATGGACGCCGCCACAGCCGGTGTAACGGTGATCATCCTGATGCCGTTGCCGGAACATTGAATCCGTGTCAGTCACTGTGCAAGCTAACAAAGGGGTCAAAAACAAGCAAGCGCTTGGCCAATTTGCCGGGACGAGACGGCCTGGATGAGTGTCGCAGTGATTCGATGCCGAGACTCCCCCGGCCAGCCGCAACCACACAGCCCCCGTTCCGGCCGCCATAACGACAAAGACCGCCGGTTGGCGGTCTTCAAACTCTGAGGGTTACTCACCGGGGGGTTAGCTTGCCCGGCGCCAGGCGTACACCAGAGTAATGATTCCCGTCACCAGACACAGGCCATCAAAGGCCAACTCCCAGTAACTGAGCACCACACACTCGCCACAGGCGACAGTCAATTCGGCGATCAGGCGGGCGATGCCATAATGCACCAGGGGAAAGCCCACCAGTAACAACGCCCCGACCCGCAGCAAGCCGGTTCCCTGATCCAACCCATAGGCAATCAGCAACAGCGCGGCACTTAACCAGCTGGCGGGCAACCAGTAACTGATCAAGGCAAAATGCTGCAATTCATTGCTGGCCGTAATGATCTCGGTGCCCCGGTTATGAGTTTCAAACACCAGCGGCAGATCCATCACCAGGGCGAAAAGCGGAAAGAGAAACACCGCAAGCGCCCCGCCCTGCAGCAAGGACTTAAACTTCACCATAGACACTCCCAAAATTCCGCTGCCAGTTAGAGCGACTACCGGTGTCGGAGTTCCCATACAACAGAGTCAAAAGCCATAATTTACAGTCTGACGAATTGATGTTGGCCGTCAGGCTTAACAACACAACGACCGTAACCGGCAGCGACTGAAGCGCCGGCATCATTCTGCATGGACGAACGGCGGCGATTGGCCCGGAAGATTACTGCGGCAAAGACTGCGACACGCAGGCACGAAGGCACCGATCCGGTGCCATTACCGGATCGGCAAAAAAGTGGCAACCCTACCCGCCTCTCTAGGGCTCGATGATGGCGAAACCGGGCTCGGGATTGTCAAACAAACGGAAGAAGCTGACGATGTCGATCACATCGCCGGACACCTCCAGTTCGTCGTGACCCAGCAGCGAGCGCAGCTCTATGCGGCGGGTGGCGATGTCGATGAACAGCGAATGGGTCAGCACCAGCGCCGGTACTCCTTCCGGAACCGAACCGGCGATCTGCCGATAGGTCATCACACCATTGGCCACTTCCAGCAGGTAATACTGCTGCTTGTCGGTCAGGCCCAGCACAAACTGATAGCGCTTATCGCCGGCGGCTTCGTAGTCCAGGCGGGTCGCCCACACATCCAGGAAATGCACCATTGGCGTTTTGGCCAGCACCTCGGCCATGTTTTTCTCCATACTCGGACCATCGCGTTTCACCCCCTCGATCAGCTCCTGGGCACCGCTCAGGTAGACATCGCGCCAGGGACCGGACTCGGACTGGTAGCCCATCTGCCGATAGGCCTGAGCCAGCATCTGACGCGAGCGTTGATCAGAGGAGTCAAAAAACACCAGGTGGTTCAATAGCTCTGCTGCCCAACGGTACTCGCCGAGATCCAATGCCACCTGCGCCTTTTCCCGCATCGCCTGGGCGCCGCCGGCCAACTCGACGTAACGCCGGGCCACGGTGGAGCGCGGCAGTGGATCCAGGTGGGCCGGATTGGCATCGTACCAGCCGAAGTAGTACTGATAGACACCGCGAATGTTGTGCTTGAGGGTACCGTAATAGCCCCGGGCCGAGAACGTCTGCTTCAGCCCATCCGGCAGGCGCACCCGCTCGGCAATCTCATCGGCACTGTAGCCCTGGTTGGCAAACCTCAGGGTCTGATCGTGGATGAACTTGTACAGGTCCCGCTGCTTGGTCAGGAACTGCTGCACACTCTGCTGGCCCCACACCGGCCAGTGGTGGCTGCCAAAATAGATCTCGGCCTCGGCAAAGCGCACCCGCGCCTCGTCGATGTAACGGCTCCACTGCAGGGCATCGCGCACCTTGGCGCCGCGCAGGGTGTAGATGTTGTGCATGGTCTGCGACACCAGTTCGGCACCGCAGAACGCATTCCATTGTGGCAGGTAGAAGGTGAACTCCGCCGGTGCCTCGGAGCCGGGCACCATCTGAAACTCCAGGGTTACGCCGTCGACCTCGACCACCTCGCCGGTCTTATTGATCTCCCGGGTGGGTACCTCGACGCCGATGCTGCCCATGGCCACCGATTTCCCCAGCCCCAGATCCACATGGCCTTTGGGCGATGCGGTCAGGGTCTTACCGTACTGGTAGCCGGCGCGGCGCACCATGGCCGGCCCCGCCAGCAGGTTTTCGCTGGTGGCCTCCTTCATGAATCCGGCCGGGGCGATCACCTCGACGCGGTCACGATCCTGGTCCGCCAGCACCCCGTCTACGCCCCCGAAGTGATCGGCGTGGGAATGGGTAAAAATCACCGCCGTAACCGGTCGTTTGCCCAGCTGTTGATTGACCATCTTCATCGCCCGGGCCGCAGTCTCGGTGGTGGTCAGTGGATCGACGATGACCCAGCCACGCTCGCCCTTGATCACCGTCATGTTAGCCAGATCATAGCCACGCAGCTGGTACAGGCCCGGGGCCACTTCAAACAAGCCATGAATTGCATTGAGTTTGGCCTGGCGCCACAAGCTGGGGTTAACGGTATGGGGCGCCGGCCCTTGCAAAAAGCGGTACTGATCCATATTCCAGATCGGCTCGCCGTCAGCGTTGTGGATGATCAGGCTGTCATCGCTGGCGATCAGGCCTTTGGTCGCGCGATCAAAGTCGGTGCGGTCGTCCAGTTGCAGGGTGTCTTTCACCATATACTGGTGAGTACGGGTAAAATCCGACGCTTCCAGCTCAGAAAGCGGTACGGAGGCATCCATGCAGCCGGACAACAGCACCCCGACGGCCAGGAGAGTCGTTGTTATTTTCAGTCTATTCACCGTCAGTCCCTTCCCCTTATCCTAAAACGCCAACTTATCACGCAATTGTCCATTTAAGACTACATTTCAGCAACTTGGTTTCGCTCTGGTTCAGGAAAAGTGGACAAACCGGACGTATATCACCAGAGTATCCGGTGGCATTGACCCGGTGAGCCAGCATGAATGGCCACAACTTCGGCCAATGCTCGCGGCAACCGCTGGAAAGTAAAAATGAAGCAGTGACACACCCTGGACGGACAAAGACTGGAATGTCGTTCAGGCTCTGCCCGACCGGCGCCGGGCAGAGGCTGGCGATTAACGCTGAGCCTGAATGATCTCAGTCAGCTGTTTGGACAGGTCGATGTTGTCGTGGTGACCGACAAACCGCTGCGATTGTGGCCCCATGGCCCCCACCGGCACGTCGATGGCATCATGACCACTGGTGGTCCAACCGGTGTAACTGCGATCGCTGATGATCTCGGACAGGGCCCAATACAGCGCCTCTTTATCCTGATTCACCGACGCCAGACGAGCCAGCTCCGGCTCAGTAAAGGCAAATTCCACGTACCGGGTCAGAGTCTTGGCCATCTCGGCGGCGGGCTGGTTTAAGATCGCCTTCTGGATGGTGGGCAGCGAGGCACTCACCTGCTTTACCACCTTGGCATCCCACTGATACTCGCCGTTGCTGCCCAGGGTCAGGCCGCCGGTGGAGTGATCGGCGGTGAACACCACCAGGGTATCGCCATGGCGCTTGGCGTAGGCTTCCGCCACCTCCAGGGCCTTGGCAAAATCGTCCATCTCTTTCATGGCGCAGGCGATGTCGTTGCCATGGCCACACCAATCGATCTCACTGCCCTCCACCAGCATAAAGAACGGCTGCTTTGAGCCCTCAAACAAGCGCAGTGCGGTTGAGACCATGGCGCTGAGGCGATGGGGATGCTCCGAATCGATGGCGTACTCCAGCCCCTTATCGGCAAACAGGCCCATGGCCGGCGTTCGGGTCAAGCTGTCCAGTTGCGCCAGAGAATCGGTGTACTGGTAGCCCCACGCCACCATCGACTGCCCCAGGCCGTCGTGTTGCATCGGAAAATACCGCTGGCCGCCGCCGAGGATCACGTCCACCAGCGGTTGGTTCTCCTGCAGCCGGCGGCTGTAGTACTGCTCGGCAATGACGTCGTACTGGCTGCGCAATTCGGCGTGGGCCACGAAGCTGGCCGGTGTGGCGTGGTTAACCTGGGAGGTGGAAACAATGCCGGTTTGCCAGCCCAGACGCTTGGCCTCCACCAACATGGAGTCCAGGGGCTGCTTGTGCTCGTCGACGCCGATGGCGCCGTTGTAGCTTTTGACGCCGGTGGCCAGGGCGGTGGCCGAAGCGGCGGAGTCGGTGACCACGGTGTCGTCATGGGGAAAGGTACTGGCGCTGCCCAGCATCAGCCGATCGAACACTGTCGGCGTCACCTGTCCCACCTCGCTGTCGGCTTGGTAATAACGGTAGGCGGTGGTGTACGCAGGGCCCATGCCATCACCAATAAAGAAGATGACGTTTTTGGGCAGGGTGGAGGCCGCCGAGGCAGACGCGGACAGCATCGCCAGTGCCAGTGCAGAGGTGCGCAACATGGTAACAGGATCCTAAAATCATCAAGATTGAAGATACTGCCCTGATTTACCAATTATTTCCACAGTGTAACTGTTACAGCTTTTGCCATACCAGGGTAACGGATCCCTCGGCCGGGCCGGCATCGTAACGGGCACGCAGCGACCAGCCCGCCTTAAAGCCCTGGACGATGTTGCGACCGGCGGACTCTTTGCCACTGCGGCCGCAGATCTGCACCAGTACGCCGGAGCAGCGCAGCAGACGTTTGGCCTCGGCAAACAACCCCGCCGAACGGGACGGCGTGCACTCGGAGGTTTTCACCACCATCAACTCGACATCCGCCGAGTCTGGCACGTCACTCAAGCTCCCAACGTGCCACTCCATGATGCTGTCATCCGCATCCTCAGGCTTATGCGGCACCACATACCCGACCCGGTAGCCGAGCTTGGCCAGGCACTCCGCCAGCTCGGGCTCGACGCCCCAGGCCAGAGTGCGGGCCTGATCCGGAACCCAGTGCCGCCACCCCTGCTTCAGGTATCGCCAGGTATCGGCATGGCTGATGGCGGGCGCGACTGCAGCAGACTCGCGATGGGCAAATTGGCGCATAACTCCTCCTTGAAGCTTGCTTATGCCTCCATACTACCCCCCGCATCGTGCGGTTTATTGACCTGACACCATGAAAACTGTGATTTACCCCTATATAGGCATAGCCACCCTCTCTAATGGCGGGTTTACACCAACTGGTAAGACCTCAATAACGGAAATTGACAGCCAAGCCAATGAATTCGATAGCATTATTCCATTGTCCGCTGAACCGGCCCAACTGCCCCTGGTCCCCAAATGCCCGGTCAATCAGCGGTTCGCCGGCATCCAGATACTCGTAAAACAGCTGCGCCCGCCAGTGGTCATCAAAACGGTAGCTGGCACCCAAGCCGTAGCGGATGAAGGTGTCCACCGGCAGGTCCGGATATTGATAGGCGGGGTCGTCCTGGGGCGACTGCTCGTAGCCAATCCCGAACTCCAGCCGCCAGTACCGGTTCAGCGGCACGTGAACGCCCAGTGCGCCATTCCAGGTATCCTGCCACTGCCGGTCGATCTCCCGCACCGGGCGTTCGTTCAGCTCATAAGTGGTGGTATCAAGCACATCCAACCAGGTGTAACCGAAGTTCCACAGCACGGACAGATAATGGAACTCATGTACGCCGCTGAGTACGGCGGTGGCGGGAAAGGGGAAATTCACGCTGTCGGCCACCTCGCCGTCACGGCCGTTCAGGCTGGCGCGGCCTTCAAACTGGTGATCGGCTTTCATGCGAAAACTGACTCCGAGTCGATGGTCGTGGTTGAACTGGTACATCAGCCCCAGGTTGATGCCCATGTTCCAGCTGTCGCCCTCGACGAACAGCTGCCGCTGGGTCTCGGGAATGCCCAGGGTCTCCTCCAGCCTGGCGTACTCCAGCGCCACCCCCAGGGCCAGCGACCAGTTCGGGGTGATGGCATAGGCGATGCTTGGGTTCACCTGCAGCGACAGCAGATCAAACTCGGTCACCAGCAGGGCGCCACGAAAATCGGAGCCATAGTCCAGCGCCGAGCCCCCCCGGGACGCCAGCGACAGGCCGAAGGCCCACTCCCGGTTCAGCGGCTGAACCCAGTACAGCCCGGCAGCCAGGGCCGTGGTGCCGGCATCGCCGCCATCACTGCCCTGGGCAAACAGGCCACTGGAGCCGTTGTCTTGGTAGTGAATGCTGGAGGACACCATCTGCGACTGCACCGCCCAGGCCGGGCGCGAAAACCGCACCATCCCCGCCGGGTTGGAAAACGCGGTTTCGGCTCCTTCGGCAATGGCCGCCGAGCCGGCGCCGGCGGTGGACACGCTCATGCTGCCCATCTCAGCAAACAGCGGCCCTGCGGCCCAGCACGGCATCGCCATGCAGACCACCACACCCAGTATCCGTTTCATCGGTTGCTCCTCTCATCCCTGATAGCCACAAGGGTAGTTCAAGCCGGGCGGCGCTGCGCGGCAAACCCAATCAAAAAATTAGAAAAATGAGCAACCTGCAAAATTATGGCGCAGCAGCAATGGTGTCATAAACACGAGCGACACTATTCACCGCTAATTTGATCTGGCTCCTTTCACTCGGTGCGGATACACGCTAATTTTTAGACTGCTTACCAAGGAGAACGCAACATGGAAGAACTGAACCAACGATTTGAACAATCCCAACAGCAAGTCAAAACCCTGACCCAGCGCCCGGCCAATGAGCATCTGTTGTCTCTGTACGGGCTGTACAAGCAAGCGGTTTCCGGTGACGTGACCGGCTCCGCCCCTTCCATGTTTAAGATGGCAGAGCACGCCAAGTACCAGGCCTGGAAAGCGCTGTCCGGACTGGACGCGGCCGAATGCAAACGCCGCTACGTCGAACTGGTGGACTCGCTGCTGAAAAAGCACGGCTAATCCACACTGTAAACGGGCCTGACTCCAGGCCCGTTGATGATCCCCTTCCCTGCTCCCTGCGTACCTGTCAGTATTGCGTTTATTTGAGCCGATACCATGCTGCATCGAGACAAGCTTAGCCCGGCACTGGGCGCCAACCTGTCTGAGCAGGAGATTCGAAAGTTTGATGCCCTGGCCGAGGCCTGGTGGGATCCCGACGGCCCGTTTAAGACCGTGCTGGCCTTCAACGCCGTGCGCCTGCAGTACATCGAAAACACCATCGACGCCCATTTTTCAGCCCCCATTGGCGCCACCGACGCCGTCTCCGGGCAGCCACTGACGGTGCTGGATCTCGGCTGCGGCGCCGGACTGCTGGCCGAGCCGCTGGCCCGCCGCGGCCACCAGGTAACCGCCATCGACGCCAGTGCCCACAACATCGAGGTCGCCCGTCGTCACGCCCACCGCTCCGGCACCCGGGTGACCTACCGCCACTGCCTGGCCGGTGCCCTGCTTCAGGAACGGCGCCAATTTGATGTGGTGCTGAACACCGAGGTGGTGGAGCACGTACCAGACCCCAGGGCACTGCTGACCGAGTGCGCCCATCTGCTCAAGCCCGGCGGCTTGCTGATTGTCGCCACGCTCAATCGGACCATAAAGAGTTATCTGGTGGGCATTATTGGTGCCGAGTACGTGCTGCGCGCCCTTCCCCGTGGCACTCACGACTGGAACGCGTTCGTCACCCCCACCGAGATCATTCGGGCCATTGCGCCGCTGGGCTTTGAGATCAATGATCTGACCGGCATGAGTTACAACCCCTTTAGCCGCCGCTGGCGCCTGAGCCACAGCGCCGACGTTAACTACCTGCTGAGTGCCCGCAAGCTGTAACCCGCGCAACCGGCCGCTGCCCGTGCCGCTTAATGAAGGCGGTTTTTCCCTGCATCAGCGTCGGCCCCAGAAGGCCTTGTGGATCTCCATCACCACCAGCAGAAGCAGTGCCAACAACAGCAGCTGCAGCCAGTGCTGGAAGGAGACTGGCTGCACCTGCAGCACCGCGCTCAGCCCGGGCGTATACATGGAACCGATGTGGATCAGCTGGGCCGCCAGGGTGCCAAACAGCAACAACGGGTTCCTGACCGGGTTGTGGCGGAACACCGACAGCGTTTCCGAGCGACTGTTGAAAACCTGGACATTTTCAAACAACACCATCAGTAGCAGGGTGCCGTTTCGAGCCTCCTCGATGCTGTACCCCTGCATCAGCAACCACTGGAACAGAGCAAAGGCGATACAGCCTATGGTCAGTGCCGACACCAACACCCGCTCGATCATCACCCGGTTAAAAATCGCCTCATTGGGCGGTCGCGGCGGCCGGGAGAGTTCGTCTCCCTCGGCCGGTTCAAAGGCCAGGGCGATGTCCTGGATGCCATTGGTGACCAGGTTCAGCCACAGCAGTTGAACCGCCACCAGCGGCAGCGGTGTGCCGGTAATCAGCGCAAGGGTAAACAGCACCAGTTCCGCCGCGCCGGTCGAGATCAGCAGGAAGATCACCTTGCGCACATTGGAGTAGGCCACGCGCCCCTCCTCGACCCCGGCCAGGATGGAGCTGAAATTGTCGTCGGTGATGATCAGATCGGCAGTCTCCATGGCGACCTCGGTGCCGGTGGCGCCCATCGCCACCCCGACCTGGGCTGCCTTCAGAGCCGGCGCATCGTTGGCACCGTCACCGCTGACGGCAACAAAATGACCATGACGCTGCAAGGATTTGACGATCTCCAGCTTCTGCACCGGTTCGGCCCGGGCATAAACCCGCGCCGAGTCCGTAAGCCGATCCAGGCCATGATCGCTGTCGGCCAGCTTCAGATCCGCCCCGGTGACGATGGCGCGCTCATCGTCCGCCAGACGCAGTTGCTTGGCAACGGCCAGGGCGGTAATGGGGTGATCCCCGGTCACCATGACCACCCGGATGCCCGCCTCCTGGCAGGAGGCGACCGCCTGTGCCGACTCCGGCCTCAGTGGATCCACCATTCCCAACAACCCCAGGAAGGTCAGGCCGCTTAGCTGCCGCTCGGAGATCACCGTCTCCGGCGCCATCTCAATCTCTCCCTCTGCCACCGCCAGCATGCGGTACCCCTGTGCCGCCAGCGCCTCTGCCCGCCGTTGAATGGACACGCTCTCTATCGCCAGATCCTCGTCCCCCACCGCCATGGAACTGCACATGGAGAGGATCTTCTCCGGTGCTCCCTTCACCGACAGCAGTGTGGTTCCATCAACCCGGTTAACGCTGGCTGAAAACATGCGCTCGGACTCGAACGGGATGGTCTCGAGCTCTGGACAATCCGAAACCAGTTTCTCCTTGACCAGGCCCACCTTGCGCGCCATCACCAGCAGGGCAACATCGACGGCGTCCCCCTGTGCGGTCCAGCGCCCCTCACGAACCACGAGGTGGGCCTCATTACTGAGTACCGCGGCGCGAGCCAGCCGGTTCAAGGGCGAACGCTGCGCCTCGTCAGGGTCACCACCGTCCATGGTTATCTTGCCGCTGGGGATGATCCCCTCGCCCGCCACCTCAAGCTGGCTGCCATCCGCCAATTCAACCCGCTTCACCGTGATCCGGTTTACGGTCAAGGTGCCGGTCTTATCGGTTGCAATACAGGTGCAAGACCCCAGCGCCTCGACGGAGATCAGCCGTCTGACGATGACGTTACGGTCGGCCATCCGTCTCAGCCCGATAGCCAGGGCAACGGTCAACGCCACCGGCAACCCTTCGGGAATGGCAGATACCGCCAGTGCCACCGCCAGGAAGAAGATCTCTGCCAACTCGGTGCCCCGGGCGAAGGAGATGGATGCCACCACCATGGCCGCCACGCCAACAAACAGGGCCACCCGGCGGGTGAATCGCTCCATCCGCAGTAACAGCGGGGATTTGGTGACCGGCCGCAGCAGCACATGGGTGGCAATCCGGCCGATCTCGGTGGCCAATGCGGTATTGACCACCACGCCCAGGGCCCGGCCCCGCTCGACCATGGTGCCGGCAAAGGCCATGTTGCAGCGATCCCCCGGCGGCGTCAGGGGATCGAGCACCAGATCCGGTTTCTTGCTCACCGCCAGAGACTCGCCGGTCAACAGCGATTCGTCGATGACGGTGTCATGGGCACTGAACAGACGCAGATCCGCGGGAACGCGGTCGCCGGACTCCAGTGCCACCACGTCACCGGGGACCAACACACTCGCGTCCTTGTCATACAGTTCCCCGTCTCGAAGGACCCGCGTCCGGGCGGTCACAATCTTCTGCAGCGCCTCGGTGGCTCGTTGGGCCGAGTACTCCTGAACCGAGCCGATGATGGCGTTAAGGATCAGGATGGCGGTAATGAACGCCGCATCGGACCAGGCGGTCGTCACCGCAGACAGCAGGGCCGCAGCGAGCAGGATATAGATAAGCGGGCTCTTAAACTGCCGCAAAAAGATGACCAGCATGCTCGGCGGCTTGCCACTGGGTAATTGATTTGGGCCGTAAAGGGCGAGGCGCTCGGAGGCTTGCGACTCCGACAGACCCTGGCGCGAGCTATGCAGCAATGCCAGCACCTGTTCGATGGCAACGCTGTGGGGCTGGACCAGGAACCTGTCGTTATCCCGAACCTTGCCAGCATCGGGGCTTGCATCCATTTTTGCCACACCACAACTCCCTCTGTCGACGGTTCGGTTTATAGCCCATGGTGATGAGTATAGATTCTTGATCGGATTGTCGAAAAACAGCTGCCGTCATTCGCGAGGCTGGGGCCGATGCCCCGGGCTCAACCAGATCGCGGCAACCTTCGCGCTGTCGCGGGTTTACGGCCTTTTTTGACTCACCCCGTCTGACGCCATACAGCCTGAAATATATTAAAAAAATTCTGTTTTACACGCCTGTTTTGAGTACCAGCGACTATGCTTTTGAACAGGCCATCGATAGCGGCAGGAACCCGCGGTGATCCCAAGCACATAGGGCCTCACCAAGGCTTCAGGTGCCCCTGCGGGAAGGCTTCCTTGCCCGACGGTGGATATTTGTTGCTATTTCAAGGCCCGGACGCCGCAGAGGGCGCCTGGGCCGCTCAACAACCGGGACGCTGTGTATGTGTGCACGGATGATCGAAAAATCACTGCCTGGAGAGACACCCCCCAACCTGCTGGACTACTCCCGCGCCTACAGTGAATTCCAGTGGCAGCAGGCCCCCTGCCCGCTCCATGGTCTGCCCTGCGGTGGCATCAACATCGCCCACGAAGCACTGGACAGCCACCTTGACCAAGGCCGCGCCGATAAGCTGGCCCTGCGCTGGATCAGCAAACAGGATCGGGTGGTGGATTACAGTTATCGAGACCTGATCCGGCAGAGCAGCCGCTTTGCCAGCGTGCTGGCCCAGCTGGGGTGCCCCCCCGGCAGCCGGGTCTTCAGCCTGGCCGGTCGCTTGCCGGAGCTGTATATCGCCGCCCTGGGCACCCTGAAGGCCGGATCTGTCTTTACTCCGCTGTTTTCCGCTTTTGGCCCGGAGCCCATCCGCTCCCGCCTGGAGCTGGGCGAAGCCAATCTCCTGCTGACCACTCAAAGCCTGTACCGCAAGAAGGTTCGCACCTGGTGGCGTGAGTTGCCCAACCTGCGCGCCATCCTGCTGATCGACGCCGATAGCTGCGATGAACCCGGTTGCCACCCGATGGCGGCACTGATGGATAAGGCGGATCCGGACTTCCCCTGCTATCCGACCCGGGCCGAAGATATGGCGCTGCTGCACTTTACCAGCGGCACTACGGGCAAACCCAAGGGCGTGGTTCACGTGCATCAGGCGGTGCAGTTACACAAGTTGTCGGCGTATTACGCCCTGGATCTGCATGAGACCGATATCTACTGGTGTACCGCCGATCCCGGTTGGGTCACTGGCACCTCCTACGGCATCATCGCCCCACTGTGCCTCGGCGTCACCATGATCGTCGATGAGGCCGAGTTTAACGTTGAACGCTGGTACCGCCTCTTGCAGCAGCAAAAAGTGACCGTCTGGTACACCGCCCCGACGGCGATCCGCATGTTGATGAAGGCCGGCGCCGATCTCTGTGCCGACTACGATCTGTCTGCACTGCGATTCCTGGCCAGTGTTGGCGAACCCCTTAACCCAGAAGCGGTGATCTGGGGGGAGCGCACCTTCGGCATCCCCTTCCACGATAACTGGTGGCAGACCGAAACTGGCGCCATCATGATCGCCAACTATGCCAGCCAAGCGATCAAACCCGGCTCCATGGGGTTGCCGCTGCCGGGCATCACCGTCGCCCTCGTTCGCAGCCTGGACTCGAACCAGGTTGAGACCATTTGTGAACCCGACCAGGTCGGTGAACTGGCACTGAAAACCGGGTGGCCGTCGATGTTTCGCGGCTACCTGCACCAGGAGGAGAAATACCGCCACTGTTTCCGCCAGGGGTGGTATCTCAGCGGCGATCTGGCGACCCGGGATGATCAGGGTTACTACTGGTTTGTGGGACGGGCCGACGACCTGATCAAATCCTCCGGCCATCTTATCGGTCCATTCGAAGTAGAGAGTGCCCTGATGGAACACCAGGCGGTGGCCGAAGCCGGAGTCATCGGCAAGCCGGATCCCATCGCCGGGGAGCTCGTTAAGGCCTTTGTCGCCCTAAAACCCGGCGTCGAACCCACCGATGAGTTGCGCAAACTGCTGCTGGGACATGGCCGTAAACGGCTGGGAGCCGCGGTCGCCCCCAAGGAGATCGAGTTCCGGAACGCCCTGCCAAAAACCCGCAGCGGCAAGATCATGCGGCGCCTGTTAAAGAACCGGGAGCTGGGGCTGCCCGAGGGCGACACCTCAACCTTGGAGAGCGACGAGCAATGACCAACAAACTGCACATCAACCGGGACCACCTGATCCAGCAACTCAAGCGGATGTTGCGCATACGCCGCTTCGAAGAGAAGTGCGCCGAGCTCTATGGGCAGGAGAAGATTCGGGGTTTCCTACACCTCTATATTGGCGAGGAGGCCATTGCCGTCGGCGTGATGTCGACGCTGCTGCCGCAGGACCAAATTGTGTCTACCTACCGTGAACACGGCCACGCCCTGGCCCGGGGCCTGTCCATGGGCAGTGTCCTGGCCGAGATGTATGGCCGCACCAACGGCTGCAGTCGCGGCCGCGGCGGGTCGATGCACCTGTTCCACCGGGAGCGAAACTTTTACGGTGGCAACGCCATTGTGGCCGGGGGACTGCCGATGGCAAACGGCCTGGCGATGGCCAACAAAAAGCAAAACAGTGAAGCAGTGACCGTCTGCTTTTTCGGCGAGGGTGCCGTGGCCGAGGGCGAGTTTCATGAAAGCATGAACCTGGCGGTACTGTGGCAACTGCCGGTGCTGTTCATCTGTGAAAACAACCGCTACGCCATGGGGACGGCACTGAGTTTGTCGGAATCAGAGATGAACATCGCCAAAAAAGCCGCAAGCTACGGCATGGAGGCGGTCCAGGTCGACGGCATGAACGTGGTCGATGTCGAAACCGCCGCACAAACCGCCATCGAACACATTCGTGAGCATAACCAACCCTATTTCATGGAGTGCCAAACCTACCGGTTCCGCGGCCACTCCAGTTTCGATGGCCAGCTGTACCGCGATAAGGAGGAGGTCGCCCGCTGGGAACAGAAGGGCCCGGTGATGCGGCTGATCAAGTGGCTGAGGGACAACAACCATTTCCAGGATTCTGAGCTGGACGACATTGAAGCCGAGATCCGCGTGGAGATAGAGACCGCCATCCGCTTTGCCGAAGCCGGTGAATGGGAGCCCGTTTCCGACCTCTACAAGGACGTGTATGGCCCCACCGGCGTGAAGTCACAAGGAACTTAGTCATGACCAAGCAGAAATTGACCTACCGGGAAGCCCTGAGGGCGGGCATCGAAGAGGCGTTGCAGAGCGATGACCGGGTGTTCCTGATGGGCGAGGATGTCGGCCACTATGGCGGCTGCTTTGCCGTCAGCAAGGGGCTGCTGGATCGTTACGGCCCCGACAGGATCATCGACACTCCCCTGTGTGAATCGGGCTTCGTCGGGGTCGGCATCGGCGCCGCCCTCGGCGGCCTGCGCCCCATCGTCGAAGTGATGACCGTCAACTTCAGTCTGTTAGCCATGGATCAGATCGTCAATAACGCCTCCACCCTGAGGCACATGTCCGGCGGTCAGTTCCATGTTCCCATCGTGATTCGAATGGCTTGCGGCGCGGGCCGACAACTGGCCGCGCAGCACTCCCACAGCTGGGAAAACCTCTATGCCCACGTCCCGGGTTTGAAGGTTCTGAGCCCGGCCACCCATACCGATGCCAGGCACATGCTGGCCCAGGCGCTGGCCGATCCGGACCCGGTGCTGCTGTTCGAACATGTGATGCTGCTCAACGAAACCGCAGAGGTGTTGCCGCTGCCCGAAGCCCCGTTTGAGCAGGCTTTGGTGCGCCGGGCCGGAAACGATGTCAGCCTGATCACCTATGGGGGTTGCCTGAACAAGGCCCTGACTGCGGCCGAACAGTTGTCGTCCGAAGGGATCGAGGCCGAAGTCATCGACCTGCGTTGCCTGCGGCCGCTGGACAAGGCCACGATATTACAGAGCGTGGCCAAAACCCATCGCGCCATCATCATCGATGAGGGCTGGTACACCGGCAGCCTCGCCGCCGAGATCAGCGCCATCATCATGGAGGAGGGATTCTGGCAGCTGGATGCCCCGGTAAAACGGATCTGCTCCGCCGAGGTGCCCATCCCCTACCCCAGCCACCTCGAACAGGCGTGCCTGCCCCAGATCGAGCAGATCATCGAGGCGGCCCGGACGATCATGGAAGGTCAATGATGGCAAACCGGATAATCGACATCATCATGCCCTCCCTTGGGGCGGACATGACCGAGGGAACCCTGGTGGAGTGGCTGGTGGACAGCGGCGAGTCGGTGCACAAGGGTGACATCATCGCGGTCATCGAGACCCAAAAAGGTGCCATCGACATGGAGGTGTACCACTCCGGGCGCATCACCGAACTGCTGCAGCAGCCGGTGGTCACCCTGCCGGTGGGAACCGTATTGGCCAGGCTGCACACCGAAGCCGGCGCATCTCAGCCACAAGCCCCCGAGCCGCCTGTACCCGAGGCCCCGACACCTCCGCGACAAGCCCGGCAGGATACACCGCTTACTGCGGCCCCCTGCGCGAGCCGCCCCGGCGTTAAGGCCTCACCGCTGGTGCGTCGGCTGGCGATGGAACATAAGCTGGATCTCGCCACCCTCACAGGCAGCGGTCCCGGCGGAGCGCTGCTACGGCGGGACATTGTCGGCGCCATCGGCTTGCCCGGCTCCGGCAGCGAACGGCCATCGCAACCGGCACCCGCAGCCAAGGAACCACCGCCCATGCGGGCCGCCATTGCCGCGGCCATGGCGCGTTCCAAACGCGAGATCCCCCATTACTACCTGAGTCTCGACATCGACATCGGCCACAGCCTGCAGTGGCTGAAAGACAGTAACGCATCGAGGGAACCGGAGCAGCGGATACTGCTGCTGGCGTTGTTGCTGAAAGCGGTCGCGATGACGCTGATCCGCTATCCCCAGCTTAATGGCTACTACCTGGATCAGGCGTTTCAACCCAGGCCTGAGGTCAACATTGGCAATGCCATCAGCCTGCGTCAGGGCGGCCTGGTGGTACCCTCGATCCAGGGCGTCGACCAGTTACCCCTGGATGAGATCATGGCGCTGTTGCGGGATCAGGCCGAACGCAGCCGCAGCGGCCACCTGCGCAGCTCGGAACTGACCGAGGCCACGATCACGGTGACCAGCATGGGCGAGCGCGGCAGTGATGCGGTGTTCGGCGTTATCTACCCGCCCCAGGTGGCGATTATTGGTTTCGGCAGGCCCAGGAGCATTCCGGTCGTGCAGGAAGCAAGGGTGAAGGCATCCGACGTGCTCACCGCGACCCTGAGCGCCGATCACAGAGTCAGCGACGGCATCCTCGGAGCCAAATTTCTGCATGCCCTGTCCCAACAACTGCAACAGCCGGAGTCACTATGAACCGGGAACAGATTCAGACCCTGATCATCGAAGCAATTCAGGAGATTGCGCCTGAGATAGAGCGGGAAGCGATCGATCCCCTAGAGGACATCAGGGAGGAGTGCGACATGGACTCGATGGACTTCCTGACCTTCCTGACCCTGTTGAAGAACCGTTCCGGCGTCAGCATTCCGGAGCGGGACTATCCCTTGGTCGATACCTTCGACAAATTACAGCGCTATCTGGATGCCAAACTGGCGCAAAACGGCGGTTAACTGCCGTTTCACTGGCTCTGGCCTCAGGGCCGAACCGGCTGGGACAAAGGGTGTAAAAGAACAAAGGCCGTAACGGAACAAAGGCAGGATACAGAACTGCAAAGAGGAAGATGGCACCAACCGCCAGAGTGGCTGGCGAAGGGAATCAGAGAAGGGTTAACCGGGAAAGGAGGTCAGTTCGATACCGGAGCATGTCCCGGCGAATTAGGGATATCGAACACCGACCAGCGCGATGTACTCACGAGTGCTGGCCGAATACACGCTCGACACAAAGTAAGCGGAAGGCGACAGCAAACCGGCGATGGCCCGATTCATCTCGCCATAGCGCGCTAAACCGATAGTGCCGCTGGCCAGATAGATCACGCCGCAATGGCGGTTTTGGGGAGTGGCGCGCAGAAAGTCAAACAGGCTGGCGTCGCAATCGAAAGCCAATAGCGCATCGGCACTGTTCGCCAGCGCACGAACATCGGCCACACCCAGATTCGCCGGCATCTCATGGGCCTCCAGCTTGCCTTTAAGATTGGCCATCACGTTCCAGGCCACCGACTCATCGCCACAGTGGCTGTCTACAAAGGCAAGGATACAGCCACAGTTTTCGCAAGCCTTGGTGATCGCCTCGGCCTGTTTCGGGGTCACCCCGCACACCAGCAGCAGATCCAGACCGCTTTCTGCAATCGATTGCGCCGACAACTGTTGCAGAGGAACAGCGCCGCCCAGGCGATTCCTACCAGGATATGCGCAGGCCAGACCGACGCTGACCGGCTCTGGCTCTGGCTCTGACTCAGCCATGGCTTCAAACATGGGGGTTCCTCTGTCACGTCTCTGTTTAGGCGATCACCGACAGGCTGTCCTTAGGGGCTTGGGGCTTTTGGGCTTTGGAACCCTGCAAATCACCCCTTTGCCTGATTGCCGATGCCGGAGAGCATCAAATTCAGCCTTTAACCAGATGTAGGTGGGGCTGCGCCAGGCGGTGGTTGATGTATCTCAGCACTCGCGCCTTTTGGAATCGCTCGCCCGGGTGCCAGTTTTCGAAGATGGCATCGCCATCGATAAAACGACGCTCGGAAAACCGGGCACTCAGCGGCGTATCGCTTTCACCCATAACCGGTGCAGACATGCCATCAAAGCGGTCGCTGGCCAAATCGTAAACCCGATCATCGACGACCACCCAGAAGTGTTGCTCGAGGCGGAGCTGGTCATACCCTTTAACGAGTCGAACCCGACACTCCGGGTACCGGGTCATCACCATGTAAGCAAAGTAACGGGAGGCGCCCTCGCTACCGGAGAGCGGAAACCGGAACGAACCGATGAACAGGCCAACGCCCTCCTCCCTGCCCCGCTCATAGGTGGCCCGCATCTCTTTAGCGAGTTCGATGATGTTAGCTGTCATCGGTTGGGTTCTCATCAGGTTCCATAGAAAAAATCGGCAAGTCTACCTCAACGCAGAATGGGTCTCGGTGACAAGTGGGGGGTTTACTAAAGGGGGTTAAGTTCAAGTCCGACAACATGCGCTTGTTAGCACTTTATATTCGCGCATCTAACAGTTCTTTAAAGGTAATGACCAAGTCATTTGGTAGTAAGTCAGGGTAGTCACCTAGAACAGAAGTAATAATATGCCTCATCAAACCACCTGCGTTGTTATTTTTTGGCCTTAAAAATCCAAATACCGTAGTAACTCTTTCCTCTAGAGCATGATCATCTAAATGAAGATAATCAGCAGAGATTTTTAAAACCATCTTGTTAAGATAGGTAATCTCTAGAGATATTTTTTCACTTTTACCATCAAGAACAGCTTTCTGGATCGCATCTGTTACACATTGCCACTTCGCGCGGCTCCAGCCGCCAATATCAGTATATCTATCATCTTTTTCAATGATTTTATGATCAACACAAAATTGATGATTTTCCTTGATTATGGTTGCGGCCAATAAAACAGGGTCTAGCAGTAAGGACTCAATCCCATCTCTGACGTTAGGTGACAATATGAACACCCGATCTGTCGGTGTTCGTTCTCCATCCCAATCAATTAATCCAAAAACACTAGAGTTTCCGTTTTCTGTTAAAGTATTCACAAGCCTTTCAACTTGCGCACAACCAGAATTTTGTTCTACTCCGTTTGGATTTGTTATACCTACCTCTATGAAAGTAAGAGAGCGCTCTGTGTCTAAATATTGCTTATAAGCTTGATAGAGCTTTTCGTAAATATACGCATCAGTTTTACTCTCTACAAACACTTGCCTTCTTCCATCAAAGGATACTGATAGTGTTGGCACACCAGCCGTTAAAATTGATAGCGCGCGACTTCGCGTGATTTTTTCAATTGAAGGTCCTGATGGATTCATTTCAAACAACGACTCTTCAGGAGCAAGGGCCACCGTAGATGGGCTGTGTGTAGTTAATATAACTGATACACCTTTTCCCTCAACGAGAACCTCTTGAATAGTTTTAATAAGCGATACGACCATGGAAGGATGCAGAGGAGCATCAACTTCATCTAATAATAGTAATTTTGGAAAATGTTTTTCTTGACGATCATCGCTTGCATTATAAAGACATAGTGCAAAAGACATTAAAACCTTTTCACCCGATGAGAGATCTTTAAACCTCATCTCTATATCATTAGAAAGCTTAGTTAATTTTGGCTCGTACGATGAGACCTCATGCATTGGAGGTGGCTCAACTCGAAACTCTAGATTACATACTTCCAGAATTCTATTGACGAAATCCCAGGGTGGCTCACCATACTTCTCTATAAAGTCATTCTGACTCAAAAAAATAAGGCCACCTTCATCATTTGCTGGGTATTTTTCTAGCCTATCATTTTGGTGAATTAGCTCTCGATACGTTGAAAACAATCGGCCAAAAGCTTGCTGGAAAGCATCAACCTCACCCCAAAGTAGTTTGTTATTATTGAAAAATTTTGATTCTGATGTTTCAAAAAACAGCTCAGGGTTTTCGTTAAGTACTTTTGGAGCAGCTTTTTTCCAAACCTCGTCACCAATACTTCTCTGCGTCTGAGAAAATATATTTCTAGCTTGATTTTGAAGATGTTGCTGTAGGTTAGTATGAATAGATTGTGCTTTCTGAGGGTCGCCTAGTATTACTTCTAGTTTTTCTTTATCAAGTGACCTCACCTTTCTCATTGAAGTGCAGTGCTTGGCTGGAATTCCCAATGCGATAGCTTGTTGCTGAACTTGTTTAAAACTATTTTCTTGATGAGTTCGTATTTGCTGGAACCAGTTCGAACGTTGGGTTTGATGCTGTGACGGGTGAAATATCCCTGTATCTTTTGGAATGATACTGTTCCAATCAAATAGCAAAACATCAGTTTGATGGTTTGTAACCAAAGATGACTGTATTTTTCCTTCGTTAATTGCCTCTAGTAAATGGGTTTTCCCAGATCCGTTTCGCCCAGTTAACACAACCAGTTCAGGTAAACTGGTATCACTCAAACTAACAATCGATTTGTGAACCATTTTGAAAGAGAGTTTATTTTCCATAATTGTTTTGACTTCCTCTTTACTAGTGGCTGAGTGCCAACGCCCATTTAAGGGGCTGATAATATTTTTCTAAAATTGTGTAGCGAAGCGAAACCGAGCAAACTGTTAGCAATCCCGATTTAAATTCTTATTATGTAACAGATTAACTCTACAAAGGTCTCATCTTACTAATTTCTGACAATGGTGGCATGCATATAGTTTGCGCTACTCCTTGTGCCTCAACACTGTAAGAGTTGATAGAAAGTGTTTTGAACGTTCCCTCCCAAGTATTTTCGACAATTGCTATCACAATACCAGTAGAAAACTCAGATTCGTTCAAATCCATTTTTTTCTTGGCGTGTTTTGAAAATACATCACTCCAGATACAGAAATTAACATACTTCAAATTCTGAAAGCCATGATCTGACAGCATCTTAATCGGGTTTGTTCGCTCACATTTGCTAATCAGTATTACGCTGCATGATTTCAGATCCGACACATCAAATACGACCGTTTTTTCTGACATTACTCTTTCACTACACGGTCTTAACCTTGAGAGATAAGTTAATTCACTCTCAAGGTTAAGACTTTCAACGAGTAGGGCCAGAAAGTGATTTCGCTTTAGATCAAAAACGTTGATCCCTACCTCTAACGAGTTTTTATATTGTTTCTTCTTTTTCTCAATTCGTGATGTTGAATGTATGGTGCCCCAACAGCAACACCACCGTTGGCAGCGACAGAGAGTCGCGTAAGAGAGCCTCTATATGTGTTTGCGGCAAGCGCTCTATCAGACAGGCGAAGCAGCATCACTTAGCTAGCTCGACACACTGACAATTCAGTCGGTGGGGATGTGTTTTACCCCTTGACCGGAAGAAGGCTCATATGTGTTATAAGCCACATGCTACTTATATGGGTAATTAGGATCATCGGAAGTTCCAGCTACTGCATGTTTCTCTATCATTTCCGCTTTTTCGGCTGTGAAATTGGAAACATCAATTAACTCTCCAACCGATTGAGCCAAGTCTTTATTGAGTTGCGTAATTGCGTCAATTTGGACTTGAAACTCATCACTGGCTTTTTTGTGGTATTTATGAGCGATTGACCAAGATATCACCGCACCAATAAGTGCACCTATGATCATTAATATAACTTCCATATTTTCGTTTATCTCCGAATTTTAAGTGGCTTATAACACCAAAATAACAGGCGTAAAATAGTTTGTTATAATTTTTGAGGTACGAAAAACAACAAACTGATTTAAGTCCTAGTTCATTTTCTTGTTAGAAGGCTAATCGACGACTGGCACATGAGGTATGGCTCTAATACTCTCAGATAAAAATATTTCTTGGTATACTTTTAAAGCACTATAAATACAATACATAACATGACTCCACGAGGCACATTCAACACGCCCCCCCCTCTTAAAAACATAAGGTTCACCACCTAGCTCTATAATTTTATCATTTCTCGAATGAACTCCACCCAAATGTAGTGAATTTCTTATTAAAGACGGTACTGAAATTATTTCATGTTTTCTATCTGGTTCCTCTACACCTGACACCTCCAATATTTTCCTTACTCCTTTTGAGAATCCACCTTGTGCACCAACACCATCTATATTACATAAAGTTTGCTCAACACAGTTCTCAAAAGAGAATTGCACCATAGTAATAAAACTTGCTTTACTATTAGGGCTTAAATCGTTTAAAAACGATAGCAAGCCTTCTTCATTTTGAAGTCGAAGGATATGCATTATATAAGCGTGATTATCTTTGTGTTCAGCCTGTTGCATAATCTTGATTCCAACAAGAGCTATGGTATTACATAGCTGTCTAACATGGATAAATCCTTGTGAACGAGCGTCTGTCTCAGGTAATTCAAGCAGATTTATTATCTCATTGCACTTATCTTTCACTACCTGCATTTGCAAGCTACGTTGTGTCCATGTTTCAGCTAACTCAAATGGCATATTTTATCCTTCTAACAACTTATTATGCGGCGATTTGCCGCCTATCACTCCACGCAAAGCTAGTGCAATCAGAGACAACGTTCTGATATTTAGTCACTTATTACGCTTCGGCCATTCGACCACAAAGCACGTAAGGCGGATTCTGCATGAGGAAAAGCGGCGACGACCATAAACTGTATGTAGATCCAGTAGTTCCAGGCTATTTAAAAGTGAGCAGGCACAAACACATAACCCACTGATTTAAAACAACTATGTTTTGATCATCACTTTTAGCAGACCGAGCTCCGCCGATGTGGTGAGTATTTGGACTCACCAGCTGGGGCAACCATGGTGGTATCTAACTGATTTATAGGGAGATAACCGTACACCGTTAAGTGGCTGTTTAAAAGTGGGTTAAATCACACTGTGGATGTAAGAGATCGCGTACATGGAGCTTTTGGGTTGGGTTGAAGTCATTTGGTGTTTGCTGATTGAAAGACGCTGGGTACCCGCATTCGCGGGCACGACGAAGAAAAGACACTGGACCCTCGCGTTCGCAAGGGCGACAAAGGGAAGACACTGGGTACCCGCGTTCGCGGGCACGACGGAGGAAAGACACTGGGTACCCGCATTCGCAGGCACGACAGAGAAAAGACACTGAACCCTCGCGTTCGTAAGTACGACGAAGGAAAGACACTGGACCCTCGCGTTTGCAAGGACGACAGAGGAAAGACGCTGGGTGCCCGCATTCGCGGGCACGACGGAGGGAAGACGCTGGGCCCTCGCGTTAGCAAGGGTGACGGAGGAAAGACACTGGGCCCTCGCGTTCGCAAGGGCGACAGAGGGAAGACACTGGGTACCTGCGTTCACGGGCACGACGGAGGGAAGGCGCTGGGCCCTCGCGTTCGCAAGGGCGACTGTGGGTTTTTTGGTTGCCCATACGAAAAACGGCAACCCTGTTCAGGGTTGCCGTTCGTCGAAATATGGAGGCGCGTCCCGGAGTCGAACCGAGGTCCACGGATTTGCAATCCGCTGCATAGCCACTCTGCCAACGCGCCATATTTGGAGCGACACACGAGGTTCGAACTCGTGACCTCAACCTTGGCAAGGTTGCGCTCTACCAACTGAGCTAGTGTCGCGTAAATCTGTTCTGTCTTGTTGCTAAGGTCACGAGCTCGAGTGACCTCGAGACCTTTTTGCGACACGAGGTTCGCTATTGCAAACCCGGGTGACCTCAACCTTGGCAAGGTTGCGCTCTACCAACTGAGCTAGTGTCGCGTAAATCTGTTGTCTGACCGAGCCTGGACTAATCGGCTATCGGTTGCGCTACTCTCTCAATTCCGAACTGAGCCAGTGTCGCTAAACAACGAGACGTATTGTAACCGCGGCAGCGAGCAGCGCAAGCCCCTGTGGCGCCGTTTGCTCACTGCGCGGTCGATTCTGGCCTACTCCTGCGGCAATCGCCTTTTGAGTGCTGGTTTATTGTCCGGCGCGGTGCAGGCAAGCCAGCACCTGGTCGATCTCCTGCTGGGTATTATACAGGTGGGGCGACAGCCTCAGGCCGGTGTCGCGGCGGTCGAAATGCACCTGTCGGCGTTGCAGTTCCTCTATTACGGGTTCCATGGCAGAGGCTGGGGGCTGAATCACCACAGTGCCGCCGCGTCGGTTGGCCTGCAGCGGCGAGGCAATCCACGAGGCGTCGCAGCCGTCAATCAGCGACTGGGTCAGCGCCAAATTGTGCCGGCGAATGGCGTCGATGCCCACCCCGGTCAGCACCCGAATGCTGTTGGCGGCGGTCACATAGGGCAGCACCGATGGGGTGCCGCCCCAGAACCGGTTGGCGCCGGGGTGGTACTCAAACTTGTGCACGTCGAACTCAAACGGGTTGCTGTGGGAGAACCAGCCGACGTCTTTAGGCGCGACTTTCGGCAACATCGGGTCACTGATCCAGATGAATCCGGCACCCGGGCCGCCGCACAGCCACTTGACGCAGGAGCCGAGCACCACGTCCGCCCGCCAGTCGTCCAGGTTAATGGGCACACAGCCGATGGACTGGGCCACGTCCACCACCGACAGCACGCCCTGTTGGCGCAGCAGCGCACACACCCGGGCCACCGGCACCTGCATGCCGGTATTGGACTGCACGTGGGTCACCAACGCCAGCGCCACCCGCTCATCAATGTGGGCCTGCCAGACGGCGATGTCGGTAAGATCGCTGCCGGCGGGCATGAATTTCAGCTCGTAGCCGTTGGCGCGGGCCTGCCCGGCCACAAAGGCCATGGAGGGAAAGTCGTCCTCGCTGAGCAGAATCTGGTTGCGGTCGCCGCCGGGCCTCAGGCCAAACAGCAGCTTGGTAAAACCGCTGGAGAGGTTGGCCTGCGGACAAAACTGATCCGCCCTGCCCCCCAGCAACCCGGCCAGGGCCTGGTTAAACTCCTCGATGGCCTCAAGCCACAATGGCCAGGGCTCGCCCTGCTGTTGCCAGTGGTCCAAAAACCCCCGCTGCAGCGCCTCGGCGGTAGAGGCCAGCGGCCGGCCGACGGAGTGGCTGAGCAGGTAGACTCCCTCTATGGGAACAAACTCCGGCAGGCGATCAATCATGGCGCTGACCTTTCACTAGGGCGCTCAAGGCATTGATGTCACGATAGCGGCTGGGAATGTCGTCGCGGGGAGCGGCGGCGCGCAGATCCCTCAGCCCCTGCAACGAGCGCATCAACACCTCCAGCGGCGGTCCGCTGGCCGTGACCTGCTTCAGGTGCTGGGCGGCCATCTCGGTAGAGGGTTTGGCGATAAAGCGGCTCACCAGCTGGTCGTGATGCTGGATGGCGGTATGGCCATGGGCCTGCTGCACCGCCAGAAACGCCGGCAACACTCGCTGAAACCAATCGCTGTCGGCGTCGGTTTTGGCGGCGCTGAGCAGATCATCCAGGAAGCTGCGGCGACGCATCACATCGCGCAGGCGCCGCTGGTCTTCCGGCATCATGTATAGGAACTTGTCCACCAGCAGTTGGGAGTAGAACGGGTTGTTGGCCTGGCACAGCCCCAGCAGCATGTCGATCTCATTGATGCCGGCAAAGTCGCCGGCGTTGGCGCCGCGATACTCATGCTGGCCGACCCGGAACGGCTTGTAGTAGGGGCGGACGCTGTTAAAGAAGCGTTCGCTGTCGAGCTTGTCGAACAGCACCTGATTCCACTTGGCCACGTCCACCAGCGCCTGGCGGGCGTCCTCCAGCAGGTGGATGGCCACCGGGTGGGAGATCCCCATGGGCAGAATCCGCACCAAGGCATCCGCCGCCCGCTTATAGGCCAGCACCGCCAGGGTGTTGTAGTCGATGAACAGCGCCTCGTCGTCGAGGCTGGTGAAGCGTTTCGGCACACCGGCTTTGGCCAGGCAGTGGGTGGTCAGGTGGCTGGTGGCAAACCGGGGCGTGACGCCCAGCGAGGCGCCGATGTGCAGCGCCAGCGCCGAGGCGGCTTTCAGGGGCGACTTGCGCTCGCGGGAGGGCTCGGTCAGATCGTGGCGACGGCAGGCCGCCATGTACATGCCCACGTTGCCGAGCAGGTCGAAGTTGCTGTCGAAGCCCTCGTCGGTGTTGCCTTCCGCCAGCAGCTTCTCGATAAAACCCCGCCCGCCGGACTCCATCCTGGCTTTGAGGTCGTCGCCAACGCCTTCGACGTTGGCCTTGTCCTGCTGCTGAAAGTAGAGCTGCTCCAGCTCGGTGTTGATGGCCTTAAAGTCGGTGCGTATCCATTGGTCAAAAGCCTGGGCATGCTGGGTCACGGGATCATCCTTATTCGTGTCGCCACCGAACCGATTTGGTTTTTGCTCTTGCGTTCGATGACGGTTAGCGTTAGGGACCACTATGACGCCTAACCCGGCGCAGCGGCAATCACCGTTGGCGCATTTCTATTCAGCCCAGGTTGTACAGCAAAACGTACAGGCATAAAAAAACGGCGGTCAAACCGCCGTTTGGTCGCCGTAAACCCCGGCGAGATCTGATGCAGATTGGCTTCATAGACCACGGCGTTGACCCCGGCGGCCTCAGCGCGCCACGGGTGTGCCCAGCTGCTCGCTCAGGTAATCCAGAAACACCCGGATTTTCGGCGCCACAAACTCCCGTTTCAGGTACAGCGCATAGGTGGACGACGGCGCCTCGGTGGGGCTGATGCGGTGGTTGGGCAGCACCTCCACCAGCCGGCCCTGGCTCAGATCCTCGCGGACCGCCCAATGGGGGATCAGCGCCACGCCGCCATGGTTGAGCAGCAGCTGCCGCTGGCCGTTGACGGTATCCACGGTCATCTCGCTGTCCAGCTGCATCCGCTTCGGCTCGGGATCCAGGCTGTACCAGTCGCGCCAGCCACTGTAGCCATAGCGGATGCACAGGTGCCCGGACAGATCGCTTAACCGGCCGGGATGACCGCGGCGCTGCAGGTACTGCGGCGAAGCGCACAGGATGAAGTTGTTGTACTGCAACCGCTTGGCCACCAGGCTGGAGTCTGGCAACTGGCCGCTGCGAATGGCGATGTCGATGTTCTCCTGCACCAGATCCACCACCCGCTCGGTCAGCTCCAGCTGCAGCTCAATCTCGGGGTAACGACAACTGAACGCCGGCAGCAGCGGCAACACCACCGTCTCGCCAAAGCCAACGGTCATACTCAGCCTCAGGCAGCCCCTGGGCGCCTGCTGCAGATCGTTGACTGCCCGCTGCGCCTCATCCAGCTCGGCAACAATGCGCTGAGAGTACTGATAAAAGCGGCTGCCGGCCTCCGTCAACCCCAGGTTACGGGTGGTGCGGTTGAGCAATCGAACCCCCAGCTCCTTCTCCAGCGCCGCCAACTGGCGCGACACCGACGACGGCTGCACATCGAAATGCTGGCTGGCCAGGGAGATGCTGCCGGTTTCCACCACCGAGTTGAAGTAGCGCAGTTTGCTGATCACGGGATGCTCCAATAATTGCATAAAAAGCAAAAGTGAGTTTACCGCAGACGCATTCTTTTCCCAATGCGCAAACCAGTATTCTAAGGCCCATCAACCAAGACCACTTTGGAGTAACACCATGAAAGCCATGATTCACACCGCCCTGGGCGACGCCGACGTTCTGCAACTGGCCGAGCGCCCCGTTCCCGCCATCCAAGCCGGTCACCTGCTGGTCAAGGTCGCCGCCACCAGCGTCAACCCGCTGGATACCATGCTGCGCTCGGCCGACACCCCCTGGTCGGCCAATCTGCCGGAGATTCTGCACGGCGACGTCGCCGGCACCGTGGTTGAGGTGGGCGAAGGCGTCGACGGCTTTGCCATCGGCGACGCCGTCTATGGCTGCGCCGGCGGCATTGCCGGCATCAACGGCGCCCTGGCCGAATACATGCTGGTGGACGCCGATCTGATGGCCCACAAACCGCAACGCCTGTCCATGGCCGAGGCCGCCGCCCTGCCCCTGGTGGCCATTACCGCCTGGGAAGCGCTGCATGAAAAGCTCAAAATCGGTGCCACCGATCGGGTGTTGATCCACGGCGCCACCGGCGGTGTCGGCCACATCGCCGTTCAGCTGGCCAAACAGGCGGGTGCCACCGTCTCCGCCACCTGCCGGCCAGCCACACTGGCGCAGGCCACCACCCTGGGTGCCGATCACCTTATCGACGTCAGCCAGGAATCGGTTGCCGACTACGTGAAGCGCTGCACCGACGATCGCGGCTTTGATGCCATCTTCGACACCATCGCCGGCGACAACATCAACAACAGCTTTGAGGCCGTGCGCCTGAACGGCGCCGTGGCCACTACCCTGCCCATTGCCGACCCGCTGCCCATCGCCCTCAAGAGCCTGAGCTTTCACAGTGTGCTGATGCTGCTGCCGATGATTCACGGCCAGGGCCGCGCCAACCACGGTCAGATTCTGCGCCGAGTGGCCGAACTGGTGGACGCCGGCAAAGTCACGCCGCTGATTGACCCCAGCCGCTTTAGCCTGTGGCAGGTCGCCGATGCCCATCGTCATCTGCAATCCGGACAGGCCGTCGGCAAAATTGTCCTGACCGCCTGACGCTGCATCGCAGCCCCTACCCACTAACGGAGTGTTTATGTCACACCCCACCATCGCTACCGCCACCGTGGCCGCCTGTTTCTCCGTGACCGCCCAGTCGCTGATACAACAGCTGGTTGCACAGGGCACCCGAATTGTCGGCTTTGGTCGCCCCGGCGACGAGGCCCGGGCCCGGGAGCTGGAAAGCCGCTACCCGGATCAGGTGCAGGTGCTGCTCGGCGACCTCACCGACCAGGCCCAGTGCCAACAGCTGGTAAACCAGGCCGAACGGCACCTTGGCGGGCGCATCGACGCCCACTATCACTGCTGCGGCGTCTACTCCTGGAACACCTGGCAGCAGGTTTCCGCCGACGAGGTCGCCCGGCTGCATCAGGCCAACTTCACCACCGCCTGGACCCTGGCGCGGCCACTGTTAGCCTCGATGAAACGGGGCGGTGGCGGCAACCTGATGTTCATCTCCGCCAGAGACACCCGCCGCAGCATCGGCGCCGGTTTTGGCCCCTACATGGCCTCCAAACTGGCTCTCAATGGCCTGGTGGAGAGCCTGGCCGCCGAAGCCGGTGCCGATGGCATTCAGGTCAACGCGGTGCTGCCCACCATCATCGATACTCAGGTCAACCGCGCCGCCATGCCACAGGTCGACCCGGCCGAGTGGATCGCTCCGGATCAGCTGGCCAGCCTGATGATCGACCTGACCCGCCCCGGACGGCCCAACCTCACCGGCGCGCTGATCCCGGTCAATGGCGCCATGATGTAGTTGCCGGCCGGCAGCGAGTCACTGAGACTTAGCGCCGGCGCACACCCCCATAAACCCACCACGGCGCTTCGGCGCCGTTTGCTTTTGCTCGGCTCCTGTCCTAGTTGTTAAACCTACGCCTACTGCCTTGATAGACCGCGAGGGTCCAAAATGAGTAAGCCGATAGTTGCAGACATCAGTCCCAAAAAAGTTACCCTTGAAGCAGGCAAAGACTACTATTTTTGCGCCTGTGGCCGCTCCGCCACCCAACCGTTTTGCGATGGGTCTCATCAGGGCACCGGCCTGACCCCCAAAGCCTTCAAAGTCGACAAGGACAGCGAGGCCTACCTGTGCCGGTGCAAACAGTCGGCCAACCAACCCTTTTGCGATGGCTCACACATGAAACTTAGCGCCGAAGACGTCGGTAACGAGGCCGCGCCGCCGGCATCAGAGCGGCCCCAGGCCCAGGCCACCAAAGAGGAGCCGACGGTAGCCGCCATCCACCAACTGGCCAGAGAGGGACTGCAGGGCAGCCACGGTGAGATGGTGGCCATGGGGGTGCCGCGCCATCGACTGCCGGACTGGGACGACATTCAGATTCTGACCGCCCAGTTAGCGACCAGGCCGCTGAGCGACGACACCCCGATCAGCAGCCGCACCGTGATCGGCCCCAGGGCCGCCAAACCCTTGGTCCTGTCGATGCCGCTGTTTGTCAGCGACATGAGCTTTGGCTCCCTGTCTCAGGAAGCCAAAGAGACGCTGGCCAAGGGCGCGGAACTGGCCGGCACCGGCATCTGTTCCGGCGAAGGCGGCATGCTGGATGAAGAGCAACAGGCCTGCAGTCGCTACCTGTATGAGATGGCCTCGGCCCAGTTCGGCTACCACGACGACAAGATCAAACGGGTGCAGGCGTTTCATTTCAAGGGCGGTCAAGCCGCCAAGACCGGCATTGGCGGCCACCTGCCTGCCAATAAGGTGTCAGAAAAAATCGCCGAGGTGCGTGGACTCAAGCCGGGCCAGGAAGCAATTTCTCCGGCGGCATTTGCCAACCTGGTGTCAGTGAACGACTTTCGCAGCTTCGCCGATCGGGTTCGGGATCTCGGCGGCGGCATTCCGGTGGGGTTCAAGCTGTCGGCCAACCACATCGAGGCCGACATCGACTTCGCCCTGCAGGCCGGTGCCGATTACATCATTCTCGACGGACGGGGTGGCGGCACCGGGGCGGCGCCCCAACTGTTCCGCGACCACATCTCGGTACCGACACTCGCGGCTCTGACACGGGCTCGGCGGCATCTGGATAAACGCTGCGGCCGTGACGTGTCGCTGATCATCACCGGCGGCCTGCGCACCGCACCGGACTTCATCAAAGCCATGGCGATGGGGGCCGATGCCGTGGCCATCGCCAACGCCGCCATCCAGTCCATCGGCTGCGTCGGGGCCCGAATCTGCAACACCAACCAATGTCCGGCTGGCATCGCCACCCAGGACCCTAAGCTCCGGCAGCGGCTGGACGTTGACAACGGACCGGCACAGCTGGCCCGCTTCCTGACCTCGTCCACCGAGCTGATGAAGATCATGGCCAGAGCCTGTGGCCACTGCGCCCTGAACCAGTTTACCAGCACCGATCTGTGCAGCTGGAAAAAGGAGGTGTGTGAGTTGACCGGTCTGCCCTTTGCCGGCATTCGCCATTGGTAAGCACAGGCAATACCGGCATCGAAATCGGAGCACGCTGATTCATCGCGCCGTGCACCGACAGGACACGACAGGCTGCGCCAATGCCGGGTTTGACATCCGCGCATTCAGGAATAAACTGGTTACAGGACAAATGGTTAGATCGGTGTGTGGCGCAGCCTGGTAGCGCACTTCCTTCGGGAGGAAGGGGTCGGAGGTTCGAATCCTCTCACACCGACCAACTTCTACTGCACACTGCAGATGGACGCCACACCTCAGCCACTCTCCCGCCCGCTCACTTTCGCACTTTTCGAACTCCCCCTAAAACAGACACCCATGTTTAGTCGCTTCCACTTCTCAAGAAGACACCTCATCGAGTCCATCTAAAGCAGACACCCCAGCTAGCAGCTAAAGCAGACACCCAACTTAATTTCCCCAGCCTCTACACCCGCCAGTACTTCGAACAGCTAAAGCAGACACCCATCTTAATTTCCCCAGCCTGTACACCCGCCAGTACTTAGAAAGCCGCTCCATAGCACCGCTCTCTCCTTCAGCTACACTGAACTCTTATCAGTTTCAAGGATGAGACTATGCCCACCGCCAGAAAACAGCTGGTATCGCTGCAAGATACCCCTTTCTATCACTGCGTCAGTCGTTGTGTGCGCCGCAGTTTCCTTTGCGGCGTCGATACCTACACCGGCATCAGCTATGAACACCGCCGCGACTGGGTCGAAAAACGATTACTGGCGCTAAGCGACGCTTTTTCAATCGATATCTGCGCCTTTGCCGTGATGACCAACCACACCCATCTGGTGCTCCATGTAGATGCACCAAAGGCCAATGCCTGGAGTACCCTGGAAGTGCTCCATCGCTGGCACCGCGTGTTTGCCGGAACCGACCTGACCCGCCGCTATTGCGATGACGACCAGCGTGACAACCTGACCCAAGTTGAGCTGAACCAGGTGAAGCGCAAAGCGGAGCTGTACCGAACCCGACTGGCCGATTTAAGCTGGTTTATGCGCTCTCTCAACGAGTACATCGCCCGCGAAGCCAACAAAGAGGACGAGTGCACCGGCCGGTTCTGGGAGGGGCGGTTTAAATCTCAGGCACTACTGGATGAACAGGCCCTGCTTGCCTGCATGGCCTACGTCGACCTCAACCCC